>NZ_JACIAS010000004.1:0-581500 GCF_014194915.1 Rhizobium sp. BK512 | reverse complement strand
TAAATTTGGGTGGGGGTAAACTAATCGTTTTTCCTTAAAAAAATTTTTACTGGGTGGGGGCCCAAAATTCCTGCCTGGACTTCCTATCGGCCCGGTCCCCCCCCCCCCCCCCCCCGCAGCGTTATCGCTAATACGGATCTTCCCTCGCGCGCGTGCGCAAGCGCGCGTGAGAAAGTTATTTTGCTTTTCCTGTCTTTTCCTTGTCCCGCGTCTCGATTGCTCGAAGTTTGTCACCGGGAAGGCTGGCGTAAACCTCATCGACCAACTTGGGCTCAGAGATCATTTTTTCGACAATGAGATTAAACAGTTTGAATAAGCTTTCAGCTGTGGATCGATCGTCATTCAGGTCAATGGTGCCGGGATGAACAGCTTCATTGCCGACGACACGCAGAACATCCAACGCTCTCTGTATGCGGACATCTAAGCCTTTCGCCACAAGAGAAGCGATATCATTGTTAATATTCTTGCCAGGTTCACCCAAGTGCTGACACAGCTTCTGAATCGAAAGTCTGAGAAGCGCGGCTGCTCCTCTAGGTGATTTGTCGAAAATTGCCCGCGCCTCATCGTAATCAGCAACTATTTCTGGCGGCGTGTCTGAATTCGCGGCTGCCAGTAGAGTCGGCTCCGGATATGCCATTGTGTCGGCGCGCCAAATTGCCACTTCTTGGCAATTGAAGCACTTCGTGAGCCAGACATTCTCGACAGCAAAGTCAGCATGATAACCGCGCGAAACGATTACAGGGTGGTGTGTAAGCAGTCGTGTTAGTAACCTTGTGACTTTTTCCCGCTCCCGCGAATCTCCAATATTTCGCGCACGCTCGAGTTCATCAGGATCCGGAAGGGCGGGCAGCTTTCCATTCGTCAGCCCCTCGGCATACACGGAGAACCAATGTTGGTGTGCGAGCACACCGCAGTGGGGGCAATTAAATGCAGTTTGAGTGATGGAGGGAGCAACGGTTTTCAAGATTCCACCTCTTTTGATGAGGCTGAAAATGCAACCTGATCAGCCATCACGCAACTTCAAATGTTGCCGCCGTTGACAATTTTGTAAAACGAACACAGCGTTATTCCACGGCCCGACTTGACCAATCTGGTCTGTTTACATCACGGTCTTAACTTCCACTAACTAAGAGCCGGATCTACCGGCCGGAACAAGCCTCCAGACCTGGAGCCACCCCTTTGCCAAATCCTGATAGAGCCGCGCCTGTTTCGGGCAGCGGCGCGCCGCGAATTGCGTTGCCAACCAACCTGCGCACACTGACGGCGCGTAACGATGCCGAGCGCCTGGCGAACAAGTACTTGGCCGCAAATGACAACACGCCTCCGAAAGGCAGAGCGCCGGTGCATCGTGGCGGCCGGCCAGCATTCAATTGGGCTGCGAAACAGGATCGATACGGCGCGGCATGTCTCTGGCTGATAGCTCGGCAACGACTTCCCGACTCGGTGGTGATCGCCAACGACAACGAGCCGCCTCAAGGCGGGCTCGACATTCGCCGCAACGGCACGGCACGCGGCAAGAAGAAGACCAAAGCGAGTCTCGGCAGCCATCTTGACCTGCCGCCCGTTCTGCCGCGCCTTGGTGATGGCGAACCGCAGCCGGTGGAACCTTGTGGCTACACCCGGCTCGACATTCTGCCGCAAAACGACGTCGATGAGCTTTCCGATGACTTCGTTTCATACGGATCGTGTTCAGATGGCATAGCATCCCTTGGCATTGATTTCATCGGCGCGGAATCAGGGCTGGGAACGCCAAGACCAGGCAAATCGAAAGGCTCACCCATTAGGGCCGAAGATCTGAGCTTTGACGATCCGCCGCCTGATATCGACTACGTCATTGAGTTGCTGATGTCGCGAGAGAACCTTGCCGGAATCGGCGAGGCGTTCGGTGCGCGTGGGCGATATCAGGACAGGAAAGGCGCCGCCATGCTGGCAAAGGCTATGGAATGGGCCAAGGCGCAGGTTGCGGAAAGCAATTTCGGTTCGATGTTGCAAATCGAGTGACGTCGTTTCGCTAATAGCAACAGAACTGACCACGGATGAACTGGCAGTTCGGTAATTGCCGCGCCCAAGCAGCGCGGCGATCGGGCTTTGAGCGCGGCTTCGGCCGCTGCTCGCCTGCCCATTAACTGCCGGCCTTCGGGTCGGCTTTTTTTATGCCGTTCCACACGGAAAAACTTCAAAAGGACTTCTCATGGCATTCACAGGATTCCGCGTCGTTTGCGGCTATGCCGGTTCATATCGACGTGACAAATCTCAGGCGATCCTCGGCAAGGTTGTTTGGTCTGAGGCGCCAGCTTCCGGCGTTACTACCACAAACGGCGCTCCAGCTGATTCAGACGCCTACGGCCAGCCGATGTTTCGGCTTCGGTCAGCGGCCGACGCTTACGTCTCAATTGGCACCGCGCCGAACGCGAACGCCGAGCCGCGCATTTTTGTGCCCGCAAACACCGACTATGACGTCTTCGCCGGCGGTGGTGAAAAGGTGCAGTGGGTGGCCGCATGACAAGCCCGATCACCAGGATCGCCGAGCTGATCGAGCGGCACGTCGGCCTCAAGAAAACGCGGGTGGAAAGTGTCGCCCGCGAGCTGCAATTGGCCGGCACGCTTCCAAAGGGCGCGCCAGGCCGCGCACCTGAGTTCAATCGAGCGGATGCAATCACGCTACTCATTGCGGTCGCAACGGGCGCGAAGCTGGAAGACGTAACGGGAGCCACCCGTGCCGCCCTCGCAACGACACCCGGCGGCGCCAACGTCGATTGTGCTCCGCTCCGCATCCCGCGTACCGCGGAGATCCAACTGGCCGTTCTAGCTGGCATGGCAGCTGAAGGCGACACGCTCGACGAGGTGACGCTCGATGTCGCGCACGGCTGGCCAGAAATTACGTTGGCTTGGGCCGACGGCATCACTCATCGTTTTCAGGCTGCCGGCAGCGTCGCCAACCAGCAGCCGAGCAACAAGGCTCGAATTGCCACCACCATTCCAGGTTCGGCATTCGCCGCATTTATCAAGGAGGCCGATCGTGGCTAAACCATTCACTGTGCCGTCGCTCGCAGAAGCCGACAAGGAATATGCAGCGCTCGAGGCGAAGCTCGCTGAGCTTTCAGCCGACGCCCAGAAGTCTGCTGCAGCGATCGCTGATCTAATCGCAGACATTGAAGCGCGACCCGCTCCCCGGATTCGCGTCGACGTCGCCGCTCTGCTTGGTGAGACGATCGACCAGGCGCTGAGCGAAAGGCCGGAAAAGCTGAAAGCTCTCCGCCGGCACGCTGAAGCCGTTGACGCCGCCATCGTCGAGGTCCAGCAGCGACTTCGAGATCGAATCGGTACGGCAAGCAAAGCCGCGTGTAGCCTCGTCAAAACCGAGTACGGTCGGCGGATCGCAGCTCTCATTTCAGCACTAGACGCCGTCCACGCTGCTCGTCTTCATGCTGAAGCTTTGCTGGATGATCTGGAGAGCGAAGGCGTGCAGCTCTCATATCTGCCTGCCCTGCGCCCGCATTTTCTCGGCGACAAGAACGACGGTCATATCCATCGGTTCAAGCTCGAAGCGCTGGAGGCCGGCCATGTCAACTGAACGCCGCGAATACGAACTGCGCCCTGCTAACGGCGGTCGCAAGGGCCTTCGATCGATCAAGCTGCCCGGTGAGCAGCGACACGTCGAGCGTTCCGAGTCTGCATCTGACATCGCCAGGCGCCTCGCTATCGGGAAGCGCGAAAAGCAGCTGAAGGATCGTCTGCGTGGCTGACATCACCGGTTATGCCATTCAATGGGGCCAGCCCGCGATCATCGCTGGCCTTTTCGAAGAGCGCTTCGCAAGAGGCGCATTCGATCGGAGCCTGATCGATAATCCGGATGTCGCCGTCCTTTGGGCGCACGATTCAAGCCGACCACTGGCTCGCGTGTCGAACAAAAGCCTGACAATCCGGTCCGACAACATCGGCCTTTGGTATTCATTCAAGCCGGATGACAAGTCGCCGCTCGGACAAGAGGCGTTGGCGAGCGTGGGCTCCGGCCTGGTCAATGAGGTGTCTGTGGGTTTTTCTTCGATAGAAGAGGAGTGGGATGACGGCGGAAAGTTGCCCAAGCGGCTCATCACCCGAGCGTTCCTCGGCGAGATCAGCATTGTTCTATGGGGCGCTTACGGCAAGTCCACGAGCGCGTCGCTGTCTGGCCGATCGACAGGCGTCAGCCGTGCCGAAGCCGCGATGAAGGCTCGGGGGATCGCGGTGTGACACAGCGCAGCCCCGAAGCCGAGCGCTATCACGCGCTTTATCGGACAACTCTCTGGAAGCAATTGCGCCTGGCTCAGTTGGCACGAGAGCCTCTGTGCTGGATGTGCGAGGAGCTTGGGATCGTGACGGCCGCCAACACGGTTGACCATCGCACACCGCATAAGGGTGACCATACCCTGTTCTTCGATCCCACCAACCTGGCTAGCCTCTGTCCGCCATGTCACAGCCGGCATAAGCAGCGACAGGAGCGAGGCGGCAAGGTCGTTCGGTTCGGAGCCGATGGATATCCGATCGAGCTCGGCTAGGGAGGGGTATCGATGCCCTTGCGGCCGTTTCCTATGGGGAGCGGTGCTGGGCCATCGTGTATATGCGCCTTGCCCCGGTTGAGAAAATATTCCGGCCATGGCGCAGGCCCTGCTCTCCAAGCCATTCAGCCCAATTGCACTCCATGAAAACGGTCAAAAACGATGGCAAAACCGCCAAAAGCGCCGGCACATCTGCGCCCGGCAACGCAAAAATGGTGGCGATCGGTGCTTGCCGATTTCGACCTTGAGGACCACCACCTCCGCCTATTGCAGCTTGCCGCCGAGGCCTGGGACCAAGCCCAGGGCGCGCGCGAAGTCCTCGACAAGGACGGCCAGACCTTCACAGATCGCTTTGGTCAGCCAAAAGAGCGGCCAGAGGTCGGCATTTTGCAAAATGCTCGCATCGCCTTTGCCAGGCTGCTCCGCGAGCTCGCGCTCGATGGCATCGACGCACCGGAGGCGCCGCGGATGTCCCGCACACGCGACTACGGACGGCGAGCGTAATGCCCATCCGGAGACGAACGAACCTTCGCCGAGCTGGCGAAGTTGAGGCCTGGTCGGGCTATTTCCAAAGCGGCTGCGACTTCTTCGGTGACCTGGACGCGATCGGCCTCACAGAAGAAACGGCTTGGCCGGTTGCCGAGGAAACATGGCGCCGGATCGGCCTCGATGTGATTGAACACATCGAAAACCTTCATCGCAACTTTTATCCGCCGCCGCGCCCGTTCTGGGCGGAAGAGAACTTTGGGCCGCCGGCCGCGAAAGCTGGAAAGCGCAGGCACTAAATCACAGGAAAAATCAATGCATCCTCAACCGACCGCCTCGCGGCCAGGAGGCCATGCCTATGGCTGACAACGACAATAATCTAGTCTTTACCGTCAGCTCTGACATGTCTGCGGCGCAGCGCGGGCTCGCCAAGTTCGCTTCTGACGTCGGCACTGCGACAGACCAGATTGCCAGAAAATACCAGGCCGCCGGCGCAAAGATCGACAGTTCGACGACGGCGCTTCAGACCCGCATTAACGGCGTGGTCGGCCTCGGCACGAAGGCCACGAAGGAGTGGACCGGCGCGCTTGCCGACCAGGGCAAGGAGCTCGAGAGGCTGCGTGCGAAGTATTCGCCGCTCTTCGCCGCGCAGCAGTCGTATACCGATAGCCTAAAAGAGATCAAATCTGCTCATGCCCTTGGAGCGATATCCGCCAAGGAAATGACCGCGGCGATCGACAAGCAGAAGGCTGCATTCGCGTCGCAAATCGCGGTCATCAGGGGGCGCAACAAAGAGCTTGCGGTCTCGAACGACAACTCGGCTGGCCGTCGCCAGAACCTTGGTTACCAAGCCTTCGATATCGGTCAGGGGCTAGCGTCCGGCATGCCTTTGGGGATGATCGCGGCCCAGCAAGGACCGCAGATCGCGCAGCTTTACGCTGGCCAAGGGGGCGTCAAGTCGGCGTTGGCGGACGTCACGGCCGGCGCCACAATGCTGATTTCGACGTTCGGCGCCCTGCCGATCGCGATTGCTGCTGCCGGTGCTGCGGCCATAGCATTTGCAAAGTTGACGTCGGGCAGCGTGCACACAGCCGACGATGCCGTGAAGAGCCACGCGGCCACGATCGAGGCTATCAAGGAAGCCTACGGAATCGCTGGTGAAGGGCTTGGCGACTACGTCAAGAAATCGCAGATTGAAGCTGCGGCTGCGGCCCGAGAAAACCTCAAGGTTCAGCAGGAAGTAGCGAAGGAAGCGGTCTCTGACTTCAATAAGACGCTCGGCGTGCTCGCTGCGCGCACGGGTGGTGCTTCTGATATCGATGGCCGGTTCAAGCCTTTCGCGGATGCGATCCGCAATTTTCGTAAGTCGATAGCTGATGGCGCTCCAGATTTCGCTCGGTTTCGGAGCGAGGTCGAAGGCATCGTCGCCACCAACCCGGCCGGCCTCCGGAAAATCGCCGACGAAATAATCAATAATTCGACCGCAGCAGCCGATGCCGAGCGCCGAGTTAAGGCCGCTAAGGATGTCATCTCCGACATCGGCAAGGTCTCATCGGACCAGGTTGTCGGCGTCCGGGCGCTGCGTAACGCCCTGAAGGAGCTGTCCCAGATTGCGATGCCATCACTGTCCGACGCAGAGCGGGCCGCGGAGGCCTTCCGCAAGGCGATGGATGCGGCTCAGGGCAGCGAAGATAGAGCCGCCGTCCAGCGCCAATACGATGCCGTTCGCAAGCGGATCGACGACCAGAACCCGACTGTGTCCGATGCCGACGGTCGGAGCATGGCCGTACCTATCCCTGGTCAGAAGCCGATCCAGTTGGGCGAGGAGCCTAACAAGAAGGCAGAGACGGCGGCGACCAAGGCTGCCAACGCTTATCGCGATCTCCTGAAGGCGGCGGACGACCGCATTCAGCAGGTACAGCAGGAGACCGAGCTCCTCGGCAAGTATGGCGTCGATGCGGATGCGGCGCGTTTCGCGCTCGATCTGTTTCAGCGATCGGAGGACAAGGGTAGATCTCTTAGCGCCGAGCAGCGCAAGGAAATCGAGAAGAAGGTCGCGCTTTACAAGCAGTATTCGGAGACGCTGTCCAAGGCGAAGCTGCAGCAAGATCTGCTCATGGACGCGCGATACAATTCGCTATCCAAGCAGGATCAGCAGATTACCTCGACGCTGCGCCAATACGGCTTGCCGGAGGATCTCAATAGCGCCGAGGCCGGCCAGATCCGCAGATCCCTCCGAACCGACGACCTGCGCGGTGACATCAAGTCGTTCGCCGGCGATTTCAAAGACGCGCTGCTCAATAACGGCGGCGATATCGGCACCGCTTTCGCCGATGCCATCCAGCGCCCGATCTGCGGCGCAGAGCACAGCCTGAACCTAAATCTTGGAGACTTTTTCCGATGAGCGCATATTTTGCCACTCAGTCCGCTGACGCATCGTATTTGTTTACCGACGGCGCCGGATACACCACCCGCGACGGTGTAGTTCGTTCGCTCGATCGCAAAGTATCGGTCGCAGAGACCAAGCCTTTTGCCGTCACCACGCAGGGGAGCGCTGAGCTCGGCGAACGTATCCGCAATTTCCTGACGGCGCAGGTCGATCAACTCGGTGTGGACGATTTCGTTGATCTGTTCCTGCCAGTTTTTTTGCTCGGCCTGCAGGAAACATACGCTGACGTGCGGCACGTCCCCAGCAATGACGTTCTCGCTGCGATGACGATGTGGTCAGCGACGCGCGGCATCCTGCATTTGGGGTTCCAGACTGGCCCAGAGCCAGACCGACCTGACACGGTTCCGTTTGCGCTCCAGGTTCTAGGAGCAACGACGCTACGCGGCCCGGTGTTCGATCTGATGAAGCTAGCCGCGTATCGGCGCCCTCACTTTGGGGAGGACCAGGTATCGTTCGTAAAGGAACTTGGCTCCTACGTTGTATCGTTAATGCGGGAAGTGGCGTCGGTTCCGACGTCGCTTCACGGCGTTGCCGGCGTCACGCCACACTACTGGGTCGGCGGCTTCGTCGACATGACAATCGTTGATGCCTCAGGCGCCCGCGTCGAACGCGTGCACACCTGGCACAACGACAGGATTGGCGGCCGGATCGACCCTTTCCGCACGCCTCTCAATCGGGCACAGCGCCGCGCGTTGCGCGCGTAGCTCTATACCCAACAGGAAAAACCAAATGAACCAGCCAACCAAGCCGGCCGCGGGTGATGCGCCCCCGCGCCCTGACAAAACTGAAGACGAAAACGACTACTTCGGCACGGCCGACTACTTCAGCCGCGACCGCTTTTTTACCGACAAGCAGCCCTCCAACGAGGAGACCTCTGAATGAGCCAAGCAACAACCTGGTCTGTGCCGCTAGTCGGCCCGGCCACCCCAACTCTGCTCACGCAGCGCACCGACGATTCGCTTGATGCGCTGCTTTCAGGTCACTCCGGATCGGCGCGGCCGTCGTACGCCGTCGCCGGCACTGTCTGGGAGGATACTTCGGTCGCCGGAACCGTGAAATTTTACTTTTTCGACGGCTCTGACGACATCCTGCTTTGCACCGTCAATACGTCTACAAACATTGTGACTTGGGCAAATGCAACATCTGCAGCAACCCAGTCTTATGGTCAGTGCAGGCTGTCGCTGTCTGGCGGCAATCTGCTCTTGTCCCGCTTTAATGGCCAACTGCTGACGATCAACGGGGTACACTATTCCATCCCATCCGCTGGCGTGACCCTGGCTCCCACCGGCCTGACGCCATCCACATTGTATTACATCTATGCCTGGATGAACTCCGGGACGATGACGCTGGAGGCATCCACGACTGCCTCTGCGGTGGACAGCACGACTGGCGTTCGCATCAAGACCGGTGACGCCACCCGAACGCTTGTCGGCATGGCTCGGCCTGTTACGGGCCCGGCATTCGTTGATACGCTGGCGCAGCGCTTCGTCCGGTCTTGGTATAACGACACTGGCGTGGCGCTGTTCAACAACTTCACGGCAAACAGGCAGAGGACGAGCACCACCTTCGCCGAAGTCAACACGGAAATCCGCTGTGAATTCCTTGTCTGGTCCGATGAGGTTGCTGACGCTGTCGCCACTGGAAACGCCATCAACGGTGCAGCCGGCGACGGAACCAGGTCTGCGTTGGCATTTGGCACGACAACGCCAGCATCTACTGTAGAAGTCAACGGCGCCGTCTCTCTCATGGGGAGCTCTGACATTGTGCCATTCTCTGCCAGATCGATGAAAACCGGTCTCACGGAAGGCTATAATTACGTGACGCTCTTCGGGGCGATCCAGACCGGGCCATCAACAAGCACATGGTATGGCGACCAGGACGGACGCCGTACAAGTATATCCGTCGCGGTCCGCCGATAAGAACCCGCATCAGACCATAGTCACGGAGCTGGGGCGGGTCGTGAGGCCCGCACCTTACTTCTGTTTGGGCAATCTGTTTCCGATCGCAGTAAGCAGATTGCCGGAAACACGCATGAGAATTGGGGATTTCCTCAATAGACATGATGCAGCAGGGCTCGCCGCATAGTAAACAGCGATAAGTATCCTTCCAGCAGCGGTTGTCTTGAGACAAGTATCACGGAATCGAAGAAAGCTGTCCATCGGTTCTTCTCGATACCGCCCGTCAAGTGCCGTGGCAACAAAACAGAGTTTCACCGAACTATCCATCTGATCGAGGTTCGCATTTGTTATCATTTTCTCAACGAGCCCTTCTCGCACTAGGCTTGATGTTTCTCATCAGTACATCCCCTTGGATTCAAGCATATGCGTGGGGGCAGGTGCAAGTGTACAATGAGAAAGACGCACAACCTATCTCCGCGCCGGCGGCTACTTGCGATGCCCGTATTGCAGAGGCAGGTCCGGACAATTGCGCCCAGTGGGCTGCCGTAATTGCCGCTCGAGAAAGCACGGCCACCACACTGTGGGGAACGTGGTTGAACGCAATTGGCATGGCTATGCTAATTGCAACCCTCTTCGCCAATATGTACAGCGCATTCTTGGCAAGGAAGGCGACGCTTGCAAACATTAATGCGGAGCGCCCTCACGTCCGCATGTTTACAACCAAGAAAACGAAAGACGAAAATGGAAACGTCGTCGCTACCCACGGCGTCACATTTCGTAATTTCGGCAGAACGCCGGCGAGAGTGAAGCGCCTCAGCATTTGCTACAAGCTGGCAGACACTCCTCCAGATCCGGAAACATGCGCAGTAAGTAGAAGTTATCCTGACGACTCGGTCATTACCCATGAGGAGTTATGGCCTTACAAGGGGTGTATCCCCCAACTGGACGGGCCGAGCGTCGAAAGTTTGGTAGAGGAGCATAAAGCAGGCGGAAAGCGGCTCTTCGTTTACGGCCGGATCACCTACGTAGACGCTTTTGGAGAAGAGCGGTACACGCGGTTCTGTAGAGAATTTGACGGCCGCAATTTCTCATACAATCAAACGGATGTGAACGATCAACGGTCCCTAAATTTTGCGACGTGATGGACTGGTCGGACGCCTATTCGTGCCTGCCGCGACGCAAGTTGAAGCTGATCTCGGCAAGCGTGCCGAGTGCTACCGCAAAAAGGACAGCGTAAAAGCCACGGTCAATGACTTTACCTGCGTTCGCGGCGCCCGGCGCATATCGGGCCAGCGCCTCCTTGTATGGCCCAAAGACTTCGTTGGCGATGCCGAAGCCAATTAATATCTGAGAGGCACCGAGAACGAGCGCAAGCCATGCAACGATCCTGGCTAAATTAGTGAAAATCATCGCGTCCCCCGACGTGTACAACCTGCGCATACAATTGCGTAGTTGCTGGCGCAAGTGGTCGCGCGTACGTTCAACAGGACGGTACATAGCGACGGTCGCGAGGACCGCTTGATCTGGTGCGACATTCGCGGAAATTTATCCGCGACCGTGGATAAAGTTGCGTTTTACGCAACTCCTTCATTGCGACACCCAACAATCTGTTGCACGGTGTTCTTGGCTGTCGGCGAGACCAGCATTCGCGCTGATCTCGCCACCGAGGAGCCACCTGACGCGGGCGAGTGCGGTTCGCCTCCAAGCTTAGCCGCATTCCCCGCTGCCAGGATCTCCAGCTAGGCAGCATTGCGGAGCAAGATCAATGCGGCTTGCTGATTATCCAAGCAAAATTGCTGAAATCCCCACAGGATTCGCACTATGGCCGAAAGTTTGGCCGAAGCGGTCTCCCGTGAGCGTCACGGCGCTCGACCGCAACTTCTTGATCTTGGCCGCCTAAAACTTCCAGTCGCGATAGGTGTCGATCCGCTTCACCTCTGCCCGGCCTTCATCTGTGACGAGCCGCTCGTGCGCCAACCTACAAATTTGTCAACGGGACTATGCGGCATCCTTCGGCAAATAGCCCTTAGTCTCGAGATCATCGACAATCAGCTTTTCGATGTAGCTGGCGACGGTACGGCGATCTGCTTTTGCCGCAGATTCGAGGGCACTCTTCACGGCCGGTTCAACGCGTATTCCCAGGCTTGCGGTTCGGGTCACATCTGTCTCCTCATGTGGTGGCGGGTGCGGTAGCCGGTCGAAAGCAAATGTTAGCACTTTGCCGCACTTGTTAGTTGACCGTTTTTAAGAATCGTTTTACAACAACTAACATTGCCGAACAACGGGGCTGAGAATGAACGCGCACACCATCATCACCACAGCGGAGCCTTACAGATTTGAAATCGGCCAAGCAGTCGATCACATCGCCGGCAAATTGAGATCCGTCATCGTCGATCGCTACATCACCAGCACGGGGCGGGAAAACTATCACCTTGCCGTGTCGGCTGAGGACGCGGCCGGACGGCCATCTCGGATTGTCGCTGGAGATCATCTGGTAGCAAGGTAATGGCGAAACTTCCGCCATCATTCAGCCTTCAGGCGATCGACATCCGCTCAGCTCTGAGCCAAGGCCGCACCGAAGACGCGCGACGGATGGTTATTGAGCTGCTGCTGGCCGGCAAAGCGGATCGCGTCGTGCAAGGCATCGCCGCAGATCTCCTGAAGCCTGCCAAGCGCTCTGCTGGTCGGCCAAAGGCCTTGCCGGCATTCTGGATCGAAATAGGTGAAGACTTCCACCAGATGAGGGAAGCTGGAGTGCGCTACGACACGGTGCTCTCCGAACTCGGAGCTAAGTACGGCTTCAGCGAAAGCCATATCCGGAATGCGATCTCCACCTACGACGACACTGACGAATAGTACCGCAATTAATGCAGGGTTCTTTGCCTAACGCTTGATCTGTGAATCGGTCATTGCTCTGTCTGCCACCGCAGAGGAGACGAGGATGACCGCCACCGTTCTTGCCCAGAGAAGATAGCGACGCATCGCTGCACCGAACGATCACCTATGCCCAAAACCAGAGGAGATACGATGCCTGTCAATCTTGGATGCCAGATCACATTCCGTCCCGAGAGCCCGGTTATTCCATCGTTGGCCTTGCTGGAGGCCATCTGCGCAATGCGCGTCCGCAAAGCGGTACGACCCGTCGCTTCGAACGACAATCTCAAGCACTGCGCATGAGAACAAGATCGCCGCTTGTAGCTGCCAATGATAATTTCCCAGCTAGACTTCTAACGAAGTCGCAGGCCGCCTCATATTGCGGCCTGAGCCTGCCGACATTTGGTTCTGTGTGCCCAGTGCGACCCATCGCGCTGGGCGTCGGCGTGCGTATGGAGCGCTACGACCTGCGAGAGCTTGACTGCTGGATTGACGGGCTGCGCGAGGCAGGGAATCCTTTGAGGACGGCCGACGCGCTGCTCGATGCGCTATGACTGGAACGGTCGTCCGAGTAAAAGGCATAAAGCGGTATTTCGAGCCCAAGACTGGCAAGTGGTATGCCTACCATCGAAAGACCGGGAAGCGGCTAAAATCTGACTTTGGCACATCAGAGTTTTTCGCCGAGCTCGAGGCCATCAACGCAGCGAGCCAAGGCATGGAGGCGAAACCCGGCACGCTTGGCGCCCTAATTATTTCTTATCGCGGATCTGCCGGCTTCAAATCCCTGAAGACACGCACCAAATCCGATTATGAGAAAGTTTTGGAATACCTACGTCCCTTGGCACCTTCACCCCTTGCCGAGCTGACTCAGGGCTGGGTCGCTCGTCTCCGCGACAAGACATTCGAGAAGCGAAAGCGCAAGTTCGCGAACTACGTTCTGACAGTACTCAGCATCCTTTTCGAGCACGGCATAGAGCAAGAGCTGATGTCGTCTAATTCCGTTTCGAAGGTCAAACGCGTTCGCAAAGCGACCGACGCAACCGAGGCAAACCGCCCATGGATGGACTACGAACGAGAAGCGGTCACAGCCGCCCTGCCCGCCCATATGGCGCTGCCAGTGGCTCTTATGATGTACTGCGGCCTCGACCCTCAAGACGCGCTCCAATTGCCACGCACAGCGGTTTCTGAGGGGCGCCTTGATACGCGCCGCGGGAAGACAGGCGTGCCTGTTTGGGTGCCACTGCCCGCCCCGGTAATCGATGCATTGGCGGCCGAGCCTAAGCATCGCACCAGAACCCTCACACTGTGCGCTAATAGCTACGGCAAGCCGTGGACCGTCTCGGGGTTCCGGGCGTCATGGCGCCCGGTTCGTCAGAAGCTCGAAAAGGAAGGCACGGTTCAACCCGGCCTAACCCTTAAAGGCCTCAGGCATACCGTCGCAACTATTCTGCGCGAAATGGGCAAGGACTACTCGACGATCGCCGAAATGCTCGGGCAGAAAACGGAGGCGATGGCAAAGCACTATTCCCGCCGCGCTGACACCTCAAAGAAGATGGCCCAGACAGTCAGCGAGTTTGAGGCTGAAGTGAACAGACGGAAAACAAAAGACGTCTAGAAAATGCAAAAGCAGCGTCTAGACCGCAAATCCTGTCGGCCAAAATAAGGAGCTAAAATGTGAGAAAAACCAAGCCGTTAGAAATGGTGCCCAGGACCGGAATCGAACCAGTGACACGCGGATTTTCAATCCGCTGCTCTACCAACTGAGCTACCTGGGCTAACCACGCTTCTCGAAAAACATTCCGGCTTGGAATGTCAGGGCCTTGGTTCGCCCCGGAAGCGAGCGGGGTTATAGCATCTTGTTCGCCCATGGCAAGCATCAAATGATAGTTTTTTGACGGTCCAGCAGATTTTGGCAATTTGCGAGAAAAAATAAGGGCTTCGCGGTGGAAAACCTAGTTTTCCTCGTCGGGGTAATCCGCCTTGGTCTCGTCGTCGGCCACGGGAATGGCGTAGGAACCCGTCAGCCAGCGCGACAGGTCCACCTCGCGGCAGCGGTTGGAGCAGAAGGGATAGTGCTCGCGGTTCGACGGTTTGCCGCATTCCGGGCAGGGACGCGTCTTGCGCAGCGGCTCGACTTTGCCTCCGGTCTTCATTTCATCGGACATATTTTCCTCCTACAGCATGGGTCCGAAAATCGTTGCCATTTTCAGAAAGCCTGATGTGTAGATTCAAAACGCTAAAGCGTCCCTTGTGCGTCCGAAAGGATGCACAACGCTCTAGCTGAAGATCAACCCTCGGGCCAACGGCTGTGGACATCGAAGCCCTCGCCGGTCAGAAGCAGGATGGTTTCATAAAGCGGCAGTCCCACGACATTGGTGTAGGAACCCACCATTTTCTGCACGAAGGTGCCCGCGAGCCCCTGGATGCCGTAGGCACCCGCCTTACCGCGCCATTGGCCTGACGCAATGTAGTTTTCGATCTCGAAACTCGACAGGCGCTTGAAGCGCACCTTGGTCTCGACGATCTTCTGGCGCACCTTGCGATCGGGCGTGATGAGGCAGATGCCCGTATAGACCACATGGTTGCGGCCGGAGAGCAGATGCAGCGAGTTTGAGGCTTCGTCAGCAAACTCTGCCTTGCCGAGGATGCGACGGCCGACGGCGACCACGGTATCGGCGGACAGGATATAGCTGCCCTTCCAGGTGATGTCGCCCTTGATGGCGGCAAGTGCCGCCTCTGCCTTTTCGCCCGATAGGCGACGTGCCAGAGAGCGCGGATGCTCCGACTTCTTCGGCGCCTCGTCGATATCCATCGGCATGAGGCGCGAGGGCTCGATGCCGGCCTGATTGAGCAGGTCGACGCGGCGGGGCGAGCCCGAGGCCAGAATGAGCTTGTATTTCAGCGCCATGGAACCTCGACCATCGGCAGGCGGGAGCGAAAGCTCCGGGGAGCCTCGCAGACCAAGCTTACTTGAAGCGGTAGGTGATGCGGCCCTTCGTCAGGTCGTAGGGCGTCATTTCGACCAAAACCTTGTCGCCGGCGAGAACGCGGATGCGGTTCTTGCGCATGCGGCCGGCGGTGTGGGCAATGATCTCATGCTCGTTTTCGAGCTTCACGCGGAATGTCGCATTCGGCAGAAGTTCGGTCACGATGCCCGGGAATTCGAGGACTTCTTCTTTCGGCATATAAGGGTTTTCTTCCTGTGTGTTGGGTAAAAAGGCGCAAGGCGCCTGAAAATTTGCGCGGAAACTACACAATCAACGGGGATTTGTGAACCTCGTAGATCGGGCTTTCTGACTTTTGTTTCACGCCGATTGCGCGGCGATGCCATTTCTCTTGAGTAGCCGGCTTTCGATGAGGCCGGCGAGGTGATCGCGAACCTCGCGGTAACCGTCCAATATCTGCTCACGCGTGCCGGTCGCGACCGTCGGATCCATGGTCGGCCAGTAGACCACGTCAACAGCGCTGGAGCGGGTCAGCTCAAGGGCTGCGTGATGGGCCGGCGGCGAGAGCGTGATGATGAGGTCGAAATAGTCGTCCTCAAGCTCCTCCAGCGTCTGCGGCTGCCGGCGGCCGAGCGACAGGCCAATTTCCTCCAGCACGACATCGACGAAGGGATCGCGTTCGCCGGCGCGAACACCGGCAGATCGTATATAGGTATTGGCCGGCAGAATGCTGCGGGCGATCGCTTCGGCCATCGGCGAACGGATAGCGTTCATGCCGCACATGAAGAGGATGGCGCCCGGCCGCTTTCCACCCTCGGTTTCAACAGGCGGCTCCATCGCCGTCATCCACGCCAGTAGAGCACGCAGACCAGCGTGAAGAGGCGCCGGGCGGTGTCGAAATCGACGTCGATCTTGCCGGAGAGACGATCCTTCAGCGTCTGCGAACCCTCGTTGTGAATGCCGCGCCGGCCCATGTCGATCGCCTCGATACGGCTTGGAGACGCCGAACGGATAGCCTCATAATAGCTTTCGCAGATCATGAAGTAGTCCTTCACGATCCGCCGGAAGGGCGTCAGGGAGAGGATATGGGTTGCGACATCCTCACCCTTTTCCGTGGTGATCGCAAAGACCAGCTTGGAATCGACCAGCGAAATGTTCAGCCGGTAGGGCCCGCCGGCATGGCCTGACGGCGCAAACGAGTTCTCCTCGATCAGATCGAAGATCGCGACTGCCCGCTCATGCTCTACATCAGGCGTCGAACGGCCGATCGTATCGTCAAGGACAACGTCGCAGAGCCGGAAGTCGTCCTTCGCCATTCCCTCACCTTTCGAGGTTGAGGCGGATCGCGACCGATCGCGCATGGGCATCGAGGCCTTCGGAGACGGCGAGCGCAATCGCCGCCGGGCCGAGGTCGCGAAGCTGCTGGGGACCAAGGCGCAAGATCGAGGTGCGCTTGATGAAATCGAGAACCGAAAGGCCGGAGGAGAAGCGGGCCGAGCGCGCCGTCGGCAGCACGTGGTTGGAGCCGCCGACATAATCGCCGATCACTTCGGGCGTGTGGGCGCCGATGAAGATTGCGCCAGCATTGCGGATCTTCTCCACAAAGGCATCAGGATTGGCGACGGCCAATTCCAGATGTTCCGCGGCGATGCGGTTTGCGAGCGGGATGGCATCCTTGAGATCGGAGACGAGGATGATCGCGCCGAAGTCGCGCCAGCTGGCAGCGGCAGTTTCCGCGCGGTTCAGCGTCTTCAGCTGCCGTTCGACGGCTGCTTCGACCGCCTTGCCGAATTCCTCGTCGTCCGTGATCAGGATCGCCTGGGAGCTCTCGTCATGCTCGGCCTGGGCGAGCAGATCGGCGGCGACCCAATCGGGATTGTTATCCTTGTCGGCGATGACGAGCACTTCCGAGGGGCCGGCGATCATGTCGATGCCGACAGTGCCGAAGACATGGCGCTTGGCGGCGGCCACATAGGCATTGCCGGGGCCGGTGATCTTGGCGACCGGGGCGATCGTCTCCGTGCCATAGGCAAGGGCAGCAATCGCCTGCGCGCCGCCGACGCGGTAGATCTCACTGACGCCTGCAAGCTTGGCTGCAGCCAGCACCGCCGGATTGACCGAACCGCCCGTGGCTGGCACCGCGATAACGATGCGATCGACCCCTGCGACCTTCGCCGGTACGGCGTTCATCAGCACCGAGCTCGGATAGCTCGCCGTGCCGCCGGGCACGTAAAGACCAACGGCTTCGATCGCCGTCCAGCGCGAACCGAGGCCGACACCCATATTGTCTTCGTAGATATCGTCCTTGGGAAGCTGACGACGATGGTGGGATTCGATGCGGAGCGCCGCGACCTTCAAGGCGCCGAGCACTTCCGAGGGGACGACCTCGACGGCGTTCTCGATCTCTTCCTCGGTGACGCGCATCGGTACCGTCGCGTAATCGATGCTGTCGAACCTCTTCGAATATTCGGCGAGAGCGACATCGCCACGGGCGCGCACATCATCGATGATGGCGCGCACCACGGCGTTGACGTCTTCGGAGACCTCGCGCTTGGTGGTCAGAAAGGCTGCGAAGCGCTGTTCGAAACCGTGGGATGTCTGATTAAGCCAGATTGCCAAGGCCGGAATTCCTTCTTGCTCGAACTGTTGGGCTCAGGTGCCGGGATGACGCGGCTTGGAACCCGTTTCCCAGGCGCCGCCGACATCGGCAAGCTGCATTTCGATGCATTCGACATCGAGAATGATGGAGGCCGCGCCCGACAGCGAGAGCTCGAGCGTGCCTTCCGGCCCTTCGCCCTTCTGCTCGAATTGCAGGGCAAGCAGCGACAGCACGTCATCGCGGCGGGCGCGGTCGATGCCGATCGAGCGGACGGATAGCACGCGCTTGAATACGAGGGCCGCACGACGGCGCTCAAAACCTTTGCGTTTTCGGGCCGCTTCTTCCCAGACGAACCGGTTGGCGGCAATTGCGAACTGCTTGTCGCGCGGCGACCAGTCTATATCGGCTACCTTGAAGACACTGTCCTGCACATGTGCGGAAATGACCGCCAGGTCCTCGGCATCGAGCGCAACAAGTTTCAGGTCGGTCATCCAGCCTCTATCCCGTATCTTTCGGCCGCAGGTGCGGCGATCTGTCAGACAACGGAAATAAGGCGCGGCGGCCAAATACGCAACCGGGATAAAGGGCGCATGTGCGCCCTTTTCTTACTCGCTGACGCGTTCGACGATGGCGCCGCAGCGGGTCAGCTTTTCTTCCAGCCGCTCGAAGCCGCGATCGAGGTGATAGACGCGGGACACCGTGGTTTCGCCTTCGGCGGCAAGGCCGGCGATGACGAGGGAGACGGAAGCGCGAAGATCGGTCGCCATGACGGGGGCGCCCTTCAGCCGCTGGACACCTTCGATCTTCGCCGTCTGGCCGGAGAGCGAGATCTTCGCGCCAAGGCGGGCGAGTTCCTGCACATGCATGAAACGGTTTTCGAAGATGGTCTCCGTGACATGCGAGACACCGGAAGAGCGGGTCATCAGCGCCATGAACTGCGCCTGCAGGTCGGTCGGGAAGCCCGGGAAGGGATCGGTGACGATATCGACCGGCTGGATGCCGGCGCCGTTGCGCTTGATGCGCATGCCATTGTTCGTCGACGAAATCTCCGCTCCGGCGCGGCGCAGCGTTTCGAGAGCCGTTTCCAAGAGGCCAACATCGGTATTTTCAAGCACAACATCGCCGCCGGCCATGGCGACGGCCATGGCGTAGGTGCCCGTCTCGATGCGGTCAGGCAGGACACGATGGCGGGCACCCGAGAGCGAAGTGACGCCCTCGATCGTAATGGTCGAGGTGCCGGCACCGGAAATCTTGGCGCCCATGGCGTTCAGGCAGTTGGCAAGGTCGACGACCTCAGGCTCGCGGGCGGCATTGCCGATCACGGTCGTACCGCGGGCAAGTGTTGCCGCCATCATCAGCACATGCGTTGCGCCAACGGACACCTTGGGGAAGGTGTAATGCGTGCCGATGAGACCGCCTTGCGGAGCCTTGGCATTGATATAGCCGCCATCGATTTCCATCGTCGCGCCGAGCGCGGTCAGGCCGTCGATGAAGAGATCGACCGGACGCGTGCCGATGGCACAGCCGCCCGGCAGGGAAACACGGCAATGGCCTTCGCGGGCGAGAAGCGGACCGATGACCCAGAAGGAGGCGCGCATCTTCGACACCAGCTCATAGGGCGCAGTGGTATCGACGATGGTGCGGCAGGTAAAATGGATCGTGCGGGCGTAGGAATCTTCCTGGCGCTCGCGGCGGCCGTTGACGGCCACATCGACGCCGTGATTGCCAAGGATGCGCATCAGCAACTCGACATCGGCAAGATGCGGTACGTTTTCCAGCGTCAGCGTATCGCTCGTCAAAAGCGAGGCGATCATCAGCGGCAGCGCGGCATTCTTGGCGCCGGAGATCGGAATGATGCCATTGAGCTCATTACCGCCGACAATTCTGATACGATCCATGTGCACTTACGGGCGAGGCCCGCCTTTCCTCAAAAAGTTTTGCCTGTGGGGGCAAGGCAAGAAGTCGGGGTCTTTAGAGCAAATCCCCGTACGCTTCAATTCGTCGCGGACCGAACATTACGATTCGTCCATTTTTGCGGCAGCAGTCTTTGCCGCGGGCAAGCCATCCGTCTCGTCCGCCTGGCCGGAGCGGCGAGCACGTACCTGCTGCTTGCGTCTGGAAAGATTTTCTCTCAGCTTTTCGGCAGCCCGCTCGCGCCGCAATGCCGCCTGGGCTTCCATGGCCGCTTTCCGGCTCTGCCGGGCCTTTTCAGTCTCTTCGTTCATGCCCCAGAAGTAACCGAATTCGCGCCATTCCAAAAGTGCTCCGCACGTTATTCCCAGAGAAGTTGGAATTTGCGGCTTGCACTCCTGCCGAACCTGTGGCAATAGCCGCCCCGTTCACGCGAGTTGAGCGTTTTCGCTTCACGCGTCTGGTCCTGCTGCCGTAGCTCAGTGGTAGAGCACACCCTTGGTAAGGGTGAGGTCGGTGGTTCAATCCCACTCGGCAGCACCAGTTTTCTCCTTTAGCATTATCCACCGCGCCAATCGGCGCCATTGCTGCCGGCAAAAATCTCGCTAGAATATTAGCATTCTGAAGTCTTTGCGGAGGAACCGGGAGGCTTCAATCACTGTTTCTATCGAGACATGCTGGAGGAGCGTCGATGGCAACTGAACGATGGAATGGTCCGATCAAGGTAGGTTTCGAAGGGGCCGGAGCACGTACGGTTAACGGACCGTTCGACGCCTTGGCGTGCCTTGCCGAGCACTGGCCTGCCATGCGCGGACTGAAATACCTCAGGGCACGGAGCGTCTGCCGCG
This sequence comes from Rhizobium sp. BK512, assembly GCF_014194915.1. Taxonomy (NCBI): domain Bacteria; kingdom Pseudomonadati; phylum Pseudomonadota; class Alphaproteobacteria; order Hyphomicrobiales; family Rhizobiaceae; genus Rhizobium; species Rhizobium sp. BK512. Next base: position 560,952 of record NZ_JACIAS010000004.1, on the reverse strand, counting down.
CGGCACTTGATGGAAGAAAGACCGTCGAAGAGGCTCGCGCGGAGTTTATGGCAGCGGCCGAGGAAGCAAAGCTTAAGGTGCATTAAGTCTTCAGCGGCGGTTTCGGACAAATAAAGTCCAATCCGTTCCGAAACGGAGCAATGCTTAATTTTCACTTAACCCTGCACGGAGCTCGCGCAGGGCTTTGTTTCGAAAGATATTGCGCCGCTCATCTGTTCATCAATAGAACGACGCCAGCCATCATGATGATGGTCAGAGGCTCGTCACCCTCTGCGGGAGACTGCAGACGAGCCTCGTCCGCAAGAAAATTAGAATATTCGATCAGCAGTCCGAAGTATTCTCATCCTGGACCTGAATATATCCCACACCGACGATTGTGCCATCTGCGACACGGATGAAGGACGGCAGGTAATGCGGCTCGGCGGGCTCGCAGACGGCAGCGCTGGTATATTCATTCAGCGCGATTTCGTCCTTCGGCAAGGCCGAATAATCCATATCGGTTTCGAGTGAGGCATAGGCGGAGCCGGCAAAGGCGCCGCACCCAATAAGAAGGCCCCAGGCCCAGAGGCGTATAAGCGTTTGCATTATTGTCTCCAGCATTGAAATCAGCTTTTCAACACCGAAGGCAGGGCGTTGGTTCCTTGAAAATCTTCAAGTGGACGGTGATTTATTTCACCAGCATGCGGCAATGGACGTAACCGCTTCCGACAATAGCCTCGGCAATCGCCCGAGCCCGCTCACTGTCGCTCCATTGGCGCACGAAACCTTCGAGAATGACGAGGGAACCGATGGTGGAGACGATGATTTCGGCTGCATCGAAATCGCCCGCGGCATGCAGGGCGCTTTCCACGGACGCGCGCATGGCGGCCGTGTTGCGGCTCTTCATCCAGGCTTCCTCGTCAGTCGGCGAGTTGTGAAATCGCAGCACCATGGTCGTTCCTGACATTGGCTAATAGGGATTTAACGCTGGAAGACGACGTTTGTTGCGGCGCGCGGTCGGCCCGATGCATAGTCATCACGATGGTGGTGCTGAAATCTTGCCGGAAGTGTCGGCAGCCGCCGTAACAATTGCAGCCGAGGAAAAGATGATGAAAGCGCTGGTGCCTGCCCTTCTTGCGACCACCCTATTGGCCACACCCGCTCTGGTCGGCTGCTCCGCCGCGGACGCGCCCGCACTAGAGCCAATTCCCGGCAGCATCACCTATGGCGGGCAGCCGCGCACGAAGCTGACGAAGTCGCCGATCGGCAGCGCAGTGTACAACGACTTCTACGATCAGCAGGGCCAGCGCGTCTACGAAACCTATATTCTTCAGCCCGACCGCAGCCTGAAGCTGGTGCGGCGCCAGATCGTGCCGGATTTTCCGCAATAGTGCGTGGCCGCCTCTGCCTGCTTGACAGCGGCGCCAATCGAGAACATCCAAGGAACATCTGATTTTATTCGCGGGTGCTGATTCTCCCGTGAAGCCCAACCGGACGGCTGGATGTATCTCGAAAGACTCAATCCCCAGCAACGCATGGCCGTTGAACACGGCACGCTTGCCGACGGCAGTCATGTGGCGGGTCCGCTGCTGGTCATCGCCGGGGCCGGATCAGGCAAGACGAATACGCTTGCGCACCGCGTTGCCCATCTGATCCTCAAAGGTGCCGATCCGCGCCGAATCCTGCTGATGACCTTTTCCCGCCGCGCAGCAGCGGAAATGGGCCGCCGCGTCGAACGCATCTGCGGCGAGGTTCTCGGCAAGAATTCCGGCATCATGGCGGATGCACTTGCCTGGAGCGGCACGTTTCACGGCATCGGCGCACGCCTCTTGCGCGACTATGCCGAACAGATCGGCATCGATCCGGCCTTCTCCATCCATGACCGGGAAGACAGTGCGGATCTGATGAACCTCGTGCGTCATGATCTTGGTTTCTCGAAGACCGAGAGCCGATTTCCGACAAAGGGAACCTGCCTGGCGATCTATTCGCGCGCGGTAAACTCGGAAATGGAACTGCCGCTCGTGTTGCGCGACGCCTTTCCCTGGTGCGCCACCTGGGAAAAGCAGCTTCGCGAGCTTTTCGCCTGTTACGTCGAGTCCAAGCAGAGCCAGAACGTGCTCGATTACGACGACCTGCTGCTCTACTGGGCGCAGATGGTGGCCGAGCCGATGATTGCCGAGGATATCGGCAGCCGCTTCGACCATGTGCTTGTCGATGAATATCAGGACACCAACAAGCTGCAGTCTTCCATACTTCTGGCGCTGAAGCCGACCGGCCAGGGCCTGACCGTCGTCGGCGACGATGCGCAGTCGATCTATTCCTTCCGCGCGGCGACGGTGCGCAACATCCTCGATTTTCCGGCCGCCTTCAGCCCGGCCGCCAACATCGTCACGCTTGACCGCAACTACCGCTCGACGCAGCCGATCCTGGCCGCCGCCAATGCCGTGATTGACCTTGCCTCCGAGCGTTTCACCAAGAACCTCTGGACGGAGCGTGAATCGCCGGAACGGCCGCGACTGGTGACTGTGCGCGACGAGAATGATCAGGCACGTTATGTGGCCGACAAGGTTCTCGACAATCGCGAAGAGGGCGTGAAGCTGAAGAGCCAAGCGGTGCTTTTCCGCGCCTCGCATCACAGCGGCCCGCTGGAAGTGGAGCTGACCCGCCGCAACATTCCCTTCGTGAAGTTCGGCGGCCTGAAATTCCTCGACAGCGCGCATGTGAAGGACATGCTGGCGGCACTGCGTTTTGCCCAGAACCCGCGCGACCGGGTGGCGGGCTTCCGGCTGATGCAGATCCTTCCGGGGGTCGGGCCTTCTACGGCGCAGAAGGTGCTGGACCATATGGCTGAGGACCCGAGCCCGGTTGCGGCGCTCGCCGCCATGCCTGCGCCGCCACGCTCGGGCGACGACTGGACCTCCTTCGTTTCGACCATGCAGCAGCTGAAGACCGGCAAGGCCGGCTGGCCCGCTGAGATCGAACTGGTGCGGCAATGGTATGAGCCGCATCTGGAACGGCTGCATGAAGATGCGAGCGCCCGGCTTGCCGATCTCATCCAGCTCGAACAAATCGCCGGCGGTTATGCTTCTCGCGAGCGCTTTCTGACCGAGCTTACGCTTGATCCGCCGGATGCAACCTCGGATCAGGCTGGCGTGCCGCTGCTCGATGAGGATTATCTCATTCTTTCGACCATCCATTCGGCCAAGGGACAGGAATGGACCAAGGTCTTCATGCTGAACGTCATAGACGGCTGCATTCCCTCCGATCTCGCAGTCGGGACAACGGCGGAGATCGAGGAAGAGCGGCGCCTCCTCTATGTGGCAATGACGCGCGCCAAGGACAGTCTCGACCTCGTCGTGCCGCAGCGCTTCTTCACCTATGGGCAGAATTCGCAGGGCGACCGGCATGTCTATGCGTCGCGCAGCCGCTTCATTCCGGCCACGCTGCTGCAATTCTTCGAGGTTTGCGGCTGGCCGCAGGTCAAGACCGATACGGCAGCCGCCCAGCAGGCGCGGCAGGTGCGCATCGATGTCGGCGCGCGCATGCGGGGCATGTGGCGCTAGAGCCTTTCCCGATCAAACAGTGTCAGAGCGAAAGCGGCGGCTTGGGCGATTCGAAGAAGCGGCCGATCATTTCATCATTGACCAGGGCGATCGTCGGCGGCGACCATTTCGGATTGCGATCCTTGTCGATGACGGCTGCGCGAACGCCCTCGTAGAAATCCGGACCGTGCAGGACGTGCATGCAAGCCCCGAGTTCGCGGGCCAGGCATTCGCCGAGCGTGCGGCTCTGGCGGCCGGCTCTCAGCAGCCGCAAGGCAAGCTTGAGACTTGTCGGCGATCGTGTGAGCAACACACGGCGGGTTTCGGCGGCGAATTCACCCTCCTCCGCAGCGAGTGCGGATGCGATATCCTCCACGCGGTTGAAATGGAAGGCACGGTCGATCATTGCGGCATTGGCCTGCAACCTGCCTTCATCCACTTGTTCCGAGAGATCGCGCAGCACCGCATCCACATCATCAGACGAACTTCCCGCAGACAGGTTCGTCAGACGATGGACTGCCTCTTCGAGGCGCGAAGAAGACATATAGACGTCAGCGAGGCCGGTATAGATTGCATCGGAGGCATTGATATCGAGCCCGGTCAGGGCCATCCATGTACCACTTTCACCCGGCGTGCGAGGCAACAGCCACGTAGCGCCGACATCTGGAAAATAGCCGATACCGGTTTCCGGCATCGCAAGGCGGGTGCGCTCGGTGACGATCCGATGGCGGCCGTGGCTGGAAAGCCCGACGCCGCCGCCCATGGTGATGCCGTCCATCAGCGCTACATAGGGTTTCGGATAGCTGGCGATCCGGTGATTGAGGCGGAATTCCTCGCGCCAGAAAGTTTCCGCCAGGCCATCGCCGGAACGCCCGCTCATGTGAATGGCGCGGATATCGCCGCCGGCGCAGAAGCCGCGCTCGCCCTCCCCCATCACGAGGACGCTGGCCACCGCTTGGTCACCGGCAAACTCGTCAAGTGCGGCGGCAATCGTACGCACCATCGGGATCGTCAGGCTGTTCAACGCCTTTGGTCGGTTCAGCCGGATAAGGCCCGCCGTGCCACGCCGTTCAACGATAACTTCGCTTTGATTGCTATTGTCCATGATCCACCTCACTCCTCCCCTAGGAATAAACGGGGTCGGGCCGAGGTTCCAGTGGCTGGCTGATCAATCAGGCCGAAAGGGACTGAGAAACGGTGACGTCGCGCCTGACCGCGTAGTCGATCGCCAGTTCCAGCGGCAGCGGCCGGGAGAAATAATAGCCCTGCGCCAATCTTACGCCGATGCCTTTCAGCGACTCGGCCACCTCCTCGCTTTCGACACCCTCGGCTACGGAGGCGATGCCGAGGTTCTGGCAGAGATTGGCGACGGAACGGGTGATGTTCATGCAGCGCGCATCGCGGTCGAAATTCATCACGAAGGCCTTATCGATCTTCAGCTTGTCGAAGGCCAGGCGATGGATATGGCTCAAGCTTGAATAGCCCGTGCCGAAATCATCAAGCGCAATCGAGATGCCGGCGGCGCGCAGCATGCCGATCACCTGATCGGCAGTATCGAAGTCAGACAGCAGCGCCGTCTCGGTGATCTCGAATTCGATGCGTTTTGGGTCGACGCCCGACCGGTTGATCATGGCGAGCAGGGCCATCGAGGTTTCGTGATCGCAGATGTCGCGGGCCGACAGGTTGAAGGAGACGCGCAGATGCGCCGGCATGATCTTCAGGGCGTCGAGCGCCTGGCCGAAGAGAATGCGCGTCACCCGGCCGATCACGGCGGTGCGTTCGGCAGCCGGGATGAAGGCATCCGGGCTGATACGGCCGAAGCGGGCGCTGTCCCAACGCGCAAGCGCCTCAAAACCGACGACACGGCCGCTGCGCAGTTCGACGATCGGCTGATATTCGAGCTTCAGTTCGCTGGCGAAATTCTCGGTCTGCAGTTCGAGCTCGATCAGGTAGCGTTGTGTCAGGATCTTTTCGTGCTCCGGCGAGAAGAATTCCACACCGCCGATGCGCTTGCTCTTGACCTGATAGAGCGCGAAGTCCGCTTTCTCGTAGAGGTCTTCGGCCGTGTACTCGCCCGCCTCAGGATAGACGATGCCGCAGGAGCCGGAAACACGGACCGAACCGTCCGGGATGTCATAGGGTTCGCGCACGGCCGCGCATAGCGCCAGGCCGAGATCGGAAATTGCCCTGAGCGTCATGTCAGCGGGGAAGATGATGCCGAACTCATCGCCACCAAGACGCGAGACGATGCCCTGATCGCCCAACAACGAGACGAAGCGGCGCGCCGTCTCCTTCAATACGACGTCGCCGGCCGCGTGGCCGAAGACGTCATTGACCGGTTTGAAGCCATCGAGATCGACGATGCCGATGACCGGTGGCGCGGCGGGATCCTTCAGCAGCATCTGTTCCAGCGACAGGAAGAAACTGCGACGATTGGCAAGGCCAGTCAGTTGATCCTGCAGGGCATTGCGGCTGTTGACGCGATTCAGCTCCTCGGCTTCCGCCTGCTTCTGCTTGAGCTCTTCTGCAAGCCGCACCAGATGCGCGAAATTCTGGAAGTAGCTGTTGATGACGCGCAGGAAAGGCAGCACCAGGAACAGGCCGCTGACGGCCGTTGCGACGAAAACCGGGTTGCCGGAAAAGAGAAAGGTCACGATCATGGCCGTAAAGGTGATGACCGTGGTGATTGCCGCGGCGAGCGGCAGGTGCATCAGGCAGAAAACGCAGGAAATGCCGGTTACAACCAGAAAATAGGCGATCTGCCCCTGCTGCGAGGCATCGCCATATCGATAGAGCGCGATAGCCCAACCGCCGAAGCCGATGGTGAGGATGACCGCGCCTGCTAGCGTTACTTTCATCAGCCGCAGCGCGCGCTCCGGCGTGACATTTTCCTTGCCTGATATTTCCCACCAGCAGAGGCGAAAGACGCAGACAATGCTGAGCCCGACGGGAATGTAGAGCGAAAGCCAGAGAGGCGCAGATCTGATGTGAGTGATGGCCACAGCCAGCGCATTGATGACAAGAAGAACGTAGAGAATCGGAATCTGTGACGACAAAGCCTTGAACTGTGCCACCAGAAACTTCGGATTATCTTTTTGCAGCCGCAACGAGGCTATGAAGTTCTTCATGATCCCTATTCCCTTGGCTGAAGTTGGCCAGAGAAAGCTTGATTATTCCTTATTCACGTAACGTCGGGCCACCCGTATCTACGCCGGAATGGCAAGTTGTTCGGCTGCATCTCAGAAAGAAGCTGCAGCCAGTGCGCGATGAATGCTGTGCAGATCGTCGACGCTCTTGTTCATCAGGAAGAGCTCCCAGTCGAGCGAGCTGCGGACGATGGTTTCCAGTGAGTCATATCTCGGCGCCCAATCCAGCACGCGGCGGGCAAGCGTCGCATCGGCGACGACGCTTGCGGCGTCACCCGGGCGACGTGCCGCCATGTTGATTTTGAACGAATGACCGTTCAAGCGGGTGACCATGTTCAATACATCGAGTACGGAATAGCCGTTGCCATAGCCGCAGTTGGCGACAAGTGGCCCCCTGCCCTGGCGCAGATGCTCGAGTGCCTTCAAATGCGCCGCCGTCAAATCACTGACATGGATGTAGTCGCGCACACCGGTGCCATCATGGGTCGGGTAATCGAAACCGTAGACGGTAATGCTGCCACGCTTCCCGAGCGCAGCCTCACAGGCGACCTTGATGAGATGGGTCGCACCCGAGGTCGACTGGCCAGCGCGCAGCTGCGGGTCGGCGCCCGCGACGTTGAAATAGCGGAGCGCCACATAACCGAAGTCATAGGCGGCCGCGGCGTCACGAAGCATCATTTCGGTCATCAGCTTCGACTGGCCGTATGGATTTTCCGGATTGAGGGGTGCCGTTTCCTTCACGGGAGCGGAGCTCTTCTGCTGGCCGTAGACAGCGGCCGTCGAGGAGAAGACGAAGTTGCGGATACCGGCCTTGATCGAAACGCTCAGCAGCGCGCGCGTTTTGCCTGAATTGTTATCGTAGTAGGAGAGTGGATCGGCAACCGAAACAGGGACGACGGCAGAGCCGGCGAAATGGATGATTGCCTCGATATCGTTCTCGATGAAGATCTTCTTCAGCACATCCGGATCGGAGACATCGCCAAGATAGAAGCGCGCCGCCGGCGCCACGGCCCAGCGAAAGCCGGTAGAGAGGTTGTCGAGCACGACGACGTCTTCACCGGCATCCAACAGCGTCCAAACCATGTGGCTGCCGATATATCCAGCCCCACCTGTCACCAGAACCGCCATGTCTGCATTCCCTGTTTTATGTTTTTTCGGGAACATCAGAACGGGGTTTTCCTTTCCGATTTTGTTATCAAACAGCCTCGGAAAGCCTTTGCGGCCGGTATGTTTCGACATGTGGTTAGAGGCGGATTTCCGGCTTTGCTACAATTTTAGCGACCGGCCGATTTCGAAACGAAAAGGCCTCCTGCCCCTCTCTTTCAGCGCTCATTGACATCACGCATGCGGCCGGGCAAACTCAGGCCATGAACAACTTCGCGTTTCAGGCTATGACGATGGGCATGACGACCACCCTTTGCGGTGGGGGCGTCGGCTTGTGACCTGAAACTGTTCACATTACCCGATCCAACCCCGCCGGACGCGCGGGGTTTTTTGTTTCTGCCCCGATGTCCGCCCCATGCAAGGACTTCTCGTGGCACAATATCTTCTTTCCATATCTCGTGACCTGCCCCTCTCCAACAGGGAGCAGCAATGATGAGACTCTACCTGTCATCCTATCGGCTCGGAGCGAGCGCCTTCCGGCTCAAGAAGCTTCTCAATGGCGGGCGGCGCGCCGCAATTATCCAGAATGCGCTGGACTTCATCCCGGCCGAGGCGCGTCGCGCCTATGAGGCCAATGTCTACGATCCCAAGGAGGAGCTTGCCGATTGGGGGATCGAGGCGGAAGAACTGGATCTGAGGGATTATTTCGGGGAGCCGCGTGCTCTTGAAAAAGCGCTCGCCGGCTTTGATCTCGCTTGGGCCGTCGGCGGCAATGCCTTTCTTCTACGGCGCGCCATGCGGCAGAGCGGTTTCGATCAGATCATAGGGGAGTTGCTGCGCGACGATGCGCTCGTCTACGGCGGGTTCAGCGCCGGGGCGGTGGTAGTGACGCCCTCGCTCAAAGGCATCGACATCATGGACGACCCGCAGCAACTCGCGCCGGGCTACGACGAGAATATCCTTTGGGATGGCCTCGGTCTCGTCGATTTCTCCATAGTTCCGCATTATCGCTCAGCGCATGACGAGGCTGCAGCAGCCGAGAGGGCCGTCGACTTCCTGGAAAAAGCCGATATGCCCTTTCAGCCGATCAGAGACGGCGAAGTCATCATCGTCGAGGGGCGCAACGTGACGCTGCTTCCGGTGCTGCCGGAAGCGATACGCCGCTCCGCCTAAACCGTAAGGATATAGTCGCAGAGCCGCTCGGTCGCGACCGTCACCTGGGCCGGATCGCGCAGGAAGCAGGCGCGCAGGAAAAGCTCGCCGCCGGCTCCGAAGGCCGTGCCCGGCGCAAGGCCGACACCGGTCTTGTCGACGATGTCGATTGCGGCCTTGCGGCTGTCGGTAATGCCGTCGATCTTCAGGAAGGCATAGAGCGCACCATCGGGTTTAAGCGTCTCGACGCGATTTGTGGCGATCAGCGCATCGCAGAGGATGTCGCGGGAGCGGGCCGCCTTGTCGATATTCGACTGCACGAAAGCATCGCCTTCGTTAAGAGCCGCGACCGCGCCTTTCTGCACAAACTGCGCGACGCCCGAGGTGGAATATTGGATGAGGTTTTCCAGTACCTGGCCCATTTCCGGCGGGGCGACGATCCAGCCGACGCGCCAGCCGGTCATCGACCAGTTCTTGGAGAAGGAGTTGATGAAGATGACCTTGTCGCCCGGCTCCATCACATCCAGGAAGGACGGCGCGCGACCGCCAGCGTAGAAATAACGCGCGTAGATCTCATCTGCCATGATCCAGAGATCATGTTTACGAGCAAGCGCCAGGATATCGGCCAGGTCCTTCTTCGTCGCGGTCCAGCCCGTGGGGTTCGACGGCGTGTTGATGAAGAGGCCGCGCGTCTTCGGCGTAATGGCTGTTTCAACGCGGTTGAGATCGACCGCCCATGTGCCGCCTTCAAACTGGAGCTCTACGCCAACCGACCGCGCGCCGGCGATTTCAAGGGCGGCGGCAATATTCGGCCAGGCCGGGGTGAGATAGACGAACTCATCGCCGGGTGAAGTCAGCGCCTGGACGGCGATCTGGATCGCCTGCATGCCGGAACCGGTCACATAGAAATGCTCCGGTGCCAGACGGATACCGAAATGCCTGAAATAGTAATCCGACAGGGCCTGGCGCAGCTCGGGGATGCCGCGCTGCCAGGTGTAGAAGGTCTCGCCGGCGGCGAGCGCCTGCATGGCCGCCTGATTGATGAAATCGGGAGTAGGAAGATCGCCTTCGCCGACCCAGAGCGGCAAAAGGCCCTCACGGCCGCGGGCATAATTGACGACTTCGACGATCCCGCTTTCTGGCGCTGCGACGGCGCGCGGGCTGAGGCTGCTTATAATCGACATGCATATCTCCGGTTCACGCCTTCATAACGGATTTGCAGGCGCAAATCCCATGACAAAGCGTGATGGCATATCGATTTTCGTGATGGATGAGCCCGGCCGGAATGGGCGGGCCCTCACCCGGATCAGACCGCCAGATCAGACGGCCGGGCGCTTGGCGAGAAGGTCGCGAATTTCGGTCAGCAATGCGACATCGGCCGGCGGCGGCGGGACCTCTGCCGGTGCGGCCTTTTCCTTGCGCTCGACCTGCTCGCGCAGGATGTTCACAGCCTTGATCATCAGGAAGATGATCCAAGCGAGGATCAGGAAATTGATCAGGACGGTGATGAAATTGCCGTATGCGAAAACGGCCCCACCTTTGCGGGCTTCGTCAAGGGTTGGCCCAACGGCTTTGTCCGACAGCGAAATGTAGTAGTTGGAAAAATCGAAACCGCCGAAGATCGCGCCGACGATCGGCATGATGATATCCTCGACCAGCGACTTGACGATCCCGCCGAACGCGCCGCCGATGATGACACCGACTGCGAGATCCATGACATTGCCGCGGGCGATGAACGCTTTGAACTCATTAAGCATCAGATCTGTCTCCCCTCGATGCATTTTTCAAAGACATGCCATTGTTTTCATTAGCTACACCTTCATCTCAATTAATCAATCGGCAATTGGAAATATTCGGACATCATCCCCTTCCGCGTAGAACTTAAGACCAAGACCGCGGGAATTTTCAAACCTGCTGAATTGCCCTAATCTTCAAACCGTTCCGGGAGGACGGCGGATAGTCCGCCGGCGGAGGGTCAATGCTTCCAGGCTGGGTCATATTTGCGTTTGCCTTGGGCTATCTTCTGCTGCTTTTTGCAGTGGCAAGCTATGGCGACCGCCGGAGTCGAAAATTCGGCGTGCCGGAGGGCGGCCGGCCTGTTGTGTATGCGCTCAGCCTGGCGATCTACTGCACATCTTGGACCTATTTCGGCGGCGTCGGCCTTGCTGCGCATCACGGGCTGGAATTTGCCGGCATCTATATCGGGCCGATTCTCGTCTTCACACTCGGCATGCCGCTCTTGAAGCGCATTATCGAACTCGCCAAGGCCGAGAAGCTGACATCGGTGGCCGATTTCATTGCGGCGCGCTACGGCAAGAATTCCACTGTCGCAACCATCGTGGCGCTCATCTGCCTGATCGGCACCATTCCCTACATCGCGCTGCAGTTGAAATCCATCTCCGCGACGGTCACGGCCATGGTCAATCCGTCCGACTACGGTATCGGCAGCGGCAATCTCTATTTCCTCGACCTGCCGCTGATCGTGACGCTTGTGCTTGCCTGCTTCGCCATCATGTTCGGCACCCGCCATACCGATGCGACCGAGCATCAGGACGGGCTCATCCTCGCGGTGTCGATGGAATCGATGGTCAAGCTCGTTGCCTTTCTGACGGCGGGCATATGTGTCATCTGGTTCTTGTTCGACGGACCGAGCGACCTGTGGCGGAAAGGATCGGAGAATGCCCTGGTCAGTGCCGCCCTCGACTATCAGACGCCGCTCAGCCGATGGATCACGCTGACACTGCTTTCGGCCTTCGCCATTATCATGCTGCCGCGCCAGTTCCACGTCACGGTGGTCGAAAACCGAACGGCAAAACAGCTCCGGCTCGCCGGCTTTCTCTTCCCGCTCTACCTGATCGCCATCAATCTCTTTGTGCTGCCCGTCGCCATCGGCGGACTGCTCATCTTCGGCGGCAACGGCAATGCCGATCTCTATGTTCTTACCCTGCCGCTTGCAGGGCAGATGCCTGTCGTCTCGCTGATCACCTTCATCGGCGGCTTCTCGGCGGCGACCGCCATGGTGATCGTCGATTCCGTGGCGCTTTCCATCATGGTGTCGAACGACATCGTCATGCCGTTCTTCCTGCGCAGGAAGCTCGCGGGCCTTGCGAGCCAGCGTGACGACTTCGCAAAGAGCCTGCTCAATATCCGCCGCAGCGCCATCTTCGCCGTACTGCTGCTCGGATACGCCTACTATCGCTCGACTGACAGCACTGCGGGGCTTGCCTCGATCGGCCTGCTCTCCTTTGCCGCCATCGCGCAGATTGCACCTGCCCTCTTCGGCGGCATGATCTGGCGGCGGGCAAATGCGCGCGGCGCCATCCTCGGCCTGACCTCCGGCTTCACCATCTGGGTCTACCTGCTTTTCCTGCCCTCCTTCGGCGGCCCGGATTATTCCTATGTGGCAAGCAGTTTCCTCGGTTTCATCTTTCCCGGCACGACGCTCTTCACCGGTCCGGATGCAGATCCGCTGGTGAATGCGACGGCGATGAGCCTGCTCGTCAATACTGCCGCCTTCGTCGTGGGCTCGCTGACGCGCAATGCCAAGCCGCTGGAACGCATCCAGGCCGGCATTTTCGTCAAGCGACATTCGCGCTCGCAATTTGCCACGCGCGGCTGGAAGACCCGTATCAGCGTCGGCGATCTCAAAACGGCCATCGCCCGCTATCTCGGCGAAGAGCGCATGCAGCGCTCGCTTGCGACCTATGAGCAGACCTCGGGGCGCAAACTGGAGGACGATCAGCCGGCCGATATGGCGCTCATCCATTTCACCGAGCAGTTGCTCGGCAGCGCTATCGGTTCTTCGTCCGCACGGCTGGTGCTGTCGCTGATCCTGCAGAAGATCGAGGATGCCTCTTCGGATACCGCATGGCTGCTCGACCAGGCGAGCGAAGCGCTGCAATATAATCAGGACATGCTGCAGACCGCGCTGTCGCAGATGGATCAGGGCATTGCCGTCTTCGACAGCTCCAACCGGCTGACAATCTGGAACCGGCGTTTCCGGCAATTGCTGGACCTGCCTGAAAATGCCGGCCAGGTCGGTTTTCCGCTATCTGATATCGTCAGTATTCTCAGCCATCGCGGTGATATCGCGCCCGGCGACCAGGGCCAAGCGGTGCGGCATTTCCTGACGCTCGACAAGCCTTTCCCGCTGGTGCTCGGCGGCGGCGAGCGCATCATCGAAGTGCGTTCCAATGCCATGCCGGACAAGGGCATCGTCGCGACCTTCACCGACATTACCCAGCGTGTGGCCGCCGACCAGGCACTGAAACAGGCAAACGAGACACTGGAACAGCGCGTCGCGGAGCGCACGGCGGAACTGACCCGGGTCAACAAGGAGCTGGCGGAGGCACGCGCGGCGGCGGACGAGGCCAATATCGGCAAGACCCGCTTCTTTGCTGCCGCCGGCCACGATATCCTGCAGCCGCTCAATGCAGCGCGGCTCTATTCTTCCGCGCTCGTCGAACGCATGGCGCAATCGGAAAACAGCCCGATCGTGCGCAACATCGATTCCGCGCTGGAATCGGTTGAATCCATTCTCGGCGCCGTGCTCGATATTTCCAGGCTTGATACCGGCGCCATGCGCCCGCGGCTGGCATCCGTGCCGCTTTCCGACCTGCTCGAGCGTATCGAGACCGATTTTGCGCCGATCGCCCGCGAGAAGAAGCTGAAGCTCAAGGTCATGCCGACCTCGCTGCGGGTGCGCTCCGATCCGAACCTGTTGCGCCGCCTGGTACAGAACCTCGTTTCCAACGCCATCAAATATACGGTCAGCGGCAAGGTGCTGATCGGGGTCAGGCGACGCGGCAATCAGGTGATGATCCAGGTAATGGATTCCGGCATCGGCATTCCGCCTTCGAAATTCCGGACGGTATTCAAGGAATTCGCGCGGCTGGACGAAGGCGCCAAGACCGCATCGGGTCTCGGGCTCGGCCTCTCCATCGTCGACCGCATCGCCCGCGTGCTTGGCCACAAGGTCGAACTTCAGTCGACACATGGCAAGGGAACGGAATTCCGCGTTCTCATGCCGCTAGACATCTCGAAGAGCGCGGAAACAAGTGCAGCCGTGGCTCCCGTCGATCGCACGGCCGAGCCATTGAAAGGATTGCGCATCCTGTGCATCGACAATGAAACCAAGATCCTTGAGGGCATGCGGCTGCTGATCGATGGATGGGGCTGCAACACGCAGGCAGCGGATTCACTTTCGGCTGTCCAGACGCTTTCGATGCGTCAGCCGCCGGACCTTGTCATCGCCGATTATCATCTTGCCGACGGAACCGGGGTTGAAGCGATCCTGCATCTCAGGCAGCATTTCGGCATTGAGATTCCCGCACTGCTCGTGACAGCCGACAGGACGCTGGAAGTGCGGGCAGAGGCAGAAAAGCACGGCATCGCGGTGCAGCACAAGCCGGTGCGCCCTGCGGCACTGCGCGCCTATATCACCCAGATTTCAGGGCTGAAGCGCGCCGCCGCCGAGTGAAGATCAGGCCACCTTGCGCCGGTCGAAAAGGTGGTCAACAAGTTCCCGTACGCGAGCAGAGTTCGGAGCATCGCCGAAGAGGGTGCGGTACATGATGGGTGCAACGACACTATCCATCACCGTATCGACATCGGGAAAGGCCTCGCCCCTCCCCTTCGCCCTTCCGGCGATCGCTTCAATCTGTTGACGGGTGAAGTTGCAGCACTTGTTGGCATTATCACCGGTCTGGGCGGCGAGCACGTCGCGGATATATTCCCGACCGGGGCCGGAGGACATTTCCTCTGCATATTGTTCGGCCCAGGCTTCCAGATCGCCGGCGCCGGTACCGGTATCGACCGGTTCCATGTCGGGACGCAGACGTTCGACGGCGACGTCGGCCAGTAATTCCTGCAGATCACCCCAGCGGCGATAGATGGTGGACGGCGTGACACCCGCCCGCGTCGCGATCAGAGGAACGGTGATCTCCGTTCGGCTCATCTCCGCAAGAAGCTCACGCACTGCGGCATGCACTGAAGCCTGGACACGTGCACTTCTGCCACCCGGACGGATATTCTCTTTTACTGCCATTTCAACCCAACTTTCTCAGCCCTGAAGCGCGCCGCGACCTTTCGGTTTCGCCTAGCATGCTTCAGGTCCCGTTTTAACATGCCGTGGTCGCAAAACCGCTCCCCAGTTTTGCGGGACATGCTCTCTTTGCTTGCCCACAAGTCCGGGCGTTGCACGCCTTGCTGGAATTGCTCCGGCACCAATAGATCAGAAACATTCATCGATCCATTAACGCAAATTATTTGCTTTTACCGGCGGCTCAACCTAAATAGGGCTAACGCAACGATTTAGCTTTAATGGATCAATATATGGTCGCCGCTCCTGAATCCATCAAGAATTCGTCGCCCATGGGCTTCCATGCACTGACGCTGGCCATCTTCTTCGGTGCATCAGCTGCGCCGACGCCGCTTTATCGCATCTATCAGGAAGTCTTTGCCGTTTCCCCAATCCTCATCACCGTCATCTTCGCCGTCTATGCCTTCGCTTTGCTCGCCACTTTGCTGATCGCCGGTTCCATCTCCGATCATCTCGGACGGCGACCTGTCATTTTTGGCGCGCTGGTGCTGGAGATCATCGCCATGGCGCTATTTTCCATCGCCAGCGGACCGGAATGGCTGATCGCAGCGCGCATCGTGCAGGGTATCGCCACCGGTATTGCCGGCGCCTCCCTCGGTGCAGCTCTTGTCGATGTCGACCGGGCCAAGGGGCAGATCGTCAACTCCATTGCGCCGCTTTCTGGCATGGCGATCGGCGCGATCGGAACCAGCGCGCTGATCCAGTTCGGGCCGGAACCACTGCATCTCGTCTACGCCCTGCTTCTCGTCGCCTTTACCGTACAGGCCTTCGCGCTGTGGCTGACGCGAGAAACCGGCGGCACGCGCCCCGGCATCTTCACTTCGCTGAAGCCGACGATTTTCATTCCGCAACAGGTAAAGAAGCCGCTGTCGCTGGTGACGCCGATCAATATCGCCAATTGGACGCTCGGCGGCTTCTACCTGTCGCTCGTACCTTCGCTGGTCGTCTCCACTACCGGCAGTCGCGCACCGCTGACGGGTGGCGCGGTCGTGGCAGCGTTGATGTTGTCCGGCGCAATTACCGTTTTCCTTCGCCGCAGCCGCAGCCCGAAGGGCAATCTCGTCTTCGGCGTCGCCTCCCAAACAGCGGGTATCGCAACGGTCGTCGCTGGCGTGCATCTTGCCAGCGTGCCGCTGCTGCTCATCGGAACGCTTTTGACCGGCGCCGGTTTCGGTACCAACTTCCTGGGCTCGATCGGCACAATCATGCCGCTCGCCAAGCCGGAAGAACGGGCCGGCCTGCTTTCGGCCTTTTATATCCAGAGCTATCTCGCCTTCAGCCTGCCAGCCATCCTTGCGGGCTTCCTCGTCAAGTCGATCGGCTACGGCATGACCACAGACATCTACGCGACCGCCATCGTCCTCGTCAGCCTTGCCGGGCTGGTGATGATGCGTGCGACAAGGGAGACGGCGACGGCTTAAAGCGTGCCGCGATCTTTCAGATCCGCCACGCTTTAAGCTCCTGTTTTCTCATGTCGTTATCGCAAACCGCACGCACTTTTGTGCGACACGCTATGCGATCAACGCCAGCCGAGCGCAGGCGCGATATATTTCATGATCGATTCAATAACGTGGGCATTGTATTCCACGCCGAGCTGGTTGGGGACGGTGAGCAACAGAGTATCTGCCTCGGCGATCGCCTCGTCCTTCTTCAGCTCCTCGATCAGAGCATCAGGCTCGGCGGCGTATGAACGGCCGAAGATCGCCCTCGTATTCTCGTCGATGAAGCCGATCTTGTCCTGCCCTTCATTGCCATAGCCGAAATAGGAGCGGTCGCGATCGTTCACCAGCGCGAAGATGCTGCGGCTGACGGAGACGCGTGGCTCCCGCTGATGACCGGCTTCCTTCCAGGCCTCGCGATAGGCGCGGATCTGTTTGGCCTGCTGGATATGGAAGGCCTCGCCCGTCTCGTCGTCCTTCAAGGTCGAGCTTTGCAGGTTCATGCCGAGCTTGGCGGCCCAGACGGCGGTAGCGTTCGAGCCGGCACCCCACCAGATGCGCTCACGCAGGCCGGCGGAATGCGGTTCGAGCCGCAAGAGGCCGGGCGGATTGGGGAACATCGGCCGCGGATTGGGCTCGGCGAAGCCTTCGCCCTTCAATATTTCGAGGAAAACCTCGGCGTGGCGGCGGCCCATATCGGCATCGCTTTGGCCTTCCGGCGGATTGTAGCCGAAATATCGCCAGCCATCGATGACCTGCTCCGGCGAACCGCGGCTGATGCCGAGCTGCAGGCGCCCGCGAGAAATCAGATCGGCGGAGCCAGCGTCTTCCGCCATGTAGAGCGGGTTCTCGTAGCGCATGTCGATGACTGCGGTGCCGATCTCGATGCGGCTGGTCCGGGCGCCGACAGCGGCCAGCAATGGAAAGGGCGAAGCAAGCTGACGGGCGAAATGGTGGACACGGAAATAGGCGCCATCCGCACCAAGTTCTTCAGCTGCAACGGCAAGATCAATCGACTGCAGCAGCGTATCGCCGGCGGAGCGCGTCTGGGATTGCGGCGAGGGCGTCCAATGCCCGAACGAGAGAAAACCGATCTTCTTCATGATTCCATCGCTTAAACTGAAGTGTGCCTGCACGCTTCTTCTCATGATTCCTGACAGGCATATAGGCGCGCATGGGAGATTTCTGAACCTGGTGACTGATCAAATGCGAATTCGGCACCGGTCAATGCAGCACAGAGCCCTGCTTCTCCTGACACTTCCAAAAAACATGAGGAAAAATTTGTTTCCGGCCACACTCTTAAGACAATTCTTAATTAGTCATATAAATAGCGGCCGCAAGATTGTGAAGGGAATGCGATGAATACAGATAGTTTTGAAAAGAAAGCCGACCTGCTACTGGTGATGGCGAATGCCCATCGACTGCGGATGCTGAAGACGCTTGCCGAGCGCGAAGTGGCGGTCAACAATCTCGCCGATATTATCGGAATCAGCCAATCGGCCCTCTCCCAGCACCTCGCCAAGCTCCGCAGCAGGGACCTCGTCAAGACGCGGCGCGATGCGCAGACGATCTACTACTCGGTCAAATCCGAGAAGGTCCATGTGATCCTTGAAATGCTGAGCGAGATGTTCGACGAGGGCCAGACAACGGATCACCGACTGGCAGGTTAAGCGATCCGTGTCACCCGGCGTTCTCCCGCCGTTCCCAGTTATCGCCTTAGCCCGGCCGCTATAGCGGGCATGAGTTTTCTTTATTTCTCCACCAGCTTTGCCAGCTGCGCGGCGACCGTGCCCCAACCGTCATGGAAGCCCAGTTCTTCATGCGTGCTGCGGGTCTCCTTGTCCTTGTGCATGACGACGGCACTGTAGTCGGTCCCTTCGGGATGATCGGCGAGGGTGATGATGGCTGTCATGAAGGGGGTTGGCGCAGGGCGCCAGCCGCCAAGGAGCGCATTGGTGAAGACGATGCGACGACCCTCCTGAACATCCAGATAGCAGGCACTGAGATGGTGTTGAAAGGGACCGCCATCCTCGCTCATTTCGGTTACAAGGGCGCCGCCGGGTTTGACGTCCATGGTGGCGACACGGCAGAGCGCCGGCGCGGGTATCCACCATTTTTCGAATTGTGCCGGGTTGGTCCAGGCGCTCCAGACGGCGGACGGTGGTGCTTTGATGACGCGCGAAATGGTCAGATCGAGATCGGGATTCACATTTGGCTTCATTGGGATTTCTCCTCCTTCGATTGCGTGGCAGTGACGAAAGCTTCGAGCCTGTCGGTGCGGGCCTCCCAGATGGCGCGCTGAGCCGAAAGCCAGCCTTCGACCATTGCGAAACGCTTCTTCTCCAGCGTGCAGGTGCGCACACGACCCTGCTTCTTCGTTTCGATAAGCCCTGTCTCTTCGAGCAGGTGGATGTGCTTCATGAAGGACGGCAAGGCCATGGCGAAAGGCTTTGCAAGATCGCTGATGCTCGCCGGACCGGTGCCGAGCCGGCCGATGACGGCACGGCGCGTGGGGTCGGCGAGCGCCAGGAAGATGCTGTCGAGCTGATGCGAATAGTAATCCATGAGGCTAAGTATCATGATGCGATACTTAGCGCAAGAGCTAAGTGTTTTTGGCCCAGAGTGTCCGGCAGAATTGTGAGTAACTGAAATTGCGCGGTCGCCTGGAGCCCACTAACCCTCTCCCCGGTGGGTAGAGGGGACGTGGGCTACGACGCCTTTGAGAGCGCGAAAACAGTGTGGCAAAACCCCTTCTCCCCTCTGGGAGAAGGTGGCCCGAAGGGTCGGATGAGGGGCTCCGGACGTTCCCGCCTCGTTTAAGCAGCCTTATCGGCTGCCGGATAGGGATCGAAACGACCGTAGAAGGTTTCGCCCTTGGCGGCCATGTCCTTCAAGAGCGGCGTGGGCTTGAAGTGGTCGCCGTAGCTGGAGGCCAGCTTTTCGGCGAGGTCCACGAAAGCATTCACGCCCATGCCGTCGATATAGCTCAGCGCACCGCCGGTATAGGGCGCGAAACCGAAACCGAGAATGGAGCCGACATCGGCTTCACGCGGATCGGTGACGATGCCTTCCTCCATGGTGCGGGCGGCTTCGAGAGCGATCGTCACCAGGAAGCGCTGCTTCAGCGTGTTGACGTCGACCTCAGCGGCCGGTTTTTGCGGATAGAGGGTCTTCAACTCGGGCCAGAGGAATTTCTTGGCGGGTTTGGCCGGATATTCGTAGAAGCCCTTGCCGTTCTTGCGGCCGCGGCGGTCGAGTTCGTCCACCAGCTTGTCGATGAGGGCGAGGTGGCGCTCGTCGACAGCCTTGGGGCCGAGATCGGCGACGGTGGCCTTGAGGATCTTCTGCGAGAGGTCGATTGCCACTTCATCATTCAGCGACAGCGGGCCGACCGGCATGCCGGCCATTTTGGCGGCATTTTCGATCATCGCCGCCGGCACGCCTTCGATCAGCATGTCATAGGCTTCGTGGATATAGCGGAAGACGCAGCGGTTGACGAAGAAGCCTCTGGTATCGTTGACGACGATCGGCGTCTTCTTGATGGCGGCGACATAATCCAGCGCCACGGCGAGCGCACGGTCACCGGTGCTCTTGCCGAGAATGACCTCGGTCAGCATCATCTTTTCGACCGGCGAGAAGAAGTGCACGCCAATAAACTGATCCGGGCGCTTCGAATTTTCTGCAAGGCCCGTGATCGGCAGGGTGGAGGTATTGGAGGCAAAGACGGTCGTCTCCGGGATGACGGCTTCGACCTGCTCGATGACCGCCTTCTTGACGGCGCGATCTTCGAAAACCGCTTCGATGACCAGATCAGCGTCTTTCAGGTCTGTATAGTCGGCAGACGGCGTGATGCGGGAAAGAAGGGCGGCGCCCTCCTCCTGCGTCAGCCGGCCCTTACCGACGGAATCCTTGACGAGGCCTTCGCCGACGCCCCTGCCCTTGGTGGCGGCTTCGATATCGCGGTCGATGAGAGTGACCTCGAAACCGGCGGCGGCGGTGACATAGGCGATGGAGGCGCCCATGAAGCCGGCGCCGACGACGACGACCTTCTTCAGTTCGGTCTTCGGCACACCGGCCGGGCGGCGGGCTCCCTTGTTAAGCTCCTGCATGGAGATGAAGAGCGAGCGGATCATCGAGAAGGCTTCGGTCGTCTGCAGCACCTGGGTAAAATAGCGCTGCTCGATCTTCAGGGCCGTATCGAAGGGAACCTGCAGGCCTTCATAGACGCATTTCAGGATGGCGAGCGCGCCGGGATAGTTACCCGAGGTTTCGCGGCGCAGGATGGCGGGTGCAGCCGGCCAGAGCTGGGCCGCGGCCGGCGTCCAGATTCCGCCGCCGGGAACCTTGAAGCCCTTTTCGTCCCAGGGGGCGACGGGCTTCAGGCCGTCCTTGATCATCTGCTTGGCAGCCGGGATCAGCTGATCCGGCTCGACCACCTGGTGGAGGAGGTTCATGGCCTTGGCGCGCGAGGCGTTCAGCGACTGGCCCGTCGTCATCATCTGCAGGGCGGACTGGGCATCGGTGAGGCGCGAGATGCGCTGCGTGCCGCCGGCACCCGGGAAGATGCCGACCTTGACTTCCGGCAGGGCGATCTTGACGCTCTTCGCATTGGAGGCGACACGGCCGTGGCAGGCGAGCGACATTTCCAGCGCGCCGCCCATGCAGGTGCCGTTGATGGCGGAGACCCAGGGCTTGCCGCAGGTTTCGAGCTTGCGGAAGAGGCCAGTCATAAGGCCGACAAGATCGAAGAGCTTTTGTGCCGCGCCATCAGGGTTTGCGGCTTTCTCCTGCTGATAGAGCGTGAACATAGCCTTGATCATCGAGAGATCAGCGCCGCCTGAGAAGGAAGACTTGCCCGAGGTGATGACGACGCCCTTGACGGCACTGTCGGCAACGGTCGTATCGATGATCGCATCGAGTTCGCTCATCACCTCTTCGGTGAAGACGTTCATCGACTTGCCGGGCATGTCCCAGGTGACCAGGGCAATACCATCCGCATCGGTCTCGACGGTGAAGTTGGTGTAGCTCATCGTCTCTCTCCCTTAGACGCGTTCGATGACGGTTGCCGTGCCCATGCCGGCGCCGATGCAGAGGGTGACCAGTGCGGTGTTGAGATCGCGGCGCTCCAGTTCGTCCAGCACAGTGCCGAGGATCATGGCGCCCGTGGCACCCAGCGGATGTCCCATGGCAATTGCGCCGCCATTGACGTTGATCTGGTCGTGCTCGATGTCGAAGGCCTGCATGTAGCGCAGCACGACGGCGGCGAAGGCCTCATTCAGTTCAAAGAGATCGATATCGGCAAGCGTCATGCCCGTGCGCTTCAGGAGCTTTTCGGTGACATCGACGGGGCCGGTGAGCATCAGCGCCGGGTCGGAGCCGATATTGGCAAAGGCCTTGATGCGGGCGCGGGGCTTCAGGCCCATGCTCTCGCCGCCGGCTTTAGAGCCGAGCAGGACGGCAGCGGCGCCATCGACGATCCCTGAGGAATTGCCGGCATGGTGGACGTAGTTGACACGCTCGATTTCCGGATGGGCCTGGATGGCAACGGCTTCGAAGCCCCCCATTTCGCCTGGCATCTGGAAGGACGGATTGAGGGAGGCGAGCGCCTGCATATCGGTGCCGGGGCGCATGTGCTCGTCATGGGCAAGGATCGTCAGGCCATTCTGGTCCTTGACCGGGATGACGGAATTCTTGAACCAGCCATTGTTCCAGGCGTTTGCCGCCCGCTTCTGGCTTTCGACGGCATAGGCGTCGACGTCGTCACGCGAGAAACCGTATTTGGTGGCGATCAGATCGGCCGACACGCCCTGTGGCATGAAATAGGCCGGGAAGTTCACCGAGGGGTCCATGAACCAGGCGCCGCCGGACATGCCGAGGCCGACGCGCGACATGCTTTCGACGCCGCCGGCGATGACGATATCGTCAGCGCCCTGCGCGATCTTGCCGGCGCCGAAATTCACGGCGTCGAGACCGGAAGCACAGAAGCGTGAAATCTGCATGCCGGGCGCCCTGGTCGAATAACCGGCTTCGAAGGCAGCGGCCTTGGGGATGACGGCGCCGGCATCCATGACCGGGTCGACACAGCCCATGATAATGTCATCGACTGTTTCGGTGTCGAGACCGTTGCGGTCGCGGATCGCTTCCAGCGTCTTGGCCGCAAGGCGCACGGAGGGCACTTCGTGGAGCGATCCATCCTTCTTGCCGCGGCCGCGGGGCGTGCGGACGTGATCGTAAATGAAAACCTCGGTCATTGTCTCATCTCCCTGGCGGCGCAAAGGCGCCGGTGAAATCGTCTTCCGGCAGGAAGGAGCCAGAGACGGCCGCGCTTGCGGCCCCCTCATCCGGCCCTTCGGGCCACCTTCTCCCCGTGGGGAGAAGGGGTAGTGATCAAAACGCTTCGGCGGCCAGTTCCATCATCGTGTCGGCACCGGTTTCGATGCGCGTCTTGCGCAATGCGGTTTCGGGCATCACACGCTCCATGAAGAATTTCGCCGTTATGAGCTTGTTCTTCAGATAGTCTTCTCTGGCATCGCCGGCGGCAAGACGTTCATTGGCGGCTTTGGCCATACGCGCCCACATATAGCCGAGAATAACAAGGCCAAAGAGGTGCATGTAATCGGTGGAGCCGGCACCGGCGTTGTCGGGCTTCGCCATCGCATTCTGCATGAACCACATGGTCGCGCCCTGCACGTCGTTCAAGCCCTTCTTGAGGTGCTTGGTGAAGAAGCCCAGCTCTCCGTCATTGCGGTTTTCCTCGCAGAAATCACCGATCTCCTTGAAGAGCGCCATGGCCGCGCGGCCGCCATTCAGTGCCAATTTGCGGCCAACCAAATCGAGCGCCTGGATGCCGTTTGCGCCTTCATAGATCATGGCGATGCGGGCATCGCGCACATACTGGCTCATGCCATGCTCTTCGATATAGCCGTGGCCGCCGAAGACCTGCTGGGCCATGACAGCATGATCGAAGCCCCTGTCGGTCATCACGCCCTTGAGGATCGGGGTGACGAGGCCGAGAATGTCGTCGGCCGTCTGGCGTTCCTTCTCATCGCTGGCGCGGTGGGCGATATCGGATTTCAGCGCGGTCCAGAGCAGGAAGGCGCGGCCGGCCTCGTTGAACGAGCGGATGGTCATCAACGCGCGGCGGATATCTGGGTGGACGATGATCGGATCGGCCTTCTTGTCCGGCGCCTTGACGCCCGACAGGGAGCGACCCTGGATACGATCGCGGGCATAGTTTGCGGCGTTCTGATAAGCGATCTCTGAAATGGCGATGCCCTGCAGGCCGACCATCAGACGGGCCTCGTTCATCATCACGAACATGGCGTTGAGCCCGCGGTTTGCCTCGCCGATAAGATAGCCGGTCGCGTCGTCGTAGTTCATGACGCAGGTGGCGTTCGCGTGAATGCCCATCTTGTGTTCGATCGCGCCACAGGTAACGCCGTTGCGCACCCCGGTACCGCTATCGTCAGCGGCCAGAAACTTCGGCACGATGAAGAGCGAAATGCCCTTGGTGCCTTCGGGGGCGCCCTCGATACGGGCGAGCACAAGGTGGACGATATTGTCGGCCATGTCATGTTCACCGGCGGAGATGAAGATCTTCTGGCCTGAGATCCGATAGCTGCCGTCAGCCTGCGGTACAGCTCTGGTGCGCAACATGCCGAGATCTGTGCCGCAATGTGGCTCGGTGAGGTTCATCGTGCCGGTCCAGGCACCCTCGACCATCTTCGGCAAGTAGGTGCGCTTCTGCTCTTCGCTGCCGTGAACGAGGATCGCAGCAATCGCGCCCTGGGTCAGGCCCGGATACATCATCAGCGACATATTGGCGGCGGAGGTATATTCGCCGACGGCGACGTGCAGCGTATAGGGCAGGCCCTGGCCGCCGAATTCCTCCGGCACGGCGATGCCGATCCAGCCACCTTCGCGATAGGCCTTATAGGCTTCCTTGAAACCCTTCGGTGTCGAAACCGCGCCATCCTCTTGACGCAGGCAACCTTGCTGATCGCCGGAATAGTTCAGAGGAAACATAACCTCCTCGGCCACTTTCGCCGCTTCGCCCAGAATAGCCTCCACCATGTCAGGCGTGGCATCGGCAAAACCCGGGAGATTGTTGTAGCGCTCGAGACCCAGCACGTCGTTCAGCACGAAGAGCGTGTCGTTCACCGGGGCCTTGTAGACTGGCATCGTTCGAATTCCTCCAATTCGGCAACCGGATCGCTCCGGCGTTGACACTCTCTTACAAAATATTGACGTTTGCGTAAACGTCAAATCCGGAGTGCGCGCGATTTTGTGAGGTGGCGTGGAGAGAGGTGAACGATGCACGCGCATTGTCACAGAATGGTAATAGTCCGTTGCTTCTCCGGCCAAGCGCGCTACACTCCATCCTGCGACCTTGGAAAAGCCTGGGAGGAGCTGTTCATGAAAAGAGCGTGGCCTGCGGAGTTCAATTCCATCTTCGATACGGCGGAACTTGTGACCATCGAGCCTGTGACTGTGGAACCGGTCAATGGCGAAAGAGTGGTTGCGCATGACGAGCCGCCGGCTCCGCGCAGGGCGCTGAGGGTGCGCATTCCCATGGAAACCTATGAACGCATCTGGCCGCTTGCCGAAATGCGTTTCCGGCCGGCCGAGGGGCCTTATGCCGGCAAGGCGGTGACGCTGATCGCCACCAATCCACACTATCATCCGTGGCACCCCGCCGATGGCGGCTGCGAAGAAAAAGTCGGCGACAGCGGGCGCCATTACAAGACCGACTATCTGGTCGTGCATTTCCTGCTCGACGACGTGCGTGAATCCGTCGCCGCCTGAGCGGCAATCTTGAAGCCAAACGGCTTGAAGACAAGGTCGCTCCCGGACTAGGCTTGTGCCAGCAATGTCTATTTCGGGAGCCTAGCCTTGAGCGATTTCGATATAATCCGTCTGCGCGCCGAGCAGAGAAAAGGCGGCGCCGACGCGCTGAAGGCGATGCTCCCGGCCATTCCTGACCATGAGGCGCTGCGTGCCCTGCCGGATGACCGCATCCTGTCGCAGATGACGCAGCGCGTCTTCTACAGCGGTTTCGTCCACAAGGTCATCGATAATAAATGGCCAGGCTTTGAAGAGGCTTTCGACGGTTTCGACCCTGCCGCCCTCAATATCGCTTCCGACGAATATTGGCATGACCTGACGAACGATGACCGCGTCGTCAAGAATGGCGCGAAGATCATGTCGGTGCGCGCAAACGCCGCCTTCGTACGCGAGATGGCGAACGAGGCGGGCAGCGCCGGCGCCTTTTTCGCAAACTGGCCACATGAGGATCACATCGGCCTGCTCGACGTGCTTGCCAAACGCGGCAACCGGCTGGGCGGAGCCACCGGTCAATATTTCCTGCGCGGTATCGGTCGCGACGGCTTTATCATGACATCAGACGTGCTCGCGTGCCTGAGGGATGCGGGCGTGCCGCTCTCGGCATCCGGAACCGGCAAGAAGGATCAGCAACTGATCCAGCAGACTTTCAACCGCTGGGCCGAGGAGACGGGTCTGCCGCTCGCCCATCTCTCGCGCATCTGCGGGCTTTCGATCGACGCTCCCCAGGAATGAAATATTTCCGGCCGGCGGTTTTTTGACAGGCTGCGACTGCCTACCTCTCCGGAAGGTTCATCCGAAGGAGAAGATCATGGCCGAGTTTCCCTATCGCAGCGCGCTCATCGTCGGTGCCGGTTCCGGTATCAGCGGCTCGCTTGCCCGCAAGCTTGCAGAGCGCGGCGTCAAAGTGAGCCTTGCGGCGCGCAATATCGGCAAGCTCGGGCCTCTGCTCGATGAAACCGGGGCGAAAGCTTTTGCGACCGACGCTTCACAGCCCGCGGCGGTTTCGGCCCTTTTCGAGCGCGTCGATGCCGAAATCGGCGAGCCCGATGTCGTCATCTATAATGCCAGCGGCCGGGCGCGAGGGCCGATTGCCGAACTCGATCCCGCAGATGTGCAGCAGGCGATCGCCACCAGTGCCTTTGGCGGCTTCCTTGTGACCCAGCAGGCGGCCAAACGCATGATCGCGAAGGGTCGCGGGGCTATCCTGCTGACGGGGGCGACGGCCAGCATCAAGGGCTATGCGCAATCGGCGCCCTTTGCCATGGGAAAATTCGCGCTGCGGGGTTTGGCACAAAGTGCTGCCCGCGAACTTGGGCCGCGCGGGATCCATGTGGCGCATTTTATCATCGATGGCGCCGTGCGTTCCGCCACGAGGCCGGATAGCGAAGACAGGCCCGACGGTACGCTTTCGCCTGATGCGATCGCACAGTCCTATATCGACGTGCTGCAGCAGCACCGCAGCGCCTGGTCGCAGGAAGTGGAGTTGCGGCCCTGGACGGAGAACTTCTGATCCAGACGGTCTCGATCGCGCATAGATGCTTTCCCGAAGGCGTCGAAACCGGTAGGATCGGTTTGGCTTCGAAAGCCTGGGAGGGAACGATGCTGCGTCTGGACCATGTGACGATCGATACCCGCGATGCGCCTGCCATGATCGCTTTTTTCGAAGACATTCTTGGCGTGAAGGAAGGCTATCGGCCGCCCTTTCCCTCGCGCGGTCACTGGCTTTATCTCGACGACAAGCCGGTGATCCATCTGAGCCTGACGGAGCGGGCGGGCGATTTTCCGCCCGGTATCTTCAATCATGTGGCCTTCAGCCTCTTCGAATTCGAACCGGCACTCGCCCGCATCAAAGCGAGCGGCTATCGCCATGAATATCTCGACATTCCGGATACCGATCTCGGCCAAGTCTTCATCTATGGGCCAGAAGGCGTGAAGATCGAGTTGCAGTACAAGCGACCGATCTGAAGATTTGCGCGCGCCAAATTGGCACGAAGAGCGCAAAAGTTAAAAAATTCTCATCCGGGTTAACGAGTTCTTTACCACGTTTCGTGAAAGGTGCGCGGTGAGCATTGGCGATCTGCATTCCTTTTCTTTGTCTCGCGTTTCAGGAGTGCCGCCAAAATCTGTCCAGCTTGAGGAAAGTCTAATTGATTATTTCCTCATGGATGGCGCTCTCCGCTGCGTGCCCCGGTACGCTTCGGAAAAGGCAATGATCGGGCCCGGACCGGGCAATCGAAGCGAGCAAGAACATGAACGGATCGCGATCACATTCTTCCCGGCATTCCGACAGAACCTCGCTCGACGCGTTGAACCGCACGATCGAAGGGCTGGAAGCGCGGATCGAAGGCTTGATGGGCAGCGGACGCGAACAGCGACCCAGTAATCCGACGCCCGTCCGCGATCCCTACGTCAGTTCCTATACGCCGCGCGCTGCCGACCCGCTGGCGGAAATCCGCCAGCGCCAGCGCGCGCTTGACGCTACCAGAGAGAACCGCGAGCGCGCCTATACGCGCGAAGCGGCACCGGCCCTTCTGCGTGAACCGGCACTTGCGCCTGCTCCGCAGCGCGCGCCGGCACCGCAGCCGCCCGCACCCGCTTTCCGCGCCTCCGGCGACACGATGACCGAAATCGCCCAGGCCCTCGTCAACCTGCGGCAGGACCTGAAGCGCGACATTTCCGAAGGTGTCACGCGCGAGATGAATGCGCTGCGCACGGAACTGCGAGAGATCAAGGCGAGCGCGCAGGACAGGCATTTCGCCGACGACATCCGCGCCGACATGGGTCGCCTGTCGCAGAGCATCGCGCAGCTCACCAGCCGCTCGGCTGGTCCGGAGGCTACCGGCCTGCGCAACGAATTCGAAGAGCTGCGTTCGCTGATGGACGGGCTGGCGCGCGAGGATTCCATGCGCCACATGGAACAGCGCTGGGACAATGTGGAAAACCGCCTGGCAGAGCTCGACACGGCCGGGCTGCAGGAAGAGCTGGTGTCGCTCGCCTACCGGCTTGACGACATCAAGCGGCATCTTGGCGGCATGGGCGAAAGCCCGGCCGTGCACGCACTGGAAGACAAGCTCATCACCATCGCCTCTGCGGTCGAGCAGTTCGGCAACCTCATCCAGCCGCACGATCGGATCATGTCGGAGCAGTTCGCCGCCATGGACACGCGGCTCGACGAGATCAGTCGCGCGATCGCCGCCAGCGGACGCAGTGCTGCAGGTGGTGATCCCGCACTGATGCAGCGGCTGGAAAATCGCCTTTCCGCGCTTGGCGAACAGATCGAGCTGATGGGCCGGGCCGCGATAAACCGTCCCAACCCGACCGACGAGATGGCCGGCCGGCTGGAAGCATTGACGGCGCGCGTCGAGGACCTTGCCAAGGCCGAGGCGACTTCGCGTCTCGACGAGCGGCTGGAGCACCTTTCCTACTTGCTCGAGCGCACGCAGAAGGCCGCCCCGCAACAGGACCTGACCGGCGCGCTTTCCGACATTTCCCGCAAGATCGATGCGCTGGAAAGCGGCTCGGTCAATGATGCGCTCGCCCAGAGGCTCGACTATCTCGCACGCCGCATCGACGAGATGGAAATCCGCCCCGTCCCGGCGCCTGTTATCGACGACAGCGCCTTTCAACGGATCGAAGGGCGGCTTAGCGACATCGCCGCAAGGCTGGAGGAAAGCACGGCAGCTGCGCCGACCGACACGCGCGCGCTGAAGAACCTCGAGGAGCAGATTGCAAATCTCTCCGAGCTCCTGAATGCGCCGCGCGAAAATGCGGAAGTATCGGCAGATCTCGACCGTCGCATGGGTGCAATCGAAGATTATATCGCGACGAACGACGAATATATCATCGAGGCGGCACGGCAGGCAGCGGAAGCCGTGGTTGATGCCTATTCGCGCAACGGCGGAGCACAGGGCGCTGCACCCGCAGAGAGCGACATGTCGGCCCTCATCGCACTCGCCGATGATCTGCGGAACCTCGAAGATTTGAGCCGCGACAGCGAGGAGCGCACGCACAAGACCTTCCAGGCCCTCCACGAGACGCTGCTGCATATTGCCGACCGGCTGGATACGATGGAGGAGCGGGTTCGCCCGGCCGCCCGGATGCCGGCGGCGGAAGTCGATTTCGACGTTGACCCCTACGCACTCGTCGATGCGGGCAGCGAGCCAGCCAGGGCGCCGGTGATGCCGGCGCCGAAGGCCTCGCCTGTGCTGCGCACGGCAAACATCGCCGAAGAGACGGCGGTGCGTATGCCGGAAGCGGCTTTGGCCGACAGCACCAGCGCGATCGCCATCGAAGCCACGAACCAGTCGGAAAAGCCTGTCGTTCCCAAGGGTAGCCTGCTTGCAAGCCTTGGCCGCAAGCTGATGCCATCGCGCAAGACGGAGGCAAAGGCCGCCGCCGAGCGCACGGTCATCGATCCCGCACCGTCAATCGATCCCGTCGATGTCGTGCCGGCAGAGGCGGCGAACGAATTGCTCGAACCGGGCTCTGGCGCACCTGATGTCAAGAAGATCCTGGAGCGCGTGCGCGCCAGCCAGAATGCCCAGCGCGGCAAGCCGGCCACCGAAAACGATCGGGCCGACTATATCGCCGCTGCGCGCCGCGCCGCGCAGGCCGCCGCCATGGAGATCGACAGCAACGCAAAGCCCGCGACCCGCGCCGAGCGTCGTGCTGCGAAGCCTGAAAAAGCCGGCAAGGGTGGCGCCTTCTCGCGCTTTCGCCGGCCGATCCTGCTCGCGGTCGGGGCCGTGCTGCTGGCCATCATGGCTTTCCCGCTTGCCCGCACGTTGACCACGGGCGAAAAGGCCCCGCCTCCGGCTGAAGTCTCGGTTCTGACCGACGCGACCGAAACGCCGCAGGCCAATATGGCAGCCCCGGCACCGGTTGCGCCGGAAGCAGCCGCGCCCGAAATCAGCGCTCCGGCGCCGATGATGACGCCGGACGCAGCACCTTCCGAGGCGACCGCGCCCGCAGAGCCGCAGGCAGCGACACCCGATCACCTCACCGATGCCACGCCGCTTGACGGCGAAGGCGCAGAGGATTTCAGCCAGGCGCCCGCGCAGAATACGTCCGGCTTTGTTCCGAACGCTCCCGCGGCGCCGACGACGATACCTGCCGCATCCGCTGCCGCCTCGATCATCGTTCCCGATACGATCCAGCCGCAGCCGCTTGCCGATGCAGCGCGTAATGGCGACGCGCTGGCGCTCTTCGAGATCGGTGCGCGTTATACCGAAGGCCGCAATGGCCTTGCCGCCGACCAGAAGCAGGCCGCGAGCTGGTATCAGCTCTCGGCCGACAACGGCTTCGCACCGGCACAGTACCGTCTCGGCAGCATGTATGAGAAGGGCAATGGCGTCGACCGCGACGTGCAGAAGGCCAAGAGCCTCTACGAGCAGGCTGCGGGCCAGGGCAATGCCAGCGCGATGCACAATCTCGCCGTGCTCTATGCCTCCGGCGCGCTCGGCCAGCAGGATTATGCGACGGCCGCAACGTGGTTCCAGAAGGCTGCCGACCTCGGCATCACCGACAGCCAGTTCAACCTCGCCATCCTGTGCGCCCGCGGCAATGGCGTACCGGCGGATCTGGAAGAATCCTACAAGTGGTTTTCGATCGCCGCCAAGTCGGGCGACAAGGATGCCGCCCAGAAACGTGACGAAGTCGCAAATGCCATGAAGCCGGACCAACTCGAGCGCGCCCGCGCCAAGGCCGAGCTCTGGAAGCCGCAGCCGCTCGACAACAAGGCGAACGGCATCGAGGTTCCCGATGCATGGGCAAGTGCCGCCGCACCGAAGACGGCCACCGTCGACATGAAGAAAGCGATCCGCAACATCCAGGCGATCCTCAACAATAACGGCTTCGACGCTGGCCCGGCGGATGGAGAAATGGGCGCCAAGACGGTGACTGCCATCAAGAACTTCCAGAAGTCGATCGGACAGGAGCCGACCGGCAAGGTCAACGACGATACGGTGAAGGCGCTTCTGGAACGCAACAAACCGGGCGCCAAGGCTATCTGAGATCGCCCGCGGCGCTCTGCCGCGGGGCTTTTCGCCTTTTCGAGCCACCTGTCACAAAACCTGAAAAAAGCCGGATTATGCGGGACATATCGAGACCCGCATCCGGCTGATCGCGCTTTTTTCCTTCGAAAGCCTCTGGCAACGATTTCACAGTAGGATGCGCCATTCGAACGGGGACGTGAGACAGGCCGCCGCGGCGGGCGCGGCGATAATCGGGGTCGGCTGTGACAATCTATCTGCCCATCGCAGAATTGTCGGTGAACATCTTCATCATTCTCGGCATGGGGGCCGCCGTTGGCTTCCTGTCGGGCATGTTCGGCGTTGGCGGCGGCTTTCTGATCACGCCTCTCCTGATCTTCTATAACATTCCGCCGGTCGTCGCCGTCGCAACCGGGGCCAACCAGGTGGTCGCTTCCTCGATCTCGGGGGCGATCACGCATTTCCGGCGCGGCACGCTGGATGTGAAGCTCGGATCGGTGCTGCTTGTCGGCGGTCTTTCGGGCGCGACTGTTGGTATCTGGATCTTCTCGCTGCTGCGCGCGATCGGTCAGCTCGACCTCTTCATCTCGCTGCTTTACGTCGTCTTCCTCGGTACAGTCGGCGGGCTGATGCTCTGGGAAAGCGTCAATGCCATGCGCCGGGCGGCCCGCAATGAGGCACCGGCGCCCCGCAAGCCCGGCCATCAGCACTGGGTTCACAAGCTGCCGCTCAAGGTGCGGTTCAAGAAATCGAAGATCTATCTGTCGGTTATTCCGATCGTGACGCTCGGCTTTGCGATCGGCATCCTGACCTCCGTCATGGGTGTCGGCGGCGGCTTCATCATGGTTCCGGCCATGATCTACCTGCTGCGCATCCCGACCAATGTCGTCGTCGGTACCTCACTCTTCCAGATCATCTTCGTGACCGCCTATACGACGATCGTGCAGGCGGCGACCAACTATTCCGTCGATATCGTGCTCGCCTTTTTCCTCATGCTCGCCGGGGTCATCGGTGCGCAATATGGCGTGCGTGTCGGCCAGCGGCTGCGCGGCGAGCAGTTGCGCGCCCTGCTCGGCCTGCTGGTTCTCGCCGTCGGCCTGCGCCTTGCCGTCGCGCTGATCGTAACACCGCAGGATATCTATTCAGTGGTCATGGGAGTGGGGAACTGATGTTTCGGCTCCTCCTGCTTCTTGTTCTTCTGATGCCTGTGGCCGCCTCGGCGCAGATGATGCTGCCCGGACAGGGAACGACGCAGGCCGAGCGCGAATTGCTGGAAATTGGCACTTCGACCAGCGAGATCGCCATCACCTCGGATTTCCGCGGCGCGGACCTGACGATTTTCGGTGCAGTGACCAATACGGACGACCTGCTGCTCGCCATCGGCCAGTATGATGTCATCGTGGTTCTGGAAGGACCGCGCGAGGATGCCACCGTGCGCAAGAAGGAGCGGGTCTTCGGCATCTGGATCAACACCTCGTCGATGACCTTTGCCGACGTGCCGCATTCCTATTCAATGTCGAGTTCGCGTTCCATCGATGATATCACGACGCCGCTGGACCTCACCGGCGAAGGGATCGGCATCGACCATATTCCGCTGCGGCCGATCGATTTTGCCGGTAATTTCAACAGTCTCAACGAATTCCGCACCGCCTTCCGGCGGATACAGCAGGTGGGCGGGCTCTACGAGCGCGATCCGAGCGGCGTGCGCTTCGTCTCCTCCAACCTCTTCAAGGCAAGCCTGCGGCTGCCAGCCAACATTCCGAACGGCGTGCATACGGTGCGCGCCTATCTGTTCAAGAGCGGCAAGTTCGTGACGCAGAAATCGCAGCCGCTGCGTGTCATCAAGACGGGTATCGAGCAGACGATTACCGATGCTGCGCACGAGCAACCGATTTTCTACGGCTGTTTTGCGGTGCTGCTGGCCGTGCTGACGGGATGGGGCGCCAGTCTGATCTTCCGCAAGGATTGATCCGCGGATCTCCGCCACCGGTCGACAAGTTTCAGATAGGTTTTCGTCAAACATCCGACGGCCATCACGTAGCGGACGGCAGAAGCGTGTCCCGATGCCCGCTGCCGCCGCCTTTCAAACTCCCCCATCTTTAACCGCTTGCATTTTGCCATCAGTTGGACTAGTTTCAAAACCAGTTGTTAATAGCAACTGGTTTTGAAGAGGACAAAGTCCAAGGAGGATGAGATGAGGAAGCTTGTTGTCTGGAACCTGATGACGCTGGATGGCTACTTCGAAGGGACGAAACCGTGGGACATCGAGTTCCACAATCTGGCCTGGGGGCCGGAGCTCGAAAAATATGCCGAGCAGTTCGGCGAGGAAGGCGACCTTCTGGTCTTCGGACGCAAGACCTATGAGGGCATGGCGGCCTATTGGCCGACCGCGGAGAGCGAGGACAAGATCAAGGCCTATATGAACGGCATCGCCAAGATTGCCGTCTCGCGGCGCATGGAAAAGGCGGACTGGAACAATACGCGCGTCGTCAACGACCCGGTACCCGAACTGAAGCGGCTGAAGGAGGAGCACGGCAAGACGATCTTCATCTTCGGCAGCGCCGAGCTTGCCGATGTCCTCTTGAAGGCTGGACTGGTGGATGAAATCCGTATCTGCCTCGTGCCGGTCATCCTCGGCGGCGGCAATCCGCACTTCAAGCCCGCGGAAAACCAGAGGGCGCTGAAGCTGCTCGATTCCTCGGTGACCAAGAGCGGTGCGGTGATCCTGCGCTATGAGCCCGGCACCGCAGAATGATCATTTTCCGGCTGCAGCCACCAGGGCTGCAGCCGCTTCGCCGGCCGTTTCCATATAGGTCGGATCGCGATGCAGGAGCACGGCGGCAAAGGAGCCGTCGAGCAGCAGCACGATCTGGCGGGCGAGCTTATCCGCGTCAGCACCATGCTCAGCCTCGAAGAGCGTCACGAGCCACTGCTCGACATTCTTCTTATGCGCGGCGCCGACCTTGATCGCGGGATGGCCGGGCATGTTTGCGAGTTCCGCCGAAGTTCTGAGATATCCGCAGCCCTTCCATTTCGGGTGCCGGGCAGAACGGGCGAGATTGCCGAAAATGCCTTTTACCTTCGCCGCGAGATCGCCGTCCGTTTCCGCAAACCAGCGCCTGTAGACAGCGAGATTGGGCTGATCCCGGCTTTCCAGATAGGCGGCGATCAGATCGTCCTTGCTGTCGAAATGATAGTAGAGGGTGCGCTTGGTGACATCTGCCTTCTCCGCAACGGCATCGACGCTCACGGCGCGGATGCCGTCGCTGTAGAAGAGTTTCGCGGCGGCTGCGACGATGCGCTCCCGCGTGTCTGATGCGGATCTGACCATGACAGCAATGTATACCGACTAGTGAGTGTCATCAACACGGCTTGACGGCTAATGTCCTGCAGGGTCAGGGACGAAGGGGACGACAGATGCCGGCTGCAGGCAAACGCAGGGAGAGTGATCTTATCAAGGAGGCGGAAGCCGTCGTGATCGAATGCTCCGATGGTGTTGCGCTTCACGGCCACATCTGGAGTACGACCAGCAAACGCAGCAATGGCAACGTCGTCATCAATCCGGCAACCGGCGTTGCGGCGCGCTATTATCACTATTATGCGCGCTTTCTCGCCGAACATGGCTTCGATGTACTGACCTATGACTATCGCGGCATCGGCCTCTCGCGACCGGAGCGGTTGCGTGACTGCGGCTATCGCTGGCGGGACTGGGGCGAGCGGGATTTCGATGCAGCGCTAGGCTTCATGGAGGCCCAGAGGCCCGGCCGAGAGCTCTTTGTCGTTGGGCATAGTATCGGCGGCTTCCTGCCGGGCCTTTCGGCGCATGGCGACCGCGTTGCCCGGATGCTGGCGGTCGGGGCACAATATGGGAACTGGCGGGACTATGCGCCTGATCATCGCGGGCGGCTGTTCGTGAAGTGGCATCTTCTGATGCCGGCGGTAACGTTGCTTGCCGGCTATTTTCCCGGACGGCTTCTCGGCTGGCTCGAAGATCTGCCGAAGGGAGTGGCTCTCGACTGGGCATTCCAGCGGGGATGGGACAATCCTCGCTCGGCGGAAAAAAAAGACGCCTCAAAATCCTTCGGAAATTTCCATGCGCCGATCCTCGGCCTGACCGTCACCGATGACGATATTGGTACTGTGCAGGCCATTCGTCGCGGCCTTTCTCACTATCGCAATGCCAGAGTGGAGGAGGTGCTGCTGGCGCCAGACGATCTCGGATTTCCGAGGATCGGACATTTCGATCTTTTTCATGCACGCCATGCCGCCGGCTTCTGGCTGGATACGCTGCTCTGGCTGCGGGACGGCACCAATCCCTGGCCTCACAAAAAGCCGCCAGAACATCTCGTATTCGCATAAAAACCGGTCTTTAACGTTTACGAGTTAGTAATCTCTCGGAAACGAGAGGTTTGTATCATGCGTACTCGTATCGTGCTTGCGGTCATCGGGCTGGCCCTGCTTGCCGGCTGCGCGACAGCGCCCCGCCAGACGAGAAATATCTGCGCCGTCTTCGATCAGAAGGATGGTCTCTTCACCAGTTGGCAGGGCGCCGCAGAGCGTGCCGAGAAAAAATACGGCGTGCCGGTGCCGATCCTGATGGCGACCATGTATGTCGAATCCGGGTTCCAGCCCTATGCGCGTCCGCCGCGCACAAAACTCTTCGGTTTCATTCCCTGGACGAGACCGTCGACGGCCTATGGCTACTCACAGGCGCTGAACGGAACCTGGGATCACTACCAGTCCGAAACCGGCAACTGGTCCGCGCGTCGCACGAACTTTGGCGACGCTATCGATTTCATCGCTTGGTATCACTACAGCAACGCCCAAACGACGGGCATTCCGCTCAACGACGCCTACAACCTTTACCTGGCCTATTACTCCGGCCCGACCGGCTACAAGCGCGGCGACTGGCGCAGCAATGGTCAGCTGCAGCAGACGGCACAGAAGTTTGCACGGATGGCCGGCACCTATCAGCAGCAGTTGCAGGGATGTAATTAAGCCTGTTCAGCCACGCAGATTGCCATAGCGCACCGAATAGATCCGGTCGCGACCGAGCAGATGGGCAATCAGCGAAGCCTTGTCGAAGAGGCCCTTCATCGCCTTGTGGCCAAGGTCGAGACCACCGCTCATGACGCCGAAGGCTGGCATCAGCAGACGGGCGCCGTCGGTCGCAAAGCAGGGACGGCGGACGGATTTTTCGCGGCGGCGGACGGTGGCCGCCGGATGCAAATGGCCGGCGATCTCGCCCTTCTGCAGACCCTCGCGCGGCTCGTGGCGGAAGGTCAGGCCGGCGTAAAAAAGTTCATCCGAACAGGTGCCGGGCAGGTCGACGGTGCCGTCAGGGTCGTGGTTGCCGTTGATCCAGATCCATTCGCGGCCGCGGGCCATTTCGACGATCAGGGCACGGAAGGCATCCGGCAGGTGCTTCGAGCCGACGCGGTCGTGGAAATTGTCACCCAGGGATATGACGAGTTTCGGATCGTAGCGGGAAATGACGGCGGCGAGTACGGTCAGTGTCGCCAGCGTATCGTAGGGCGGCAACATCATGCCGCGGCGGGCGTAAGCTGCGCCTTTTTCCAGATGGAGGTCGGAAACGACAAGAATGCCGGCATCCGGCAGGTAGAGCGCACCAAGCGGATCGCAGACGGCGGCAACACCGTGAATGGCGGTTTCGACGCCCGGTATTGCGGCAAGGCTGATCATGTCGCGCGCGAGCGCCAGGCGGTTCATCACTCTCGTATTCCCAATAATTCAGGCCCGATTTCTCAGGACATGGCCTCGGCGATCAGATCGTCGGCGGCTTCGGCAAGCAGCGCATCATGGGCCTGACCCGGCACCGATTCCCGGCCGATTTCCAGCATGACCGGCACGGCGAGCGGCGAAATATGGTCCAGCGCCCGGTGGGTGATATGGCCCTTGATTCGCCTCAGCATATCGCCAAGGCGGGAAATATCCAAAAGTCCGGTCGAAGCATCCTGCCGTGTTGCCTGCAGCAGGATGTGATCGGGCTCGTGGGTGCGCAGCACATCATAGATCAGATCGGCGGAGACGGTGATCTGCCGGCCGGTCTTTTCCTTGCCCGGATGGCGTCGCTCGATCAAGCCTGCAATCACGGCGCAATTGCGGAAGGTGCGCTTCAGAAGGAAGGATTCGTTCAGCCAGGATTCCAGATCGTCACCCAGCATGTCCTCGTCGAAGAGATCTGAGAGGCTGAGGCGCCCATTGGCGATCATCAGGCCGAGGTCTTCCAGACCCCATATGGCAAGGGAATAATCCGTCGCGACAAAGCCGAGCGGTTTTGCCCCTGCCCTGTCCAGTCGGCGGGTGAGCAGCATGCCGAGCGTCTGGTGCGCAAGACGGCCCTCGAAGGGATAGATGACCATATAGCCGCGGCTGCCGCGCGGGAAGGTTTCGATCAGCAGCTCGTCGCGCTTCGGCAGCAGCGATTTTTCCTTCTGCAACGACAGCCAGTCGCGCACCTGATCCGGCAGACGGTGCCAGCGGGCGGGATCATCGAGCATCGAGCGAACCTGATCGGCGAGATAGGTCGAAAGCGGGAATTTTCCGCCGGCATAGGAGGGGATTTTTGGATCGAAGGAATAGGCCTGGCTAACCAGAGCTTCGTTTTCCCGGATACCTTCGAAGCGCAGAACCTTTCCGGAGAAGATGAACGTATCGCCAGGGGCGAGCTGTTCGAGGAAATATTCCTCGACCTTGCCGAGCACGGCGCCCGGACGGCCGAGCCTGCCGCCCTCACCGCGCTTGGCCATGCGGATATTCAGCATCGGATCTTCGACGATGGTGCCGAGGTTTAATCGATATTGCTGCGCGACCTGCGGATTGGAGACGCGCCAGCGGCCTTCCTTGGTCTTGCGGATGCGGGCGTAACGCTCATAGGTGCGCAGGGCGTAACCGCCGGTCGCGACAAAATCGACAACGCGCTCGAAGGTCTCCCACGCAAGATCGGCATAAGGCGAGGCGCTGGTGATCTCGTCATAGAGTTCCAGCATGTCGAAGGGTTCGGCACAGGCCATGCCGAGCACGTGCTGGGCCAGCACATCGAGCCCACCTCGGCCTACGGGCGGCGTATCCTGCGCGCCGATGTAATTTGCATCGAGGGCAGCCTGACACTCCATGACCTCGAAGCGGTTGGCGGGAACGAGGATTGCCTTAGACGGCTCGTCCATGCGGTGATTGGCGCGGCCGATGCGCTGCGCAAGGCGCGAGGCGCCCTTCGGCGCACCGACATGAATGACCAGATCGACATCACCCCAGTCGATGCCGAGGTCAAGGGTCGAAGTGGCGACGACGGCCCGCAAGCGGTTGGCGGCCATGGCGGCTTCGACCTTGCGGCGCTGCGCAACATCCAGCGAGCCATGGTGGAGCGCGATCGGCAGGTTCTCCTCGTTGACCGTCCAGAGCTCCTGAAAGAGCATTTCGGCCTGCGAGCGGGTATTGACGAAAAGCAGCGTCGTCTGGTGGTCGATGAGTTGGCGGTAGACATCCGGGATCGCATATTTGGCGGCGTGGCCGGACCAGGGGATGCGCTCTTCCGTATCGAGAATGGAAATATCGGGCTTGGCGCCACCTTCGACAAGTATGAGGCCAGCATGGTTCTCCCTGCCCTCCTGCTGCGCCACCAACCATCTCTGCAAATCCAGGGGTTCGGCAACGGTAGCGGAAAGGCCGATGGTCTTCAGATCGGGCGCCAGCCGACGCAGGCGGGCAAGGCCAAGCGAGAGCATATGGCCACGCTTTGACGTGACGAGCGAGTGGAGCTCGTCGAAGATGACGTATTTCAAATCCCCAAAGAAACGCTCGGCTTCGCGGTTTGCAAGCAGCAGCGCCACCTGTTCCGGCGTCGTCAGCAGGATATCCGGCGGGTTCAGCTTCTGGCGCTGGCGCTTGGCGTTCGGCGTATCGCCGGTGCGGTTCTCGATCGAGATCGGCAAGCCCATCTCGGTAACGGGCTTCATGAGATTGCGCTCGATGTCGACAGCCAGCGCCTTCAGCGGCGAGACATAGAGTGTGTGGATGCCTGTGAAGGCCGAGCCCGGCGGGATTTTGCCGCGGCGTGTGAGGTCGGTCAGCGACGGAAGAAAGCCGGCGAGCGTCTTGCCGGCGCCGGTTGGCGCGATGAGTAACGTGTTTTCGCCGGCTTCGGCGCGGGCCAGCAATTCAAGCTGATGCGCGCGCGGGCGCCATCCCTTTTCCGCAAACCAGCGGAGGAAGGGTGGGGGCAAGGCAAGGCTGGTTTCGGCATCGATCTGATCCACGGGGCAAATGTAGTTCAAACATCGGCGAATAGAAGCGCTATTGACTCCTTGTCATAATCATGGATAAATTATATCCACGATAGAGGAGATTGGCCATGAAGCTTGGTGACGGCGTCGAACAGGGCATTCATTGCACGGCAGTGCTGGCCGGGCTCTCCGAAGGCGGCGTGTTGTCGGCTGCGGCCCTTGCCGAATATCACGGTGTCTCCACGAGCTACCTGCTGAAGCATCTGCAGGCGCTTTCGGGGAGCGGAATTCTGGAAACAGTGCCCGGTCCCAAAGGCGGGTATCGACTGGCGAAGAAGCCGGAGGATATTTCGCTGCTCGATATCGTGCTCGCGGTCGAAGGGCCGGCACCGGCCTTCCGCTGTTCGGAGATCCGCCAGCGGGGGCCGAACCCGCTGCCGCAGCGCTATTTCACGAAACCCTGCCAGATCACGGCGGCAATGCTCAGAGCAGAGCGCGCCTATCGCGCCGAACTCGCAAACACAAGTATCGCCGAAATCCTGGCCGAACTTTCCGCAGATGATGACGGCGGGATTGCTGCCAGAGGCTGCGCCTTCATGGAAATGCACGAGAGAAAAGCGGCTCGCTGAGCCGCAACAACAAACCCCAACCCAAGGAGAATACCATGCAAGCACGTTTCAACTTCGGCAAAGCCGCCCCGGATGCCTACAAGGCCGTCGCGGCGCTGGAGCAATATGTCCAGGAATCCGGACTGGATAAGCGCTTCATTCACCTGATCAAGCTTCGCGCCTCGCAGATCAACGGCTGCGCCTATTGCGTCGACATGCATTCGAAGGAAGCGCGCCACCACGGCCTTTCCGAACAGTGGATCAACCTCATGTGCGTATGGCGGGAATCGCCGGTCTATGACGCCCGCGAACGCGCTCTGCTCGCCTGGGTCGATGCGGTGACGAAGATTGCCGAGACCGGTGCACCGGATGCAGATTACGAGGCGCTGAAGGCGCATTTTTCAGAGGAAGAAATGACCAAGATCACGGTTGCGATCGGCACGATCAATATCTGGAACCGGCTTGCCGTTGGCTTCCGCAGCCAGCATCCGATCGATGCGCCGCAGAAGGCAGCCTGATAGATTCTGCCTGAAAGGAATTTATCCTGTGACCGACCCGAAGTATCGGGTCGGTTAACTATTTGGTCACTTGTGACCCGTCATTGCCCGTGCGGCAACGGCTGCAGGCCATTTGCCCGACAGGTCGACGCTGTTGAATATGTCGCGAATGACCTTCGTAATTTCCTCTGCGGAAGAACCCTTGGTATATTCTTCCTGCATGCGGCGTCTGACAAGCTTTTCCAGATCTGACATAGCTTACCTCATCAATTCCGGCGCGGGGGAAAGTTTCACGCCGGGATCCATCACAGGCAAGTTACGTTTTGTTTACAACGGATTACCAATTTGTAAGGTTGAGTTTCCGGTCAGATCAGCTGGGAGAATGTTATAGCGCGATGTAGCGGTCGGCCCGATGATTGATCGCGACGAAGAGGTTGAGCACGACCGCGCCGAGCACGGAATAGAAGACGACCGGCGGCGTGGTGACGAAGAAGGCGGCTGCCAGCACGCACATGTCGATCGCGAGCTGTACGATGCCGGCGCGGATGCCGAAACGCTCCTGCATATAGATGCCGAGGATGCCGACGCCGCCGAGGCTGGCGCGATGGCGGTAGAGAGCAAGAAGCCCGTAGCCAAGCAGCAGGCCACCGAGAAGGGCTGCCCATGCCGGATGGATGGCGGCGATTTCCATGACCTTCGGCTGCAGGCTGGAGAGCAGCGACGTCAGGCCGATGGCGATGAAGGTCTTGATCGTAAAGGCTGTGCCGAGGCGCTTCCACGAGAGGTAGAAGAAGGGCAGGTTGAGCAGGAAGAAGGCGAGGCCGAAGTTCACTCCGAAGGCGTAGTGAAGCAGGAAGGCAACGCCTGCGGTGCTGCCGGTCAGGAGTCCGGCGCTGGCGAGCACATAGAGGCCCAGCGCGGAGATGAGGCTGCCGGAAAATATGCCCTGCACATCCTCGACCGGCGTGTGGCGCGTCGCGGTGGTATTCCAGAAACCGAGGGCACTGATGATCTGGCTCATGTCGCGATCTCCATAGCGGCTGTTCCGGACCGGCCGGAGGTAGGGGCAATGTAGGGATAAATGCGGCGCGTGCTGCGCTTTTGGAGCGCGTCGCTGTCTCGCGGGATGGCCGGATTATCAGGCCTTGCCCGGTTGTGCGCAAGCGAAATACGTAAGCAATGCTGACCTATTTTAAAATCGCAAGAAATATGCGCTTAAGCCGCCTTGCGCGTAAGGAACAGAATGCCGGATATCGGTTTGCCGCCATCTTTGCGAATGGTGGTTTTGACGATATCGAGAATTTCGAGACCGTGGGCTGACGCCAGTCCCTCGATGTAGGTTTGCGAGTGGGCATAACGCAGCGACGGCGCCAGGCTGAAGCCGTCGCCCTCGCCGCCATCCTCGACCGAAAAGACGATGTCGGCACCTGTTGCGGCGAGGTCATCGACGATCGCAAAGACGCTTTCGAGATTGCCGAGATACATCAGCACATCGGCGGCCGTGACGAGATCGGCACGGTGCCGCGCGCCATCGGAGAAGATGCCGGAAGCTTCAGGCGCCAGCGACAGGTCCGCCTGGGCAAGATGATCATAGACCTGTTTTTCGGCAGCCTTCGCGAGCATGTTCTGCGACAGGTCGAAGCCCTCAAGGCTGACCACATGGGAACGGATCTCAGGGCCGAGCAGGCCCGTGCCACAGCCGAGATCGACGGCAAGCTGGTAGTGCCTGCCGGTGGATGCGACGAGGGCGGCAAGCTTCTGCGGGACGGAATAGTCCAGCTTCTCCACCAGCGATGTTTCGAAGCGATCGGCATAATCGTCGAAAAGGCGTTCGACGTAGCGGCTCGACGGCTGGGCCGGTGTCTCCGCATCACCAAGCAGCGCGAGCTTAAGGCCCGCGCCGAAAATATCGTCGGGATCAAGCTCCAGCGTGCGGCGATAGGCTTCGATGGCGGCCTCCGCCTTGCCCGCCTTCTCGTGATAGGTGGCGAGGCGATACCAGCCGGCGGCCCAGGCCGGAGCAAGTTCCAGCGCCTGCTCCATCAGCTCGGCCGCCGCTTCCGCTTCGCCGCCCTCGTCGAGCATCTTCGCATAGTCGGCACGGCGGTCGGCGATGACGTCGCCGGAAGAAAGCTGGCTTGGCTGCATGATCGGACCCTTTGGCTGGCGGCATTTGGCTGCGGCCACAAAAAAACTCAAGTCCTATTTCAGAGGCGGTGCTGCCTTGGCGGAAAAGGCTTGCGGCCGGTCCGCCGTGACCGTATCTCAAGGCAAACAGGAGATGGCGCATGTCCGATCAGGTAAACAGATTCCTCGGCGATTCCATTGGCCGCACGATCATCAAGCTTCTTGTGGTCTCGCTGATCGTCGGCTTCGTCATGGCCATATTCGGGCTTACCCCTTGGGAGCTCGTCTACAATTTCCGCGATTTCGTGGTGCATCTGTGGCGGCAGGGTTTTTCGGCGCTCGGACGCGTCGGCGACTATCTGATGCTGGGTGCGACCATCGTCATCCCGATCTTCATCATCATCCGTCTTTTCAGCTATCGCAAATAACATGAGCTCAATCATCCTTTCGCGCCGCGGCATTCTTCAGCTTTCGGGACTCGCACTGGCCGCCGGCATTGCCGGCTGCACGACCACGCCGAAAATGGCGAGCACGCCATCCGACGGCGTCGATCAGACCGCTTCGGCGCTGCCGCTCGTCAACCAGTTGCGCGCCAAGAACGGCCTGCCGCCGCTCAGCGTCGATCCGCATGCAAGTGCCGCCGCGATCTTCCAGGCCAAGCGCATGGCAAGTGCGGGCAAGATGAAGCATCTGATGGGCATGACGGACAGTTTCGGCGCCCGCGTGAAGGCGAGCGGCGTTTCCCTTCCGGCCGCCGAAAACATCGCAGCGGGCCAGCAGAGCGTCGATGCGGCCGTCACTGCCTGGATCAATTCCCCCCACCATCTGGAAAATATGCTCGGACGCTATAGCGGTCTCGGTGTTGCCGTTGCACATAATACGTCTTCGAAGAATCTGCCCTATTGGGCGATGGTGCTTTCCAACTGAGGCGACATCGCCTCTCTCCCCAAGAGGCGGATATGGATACAGGCGGCAGCAGAAATATATTGGCCTTCGACGTGACGCACCGGCTGGTGCTGTCGATCGCCATTCCGATGACGCTCGGTTTCATGACCACGCCGCTGCTGGGCATCACCAATACTGCCGTCGTTGGCCACATGGGCGATCCGGAAGCGCTGGCGGGGCTTGCCATCGGTGCCATGCTGTTCGACCTCATCATGGGCAGCTTCAACTTCCTGCGGGCGTCCACGACCGGATTGACGGCGCAAGCGCTCGGGCGACGTGATCAACACGAGCAGCAAGGCG
Organism: Rhizobium sp. BK512; assembly: GCF_014194915.1. Classification (NCBI taxonomy): domain Bacteria; kingdom Pseudomonadati; phylum Pseudomonadota; class Alphaproteobacteria; order Hyphomicrobiales; family Rhizobiaceae; genus Rhizobium; species Rhizobium sp. BK512. The sequence goes on along the minus strand of NZ_JACIAS010000004.1, from coordinate 516,936 downwards.
TCTTCTGGCGAGCGATGGTCTCTGCACTCGGCTCCGGCCTGGCGCTTCTGGTGCTGTCGCCGCTGCTGATTGTTATCGGGCTGAAGCTAATGGGGGCGGAAGGCCGGATTGCCGAGGCAACCAGCACCTATTTCTCGATCCGCATCCTCGCGGCCCCGGCAGCCCTTGCCAATTACGCGCTGCTCGGCTTCGTGCTTGGCCGCGGACAAGGCCGGACGGGACTGCTGCTGCAGGCGGTGATCAACGGCATCAACATCCTGCTCTCCATCTATCTCGGCCTGTCGCTCGACTGGGGTGTCTCGGGTGTCGCCTGGGGCACGATGGCGGGCGAAACGGTGGGCGCGCTTGCCGGTCTCTTCATCGTGCTGCGCAGCTTCGATCGGGCACATCGGCCAAATCGGATGGAGATCTTTTCGCGCAGCAAGCTTGCCGAGCTTTTCGCGCTGAACCGCGATATCCTGATCCGCACCTTCGTGCTGATCGGCTCCTTTGCGATCATGACCCGCATCGGCACCAGCTTCGGGGCCATCACCCTTGCAGCCAATGCGGTGCTGATGAATTTCTTCCTCTTGTCGGGCTATTATCTCGACGGTCTTGCCAATGCCGCCGAACAGATCACCGGGCGGGCGATCGGAGCGCAATATAAGCCCGCCTTCGATCGTGGCCTGAAGCTCACGACGCTCTGGTCCTTCGGGCTTGCGGCAATCATTTCCGCCTTCTTCTATTTTGCCGGTCCTGCCCTCATCTCCGGACTGACGAGTTCGCCGGAAGTACAGGCAGCCGCCGAGACCTACCTGCCCTGGGCGGCGGTGACGGGACTGACAGGCGCACTCGCCTTCCTGATGGATGGCGTCTTCATCGGCGCGACATGGTCCGTCGACATGCGCAACCGCATGCTGATGTCCTTTGCAGGCTATCTTGCCATGCTCGCCGTCTTCGTGCCGCTCGTCGGCAATCACGGCCTGTGGCTGGCGATGAATGCCTTCCTGCTGTTTCGCGGTTTCTTCCTGGTCGTGCTGGTCAAACCGCGCGCGGCTCAGACCTTTCGCGCTGCCCAGTAGTCGAGCCTGCTATCCCTGAGATCGCGGATCGAGGCGACTTTTTCGCGGTCGAGCAGCTTTGAGAGGCCGCGCACGACGGTGCCTGGCAGGCCCGGGCCTTCATAAACCATGCAGGAATAAAGCTGCACGAGATCGGCCCCTGCCCTGACCTTTTCCAGCGCAGTCTCGGCCGAAGAGACGCCGCCGACGCCGATGATCGGCAGAGCAGGACCGACGCGCTTGCGCATCCTGGCGAGTACGGCCGTCGATTTTTCGAACAGCGGCGCGCCGGAAAGGCCACCGGTCTCCTTCGCCTGGACCTGATCCTTCAGGCCGTCGCGCGAGAGCGTCGTGTTAGAAACGATGAGACCATCGAGTGCATGTGACAGCGCCTCTGCAGCAATGTCATCCATGCCTTCTTCTGTGAGATCGGGGGCGATCTTCAGGAAGACCGGGATTTTCCGTCCGGCCTTTTCCGCTTCCTCGTCACGCGCCGTCAAAACAGCCGACAGAAGGGCCGCGAGGCTTTCGCGCGCCTGCAGGTCGCGCAGGCCCGGCGTGTTGGGCGAGGATATATTGGCGGTGAAATAGCGGGCGACCGAATAGAAGCGGCGGATTCCGGCGACATAGTCGGCGATGCGGTCCTCGCTATCCTTGTTGGCACCGATATTGACGCCAACGATACCGGCGCGACTGATCTGCTGAAGGCGGCGGAAAGCTGCATCATGGCCCTCATTATTGAAGCCGAGGCGGTTGATGACCGCATCGTCTTCCACCAGACGGAAGATGCGCGGGCGCGGATTGCCTGATTGCGGCTTCGGGGTGACGGTGCCGATTTCGGTAAAGCCGAAGCCGAGCTTCAAGAGCGCTTCCGGCACCTCGGCATTCTTGTCATAACCCGCCGCCATGCCGAGCGGATTGGGAAAATCGAGCCCGGCGACGGTCTGGCGCAGGCGCGGGTCTGGCGCGATGCGGCAGGCGGGCACGACGCCTGACTTCAGCGCCGCAATCGACATGCCATGCGCGGTTTCCGGATCGAGGAGGAAGAGGCCACGGCGGGCGATGCGCTTGAAGGGATCGATCACGCTGCAAGCTCCGGAAAGATGTGAAGGCCGGCATCATCGAGCGGCAGGGCGGCCTCCCAGAGCACGGCCGAAAGCGGCAGGTCGGCATAGAGATGCGGGAAGAGCGCGCCGCCGCGTGAGGGTTCGAAGACCAGCTTGTCGCCAAAACCGCTCCCATCGATCGCGACGAGGACGAGACCGGCCTGGCCGGCGAAATGCAGGGCCGCGGTCTGCCTGACCTGGTCCGCGGTCGAGAAATGGATGAAGCCATCCTTGATATCAATGCCGGCGCCATGAAAAATGCCGGTTTGTCTGGCCTCCTTCCAGAGTGCCTCCGGCACGATCTTGTAAAGGGTCGGTGTCGCGGTCATGATGATCCCGTTGGCTGGCCTTGTTAATGAGGGCTTTGCCCCAAAGAGACGGCGATGTCCACGCCTGCGGGCGCAAAAACGGACGGGTATCACGCTTTGCGGAGGATGAGACGATGAAGGCATTTGCAGTACTGCTTGCCGCCGGTCTTCTGCCATGTGCGGCATTGGCGGCCGAGCCGGATACCGCCCGCTTCCAGCTCGAACGCAGCGGCGACCATTTCGTGCGCCTCGACAGGCAAACAGGGGCGATGTCGCTCTGCGCCGAGAAGGATGGTGCCCTGGTCTGCCGCATGGCCGCCGATGAACGGGCGGCTTACGAGGACGAACTCGACCGGCTCGCCGATCGCGTAAGCGCGCTGGAAAAGAATTCAGGCGCCAGGCCCGCCTTGCCGACGGATGCGGAGGTCGACCGATCGATCGGCATCATGGAGCGGATGATGCGCAGTTTCATGGGTATAGTTCGGGAATTCCGGGCGGAAGACGAGGCCAATCCTCTTCCGCAGCGGAGTTGATCTGGTTATATTCATATAAGTGGAGAGTCATGTTCGCGCGGGGGAGCCGGACAGGGCTGACGGGATCGAGCTCTTGGGAGGGAGTTTTCGATGCAGGAACAGACCATCATCATCGCTGACGATCACCCGCTTTTCCGCGACGCGTTGCGGCAGGCGGTGACCGGGATGGACGGACACCAGGCAATCGTCGAAGCCGGAGATTTCTCCGCGGCAAGAACTGCTGCGGGCGAGCACCCAGATGCAGACCTGATGTTGCTCGATCTTGCCATGCCTGGAGTCAGCGGTTTTTCCGGCCTGATGGCGTTGCGCTCCGAATTCATCAGCCTGCCGATCGTCATCATATCCGCGACCGACGACACCACGACAATCCGCCGGGCGCTGGAACTTGGCGCTTCCGGCTTCATTTCGAAATCTTCAGGCATTGAGGATATCCGCCGCGGCATCCTGACAGTGCTCGCGGGCGACATTGCGACGCCCGAGAGCTATCGCGACGGACAGGAACAGGACCCCGATGTCGCCGACCTCATCCATCGCCTGCACACGCTGACGCCGCAGCAGAGCCGGGTGCTGACCATGCTCGGCGAAGGACTCCTGAACAAGCAGATCGCCTACGAGCTCGGTGTTTCCGAAGCGACGATCAAGGCACATGTCTCGGCAATCCTCCTGAAGCTCAATGTCGACAGCCGCACGCAGGCGGTCATCCAGCTCGGCAAGATCAACATGGCCATGGTCGCCTAAAGCGTGTCGCGATCTTCGGACTCGCTTGCCACGCTTCAGGCTTTTGTTTTCGCATGTTCGTTATCGCAAAACCGCTGCGCACTTTTGCGCGACATGCTTTAGCCTGCGACAGACGAGACAGGATTTTATTCCTCATTTTCGCTTTACTCGGAGAAATGCCTCGGTTAATCTGCCGGCGATAGAAAGCGGCCGGATGGACCGCGGAACCGGACGCATATGCTGTCACATGACCAGATCTGGGGAGCGATCGACAGGCTTGCCGAACGGCATGACCTGACGCCGTCTGGTCTTGCGCGGCGAGCGGGTCTCGATCCGACCTCCTTCAACAAATCCAAGCGGCTATCGGCAGACGGGCGCCTGCGCTGGCCTTCGACGGAATCCATCGCCAAGGTGCTGGAGGCGACGGGGGCGAGCATGGAGCAGTTCCTCGGTTTCATGCGGCCGGCGGGGGCTGCGGCCGCAAGCCTGCCGGAGGGGATTTTTGCCTCACAAGGAAACTCAATTCCGCTGCTCGGCTTTGCACAGGCAGGCGCCGGCGGCTTTTTCGACGATGGCGGCTTTCCTGCCGGCCAGGGCTGGGATGTTGTGGAATTCCCAGCCGGCCCCTCGCAGAAGGCCGGCGTCTATGCGCTCGAGATACAGGGCGAAAGCATGATGCCGCTCTACCGCGACGGCGATGTGCTGATCGTGGAGCCCGGTGCGCAGGTGCGCCGCAACGACCGTGTCGTCGTCAAGACACGCGAGGGCGAGGTCATGGCCAAGGTGCTTCTGCGCCAGAGCCCGCGCTCCATCGAACTTTTGTCGCTCAATCCCGAACATCCCAACCGGACGATCGAGCTTTCCGACGTCGAATGGATTGCCCGTATCATCTGGGCCAGCCAATAGGAAAATAATCATGCGCCCTGCAGCCTTGATCACAGGTATCGCGGGGATGGCGGTCGTGGTCGGCCTGCTCTTGGCCGGGCAAGCGCGGCTCAATGGCGGCGGGGGGCTGGCATCTGACGCCGATGCCGGAAATGTCGCCGCAGCGCTGCCCGATGCGACTGCCGATGTGGCAAAGCCGCCTGCATCGCTCACGGATGAAGATGCCGAATTGATCGCCCGGGCAACGGAGCCTGCGCCAACCGAGCCGGCAGCGGCTCCATCCGAAACCCCAGCAAGAGCTTCTTCCGAGAATGCGCCAGCGAGGGCAACAGCGCAAAGCGCTCCAGAGCCGACGGAGACGCCATCACCTACCCCTGCCGGAAAGGACAGCGTGGAACTGCTGCGACCGACGGTGGAGAGCGCCGGTCTTCTCTCCTTCGGCAAACGCAGGCTGCAGATTGCCAATATCATCGAGACGCCCGCCGACAAGAGCTGCGGCTCGGATGGCAAGCAGTGGCCGTGCGGCATGATGGCGAAGACGGCGCTGCGGCTTTACCTGCGTAACCGCACGATCGATTGCGACCTGCCTTCCGACGCATGGGAGGATATGGCAACTGCTGCCTGCCGGCTGGGGCAGCAGGATATCGGCACATGGCTGGTTGAAAACGGCTGGGTGGAGGCGCAGCCGGGTTCACCGCTTGCTGCTGCCGGCGAAAAGGCAAAGCAGGCAAAACAGGGCGTTCACGGCGAAGATCCGCGCCGCAGGCCCGCGGCTGCTGTCCGGCCCGAAACGGCCGCTCCCTTGTAATAGAGACCGCTAATTCCTAATCTCCGCTCATCGAAGAGGGAATCAGACATGAACAAGCCGCTTTCCGCCCATGACGCGCTGATCTATGTGATGGTGATGGCATCCGCCGTCGACAGCACCATGAACGACCGGGAAATGGAGAGAATTGGTCAGCTCATTGGCTTCCTGCCGGTTTTCCGCGATTTCGACGACGACAATCTGATTTCCATCGCCCGCGATTGCGCCTCGCTGCTCGCCGGCCCTGAAGGGCTGGATGTGGTACTGGAAACCGTTCGCGATACACTGCCTGCCCGTCTCTATGACACGGCCTATGCACTGGCAGTCGAAGTCGCCTCGGCCGACCTTTCCGTCAAGGCAGAAGAACTGCGGCTGCTCAGCCTGCTGCGCGACCGTCTCGGCCTCGACAAGCTGACCTGTGCCGCCATCGAGCGCAGCGCGATCGCCCGCTTCCGCAAGGGCTAAAGCTTTCTGCTTTTTAACGCAATTCCGGACGCAAAACCGCTGCACACTTTGCTGGAATTGCTCTAGTAGAGCCCGTAAGGGAAATAGCGCAGATAGATTTCCTGCAGGCGGCCGTTGCGCGAGAGTGTTGCCAGCGCATGGTCGATCGCTGCCGTCAACACACTATCGTTCTGGCGCAGCATGATCGTCATCCCCTCGCCCAGGAAATGCTCCGACATATAGGGACCGTCGAACAGGGCGCAGCATTTGTCCGAAGCTGACGAAGCGACCCAGAAGGAAAGCTGTAGTGCATCGGCAAAGGCAGCATCGATCTTGCGCTCCTTCAAGGCGGTCAGCAGCGCTTCCTTGTTGTCGAAGGGCTGAGCCTTGATGGCGGGGAAGAAGGCAGCAAGCATCGCCTCATGCACTGTGCCCTTGACGACGCCGACGGAATGGCCGGCGAGGCCGGCAGCCGTCGTTCCGGTCACGGAGGCGCCTATGTTGCGGACGAAGCGGGCCGGCAGCATCAGATAAGGGCGAGAGAAGAGAAACTCGCGGCGCAACTCGGGCGTGACGGCAAGGCCGGCAATGACGGCGTCACCCTGTAGGCCGGCGAGCGCCTTCTGCAGGTCGGCAAAGGGCAGCGCCTGGATCTGGCACTTATCGGCGATCTCCAGCTCGGTGCAGATCTCGCGGGCGAGATCGACGTTGAAGCCGGCGAGCTTGCCGTTCTGGTCGGTGAAATTGAAAGGCGGGAAGTCCACCGAGGTCAGGAAACGCAGGCGCACGAGCGAGGAAAGGTCAGGCTTTGCCAACCGTTCGCGGGAATCGAAGAGCAGAGGCACGGACAGGCCCGGTTGCTGCGCAAAAGCGGAAAAAACCGACAGCATGACAGCCGAAAAAAGGCAGAGGATGAAAATTCCTACGCGAGCCATAAACGCCGGTTTAGATTGCACCATTATGACCTGCCTAGAGATTACATGCGGGTTTGCCGCTTCCCCGAGCTGTAACAGAATCATCCCGTGTGGGGAATATGGCCGAGCCGTTCTGCCAGCTGCCAGAGGCGTAAACAGAAGGTCTGTTCTGCCTTCAAAGCTGACTTTTCAAGAGCGCCATCCAACACAGATCACTCCGGCATTCTGCGCGGAGCGGTTTTGCGATCTCTGCGACGAGAGCGGCCCGCCCCTCGAAATTAACAGCAATCGCATGCCCTCGTTAGCGCGGAATTAAGCAATATCCGGTCTTATTTGGTGCGACGACACCGACCTCACCGGCCGACCGCATGATGCGCATGTCGAACCTCTCAAGGTATCTCCCGCCACCGAAATACCGAAGAATTGTTCTGCAACAAATGATTTCAAAAGCGCCGGGTTCGCAACACACCCGGCCAATCGGGTGACATTCCATGCTGAAACATCTGAAAATCCGTACAAAAGTCATATCGGTCGTGGCGCTCCTGGGGCTGATCACCATGGCCGGACTGGTCTATGTCATGTCGGAGTTCCGCCAAGCGGACGCGACCTACAGCGCCTTCATCGATCATGAGGCGCTGGCCTCGATGCAGAGCGCTCGCGCGAGCGCATCGGTCGTCGCCTCGGTGCTGCAGGTGAGCCTGCTTGCCGACATGAAGCCCGATACGCCGGCATTCCAAACGGCACTCGCCACGCCGAGCAAGCTGCCGCAGGCACGCGACCGCATGAAGCAGGCGCTGGAGCTTGTACCCAGCCGCAAGGCTGCGATCGATGAAATCCAGGCCGGTATCGATGAAATCGAAACGCTGGCGAACAAGATCATCGAACAGAGCAAGGCCAAGGACAGCGCCGGCGCCCTGGCGAATGTCGCTCTGATCAACGCCAAGCTCAACGCGTTGACGCCGAAGATGATCGCCAACAACGATGCGATGATGACGATGCTCAACGACGGCGGGGACGCGCTTTCGGCTTCCGTCAATGAGCGGATCTTCTTCTGCTTCATTCTAATCGGCATTGCGGTTCTTGCAGCCGTCGGCATCAGCGTGGCCGTGGCGCAGATCGGTATCGCCGGCCCGATGATGCAGCTTCGACTGCGCATGACGCGGCTTGCCGAAGGCGATACCGCAAGCGATATCAGCGGGCTCGACCGCGGCGACGAGGTCGGTCAGATGGCCAAGGCCGTCTCGATCTTCCGTGACAACGCGATCGAACGCGCCCGGATCGAGGCACGCGCCGAAGCCGACCGCAGCCTCGGCGACAACGAACGCCGGGAACGCGAAGCGCAGAAGGCTGCGGAAGCCGCCGATCTCGAGCGCGCGGTCAATGCGCTCGGAGACGGCCTGCGCCGACTCTCTGCCGGCGATGTCGCATCGCATATCGAAACGCCTTTCGTCGCGCATCTCGACGCGCTGCGCCGGGACTTCAACAATTCGATCGAGAAGCTCAACGAGACCCTGCACACAGTCGGCTCCAATGCCCGCGCGATCGGCGCCGGCGCCAACGAGATCCGGTCGTCTGCCGACGAGCTTTCGAAGCGCACCGAACAGCAAGCCGCCTCCGTCGAAGAAACGGCAGCAGCGCTCGAAGAGATCACCACCACCGTAAGAGACGCGGCAAAGCGGGCCGAAGAGGCAAGCCAACTCGTTGCCCGCACCCGCCTTGGTGCCGAAAAATCCGGCGACGTCGTCCGCAAGGCGGTCGCCGCCATGCAGCAGATCGAGCAATCCTCCGTCGAGATCGGCAATATTATCGGCGTCATCGACGATATCGCCTTCCAGACGAACCTGCTGGCGCTGAACGCCGGTGTTGAAGCAGCGCGTGCCGGTGAAGCCGGCAAGGGCTTTGCGGTCGTCGCACAGGAGGTGCGTGAACTCGCACAGCGTTCGGCAAACGCCGCCAAGGAAATCAAGGCGCTGATCACAACATCGGGTACGCATGTGCAGACCGGCGTCAGTCTTGTCGGCGAAACGGGCAAGGCGCTCGACGCAATCGTCCACGAGGTGCAGGAAATCAACCAGCACGTCCATGCGATTGCAGAAGCAGCCCGCGAGCAGTCGACCGGCCTGCAGGAGATCAACACAGCCGTCAACACCATGGACCAGGGCACGCAGCAGAATGCCGCCATGGTCGAAGAATCCACCGCAGCCAGCCATGGCCTTGCCACGGAAGCGGCGGCACTTAACAACCTGCTCGGCCAGTTCCGCCTGTCGGGCACCGGCGGCTTCGTTGCAAGCGCGCCGATCCCGACGGCACCGGCCGCGCCACGCGCCGCCACACGCCCAGCCGCCAGAACGCCGGTCCGCGTTGCCGAAAGCACGACACGCCCGAAGGCTTCGCCTGCCCGCGCGCTCGGCCAGAAGCTCGCCAGCGCCTTCGGCGCGAGCAATGCCGCTGCCCCGTCCAGCAGCCAGGAAGCCGACTGGACAGAGTTCTGAGCAAGCGATCGATTGAATGAGGATGGGCGGCTTCGGCCGCCCATTTTCGTTTCAGGTCTCTGTTCAGACCGGTGGACGCCAGCCGACTTCGACAAGAATGTTACCGGGCGCGGTGCAATAGAAGAGCCAGCCGCCGCGAACGGCGGCAGGCGGCCCTGAGACAGCGGCGCTGTCCGCTGCCAGGCGGGCATGAAGCACATCGACATCCGACCTTTCAGCAAGAATAAAGCCGATATGATAGGTTTGTCGCTGCAGTTCGACCTGATCGGCACCGCCGAATTTTGGCAACGGGCGACTGAGAACGACCTCCGTGCCCTGGTCGTCGTAGAGGATCGCCCGGCCGATCCGTTCGTTCATCTCCCGCAATTCGAGAGCGAAATACCGCCGAAAGAAATCCGCCGTAGCGGCAATATCGGGCACGTAGAAATCAAGATGGTTCAAACGCATGACTGTCTCCTTTGAGAATAAAATCCCGGAGGAGTGCGTCTTTTAACGCTCCGCATGCCGCCGGGACCCCGCATTCGCATGCGGGCCACGTCGCGGGTTCTCGTGTGATACACGGAGCAGAGCTTCCCATGGTGGGAGGGACCGGGCTTACCTTATCCGGTCCTGCCTTTTTCGACATTGCCGCTCTAGCAGATCGGCCCAAGAGCGGCAACATCGCCGGCCGAGTCACATTCGCCAAGCAGTAGGCTGTTGGTCGTAAGCCTCTTCTCGAAGGGTTGAAGACACCGGCGCCGTTTGTGTCGTGAGCTTTCGGCGATTTGAGGTAGAATAGCGCCGTGCTGCGGAAAGAAAGGCATCCAACATGAAACTGATCGCACTTGGCCTGATCAGCGCGCTGGCGCTCGCCGGCTGTACTACCGTCGAGTATAACGGTCCCGGCCTCGAACCCATTCCCGGCAGCATCACCTATAGCGGTCAGCCGCGTTCGAAGCTTACCAAGTCGCCAATCGGCTCGACCTTCCCGCACGATTTCATCGACCAGTTCGGCCGGCAGGTCGAGGAAACCTATATCATTCGCCCGGACCGCACGCTGGCGATTGCGCATCGCCGATACCGGCCAATCACAATTTTCGGAAGAGATTGAGGAGGGAAGCTGGAGCGGGTGAAGGGAATCGAACCCTCGTATTCAGCTTGGGAAGCTGCTGCTCTACCATTGAGCTACACCCGCCAACCGCTTGAGACTTCCAACAGATGACCGCCGCTGTCAAGTCGCGGCGTCACCGCATATCAGATGCGGAAGTGCTTCGAGAGCTTCAGGCCCTGGGCCTGATAGTTGGAGCCAAGACCCGAGCCGTAGAGGCTCGAGGGCTGTTCCTGCATGTGTTCGTAGATCAGGCGGCCGACGATCTGGCCGTCTTCGAGGATGAAGGGCACTTCGTGGCTGCGCACTTCGAGCACGGCACGGCTGCCGCGACCGCCTGCCGGAGCGTGGCCGAAGCCCGGATCGAAGAAGCCGGCATAGTGGACGCGGAATTCGCCGACGAGTGGGTCGAAGGGCGTCATTTCCGCCGCGTAGTGCGGGGGAACGTGTACGGCCTCGCGCGAGACGAGGATATAGAATTCATCGGGATCGAGGATCAGTTCGTTGCGGCCGCGGCTGTAGAGCGGCTCCCAGAAATCGTAGATATCGTGCTGGGCCTTCTTGTCGACATCGACGACGGCGGTGTGATGCTTGCCGCGGTAGCCGATCAGGCCGTCCTTGTCGCCCGTCAGGTCGATCGACAACGCGATGCCGCCGCCGGAAATGTTCGGCTGCTTGGCTGCGACCAGCGTTTCCGTCTCGTGCAGTTTCAGAAGATCCGGCTCACCGAGTACCGATTGGCCGAAACGGAAACGGATCTGCGACAGGCGCGAGCCGCGGCGCACGACGATCGGGAAGGTGCGCGGGCTGATTTCGAGATAGAGCGGGCCGGAATAGCCTGATGGGATCTTGTCGAATTCCTGCGCGTAATCAGTGATGACACGCGTGAAGATATCGAGGCGACCGGTCGAGCTTTTCGGATTGGCCGAGGCAGACATATTGGCCGGCAGATCGAGATGCTCCATCAGCGGCACGATATAGACACAGCCGGTTTCCAGTACCGCGCCTTCGCTGAGGTCGATGACGTGCAGGCTCAGCCGATCAAGCTTGTCGGAAACGAGATGGGACGGGCCAGGCATGAAGCTGGCGCGCACCCGGAAAGCCTTGGCGCCCAGCCGCAGATCCAGGCTTGCCGGCTGGATCTGGTCGCGGTCCAGCTCGCGTTCGCTTTGAAGGCGCCCGGTTTCAAACAGCGCGGCAATTGCGCGGTCAGCCAAAATTCCAGTTTCGCGAGCCATCATGCTCCATCCATATACTCGCGGAGACAAAACCAAAGTCGGGGAATTGACGCAAGCTTAGAACGGCAGTATTGCAAATTTATCCCGTGGTGATTTGGCCGGTCGGCTTGCAGCCACGTTAAACAAGTGGCTAAAAAGACCGGGTTGAAAACCGGTCTGCATTTGCGGCCGGTTTTTTTGTTGTTTGAAAGTGGTGATGGCATGAGCAAGACCTGGCGCCCGGCAACCCAACTCGTCCACGGCGGAACGCTCCGCTCGCAGTATGGCGAGACTTCAGAGGCAATCTATCTCACGCAAGGTTTCGTCTACGATACGTCCGAAGCGGCCGAAGCGCGCTTCAAAGGCGAGACCGATGGTTTCATCTATGCGCGTTACGGCAGCCCCACCAATGACATGTTCGAAAAGCGCATGTGCATGCTGGAAGGCGCTGAAGACGCCCGAGCCACCGCGTCCGGCATGGCCGCTGTTACTGCTGCCATCCTCTGCCAGCTGAAGGCCGGCGATCATATCGTTGCTGCGCGCGCCCTTTTCGGCTCCTGCCGCTGGGTGGTTGAGACGCTGGCGCCGAAATACGGGATCGACTGCACGCTGATCGACGGTCGCGACCTCGAAAACTGGGAAAAGGCTATTACCCCGAAGACCAAGGTCTTCTTCCTGGAAAGCCCGACCAATCCGACGCTGGAAGTTGTCGACATCGCAGGTGTCGCCAAGCTCGCCAACCAGATCGGCGCAAAGGTCGTGGTCGACAACGTGTTTGCAACGCCGCTCTTCCAGAAGCCGCTGGAGCTCGGTGCCCATATCGTCGTCTATTCGGCGACTAAGCATATCGACGGCCAGGGCCGCTGCCTCGGCGGCGTCGTTCTCTCCGACAAGGAATGGATCGACGAGAACCTGCACGACTATTTCCGCCATACCGGCCCGGCCATGTCGCCCTTCAATGCGTGGACACTCCTGAAGGGCATCGAGACGCTGCCGCTCCGCGTCAAGCAGCAGACGCAGAATGCGGCGAAGATTGCCGATTTCCTGGCTGATCAGGGCAAGGTCGCCAAGGTCATCTATCCCGGCCGCAAGGACCATCCGCAGGCCGATATCATCGCCAAGCAGATGTCGGGCGGCTCGACACTCGTCTGCTTCGAACTGAAGGGCGGCAAGGAGGCGGCCTTCGCGCTGCAGAATGCGCTTGAGATCGTGAAAATCTCCAACAATCTCGGCGACTCCAAGAGCCTGATCACGCATCCGGCAACGACCACGCACAAGAATCTGACGGATGAGGCTCGCGCCGAACTCGGCATCTCGCCGGGCACGGTACGCCTGTCGGCCGGTATCGAAGATACGGACGATCTCATCGAGGATTTCGCTCGCGCTCTGGCGAAGGTTTCGGCCTGACATCAAGGCACGGCCGCCGGCAAACGCCGCGGCCGTCGCATTTGCCTTGAAATTAACACTGAGAGTTAGGCTTAATGAACGAAAGGCGGCCCAACTGAAGGTAGTGAGGCCGCGATCACTGTACCGTTTCTTGACGGAAGAGGCCTCGTATAAGATACGGGTAACGTATCCTGACTAAGGTGTAAGGCATGTATCGCGCCCTCACACGAGATATCGAAGTCGTTGTCGAGCCGTTTTATCTGGAGGAGCAATCCGATCCGGAAGACGATCGGTATGTCTGGGGTTATCGTGTGGTGATCAGCAACAACTCCGATATCGCCGTGCGTCTCGTCAACCGCTACTGGAACATTACCGACCAGAACGGGCAGATCGACGAGGTCAGCGGCCCCGGCGTCGTCGGCGAGCAGCCGCGGTTGCAGCCGGGCGATACCTATGAATATTCCTCTGGCTGCCCGCTGGATACGCCATCCGGCCTGATGTTTGGCCACTACCAGATGGAGACGGACGAAGGCGAGATGTTCGATGTCGACATACCCGCCTTCTCGCTCGATTCACCCGGCCTGCTCAGGGTGCTGAACTAAAGCGTAGCCTCGCTATTTGCGACGATGCGTCAATCTTGAGCCTTCAGTCGTCAATCTCTGTTAAAGTTCAAACGGATCCGCGGCGGTCTGAGCATCCGGTTTTGCATCGAATGGATCCTTTGATTGTGGCGGTTTCGGCTGTTTGGCCAGGACAGCGTCAACGGCCTTCTGACAGGCGATCATCTCATCAATAGCCTTGACGGAGTTTTTCAGACTAAGGGCGACTATTCGCTTGCCGTTAAAATCGGCGCGAAAACCCAACTTGACGGCAAACTCGCTAACCAAGTTAGTATCTTTAAAATCAATGCGTAGTCCCTTTTCACCGTTAAAGACCACAGCGCTTGCATCGACAGTCCATTTGGAGCGGTCCAGATAGAGCTCGATCGGGTATTGCTTGCCTTCCTCCAACGATTTCCAATTGTCATTGACCATCAGAATATAAAAGGGATGGTCCTTATCGAGGAAATTGAAGCCAAGACGGAAAAGTGTACGATCCTCAAAGGCCGTCGCAACAAAGCAGGCGCTGCCCAAAGTCAGGTCGGCAGCCACCGTCCAGCCGCCGACTTCTTTCCATAGCATTGTCTCGTCACTGGCGAAGCTCGTTTGCGGCACCGCAGCTATCAGCGCGAGAAGCAAACACAACAGCTTCATTGGCACCCATCCCGTTTTCATAGCCCAACCAATGAAACGCATAGGCACACAGTGACTACCAAAAGTCGAGTCACTGTGCCGCACCATCGCCTGTTTTTATTGGACGTTCTTCCCTTTCAACTGGGAATACTAAGTAAGCTGAGACGCGACCTCGTCCACCGGGAAACGATAGGTCGTGGAGCAGAACTCGCAGGTCACCGCGATCTCGCCGTTTTCCTGACTCGCCTCGATTTCCTCCGCGCTGAAGCCCTTCAGCACGCCGCCGATCTTTTCGCGCGAACAGCTGCAACGATCGAAGACCGCCCGCGGTTCGTAGACGCGCACGCCGCGCTCGTGGAAGAGGCGGAAGAGCAGGCGTTCCGTGCCGACCTGCGGATCGGTCAGTTCGTCGGCATCGACCGTTTCAACGAGCGAGCGGGCTTCCATCCAGGCATCATCCTCAACATGGGCGCGCGTAGCCGTGTCGCCATCGCCGCCATGAAGATCGGGCTGGCGCATACGCTCCGGCGCTTCCGGCAGGAACTGGGCGACTAGGCCCCCTGCCCGCCAGCGGTGACGCGGCTTGCCGTTCTCGTCGCGGTCGAAGAGTTCGGCAGCGGCAAGGCGCACACGTGTCGGGATCTGTTCCGACTGGCGGAAATAGACACCGGCTATGTCTTCCAGCGAGGTACCGTCAAGCGCGACGATGCCCTGATAGGGCTGGCTGAACTTGCCCTGGTCGATGGTGAAGGCGAGCACGCCCTTGCCGAGCAGCTGTTCCGGCTCCGTTTCGCCTGCCGCAATCGCCTTGTCGAGCAAGGCCTGATCGAAGCGGGCGTAGGCCCGGACATTTTCCGGCGTGGAGAAATCGGCGACCAGTAGATCGACGGGACCGTCGCTTTTGGTCTGGACCGTGAATTTGCCCTCGAACTTCAGCGAGGTGCCGAGCAGCACCGTGAGCACCACCACTTCCGCCAGAAGGCGGGCGACGGGCATGGGATAGTGATGGCGTTCGAGGATCGAATCCAGCATCGGGCCGAGCTGGACGGCGCGACCGCGCACATCCAGCCCTTCCACCTGGAAGGGGACGACATGATCATCGCCGGCGAAATCGAACTCGCCGAGGGCGGCGGCAGCTTCTGCCATGGCTTTCACTCCTGTTTTGTCAGAGCAGCCGGCTAGCGCACCGGCTGCTTGCGCAGCCGCGAGTTTTGGACTCGCGACATCCGATTATGGTTCAGATCGCGCCCAGGCACCAAGCAAGAATCGACTTCTGCGCATGAAGACGGTTTTCCGCCTCATCGAAGACCACGGACTGCGGGCCATCGATCACCTCATCCGTCACCTCCTCGCCGCGGTGGGCGGGAAGGCAATGCATGAACAATGCATCTTTGCCGGCCTGCGCCATCAAATGCGCATTGACCTGATAAGGCTGGAAGACATTGTGACCACGGGCCCGATGTTCCTGATTCATGGAGACCCAGGTATCGGTCACCACACAATCGACGCCGGCGACCGCACGGTCAGCATCATGGTAAAGCATGATTTCGGCGCCCTCATTGCGGGCCCAGTTCAGATAGTGATCCTTCGGCTCGGAACCAAGGGGTACCGCCATGTTCATGCGGTAGCCGAAACGGGCAGCCCCTTCCACGAGGGAATGCAGCACGTTGTTGCCGTCGCCGGTCCAGGCGATCGTCTTGCCCTTGATCGGGCCGCGATGCTCTTCGAAGGTCATGATATCAGCCATGATCTGGCAGGGATGGGTGTCATCCGTCAGCGCGTTGATGACGGGCACCGTGGCATGCTCGGCAAGCTCCAGCATCCGGCTGTGCTCGGTCGTGCGGATCATGATGGCATCGACATAGCGCGACAGGACCTTGGCCGTGTCGCCGATGGTCTCGGCGCGGCCGAGCTGCATTTCAGTACCCGACAGGAACAGCGTCTCGCCGCCGAGCTGGCGCATGCCGACGTCGAAGGAGACGCGGGTGCGGGTCGACGGTTTCTCGAAGATCATGGCCAGCATCTTGCCGGCGAGCGGCTTGTCGGCGGAACCGGCCTTGAATGCCTGCTTTCGCACCTTGGCATCGTCCATGATGGTTCTGAGGTCGGATGCGGTGACTGCGGAGAGATCGAGAAAGTGTTTGGGGGAAGCCATTGTTCGTTACCTGCTACGCCCGCCAGCGGGCGGGGCAATGTCCTATCAAGCGGTCTTCTTGACCTTGGCGGCACGGATGCTTTCGGCAGCGCGTTCGAGACGGGAAAGCCCCTCGCGCGCCTCCTCGGCGGTTACGACCAGCGGCGGCAGCAGGCGGATGACATTGTCGCCCGCCGGGATCGCCAGAAGGTGTGCTGCGCGAATTTCCTTCAGCAGTTCTGCCGAGGGGATGGCAGCCTTGACGCCGAGCAGTAGACCTTCGCCCCTGATATCTTCGATCACATCGGGATAGCGATCCTTGAGCGAGGCAAGGCCCTGACGGAAGACGAGGGTCACATCCCGCACGTGCTGCAGGAAGCCCTCGGCCAGGATGACATCGAGGACCGCGTTGCCGACGGCCATGGCCAGCGGATTGCCGCCATAGGTGGAACCATGCGTGCCGGCCTTCATGCCGGAGGCTGCTTCTGCGGTCGCGAGGCAGGCGCCGAGCGGGAAGCCGCCGCCGATGCCCTTCGCAACAGCCATGATATCGGGCGTGACACCCGACCATTCATGGGCGAAGAGCTTGCCGGTGCGGCCGACGCCGGTCTGAACTTCATCGAGAATGAGGAGCAGGCCATGCTCATCGCAGAGCTGGCGGAGCGCCTTCATGAATTCAGGTGTCACCGGGCGCACGCCACCCTCACCCTGCACGGGTTCGATGAGGATGCCGGCCGTCTTGTCGGTAATCGCCGCGCGTACCGCCTCGACATCGCCGAAAGGAACCTGGTCGAAACCGGGGGTCTTGGGGCCGAAACCTTCGAGATATTTTTCCTGGCCGCCGGCAGCGATCGTCGCCAGCGTGCGGCCGTGGAAGGCGCCTTCGAAGGTGATGATATGGAAACGCTCGGGATGACCCTTGGAGAACTGGTAGCGGCGCGCTGTCTTGATGGCGCATTCGAGCGCCTCGGCGCCGGAATTGGTGAAGAACACCTTGTCGGCGAAGGTGGCCTCGGTCAGGCGGTTGGCAAGCTTCTCCTGGCCGGGGATCTCATAGACGTTGGAGAGGTGCCAGACCTTGTCAGCCTGATCCTTGAGAGCGGCCACGACATGCGGATTGCCGTGTCCGACGGAGGTAACGGCAACGCCCGCGCCAAAATCCAGATATCGCTCGCCGGTTTCGGTGATCAGCCAGACGCCTTCACCTCGCTCGAACCGCAGCGGGGCACGAGAATAGGTATCATAAAGCGGCGAGGCTTCAGCCATGGCGCGATCTCCTTCAATCAGGCTCTGAGGCAACGGACTCCGGCTAAGAAAACCCGGTCCGAAAAATTAAAAATGCCGCCTTTCGGCGGCCTGAAGCACTATTTACTTTTCGCACTGCAATGTCAACAAAACTGAGGATTTAGCGCATGCGTCAAGCCTGCAATCCGCATTACAGGTCTATCAACAGCTAATGTTGCAGAAATGACTCTCTCGGGAAGCAAGTTGGGGAAAACTACGAATTCGGATTCATCGGATTCCTGCGACTCTTGTCACAGAGTCAGGCTCACACTAGGTTAAAGTTCAATTACTAGACTGCATGCGGCGGAACTAGTCACCAAAATTGATCAGGCGTTTCTTGCTTCGGAGGCTTCCGAGGCAACGGTGAGGGATTCTGCCATCACCAACGCGAAAGGTGGAGACAGGGCATGAACTGGACAGACGAGCGTGTCGAAAAGCTCAAGAAGCTTTGGTCGGAGGGACTAAGTGCCAGCCAGATCGCTGCGCAACTTGGCGGAGTAAGTAGAAACGCTGTTATCGGCAAGGTTCACCGGCTCAGTCTTCCCGGTCGCGCCAAGGCCGGCGGAACCGCAACCACGGCGCGTGCGCCCAAGCGCAACACCTCTGCTCCCCGCGCCCCGAACTATGCATCTCGCATCGCCACCCGCACCGTGACGCGCCAGCAGGGCGCAACGATGCTGAAGGAAGAGATCGAGATCGAAACGGTCGAGGAAATGGAATACGTGCCGGCCAAAAACGTGGTCGTGCCTATTTCACGTCGCCTCGGCCTGACGGAACTGACGGAGCGCACCTGCAAGTGGCCGGTCGGCGATCCGCTGAAGGACGATTTCTACTTCTGCGGCTGCGACTCCCCGGATTCATCGCCCTATTGCAACTACCACCAGCGTCTCGCCTATCAGCCGGTGAGCGAACGCCGTAAGGCTGTCCGGGTCGCCTGAGCAGCGATCTTGCAACAGACGCAATGTATCATCACCCCTCCTCGCCTGGCGCGGAGGGGTGATTTTTTAGCCGGCACAGGAACGCCGGAAAACGGCTCCTGACCGCGATCTGCGGAAGGCCGATCTCTGCCGGCATCCACCCTGCCTGACAATGCGAGCTTATGTGGCCAAGACCATCGATGCGTTTCAGCCCCAAGGCTGGCATGGACCGGTGGTCATGGCGCTGTAGCGCGATTTTCTGATACAGATGCGGTATTCTGGTGGAGTAGCACGGCGCAAATAGTCGCTTGGGGGGTGCCAATGGAGATCGATCCAAAGCGGATGACAATGGGGTTCGTCGGGGCGGGCACGATTACCGAGGCTGTCGTCACCGGATTGGGCAAGACGGCGTTTCGCGACACACCCATCGCGCTGTCACCTCGCAACGCAGGCGTCGCCTCCCGCCTCGCGGCGGCAAACGGGAATGTGTCTATCGCTCTGGGCAACCAGGATGTTCTCGACCGCTCCGATCTCGTATTTTTGGCAGTGAGGCCGCAAATTGCCGAGGAGGTCATCCGCTCGCTCCGATTTCGGCCGGGCCACCATGTCATCAGCTTTGTCGCGGCCACGCCAATGGATCAACTGCTGGCGTGGATCGATCGGCCGGTTCGCCTGAGCCTGGCAATTCCACTTCCGTTCGTCGCAGATCTCCAGGGGGCGACTGCGATCTACCCGCCCGACGAGGTCTCCCACACACTCTTTTCGGCGCTCGGAACGGCGATCCAGGTTGAAGACAAGCAGGAGTTCGAACTTCTCGCGGTGGCGAGCTGCCTGATGGCCAGCTATTTCGGCATCCTGGACGCGACGTCGACCTGGCTGCAGAGCAAGGGGCTCTCGGGAACGGCTGGCGACGCCTACCTCCGTCAATTGTTTTCCGGCCTCGCCCATGCTGCCCGTTCAAAACCTGTCGCGAGTTTCGATGAACTCATCGGCGAGCATTCGACCAAGGGCGGATTGAACGAACAGGTGCTCGAAGACTTTCGTGCGTTTGGCGGCACTGCGGCTCTGCAAAAGGCTCTTGATCGAATTCTTGTGCGCATCCGTCTGTAAAAAGCAGATCCTTTCGAGGTTCGCTTTCGGCGCCTGGTGTCGGCTTTCGTAAGGAGCTAGGGGCGCCAGATAGACAAACGGGCCGCCCGGCAAGCGAGCGACCCGTCTGGACCTCCGATCACTCGGATTAAGCTTAAGCTTCCATGGAATATCCCGCGCCGCGCACGGTGCGGATGACATCCTGCATGTTGGAGAAATTCAGCGCCTTGCGCAGGCGGCCGACATGGACGTCGACGGTGCGCTCGTCCACGTAGATATCATGGCCCCAGACGCCGTCGAGAAGCTGCGAGCGGGAGAAGACGCGGCCCGGCGAGGACATCAGGAATTCCAGCAGGCGGAATTCGGTCGGGCCGAGGCGGACTTCGCGGCTCTTGCGATGGACGCGGTGCGTTTCGCGATCGAGCTCGATATCACCACATTTCAGAACGGTGGAGAGCACCTCGGGACGGGCGCGTCGGAGCATCGCCTTGACGCGGGCGACGAGTTCCGGCGTCGAGAAGGGCTTGACGACATAGTCGTCCGCGCCGGTCGAAAGACCGCGAACGCGCTCGCTCTCTTCGCCGCGCGCCGTCAGCATGATGATCGGCAGGCGCTCGGTTTCCGGCCGCATGCGCAGCCGGCGGCAGAGCTCGATGCCGGAAACGCCCGGCAGCATCCAGTCAAGGATGAGCAGGTCCGGCGTGCGCTCCTGAAGCCGGATTTCGGCTTCGTCGCCACGAAGGATCGTATCCACCTCGAAACCTTCGGCTTCAAGGTTGTAGCGGAGAAGCACGCTCAGCGCCTCTTCATCTTCAACAACTGCAACTCTTGGGATCATGCGTGTCAGTCTCCTAATGCATGATCCTTAAACCGGGGGTGATTTAAGCAAGGGACCATGCAAGAACTCGGAATTGGCTGCGACCCTGCGCGCCCCCGACGGGGCGCGCACGCAATCGGCAGGTCCGGATTACTCCGTGACCGCACCAACGGTATTGGAGCTGTCGTCCTTCGGACGCTCGCCTTCCGGCTGGGCGCCGGTTGCCATGTAGTAGATCGTCTCGGCGATGTTGGTCGCGTGGTCGCCGATGCGCTCGATGTTCTTGGCGCAGAAGAGAAGATGCGTGCAGCTCGTGATGTTGCGCGGATCTTCCATCATGTAGGTGAGGAGTTCGCGGAACAGCGAGGTGTACATCGCGTCGATCTCGTCGTCGCGCTCGCGGATGGACTTGGCCTTGTCGGCCGAGCGATTGGTGTAGACGTCGAGCACTTCCTTGAGCTGGACCAGCGCCAGTTCGGAGAGATGCTCGAGACCGCGGGCGAGCTTGCGCGGAACGCCGGTGCTCTGCACCGCTATGACGCGCTTTGCCGTGTTCTTGCCGAGATCGCCGACGCGCTCGAGGTCGGCGGCGATGCGGATCGAACCCATGATCTCGCGAAGGTCGGAGGCCATCGGCTGGCGACGGGCGATCGTGACGATCGCCTTGTCGTTGATCTCGCGTTCAGCGTGATCGAGGATCACGTCGTCGGAAATGACCTTCTGAGCGAGTGCGGTGTCACCGTTGACCAGCGCGCGAACTGCGTCGGCGCCCATCTGTTCGGCAAGACCACCCATCTCGGAAATGCGCCGGGACAGGAACTTCAGATCGTCGTCATAGGCGGAAAAAATATGTGTCGATGCCATGGGGCTTTGTCCTCGAAAATCGGGAAGGCTTCACATTGCCAAAATCAGCCAAACCGGCCCATGATATAGTCCTGGGTGCGCGGATCGTCCGGATTGGTGAACATCTTGTCAGTATCGTTTTCCTCGACCAGGTTGCCGAGGTGGAACATGGCCGTACGCTGTGATACGCGCGCGGCCTGCTGCATGGAATGCGTCACAATGACGATCGTGTAGTTTTCACGCAGCTCGTGGATCAGCTCTTCGACCTTTGCAGTCGCGATCGGGTCGAGCGCCGAGCAGGGTTCGTCCATCAGGATGACTTCCGGGCTGACCGCAACGGCGCGTGCGATGCACAGACGCTGCTGCTGACCACCGGAAAGGCCGGTGCCGGATTCATGCACGCGGTCCTTGACCTCGTTCCAGAGGCCGGCGCGCTGCAGGCTGGTCTCGACGATCTGGTCGAGATCGGCCTTGGACTTTGCCAGACCGTGAATGCGCGGGCCGTAGGAGACGTTTTCATAGATCGTCTTCGGGAACGGGTTCGGCTTCTGGAATACCATGCCGACGCGGGCGCGGAGTTCCACGACGTCGATATCGGGATCGTAGATATCATCGGTGTCGAGCGTGATCTTGCCGGTCACGCGGCAGCCGTCGATCGTGTCGTTCATGCGGTTCAGCGAACGCAGGAAGGTAGACTTGCCGCAGCCCGAAGGGCCGATCAGCGCGGTCACGGTGTTTTCGCGGATGTTCAGATTGACATCGAAAAGCGCACGCTTCTCGCCGTAATAAACGGAGACATCCTGACCGATCATCTTATACGGGACGTTGCTCATTTTCTGGTCCAGCGCCTTCTCGACTGCGGCTTCCGTCAACATGTTCATGATCTCTACTCCGTTTACCAGCGGCGCTCAAAGCGACGACGCAAGAGGATAGCTCCGATGTTCATGACGATCAGGAACAGGAGCAGGACGATGATGGCACCCGAGGTTCTTTCCACGAATGCGCGCTCCGCTTCGTTGGCCCACATGTAGACCTGAACCGGAAGTGCCGTGGAGGGATCGAGCGGAGTGGCCGGCGCCTGGGCGACGAAGGCGACCATGCCGATCAGGAGCAGCGGCGCAGTTTCGCCGAGTGCGTGGGCAAGACCGATGATCGTGCCGGTCAGGATGCCGGGCATTGCAAGCGGCAGCACATGGTGGAACACCATCTGCATCTTCGAGGCGCCGAGGCCGAGGGCTGCCGAGCGGATCGACGGCGGTACGGCGCGCAGTGCCGCACGCGTCGCGATGATGATCGTCGGAAGCGTCATCAGGGTCAGCACCAGGCCGCCGACGAGCGATGCCGAACGCGGCAGGCCGGCGAAGTTGATGAAGACCGACAGGCCGAGCAGACCGTAGACGATCGACGGAACGGCGGCGAGGTTGTTGATGTTGACCTCGATCAGATCCGTCAGCTTGTTCTTCGGCGCGAATTCCTCGAGGTAGATCGAGGCTGCGACGCCGATCGGCAGCGAAAGGGCAAGCACGATGAGCATCAGGTAGAGCGAGCCGATCAGGGCGACGCCGAGACCTGCGGCTTCCGGACGGCTGGAATTGCCGTTGACGAAGAGGCCGGTGTTGAACGTCTTGTGGAGAGCACCGCTCGCCTTCAGCTCGTTCATCCAGGCAACCTGCTTGTCGTTGACCTTGCGGTTCTTCTCATCAACCGAAAGATTGATCTGGCCTTTGTTAGCGCTGTCGATATTGGCATCTGCAAGCACCGTGACATTGACGGTCTTGCCGATGATCGACGGGTCGGCAACGACCATGTCACGCAGCTGGATCGGCGCGCCCTTGGACAGCATGGCGGATGCGTCGCGCACGTCAGGACGGCTCGATGCATTGATGCCGAGCTGCTTGACGATCGCGTCGCGCAGCAGAACCGGATAGTTGGCAGCGACTAGCACCGAGGGGTCGGTTGCACGCTTGTTGTCCGGGTCGAGCGTCTTCTCGGCGAACTCGATCGGCAGCGTGATCGACGTCTGCTGGAAGGCCGTATAGCCGTTGCTGATGACCGTCCAGAGCAGGATGAAGAGGAAGATGAGGCCGAACGCTATGGCTGCGATGCCATAGGCCTGGAACCGGCGCTCGGCGGCATAGCGGCGCTTGATGCCGATATCGCGACGCGCGGGCGCCTTGGAAACGGTGACGCCGGCGACGGGGGAAACAATATTCGTCATTCGTACTGCTCCCGATATTTGCGCACGATGTAGAGCGCGTAAATGTTGAGGCAAAGCGTGATGCAGAACAGCGTGATGCCAAGTGCGAAGGCGACCAGCGTCTGCGGCGAGGTGAACTCAAGGTCGCCGGTCAACTGGTTGACGATCTTGACGGTCACGGTCGTCATCGGCTCGAAGGGATTGATCTGGATACGGGCGGCGACGCCGGCGGCCAGAACCACGATCATGGTTTCGCCAATGGCGCGGGAAGCCGTCATCAGCAGCGCGCCGACGATACCGGGAAGAGCTGCGGGCAGGACGACCTTCTTGATGGTTTCTGAGCGCGTGGCGCCGAGGCCGAGCGAACCGTCGCGCAAGGCACGCGGAACGGCGGTGATGATGTCATCCGACAGCGAGGAAACGTAAGGGATCAGCATGATGCCCATGACGATGCCGGCGGTGATGACGCTCTGTGCCTGGATGAAGTTCGTATAATTACCGGTCAGGAGACCGCTGATCTGCGACGAGAAATCACGCAGGAACGGCCCGACGGTGACGAGCGCGAAGAAGCCGTAGACGATCGTCGGAATGCCGGCGAGCACTTCGAGAAGTGGCTTGGCGATCGAGCGGATCTTCGGAGAGGCGTATTCGGCCATATAGATGGCGGCAAAGAGGCCAACCGGCACGGCGACCAGCATGGCGACCAGGCCGATATAGAGCGTGCCGAGCAGGAGTGGGATAAGCCCGAACTGGCCGAAGGAGGAGCTGCCCGCACCGGCAAAGCGCGGATCCCAGACCGTTCCGAAGAAGAAGTCGACGAAGGGAACGACGGAGAAGAAACGGGCCGCTTCTGACAGCATCGAGAGAACGATGCCGATCGTCGTCAGAATGGCGATGGAGGATGCAACGAGCAGCGCCCAGAGCATTACACGCTCGACACGATTGCGGGCGCGGAAGCGCGGAGCAACCGAGCGCAGCGCATAGAAGGCGCCTGCGACGGAAATGAGCAGAACGATCGCCGTCATGATGGTGCGGCTCGTCATGCTCTCAGAGTTCAGGGTCTTTGCGGCATCGATCATGTAAGGCTGCGGCTCGCCGGCGAGCGGCACACCCTTTTCACTGAGCTTTGCCTGCAAGCCCGCGGGATTGCCCGAGAGGGAGGAAACCTCATCTGAGGTCAGCAGGTTCATGCCGCGGGCAATGGTGGCGACCATGCTGTAGGCGAGATCCTGCTGGACGGCCGGCTGCGCCTTCACGTCGTCAGGAAAGGCGCCGCGAACGGAAGAAGAGATGATGCCCGGGCTGACAGCCAGCCAGACACACAGAACGATCAGGGACGGCAGAGCAGCCCAGATCGCGGCATAGGAGCCATAATAGGCCGGCCGCGAATGCAGGGCAGCAGATCTGCCTCCGGAAAGTGCGCTAGCGCGGCTGCGCGCAGCCACATAGGCAACGGCGCCGATCACCACCAGGCACAAGAGTATGATGGATGTGCTCATTCGTTACGTCCCCAGGCCCACAGCCCCCAAAGAACCCGGCAGCTCCAGGAGCGTGCCATCGGCTTCATTATCATGGAGAAGAAGTTCACCCGTCCGGCGCCCCATTGGAGCCGGATGGATAAGGCGATGCCGGCGCGACGCCCCCGAGCGTCGCGCCGGCAAAGTTCATTACATGGTCTTGCCAGCCTCTACGTCCTTGCGGATCGCATCGCGCTCTGCATCCGGAGCAGCAACGAGACCGTATTCGGCGAGCGGGCCGTCAGGGCCGATCATCTGGTCGGATACGAAGAAGTTGACATATTCCTTCAGGCCCGGAACGGCGCCGAGATGTGCCTTCTTGACGTAGAAGAACAGCGGGCGGGAAACCGGGTAGGTGCCGTTAGCGATGGTTTCCGTCGACGGAACGATGCCGCTCATGGTCGCAACCTTGAGCTTGTCGGCATTGTTTTCATAGAAGGAGAGACCGAATACGCCAACGCCGGTCTTGTTGGCAGCGATGCGTGCCAGCGTTTCCGGATAGTCGCCGTCGATGTCAACGGCAGCGCCGTCCTTGCGAACTGCGACGCAAGCCTTGCCCTGGGCAGCCTTGTCGGCGATTTCCTTGGCGATAACGTCGGTTGCGCCGGAAGCCTTGCAGCCAGCAGCGAGAACGTTCTGTTCGAAGACTTCGCGGGTGCCGTGCTTTTCGCCCGGGATGTAGGCAGCGATATCAACAGCCGGAAGCTTCGGGTTGACTTCGGACCACTTCTTGTACGGGTTGGCGACGAGCTTGCCGTCAACAACGACCTGGGCTGCGAGGGCCTTGTAGATGTCGGCCGGAACGTAGGCAACATCCGGGTTGGAAGAGTCGGTTGCGAAGACGATGCCGTCGTAGCCGATCTTGACTTCCTGGATGTCGGTTACGCCGGCAGCCTTGCAGGCTTCGGCTTCGCTCTTGTTGATCGGGCGCGAAGCGTTGGCAACGTCGATCGTGTCTTCACCGACGCCCTTGCAGAATTCCTTCAGACCAGCGCCCGTGCCGCCGGATTCGACGACCGGCGTCTTGAAGTTGGTGAAGGTTTCGCCGAAGGATTCGGCAACGATCTTTGCGTACGGCAGGACGGTGGACGAACCAGCAACCTGGATCTGGTCGCGGGCGACAGCAACGCCAGCGAAAGCGGCGGTTGCAGCGAGCGCGGCAACAGTAAGTTTAAAGGTGTTCATTTGAATCTCCCGGCATTTGGGCTTGTGTGAGTGCGGCCTCAAAGAGGCCCTCGCATTGCCTTTTTTCATCGGCAGGACTCTCTTAGCGCCTTAAGCACCGTCCTTTTATGTCAAATCGGTGAAACATTTATGACAGATTAAGCTATTGATTATTAAAGTAAAAATACGACGCTTCAAAATAGTGTGCGACATATTGCGTCAGAAGCGCACCGTGAACTCGGTTCCCTTGCCCACCTCGGATTTAACGATCAGCCGTGCACGATGGCGCGTCAGAATATGCTTGACGATGGCAAGCCCGAGGCCGGTGCCCTTCTTCGAACGGCTGTCTTCAATGCTGACGCGATAGAAGCGCTCCGTCAGGCGCGGCACGTGTTCGGCGGGAATGCCAGGCCCCTTGTCGACAACGCTGACCTCGACGGGCTGGCCCGACCCGTTCTTCAGCCAGACATCGACGATCTCGCCCTCCTGGCCGTATTTACAGGCGTTTTCCATCAGGTTTTCAAAGACCTGAACGAGCTCATCACGATCGCCCAGCACCTCGACCTTGCCCTCGGGCAGATGCAGGTTGATCGAGACGCCGACATCCCTTGCAAGCGGCAGAAGCGAGTCCCTGACGTGGCCGAGAAGCGGCACGAGATCCACCTTCTCGTCGGGAGCGATGTGCGATTTGAGTTCCAGCCTGGAGAGAGACAGGAGATCGTCGACAAGCCTGCTCATGCGTGTCGTCTGGTCGAACATGATGCCGAGGAAGCGCGCCTGCGCCTTCTGATCATTCTTTGCCGGGCCCTGGATGGTTTCGATGAAGCCGCGCAGCGAGGCAAGCGGCGTGCGCAGCTCGTGGCTTGCATTGGCGACGAAATCCGAGCGCATGCGATCGATGCGGCGAACCTCGGAAATATCGCGGAAGGAAAGGATGTAATAGCGCTCGTTGCGGCCGTCATCATCCTTGAATTCGACAGGAGCGCTGCGAACGATATAGACGCGCTCCGAAGGCAGCCGCTCGGAATGCTCGATCTGGTTCGGGGCGTTGGTGGCGATGGTCTCGCGCACCATGTCCAGCACGCCAGGCGAACGCAACCGCGCCGATATATGGGAGCCGAGCGTCGCCTCGCCGAAGGCTTTTTCGGCCGCCCGGTTCTGAAACAGCACCGAGGCATCTTCCGAGAGCACCATGACCGGGATATCGAGGCCGGCCAGCGTGGCGGAGACTTCAGGCAGGCGGCTCGGAAGCACTTCGGGCTCGGGTTCGACCGGTTCGACGACATCGGGCCTGATGACCGGGGCCTCGTTGAAGAGCGAGGTGACGATCATAACGAGCAGCAGGGCGAATACGATCCATTTGTTCATGCCCGCAGCAAGCGCGACAAGCGCGCTCAGCAGCGTCGCCAGCAAAACCGGGCGTTCGCGCCGGATGCGCGCCAACAGGCTTTTTGTCCACGGCATTTGGTCTTCCAAGCTGCCCCTCACGGCATCGATTCGTTTTTCTTCACATTCAAACTCTGCCTGATAGCCGCGTTTCATGACAGAAGTTTTCCGTTTCCGAAACTTGTACGAAAAGCCGCAGCACTCAGCATCGGATTTGATTTTCAATGATAAATATGTTCGCCTGCCGAAAGGCGAAAGCATCAAGCGCCGGAGGAGATGATGGCCGAGGACGTCGAAAGCAGAGCCGTGGAGCTCGAGATCAGGGGCAAGAAACGCGTCTTCGATATCGATGATCCCGTGCTGCCCGACTGGGTGGACGAGCATGCGCTGGAATCCGGCGACTATCCCTACAAGAAGAAGCTCAAGGAAGACGAATATTTCGAGGAGCTGAGGAAGCTGCAGGTCGAGCTCGTGAAAGTGCAGTTCTGGCTGCAGGCGACCGGCAAACGCGTGATGGCGCTCTTCGAAGGGCGTGATGCGGCTGGCAAGGGCGGCGCGATCCAGGCGTCCTCGGCTCACATGAACCCGCGCCTTGCCCGCGTTGTGGCGCTCGCCAAGCCCACGGAGCGGGAGCAGGGCCAATGGTACTTCCAGCGCTATATCGCGCAGTTTCCGACCTCGGGCGAATTCGTGCTCTTCGACCGCTCCTGGTACAACCGTGCCGGCGTGGAGCCGGTCATGGGCTTCTGCACGCCGAAACAATACGAGGACTTTCTCAACCAGGCGCCACAGGTGGAGAAGGTCATTGCCCATGAAGGCATCTTCTTCTTCAAGTTCTATCTGGATATCGGCCGGGAAATGCAGATCAAACGTTTCCATGACCGGCGCCACGATCCGCTCGCCGTATGGAAGCTTTCCTCGATGGATATAGCCGCCCTGACCAAATGGGACGACTACAGTGAGAAGCGCGACCGCATGTTGAAGGAAACCCACACCGAATTTGCGCCCTGGACCGTGATCCACGCCAACGACAAACGCCGGGCACGGCTCAACCTCCTGCGCCACATGCTGAAAACCATCGACTATGACAGCAAGGACAAGAACGCGATCGGCGCGATCGACGACAAGATCATCGGCTCCGGCCGAGGCTTCCTGAAATAGAGGTCGCTACAGCCTCGGACGCACGGCGTCCGGCAAACCCTGCCGCTTATTGGCCAGGCAGGATCCGTACGGCGAAGAGATTGATGCCGCGAGCCTTGCCATCGACATCACTGTTGATCATGAGCCGGCCCGCGGAATTCGGGGCCAGTGAACGGTCGAAGCGCACCTGAAGCAGCGCGTCCGATTTTTCACGCGTGACGTTGAAGCGGTGGCGGGCGCAATTGCCGAGTGACTGGAAATCGCATTCGACGGTGATCTGCGTGGGCTCGTCCGTGGTGGACTGCAAGGTCAGCGCGATGGTCGAGGACTTGCCGGCGAGCTGCTGCAGGACATTGGCCGGGATGGTGATTGAGACGTTGCCATCCGTATTGCCGCTCTGGGACGTCAGGCGAACGGCCTGACCTTCCGTTTCGGTGACATTTTCCGTGCGGGCACGCGCACCGCTCTCGATCTTGTCAGCATCGGAGGGCTTGAAGACCTCGATCCAGTCTGCCGAGAAGCTGTTTTGCGGGTCAATCGTCACAGGCTGGTCGTCATGCGAGGGGGGGCTATTGGCGGCACTATCCTCGCCGTCGAAATCTTCCGGCTGAGTGCTCGCGGGCGGATTGGCGACGCTCGTGTCACGCTCGGCCGCCGTCAGCAGCAGGCCGGAACTGTAAGCCCACCAGGCACCCGTGCCGATGAAAGCGAGCAGCACGCACCAGACGAGTAGACGCGAGAAGAACTTGCGCGGCTTGCGGCGGACAGCTGCCCGCTCGGGGCGAAAATCCATGCCGCCGCGCTTTTCCGGCGCTGCGCGCATTTCGCCGCGCATCTCTCCGTGGGGTGCCGCCCCCAGCTGATCAACGCTGCTCGCGTGAACGTCATCCAGGCTCGCATCATCCAAGGTCCGGGAGGCGGCATGGTGGCCGCGCGTTTCACCGGCGACGACCGGATCGTGATCTTCCTGCGCAGGATAAGCGGGCTCTGCCGCGTGATGGACGGGCTCGGGCATTTCGACGACAGGGGGCACCGGAACCTCCGGAGGCCCCTGCCGCGGGTGAAGGCGGGCGCGCTCTTCGCTCTCGATGGTGTGGATCGTCGTTTCGAGACGGTGGCGATGATGGGCGACCACATCGGCATCGGTGATATCCTGCTTGCGCAGGCCGGCTTCCAGCGCCTGACGCGCGGACTGATAGATGCGTGCACGAACTTCCGCACTGTCGCGGTCTGAATTATCCAACGCAGTTCTGATAGCCGTTTCTAGTCCGCTCACATCAGGCCCTTCACGTTTCCTGCCGGCATCGAGCTCAAAGATCACATGCCTGTCAAAATTCGGTAGCGGCAAGTGCGGCAAACCGCAAGCCTTGCAACCTTACCGGAGCGCATCGGCGGGGGATAAGCGACGCCGCGCTGTGCTCCAAATCTCCATTAGATATTCTGAAACTAGACGGGATTACGGAAAAGAGCACGCGTTCCCTCTCTTGCCCTTTTCCTCACGCACCGGCTCTGATAATCAATTGACGTTTTCGTAAACGTCAAAATCGGTGAAAGCATGGCCCTGCCCGCGATACTCAGAGATAATCTGCGACTGCCGGTCATCGGCTCTCCGCTTTTCATCATTTCCCATCCGGCGCTGACGCTGGCGCAATGCAAGGCCGGCGTGATCGGCGCCTTTCCGGCCTTGAACGCACGGCCGGAAAGCCAGCTCGACGAGTGGCTGGCCATGATCACCGAAGATCTTGCCGATTATAATGCCAGGCATCCGGAACGGCCGGCAGCCCCCTTCGCGGTCAACCAGATCGTCCATATGTCGAACAAACGGCTGGAGCACGATCTGATGCTCTGCGTGAAATACAAGGTGCCAATCGTCATTTCCTCGCTGGGCGCTGTGCCGGAAGTGAATGCCGCGGTGCATTCCTATGGCGGCATCGTGCTGCACGACATCATCAACAACCGCCATGCCAATTCCGCGATCCGCAAGGGCGCGGACGGGCTGATCGCCGTTGCGGCAGGTGCCGGCGGACATGCGGGCACGCTTTCGCCCTTCGCGCTGGTGCAGGAAATCCGCGCATGGTTCGACGGCCCGCTGCTGCTTGCCGGCTCGATTGCAACCGGCGGCGCCATTCTGGCCGCACAGGCCATGGGCGCCGACATGGCCTATATCGGCACGCCCTTCATCGCGACGGAGGAGGCGCGCGCCTCCGATGCCTACAAGCAGGCAATCGTCGAGGGTGCGGCGGCCGATATCGTCTATTCCAACTATTTCACCGGCGTACACGGCAACTACCTGAAACCCTCCATCCGCGCGGCAGGCCTCGACCCCGACAACCTGCCTGACGCCGATCCCTCGAAGATGGATTTCGAACAGGCAACGGGCGGCGCAAAGGCCTGGAAGGACATCTGGGGCGGCGGCCAGGGCATCGGCGCGATCAAGGCCGTAGAGCCGGTCGCCAAGCTGGTCGACCGGCTGGAAGTGGAATATCGGGCCGCCCGCACCCGGCTGGCGCTGTGAAGTGCGGGCCTTTCCATTGAATGGGGGCCTTTCCACAGGCTTCAGCTTTTTTGCCATGGGGCATAAGAGGGTGCTTGAAATCTTCAGACAATGCCTGTATCAGCCCCATGCAAATCGCGGGCGACAAGCTTCGCCCGCCGGATTGCCGCTTTAGCTCAGTCGGTAGAGCACATCATTCGTAATGATGGGGTCACGTGTTCGAGTCACGTAAGCGGCACCATTAGCCTCTTGATTGCAAGTATAAACTCTCGACGTCTTCAGATATTACCTGCCGACGACGCGCTCAAGTTGCCGCGCGTGTAGCGCCTAGGTGTACCGCGCTCCAAGCTCGCCGGTCTTCTATCACGGCCCGAAATCACAAAGGCGGGAGTGTACTTTCTGGTTGGCCCCGATCCGGACGCCGATGGTCAAACGTTCGTTTACATTGCCAAAGGTGTTCTAATGCCGCGTTGTACAACGAGTTCAGGTCATACAGCGCCTTGGCACCCCGCCGAAACAGCCTAAGTCGGCGAAGCCCCCCGTGTCAAAAGGACCACGACGACTGCGAGCGACAGGAGCACTCCGAGTACATAGAATGTGTCGGAAAACGCCATGACGAAGGATTGTTGCTGGACGAGCGTGCCGAGCAAGATTTCGGCCTCATGATGCGCATGACCGGCATCGCCGGCGCCATGCGCCATAAAATACTGCTGCATGTTCGTCAGAAACTGCCCGACGTTGCTTCCATAGGGCGTGACCGACTGGCCGATGATGTTGGAATGGAATTGTTCACGTTTGGTGATGATCGTTGCCAGTGTGGCCGTTCCCACTGCGCCACCGAGGCTTCGCATCATGTTGAACAGCCCGGATGCCGCTCCTGATTGCTCTCTGGGGATCCCAACAGTTGCGATACCGATCAACGGCGCTATCACTACGGCCTGACCAATTGCACGCACGATGTTGGTAATCATGAACTGGGGACCACCATCGTCAAAGCTCAGATGCGTGTTCAGAAAGCAGCTTGCCGCGAAGATAGCCAGACCGACAGAGACGATGGCACGCCGATCGAAGTGCTTTTGCAGCAAAGGCACGAAGGGGATAATCAGAAGCTGGGGCAGGCCGGCCCAGGCCAGCACCAAGCCGGTTTGCTCGGCATTGTAGCCTTGAACTCCGTTCAGGTACGCAGGCAGCACGTACACCGAGCCATAGAGAGCAAAGCCAACGATGATATTGGCGAGCGTACCCAATCCAAAATTTCGGTGCGCGAGCAGACGTAGTTGGACAGCAGGTTTCTCGACGACCAACTCGATAATGATGAAAATCGTCAGTGCGATGGCTGCCAGGATGGCCAAGTGCACTATGTAGGGTGACCCGAACCAGTCGTCCTTGTTGCCTTCATCGAGCACTGTTTGCAGCGATGCCAAGCCAACCGCCATGAATGCGATGCCGAGCCAGTCGCCGTCGCGCAGCAATGCGAGGTTCATCTTGGATCGTTCCAGCGTCGGATAGAGCAAGCCAAACATCAACGCCCCGGGGGCAAGATTGATGAAGAAGATATACTGCCATCCGTAGTTTTCGGTCAGGTAGCCGCCGATGGTCGGCCCGATTGCTGGTCCGAAGGTCGCAGTCAGCGCGAAAGCCGCCAACCCCGTCGGCTGCTGGCGCAGCGGGATGGTCGTCAACACGCGAGTGAAGGCCATCGGAATCATCACCCCGCCCGTGAGGCCCTGCAATCCACGGAACATGATCATTTCCGATAGGTTCGAGGCAAAGGCGCAGCAGATGGAAAACAACAGGAACAGGCCGAGATTGCCGAGCAAGGCGCGGCGGAAGGTGAAGACGCGGCTGAGATAGTCCGTCAGCGGGATCATGATGATTTCGCCGATCAGATAGGCGGTCGAGATCCAGGTGCCGTTGTCGGAACCGGTACCGATTCCGCCTTCGATCTGTGGAAGCGAGGAATTGGTGATCTGAATGTCGAGGACGGCAATCAGAGCCCCCACCATACAGCCGCCAACCGCGATCCAAGTGCGTACGCTGGCGACCGCCTCGCGCTCAACGCCAGATGTTTCCATGCCCGCCATCGCCGTAACCTCCGAAGGATTACTTGCTTGTGTTCCCAGGAGGGTTGCCATTAGCGGCCGGTCCAACCTTGATTGTGGTCGTTACCGACATCCCCGGAAGCAGGCGACCGGCAAGTGGATCCGACTTGTCGATGGTGATCTTGACCGGAACACGCTGGACGATCTTGGTAAAGTTGCCGGTCGCGTTGTCGGGCGGCAGCAAGGCGAACTCCTGACCGCTTGCCGGCGCTAGGCTGTTGACGATGCCGCGCACGGTGATACCTGAAAATGTATCCACGTCGATCCTGACCGGCTGGCCTGGCTTGACGTTGGCGAGCTGAGTCTCCTTGTAATTGGCGACGACATAGGCCGCCTGGAGCGGCACTACGGCCAGCAACAGTTGACCAGGCTGGGCGTAGAGGCCAACCCGCACTGCCCGCGCGCCGACGACTCCGTCGACGGGTGCTCGCAGCACCGTGTATCCGAGATTGAGTTCGGCCTGAGCCAGCGCGGCACGATTGTGACCAAGAGTCGCTTTTGCTTCGGACTCTTGAGCATCGAGCGTAGCGATCTGCTTCTGCGCGGCGACCAGTGCAGCCTTGTCCTTGACTACGACGGCCTTCGCCGAATCGGCCTGCGACGATGCCTGTTGGGCCTCTTCCACTGTTGCCGAACCCGTTTTTGACAGGGTCATGAAGCGCTGGTTGTTCTGTTCAGCGAACACTTCCGATGCCTGATCGGTATTGATCGTCGCTTGCGCTTCATCGATCAGGGCCTTTTGTTCGCTGAGTTGGGCCGCAATACTGACGATGGCCGCTTCGGCCTCGGCGACATCCGCCTTGGCCTGATCGACCGCCGCCTGAAAGTCGCGCGGATCAATTGTCGCGAGAACGTCACCGGCTTTGACCTGCTGATTGTCATTGACGAGAAGCGTCTGGATATAGCCCGCCACCTGTGGCGCTATCGCGACCACGTCGGCCTGCACATATGCATCGTCCGTCGATTGTTCGAATTGCCACACCGTCCAGTATTTCCAGCCGCCATAGGCCGCTGCACCAAGCGCCACTATCCCTATCGTACCCACCACCAGCATTCGCCATTTCAGCTTTCGCGTCGGCGGAACAGGTGTCCCTGTCTCCGCTTGATCGCTCTCATCTGAAGTTTTCAGGTTTGTGTTCGCAGGATGATTGGTGACATTCATGGTCATGGGGGCTCCTGCCCCTGAAGCGCCAACTGGCGGTTTGGGCTGCACCGGGATTTAGCGATTCCAGCAAAGTTAGGTTCAGCCAGCCGGCCGACCCGACCGGGGAAGGCAGTGATGCGATGGGTGAAAATTATCCCGTTAGTGTGTGTTCCATAACCATACGTTGGTGTAGGATATGCGGTGCTTTCTGGTCACGTCTTTGAGTTCGGGCTTGCGACGTGGACCCACCGCAACAGGTCATTGATCTGGCCGTTTGGATGCCCGTTGACCGTAAGCGGTGGGCCGCCCCCCTTGACCGAGATCATCGACAGATTTGCTACTCGCCGCATGAGCTGCACTCTGGTATCGCGGTACAGGCTGACATTTCGAGTTTCGCGAAAACCCCTGACGTCGATAATCCTACCGGCGGCGCAGCCGTTCGAGGCGGTGAGACGCGCCCGTCCCGACGCCCGTATCGGACCGGGAAACTTGCCATCCCTGACTCGTGCTCGACAGTGTGCAGGTGATTGCGCTGCCAGTCATGGTCGTTCCGCTGAGACCGATCAGAGGCAGAATGCGCGACGACGGCTGTTCATAACAAATGCGATGCAGTTCGACGCGATACAGCCGACGCAGGGCGACGTTCACTCTATCGGCGGCTCGCCGCACGGAAGGCAATGTGGGCCGGCCCGGCCCGGCAGCCGTCGTCCGTGGAGGTCCTGAAGCGGGCTGAACCTATGGCCCATTCCGGAACAGGCGTTTTGAGTCAAGGTTCCTGATCATGCTGAACTGCAGCACGTTATCAGCTTCGAGCTGGGCTGCCGGCGCGGGCCTTCCTATGAAATAGCCTTGAATCTGGTTGATCCCGTACTGCTGCATCAGCCGCTGATGTTCGATGGTCTCGACGCCTTCAATCAGGATCTGCACGCCGCGATTGCGCAGCAGGCTGATGATGTCGAGCAACATCCTCTTGCCTCTTTCCGTATTGCAGTCGTGGAGGAAGGATCGATCGATCTTGACGGTGTCGAACTCTATGAGACGGAGCCACGAGAGACCTGCGAAGCCTGTACCGAAATCGTCAAGCCAGACCTGAGCGCCGAGCTTTCTCAGGTCGCTGATGCAACGAACGACGTCCTGGTCGATTTCCAATTCCACGCCCTCGGTAATCTCGAAAGCAAGCCGGGCGCCCGTCACG
Organism: Rhizobium sp. BK512; assembly: GCF_014194915.1. Classification (NCBI taxonomy): domain Bacteria; kingdom Pseudomonadati; phylum Pseudomonadota; class Alphaproteobacteria; order Hyphomicrobiales; family Rhizobiaceae; genus Rhizobium; species Rhizobium sp. BK512. The sequence goes on along the minus strand of NZ_JACIAS010000004.1, from coordinate 481,347 downwards.
CCGAATTCTGCCAGCGTTGCCGCCACATAGGTGGCGAAACCCGGCGTCTTGAGTTCGATCGGGGAAACGTTGACGCTCGCGACCTGCACGAGGTCGGCCGCCAGCAAGTCCCGGCAAACAGTGCGGATTGCCCAACGGCCGAGTTCGACGATTGAACCCGTTCTTTCGGCGACCGGGATGAATTTGACAGGCGGTACCGACGTTCCATCCAGCATGCTCAAACGCATCAAGGCTTCGACAGCGTCCGTCTTGCCCGTCTGGACGTTGCGGATCGGCTGGTACACGAGAGAGACAAGGCCGTGACCGAGCGCGATCTTCAGGGTCGCAGCTATATCCTCGCTGTCATCGCTGCTCTCGGGATCTTCGGGATCGAAGACAACCAGGGTGTTGCGGCCCGCAGCCTTGGCGGCGTAAAGCGCGCGATCCGCTTCGTGAATGACCTTCTCGACCTGCTTGCTCTCGTCCCGCGTACAGGACACGCCGACACTCACCGTGATGACAGTGGTCCCGTCCCGCCTGTGTTCGTGTGGCCAGCCCAAGGCCCTAACGGCAGCACACATCGCTTCTGCAAGCTCGACCATTCGTTCTGGATTCGGCATCGGTGTGATGACGATGAATTCCTCACCGCCGTATCGCCCGATGATCGAGCCCCAGGACTCGGCCACGCTTCGAAGAAGCTCGGAGACAGCGATGAGACAGCGGTCACCTTCCTGATGGCCGTAGCAGTCGTTATAGCGTTTGAAATAATCCACATCGATCAGGAGGACGGCAAATGGCGCGCTGTCGTCCTGCCATCGTTGCCAATGATCACGCAGACGTTGATCGACGGCCCGCCGATTTTCGAGGCCGGTCAGCGAGTCGGTGTTCGAGAGATGCAAGAGAGCCTTGCCTCTTTCGTCCGCGGCAGCTTGCTGCAAACTGGCTTCAAGAGCATTCAGGAAGACTTTGTAGCGTTCCCTATTGAGCTGAAGATTCACGTAGGACGTGAAAACAAAACAGGAAAAACAGAACGCGCCGAGAATGAGCTTGTGCAGCAGCAACATCGGCGCGAACAGATAGAGGGCGCCAGTGAAGATGAGCACGTTCGTCGCGGAGGCGGCAAGAGCAACCGGAAACCGGAAACTGAAGAACAGATTGACGCTCATCATGAAGATCGCGCCAAACACCATATAATAGGAGAACGCATCCCTGACCGCAGTCATCTGGCCAGTGAGAAGCCAGACGAGATAGGCTGCGAGCACCGACAACGCCGCAGCCATGTCGACCGTATCGGCTTTTGCCTTGCGATAGAGCAGGAATTCCAGCACGCATAGTGCAGCGACGCCGACCACGAGCCGGCCGGCGACCGTGTACTGGACGACATCGCCGATAAAAAGATAGTCCGTGAAGGAATATGCAAGGTAGGCAGCGACCGCTGTCCAGAGGCCTTTACGCGTCGCGTTCTTTCGGCTGCTCTCGCTATTCTGCTTGTATAGGCAACGCAACTGTTCTGGCGACAGCGTCGGCCGCACGGTAGCAGCTGCGGTCTCGGCTAACACGTGCATCATGCCCCTGCCACCCAACATCTTGCAGCAGTTGCCCTTCGCAGACTGCCGAGTGACGCTGGATAGCCGTAGGCAGACTCCACATCAACCGATAATGCCCAAACGATCCCGAAGCGGGCGGGCTATCGCTCGGTTTCACTAATATTTTCTAAAGTCAGACGTGCATTTGCCCCGCAGTCCAACCTTAACGCTTGACCTCCGTGTAAATGATGAGGATTTTACGCAATGTTTTAAATTCTTGTTTACCAGTGAGGTTTCCGTGGCTCAGCCGCTCTTTTCTCTTGATGGCCAAAGCTTGATTACGCCGCAGTCCTTCAGCAATACGCTTCCCTCACCGAACCGAGATAACGGGGCAGACCATCTGCGAACTGCGGAGGCAGAGTTTGCGATCGTCATCAACATTGCCATGCAACGGTTCTCCTCGGGCGGGAACCTGCCTGATGCCGTCAGGTGGTTGATCGGCCAGCTCCATGAGGTCCGTCATAAATTCGGCGCTGCCGTGTGGCAGAAGCTCATCCCGATCATTCAAGCCCATCCCTCGGCAAAGATCCTCCAGCAATGCCCGTTCACCCGCTGGTCCTTTGACAAACCTCGCGGCTATTCCGGCGATGCCAGTCTCATAGACTTCATTTATGGGCATCCGGCGGTGGCCGAAGAAGTGGCCAGATCCACCCGTCTGGGCCTCGATATCTTCGACTACACGATAAATGCCCCCGGCCCGGTCGCCGTCAGGGAACGTCGCGACATCCTGACCCGCTATGTCGACGAGAGCGCTGCGCGAACAGGTCCGGATACCGAGGTGCTGGCCATAGCTGCCGGTCACCTGCGGGAAGCGGAGGCATCGAAGGCCCTTGCGGAAGGCCGCCTGAAACGCTGGGTAGCCCTTGATCAGGATCCAGAAAGCATCGGCTCCGTCTCGAGCCAATTCCATGGAACGTCCGTCGAGCCCATCAATGGATCCGTGCGCGGCTTGCTTGCACGAAAGCACCGGATCGGCACATTCGATCTGATCTACGCGGCAGGATTATACGATTATCTCACGGACAAAGTGGCAATCCGGCTCACGCAGATCTGCATGGAAATGCTGAAGCCCGGCGGCGTCTTCCTGTTTGCCAACTTTTCCGACGAGATGGCCGATGACGGCTACATGGAATCCTACATGAACTGGGAGCTTCTCCAGCGCTCCGAAGCCGACATGTGGCGTATTTCCCATCGCAGTGCGCCGGGAGACACTGACAAGACGGTCTGGTTCGGTGCCAACCGCAACATCATCTACGCTACCATCAAGAAGCAGTCGTAGGTTCCGATGGGTCGGGCGCGTCACAAAATCCGGGACATGTTCACTGCCGCTGCAGATCGATGCGGCTCGTCACCACCGATCGGCCCGAGGCAAGGTCGCGATCGACGGTCTGCAGGCGAAGCCCGTTCTGGCCCACCTTCTCGATCATCATGTTTGCGCTCCGATCGCCGTTAGTGACGCGCGCCCAGGTGACATTGAAGTTGAGAGCATCGCCTTTCCTGCTGCCGACAAGCCTGGAGGGCTGGCCCGATGGGCCCGTATAGTTGCCGGTATAACGTTGACCGACAGCCTTTACATTTGCCGAGAAGCTTCTTGTGACGACGGCGAGACCACGGCAGTTGCCGTTCATGGCCACTGTCGTGGCGCTGGCGTCGGATTTCAGATTGCAGGACACGTTGACCTTCATGCCGCCGATCCTGGTCAGGACCATGCCGCTTCCACTCCAGTTACCCTCGAGCGAATTGAGGAAATCCGCCTCGGACGCGTTTGCGCCGGCGGCAAGGCCGGTGAGCGAAAGAAATGCTGCGCATAGAAGAGGACGCATCGGAGCACCCGGGAGTTTTCCTCAGCCGAAAACAGTCAAGGCGAGAAATAGTTCCGTTCTGCTTCAGAACTTGCGTTCTTATTCATGCCAGTGATCCGCCACCCACGGCGTCGGGAGAATATAGTGGCGCAGGTAGCGGAACGGTTTCTTGTTGCCGCGCTTTCCGGCGTCGAAGACGCCCCTGATATGATCGAGCCTCGTTTCGGCCCGGCCTTTCGGGCCGAATTTCCCGTCGATGGCATTCTGCGGGTGGAAGCCGCGCGGGAAGAGGACGACGCGGGCGCTGGAGGGCAGGCGCGGCGTGAGGAAATAGTTCAGCGGAAAGGCCCAGTGGCAATCCTGCCGGAAATGCAAGACCCAGCTCCGCGGGAAGAACTTCACGCCACCCGGCGCATTGCGGGTGACGAAGCGCTGTTCATACTGATATTCATCGGCCACTTTCTGCGGGTTGGCCCTGAACTCCTCCTGCAGCGGCAGGAGCTTGCCGACAGGGAAGCGAAAAAGCGAGCTCTGGCCCAGCTTTTCGAAAGGCGTCGTCTGGTTGCGGGCCATGACGACATCCTCAGGCTCTCCAACCTCGAAAAACGCATCGAGGGAGGCGACGATCACCAGGTCGAGGTCCAGATAGAGGACCGGCCCGCTCAGACTTCCAAGCTTCGGTCCCCAAAGCCTTGCCTTCGGCCAGATGCCTCTCGTATTAACAGGCATTTCGACATCCAGAGGCGGCAGGTCCTCACACAGGATGCCGGAATGGAGGTCGTCCCGGCAGTCGGTGAAACAAGTAAAGGTGAAGGGCGGCGTGATGTTGCGTTTCACCATCGCAAAGAGACGGTTGATGAAGGTCGGCCCGTATCTCGTGCCCCAATTGATGCAAATTACCTGTCTAACCCCGCCGCTCGCAGCCAAAACATGCGTCATCATAGCTCGCCATTTCCCTGCCCGGATCCGAACCCCTCGCATCCGATGGAGCGGTTCGCAGGCCTGCATCAGATTTTCAGTTGGGAATAACCTGGCGGAAATGCAATCCTGACATCCGAGAGCCCTGGCCTGCCAGACCTCGTGTTTCGGCGGAAACCCACCGAAACCTGCTTTGTAAAATGCCTTGTATTTGAATTTTGCCGGGGTCGGAAGCGGTTTAAAGCGTCGACACAAAAGAAAGCATATCACTTGCGCTTTACCTGCTATCAGCGGGAGCATAAAAGACTGCCGACACTCCGCGTTGCACCTGCCCCGCCAAGCCGAGAGCAGTTTTCTCGCCACGGAGAAAGCTCCGAAAGGTTCATCATGTCCGCCACCGCCCAGCAATCCAACCGCACGCTCGTGGTTGCCACGATCATGCTCGCAACCTTCATGGTGGCGATCGAGGCCACCATCGTGGCGACCGCCATGCCGCGGATCGTCGGCCAGCTCGGCGGCTTCACCTATTACAGCTGGGTCTTTTCAGCCTTCCTGCTGGCGCAGTCGACGACCACTGTCATCTACGGCAAGCTGTCTGATATTTTCGGCCGCAAGCCGGTCTTGATCGGCGGCATCATCGTCTTCCTCGTCGGCTCGCTCTTCTGCGGGCTTGCGTGGTCGATGGCCTCGCTGATCGTCTTCCGCCTGGTGCAGGGGCTGGGTGCCGGGGCGATCCAGCCGGTGACGATGACAATCATCGGCGACCTCTTCAAGCTGGAGGAACGCGGCAAGGTGCAGGGCGTGATGGCGACAGTCTGGGCGACTTCAGCCGTCGTCGGGCCGCTCGCCGGCGGCATCATCGTCGATACGATCTCCTGGGCCTGGATCTTCTGGATCAACCTGCCGATCGGCATCTTCTCGATCATCGCCTTCCTGCTCTTCCTCAAGGAGGACGTGGCGCACAAGGATGCGAAGATCGACTATCTCGGCGCCATCCTGTTTTCGATCGCCATCATCGCGTTTTTGACGATCCTGACGGAGACGGATGCGCCGGCCTGGGTGCTCATTTCACTTGCCGCCGTTTTCGTCGTGACCGGTATCCTATTCGTGCTGCAGGAGAAGCGCACGCCGGAACCGATCATTTCCATCGCGCTCTGGAGCCGGCGGCTGGTCGCCACCAGCAATGCCTGCATGCTGCTTGCCGGCATGGCGCTGATCGGCCTTTCGACGATCCTGCCGATGTATGTGCAGGGCGTGCTTGGCCGCTCGCCGATCGTCGCCGGTTTTACGCTCACCATGCTCGTCGTCGGCTGGCCGCTGTCGGTGATGCTGTCCAGCCGGTTCTTCAGGGCATTCGGCATCCGCAATACGTTGCGGGTCGGCAGCTTCATGTTTCCCTTCGGTGCCTTCTTCCTCCTGTTCCTGACACCGGAAAGCCATCCGGCCGTCGCCGGCGCCGGCTCCTTCTTCATGGGCTTCGGCATGGGGCTGATCAACCTCACCAGCATCGCGCTGGTGCAGGACAGCGTCGAATGGTCGATGCGCGGCAGTGCGACGGCCTCGATCATCTTTGCCCGCAGCCTCGGCAATACGCTCGGCGCCACGGTACTCGGCGCGATCCTCAATGCCGGCATCGACCATTACGCAACGGGGGATGCGGCAGACAGTCTGCACAATGTCCTGAACGAGCCGACCGGCCTTTCGGCACTTGCAGGTGATCCGGCGGTGCGCGGCATCTTCGATGCGGCGCTGCACTGGAGCTTCTGGGGTGTCGTTGTCGTGGCGGTGCTGACCTTTGCGACCACCTGGCTCATTCCGATCGGCCGCGGTGTGAAGACCGGGGGCGCTGGCAGCGCTGCGAGCGAGGCTGCCTCGCACTAGAGATCATGCTGATCGGCTGGGATCACCGAGTGTGGGCCCCTAATCCGCCCTTCGGGCACCGACGTCTCCGCTCAGGCGCTTTCCGCAACACTCTGCGGGATGGACTGCAGCAGCGTCTGGCGGGCCGAGCGGAGGTGGATGCGACAGGCGGCCTGGATCCTCTCCTGATCGCGGGCTTCGAGTGCTGCGATATAATCGAGATGTTCGTGGATCGCGCGCTCGTTGCGTTCGCGGGCGGCGGTCTTGTTCCACTGATAGTGATAGTGGAAGATGATGGCGATCGCGTCATAGAAGTCGGCGATGAAACGGTTCTTCGAGGCGCGGTGGATCAAGAGGTGGAAGCGCTCGTCGAGGACTGAGAATTCCTTGAAGCGGTTGTTGATGTCCGAGAGCATGGAGAGGTGCTCTTCCTTGATGGTCGCAAGGGCAGCCCAGGCGTGATGGTCGGCAGGTAGCTTGCCGAACTCGGCGGCCGAATGCAGCTCGAACATTTCGCGCACATCGGCAAGTTCCAGCGCGAATTCGCGAGTAAAGCCCTTCAGCGTCCAGTGGCTGTTCGGCCGTTTTTCGATCAGCCCGAAGCGCGAGAAGCGGATCAGGAATTCACGCACGCTGGTCGTGCCGGTGCCGATCTCGCGGGCAAGCTCCAGTTCGTTGATCTGCATGCCGGGGGCGGCCTCATCGGAGAGGATTCGCTGCATGAAGCTGCGCTCGATGATGTCGTGCAGCGAATCCGTTTCCTCCGAGGGGAAGAAGTCGCGGTCGACAGGCTGGCGCAGCACGATCTTCTGGCGCTTGTTCCAGCGGATGATGCCCTCATCGCTAAGGCGGGTCAGGATGGCGCGCGCGGTGCTGCGGCTGACGCCGAGCTGGGCTGCGATTTCCGGCTCCGAAGGCAGCGCCGTGTCCATGCGCAATGCTGCCGCATATCGGTTATAGGCTTCCTTGAAGACTGTATTCTGCCGTGCCATCAGACCCCGCTTTCCGCTCAAACCCGACGGCTCTGGCGACACGGCGATGATGCCCGCCGCCAAGAACGGGCACAGCCAGACCAGGAGCCTCTTCAGGCGACCTTTATCTTATTTTCGGTCGCATGCGGCTGTTTGCCTCCCTCGTCCACAGGATCAATATTCCCGTTGACTTGAAAATGTTTATTGTAGATAAAAAACAAAATCAATGCGCATTCGTCGATGCAACGGGCGCAGAAGCGAACGTTTCGTCAGGGAGATGAAATTGGACAGACAGCCTTGGATCATCCTGTCGGCCGGAGACAATGTCGCGGTCGCAACGGCCCCGATTGCCGAAGGAGCGATTGTTGCCGGCGTTACGACGCGCCAGAAGATCGACCCCGGCCACAAGGTCGCCATATCGGACATTCCGATCGGCACAGCGGTCGTGAAATACGGCCAGGCGATCGGCCGCACCACGGCTGATGTGAAAGCCGGCGACCACGTTCACAGCCACAATCTGCATTTCGAAAACGACCGCCTTGCGGCGACCGCCAATTCAGCGCCTGAAGAAGCAAGTGCTGAGGACAGGGCGCGGACCTTTATGGGTTACCGCCGCGCCGACGGCCGGGCGGCGACGCGCAACTATATCGGCATCATTGCCAGCGTGAACTGTTCCACCACGGTCTGCCGGGCAATTGCCGACGAGGCCAACCGCACCATCCTGCCGCACTATGACGGCATCGACGGCTTCGTGCCGATCGTCCACGACCAGGGCTGCGGCATGAGCTCGACGGGTGACGGCATGAACGTGCTGCACCGGACACTTGCCGGCTATACGCGCCATGTGAATTTCGGCGGCGTGCTGATGATCGGCCTCGGCTGCGAGGTCAACCAGCTCACCCTTTACGGCCAGAGTGGCGCGGGCGCCTCCAAGCGGCATTTCAACATTCAGGACGCAGGCGGGTCCCGCCGCGCGGTCGAGCGCGCGATGGGCGTGCTGCGCGAAATCGCCGCCGATGTCGGCCGTGAGAAACGCGTGCCGATGTCGATCGGCGAGATCATCATCGGTCTGCAATGCGGTGGCTCGGACGGTTTTTCGGGCATCACCGCCAATCCGGCGCTTGGTGTTGCTGCCGACCTCCTGGCGGCTGCCGGCGGTACGGCGATCCTTTCGGAAACCTCCGAGATCTACGGTGCCGAGCATTTGCTGCGCAGCCGCGCCGTCAGCGACGATGTCGCTAAAAAGCTCGATGAGAAGATTGCCTGGTGGGAAGACTATGTCGCCCTGCACGGTGCCTCGCTCGACAACAATCCGTCTCCGGGCAACAAGCGCGGCGGCCTGACGACCATTCTCGAAAAGTCGCTCGGCGCCGTCGCCAAGGGTGGCCGCTCGCCGCTGACCGCCGTCTATGGTTATGCCGAGCGCGTCACCGCCCCCGGCCTCGTCTTCATGGACACGCCCGGCTACGATCCGGTTTCAGCCACCGGCCAGGTTGCCGGCGGCGCGAACATGATCGCGTTCACGACCGGTCGCGGCAGCTGCTTCGGCTGTCGTCCCGCGCCCTCCCTGAAGCTCGCCAGCAATTCCGCGCTCTATACCTCGATGGAAGAGGATATGGATATCGACTGCGGCTCGATCGTTACGGGTGACGCGACGATCAGCGGCAAGGGCCGCGAGATCTTTGAACTGATCGTCGATACGGCCTCCGGCAAGAAGACGAAAAGTGAGATTTTCGGCTACGGCGACAATGAATTCGTCCCGTGGCATCTCGGAGCGACGCTCTGAATAATATTTATTGATTTCAGGTCTTCACGAGGAGGAATGATGAAGACGAGGAGAATTGGCAAGACGGCGCTGGAGGTGACCGAAATCAGCTTCGGCGCCGCTGCCCTCGGCGGCCTTTACCGCGCCTGCCCGCGTGAGCAGGCAATGGAAACGCTGGAAACGGCATGGGATCACGGCATCCGCTATTATGATGTGGCGCCGTGGTATGGCCTCGGACTTGCCGAACGACGCGTCGGGGATTTCCTGCGTGACAAGCCGGAAAACGATTATGTTCTGTCCACCAAGGTCGGTCGTCTGTTGCGCCCGGTGCCGACAGGCACGGTTCCCGACTACAGCTATGTCGATCCGCTCTCCTTCGATGCCGATTACGATTATTCCTATGACGGCATCATGCGCTCGGTCGAATTCAGCTATGCGCGCCTCGGCCTGAACCGTATCGATATCCTCTTCGTTCATGACATCGGCGCCTATACGCATGGTGCGGCCAGGAATGCCGTGCATCTGAAGAATTTCCTCGATAGCGGCGTCAAGGCGCTGGAGCAGCTGAAATCCTCGGGCGCGATCAAGGCTTTCGGCCTCGGCGTCAACGAGGTGCCTGTCTGCCTCGACGTGATGCGCAACGCCGATATCGACACGATCCTGATGGCCGGCCGCTACACCCTGCTCGACCGTTCGGCCGTTGCCGAACTGATCCCGCTCTGCCGGCAGAAGGGAACCTCGTTCGTCGTCGGCGGCGTCTTCAATTCCGGCATCCTCGCGACCGGCCCGGTGCCGGGCTCGCATTTCGACTATATGCCGGCGAGCGAGGAAGTGCTCGCCAAGGTGGGCGCAATGGAAGAGGTGGCAAAGCGCCACGGCGTACCGCTGGCAGCCCCTGCCCTGCAGTTTCCGCTGCACGACCCGGTCGTCTCCTCGGTGCTGATCGGCACCGCGCGTCCGTCGAGCCTAACGCGCAACATGGAAAATTTCGAGCCGCGGCTTCCTGCCGACATCTATCCCGAATTCGAACCCTATACGCTTGTCGCCGCGCCGCTCGGCGAAGAGGCCGTGCGGGTCTGAGGAGACACCATGCTTAAAGGTATTCATCCGCTTCTTGGCCCCGATCTGCTCTATGCGCTGAAGAGCATGGGGCATGGCGACGATATCGTCATTGTCGATGCCAATTTCCCTGCAAGCAGCATGGGGCCCGACGTCATCCGGGCTGATGGCGTCAGCGCCACTGCCATGGCCGAGGCGATCCTCACCCATATGCCGCTCGATACGTTCGTGCCGCAATCGGCATGGCGGATGGAGGTGGTCGGCGACCCCAAGGCGGTGCCGGAGGTTTGCGCCGAATTCCAAGAGATCGTCACCCGGCGCGCCGGCGATTTTTCCATCGCATCCGTCGAACGCTTCGCCTTCTACGAGATGGCACGGAAGGCGGCCTATATTGTCGCGACCACCGAGTTCCGGCTCTACGGCAACCTGATTTTGAAGAAGGGCGTCGTGCACCCGCACGAGGTGCAATTCGACTGAGGACCGTATTTTAGGTTCTTATGTATTGGAAACGAAAACAATTGCTTGGCAGACAATTTAGCGGGTAAAAAAGCGAAATCGGCACACTTGCAATTTGCTTTCGCCTCGGCTAGCTTCACATCGTAAATGTTTTTTATCGATAAAAATCGTCCGCCTGCGTTCAGCGGTCCGGTTTCATTGGAGGAGAACGCACCCTGAGAGGAGAACCCTTATGAATATCGTGAAATCCATTCTGTCTCGCCGCGCCTTTACGGCACTTGCAGGCGCCGCTGTCATTGCAACGGCAATGCCGGCCGCGTCCTTTGCCGCTGAGGTAACGATCCCGATCATCGTCAAGGACACGACGTCCTTCTACTGGCAGATCGTTCTGGCCGGCGCACGCAAGGCCGGCAAGGATCTCGGCGTCAACGTGCCGGAACTCGGCGCCCAGGCTGAATCCGACATCAATGGTCAGATCAGCATTCTCGAGAATGCCGTTGCCGGCAAGCCGGCCGCCATCGTCATCTCGCCGACCGAGTTCAAGGCACTCGGCAAGCCGATCGATGAAGCCGCCAAGTCGGTTCCGATCATCGGCATCGACTCCGGCGCCGACTCCAAGGCATTCAAGTCGTTCCTGACGACCGACAACGTCCAGGGCGGCCGTATCGCCGCTGACGGCCTTGCCGCCGCCATCAAGGGCGCCACTGGCAAGGAAGAGGGCGAAGTCGTCATCCTGACCAACCTTCCCGGCGTCGGCTCGCTGGAACAGCGCCGCGAAGGCTTCCTGGATCAGGTGAAGACCAAGCATCCCGGCCTGAAGGTGATTGCCGACAAGTACGGCGATGGCCAGGCAACGACCGGCCTCAACATGATGACCGACCTGATCACGGCAAACCCGAAGCTCGTCGGCGTCTTCGCCTCGAACCTCATCATGGCGCAGGGCGTCGGCCAGGCGATCGCCGAAAACAAGCTCGGCGACAAGATCAAGGTCATCGGCTTCGACAGCGACGACAAGACGGTCGGCTTCCTCAAGGATGGTGCGATCGCCGGCCTCGTCGTTCAGGACCCCTATCGCATGGGCTATGACGGCGTGAAGACCGCTCTTGCCGTCTCCAAGGGCGAGAAGGTCGAGCAGAACGTCGACACCGGTGCAAACCTCGTCACCAAGGCGAATATGGCCGAGCCGAAGATCGACGCGCTCCTGAACCCGAAGATCAAGTAAAAACGACAGACGGCCGCGCCGGCTACTGCATAATTCCTTAAATCGGATCGATTTAAGGACAAAATTATGCAGAAACTCAAAGTGTTACAGCGTCCTTTGCGCGTCTTAAAAGACGCGCGGCGCTGTAAAAACCGGCGCGGCCTTTTTCATCCATGGTATGATTCACCAGGGATGGAGCAGACGTGACAAGAGGAGGAGAAGTCCATGGTCGGACTGGAAGAGGTCAGTCATCGCCACGATGACAGCGCGACGCTGAAAGAAGCCAATCGAATTCCCACCGGATCGCCCATCCTCGAACTGAAAGGCCTGCAGAAGAATTACGGTCACGTGCAGGCGCTGAAGCCGGCGACGCTGACCTTCCTTGCCGGTGAAATCCACGCCATCGTCGGCGAAAACGGCGCCGGCAAGTCCACCCTGATCAAATTGCTCACCGGCGTCATCACACGCACGGCAGGCGAGGTGCTGTGGTGCGGCCACCCGGTGGGGCTGTCGACGCCGAACGAGGCAATCGCCCGCGGCATCAACGCCGTCCACCAGGAAGTCGTGCTGTGCCGCCACCTGACGGTGGCCGCCAATCTCTTCCTCGGCGACGAGGTCAACCGTTACGGGCTGATGCGCAAGAAGCAGATGGAGAAGATGGCGCAGTCCGTCCTCGACGATCTCGGCTTCGGCCTGCCGGCCGGTGCGCTTCTGAGCTCGCTGACGATCGGTCAGCAGCAGCTCGTCGCCACCGCGCGCGCGGCCATGCGCGGCACGCAGTTCCTGATCTTCGACGAGCCGACCGCCTATCTCACCCGCCAGGAATCCGCACAGCTCTTCAAGCTGATCCGCCGCCTGCAGAGTGAAGGCGTCACCATCGTCTATATCAGCCACCGCATGGAAGAGGTCTTCGAGCTCGCCGACCGTGTCTCGGTGCTTCGCGACGGCACGCATGTCGGTACGCGCCTGATCGGCGAGACCAACGAGGCCGAGTTGATCGCGCTGATGATCAACCGCTCGATCGAGCAGATCTACCATAAGGAAGAGATTCCGATCGGCCAGACGATCCTCGACGTCAGGGGACTTACAGGACCCGGCTTCGAGGACGTGACGCTGAGCGTCAAGGCAGGACAGATCGTCGGGCTCTACGGCCTGATCGGCGCCGGGCGCAGCGAATTCGCGCTCGGGCTCTACGGGCGCCAGCCGACAAGTGCGGGCGAAATCCACTGGATGGGCAAGCGCGTCGACATCAGGAACGAACGCACCGCCATGGAGCTCGGCATTGCGCTGGCGCCCGAAAGCCGGCGCGACCAGGGCCTTTGCCTCAACCTGCCGATCGGCCTCAACATCAACCTGCCGGTATTCGGACGCCTCAGCAACGGCCCGGTCATCAATCACTCACGCGAATCGACGAATGCCGACAAGCAGATCCGCGATCTCAGCATCAAGACGCCGAGCCGGCGTGTCCCCGCCTCCAGCATGTCGGGCGGCAACCAGCAGAAGATCGTCATCGGCAAGTGGCTGAGCCACGGCGCCCGGCTTTTCATTTTCGACGAGCCGACCGTTGGCGTCGACGTCGGCACCAAGGCGGAAATCTACCGGCTCTTCGCCAAGCTGCTGAAGGAGGGGGCAGGCATCATCCTGATCTCCTCCTACCTGCCCGAGGTCTACGAACTGGCCGACCGGCTGCACGTCTTCCGCAGCGGCAAGCTCGTTGCAAGCCATGATTTCCACGCGGCGACGCATGAAGAAGTGCTCAGCGAAGCGATCGGCGTCTGAGCAAGAAGAATAAGAGGGAGAAAATTCATGACTGTCACCCCCACCGAAATCGTCGCGCCGCCGCCGCGCCGGAAGATGAACATTCTGTTCGGCCTGACGCTGATCGGGTTGCTGATCTTCCTCTGGATCGTGCTTGGTTTCGTCACCGAGAGCTTCTGGACGCCGCTCAACATCTCCAACCTGCTGCGCCAAGGTGCGATGACGGCGATCCTGGCGCTCGGCCAGACCTTCGTCATTATCACCGCCGGCATCGACCTTTCCGTCGGCGCAATCGTCGGTTTCTGCACCGTCATCATCGCCTGGCTCTTACAGGCGGGTGTGCCGCTCTGGGCGGCAATCTTGCTGACGCTAGCTATCGGTGTCGCGATCGGCTCCTTCCATGGCTTCGGCATCGTGCATATGGGCCTGCCGCCCTTCATCATCACGCTTGCGACGCTGACGTCGCTGCGCGGCATCGGGCTCTTGATCACCAACGGCTCGACGATCAGCATCACGGACGAGGGCTTCAGCAATTTCGCCCGCGCCGATTTCCTTGGCGTTCCAAGCCTGTTCTGGATGGTCATCCTGGTCGCGATCCCCTCCTTCGTCTTCCTGCATCTGAGCCGCTGGGGCCGCTACCTCTTCGCCGTCGGTTCAAATGCGGAAGCGGCGCGTCTTTCCGGCGTCAACGTCAAGGGGATGATCTACCTCGCCTATATCCTTTCGGCATCGTTTGCGGCTTTCGTGGGCGTGCTGCTCGCCTCGCGTATCGCAATCGGCAACGCGACACAGGCCGACGGCTGGGAACTTCAGGCGATCGCCTCTTCGGTCATCGGCGGCACGTCTCTCTTCGGAGCTGTCGGCTCCGTGCATGGCCCGCTGATCGGTGCGTTCATTCTGGCGACCATCAACAACGGCGCAAACCTTCTGAACGTCAACTCGTTCTGGCAGCGCATCATCACCGGCCTGCTGATCATCGTCATCGTCTACTTCGATCAGCTTCGCCGGCGCCGGGCGGGCTGAGCGGGATACAAAACAAAGCCGGCCCGAGGGCCGGCTTTCTTCATTTCAGCAATGCGAGAACAGTCATGAAAGCAGTCCTTTGCCGCGAACCAGGCGTCCTCGATCTCGTCGAGCGCCCCTCCCCCGAAAAACCAGCGCCCGGCTGGGTACGGCTTGCCGTCAGCCATGTCGGCATCTGCGGCACGGATTACCATATCTTCGAAGGCAAGCACCCGTTCCTCGAATATCCGCGCGTCATGGGCCATGAGATCTCGGCGACCGTGCTCGAAGCAGGCGACGGCGTGGCGATGGCGACGGGCACACCTGTGATCGTCAATCCTTACCTTTCCTGCGGTAGCTGTGTCGCCTGCCGGCAGGGCAAGCCGAACTGCTGCACCAATATCAAGGTTCTCGGGGTTCATACCGACGGCGCCTTCTGCGAGGAGATCGTGGTGCCTGCGGGCAATCTCTATGCCGCGAAGGGCCTCAGCCTGGAGGCTGCCGCGACCGTCGAATTCCTCGCAATCGGCGCGCATGCTGTACGCCGCTCCATGGCGGCAGCAGGTTCCCGGTCGCTCGTTATCGGCGCAGGCCCGATCGGCCTTGGTGCGGCAATCTTCTCGCGTATTGCCGGTCATGATGTGACATTGCTCGATACGAGTGCGGAACGGCTGCAGATGGCCTCCGAGCGCTTCGGCTTCACGTCAGGCATCGTCGCCAATGATGGGACCGCAGATGCCGTGAAAGCCAGGACGGACGGCGATGGTTTTGAAGTCGTCTTCGACGCGACAGGCTTTGGGCCGTCGATAGAGAAGGCCTTCAGCTTTGTCGCCCATGGCGGCGCGCTGGTGCTCGTCAGTGTCGTGAAAGACGATATCCGCTTCTCCGACCCGGAGTTTCATAAGCGGGAGATGATGGTCATCGGCAGCCGCAATGCAACGCGCGTCGACTTCGAACATGTCGCGGATTCGATCGCCAAGGGCCTCGTTCCGGTCGACAAGCTGATCACGCATCGCACGACGCTTGCCGATGCGCCGCGCGATCTTGCCCGCTGGGCGCATGAGAAGAGCGGTCTCATCAAGGCCGTCATCAAGGTCGCTGGTTAAAGCGTGTCGATCGCGGCGCGCATCTGCCTGACGACTTCGACATCGGTCCGGTTCGAGGTCGGCACATCGAAGCCGAAGGAGACGGCGCGCGGATCGGCACTGGCAACGGGTGAGCTGCAGGAACCGTGGATTTCGTGAGCACCCGTCGCCCGCAGGATTTCGACGGCATTGGTCGGGCGCACGCCGCTGCCCGGCATGATCGAGATGCGACCGGCTGCCTTGGCGGAGATGCGCTTCAGCGTTTCCAGTCCATCGAGCGCCTTCGGCACACAGCCTGAAGTGAGGATGCGCTCGCAACCGAGTTCGACCGCCTGCTCCAGTGCCACATCCGGGTCCGGCACGAGATCGAAAGCGCGATGCAGGGTCGAGCCGAGGCCGGCGGCATGCGCCTTCAAGCGATGAATGAGCTGCATGTCGAGCGTGCCGTCCGACCGGTTGGCGCCGATGACGACGCCGGCGAGGCCGGCGGCCCTGACGGCATCGATATCGGCCAGCATCGCCTTTTCATCCGTGGCATCGAAGATGAAGGGACCGGCGTGAGGGCGGATCATCGCATAGACCGGGATCGGTGCTTCGGCGGCAATTCGCATCAGGCTCGGCAGCGGCGTCAGCCCGCCAAGTTCCAGCGCCGAGCAGAGTTCGATGCGGCCGGCACCACCCTCGATCGCCGCCGAAAGGCCTTGAGCGCTATCGACGCATACTTCCAGCAAAACCGTCATCGTCCGAATCCCTCTTCTTCCGCCGCAGCTTATTTATGCGAAGGCGGCATCTTTCGCGACAGGTCTTGGGACGATTTTTGCAGCAGTCGCGATCAGCAGGTCGCAAGCGTCAGCGGCCGCTTTCCGATGATTGAAGGCCACGTGGTAGGACATGGGCATCGGCTCGGCGAGTTCGACGATGCGCACTCGGTCGGCAATCGGCATGGCGCTGACGCGGCCGAGGAAGGAGACGTAGCCGTGATTGGCGACGAGATCGACGATGACAGGCAGCGAATCCGCCGCGGTGATATCCCGGTCGCGGAGGCG
Source organism: Rhizobium sp. BK512 (assembly GCF_014194915.1). NCBI lineage: Bacteria > Pseudomonadati > Pseudomonadota > Alphaproteobacteria > Hyphomicrobiales > Rhizobiaceae > Rhizobium > Rhizobium sp. BK512. The sequence goes on along the minus strand of NZ_JACIAS010000004.1, from coordinate 464,859 downwards.
GCGATGCAGGGTACGGTCATAGCCGAAGGTCATGGCGGCATGGCCGATGCCGGTGCGCGGGCTCGGCGTGCAGATCGGATGACTGGCGACAAGCTCGACCGCGGTTGTTTCCGTGCTGTCTAGCGGGGCGATCGCCACCATATCGGTGCGCAACAATTCGCGATGGCGGAAGCTTTCCAGGCCGAAGACGGAATCGAGGATCGCGACATCGATGCGTCCGGATTTCAGCGCCTCGCGAAGATCGTCCGCGGTCATCGAGACCAGCGATAAGGCATTCTTGTTGCGGCCGGTATTCCACTCGGCGACGAGGCTGCCAAGGCAACGTGCGACCCAGCTTTCCGAGCCCGTAGGGATGATGGCGCCTATGCGCAGCGAGCGGGCGGTGCGCTGGTAGCGTTCGTCCGCAGCGGATTTCAATTCGTTCCAGGCGAGGCTGATGGTCGAAAAGACCGCATAAGCAAAGCGGCCCTCCTCCGTCAGCGCAGAGCCTTGTGCCTGACGTTCGAAGAGTCGGTCTCCGAAGAATTTCTCAAGATTGGCAATCTGCAAGGAAAGCTGCGGCTGACCAAGACGAAGGCGGCGTGCTGCCCTGTTGATGCTGCCTTGATCGGCAACCTCCAGATAACGCTCCATGGTGACGAGCTTGACGGGGATGCGGGCGGCCCATTGTCCGTAAGCTTCCGGTTCACGATGACCGAGCCGGTCTCCAAGCTGCCCTGTTGCAGCAAGGATCGGCGCCAATCCCTCCAGAACTCTGCCTCCGGCAAGCAGAATGACCAGTTCGCCCGAGGAACGCTCGGCGAGCTTCAAGGCAAGCTCCGTCTCCAGATTGTCGATCGCTGCCGACACGGTCGAGACGGAGACGTTGAAGCGGCGCGCCGTCTCGCGCATGGAGCCGGAAGAGAGAACGTGACTTGCGATGAAGAGGGCGCCAAGATGCAAGGCTTTCTCCGGAAACCACTGAAAAGGCGGAGGATATGACGTGTTCGTGAAAAAAGATATCCCTGCTCGCGAAGGTGCAGGCTATCGTTCATCCCATAGAAATCCGGGCGGCGAAAGAACCGATCAAAAGCACCGGAACATCGTGGAAACACGTAAGGGGACAAAAACAAATCGCGCCGGCCTTGGAAAAGGGAATGCAATTCCGCGCAACGGTCTGCATTCGCCGCCATAATCGCGCCGCGAGAGCGAATACTGGAGGGGGCTGCTTCGATTTTCGGGCATCGATTTTTCGGGCATGCACACTATTTCCATGACGCACGTATTTCCGGCATGATGGTCTGATGGCTGACCATGCCGGCTGGTTTTATGCGCGCAGGCTTCGCGTCCGGGGCTTTCGCGACGTTTAACGGTGTTCAACCAAGGGGATAATCATGCTGAAGAAATTCGCACTTGCCGTTTCGCTTGCCGCCTTTGCGGCCGGCGCGGCCCACGCCGCAGACGTCGTGGTTTCATCGAAGATCGACACCGAAGGCACGCTGCTCGGCAACGTCATCGCGCTCGCGCTGGAAGCCAACGGAATCAAAACGCAGGACCGCATCGCGCTCGGCGCGACGCCCGTCGTGCGCAAGGCGATCACTGCTGGCGAAATCGACATCTACCCGGAATATACCGGCAATGCCGGCTTCTTCTTCAACAAGGCCGATGACGCAGCCTGGAAGAACCTCGAGCAGGGTTACCAGGAAGCCAAGAAGCTCGACTACGACGCCAACAAGATCGTCTGGCTGACGCCTTCGCCGGCCAACAACACCTGGGCGCTTGCCGTGCGCAACGATGTTGCCGGCCCGAACAACCTCAAGAGCATGTCCGATTTCGGCAAGTGGGTTTCGGGCGGCGGGGCCGCCAAGCTTGCGGCTTCGGCCGAGTTCGTCAACTCCGCCGGCGCCCTGCCCGCCTTTCAGACCACCTATGGCTTCACGCTGAAGCCGGATCAGGAAGTCGTGCTTTCGGGCGGCGATACGGCCGCGACGATCAAGGCTGCGGCCGACCAGACCAACGGCGTCAACACCGCCATGGTCTACGGTACGGATGGTGCAATCCAGGCCGCCGAGCTGACGGTTCTCGAAGACGACAAGAGCGTGCAGCAGGTCTACGCACCGACCCCGATCATCCGTGAGGCCGTGCTGCAGGCAAACCCGAAGATCCAGGAAATTCTTGCTCCGATCTTCCAGAGCCTGACGGCAGACGAGTTGCGCAAGCTCAATGCCAAGATCCAGGTCGATGGCGAACCGGCGAAGTCCGTTGCCGAAGCCTATCTCAAGGAAAAAGGCTTCCTGAAATAATTGGCTGATGCGCCCCGCCCGTTCAGGGCGGGGCATTCTCCCACAGGACAGGATCGATGGAAGAAACCTTAGCGGTCCGCAAACTGGACCGGCTCGGCGTGGTACTCGTGGCAGGCGGCATTCTGGCAACGGCGCTTCTGCCCTTCATCTATGTGAAGGCAAACCGTATCGCCGCCGGCAAGCCGATGCTCTTGACGCAACTTCTTCCGCAACCTTCCGTCGTCATCCTGCTGGTGCTGCTGGTTGCCACAGCATTGGCAACTCTCTTCCTGCGCAATGCTTTCATCCGGCTCGCCCTCGGCACGCTCTGCCTTGCGGCGCTGATCGCCGCCATTGGTCTCACCGCAACGGCTGCCACCCCGCCCGGCAGTACGGTGGCGCGCATGACGCCAGGTGGCAGTTTCTGGGTGCTCTTCGGGGTGATCGGCCTCATCATCTCCGACGCGCTAGTGAAGATCCGGCTGACGCCCTGGACGCGTGTCGCTGTGCTTGCCGCCTATACGGCGCTTCTCGGCCTCTGCCTCTCCTCCGGCCTGCTCGATAGCCTGTCGATCCTCCGGGAATTCTCCACGCGCTCGGCGCAGTTCTGGACGGAGGCCTATTCCCATCTGCTTCTGGCCTTCGGATCGCTTGCGGTGGCGATCGTGCTTGGACTGCCGCTCGGCATCCTCTGTTTCTGGGTGCCCAAGCTGCGCGCCATCGTGCTGCAGACGCTAAGTCTGATCCAGACCATTCCAAGCCTTGCGCTATTCGGCATATTGATGCTGCCGCTCGGCTATCTCGCGACGCATGTGCCGCTCGCGGCCGAAATCGGCATTCGCGGTATCGGCACGGCGCCGGCGCTGATCGCGCTCGTGCTCTATTCGCTGCTGCCGATCGTCGCCAATACGGTCGTCGGCCTTGAAGGCGTCGACCCCTCGGTGCGCGATGCGGCGGCCGGCATGGGGCTGACGCGCCGGCAGATCCTCACCGGCATCGACCTGCCGCTTGCCTTCCCCGTCATCCTCACCGGTATCCGTATCGTGCTGGTGCAGGCAATCGGCATGGTGACGATCGCCGCCCTGATCGGCGGTGGCGGCTTCGGCATCTTCATCTTCCAGGGGCTTGGCCAGACGGCCATGGACCTCGTTCTGCTCGGCGCCGTGCCGACCGTTTTCTTCGCCTTCTCCTCGGCCGTCATCCTCGATGCGGTCATCGAAAGCATCCAGGGGCCAGCTGCATGAGCAAGATCGAGATCAGGAACGTCACGAAGCGCTACGGCGCGGCCACCGTCGTCGATGATGTCTCCATGAGCGTCGAGAAGGGCTCGATCACCGTCATCGTCGGCACATCGGGCTCCGGCAAATCGACGCTGATGCGGATGATCAACCGGCTGGTGCCGATCACCGAAGGTGAGATTCTGGTCAATGGGCAGAATATCATGGACGTGCCGGCGACAGAGCTTCGCCGCAAGATCGGCTATGCGATCCAGGGACACGGCCTCTTTCCGCACCGGACGGTGGCGCAGAATATCGCGACCGTGCCGCAACTGCTCGGCTGGGACGCAACCCGGACCGACAAACGCGTGAGGGAACTGCTCGGCCTCTTCAATCTCGATCCGGCAGCCTTCGCGGAGAAATATCCGCATCAGCTGTCTGGCGGTCAGCAGCAGCGCGTCGGCGTTGCCCGGGCGCTCGCGGCCGAACCGGAACTGCTGCTGATGGACGAGCCCTTCGGCGCGCTCGATCCCGTCATTCGCGGCAAGGCGCAGGACGATCTGCTGGCGATCCAGAAGCAGTTCGGCACGACGGTCGTGCTCGTCACCCATGACATGGACGAGGCCTTCCATCTCGGCAACCAGATCGCCGTGATGAGCGGCGGCAAACTCCTGCAGTGCTCGACGCCGGAGAAGATCCTGACAGAGCCTGCAGACCCCTTCGTGCAGCAATTGACCGGCACATCCGACCGGGCGCTGAAGCTGATGTCGCTGACACCGCTGAAGGACAGTATGGAGCCAGCCAAGCCGGGCCTGCCCTATTCGCTGGCGCAGTCGCTCAGCCTTCGCGATGCGCTGGCCGAGATGATCTGGCAGGGCGTGGATGAGGCAGCCGTGCAGAATGCCGACAAGACGGCTGTCGGTTCGATTTCGATGGAGCGGCTCATCGAACTGGGCCGCAAGGCATGAAGTTTCTCCTCGCCAATCTGTTTCGCGCGCTGGCGCTGGTGATCCTGCTCATCCTGATCTTCAGGACGGAGTGGCTCTCCTTCATGCTGGTGCCGCTGACCAACAACAATGCGCCGCCGGTCTATATGCAGAACAGCCTCGCTTCACTGGCGCTCGGCCATCTGGAGCTGGTCTTCGTTTCGATTATCGGCAGCGCGGTGCTTGCCGTTCTCGGCGGTATTTTCGTTACCCGGCCAAGCGGCGCCGACTTCTTGCCTTTGTCACGCGCCATCGCCAATGCCGGCCAGACCTTTCCGCCTGTCGCGGTGCTGGCGCTTGCCGTTCCCGCTACCGGCTTCGGTGCTGCGCCGACGCTGATCGCACTCTTTCTCTACGGCCTGCTGCCGATCTTCGAAAATACGGTCGCAGGCCTCAAGCAAGTGTCACCGCAGGTACTGGATGCAGCAGACGGAATGGGCATGAACGGGACGCAGCGCCTCTTCCAGGTCGAGCTGCCCCTCGCCCTTCCGCTGATCCTCGAGGGGCTGAAGGTCGCAACCGTCATCAATATCGGCACGGCGACGATCGGCTCGACGGTTGCGGCAAAGGGTCTCGGCGAAGTGATCATTGCCGGTCTGATTTCCGACAATACCGCCTTCATTCTGCAGGGCGGTCTGATCGTCGGCCTGATGGCGGTGCTGATCTATGATGTCGTCGGCATGCTCGAAGGGGCGATCACGCGCAGAATGGGCTTGCGTCCGGCTTGAGAGGACGGCTACCAAGGCTGCCTAGGGCACGTTCGTTTTCTTCGAATCACGAAAGTGCTCTATCTGCTCGTTTTTACGCAATTCCGAACGCATAACCGCTGCACGCTTCTGCTGGAATTGCTCTGGATATCAGCGATTGGGAGACCGCCTTGGCCAAGATGATCCATTCCATGATCCGCGTTCTGGACGAGGCGCGCTCGGTCGAATTCTACAGCAAGGTCTTCGGGCTCAAGATTGCCGACCGTGTCGATTTCGAGACTTTCACGCTGATCTACATGAGCAATGACGAGAGCGGTTTCGAGCTGGAACTGACGGTCAACAAGGGCCGTATCGAGCCCTACAATCTCGGCGATGCCTACGGCCATCTCGCCGTCTCCGTTCAGGAAGTGGAGGTCGAGCACAAGCGGCTGACCGATCTCGGCCTCAATCCCGGCAAGCTCGTGGAACTCAACCGCGACGGCAAGCTCTTCGGGCTGTTCTTCTTCATCGCCGATCCCGACGGCTACAAGATCGAAGTGCTTCAGCGCCACGGTCGTTTTCAATAAAATACAAGAGGCTGACATGATTGGGAGGAGAGACCTTCATAACGGCTGGACGCTTTCCTGTAACGATACAGGAAGAACCAGTCTGCCGGCGTCCATTCCGGCAACGGTGCCTGGCTGCGTGCATCTCGACCTGCTGACAAACCGGCTTATCCCCGATCCCTATCTCGATATCAACGAGATCACCAATGACTGGATCGGCAAGACGGAATGGGTCTACCGGCTCAATTTCGAAGCCGCGGCCGATGCCATCAAGATGCAGGAACTGGTCTTCGACGGCATCGATACGATCGCGACGATCCGACTGAACGGCGAGGAGATCGGCCGCACCTTCAACATGCACCGCACCTATCGCTTCGACGTTTCGTCTCTCCTGCGGTCGGGCACGAACGAACTCAGCGTCACCTTCCATTCCGCCTATGCCTACGGTGCGGAAATGGAGAAGCACTACGGCTACCGCCCAAACAACTATCCGGGGCCGGGCAACCTGATGCGCAAGATGGCCTGCAATTTCGGCTGGGACTGGGGCCCGACGCTTGTGACGGCTGGCCTCTGGAAGCCGGTGCGGCTGGAGAGCTGGGATCGGGTGCGGCTTGGCGAAACCCGCGTCTCGGCAACGCTTGCCGGCGGCGATGGGCTGATCAAGGTTCATGCGCGGCTGGCAAGACATGGCGAGACCGGACCGGCGAAGCTGACGGCCGAGATCGGCGGCGTGACGCAGACGGTCACGATCGACGCAGATGCGGATGAGGTTTCGCTCGAGGTGCGCGTGCCCTCGCCGCAGCTATGGTGGCCGCACCATCTCGGCGCGCAGCCACTCTATCCGCTGGAGATCCGGCTGGAGGACGAGAGCGGCGATATCCTCGACAGCTATTACAAGCAGATCGGCTTCCGCTCGCTGCGGCTCGATACTTCACCGGACGCACATGGCTCTGCCTTCACCTTCATCATCAACGACGTGCCGATCTTTGCCTGCGGCGCCAACTGGATTCCGGACGATTGTTTCCCGTCCCGCGTGACGGCGGAGCGCTATGCGGCGCGGATCGACGAGGCGAAGGCCGCCAATATCAATCTGCTGCGCGTCTGGGGCGGCGGCATCTTCGAGCGGGACGAGTTCTACGAGGCCTGCGACCGGGCCGGCATGCTCGTCTGGCAGGATTTCCTCTTTGCCTGCGCCTCTTATCCGGAGGAAGAGCCGTTGCGCAGCGAGGTGATTGCCGAGGTTCGCGACAATGTCGTGCGGCTGATGCCGCATGCTTCGCTCATCATCTGGAACGGCAATAACGAGAATATCTGGGGTTTTGACGAGTGGGGCTGGCGGCCGATCATCAAGGACGGTGTCAGCTGGGGGCTCGGCTATTATCTCGATGTCCTGCCAAAGCTCTGCGCGGAACTCGATCCTGACCGGCCCTACTATCCCGGCAGCCCCTATTCGGGCTCCATGGATATCGAGCCGAATGACGACCGGCATGGCTGCAAGCATATCTGGGACGTGTGGAACGACGTCGGTTACGAGGTCTACCGCAATTACATCCCGCGCTTCTGCTCGGAATTCGGCTGGCAGGCCCCGCCGAACTGGGCGACGCTGCAGGAGAGCGTGCATGACAACCCGCTGACGCCGGAATCGCGCGGCGTCTTCCATCATCAGAAGGCGACGCAGGGCAATGACAAGCTGATCAAGGGGCTTGCCGGGCATCTGCCCGTACCGCAGACGATGGATGACTGGCATTTTGCCACTCAGCTCAATCAGGCCCGCGCCATTCGCTTCGCCGTCGAGCACATGCGCTCGCATCGCGACATCTGCAAGGGCGCGGTCGTCTGGCAATTCAACGATTGCTGGCCGGTGACGTCCTGGGCGGCACTCGATTCCGCCGGCCGGCGCAAGCCGCTCTGGTATGCGATGCAGCAGGCATTCCACCCTCGCCTGCTCACGATCCAGCCACGCGGCGAAGGCCTTTCGGCAGTGGCCGTCAACGAGCAAACCTTGTTCTGGCGTTCGAAGATCAGCGGCAATCGCATGCGGCTCGATGGTACCGTCCTGGCGGAGTTCGAATTCTGGCGGCTGCTCTGCGACCGGTTCGAAGCGAAGGAATTTCCTCTGCCTGCGGATATCGCAAAAGCCGGCACAGCGGATGAGGAAGTCATCGTCGTCCAGATGCTGGACAAGCGCGCCTTCCACTATTTCGTCGAGGATATCGATCTGAAGCTTCCGGCACCTGATCTCAGCATATCGCTGGCAAAATCGGCCGGCGGCTACGATGTCACGGTGACGGCGCGGAATTTCCTGAAGGATCTCTGCCTGATGGCGGACCGGCTCGACCCCTCGGCTGTGGTCGACTCGATGCTGGTGACGCTGCTGCCCGGTGAAAGCCACGTCTTCCGTTTAACGACCGAGAAGTCCTGGTCAGCCGAACAAATCGTCGTTGGAACGGTGCTTCGGACCGCCAATGACCTTGTGAACAAAAACTGAAAGGCCCCGCTCTCGCGGGGCCTCTGCCGGCTCATCTGCGCGGGCGACGTTACATCCAGTAGGGCGGCACGCCGTAATAATCATACACGCGGCGGCCATTATCGTTGTACCAGGTGTCGTCATCATCCGCGTAGCTCGGCGCGCCTTCGATCTGCTCCTTGGTGAGATCAATGCGGTAGCCGTCCAGCTGGGTATCATAGCTCAGCTTTGCCCAGGGCAGCGGATAGTGGTCGTGGCCGATGCCGAGGAAGCCGCCAAAGCTCAGGACGGCGTAGGCAACGCGGCCATCCTGCTTCCCGAGGATGAGACGTTCGATGGAGCCGATATGTTTGCCATCGGCGCCATAGACGCGGGTGCCTTCAACGCGGTCACTGGCGATCAGCGTCGGCGTATCCTTGACATTCGGGTCGCGGCGAGTGGCGTCGGTATCCTGATTGAGCATTGTGCACCTCCTTTGTCGTTCCTCGTGGTTTATCCACACCGACACAACGTACCCTGTGCTTCAAAGTTCCCGGCCGCATGACGTTCGCAGGAACCGGCTGCGATATTGACGTTTACGTCAAGGTTATTGTAGCCTCAAGTTGCTTGAACCGTTCAAGCAATGGCATAAGCTGCCTTGACGGAGGATGGAGGAATCTTCCGATCGATCCCGGCGCAAATCCGGTTTCGGCGGCCGAATGGGAGAGAGAAAATGAACAGCATTTCCGTCCACCCAAGCGGTGCGAAACCGGAAAAACCATGGCTTGCCACCTATCCGGACATCGTTCCGGCCGAGATTCCCCCACTGGAATTCACATCGCTTCCCGACCTCCTGGAAAAAAACTGTGCCCGCTTTGCCGATCGCAAGGCTTTTTCCAGCATGGGCAAAACGATGACCTATCGCGAACTCGAGGCCCAGACCCGCAAGGTGGCTGCCTGGCTGCAAAGTGCGGGTCTGCAAAAGGGCGATCGTGTCGCCGTGATGATGCCGAATGTGCTACAGAACCCCGTCGCGGTCTATGGCATCCTGCGCGCCGGGCTCGTCGTGGTGAACGTCAACCCGCTCTATACGCCGCGCGAGCTTGAGCACCAGCTCAACGATTCCGGCGCCAAGGCAATCTTCGTTCTGGAAAATTTCGCGCGCACCGTCGAACAGGTCATCAACAAGACGGACCTGCGCCATGTCGTCGTCACCTCTCTCGGCGAAATGCTCGGGGCCAGGGGGCATATCGTCAATTTCGTCGTTCGCCGGGTAAAGAAGCTCGTTCCCTCCTGGTCCATCCCGCAACACAAGAGTTTCAGGCAGGTCCTGGCCGAAGGCGCGCACAGGACCCTTGCTCCCGTCGCACTCACCGGCAGCGACATCGCCTTCCTGCAATATACGGGTGGGACGACAGGCATTGCGAAGGGCGCTGTGCTGACGCATCAGAACCTGCTCGCCAACAAGCTGCAGCTGCAACTCTGGCTGAAATCCGCCTTCGACAAGAAGAGGCAGCCTGATGTGCTGAACTTCCTCTGCGCGCTGCCGCTCTATCACATCTTCGCACTGACGGTGAATTCGCTGATGGGCATGTCGCTCGGCGCCCATAATGTGCTGATCGCCAATCCACGCGACATTCCGGGGCTGGTCAAGGAATTCCAGAAGTCGAACATCCATATTTTTCCAGGCCTCAACACGCTGTTCAACGCGCTGCTCAACAATGCCGACTTCGCCAAGCTCGATTTTTCCTCGCTCGTCATGTCGCTCGGCGGCGGTATGGCAGTGCAAAGACCGGTCGCGGAGCGCTGGCTGAAGGTGACCGGCTCGCACATTACGGAAGGTTACGGGCTGTCCGAGACATCGCCTGTCGCGACGGCCAACCGTTTCGATTCCCCAGAATTCACAGGATCGATCGGCCTTCCCATTCCTTCGACGGAGCTCGATATCAGAGACGAAGAAGGCAATTCGCTGTCGCTCGGCGAGATCGGCGAGATCTGCATCCGCGGGCCGCAGGTCATGGCCGGCTATTGGAACAAGCCGGAGGAAACGGCGAAGGTGATGACGCCGGACGGCTATTTCCGGACCGGCGACATGGGCTTCATGGACGGGCGCGGCTATACCAAGATCGTCGACCGCAAGAAGGACATGATCCTCGTCTCCGGCTTCAACGTCTATCCGAACGAGATCGAGGAAGTGGCGGCCATGCATCCCGGCATCCTGGAGGCGGCGGCCATCGGCGTGCCGGACGTGCATTCCGGCGAGGCGGTGAAGCTCTTCATTGTACGCAAGGACCCTGGGCTGACAGAGGCCGATGTGAAGGCGCATTGCGCCGCCAATCTCACCAACTACAAGCGACCGCGTTTCATCGAATTCCGCACCGAGCTGCCGAAGACGCCCGTCGGCAAGATTTTGCGCAAGGACCTGCGCGGCTGAATTTGACCGTCCCGTGAAATTGCGAGCCATCCGCTTGTCGCGGGTGGCTTTTTTCATATTTCGACAGATGGCTGAACTTGATTTGACCAGGAGAAAGGGAATAGTTTCCGCAGCCCTCTCCGCCTCCAAAGGAGCCTTCCATGAATGCCATCGTCGAACAATTGAAGAGCACCGCGGCAGCCACCAAGGCCACCGACCTGCGCGCCGCATTCGCGGCCGATCCGCAGCGCTTTTCGCGCTTTTCCGTATCGCTTGGCGACCTGCTGATGGATTTTTCCAAGACGGCCGTCAACGACGAGATCCTCAAGCTTCTGGTGAAGCTCGCCGAAGAAGGCGGTGTCGAAAAGAAGCGCGAGGAGATGTTCTCCGGCAAGGCGATCAACTTCACCGAAAACCGCGCGGTTCTGCACACGGCGCTGCGCAACCGCTCCAACACGCCCGTGCTGGTCGATGGCAAGGACGTCATGCCTGACGTCAATGCTGTTCTCGCCGCCATGGGCAAGTTCGCCGACGGCGTGCGCTCCGGCGCGCTGAAGGGCGCGACCGGCAAGAAGATCACCGATGTCATCAATATCGGCATCGGCGGTTCGGACCTCGGCCCGGTCATGGCGACGCTGGCGCTTGCCCCCTTCCATGACGGCCCGCGTGCCCATTTCGTCTCCAATATCGACGGCGCCCATATTGCCGATATCCTGAAGCTGGTGCAGCCGGAAACGACGCTCTTCATCGTCGCCTCCAAGACCTTCACCACCGTCGAGACGATGACCAACGCCCAGACGGCGCGCAAGTTCATCGCCAGCGCACTTGGCGAAGCTGCTGTTCAGCACCACTTTGCCGCCGTTTCGACGGCGCTCGACAAGGTCTCGGCCTTCGGCATCGAAAGCGAACGCGTCTTCGGCTTCTGGGACTGGGTCGGCGGCCGCTACTCGATCTGGTCGGCGATCGGCCTGCCGCTGATGATTGCCGTCGGTCCGGAGAATTTCGGCAAGTTCCTCGATGGCGCCCATGCCGTCGACAACCACTTCCGCAAGGCGCCGATCAAGGAAAACCTGCCGATGCTGCTCGGCCTCATCGGCTTCTACCATCGCAATGTCCTGGGTTATCCGACGCGCGCCGTCCTTCCCTACGATCAGCGCCTGTCGCGCTTCCCGGCCTATCTGCAGCAACTCGACATGGAATCGAACGGCAAGGGTGTGACCATCGACGGCACGCCGATCGAAGGCAATTCCGGCCCCGTCGTCTGGGGCGAGCCCGGCACCAACGGCCAGCACGCCTTCTACCAGCTCATCCACCAGGGCACGAGCATCATCCCGGCCGAATTCATGATCGCGGCCAACGGTTTCGAACCGGAACTGCGCCACCAGCATCAGCTCCTGATGTCGAATGTTCTCGCCCAGTCGGAAGCCCTCATGAAGGGCCGCACCTTCGCGGAAGCCAAGAAGCAGCTGACCGACAAGGGCATGGAAGACAAGAAGGCCGATTTCATCGCCCCGCACCGCGTCTTCAACGGCAACCGCCCGTCGATCACCTTCGTCTATGACAAGCTGACGCCCTATGCACTCGGCCGCCTGATCGCTCTCTATGAACACCGCGTCTTCGTCGAAGGCGTGCTCTTCCGCATCAACTCCTTCGACCAGTGGGGCGTGGAGCTCGGCAAGGAGCTGGCGACCGGCTTGTTGCCCGTCGTCGAAGGCAAGGAAAGCGCTGCCGGTCACGATTCCTCGACGCAGGGGTTGGTTGCCGCGCTGGCAAAGCTCGCCAAGTAAGTTTGGCGATCGCGCCCTTACAGAAGCCCATCCGTGATGCGGGTGGGCTTTTTTATTTGACGCTGTCGAAATGCAGGGCATCTCGTCGTCTATAGAGAGAGTGCTGGAGGAGGAGCCGATGACTGCAACGGATGACGAGCTGGTGAAATTCGAAGCCGAGGGGGCGCTACCATTGCCGCCCGCGGACGATGAGGGTTTCGTCGAGAATGAAGGCGCGCGCATCTGGTATGCAAGCTACGGCACCGGCCCGGCCGTCATCCTGCTGCATGGCGGGCTCGGCAATAGTGGCAACTGGGGCTATCAGGTTCCCGATCTCGTCGAGGCAGGCCACCGGGTCGTGGTGATCGACAGCCGCGGACATGGCCGCAGCACGCGTGACGACCGTCCCTATACTTATCACCTCATGGCATCGGATGTGCTGGCCGTGATGGATCATGCCGGGATTCGGGAAGCTGCCTTCGTTGGCTGGAGCGATGGCGCCTGCACATCGCTGATCCTTGCCGACCAGAATCCGGAGCGCGTCTGCGGCGTCTTCTTCTTCGCCTGCAACATGGACCCCGGCGGCACCAAGGAATTCAAGATGACGCCCGTTATCGATCGCTGCTTCAGCCGCCACAGGCAGGACTATCAGGCCCTATCGGCAACGCCCGACCAGTTCGAGGCCTTTGTCGGCGATGTCTCGAAGATGATGGCGACGGAGCCCAACTACTCGGCGGAGCAGTTGGTTGGCATCAAAGTTCCAGTTTCCATCGTGCTCGGCGAGCATGACGAATTCATCAAGCCCGAGCATGCCGACTATCTGACAAGGACGATCCCGGATGCGGAATTCGTGCTCATGCCAGATGTCAGCCATTTCGCGCCGCTGCAGCAACCGGACCTCTTCAATCGCGAGGTCCGAGCCTTTCTCGACCGGATCGAATAAGATTCAGAGGCCGATTTCGCGCGCCCAGGGCGGATTGGCGCCGGCGCGGGAGACGGTGACGGCAGCCGCCTTGGCGCCAAGCGCCAAAGCGTTGCGAAGCGCCTGTTCGTCGAGGTTGGCGACCTGCGCCTTGGTCAGCAGGTTATCCATCTTCAGCGAGGCGAGGACGCCGGCGTCGAATGTGTCGCCGGCGCCGACAGTATCGACGACGGTGACGCGCTCGCTCGGTACGGTGACCTTGCGCGCGTTTGTGTAGCCGGTTGCGCCTTCAGCACCCTTGGTGATGACGACGAGCTTGGCGCCGTGGTTCAGCCAGTGGGCAGCCAGTGCGTCATGATCGCCGTCCAGGCCGAACCATTCGAGATCCTCGTCGGAGAATTTCACGATGTCGGACTTGGCGGCCATGCGCTTGATGCGGGCCATGTGCGCAGGCTTGTCCTTGATGAAGCCCGGGCGGATGTTCGGGTCGAGCGAGGTGACGCGCTTTGCGGCTTCGCGATCGAGAAGCGCTTCGTAGGTTTCGCCGCAGGGGCTCGGGATCAGGCTGATCGCACCGAAATGCAGCGCTTCGCAATCATCGCCGAGAACAGGCAGGTCATCCGTGGTGATCATGCGGCCGGCAGTGCCTTCGTCGTAGAAGGCATAGGTTGCCTGACCGTTGACGAGCTTGACAAAGGCGATCGTCGAAGGGCGCGAGGTGATGGCGCACGGGCTGTAATCGACATTGCTCGCCTTCAGCGTATCGAGCAGGATTTCGCCCATCATGTCATCGGCAATGCCGGTGAAGAAGGCCGTCGGGATGCCCAGACGACCAAGCGCAATCGCCGTGTTGAAGATCGCGCCGCCGGCATAGGGCGCAAAGCCCTTTTCGCCAAGGGTGGTATCCCTCGGCAGCATGTCGATCAGGGCCTCGCCGCAGCACAAAATCATCGAATTCCTCCCAACAGGACTTACGCGTTTCTCAATCGATTAAGCGAGCTTTTGTCAAAAGGCTAGAGCGAAAGCTCACTCACGCCACCATTCCTTGCCGACCAGGCCAGCGGCGCATCGAGGAAGGCCTCGACTTCCTGCAGCGTCTTGTCGTCGAAGAGCTTCTGCTCTTTGGCGATCGCCAGAACCTCACGCCAGGTGGCGATATGATGGAACTGGACCTTGCCATTGGCAAAGCGCTGATGCGCCTCCTGGAAGATGCCGTAGAAGAAGAGCGCCATGCCGTGATCGACGATGCCGCCGGCAGCCCTGATGGCATCGATGAAGGTGAACATACTGCCGCCGGCCGTCGTCAGATCCTCGATGATGAGAACGCGGGCGCCTTCCTTCATGTCGCCTTCGATCTGCGCATTGCGGCCGTGGCCCTTCGGCTTCTTGCGGACATAGATCATCGGCAGGCCCAGACGATCGGCAAGCAGTGCGGCAAAGGGAATGCCCGCGGTTTCGCCACCGGCGATGCAATCGAACTGTTCGAAGCCGGCATCGCGCAGTAGCGTGCTGGCGGCAAAGTCCATCACCGTCGAGCGGACGCGTGGGAAGGAGAGAAGCTTGCGGCAGTCGATATAGACCGGGCTCATGATGCCGGAAGCATATTTGTAGGGCGTCTCGGCATTGAAATGAACAGCCTTGATCTCCCAGAGCATCTTTGCCAGCAGCTCTGCCATGACGGCGCGGTCAGGAAATGTGGTCTGGATCATGCGGCTTCTCCTTCGGCTGACGTTCCAGCGGCAATAGCAGCAAGAGCGGTCGGTTTCCAGACGGAAGACGGCCGTCAACCGAGCAGGCGGCCAATATCCGCAACCTGCATCTTCCTGAAGAGCGCGATTGCCTGCGCGCCCTCTATCTCATCCAGCGAAACAGCGTAGCGAACAGCCGCCGCCAGGAGCTGCATGGTCAGCCGGGCAATGGCCAGAAGCTCCGTCTCGGCACGCTTTGGCCATAGTTGTTTTAACACCGAGAACAGGGCCTGCGCGTGGAATTCCATATCTTCGGCATCGACCTGCTGAAGAAGCTTGTCCGTATGGGTCGCGTGCCAGATATCGCGCATGACAGGCTCGCGGCGGAAGAAGGCATAATATTCATCGGCGATGACGCCGAGGGCTGTCTGCAGATTGTCCGCGTCCGTCACCTTCGCCAGTTCGTCTGCCACGCATTGCCGGCCCTGCTCATTGAAGCGCTCGGCAAGTGTGCGGATGATCGAGGTCTTGTCCGGGAAATATTGATAGAGGGCGCCGAAGGAAATCTCACCCTTTTCAACGATTTCACTCATCTTCAGTGCATCGCTGCCGTTCTTTTCGATCAACGCGGAGGCGACCGTCAAGATCCTTTCAAAGCGTTCGCGGCCGCGCTGCTGGCTCGGGATACGGCGCGGCTGGCCGGTCGGCTCCTGCTGGCGCCTGCGTCGTGCGATCACCTCTTCTGCCATCTTCCGCTTCCCTCGACTGTTGACAAAGAAAATAAGAGAGTTTATCTCATTTTGCAAATGAGAGAGTTTCTCTTGTTTGAATCGAAGAGGAGTTTCGATATGCAGAATTCCGAAATCGTTCTGATCGGCGGATCGGGGAAAACCGGCGGCCGCATTGCCAACAGGCTGGAAGAGCTCGGACTTGACGTTCGCAAAGCATCCCGCTCCACGGTACCGGCCTTCGACTGGGAGGATCGCACGACCTGGCGCAATGCACTCACGGGTGCGACGAGCGCCTATGTCGCTTTCCAACCGGACCTTTCCGTCTCCTGGGCGGCAGAGGCTATCGAGGCGCTTTCAAGACTCGCAAGGGAGTGCGGGCTGCAGCATATCGTGCTGCTGTCCGGCCGTGGCGAAGACGGGGCGCAGCGGAGTGAGGAAGCGCTGCGGGCGGCCGGGATCGACTACACGATCCTGCGCGCCTCGTGGTTCTGCCAGAATTTCAGCGAGGGCGCTTTCGTAGAGTCGCTCATTGCCGGCAGGCTGGAACTGCCGGCCGGCGATATCAAGGAGCCCTTCATCGATGCCGATGACATTGCCGATGCGGCAGTGGCGGCGCTGACCGATATCAGGCATCGCAACAGGATCTACGAGCTGACCGGCCCTCACGCGCTGAGCTTCCGCGAAGCCGTGGCCGAGATTGCGGCTGCCTCAGGCCGGACTATCGACTACGAACAGGTATCGATGGCGGACTTCAAGGAGAGCCTCTCCGTAGCGGGAACACCGGAGCCTGTCATCGCGCTGCTGGAAGAGCTCTTCGGCCAAATCCTCGACGGGCGCAATTCCGAGGTGATGGGTGGTGTGACAGAGATACTCGGCCGCCCGGCAAAGGATTTCAGCCAATATGCGCGGGAGACCGCGGCGACCGGATTGTGGAGCGCCTGACCATGCAGATCGTTCTCGTCATTTCCCTTATTGCCGCCGCGATCGGCAGCGGCCTTGTCGCCGGCATCTTCTTTGCTTTCTCCACCTTCATCATGACTGCTTTTTCGCGCATCCCGGCCGAACAGGGCATCGCGGCGATGAATTCCATCAACGTGACCATCGTCCGCTCGCCTTTCATGCTGCTCTTCGTGCCGACGGCGATCCTCTGCGTCGTCATCGCAGTGCTGGCCTTCGTGAACTGGCGCGGCGGCGCCTCTTCGATGATGCTGGCCGGCGCGGCACTCTATGTCATCGCGTCCTTCCTCTCGACCATCGTCTTCAACGTGCCGATGAATGATGCGCTGGCGAAAGTCAGCGGCAACGGGCCAGACGCGGTGCAGCTCTGGACGACCTACCTCGGGGACTGGACGTGGTGGAACCATGTGCGCACGATCGCCTCGCTGTTGGCCTCGGTCGCTTTCGTGCGGGCGCTCATGATCATTTGAAAAGGGCGGAGGGAATAGCCCTCCGCCCTTCGCTGTTTCCGCGCACTTCCGGACGCAGAACCGCGGCACACCTTTGCTGGAATGCTTTAGCTCTGCTGGCAGAAGGTGATGCGGTTGTTGAAGGGGTCGATGACGCCCATTTCGAGGCCCCAGGGCGCTTCTTCGACACCCGGGTTCATGTAACGATAGCGTTTGGCGGCGAGTTCTGCCTGATAGGCTCGGACATCCCTCACCCGTACGAAGGCTCGCGCGCCTGGGCTGGCATCGCCGGAATGTTCGCTCAGGTGCAACTGCATATTCTCGCGGGAGACCTGGCAATAGAGCGGGGAGTTTTCGCCGAAACGATGCTCCCAGTCGAGCGTGAAACCCAGGAAGCCGCAGTAGAATTCCATGGCTTTCTCGACCGAGAAGATGCGGAAGATCGGCACAGGTGGTTCGATACCGATAGCAGGTTTCGCACCTTCGGCCTCATCCAGCTTTGCCGAGAGAATATTCCACTGGTCGAGGCCGAATTGTCTGGCGACAATCTCCAGGGTTTCGCTATGGGTGAGGGAAATATCGCGGTCGGCAAGCGCCTGCCGCAGGGTTTTTGCCATAAGCTTGGCATCGCGAAAATCGCGCATGGTTCATCCTTCTCCGTTGGCGGCAAACAGGAAGATCAGTGCCCGCGTCTGCTGACCCGTTCGCCATCGATTGCCAGAGCAAGGATGTGAAGGTGGAGTTGGACGCATTCACCATAATGCTTGCGCATCGCGGGGCGGCTGGCTGCATCCGGCCGATCTCACATTACGAAAGGTCGGGAGACGGATCAAGAGGCCGAGCGCGCAACACCTGCCGGCACCGAATGAAGGTGGCTGGCGAGTTCGACGCGGTTGCGGCCGGCGCGTTTTGCGGCATAGAGCGCCTTGTCCGCCTCGTTCAGCATGGCATCGAAATCCAGCGGCTCGGAACGTCCGGGCGCGACGCCGACGCTGACAGTGCATTTCAGCACTTCGTCCTCGATATAGATGTCGCGCTCCTCGAAAGCCTTGCGAATGCGCTCGGCGGCAAGCTCGGCGCGGCCGGGCATGATTTCCCTCAGCACCAGCGCGAATTCCTCGCCACCCAGGCGGGCGGCCGTATCACCGCCGCGGCAATTGGCGGAGAGTTCGCCGGCAAAGACTTTCAGGACGTGATCACCGGCCGCATGGCCGTAGCGGTCGTTGACCGATTTGAAATAATCGATGTCGAAGACGATGACGGCGGTCGAAGCATCCATGGAGCGGACGCCATATTGGTCGAACAGAGCGCGGCGGTTCACTAACCCGGTCAGCGGATCGGTGATCGCATCCATGCGGTGACGGGCGGCAAGCCGCCATTGATGCAGTGCCAGCGACAAGGCGCCGATGCCGGTCATCCCGGCGATGCACACGGCGATACTGAGGTCTTCGGCCCAATTGCTGGGTGCGGCCCCGAGCACCAGCTTGCCGTCCCAGATCAAGACTGCGGCGCAGAGGACGAAGGAAATCGCCGTCAATGTGTAGAGGGCGGTAATGCCTGATATCGGCGCAGGTGCTTCGGCGCGGTCGAGCCAATATTGCCGGGCGGTGGTGAAGAGCAGGAAGGCGATGGCGAGATTATCCGCCATGAAGGCCAGACCATCCAGCCCGGCGATCATCGGCGGAATGGATGCGACCATGGCGACAAGTGCACGGACAACGATGCCTGATTTCGGGAGCCGACCGGTGCGGAACTGATAGCCCGCGCCCCAGATCGTGGCAAAACCGGCATGAAACAGCACGAAACAACCCGCGCCAAGCATGCGCTCGGGCTGTTCCACATAGTGGGCATAGGCTAAGATGCCGGCGACAACGAGAACGAGGCCGAATGCGCCGGTGAGAAGAAAGGTTTCAGCCCGGCGCGCAAGCCAGCTTCCCGTGAGCGTCACGGCAAGGCAGGTTGCTGAAACGCCAAGCGCCAGCAGCAATGAATTATAGTCAAGCATCATGCTTTAAATCTCCGCGGCTCTTGCCGCGCCGATACCGTTTTTAAAAATCTATCTCGTCATTGCTGACGAATGTCTTACGCATTCCGTTAAAAAACATAGGTTTTCGCAGCCGAGCGTTACAAAATCAACGTTCGACAGCAACTATAAGAAGAAAAATATCTAAGCCTGTACAGCTTCTCAGGCTTTGATCTGCCAATGCAATGCAAACATCGGATCGAAGACGGTAACCGGCCCGGCGCCGGTTTCGATCCTGGCGGGGAAGACCACGGGGTCGGCCTGCCGCTCCAGCGTGATACGTTCCTCGTTCGGCTCGAGCCCATACCAGGCCGGACCATTCAAGGAGGCAAAGGCCTCCAGCCTGTCGAGCGCGCGATCCTGCTCGAACACATGGGCAAGGCAGCTCATCGTGTTGATCGAGGTATAGATCCCCGCGCAGCCGCAGGCACATTCCTTCAACGGGTCGACATGCGGCGCGGAATCCGTGCCGAGGAAGAACCTGGCATCGCCGCTGGTCGCCGCTGCCCTCAATGCCAGCCGGTGATTTTCGCGTTTCGCGACCGGCAGGCAGTAATAATGTGGGCGAATGCCGCCGACGAGGATGGCATTGCGGTTGATGATCAGGTGATGGGTGGTAATGGAGCCGGCAAGATTGGCCCTGGCCGACTTGATATAGTCGATGCCATCTGATGTCGTGACATGTTCCATCGTCACCTTCAGTTCCGGCAGGCGCTTGCGAAGCGGGTCGAGCACCGTTTCGATGAAGACGGCTTCGCGGTCGAAAATATCGACGTCGGGCGTCGTCACCTCGCCGTGGACGCAGAGCGGCAGGCCGATCTTCGCCATGCGCTCCAGTACCGGCATCGCCTTTTCCATATCGCGCACGCCGCCGTGCGAATTGGTCGTGGCGCCGGCCGGATAGAGTTTTACGGCGGTGATGAGGCCGCTCTTCTTGCCCTCTTCCACATCGTCGGCGCTCGTGTGCTCGGTGAGATAAAGCGTCATCAGCGGCTGGAAGCGATGGCCGGCCGGAAGCGCCTTCATGATACGCTGGCGATAAGCGGCCGCATCCGCGGTCGTGACGACCGGCGGGACCAGGTTCGGCATGATGATGGCGCGCGCGAAGGTTCGGCTCGTATCTCCGATCACACCTTCCAGCATGGCGCCGTCGCGCAGATGCAGATGCCAGTCGTCAGGACGGCGGATAGTGATCGATTGCATGGGAGCCTCCGAAGCGATGCGGGTTTCGCCTCGATAGCATCAAGACCGGTGCGGAAACAACTGCTCAGGCCAGCGCGATTTCCAATGTGATGTCGGCGGGCCGACGATTTTCGAGAATGAGCCGGCCGTTCGGCAGGTCGTTGCCGTAGACTTTGGCGCTCGCTTCCTCCTCGGTCAGTCTATAGCCGCGCCAGCGATCCCAGAGGCGCTCTTCCAGAACTTCCATCGGCGGGGCGAGCATGATCGTGTAATCGAAGATGCCGTCGAGCTCGGCCCATTTGCCCTGCGTGAAGAGCAGATAGTTGCCCTCGATGATGATGAAGCGGTCCTGCGGATCGATCGGCCTGGCCGACGCGATCGCAAGCTCGCGCGAACGATCAAAGACGGGAACGAGGACTTCCTGATCGGCGGGCCGCACGGCTCGGACGATATCGAGGAAGCCGCGTACATCGAAGGTTTCCGGAATGCCCTTGCGAGCCAGCAGACCGCGCTCGATGAGAACCGTATTGTCCATATGGAAGCCATCCATGGGCAAAACGGCAGCACTCTCGCCCAGCACCTTCAAGGCGTCGGCGATATTGTCGGCCATGGTGGATTTGCCGGCGCCGGGTGGCCCCGCAATCGCAATCAGGAAGCGCCTGGAATCGCCGGCGCGGTTCAGGACCTCGCCGACGATTTCGCCTATTCTCGCATTCATGCCGCAACGGGCTCCGCAGGGGCTGCCTTGGCGCCGGTCATGAAGGCGACGGCATCGGACATCGTGTATTCCTTCGGATTGATGACCGTCAGGCGGCGTCCGAGACGGTGGATGTGAACGCGGTCCGCGACCTCGAAGACATGCGGCATGTTGTGCGAGATGAGCACGATCGGAATGCCACGGGCGCGCACGTCGAGGATCAGTTCCAGCACGCGGCGGCTTTCCTTGACGCCGAGGGCGGCAGTCGGCTCGTCCATGATGATGACCTTGGAACCGAAGGCCGCCGCACGGGCAACGGCGACGCCTTGGCGTTGGCCGCCGGAGAGCGTTTCCACCGCCTGGTTGATGTTCTGGATGGTCATCAGACCGAGTTCGGACAGCTTGTTGCGTGCCTGCTTTTCCATCGTCGGCCGGTCGAGCATGCGGAACCACGAGCCCAACGGACCTGGCTTACGGATCTCGCGGCCGAGGAACATGTTGTCGGCAATCGACAGCGCCGGCGAAAGGGCGAGGTTTTGATAGACGGTTTCGATGCCTGCTTCGCGCGCTTCCATCGGTGATCTGAACTGTACCTGCCGGCCTTCCAGGGTGATCACTCCGTCATCGGGCGTGATTGCGCCCGATATCGCCTTGATGAGCGAGGATTTGCCGGCGCCGTTATCGCCGATGACAGCGAGGATTTCGCCCGGATAGAGGTCGAAATCGGCATTGTCGAGCGCAGTCACGCGTCCATAACGCTTGACGAGGCCTCGGGCAGTCAGAATGGGTTCGCCAGCCATGGTTATACCGAAACCTTTCTGATCCATTGATCGATCGCGACGGCGGCAATGATCAGCACGCCTGTCAGCAGGACTTTCCATTGTGGGTCGGCACCGAGCATGTTGAGCCCCATGGACACGACGCCGACGATCATGGTGCCGAAGAGCGTGCCGAGAATGGAGCCTCGGCCGCCGAAGAGCGATATGCCGCCGATGACGGTCGCGGTGATCGCTTGCAGATTATAGTCCGTGACGGCCGAGGACGGGGAAATCGAGCCATTGCGGCCGATCGAGACCCAGGCGGCGAAGGCAGCGATGACACCCGATATGGTGTAGACGGTCAGCAGCACCTTCTTGGTCTGGATGCCGGAGAGCTTGGCAGCTTCCGGATCATCGCCGACAGCATAGACATGCCGGCCCCAGGCGGTGTGATTGAGGACATACCAGAGCAGCACGACGAGCAGGACCATGGCGATAACACCGAGGGTCAGCACCGCGCTGCCGAGCTTGAAGCTCGTGGCGAAGAGATGGAGCAGCGGCGCCTGTTCATCGACATCGGTATCGCGGATCGTCTCATTGGCGGAATAGATGAAATTCGTCGCCATGACGATATTCCAGGTGCCGAGTGTCACGATGAACGGCGGCAGCTTCATGAAGGCGACGAGGAAACCGTTCAGCAATCCGCAGAGACCACCGACGACGAGGCCGGCTACGACCGCGATCGGTGTCGGTATGCCATAGGTGATGGCGACATTGCCCATGATGACGGCCGAGATGACCATGATGACGCCGATCGAAAGATCGATGCCGGCGGTCAGGATAACCAGCGTCTGGCCGGCGCCGAGAATACC
The DNA here is from genome assembly GCF_014194915.1 of Rhizobium sp. BK512. Classification (NCBI taxonomy): domain Bacteria; kingdom Pseudomonadati; phylum Pseudomonadota; class Alphaproteobacteria; order Hyphomicrobiales; family Rhizobiaceae; genus Rhizobium; species Rhizobium sp. BK512. The sequence continues at coordinate 442,239 of NZ_JACIAS010000004.1, read as the reverse complement.
GACGATGGCGATCTGCTGCAGGATCAGCGTCAGCGTATAGGACGAGAAGAACCGTCCGCCGATCGTTATTCCGAAGATCACGATCGACAGTATCAGCACGATCAGCGGCACGGCGGCCGGTGTCGAGTGCAGAAAATGCTGCGCGCGTTTGATCAGCGAGACATTCTCGTGCTCGAACGAGGCAACACTCTTGTCGCTTTCGTCGAGGACGCGTTCAAATTCCTGTGCTCCGGTCATTGTTCCTCCTTCGCAGCCGCGCGCCGAACTCACGCGAAAGCCGTCGCCGATAGTCTTCCGGTCTTTGTTCAGCCGGTTTGTCGGGCGACGGCATATGGTCCGCCCAAAACGGCCGGGGATCAAGCCCCGGCCACTCCGCACTTATTCAGGCAGGGCTTAGCCCCAGCACTTGTCCGTGCCTTCCTTCGTGTCGATCGACTTGACGCCGGAAACCGGCTTGTCGGTGACGAGGGAAACGCCGGTGTCGAAGAAGGACTTGCCTTCGGTCGGCTTCGGCTTTTCACCGCCATCAGCGAACTTCTTGATCGCCTCGACGCCGAGCGATGCCATCATCAGCGGATATTGCTGCGAGGTCGCACCGATGACGCCTTCCTTGACCGACTTCACGCCTGGGCAACCACCGTCGACCGATACGATCAGTACGTTCTTCTCCATGCCGACGGCCTTCAGGGCCTGATAGGCGCCGACCGCAGCCGGCTCATTGATCGTGTGGATGACGTTGATGCTCGGATCCTTCTGGAGAAGGTTTTCCATGGCCTTGCGGCCGCCTTCCTCGTTGCCGTTCGTCACGTCATGGCCGACGATGCGCTTGTCGTCTTCGTCGCCGATCTTGTTCGGGTCTTTCGGGTCGATGCCGAAGCCCATCATGAAGCCCTGGTCGCGCAGGACGTCGACAGTCGGCTGCGACGGCGTCAGGTCGAGGAAGCCGACCCTGGCGTCCTTTGCCTTGTCGCCCAGCGTTTCCTTGGCCCACTGACCGATCAGCTTGCCGGCGAGCAGGTTGTCGGTTGCAAACGTGGCGTCTGCGGCATCGGCCGGCTCAAGCGGCGTATCGAGTGCGATGACCAGCAGGCCGGCGTCGCGAGCCTTCTTGACCGAGGGCACGATGCCCTTGGTGTCCGAAGCGGCGATCAGAATGCCCTTTGCGCCATCGGCAATGCAGCTTTCGATCGCTGCGACCTGGCTTTCGCTGTCACCGTCGATCTTGCCCGCATAGGACTTCAGCGTGACGCCGAGTTCCTTGGCCTTGGCTGTCGCACCTTCCTTCATCTTCACGAAGAAGGGGTTGGTGTCGGTCTTGGTGATCAGGCATGCGGAAACATCCGCCGCCATTGCCGGAGCGGAAAAGGCGACGCCGAGCGCGAGCGCGCCGAAAGCGAGAACTGATTTCTTCATGAACTCCTCCCAGATTAGCCGGCCCGCCCCCAAGGCGGCACCGGAATTCATGCACGGCGAGACTTGCGGAATGCGACGTCAGCCTCCTCCCAAAGCCGTCCCGTGCCGTTGACGCTGGCAATTAAGAGCGAAAGAAAACCGCTTGTCAATAAATAAATCCAATTGAATTATTAATTCGATGTGGCATGCTGGCGAGAAATCGGGCATAGGCCGTTAAACGGGAGGAGTGGCCAATGTCGTCCTTGGATGGTCCGGATTCCATGCCGGCCCCACCACCAATTCTAAATCCGTCGGGAGGTGCGAACCAGATCAGGGTGCGCGCCTATAACGAACGGCTCGTGCTGTCGCTGGTGCGCCTATACGGCGCGTTGTCGAAGGCCGATATCGCACGCCGCAGCGGGCTTTCGGCCCAGACCGTCTCCGTCATCATGCGCGCGCTGGAGAAGGAAGGCCTGCTTTCGCGCGGCGAACCGATCCGCGGCCGTGTCGGCCAGCCATCCATTCCGATGCGGCTTAATCCGGATGCCGTCTATTCCTTCGGCGTGAAGATCGGTCGGCGAAGTGCCGACCTCGTGCTGATGGATTTCGTCGGCAACATCCGGCTGCAATTGCACAGGATCTACGCCTACCCCCTGCCGCACGAAATCCTGTCCTTTGTGACCAAAGGGATCAGGGAGCTGGAAGGGAGGCTCGACGAACGCGAGCGCAGCCGTATAGCCGGGCTCGGCATCGCGGCTCCTTTTGAGCTTTGGAACTGGGCGGACGAAGTGGGTGCGCCCGAGGGTGCCATGGAAGTCTGGCGCGACTTCGACCTGCAGGCAGAGATTGCCGAACAGGTCGCCTATCAGGTCTTCCTGCAGAACGACGCCACCAGCGCCTGTGGTGCCGAACTGGTCTTCGGGATTGGTCCGTCCTATCCGGATTTCGTCTATTTCTTCATCGGTTCCTTCATCGGCGGCGGGATCGTGCTCAATTCGGCGATCTTTTCCGGCAAAACCGGCACAGCAGGCGCCATCGGCCCACTGCCCGTGCGCGGCAAGAATGGCGAAACGCTACAGCTCCTGGAAATCGCTTCCATCTTCGTACTGGAAAACATGCTGCGCGAGCGCGGTATAGATCCGCAACCGCTCTGGTATTCGGCCGACGACTGGGTGGATTTCGGCGAACCAATGGAAACCTGGATCCAGGATACGGCCAAGGCGCTGGCACAGGCGATCGTGGCGGCCGCCTCCATCATCGACTTCAGCGCCGCCGTCATCGATGGCGGCTTTCCGGACTGGGTGCGCCGGCGCATCGTTTACGCGACGATCCACGAAGCTGAAAAGCTCGACCTGCAGGGCGTCGTCATGCCCGACATCGTGGAGGGCCTGGTCGGCGCGCAGGCACGGGCCATCGGCGGCGCCAGCCTGCCGATCTTTGCGCGCTATCTTACTGACCAGAATGTACTCTTCAAGGAGATCGACAATGCTGAAAGGGCTTGACCCGCTCTTGAGCCCGGACCTGCTCGCGACATTGCGCGGCATGGGCCATGGCGATGAAATTGCCATCGTCGATGGCAACTATCCGGGTATCGAGCATGCGCGGCGGCTGATCCGGCTCGACGGACATCATCTCATTCCGGTCCTTGATGCCGTTTTGAGCGTGCTGCCAATTGACGACTTCGTGGCAGAAGCAATTTTCCGCTCAACAGTGAAGGCCGAACGCGACAAGCTCGACCCCGTTCATGAGGAAATGATCGCCTGCTGCGCCAGGCATGAGCCGGATCGGGAGGTCGTTCCACTTGTCGGGCAGGATTTCTATGGCCGCGTGCGCGCGGCCCATGCGGTCATCCAGACCAGCGAGCCGCGGCTCTATGCCAATATCATCCTGCGCAAGGGCGTGATCTATCCCACGGCCGCCGACGAACCCGTCAAGGCCGAAGTCGATCCCTTCGTCTATTGATAGCTGAGACGCGAGATCAGATCTCGCCGGCCGAAGGCCCCCAGACATCCGTCAGCGCAAAGCCGAGAGGATGCGGGTCGAAGGGGTCGAGTGCGACCTGCGACAGGCCGAAGGTGAATCCACGGCCAGTGATCGTCGGGATGACGGCAGGCTTGCCGGCGACCTCCGTCACCGCCTGGAGGCCGACTTCGAATTCCGAGCCGATGATCGACTTCGACTTGAATGTGTCGCCGACTTTCGCTTTTCCGCGAGCGTAAAGGGTTGCCAGATTGGCCGAATTGCCGGTGCCGCAGGGCGAACGGTCTGCACGTCCAGGCCACATGGTCGTGCAGGTGCGCACCGTGCCATCGGCCTCGATATCGCGAAACATGACGTAGGCGACGCCCGAGATTGCAGGAATTTCCGGATGGACGACGGGCATCTGCCGGTTGATGAGGTCCTTCAGCACCATGCCGGCCTGGACGAGTGCTGCGGCATTGGCCTTTTCGATCTTCGAATTGATCTGGCCGACATCGACCAGCGCATAGAAGATGCCACCATAACAGATGTCGGCCTTGATCTTTCCCCAGTGCGGCGTGTCGATCTCGACATCCAGCTCGTGGACGAAGGACGGCACCATCGTCAGTTTCACCTTCTCGCAGCGACCGTCGCGGCAAGTGGCGGTCGCCTTGACGAGACCGGCTGCGGTTTCCAGTGTGACGACGGTTTCGGGCTCCTTCATCTCGACGATGCCGGATTCCAGGAGAGCGGTCGTCACGCAGATGGAGTTCGAGCCGGAGCTCGCATGCGCCTGATCAGGCTGCAGGATGATGAAGGCCGCATCCGCGTCCGGATGCTTTGGCGGCAGCAACAGGTTGACCGAGCCGATCGGTGCACCACGCGGCTCGAGGCAGAGGAAACGACGAAGCTCCTGCCCCTTGGGGTCGGTGTTCAGCCAGTGAAGCTGGGCGGCGACCGTCTCGCCCGGAATTTTGGGCACGCCACCGATTGCGACCTTGCCGATCTCACCTTCGGCATGAACATCCAGAAGCTGGATCGTGCGCTTCCATCTCATTTCTCAAGCTCCCAATCAGACGTGACGCGCGATGCGGCCATCGACGCGGATATTATTGCGGGTGACGAAGGTTCCGGCCATGACCAATGCTAGTATCTGTCGATGCGGAATGGTTTGATATCAACTGCTGTTTTGACACCTGCCACCATTTCCGCGATCAACCGCGCCGTCGTTGCCGAATAGGTCAGACCGAGATGGCCGTGGCCGGTGGCATAAAAGACGCCGGGCATTTTCGACGAAGGCGAAACGATCGGGATCGTATCCGGCAATGCCGGGCGATGGCCCATCCATTCGCTGGTGTCCTGGACCTTGAGATCGGGAAGGATGCGTTGCGCGTGGCGCACCAGCACGCGCGGCCGGCGGAAATCGGGGGCGGCCGTAAGCCCCGCCAGCTCAACATTGCCGCCGACACGGATACCGCCTGCGGTCGGCGTCACCATGAAGGCGCGATGCGGCCAGATCACCGAATAGCGCATGGAAATGCCGGGCTGCATGATCTGCGTATGATAGCCACGCTCGGTTTCGAGCGGGATCGGCTCACCGAGGGCCTCGGCGAGGAAACGCGTGTGGACGCCGGCTGCCAGGATTACCTTGTCGGCTTCGATGCGATTGCCGTTTTCGAGAAGAACGGCGGTCCTGCCATCGCTCTTGCGTTCGACGGTTTTCACTTGCCCGGACACGAAGTTGGCGCCGGCGGCCTTTGCCGCATCTGCAAGCTTTACAACCAGCTTATAGGGATCGCGGATCGACTTGTTGTCCGGCAGCAGCACGGCCTTGGCGATTTTCGGCGAGAGGGTCGGCTCGTAATACTGGATCGCACCGTTGCTCAGCACCTCGAATTCCATGCCGTAGCGCCGCATCAGGTCAAGGTGGCCACGGTCCGCATCAAATTCGGCCTCGGTCTCGTAGATCGCAAGGCAGCCCTCTTCAGTCATCAGGTCGGGCGCGCCGATCGCATTGAGCATGGCGCTGATATCGCCGAGAGCGATCCTGGAGAGGCTCATGCCCGCATCCTCGATCTCTCTCAAACGTGCCGGACGGCCGGCCGCGAGAAACCGCAGGAACCAGGGCAGGATTTTAGGTGCATAGCCTGGCCGCAGCCAGACCGGACCTTCCGGATCGATCAGCCAGCGCGGCAGCTTCTTCCAGGTCGAGGGACCGGAACCGGCCGCGAAGTCGAGCGCGATACTCGCCATATTGCCGTAGGAGGTTCCCCTGCCCGGCTCGCCCTTGTCGATCAACGTGACTTGAAAGCCGCGCCGCTGCAGTTCGAAAGCAATCGAAGCACCGATCACACCGGCGCCGACGACGGCCACCGTCTCATTCGTTTCATTCGCCATATCTTGTCCACCGCACGGCAGAGTCGGTGCCGTCGGAGATGTGATATATCACCGCGAAGCGAATGCCTATGATTTTTTACTGTGGATCTTCCGGCAGGCCGGCCCCGACGCTATCGCCCACGGACCCCACCGTATTGTTCATTGACTGGCCGAGGCGGCGCACCTGGCTGTCATAGTTGCGGCGAGTGCGAGGATCGAAAATCGCGATCGGGGTGCTGACTGCGAGACTGACTGCGCTGCCGGCCGTCTGTGCAGCACCCATGGCGACTGCACCGACGGCCTCACCGAGCCCGACTTCGGAATCGGTGATGGTCTGGCCGGCAATCAGACGGTCGCCGATGAGCTTCACGACTTCAGGGCTTTCGGCAAACTTGCCGTGGTTCAGGCGATCGCCGGTCTTCAGCTTGGTCAGGTCAAGCACGGTGATACCGGCAGCTTCCAGCTTGCTGCGATAAGGCTCGGCCGAGGGATCGATCTGGCCGAGACGATCGACATTGCCGGAGATGCGGCGCGAGAGCGCCAGTGCCCGGTCGTCCTGGGATACGAAGATGGTGAAATGCGGCTTGTCCTTGCCGAGGCTCTGGAACTGACGACCGAACACGTCGACATCGAGATCCGGCGAGGCAAGAATGATGTTGTTGATCTTGGAGGCGACGCGGCCGTCGCGGATCGCCATCTGACGCAGCGCCTCCACCGTCAGCCATGTGCCCATGGAGTGGGCCATGACGGTGATATCGCCAACAGCCGGATTGTTGGCCGTGCGCCGCAGCAACTCTTCCAGCGCATCACGCGAATAGTTGGTGCTTTCCTTGTCGTAATTGTAGTCGAAAATGCTGGCGCGCGAGGGCCAGGTGAAAACGACGGGCGCAACGTCGGCATGCGAATCATGGACGATCTGCGCAAAACGATAGACCGCATCCTCATAGCGATTGTTGAAGCCATGCACGAAGATGAGCACGCGCTTGCTCTTCGGCATGTGCGTCCTCAACCAGTTCTCGCCCGCCTTCTCGCCATCGAGCGGGTCGACTGCGACGGTGACGAAATCCTTGAGAGGATCGGCAGGCAGGCGACGCGGCCATTGCACTTGGCCAGCCTTGCGGTTGGCTTCCGGCGGAATGGAGACATCGACAGCATCAACCATCAACCCGGTGCCGCGCTCGCCGGAGAAGAGCACCGCCGGATTTTCATCCGCGGCACGCGTGGTTGCCACCAGAAGGTCGACGCGCGAAGTACCCGGCGGAACGGTGCCGGCTGCCTGCATGACGCCGATCGGCCGCCCGCAGGAAACAAGACCAAAACACAGGACAAGCAGGGCTGCGAGGGCTTTGCGAGAAACGCCGCATCCGCCGATCATGACATCTCCGCAGGTTCAGGCGTCATCGCGCCAAGCCACCGATATGCGCTTGCGGCGCGCTTCCAGATAGTCCGAGCCCGCGAGCCGAGTCAATTTCACGAAGGTTTTACGAGAGATTTGATCCGGAAAAGAAAAGAGCCCGACGCGGGAGGAGGTGCGTCGGGCTCTTGATCCTGACTGACAACTGGGAGGAGGAGTGTTGTCAGTCCGATGAAAGGGAGCGCTGGGAGGAGGAGTGCGCTGCCTTCGGGATTATTAATACCCAATTCATTTGATGGAGAATAGCGAAATTACCGCAATGCAGCAATGCATTGGGCGCAATGCTTGCCAAGTTAGCGTCACACACGCGCCTCATTTTGCGGCATCTTTTATCAACTGATCAAAATTATTCCGCACATTGCGGCGGATAGGACCAGATGCCGCCGCCCTTCCCCTTGTCCCTTGCCTTTATTATTGGCGAAAGGCACGCATCATCAAAGCTGCGCGTCTTTCTGGGCACTCTCCGGGAAACAGCGGCGCAAGGCGGAAAACGAAAACGGCCGCGACTGAGATCGCGACCGTTCAAATGCCGGTCCTATTCCAATCAGGCAGCCTTGAAGAGCTTCTTGCCTTCGGCGTCGAGAGCGGTGAACTCGTCGTCGGACAGAGTAATGTTCACGGCTGCAACGTTTTCTTCGAGATGCTTGACCTTCGACGTGCCGGGGATCGGCAGCATCACCGGGCTGCGCTTCAGTACCCAGTCAAGCGCGATCTGGCTGGGGGCAGCATTGTGTTTTTTGGCAATCGTATCGAGCAGCGAGCCGGGCTTGGCGAGATCGCCGGCTGCCAACGGGTACCAGGGGATGAAGCCGATATTATGCTTGGCGCAATAGTCGAGCACATCTTCGCTGGTGCGGTCGACGAGATTGTAGCGGTTCTGGACCGTCGCGACCTTGAAGACCTTGGAGGCCGCCTCGATATCGGCGACCGAGACTTCGCTGAGACCCGCATGGCGAATCAGGCCGGAATCGAGCAGCGACTTGATCGCGTCGAACTGTTCCTTGGCCGGGACCTTCGGGTCGATACGGTGCAATTGCCAGAGATCGATCTGCTCGACGCCGAGATTGCGCAGGCTCTTGTGCACCTGCTGGATCAGATATTCCGGGCGGCCGAGCGGCAGCCAGATATTGGGACCGTGGCGCGTGAGGCCGCCCTTGGTGGCGACGACGAGGCCCTTCTTATAGGGATGGAGCGCTTCCTTGATGAGCCACTCGGAAACGTCAGGACCATAGGAATCCGCGGTATCGATGAAGTTGACGCCCAATTCCGGCAGGCGCTTCAGCGTGCGGATCGATTCATCATGATCGGCAGGATTGCCCCAGATACCGTCGCCGGTAATGCGCATGGCGCCGAAGCCAAGGCGGTTGACCTCCAGATCGCCACCGATCTTGAAGGTGCCGGATTTCGCTGCATTGTAATCAGTCATCGTCTCTTCCTCTCTTGGTCAATAAAATCACTCAAAATCGGCGGAGCCGGAGACCTGCCCTCAAGTATCGAATATGGTCTTGAGAGACTCCAGCCTTTCGCGAACGGAGCTAATCACGTCACGCCCAAGCAACAGATGGGCCGGCGGATCGTCGGATGCAATGAGCGTCAACATTGCAGACGCTGCCTTTTTTGGTCGCGCAGCTCGACGACCATCACCTGGTTGACAAAGCTCCCGCCCCTTTTGCCGAGGTTCTCGGAAATGCCTTCGCGGGCGAACTTGCTGCCATGATGAAAAGCGATGCCCGGCATGGTGATGATCCCGTCCATCGAGATGACATTGAGGATGTGGCCGCTGCCGCGTTTGCAGCATATAGGGCAGCACCGCTTGCATGACAGCCACCGGCCAAGAACATTCATCTTGAACGGGCGGCAGAGCTCACGCGCGTCACCAACATCCCGAAACGGCATCGATCCGAAGCACCGCGACGACAAGAAGGGTCATCGTCCAGGCGTGAAACTGCCTAGAACCCGGACTTTGCTTCTTCACCGAATTCGGCCAGCATCTTCCAGAGTTCGCCAAGGATCTCGCGTGCGAACGCTTCCATCGCGGCACTTTCGGTCGAAGTACCTGGCGCGCGCCGCTCCCAGAGCTCACCGCCAACGCGCAGCGCGCCGATGACAACAGCCGAAAGCAAGCGCATGTGTGTCCGCACATCAGGATCGCCGCCCTTGCGGGCGATCAGCGCCTCGGTAAGCTTCTGCTCCAGCTTGGCATATTTAAGCTGATCGCGGGCCTTGAGGGTCGGCGTGCAATGGATCAGCTCACCGAGCGCCAGAGCGCGCTCGTCAGCCGAGGCGGTTACGGTGACGATAAGGGCCTCTTCTACGGCCTTGACGGAGGATTCGGCGGCCGGACGTGCGGCAATCGCCGCCATCAGGCGGTCAGCAAAAGAATCCTGCCAAGCGAAGACGACCTCTTCCTTCGACGGGAAGTAATCAAAGAAACTACGCTTCGAGACATCTGCGGCTTCGGTGATTTCCTCAATCGTCGTGGCGTCGAAGCCGCGCTCCAGAAAGAGGGTCATCGCTGCCTGCTCGATGCGCTCGCGGGTCTGGCGCCGCTTGCGCTCGCGTCTGCCCTCTACGGCTTCTGGCTGTTTCTTCTCTGTCATTTCCATCAGGTGTCATTCAGTCATCCGCTTCGGGGAAAGCAGAGATCTCCATATCCGCTCCGCTACTGCGATATTTGAAACGCTCACGCGAAAGCTCCAGCGGCTTGCGGCGCGAGATCCGGTAGACGGAGGCCGGCGGCAGATTGCGTACCGTGCCGCCGATGCGCGTGGCCTTCAGGCCCAGGCGGTCAAGGATCGGGCGCGGCACAGGACAGCGCGGCCCATAGGTGAACTGATAGAAGGCGCCGCCGGCCCGCATATAGACGAAGGCACCGGCTAGGATCGAGGCGATCTTGCGCGGCGACATGGAAAGCAGCGGCAAGCCGCTGACGACTGCGCCGACAGGTTCACCCTCGAATATATCGGCCTGCGCCAGCTGAGCGGCATCCATCTGCAGGATGCGTGCATCGGGAAAACGCTTCTGAAGCGACCCGATGAATTCCGGACCATACTCGATCAGCGTCAGATCGGATTCGCTGATACCACGCGCAAGCAGCGCGCGGGTGAAGACGCCGGTGCCCGGCCCAAGCTCGATAATCGGACCATCCAGGGCCGCGATCTCGCTGGTCATGATCCGCGCGAGCGAATCGCCGGAGGGCGCAATGGCCGCAACCCTCAGCGGGTTGCTCAGCCAGGAGCGGAAAAAATGCAGGAAATCGGAGCATGCAGTTCTAGCGATCATGATTATCCCACCTGTCTGAAATGCGATTGACCATTGATGCGACGATCTCTCGCAGCATGGCAATTCCAAGGCGGGCCCGTCAATCCATCGTCTTTGCGCACGTCCTTCTCCATAAACATTTTGTGTATTTTTGTATTTATTGCATTTTTGCATTTAGCGCAATATATTGTATCAAAGCAGCAACTCGGCACGCGCCGCACCGCAAAGGGAACTTTCATGGCTGACTGGATGACGAAGGACATACCGGACCAGACGGGCCGCATCGCGGTCATTACCGGCGCGACGAGCGGTATCGGATATGAAACGGCCAAGGCGCTTGCCGGGGCGGGCGCCCGCGTCATTATCGCATCGCGCAATGTGGAAAAGGGCAAGCAAACGCTTTCGGATATCCGTGCGGCGCATGCCGGCGCCGAGGTAAGTTTCGAACCGCTCGATCTGGCGAGCCTGACATCGGTGGCAAACTGCGCCACCCGTCTCTCCGCCTCGCTTCCACGCATCGACCTGCTCATCAACAATGCCGGCGTAATGGCAATCCCGACGCGCCATGTCACCGAAGACGGGTTTGAAATGCAGCTCGGTGCCAATTACATCGGCCATTTCGCCCTGAACCTGCGGCTATTGCCCAAAGTATTGTCGGGCAACGCCCCGCGCATCGTTACCGTCAGCAGCCTGGCCCACCGCTCCGGCAAGATCAACTTCGACGACCTGCAATGCGAGCAACGTTACGGATACTGGTCAGCATACGCGCAGTCCAAGCTTGCAACACTGATGTTCAGCCTGGAACTCGATCGTATGGCAAGAGCGCAGGGCTGGAATCTGAGGAGCAACGCGGCACATCCGGGCTACGCGGTGACCGGATTGCAGAGCACTGGTCCGCGCATGGGACGTACTGGCCCGAGCCGGCAGGAGCGTTTCAGCAAGTTGCTGGAACCCCTGCTCTCCCAATCGGCCGCCGCCGGCGCATTGCCGACGCTGTTTGCCGCGACTTCGCCGGATGCGAAAGGTGGCGTCATGTACGGTCCCGATGGATTTTATGAGCTGAAAGGCTCACCTGCGCTCGCAGAGATCGTTCCTGCTGCGCAGGACAAGGCGGTCTGGCGCAGGCTGTGGCAGGTCTCGGAATATCTGACCGGCCTTTCCCTCGACGGCGTGGCCGAAGCGTCTGCGGAACGAAAAAGGCAGCCGTAGCGGCTGCCTTTTTCGGGGTGGGGACCTCAGTCCCTCCCCTTCGCCCATGCCATCAACTGCTTTTAGTAGTTGCAGCCCGAGCTGCTGGTCGGGTTGAAGCGCAGGCCGCAGGCCATGTTGAGCGACTTCTTCCGACCGTACTGGTAAGGGTCGGAGCTGTTGGAAGCACCATTGACGGATCCGGTGGTGCGCGGCTCGTTGCGAGCGTTCGTGTTCTTCTGCTGCTTTACGACCTGCTGCTGCTGTTGCGCCGGGGCTGCGTTGGCAGATGCGAAAGCCGAAACGCTGACGATTGCGCCAAAGGCTACGGCGACGAGGCCATTCTTCACGATATTGATCATTTCTTGTCTCCTTGGGAGGATGTTTGGGATTTACGCCAAGGAGCTAGGGAGCAGATCTGTCACATTCCACTGCACCAGATAGCAATCACGACGACGTGAGATCCAATTGCGCGCAAGAAAAAGGCGGCTTTTGGCCGCCTCTCTCTTTGCCGGCTCAATAGCCGTTGTCGCATGGCATGCTGCCGGGTCCGATCGTTCCACTAAATGCTGGGTTGCACATAGTTTTGGGCTCGGTGCGATTGAGGGGCTGGCGGACAATCGCGCCCGTGGTGCGGGCTTCAACGCCGAACGCAGCAAGCGGATACCAGTAGCCATCGGAGTGACGGCGGGTACCGGGGCGTTCCGTGCGGAAACCATGGTAGCCATGCCAATAGCCGGCATGTACCTTATATTGCACCATTTCTTGGTTTGAGGCGACCGGATTCCGGGCCTGCTGAACGGGCGCCGCCAGCGCGGGAACGATAGACGAGAGGGCGAGAAGAGCGCTGAGCGCAATGGCGGACGGGACTAGAGTGAACATTTTCATGATAAACCCTCCTTCCTGGATTTATCTATGAAAAATGCGTTCTACGCGCGTGAAGTTCCACCATCACACGCAGCTTCCTACACTTGTGATTGCAGGCGATCCGCCGCGACTGAAAGACACAAAAAATCAAAATTTGCGATTTTGCGGAAGCCGCACGAGCGGGCTCCTGGGACATTTATCGAATGTGTGAATTCACCGTTCTTGATATGCGTACAAAGGACGGTAGCCCTGGCCAGCGATGCAGGAGACATATTGCCGATGAGCGGCACTGCTCGCATTCGTCTCCCGTTCCACCGGATCGCGGTGGCCGGTCAACTGCGCCCGCAAGTCGTATTGTTTGTTGGATTCGTCGTACATGGCATTGGCATCGGACATGCAGAGGCTGTGAGCGACGCCAGGCGGATTGACGGGCGAAGCGACAGCCACGAGCACCGGCGCATTGGCACGATCGACGCATCCCGCAAGGGCCGCCATCATCGCGACGAGACCTACGACACCAACAGTTCCCGTCTTCATGCAATCCTCCGGCTTCTCGCCTGCCATAATCCATCGCCTCCGCAGATAGACGTCGAAGGTTGCGCGAAACTAGGCTTGGATGGGGGAACTTCGCCGCTGACCAGGAAGCGGCGGCCCTATATTGGCTTTCTCGGCATCGGCGGCAGCGTGCAGAAGACCTGAACCGCTTCCTTGCCAGCACGGCGAAATACTCGGTGGCGTCAAAGAGCCTAGGAAGTCACATCATCCGGTTGGCTCGACAACGGGTACTAGGAGATCGAAAAACTCAAGTAGCCGCCTGCTCCATAGTCATAGGGCTCCGCACTAGACCCATTGACCGTGCATTCGAAATGCGACCGGATAGTAGTCGGGCTTCGGCAACAACCGACCACGAGCAGCTCAATAACTGATCATCGGAATTTGGAGAGGAAATGGCGCACCCGAAGAGATTCGAACTCCTGACCCCCAGATTCGTAGTCTGGTGCTCTATCCAGCTGAGCTACGGGTGCGTCTGCAGTGGCGGCCGTGCCGCTTGCGTGGGCGGTTCTCTAAAGGGTCTTTTCAGGCAATGCAAGAGCAATTCGAAAAAAATCGCGACTTTGGTTCAGCAAGGCTCCATTGCGGAAATTGCATCACTTTTCGGCGTGCGACCGGCTGCGATAATCTTCCAGTGAAACCGGGCGATCCGGAATTTCGATACGGAACTGAGTGCCGACCGAGGGCTTTTCCACAAGTGCGATGGTGCCGCCATGGGCCAGCACCAGCTCACGGGCAATGGTAAGGCCGAGACCGGTGCCGCCAGAGCGGGCCGAGCCGCGGAAGGCGGCAAAGAGGTTCTGCCGCGCCTTAAGCGGCATGCCTGGGCCGGTATCATCCACAGTGATGCTGACGACGCTCCCGACGCGCTGGGCGGCAACGGTGATGCGCCTTACGATCCCTGCCCCCTCTTCTCCCGGAGAGGTCAGCGCCTGCAGGGCATTGCGGCAGAGATTGTGGATGATCCGGAACAATTGCTCACTATCGGCATCCACTTCCAGATCCAGCCCCATCTGCTCTACGAATTCGACGCCGGTTTGAGGGTCGATGGCAAGGATGTCCTTCACCTCCTGTATCAGCTCATAGAGGCGGAGGCGGCGGCGGCGGGGCGCCGATTCGGTCGCCTTGCCATAGGAGAGCACTTCGGTCGTGTAGCCCACGGCGCGGTCGATGGTGCGCAACAGCTTCGGCGCGAAGCTCTTCACCATGGGATCATCGACATCGACGAGGCGGTCGGACATCAGCTGGGCGGATGCCAGGATATTGCGCATATCGTGGTTGATCTTCGACACCGCGAGACCGAGCGCCGCGAGATTTCTCTGCTGCTTCAATGTCTTCTGCAGTTCGAGCTGCATGGATGTCAGGTTGCGGCCGGCAACAGCCAGTTCGTCGCGGCCGCCGTCTCCGACATAGACATGGAGCGGATTTTCGGGGTCGGAGGCAAATTGCTGCATGCTGCCCGTCAGCTTGCGGATAGGGCGGATGAGGATGCGATTGATGGAGAAGAAAATCAGTGTCGCGGTAAAGAGCGAAATCAGGATCGACAGCAGCAGGACGTTGCGGGCATAGACGAACATTGCCTTGCGTAGCGGCCTGTCCTTCATCACCACTTCGACGCCGGTATTCGTCTCGCCCACCGGTCCGTAGACGCGGATCATGCGGTTGCCGCCGAAGATCAGAGTGTCCAGCGCATCACGCATGGCGGTCAATGGCGGGATATCCGTGAGGTCGTATGATTCGTCGACCGAGGTTGGCATCTCGCTCATGGCAAGCAGGCGGGAGGTGCCGTCCTTGCGCAGCACGATCGCCTTGGTGCCGGTCGCCTCCAGCGTCTCTTTCTGCAGCGCGCGCGGCAGTTCCACCGGCTGCAGCCCGTCGATGACGATTGCCGCAGCGGCGGCCGTATTCAGGCGATCCTCGAGCCAGCGGACACGCATGCTCGCGATCGAGGGAAAGAAGATCAGGATTTCCGCCAGCATAATGAAGAAGACGGTGAGCCAGAGCAGCTTGCCGGACAGACGGCTGAACATGCCGGCACGCGGATAGGAGCCCTTTGCAGCCTCGCCGGCCGCGATGTTTTCCGCCTTGGAAGTCTCGCCCTGGTCTTGAACCGGCATCTCGTCTTGTCCGTGCGGCGAAAGGCCGCCATCAGAATGAGCTTCTATATTAGAGCAGAATGCTCCGCTTTCAAATCTTTGCGAGGAGCGGCAAGTCGTCACAAACAAAAACGCCGCCCGCAGGCGGCGTTCCGATCCTGATTGCAGAGGCTGTCAGAACTCTTCCCAGCTCTGCTCCGCAGCGGCTGCATTGCCGCCGAAGGCCCGGGCGACGCGGCTGATAGCGCGGCGCGCCGGAGAGGCAACTGGCTGGTGATGCTGCTGGCGCGCAACAGCAACGGACGCCTCGCTGGAAAGCTTGAAGCGGGAGATGAGGCGCACGAGGCCATCGGCTTCGGCCGAGAGCTTGTGGGTCGCAGCCGAGGTCTCTTCCACCATCGCGGCGTTCTGCTGAGTGACCTGATCCATCTGGTTGACGGCGGTGTTGACTTCCTTGAGGCCGGTCGACTGTTCCTTTGCCGCCGTCGCGATCGAATGGATATGATCGTTGATGGCGATGACCCGCGTCTCGATCTCGGACAAGGCCTCACCCGTCGCCTGAACCAGCTTGACGCCGACCTGCACCTCATCGCCCGACTTGGTGATGAGCGCCTTGATATCCTTGGCGGCGGTTGCCGAGCGCTGGGCGAGTTCGCGCACTTCCTGCGCGACGACAGCAAATCCCTTACCGGCTTCACCGGCACGGGCGGCCTCGACGCCGGCGTTCAGCGCCAGCAGGTTTGTCTGGAAGGCGATCTCATCGATGACGTTGATGATCTGGCTGATTTCGCGAGACGCCTGTTCGATGCGGCCCATCGCATCGACGGCGTTGCGAACCACGACGCCAGAGCGGCCGGCATTTTCCTTTGCCTCGGAGACCATGACGGTCGCTTCCTGCGCACGTTCGGTCGAATTCATAACAACGGCCGTGATCTCGTCGAGAGCAGCGGAGGTTTCTTCCAGTGCGGCGGCCTGCTGTTCGGTACGCTTGGAGAGATCGTCGCTGGCGTTCCGGAGTTCGTTGGTATTGCCGTTGATCGCTTCAGTCGTTTCGCGCACTTCGCGCATGGTCGTCTGCAGCGTCACGAATGTGCTGTTGACGTTATTCTGCAGTTCGGCAAAGGCGCCCTGGAATTGGCCGCGCATGGTCTGCGTCAGGTCGCCTTCGGCAAGGCTTGCAATGACCCGGCGGGTTTCATTGACACCGGCATCGACGCTCGACAGGAGCAAGTTGATGTTGCCGGCGAACTGGTTGAGGCTTTCGTCCTCATAGTCCTTGTCAATGCGATGGCTGAAATCGCCGGCGGCTGCGGCCGCAACAACGACCGACATGCTGGACTGCAGGTCGTCGCTCTTTGCACGCATCGCCGCTTCCTGGGCATTCATGCGCTGGATAACGAGGCCGTTTTCCTTGAAAACTGCGACGGCTGCGGCCATTTCGCCGATTTCGTCCTTGCGGCCGGCAAAGGGCACTTCGACCTGGAAATTGCCGTCTGCGACCTCCTTGATCGCATCCGTCACCTTCTTGATCGGCCGGCTCAGGTGGCTGGTACCGATGTAAAAGCCCATGCCGACGCCTGCCGCGATGCCGATGCCGGTAATGCTGAGCACCAGCATGAGGATCCAGCTGCGGAAGTCTTCGATCTCGTCATTGACTGCCGTCAACTCCGCCTTGTCGGTGGTGACGATCGCGTCGATCTCGGCCTGGAACGCCTTGCGGTTGGCGCGGTTGGCGTCGTTGTTGCCCTGCTCGTTGGCCGCCTGCGGGCTGACCTGCGTACCGAGACGGGCCGTCTCGCTGCGGAAGGTGCGGAATTCCTTGGCGCGGTCGACGAGCTTGGTGAAGGAATCTTTCTGGCTGTCAGGCACAAGCGTCGCCCAACCGGCGATGACCTTGTCGATCTCATCCAGATCGGCCATCAGCCCCTTGGCGAAAGCCGGCGTCTGGTCGAGGCTCTTTGCAGCATAGATGCCGCGCGATTCCATGACGACGGCGGTGACAAAGCGGTTCAAGCGTTCGCCTGCATAGGCACGGGCCGCGGCGTGTTCATACGCCGTCAGGTTCGCGTTATACTTGGCCATCGCCGACAGCGCGGTGGCACCAATCAAAAGCGCAACGGCGCCCATGACAGACACAAGAAGATTGATTTTGCCGCGAATTTTCAACGAACGCTCCTCGCCTCACAATGCCTGGAAAACACATTCCCAGCCGATGCATTGGAAGATCGGGTAAATTCGTTAATGTTGTATTTCGAATATTAACAATATCGACTACAGGAAATTACCCATATTTACTGTTAGCCGCGTTATGTTTCGTCTAGAACCGAGCATCTTCTAGAAAGAAAAACTCCGGCTGAAAGCTTTCCGAAGCCTCCAGACGAAATATACAACCATATAGTGAACCGCCGCATTCGTTAACACCGAAGTGCGAAATCTTGCCATCCGCCGTGTGTATTCAGGAATCTGCCTGCCATAATTGACTTTGAGAGGCTTCATCCGTATAAGCCGCCGCACGTCCGGTCGTTTCAGGTCTTTTGCGACCTCGTCCGTTCGAAAAACCACGCTCCTTGCATTATGCAAATTCAAGAAGGGCCGCACTCCGCGGTGTTTAAATAAATGAAGCGTACCTATCAGCCCTCGAAGCTTGTTCGCAAGCGCCGCCACGGTTTCCGTGCGCGTATGGCCACTAAGGGCGGCCGCAAGGTCATCGTTGCTCGCCGCGCACGCGGCCGCAAGCGTCTTTCGGCCTAAGGCCGGAATTGCCCGATAGAAAATGACGGGCGAGTTGAAGACCAAAGAAGACAAACAGATTGTCGGGCGGCTCTTGAGCCGCCCGCAATTTCTTGCAGTCCGCGAAGGCGAAAAGCGCCGCGGCCCTCTCTTCCTTCTCGAGGTCCTGAACCGCAAGGAAGAAGAAAGCGAAGCCCGCGTCGGCTTCACAGTCACCAAAAAACATGGCAACGCGGTCGAAAGAAACCGTATGCGGCGGCGCCTTAAAGAGGCGGTGCGGCTTCATGCAGGGTTTGCAATGCAGCCCGGACACGACTATGTGGTTGTCGCCCGCAGGGACGTTTTGACGGCGTCCTTCGATGAACTGGCCGCGGAACTGAAAGCCCGCGTGGAAACCAGGCCGAAACACCGGCGCCCGAAAGACGAGCGCCCCAGGAACGTATGATGCAAAACAACCGCAATTACTTCATTGCGATCGCTCTCTCGGTGCTGATCGTCCTTGGCTGGCAGTTCCTCTACATGAACCCGCGCATCGAAGCTCAGCGCAAGGCTCAGGAAGCGCAGAAGGCACAGCAGCAGACCGAGCAGACGCAGCAGCCTGCCGCAAGCAGCAGCCCGAGCGCCCAGACGAATGGCGCCGCCCCGACAGGCCAGGCAGTTGCGACCGCTACCCGCGAAGAAGCGCTTGCAAAGACGCCGCGTGTTGCCATCGACACCGCCGCGCTCTCCGGCTCCATCAACCTCGTCGGCGCTCGCCTCGATGACCTGAAGCTCAAGGCCTATCACGAGACGGTCGATGACTCGAGCCCGATCATCACGCTGTTCTCGCCAGCTGAAACCAAGGATGGTTACTTCACCGAACTCGGTTATGTCGGCAGTGACACGACAGGCACCGTTCCGGGCCCATCCACCGTGTGGACCGCACCGGAGGGCGCAAAGCTCACCGAAAAGACGCCGGTCACTCTTACCTACACAAATGACAAGGGCATCACCTTCGCCCGCACGATCTCCGTCGACGAGCATTACATGTTCACGGTCACGGACAAGATCCAGAACGCCGGCCAGGCACCTGTCTCGCTTTCCTCTTACGGCCGCGTGACGCGCTACAACAAGCCGACGACGCCGTCCGTCTACGTTCTGCATGAAGGTTTCATCGGCGTCATCGGCGACGACGGTCTCATCGAGAGCAAATATACGGCGGTCGAGAAGGAAGCCGTTACCCCGCCAAAATCCACCGGCGGCTGGCTCGGGATTACTGACAAGTATTGGGCCGCGACAATCATCCCGCCGCAGCAGGCACCCTATGACGCGCGTTTCTCGCACTTCACCGACGGGCAGCCGCGCTACCAGGCGGACTACAAGGAAGACGCCTTTACAATTGCGCCGGGTCAGTCGGTCGAACTCAAGAATCTTGTCTTTGCCGGTGCGAAGGAAGTTCCCGTCATCGACGGCTACGAACAGAGCTACAACATCCCGCGCTTCGACCGCCTGATCGATTGGGGCTGGTTCTATTTCATCACCAAGCCGATGTTCAAGCTGATGGATTTCTTCTTCCGCTACTTCGGTAATTTCGGCGTGGCGATCCTCTGCACGACCATCGTCGTCAAGGCGCTGTTCTTCCCGCTCGCCAGCAAGCAGTATGCTTCGATGGCGAACATGAAGCGCATGCAGCCGAAGATGGAAGAGCTGAAGGCCAAGTTCGGCGACGACCGTATGGGCCTGCAGCAGGCGACGATGCAGCTCTACAAGGAAGAAAAGATCAACCCGATCGCCGGCTGCTGGCCGGTGGCGCTGCAGATTCCGATCTTCTTCTCGCTCTACAAGGTGATCTACATCACCATCGAAATGCGCCATGCGCCGTTCTTCGGCTGGATCAAGGACCTTTCGGCACCCGATCCGACGTCGATCGTCAACCTGTTCGGCCTGCTGCCGTTCGAGGCCCCGACCCTGCTGCATCTCGGCGTCTGGCCGCTAATCATGGGTATCACCATGTTCTTCCAGATGCGCATGAACCCGACCCCGCCGGATCCGACGCAGGCCATGATCTTCAACTGGATGCCGCTGGTGTTCATGTTCATGCTGGCGAGCTTCCCGGCAGGTCTGGTGATCTACTGGGCCTGGAACAACACGCTCTCGGTCATCCAGCAGTCGGTCATCATGAAGCGCCACGGCGTGAAGATCGAGCTCTTCGACAATCTGAAGGGCCTGTTCAAACGAAAACCGGCGCCATCGAAATAGTCAAAAAGCCCTGCTTCGGCAGGGCTTTTTGTTTCCGGCCGCCGAAGCGCTCAACCGCGCGAAGCTTGACAACACGCCTTAAAAACATGAAGCCGGTTTCATTACCGAACCCGGAGATTGCAGAATTCATATGACTGAAATCGCAAAGCCGCTCTTCGGCCACCCCTGGATCTTCATCCGCGGCGTGCCTTCCCTGAAATTCCTTCCGCCGGAAGGTCCCCTGGAAGTCGCCTTCGCCGGTCGATCGAATGTCGGCAAATCGTCGCTGATCAATGCGCTGGTCGGTCAGAAGGGTCTGGCGCGCACCTCCAATACGCCTGGACGTACGCAGGAGCTCAACTACTTCGTTCCGGATGGCTATTCCGGCGAGGGCAACGACCTGCCGCCGATGGCGCTGGTCGACATGCCTGGCTATGGCTATGCGCAGGCGCCGAAGGAGCAGGTGGATAACTGGACGAAGCTCGTTTTCGACTACCTGCGCGGCCGCGCGACGCTGAAGCGCGTCTATGTGCTGATCGACAGCCGCCACGGCATCAAGAGGAACGACGAAGACGTGCTGACGCTGCTCGACAAGGCTGCCGTCTCCTATCAGATCGTTCTGACCAAGACGGACAAGATCAAAGCGCCGGCCGTGCCGAAGCTGCTTGCCGAAACATCGGAAAAGATCCGCAAGCGGCCGGCCGCCTATCCGGCCGTGCTTTCAACCTCTTCGGAAAAGAACGAAGGACTGGACGAACTGCGCCAGGCGATTGCCGAAACAGTCGGCATCAACAACTGGAAATAAAGAGGCGCCCCGAAAGGCGCCCCTGACAGCCGATACCTGGAATTACATCTTCGGCAGCAGTACCTCATCGACGACGTGAATGACGCCGTTCGACTGCTTGACGTCAGCGATGGTGACGTGGGCGACATCGCCATTTTCATCCGTCAGCGTGATCTTGCCCATGCTTTCCTTTGCCTTGAGCACGCAGCCGCCGACCGTCTTGATATCGTGCTCGCCGCCATCGTCCTTGATCATCTTTGCGACGGTCTTCGACATCGCGTCTGCGGCAACGACATGGCACGTCAGGATCTTGACGAGCTTAGCCTTGTTTTCCGGCTTCAGCAGCGTATCGACAGTGCCTTCCGGCAGGGCAGCAAAGGCTTCGTTGGTCGGCGCGAAAACGGTGAAGGGCCCTTTGCCTTCCAGCGTGCCGACGAGGCCGGCGGCCTTCACGGCAGCAACAAGGGTCGTATGATCCTTGGAGTTGACGGCATTCTCGACGATGTTCTTGTTCGCATACATCGCGGCACCGCCGACGATCGGGTTCTTTGCCTGAGCAGCGAAAGCGATAGCGGAAAAGGCGGCGGCGACAGCTGCAACGCGCAATGCGGACTTGATCATGATTTTTCTCCTCTGCATCCGGTCGCAGCCGCCGGCTTTATGCCCTGCGCCGCCCGGATATCAGGAACTACGGAAGGCGCTGCAGAAGAGTTTCAGGAAAATGATCCGATTTTCACGGTCTGTGGATCGAACCGCTGGCGATGACGGGGCCCGACGGCTGATGTGTGGGCGAGCCGCCGAATGGCTCCAGGCTGACGGCCAGCGTCGCGCCATCGGAAATCTGGCCGCGCATATCCGTCGGTATCTGCAATTCGCCGTTCATACCGCGCTGGAAGACGCCGAGAGAACGGGGCGTGCCGCTGCCCGGCACCAACCAGAGCTCCAGAGATTTCTCCTCCGGCTTGCCGGCAGCGACCGGCACGATCTTCAACCGGCCCGTCTGGATCTCGTAAGAGGCGGTCAGATTGACCTGATTGTTCTGCCCGGAGAGATCGGCCACCAGCGGCGGCGATACAGGGGGCTGAGGCACGAGACCGGAGGTAAAGGCGATGACGCCCAGGGTGACCGCAAGGGAGGCAAATGTCAGCGAGCGCCAGAAACCGGCGGAATTCCAGAGGCCGTGCGAAAAGCGCGGCGCACTTTCTGTATCGGCGAAGAGACGCGCCTCGATCTGCTTGAAGGTCTCGTGGCTCGGAGAAGCCGTGCCATATTCGTCGTTGAAGCCGGAGAGGTTGACCTCCCAGCGGCTGACGATCGCGGCAAACTGCCGGTCGCGGCGCATGCGTTCCTCAACGATCTTGCGATCCTGAAGAGAGAGGACGCCCAGCACATATTCGCCGGCGAGAACCTCATCCCGGGAGCGGTCTCCCTTGCTTTTGTCGGGCGATGTCATCGTTCCATGCACTCTCTCAGTTTCAGCAGGCTGCGTCTAAGCCATGTCCGCATCGTATTCAGCGGGACACCAAACTGATCGGCCAGTTCCTGATAGCTCAGCCCTTCGACATAAGCCCGTTTCACTGCGACCGCACGATCAGCTTCCAACTCTTCCATGCAGGTGTCAATCCGCCTTCCTTCATCCTTAATCACGACTTGCGCTTCAGGATCGGGACCGGCATCGGCAAGATCAAGCGCTTTGTCGATTTCGTCGGCTACAGGCTTGCGCGCACGCAAGGCATCGATCGACTGATTGCGGGCAATTGCCGCAAGCCAGGCGACCGACGTCGCGGAGCCCGCCGTAAAGGCACCGGCGCGCTGCCATATCTTGATATAGACCTCCTGCAACACCTCTTCGGCCTCGTTCCTGTTTCCAAGAATACGAAGGCAGATCGCCAGAAGTTTCGGGCTGGTCTGGTTATAGAGCGCGGCGAAGGCCCTGCGGTCACCCAACGCGACACGGCCGATTAAATCTGCAAAATCCCCAGTCATGTCGCCCTCGAATGAACGATTTCCGGTTCGATAGTTTCAATATGAGCTGGCCGGCTTCCAGGTCGGCCTTAGATACGAAAAACTATTGCGTGCCGGATTATTCCCTCTGTCAAAAACTTGAGATAAAAGGCCGCGATCAATTCCGCGGGGTCCCCCATGAACGAGTCCGAAAGCGAAATCCAGGCACGTCTTCTCGCACAGGCGCTGCCCTTCATGCAGCGCTATGAAAACAAGACGATCGTCGTGAAATACGGCGGCCATGCCATGGGCAATCCCGAGCTCGGCAAGGCTTTCGCCAGCGATATCGCGCTTCTGAAGCAGTCCGGCGTCAACCCGATCGTCGTTCACGGCGGCGGCCCGCAGATCGGCGCCATGCTGACGAAGATGGGCATCGAATCGAAGTTCGAAGGCGGGTTGCGCGTCACCGACCAGAAGACGGTCGAGATCGTCGAGATGGTTCTCGCCGGCTCGATCAACAAGGAAATCGTCGCGCTGATCAACCAGACCGGCGAATGGGCGATCGGCCTCTGCGGCAAGGACGGCAACATGGTCTTCGCCGAAAAGGCCCGCAAGACCGTCAAGGATCCGGATTCCAACATCGAGCGTGTGCTCGATCTCGGTTTCGTCGGCGAAGTCGTCGAAGTCGACCGCACGCTGCTCGACCTTCTCGCGCGCTCCGAGATGATCCCGGTCATCGCCCCGGTTGCCCCGGGTCGCGATGGCGCGACCTACAACATCAACGCCGACACGTTTGCCGGTGCGATTGCCGGCGCGCTGAACGCCACCCGCCTGCTGTTCCTGACGGATGTGCCCGGCGTTCTCGACAAGCAGGGCAAGCTCATCAAGGAGCTTTCCGTCGCCGAGGCGCATGCGCTGATTGCCGACGGCACGATTTCCGGCGGCATGATCCCGAAGGTTGAGACCTGCATCGATGCCATCAAGGCCGGCGTGCAGGGCGTCGTTATCCTCAACGGCAAGACGGCCCATTCGGTGCTGCTCGAAATCTTCACCGAGCACGGCGTCGGCACACTGATCGTTCCCTGATCGAAAAAGGCGCCCTTGCGGGCGCCTTTCTCATGCTCCGGCAAAGTTTGTCGAGAGCGTCAGATCTTCCCAGGCATCAATTTCCGAACTCATGCTCTTGAGCTTGTCGCGGACGAGCGTCAGCGCATCGGCGCCGAGCAGCAGATGGACCGGCGGATCTTCAGCCTCGACCAGTGCCAGCACAGCGGCCGCCGCTTTGCGAGGATCGCCTGACTGTCTGCCGCTCTTTTCCTCGCGCGCCCTGCGAATGGGATCGAAGAGCGCATCGTAATCAGAAATGCTCCTGTCGGTGCGGATCATCGATCGTCCGGCCCAGTCGGTGCGAAATGAGCCAGGAGCCACAGCGGTGACTGCAACATTAAATGGCTTCACTTCCTTCGCCAAAACCTCGCTGATGCCTTCGAGCGCAAATTTGCTGCCGCAATAATAGGCGATGCCCGGCATGGTGATGAACCCGCCCATCGATGTGATGTTGATGATATGGCCCGCCCGCCGCCGGCGCATGAACGGCAGAACGGCCTTCATCATTCCGACGGCGCCGAAGACATTGACCTCGAATTGCCGGCGCATTTCCTCGATCGGCGATTCCTCCAAAGTTCCTTCATGTCCATAGCCGGCATTGTTGATGAGAACGTCCACCGGACCGATGTTTCCCTCGATGCCGGCAACGGCCGGTTCGATCGCCTCTATATCGGTCACGTCGAGGCGGACTGCCGTCGCCCGACCCGGCGCCAGCCTCTCGAACGACGCTATTGCATCATCGTTTCTCACCGTTCCCACTACACGGTGGCCCTTTTCCAGTGCGGCCTGCGCAAAGGCGCGGCCAAAGCCAGAGCTGACACCGGTAATGAGAAACTGCTTTTCGATTGAACTCATCGTGAACTCCTTTCCTGGCGCACCCGTCATATGAAGGCTGCGCGTTCCGTCATGTGGCGGCGCAGGGGAGATGGTTCCAATATATTGCAGAGGTGAATGCGATATCTTAAACGTATCGCATGGAACTTCGTCATCTTCGTTATTTCATCGCCGTCGCAGAAGAACTCAATTTCACACGCGCGGCACGGAAGGTCGGTATCGGCCAGCCGCCACTCAGCAATCAGATACGCGATCTTGAAAACGAGATTGGCGCGGCTCTTTTCCGCCGCCTCTCGAATGGCGCGGAACTGACGGAGGCGGGCAAGGCCTTCCTGCCGGAGGCGCAGGCGATTTTGCTTCAAGCGGAGCAGGCCAAACAATCTGCGCTGCGGGCGGCGCAGGCGATTTTGCTTCAAGCGGAGCAGGCCAAACAATCTGCGCTGCGGGCGGCGCGCGGAGGGAGCGGGCGGCTGCGGGTTGGCTTCACCAGCTCTGCGGTGTTCAATCCGGTCGTGCCCGCTATCGTGAACGCCTTTCGCGAGAAATATGCGGCCGTCGAACTCGGCCTGGGGGAAGCGCCGACGGCGCAACTGCTGCAGCGTCTCGACGGGGACGAACTCGACGCCGTCTTTATCCGCCCGGGCAGCAGTGATGTGCTGCAGGCCCGATGTCAGCTGCTGGCCGAAGATCCCATGGTCATCGTGCTTCCAGCAAGGCATCCGCTGTCACAGGCGCAGACTTTACCCCTCGGCGCCCTGGCCGAAGAGAGCTTCGTCCTCTTTCCACGCGAGGCGGGTGTCGGCTTCTTCGACGACATCATCGCCGCATGCCGGCGAGTGGGATTTGAACCGCGGCTCGGCCAATCAGCGCCGCAGATCACTTCGATTGCCAGCCTGGTCGCAGTCGGTCTCGGCGTTTCGATCGTGCCGGCGGAAATGGTGAAGATCAAAGTTCCCGGTGTTTGCTACATCGCATTTGACGGCGAAGCGCCAGCGGCACGGCTGGCACTCGCCACCCGGCGTGACGAGCGCTCCCCCACCGTTCGCAATTTCATTGCTCAGGCCATCGCCATGCAGCGAAACTCCACCGGCAACGATCAGTTGGCCGAATAGATCGCAGCTGCTGCTTCCTTCAGCTTTTCCATCATCGCCCGATAAGGCCCCGGACCATAGCTGATGCGCGAAACACCGAGCCTTCCAAGATCGGCCGGTTCGGGCGCACCGGCCTTCATCATGATATTGACCGGCAGCGAGGATGCGGCGCAGACCTTTTCGATCAGGGCCGGCTCGATCAGACCCGGCACGAAGAAGCCGCTGGCGCCTGCCGCTGCATAGGCCTTGCCACGCTCGATCGCTGCATCCACCAGTCCTGCGTGCCTGGAGCCGTCACCTTCCTGAAGGAAGAGATCAGTGCGGGCATTGAGGAAAAAATTGATGCCTCGCGCCTTCGCCATTTCCCTGATGGCGCGGATGCGAGCCGCCTGCGCTTCGATGGGATGAAGGCCGGCCTCGCCGACGCGCTGGTCCTCGAAGTTGATCCCTATGGCGCCAGCCTCGATGAGTTTTGCGACATTGGCCGCGGCGCCGGCGGGTTCGGTGGAATAGCCGCCTTCGAAATCGACCGAGAGCGGCAGGTCGTTGACGGCGGTGATCGAGCGCGCCGTCTCGATCAGCACATCCATCGGCAGCTTCTGGCCGTCGCCATAACCATTGGCAGCCGCGACGGACCAGCTTCCGGTCGCGAGCGCCTTCGCGCCCGCCTCCGTAACGGCCTTGGCCGTTCCGGCATCCCAGATGTTGTATAAAATGACGGGCGTGCCCTTGCGATGCAGCGTACCGAAATAGTCGGCTTTCTCAGTCTGATTCATGCTGTCCTCTCCATTTTATATCCGCTGATCTTTTCCTCGTGCCGCAGCAGCCATTGCTTGCGCCACAGCCCGCCGCCGTAGCCGGTGAGTGAACCATCCGCGCCGAGGATACGATGGCAGGGCACGATGATGGCGAGCTGGTTGGCGCCGTTGGCACGGCCGACGGCACGCACCACCTCCGGCCTTTCCATCTCTCTTGCAAGATCGCCATAGGCGCGTGTCTGGCCGACGGGAATTTCGATGAGCTTTGCCCAGACATGCTTTTCGAAGGGCGTGCCGCCAAGCGCCAGCGGCGTCTTGAATGTGGTCAGCCGCCCTTCGAAATAGTCCCTGATCTCCATCTCGATCTGGTCGATAGCAGGCGTGCGGCCGATCGCGACCGAGGAACGGACACGCTTCTGCAGGGCTTCGAGTTCGGTCGGCAGCGCCTTGCGGTCGTGAAATTCGAGGAGATGCAGATGCGTCTTGTCGGCGACTGCTATCATCGGTCCGAGCGGTGTATCGAACCAGTCGGCAAAGAGCAGTTCGCGGTTTTGCGAAAGCGCCGGCGCCTTGCCGACCAGCCGCTGAAAAGCGGCGCGAAAGCCGCTCGGGGATTCATATCCTGCATCGAGCTGCACATCGATCACCCGCGCACCATCGGCAAGCTGCCGTGCTGCTTCGCCAAGCCGGCGATAGCGGACGATATCGTGGAAGGTCATGCCGAGCGCCCGCTTGAAGGCGCGGCGCACGGTCGAAGGATCGTAGCCCCGGCGTACGAGCTCATCTTCGGTCCAGCGCACATCGGGTTCGCTGTCGAGCCGCGCCAGCAGCATGTCGACGACCGGCTCGCGGCCCGGCTGCTCCAGCGGCCTGCAGCGCTGGCATGGGCGGAAGCCCGAATGCATGCAGGCGGCGATCGTATCGAAGAAGATGGTGTTTTCCCGCTTCGGCTTGCGCGCCGGGCAGGTCAGACGGCAGAAGATGCCTGTTGTCTTCACACAGACATAGGCCTGGCCCTCATAATCGGCGCTGCGGGCGATCAGGGCATCATAGAGCGTGTCATCGTCGGGGCGTTCGAAAAGCATGTCGGCTTTCTAGCACTCCGCGCCTCAGCCGTCCGCCGAAAATCGGGCGTCTATTTTATTCCGCAGCGTCGAGGCTCTTCACATGCCGCGGCGGACGCAGCATCGATTCCTCCTCCGCATCCTGGGGAGCGCCCCAGAATGTCTCGAGGGTCGGGCCTTCCTTGAGGTGGCGGCGGCGGAAAAGGAATTCGAGGATCTCGTGAAACCAGACGCGGCGGCCCATCTGCGTATACCAGCGCATGGAATGACGCTGTTCTGGATCGCGGTGGAAGAGAATACGCAGCAGCGCCTTCGGGCGCGCCTGGACTGCGACCTCGATCAGCTTGACGCAGGCGACCAGCACGATCGGGTTGAGATAGCGCATCTTCAGGACCTGATGCTTATAGTCCCATTTGCGGATATCGGCCTCGATCACCTGTCGCTCGCGAGCGATGCGGAAGAAGGGCGTCCAGCGATGCGGCGTCACATAGAGCGCCTGGATCTGGTCGGGATCATAGGAGAGCAACTGCCGGAAGCCGCGCCAAAGATCGCTCAGCTTCTCCTCCTCGAAACCGACGACCCAGGTCGCCATGGAGAGGATATCGTGCCGGCGCAGAAGGCGGATCGCTTCCCGGTCGGTTGTCTTGGCACCGCCCTTCTTGATCAAGGCAAGCGTCGCCTCATCGGTGTTTTCCATGCCGAGCAGCCAGCGGACGATGCCAGCCTTGCGATAAAGGTGCAGGATATCGGCATCGCGAACGATATCGTCGGCCCGCGTCGAGCCGACGATCTGCACGGGCACATTCTCGGCAACCATCGCTTCGAGGAAAGCCAGCCAGGCTTTTCGCGAGGATGTCGGGTTTTCATCGGCGAGGTTGATGAGTTCGACGCCCTCTTCGCGATAGAGCCTGGCAATCTCGCGGGCGAAAAGCTCCGGCGAGCGATGACGCCAACGGGTCCAGAAACCACGCTGGCCGCAATAGTTGCAAAGATGCGGGTACCCCCTGGAAAACTGCATGACGACGGCACGCTTGCCGCCCCAGTAGCTATAGTTGCGATGATCGATCAGTTCCCAGCCGACGCGATAGGCATCGAGATCGGCGATCGCCTGTGCTGGCTGCGTTGCCAGGATTTCGCCATGGCCATCGCGAAAGGCAATTCCGGGGATCGTGGCGAGCGGACGGTTCGTCACTAGCGCATCCGCAAGACGCCGCATGGTTTCCTCACCCTCGCCGCGCACGAGGACGTCGAATGCCTCGGTCTCGGCCAGCACCTCCCGCCAGTGATAGGTTGGAAATACGCCACCATAGATGATGGAGATTTTCGGATCGCTGCTCTTGATAGCCTCTGCGATCACTCGAGCAGTCGGATGGGCCGACGTCGAGCCCGAATGGCCGATCAGCACCAGATCGGGACTGTCAGCCACCACCCGGCTGACGATGTCCGCAACCGTCATCGGGCCGAATTCGGCATCGATGAGGCTGACGGCATGACCATCGTCGATCAGCGGACCTCCAACCGAAAGAAGGCCGAGCGGCGGAAGATGATCATCGGGAATACGGCTGCCGATCGCGGTATGCGGCGGATTTATCAGAACAATCTTCATGCGACTTTACCCTTGCGGGTCCCCCTGTCTGACGCAGGCAGAGGTCACCAGTTATCAATGGCGAAAGTCGGCCAAAATCTCTCTAAAGTTGTGAAAATCTGGCGGCTTTTTTGGGAGGACCTCGCGGAGCCGGACCTGCTAGCGAAAGCCTTTGGTTTCCCGCCGCGGCCATGCGATAAGAGCGGCTATGACAAAGATCGACCGCACGCCTACCAAAAACGATTTCGAGCACGTGACCGAATGGGTCTTCGACCTCGACAACACGCTCTATCCGCATCATGTCAATCTCTTCGCGCAGATCGACAAGAACATGACGGCCTATGTCTCAGCGCTTCTGCAGATGGAGCATGACGACGCGCGCAGGCTGCAGAAGCAATATTATCTCGACCATGGCACGACGCTGCAGGGGCTGATGATCCATCACGGGGTCGATCCCAACGATTTTCTCGAAAAGGCGCATGCGATCGACTATTCATCGCTGACCCCGCATCCGGACCTTGCCGACGCAATCAAGGCCCTGCCGGGCCGTAAGTTCATCTTCACCAATGGCAGCGTCCCGCATGCACAGGCAGCTGCCGGCGCACTGGGCATTCTCGATCATTTCGACGATATCTTCGACATCGTCGCGGCAGACTACCTGCCGAAACCGGCGCAGGCGACCTATGACAAGTTCATGGCGCTGAAGAAGATCGAGACGAACAAGGCTGCGATGTTCGAAGACCTGCCTCGCAATCTCACCGTGCCGAAGGCACTCGGCATGCAGACCGTTCTGCTGGTGCCGCGCAACCTGGAAGAGACCGTCGTCGAATGGTGGGAAAAGACCAGCGGCGAAGATGACCACATCGATTTCGTCACCGACGATCTTGCTGATTTCCTTAAGAAGATTACGACCTAGCTTACCAAAGTTTCATCCATCTTACAGATGTTTAACTGGGTCCGGGCGCGGTTCGGACCTACCTTTCGTGGTCGAGGGACACCCTACGAAAGGATGCAATCATGCACCGCAACAAGCTTATTCTGACGGCTCTTTCTTCTGTTCTTCTCCTCGGCGCCGCCGCCGGGGTGAGCTTCGCCGCACCAAGAGACCGGCCGGATCGGCCCGACCGTCCGGGACATCATGGCCAGATGGGCTGGGGCATGATGGGTGGTCCGCGTGGTGCTGCCTTCCGCGACATCGTCTTCGTGCGCATGCTGAAACAGTTCGACACCAACAAGGACGGAAAGATTACCAAGCAGGAGGCGACCGATGGCATGGAGAAGATCTTCGCCGCCATCGATACCAACCATGACGGCTCGCTGACGCCAGGCGAAATCCGCGCGTACCGCGAAGCACAGTTCAAGGCGCGTCGTGAAGCGGTCTCGGCCAAGCAGGGCGATGCGGATCAGAATGCGGCGCCGCAGGCTGGCGACGACAAGGACCATGGCCGTGACGGCCGCGACCGTCACCACTGGATGCATGGCAATGCTCGCTTCATGGCAATGATGATGGGCCGCATTGACACCGACCAGAACGGCCAGATCAGCAAGCAGGAAGCGGAAACCGCCTTCAACAAGTTCTTCGATCGCATGGACCGCAACAAGGACGGCGTGATTTCGATCGACGACATGCCGGACCAGCCCTTCCTCTGAAAGGATGAGCGAACCGCAAACAGTTTATCGCGAGGGGTTTGCCCCTCATCAGGAGCCCTCTTCCCCTCATGGGAAGAGGGTTTTTCGTTGCCAGGCGTTAGAGCCTAGTGGCCTTCCCGGTGCTCGTAAAAATCCTGGACGATCTTCCAGGCCTCGTCGGCAGTATCGACGAAACTGATCAGGTTCACGTCCTCGGGGGCGATCGTCCCGAATTCGGCGAGCGCATCGAAATTGATGATGCTGTGCCAGAATTTCGAGCCAAAGAGCAGCAGCGGGATGCGCTCCATGCGACCTGTCTGGATCAGCGTCAGGCATTCGAAGAATTCGTCCATCGTGCCGAAGCCGCCCGGGAAGACCGCAATTGCCTTGGCGCGCACCATGAAATGCATCTTGCGGATTGCAAAATAGTGGAAATTGAAGCTGAGCTCGGGCGTCACATAGGCATTCGGCGCCTGTTCGTGCGGCAGCACGATATTGAGGCCGATCGAAGGTGCTCCTTCA
Organism: Rhizobium sp. BK512; assembly: GCF_014194915.1. Classification (NCBI taxonomy): domain Bacteria; kingdom Pseudomonadati; phylum Pseudomonadota; class Alphaproteobacteria; order Hyphomicrobiales; family Rhizobiaceae; genus Rhizobium; species Rhizobium sp. BK512. The sequence goes on along the minus strand of NZ_JACIAS010000004.1, from coordinate 410,869 downwards.
TCCGCCGCGCCCCGATTTCCCGCCTCCATGACGCCGGGACCGCCACCGGTAACGACGACATATTCGTGGAAATCGAAGCCGGCAGCATAGCGTGAGCAAAGGCGGGCGAACTTGCGGGCCTCATCATAATAGACCGATGCGGCTTCGAGGTTTGCGCGCTGGGTTTCGTTGCGGGCGGCCCAGGCGCTCTGGCCGGGGGCCGGAATGCGCGCGCCCCCGAACAGGACGACGGTCGACTTGATGCCGCGCTCGGCCATCATCATCTCGACCTTGAGGAGCTCGAGCTGCAGGCGGATCGGGCGCAGCTCCTCGCGGCAGAGGAAATCCTCGTCCACATAGGCAAGGCGATAGGCCGGCGAGAGCGTCTGTGGCGTCTTCGGAACCGCTTCCGCACGCTGCCTGTCGCTCGAACTGCTCTTCAACGGGTCCCAGACGCCATCCTTGCGTCGTCCGCCGCCGTTTCTTGCCTTTGCCATATCGAAATGCCTTTCAGTATCACCGGCCATAAGTGACCGGATATGTCGCTATAACGCCTTGAATCCAGATATGATCTTGTCCGAAAAATCATTCCATTTTACGGCCGCATGCTATAGATCGGGTGAAAACCCGCCAACCGCAATTCCGGAGACTCCGTCGTCTCCACGATAAAGATCGAAGTTTAAGGAATTCTCATGAGCGCCACCGACCTCGCATCCCTCGAAAAGACCCTCGAAACTGCCTTCGACAATCGCGACAATGTGAACACGTCGACGAAGGGTGAAGTGCGCGATGCGGTCGAGGCGGCTCTCAACCTGCTCGACGAGGGCAAGGTGCGTGTGGCCGAGCGCGGCGCCGACGGCGCCTGGAAGGTCAATCAGTGGCTGAAGAAGGCCGTGCTGCTTTCCTTCCGCCTCAACGACATGGAAGTCGTCAGGGGCGGTCCTGGTCAGGCAACCTGGTGGGACAAGGTTCCCTCGAAGTTCGAAGGCTGGGGCGAGAACCAGTTCCGCGCCGCCGGCTTCCGGGCCGTGCCGAACGCGGTCGTGCGCCGCTCGGCCTATATCGCCCCGAACGCCATCCTGATGCCGTCCTTCGTCAATCTCGGCGCCTATGTCGGCGAAGGAACGATGGTCGACACCTGGGCGACTGTCGGCTCCTGCGCACAGATCGGCAAGCATGTGCATCTTTCCGGCGGCGTCGGCATCGGCGGCGTTCTGGAGCCTATGCAGGCCGGCCCGACGATCATCGAAGACAACTGCTTCATCGGCGCCCGTTCGGAAGTGGTCGAAGGCTGCATCGTGCGTGAAGGCTCGGTGCTCGGCATGGGCGTCTTCATCGGCAAGTCCACCAAGATCGTCGATCGGGCCAGCGGCGAGATCACCTATGGCGAAGTGCCGCCCTATTCGGTCGTTGTTGCGGGCTCGCTGCCATCCGACAAGACGATGGCGAACGGCCAGCCGGCGCCGAACCTCTATTGCGCCGTGATCGTCAAGCGCGTCGACGAGCAGACCCGTTCCAAGACCGGCATCAACGAACTGCTCAGAGATTGATGACAGCCCGATATTGATTCGGTAAACAATCGGCGTCTTTTTGGGCAAGGCGAGCTCACGCCTTGCCACGTCTTTGCCATTCCCACCGGATAATTCCACCGCCATGACCGCTACGAATCCTGTTGCCAACCTTCAGACATTGATCCGCTGCCCGTCCGTGACGCCGGCGGAAGGCGGAGCGCTATCTGCGCTGGAAGCCATGCTTTCGCCGCTCGGTTTCAAAGTCGACCGGATGGTTGCGAAAGAGGCCGGCACGCCCGACGTTGAGAATCTCTATGCCCGCCTCGGAACCGAGGGCCCGCATCTGATGTTTGCGGGGCATACGGACGTCGTGCCGGTGGGAGATGAAGGCGCATGGACCCACCCGCCCTTTGCCGCCGAGATCGCCGATGGCGAGCTTTTCGGCCGCGGCGCAGTGGACATGAAGGGAGGCGTTGCCTGCTTTGCAGCAGCCGTTGCCCGCCATGTCGAAAGACATGGCCCGCCGAAGGGCTCGATTTCCTTCCTGATCACGGGCGACGAGGAAGGCCCGTCGATCAACGGTACGATCAAGCTTCTGCAATGGGCAGCCGAACGCGGCGAGACCTGGGATGCCTGCGTGGTCGGCGAGCCGACCAATCCGAACAAACTTGGCGACATGATCAAGATCGGCCGACGCGGTTCGCTCTCCGGCAAGATCATCGTGTATGGCGTGCAGGGCCATGCCGCCTATCCGCATCTTGCTGACAATCCGGTGCGAGGCATGATGCAACTGGCGCAGGCGCTGATGGACCCGCCGTTCGACGCCGGGACCGACGATTTCCAGCCGTCCAATCTCGAAGTGACGACCATCGACGTCGGCAATCCGGCGACCAACGTCATTCCGGCCAAGGCTTCCGCGAGCTTCAATATCCGCTTCAACGATACCTGGACGGCGGATACGCTGCGAGCCGAGATCGTCAGGCGGCTCGATGCGGCAGCCGCAGATGGTGCATTGCGGCCGGGCCGCGAGCCGGTGAAATACGAGATCATATGGGCGGATCGCCCGAGCCACGTCTTCCTGACACGCAACAATGCGCTGATCGCCTCGCTTTCCTCCGCAGTCGAAGCCATCACCGGTGCATCGCCGGCGCTCTCGACGACGGGCGGTACCTCGGATGCGCGCTTCATCAAGGACTATTGCCCGGTCGTGGAATTCGGCCTTGTCGGCCAGACCATGCACATGGTCGACGAACGCGTCGCCGTTGCAGATCTGGAGACGCTGACGGCGATCTACGAGACCTTCATCGAACGATGGTTTGCGAATGCCGGGCTTTAGAGAGGTTCAATATTATCTCGCCGGCATCTGGCTGCTGATCAAGCTCGATCCGCGCGGTTTCCGCTTCCTCGACATATCGGACCGCGGTGTCAACCGGTCCTTCTGGGCGATCCTCTGGTGCCTACCGCCAACAGGGATTTCCTGGCTCTGGTGGCGCAATGCCTTTCTGCGATCCATGCCGCCGGAAACCGATGTCGGATTTCCCTTCTATTTCCGGCTAGGGCTGGTCGAGCTTGCGAACTGGTTCGTGCCGCTGGTCTTTGCCGGCCTGTTGTTGCTTGCTTTCCGCATGGGCGAGCGCTTTGCTCCCATCGTTGTCAGCATCAACTGGCTCGGCGTGCCGCTGGCCTATATCAACGGTCTGCTGCTGGCACTCGTCTTCTTCCTGCCAGGCTCCGTCGGCATTGTATCGCTGCTGTTGCTCGTGTTCATGCTGGCACAGGTCTTCGTGCTGGCGCGCATCCTCAGGATGATCTGCCAGGGCCATGCCCTGCTGGTCGGCGCTCTGACGCTGGTGCTGCTGGTGCCGTCGATGCTGCTGTCGGAATATCTGCAGACCTTCCTCGGCATCTATCCGGCGTGAACTAGAAAAAGTCGTCCTCGTCGCCTGCAGGCTTGCGGCGGTCGGTGATCACCTCGGGATAATCCACCTGCATGAAATAGAGCCCGTCGGGCGGGGCCACGGGGCCGCAGGCCTTGCGATCACGTGCGTCCAGCGCCGCACGCACATCATCTGGCGTCCACTTGCCCTCGCCTGCAAGCTTCAGCGTTCCAGCGAAAGAGCGGATCTGGTTGTGCAGGAAGCTCTGGGCCGTGGCGCGAATTTCGATCAGCTCGCCATTGCGGGTCACATCCAGCCGGTCGAGCGTGCGCACAGGGCTGTTTGCCTGGCAGTGAGCTGAGCGAAAGGTGGAAAAATCATGTCTGCCGACGAGCGTCTGGGCGGCCGCATGCATGACCTCGTGATCGAGCAGCTTCGGCACCCACCATGCCTTGCCCGCCTCCAGCGCCAGCGGCGCGCGCCGGCTGATGATGCGGTAGAGATAGTGCCGGCGGAGCGCCGAGAAGCGGGCATCGAAGAATTCGCTCGTGGCCTCCACGTCGAGGATCGCCACTTTCTCGGCGGCGAGCCTCAGATGGGCGTTCAGCGCATTCTGGAGCTTGAAGGGGGACCAGTCCTTCGAAAGGTCAGCATGGACGACCTGCCCCATGGCGTGGACGCCGGAATCGGTGCGTCCCGCGCCGCGGATGGATACGGCATCGCCCGATGCCGAGAAGATCGCCTTTTCGATTGCGCCCTGCACCGATGGTCCGTTGTCCTGCCGCTGCCAGCCGACATAGGGGCCGCCGTCATATTCGACGATCATACGGTATCGCGGCATTAGGCGAGCCTTGTGCCGGCAACAAGCGGCGTGCCGCGCAGGAAGTCGGACGCGACGAGCGGTTTGCCCCCGGCCTTCTGAAGTTTCGTGAGGCGAACCGCACCACTGCCGCAGGCGACGACGAGATCATCCGTCACAAGCGTTCCAGCCATACCCTCGCCCGTCGCAAGTTCCGAGCCCAGCACCTTGACGCGCTCCGCCTTGTCGTGGCCGACAAGCTCGAACCAAGCGCCTGGGAAAGGTGCGAGGCCGCGGATATGGTTGTGAACGTCCTTGGCATCGCGGCTGAAATCGATGCGCGTTTCCGCCTTGTCGATCTTGGCGGCATAGAGCACGCCTTCGGCCGGCTGCGCCGTAAGCGGTAAATCGTCCATCTCCAGCTTGACCATGGCCTCGGCCATCGCTTTGGCGCCAACATGCATCAGGCGGTCGTGCAATTCGCCCGCCGTCATGTTCGGGGCGATTTCGACTTCGCGGGTCAGCGCCACGTCGCCGGTATCGAGGCCCTTGTCCATTTTCATGACCATCATGCCGGTCTTGGCATCGCCAGCCATGATCGCCCGCTGGATGGGAGCAGCACCGCGCCAGCGCGGCAGCAGCGAAGCATGGCCGTTGTAACAGCCATAACGCGTGCCGGTCAGGATAGCCTCGGGCAGCAGCAGGCCGTAAGCAACGACGACGCCGACATCGGCACCCAAGGCGCGGAAGCGCTCGCGCTCTTCCGGATCTTTGAAATTGACCGGTGTGAAGACCGGCAGACCCAGCAGCTCTGCCGCCTGGTGCACCGGCGACTTCTGAAGATCAAGCCCGCGCCGTCCGCCCGGCCGTGGCGGCTGGGTATAGACGGCGATGATCTGATGGCCAGCCTCGACGAGCAGGCGCAGCGTCGGGACGGAAAAGTCGGGCGTTCCCATGAAAACGATACGAAGAGACATTCTATCTCGCCAAATGAGGATCAACCGTCTTCAAACGGGTTTACGGGCTCACCAGCAAGCCCGCTCGAATCTTTCGTTTGTCGCTGCTGTCGGCCCTCTCAGAGCACCTTCGACTTTGCAGCCTTGGTGAACTTCTTGATCACCATTTCGCGCTTCAACCGCGAAATATGATCGATGAAGAGCACCCCATTCAAGTGATCGATCTCGTGCTGGAGGCATGTCGCCAAAAGACCATCAGCCTCGACGCTCTGCTCCTTGCCTTCGCGATCAAGATACTTGACCGTGACATTCGCGGGGCGTTCAACTTCCGCATAATAGTCGGGAATGGAAAGGCAGCCTTCCTCATAGACCGAGCGTTCGTCCGAAGAGCGGACGATCTCCGGATTGATGAAGATGAGCGGCTGCTTTTCCTCGCCTTCCTTCGAGAGATCGATAACGAGCATGCGGCGCGGCACGCCGATCTGGATCGCGGCAAGGCCGATGCCCGGCGCATCATACATGGTTTCCAACATGTCGTCGGAAAGGCGCTGCAGGTCGGCGTCGACCCGCTCGATCGGCTGGGAAACCTGACGGAGAAGGGGGTCGGGAAGAATGATGAGTGGCTTGATGGTCATGGCGTTCCCATAACGCATCTTTTCACACTAGGGAATCATCCGCCGGGCAGGGATTGCGGTTTTTTGCAGCGCCTGCCCGGTTTTCGTCGAGATTATCAGGCCGCGCGACGAGCGGCAGGGGCGGGCTGACGGCCTTCGGCACGTGCGCGGAAACGCTGCAGAAGCTCGATGAGGTTCTCGACCTCATCCTTCAGCCGACGGGTTTCGGCAGACGTACGCTCCACCATGCCGGAATTCTGCTGCGTGATCGTGTCCATGTTGCGGATTGCGATGCTCACCTCGTTGACGCCGGTTGCCTGATCGCGGGCGGCAGCGGCGATATCGGCGACGAAACTGTTGATGATGTCGATGCGGCTGATCATGTCGCTCAGCGCCTCACCAGTGCTGCTGACAATGTTGACGCCCTCGTTCACCTGCGTCGAGCTTTCGGAGATCAGGTTCTTGATCTCCTTGGCGGCATCGGCCGTGCGCTGGGCAAGCTGACGGACCTCCTGAGCAACGACCGCGAAGCCCTTGCCGGCATCACCGGCACGCGCAGCCTCGACGCCGGCATTCAGTGCCAGCAGGTTGGTCTGGAAAGCGATCTCGTCGATGACGCCGATAATCTTGGCGATTTCGGTAGAGGACTTCTCGATACCTGCCATGGCCGAAACGGCGCTGGTGACGAGTTCGCCGGAATTCTTGGCCTTCTGCTGCGTTTCGCGCACGGCGCCAGACGCCTTTTCGGCATTGGCGGCGGTCTGGCTGACGCTGACGGAGAGCTGTTGGAGGGCGGCCGAGCTTTCCTCAACACCTGCGGCCTGCTGAGCAGTGCGCAGGGCGAGGTCATCGCCCGCCGTGGAGATCACATCGGCGCCTTCGAGAATGTGACGGGACGTCGTGTGAACGGAGGTGAAGGAATCGCGCAGTGCGCTGACGGCCCTGTTGTAATCCTCGGCCATCCCGCGAAAATTGCCGGGCAGATCGGAAGGAAGCGTCGCTTCAAGGTCACCACGCGAAAGAGCTTCGAGGCCACGACGCAAATGCTCCAGCGCCAGTGCCTGATCGGCTTCGGCCCGGGCGCGTTCTTCTTCCAGAACACGGCGCTTCTCATCAAGCGCTTCCAGATAGACCGAGATCGAATAGTCCATATCGAGCATCGCCGCCTTGATGACGGCGGTCAGTTTTTCGGCGAGCGTCTTTCCCTGCTGGCGGGCAAAGAGCGAAGGCCACTGCTTTTCCATCAGGCCGCGGACGAGCTCGGACATGACAAGCGCATAGCCGCCTATATACCAGCGCGGCTCGAGGCCGATGCGGGCATGGGTGCGGCCGACGGCCGTGACACCATTCACATAGCTCTGGTCGAAATTGCCGCCGGAGAGATTGCCCCAATGTTCCTGCTGGCGCTTCTTGGCATGACCCATATGGGCCTTGTCGGAAAAGAAGCTCGCGACGGCCGGGGTCTTGGCGAGCTTGCCATAGAACTTATCCAGGGCGCCGCCGAGCAGCTCCGAGATTGCCGGGCGCAGTTCCCGCAGGTTCTTGCGTGCCTCATCGTCGAGCTCAATGAAGTCAAGGCGCTGCCTGAGGGCATTGTCGGTCTGCTGGGAAGTCATGGGGATCTCTATCTGGCGGGGATGCGGAGGGAAATTACCGCGCCAGATTTGGCGAATATGGTTTAGCAATGGTTAAGTGTACTCGCTAATTTTTCTTCCATTCCAGTGGGGTAGCCCGACAATATGCCACAGGACAACGGGGATTGTTCACGTTTTGATCTAGATATCGGCGGTTATTTTGTTATGGTGCGGCATGACCATGACATCCGACTCACTCACCATTTCCCTGCCCGTGCTAAGCCCTGGCGTGCTTGCGTTTGCTGGTGGCACGCTCGCCGTCGTCATTCTCGTGACGATTGTGTTTGCGTTGCGCAATGCCGGCATTCGCCGCGAGGAGGCGGAGGAGGCCAATCTTCGTGCTGCCGAAAGCGAAGCCCGCATGGCCGAGCTTCTGAAAATCCAGGCGGAGATGCAGGGACGCATTTCGACGATGGCCGAGGTTTTCGGTTCAAGGCAGGCAGAGCTCAACCATGCGATCAACCAGCGGCTCGATGGCATGACGCAGCGCATGAGCTCGACGCTGACCGAGCAGACGAAATCGACGCATGACAACCTGCAGAAACTACAGGAACGGCTGGCTGTCATCGATGCCGCCCAAAGCAATATCCAGACACTCGCCAAGGATGTCGTCGGGCTGCAGGCCATTCTTTCCAACAAGCAGACGCGTGGTGCCTTCGGCCAGTCGCGCATGGAGACGATCGTCGCCGACGGCCTGCCCATGGGCGCCTATGCTTTCCAGCAGACGCTTTCGAATGGCTCGCGACCGGACTGCACGATCCGGATGCCGAACGGTGCACCGCCGCTGGTGATCGACGCGAAATTTCCGCTCGAAGCCTGGAATGCGATTCGCGATGCCGGCGGGCCGGATGCTGGCAAGCTAGCCGCACAGCAGTTTCGCCGCGACATGGAAGTCCATATCAAGGATATTTCCGAGAAATATCTGATTCAGGGGGAAACACAGGATACGGCTTTCCTCTTCGTTCCCTCGGAATCGATCTTTGCCGAAATTCACGAAAATTTCGAGGCGATCGTGCAGAAGGCTCACCGCGCGCGGGTCGTCATCGTCTCGCCCTCGCTCCTGATGCTGTCAATCCAGGTCATTCAGGCCGTACTGAAAGACCAGCGCATGCGGGCGCAGGCGCATGTCATCCAGGGAGAAGTCACCCTCCTCATGGACGATCTCGGCCGGCTCGACGAACGCGTACGCAAGCTGCAGGGACATTTTTCCCAGACGCAGCGCGACGTGGACCAGATCATCACCTCGGCGGACAAGCTCACCAAGCGGGGTGCAAAGATCGAAGCGCTGGAATTTGAAGCAGGCGGCGACGGCAAGCCGGCGCGCGAGAACGAGGCGCCGGCCAAATCTGTCGAAAGCCGTACTGGACTGCTCAAGCTCAGGGTAGTTGACGAGGAATGATCGCTTCGGCAGTGTCGCGGCCCGAAGCAAGGGACGGACATGCCATGATTACAGTTTTCGGCTCCATCAACATGGACCTCATCGCCACGACCGAACGCCTGCCGAAGCCCGGCGAAACGGTTGCCGGCAACAGTTTTGCGACGGCTGCCGGCGGCAAAGGCGCCAATCAAGCGCTCGCCGCCCGGCGGGCTGGACGTTATGTCCATATGGCGGGTGCTGTCGGAAAGGACGCGTTTGCCGAAGGTGCGCTTGAACTTCTCGACGGCGCCGGCACCGATCTTTCCCGCGTCAGGCGTGTCGAGGGACCGACTGGCACTGCCCTCATTCTCGTCGGCGGCGATGGTGAGAACATGATTGCCGTTATTCCCGGCGCAAATGGCAAGGTCGACGGCGCCAACGCCGAGGCTGCCGTCAATGCCATGAATGAGGGCGATATCCTGATGCTGCAGCTCGAGATTCCGGTTGAAGCGGTCGAGCGTGCGCTTGCCACCTCTCGCGCCAAGGGCGTCACGAGCATTCTCAATCTCGCTCCACTCATTCCAGATGCACCGCGCCTTGGGCGGCTCGCCGATATCGTCATTGCCAACGAGACCGAATTCGAGCGGCTGGCGGGACGGGAAAACATGAGTGCCGGTGACCGTGAGGCTGCTTTGGAGCGTCTTCATGCGGAGACCGGCCAGACCCTGATCGTCACGCTCGGCGGTGATGGCGTCATCGCGATCCGGGATGGTCAGATCGCCCGCGCGCAAGGCCTCGTCATCGAACCCGTCGATACTGTCGGCGCCGGCGATACGTTCTGCGGTTACTTCGCGGCAAGCCTTGATGAAGGGCTGGATTTCGACTCGGCGCTCCGCCGCGCAGCGGTCGCCGGCTCGCTCGCCTGCCTGAAGCCGGGTGCACAACCGTCTATACCGCTCGCAGCCGAAGTCGCAGACAGAATATAGTCCAGTCCAACTGCGAATAACCCATGAAACGCCACCCCTAGTTTTGGGGCGGCGTTCCGGTTTTGCTGCCGAAACATAGCAAATTTCATTCAAATTTAAGAGGTTTCTGGCGATCTTTCTCGCGATCGCACCTCGTCCATCTTCGAGGCGGTTCAACCCCTGTGGCTGCTCCATGACGAAGCATGCCTTACCCGCTGTGCCGAAGAATGGCCCTTCGGCGCGTCCTGCCCGAGGAACACATGTTCATTTTCAGAATGAAATCGCTTGCGGCGAAACTCATTGTCATTACCGGTGCCGCCATCGCACTGGTGCTCGTCGTTTCAAACCTCTTCCTCATCGACCAGACCCGTAGCCGCGTTCAGACCCTCACGCTGGATCAGGCCAATTCGGAAGCCAAGTCGATCGCCAACGAGATTGCCGCCAATGTCGGCGAGCTTGCGAGTGCTGCCCGCACCATGTCGGGCGTCGTCGGGCGCGGACACGAGGGCAAGATCCTCGACCGCAAGGGCATCATCAATATTCTGAAAGCCAACCTCGAACAGAATGCTTTCGCCTTTGGCAGCTGGTTCTGCGAGCAGCTCGGCGCATTCGACGGCAAGACCACTGAGATCGCCAACAACAACGACCAAGGCACCAACAAAGTCGGCGCCTTTACGCCCTACTGGTCGAAGACCAGGACCGGCGACATCCAGTTCTCGACCTTCGAAAACGATTATACTGCCGAATGGTGGAAACTCGCTGCCGACAGCGGCAAGGGCGCGATCACTGCGCCGTACCTCGCCGAGGGCACCGACGTTCCGACCTTGCTAACGTCGATTGCCTATCCTGTCATGTCCGGCGGCAAGATGATCGGTGTGGAAGGCGTCGATATTTCGCTGAAGTCGCTCACCGACAAGGTGCAGGCGCTGCGCCCCTTCGGCTCCGGTCGCGTGACGCTGATTGCCCAGAACGGCAACTGGATCGTTGCCCCGAGCCCCGAGCTCATGTCCAAACCCTATGGCGACAATCCTGGCTCGGCTGACGTAAAGGCTGCGCTTTCGTCCATGAAGGTCGGCCTCGTCAAGAATCTCAGCTTCGATGGGCTCGATCCGTTCGATCGCGTCGTCTATCCATTCCCAGTTCCGGGCCTGAATGCCAACTGGGTCGTGCTGGTCGACGTTCCGCATGCGGCGATGAATGCGCCGGTTCAGGACCAGACCTTCATGATGATCGTCAACGGCATCATCGTGCTCGGCGCTGTACTGCTCGCCCTCTACTTCGCCGTCCGCTCGTTCGTTCAGCGTCCGCTCGCTGGCCTTATCTCCAGCGTCAAGGCGCTGAGCGACGGTAAATACGACGAAACGGTCGCCGGCCAGAACCGCGCCGACGAAATCGGATCGGTCGCCAAGGCTCTCGAAGGTTTCCGCTTTGCCCTTGCCGATACACGGCGTCTCGAAGCCGAGGCGGACAATCAGCGGCTCGCCGCCGAAACCGAACGCGGTCGCTCGGAATCGGAACGCCAGCAATCGGTCAACCTGCAGCGTCATATCGTGTCGATCGTCGGTGCGGGCCTTTCCGAACTGTCGCAGGGCAATCTCGGCCACCGCATTACGGAGGAATTCCCCGGCGAATACGGCAAGCTGAAGCAGGACTTCAATGCCGCTCTGGCGAGCCTCGAGGAAACCATCAATACGATGAGCCTCAGCGTCGTCAATATCGGCTCCGGCACCGGCGAAATCAGCAACAGCGCGTCCGACCTTGCCAAGCGCACCGAACAGCAGGCGGCAAGCCTGGAAGAGACGGCAGCGGCACTCAACGAGCTGACCGCTCAGGTCAACTCCAGCGCCGAGAATGCGCGTACAGCGGCTGACAACGTCAATCTCGCCTGCGAAGACGCCGAGAAATCAGGTGAAGTGGTGCAGAAGGCGATTGCCTCCATGCACGGCATCGAACAGTCTTCGACGGAAGTGTCGCGCATCATTGGCGTCATCGACGAGATCGCCTTCCAGACGAACCTTCTGGCTCTGAACGCCGGTGTCGAAGCGGCCCGCGCCGGGGAAGCAGGCAAGGGCTTTGCGGTCGTAGCGCAGGAAGTGCGCGAACTCGCCCAGCGTTCGGCAAATGCCGCCAAGGAAATCAAGACGCTCATCAACACATCGGCCGTCCAGGTCAAGGAAGGCGTCGATCTCGTCGGTAGGGCCGGCGAGACGCTGCACAAGATTGCCGAGCAGGTGATGGGCATCAACGGCCTCATCCGTCAGATCTCAGCCTCTGCGAGCGAACAGGCTATTGGCCTGAAGGAAATCAACCAGGCCGTGAACCAGATGGATCAGGTCACGCAGCAGAACGCAGCGATGGTCGAAGAAACCACCGCAGCCAGCGTGACGCTGAACGACGAGGCCCAGACGCTGAAGACACTGGTCAGCCGCTTCCGCGTCGCGGGCCAGGGAAATGCCGCGGCAGCACTGCGAGCCACCGGGCAACAGATGCGCGCACCGGCCGCTCAGACACCACGCGCAGCCGCTCCGGCACCACGTGCGGCTGCTCCTGCACCGCGACGGGCCGTTACTCAGTCTCGGGGCTCAGCGGCTGTTGCCCAGGACAATTGGGAAGAGTTCTGATCGCTTATCGCCGAACAGGAAAGGCGCCTGATCGATCAGGCGCCTTTTTGCATTCGGATGGACAGTCAGGCGTCAGGCAGCGTTCGACGTCTGCTCTTCATTGAGGAAGGCATAAATCGCCGAAGCGGAATCGGTCGCGCGCAGCTTGGCGACCAGATCGTGGTCGCGCAGGACGCGGGCGATGCGTGAAAGCGCCTTAAGGTGATCAGCGCCGGCGCCTTCCGGCGCCAGAAGCAGAAACACCAGATCGACCGGCTGGTCATCCAGCGCTTCGAAATCAACGGGCTGTTCCAACCGAGCGAAAATACCGACGATGGAGTGGATATTGACGAGCTTGCCGTGGGGAATGGCGATGCCGTTGCCGACACCGGTCGAGCCCAGGCGTTCACGCTGCAGGATCACATCGAAGATTTCCCGCTCGGAAAGCCCCGTGGTCCTGGAGGCTTTTGCTGCCAATTCCTGAAGCAACTGTTTCTTGGAATTTACCCTGAGGGCGGGAATGATCGCATCCTGGTGCAGCAAATCTGCCAATGCCATTTCTTTTTCCTTCTGTCACCGAGATCACGCGTCCGAAGGAGCGGTACATCGCACCGCTCCTTCGTCCGGATCTCAGCTTTTGATATTGGCTGAATCGATCCAGCCAATATTTCCGTCGTGACGACGGTAAACGATGTTGAGCTGTTCCTTGCCGGGGCTGCGGAACAGGAGAAGTGGCTCATCGGTCATGTCGAGTGCCATGACGGCGGTTGCGACAGACATCGTCTTGAGCTGCTTGGTGCTTTCAGCGACGATGGCCGGAGCGAAATCGTCCGGGACCTCGTCTTCGTGATCGGGAACCGCGTCCATGACAGTGTAGGCGACTTCCGCGAAACCGTTCAGGTGATTACCAGCGTGGTGATCCTTGAGCTTTCGCTTGTAGCGGCGCAGGCGCTTCTCGATACGCTCGGATGCCGCATCAAAGGCAATCTGCGGGTCCATCGCCTCACCTGCCGCATGCAGCACGACGCCGCTGTCGAGATGAAGCTTGCAATCGGCGGAAAACCGAGAGTTCGATTTTTCCACGATCACCTGCCCGGAATATCCCCCGTCGAAGTATTTCGTGACGGCCACACCAATTTGGTCCTCGATCTTTTGACGGAAGGAGTCACCAATTTCCATATGTTTACCGGATACACGCACACTCATGGAGTTTCCCTTCTTATGGTAGTTTGCGAGTATCAGTTTACGCCAAGCCTCAAGCTCATCCAAGCACTTCGCGCAATCTCAAGCAAGATGAGGCTCAAGTCTGCGTGTCCCTGGTGCCGTAAGGATGATGGGGATAATGCCCGGATGCCCTTCGCTGCTCCGATTGCGGCGGGCTTCTAGCGACAGGCTCCCGGAAAGTCAATAGCCCGGCACAGCGAGGCCTAGTATACGCGGAAAACGTGCAGTGAAAATCCCATGAAATGGGGAGGCATCCGCGATCTGCGGTTCGTAACGACGAGCGTTTGCTCGCCCTGGCGTTGCAACTCAGAAGCCGGCGACCTTGGCTAGTGCACGCTTTTCCCTGCGGCGCTGGACCGAAGAGGCAATGTTCATCGCCTCCCGGTATTTGGCCACCGTTCGACGCGCAAGATCGATACCGCCTTTCTTGAGCATATCGACGATGTCGTCGTCGGAGAGCACCGCGTCGGGGCTTTCCTGCATGATCAGCGTGCGGATCTTATGGCGAACCGCCTCAGCCGAATGGCTGTCCCCGCCCGCGACGGCGCTGATCGAAACCGTGAAGAAATATTTGAGTTCGAAAAGACCGCGCGGCGTCAGCATATATTTATTCGAGGTGACGCGGCTGACCGTCGATTCATGCATCTTGATCGCTTCGGCAACCGTCTTGAGGTTCAGCGGCCGCAGATGATCGACGCCATGTACGAGAAAGGCATCCTGCTGGCGTACGATCTCGCTTGCCACCTTCATGATGGTCTTGGCGCGCTGATCCAGACTGCGCGTCAGCCAGTTGGCGCTCTGAAGACATTCGGAGAGGAAGGCGTAATCCTCTCCGTTCTTCGTAATGTGCGAAAAATAGGACTGGTTGACGAGGACCCGCGGGAGCGTATCCGGATTGAGTTCGACCAGCCAGGCGCCGTCCGACGAAGGGCGGACCACGACGTCGGGCGTGATGGCCTCTGAAACGCCGGCCTCGAACCCGCTGCCGGGTTTCGGATTGAGCTGGCGGATTTCGGCGAGCATGTCGAGCAAGTCTTCCTCATCGACGCCGCAGAGGCGCTTCAGGCTGACGAAGTCACGCCGTGCAAGCAATTCGAGATTTTCGACCAGTGCCTGCATGGCAGGGTCGAAACGATCCTTCTGGCGCAGTTGAATAGCCAGGCATTCGGCAAGGGTACGGGCAAAGACGCCGGGCGGATCGAGCGTCTGCAACGCTGCGAGCACGCGCTCGATATCTTCTGCATCTGTACCGAGACGCTCACCGGCTTCGGCGACATCTGCCTGCAAGTAGCCGGCATCGTCGAGCTGATCGACCAGGTTCTGGGCAATCAGGCGATCGGCCATATCGGGCAATATGAAGGGTATCTGCTGAGCAAGATGATCGCGCAACGAGACCTGGCCGGCAACGAAATCATCGAGATCATAATTGTCAGCACCTTCGGCGCTGCCCGGCATCGATTTCCACTGGCTGACGAGTTCCGGTGCGTCGAGACGCTGCGGCGCCCCATCATCGGGGAAAACATTGCTGTAATTGGCGTCCAGCTCGTCACTCAGCCGGCTTGGGCTGCCGTTGTCGTACCAGTCGCCGGACAGCGTTTCGCCACGGGCCTCATAATCGCCGTCGCCCGCATCCTCTGTCTGCTGGGAGTATGGTTCGTCCGCGGCCTCACCACGTTCGCCGGCGTCGCCATCGCCATCGCTCGACGGGATTTCGAGCAGTGGATTCTTCTCCACTTCCTGAGCGATGAACTGGGTGAGTTCGACATGCGTCATCTGCAGCAACTGGATGGATTGCATCAGTTGCGGTGTCATCACCAGGGACTGGTTCTGTCTTAGAAAAAGGTTTGCAGACAGGGCCATGGCGGACGCTAAACTCCCTCGACTCCTCCTGGAAACCGCGTCCGATCAAGGCTTCAGGCCACGGAAATCCGAGTTGGCCCAAAAATTGCTTTTTTATCCTATTTGGTCAAGCGGAACCTATGCCGCAACGATAATTTTCTGTCGTCCAGGACTGGTTCAGAGACTGAAATTGTCGCCCAAATAAAGCCGGCGCACTTCGGGATTGTTGACGATATCGTTTGCGCGCCCGTGGGTCAGCACTTCGCCTGCATGGATAATATAGGCCCGGTCGATCAATCCCAGCGTCTCGCGCACATTGTGGTCGGTGATCAAGACACCGATGCCGCGTGCCGTCAAATGATGCACGAGGTTCTGAATATCGGCAACCGAGATCGGGTCGACACCGGCAAAGGGCTCGTCGAGCAGCATGAAGGTCGGGTCGGTCGCAAGCGCGCGGGCGATTTCCAGGCGTCGGCGTTCACCGCCCGAGAGTGCCACGGCGGCACTCTTGCGGAGCTTCGCGATGTGAAATTCCTCAAGCAGTTCGTCGAGCTTGCGCTCGCGCGCCGCCTTGTCTTTTTCATGCACCTCGAGAACGGCTCGGATATTCTCCTCCACCGTCAGTCCACGAAAAATCGAGGCTTCCTGCGGCAGGTAGCCGACGCCGAGGCGGGAGCGACGGTACATCGGCATCGTCGTCACGTCATTGCCGTCGATTTCAATCGTTCCCTCGTCAACCGGCACAAGACCGGTGATCATGTAGAAACAGGTGGTCTTGCCGGCGCCGTTCGGGCCTAGCAGGCCCACGGCCTCGCCGCGTCGCACGACCAGCGAGACGCCGTTGACGACACGCCGCGTCGCATAGGTCTTGGTTAGACCGCGTGCAATCAGCGTTCCCTGATAACGGGCCTTATCGACGGGAGCAGCTGCGGCTTCCGTCGCAGCTCTGCCGGACTTGGTGGATAAGGAGAATAGCTTCACGTGAAAGGCCGACTCTCAGTTCTGCTTTGGCTGCTGGCTCGGCTGCGATTTCGGATCGAGCTGAATTTGGACACGGCCGCCACAGCTTTCAAGCTCTGCCTGGCCTGTCGTCATGTGAACGGTGAGCTGGCAACCGGTAAAAACGTTCGGGCCATCCGTCAGCACGACCTTCTTGCCGGTGAGGATGAAGACCTGCGAGGTCATATCGAAATTGCCATCGTCGGCTGTCGCCGTCTGCGTCCCCGAGGTGAGGTAGACCTTGTCGGTCACCAGGATCTTGTCGATGTCTGCGCTGCCCGAGGCAAGGGAATTGGACTGCTCAGCGGCTGCCTGCGCCGGCTGGGCTGCAGGTGCTGCTGCGCCGCCTGCCTGGGGCTGCTTTGCCTTGTCCTTGTAATAGACGGTCATTTTGCCGGCCTGCAGGGTCGTCGTACCCTGAACGACCTTGACGTCACCGGTGAAGAGCGCCGTGTGTTCCTGATCATGGATTTCCAGCTTGTTGCTTTCGATCTGGATCGGCTGATCGCTTGAAAGCTTCATGCCAGGCATCGTCGTCGACTGAGCGGCCGCCCCCGCGACCGACAGAACGAAGGCAAGCGCGCCAGTGATGAAAGCTACGCCAGTCTTGCAAGTTGAAATGCGACAATCTTTTGTCATGTGACCCGGCTCTTTAGGTACCCTGTTTGTGGATAGCGGATGATTCAACATTCATGCGAACATTCCCCTCGAATGTGATCACGCGCCCCTTATCGGTTATATTGAGGGTCTGCGCAACAATCGAAGCGTTGTCCTTGGTAATTCTGACGGGATCGTCGGTCGTCAAGTTTCCGCCCTTGATATCAAGGTGGGCGGACTGAAAATTCGCAACGAGACCGCTGCTCAGGACAAGGGTGAACGGTGCGGTCATATGCAGGTTGTCGGTGGCGCGGTTGAAATCCGCGGTCGCCGCCGTCACGCGAGCCATCAGGCCGTCATTCATCGGCACGGCCGCCTTGATTGTCTCCAGCGTGATGAAGTCGGGATTGCGAATATCCTGCAGCGCGCGTTCGGCCAGCATCGAATAATTGATGCCGTCGGAGTTACGACCGGCAATGGCCGGCTTTTCCATCACGACTTTGCCGTTCTCGATCTTGGCGCCCTCGATCTTGATGGTTTCAGGCAGGTAAGTGCGGATCACAGAGACGGCAATGAAGATGAGGGAAACGACGAGAGCTGCGACCGGGAGCAAAAATTTCAGGCGGCGGACACGTACGGAATGAAACCGGGCAACGCCATAGGCGCTGTCCTTTGGCCCTGCGTATGCGGGCTTCCCGTTATTCCTGAGGGTATCGAGCATATGCCTGGTCCGTGTGTGATGATCGTGCCGCTTATATAGCAATACCGGGCGCCAATCACAGTTCGTTTCGCATTATTACATTGGCTTGCCAATATGGATTTTTTTCTGCAACAAGCAACTAAACCGAAAATAGCAGGTTTCCGGGCATTTTCTCGAAGGGGCTTGCGCCTTATTTCCCAGCGGCGGAAACCGCTGTTGGGTTTCGTTTCTGGAGGTTGGAATGGACAGCTCGATCATCGCAGACCGCCGGCTGCTGCGCCGCAGGCTTGGTTTCTGGCGCCTTGCTGCGGTCGTGCTGCTCGTTGCACTGGGCTTCGCGCTTTATAATTTTGCCTTCAGCGAAAGCAGCACGGCGCGGCCGCATATCGCCCATGTGACGATCTCCGGCCTCATCACCGATGATGACGAGCTGCTCGAGCGACTGAAAAAGATCAAGGACAACGATCAAGTCAAGGCAGTCGTGGTCTCGATCTCTTCGCCCGGCGGCACGACCTACGGCGGCGAAAAGATCTTCAAGGCGATCCGGGCGATTGCGGAGAAGAAGCCCGTCGTCTCCGACGTCAGGACGCTCGCAGCTTCCGCCGGCTACATGATTGCAACGGCCGGCGATACGATCATCGCCGGCGAAAGCTCGATCACCGGCTCGATCGGTGTCATCTTCCAGTACCCGCAGATCCAGCCACTGCTCGACAAGCTCGGCGTCTCGCTGCAGGAGATCAAATCTTCGCCGCTCAAGGCCGAGCCGTCGCCGTTCCACGACACGAGTGAAGAAGCCAAGGCCATGATCCGCAACATGGTTCTCGACAGCTACGACTGGTTCGTCAACCTTGTTGCCGACAGGCGCAAATTGCCGCATGACGAAGTGCTCAAACTGGCCGACGGCACGATCTATACGGGCCGCCAGGCGCTCAAGGTGAAGCTCATTGACGCGGTCGGTGGAGAAGCAGAAATCAAGGCCTATCTGACCTCCCGAAACGTTAGCGACAAGCTCCCGGTCGTCGACTGGGACAAGAAGAGCAACACGCCCTTTTTGCTCGCTGGAGCTGTTTCGCGATTGATTACGATCTTTGGTTATGGTGATCTGGTCAAAGGTCAGGATATGAACGGCATCCTACCCCCAAAGTTGCTCCTTGACGGGCTGCTTTCAGTTTGGCAGGTTGGCCAGGATTGAATAAGAAATCAATAATTTAAGGGGGCAATCGTGATCAAGTCCGAACTGGTGCAGATCGTTGCGGCACGCAATCCGCATCTCTACCACCGCGATGTTGAAAATATCGTCAATGCGGTCCTCGACGAGATCACGGATGCGCTTGCTGCCGGCAACCGCGTCGAACTGCGCGGCTTCGGCGCATTTTCGGTCAAGAACCGCCCATCCCGCTCCGGCCGCAACCCGCGCACCGGCGATACGGTATTCGTCGAAGAGAAGTGGGTCCCCTTCTTCAAGACCGGCAAGGAACTGCGCGAGCGCCTGAACCCCGGACAGGCTGACGAAGAGGATTGATCCTCGGCATCGCGCATCAAGCCGCACT
This sequence comes from Rhizobium sp. BK512, assembly GCF_014194915.1. Lineage (NCBI taxonomy): Bacteria > Pseudomonadati > Pseudomonadota > Alphaproteobacteria > Hyphomicrobiales > Rhizobiaceae > Rhizobium > Rhizobium sp. BK512. Next base: position 391,668 of record NZ_JACIAS010000004.1, on the reverse strand, counting down.
TGAACTTCGCCGCCGCCATTCTATTCTGGCGTCCATGAAGCTTGCCTTTGGAAGACCGGCGCGGAGAACCATATGACCAAGAAGATCATCAACCTTTTGATTTTGCTGCCACTCGGCGTCATCCTGATCATCTTCTGCGTCGCCAACCGACAGAATGTGACGCTTGCCTTCAATCCGTTTCGCCCGGAAGATCAGGTTCTTTCCCTCGCCGCGCCTTTCTTCGTCTTCCTGCTGATCGCCTTCATCATTGGCATGCTGGTGGGTTCTGCCGCGACCTGGTTCAATCAGGGCAAACATCGCAAGCGCGCACGCGTCGAAGCCAAGGAAGCAATCCGCTGGCAAGGCGAAGCTGGCCGCCACAAAACGCGGGCGGAGGAAATCGCCGGACAGTTACCCTCGCGGTGATTACAACTATCCCGTCGCGGCGGGAATGAAACTCAGTTCTTCGTAGTCGCCTTCCGTCGAGGCGCCCCTGCCGGTGACCTGAAAGCCATGCGCCAGATAGAAGGCTTTGGCCCTGCTGTTGTTGACCAGGCATTTCAGCCGATACCTGTGCTCGGGCCAGGCGGGAAGCGATTGCAGCAAGGCGGTTCCCGCGCCTTTGCCCTGGAATTCGGGCAGGATGTAGAGCATGTGGATGAAATCATCCGCCGCCCAGATCGATATGAAGCCAGCTATCTTCCCAGCGGGTCCCTCGCAGACGGAGATCATTTCGCCGTTGGTATGGGCGGCAAAATCCTCCCGATGAAATTTGCCGGGGTCCACCCATGTGAAGGTTCGGCGTCGGACGGAGAGGTAGATCTCAGCGAGCTGCATCGCATCTTCGGGACGGTTCGGTCGGATTTTCCAGCTCGTCGATCCTGCTTGGAAGGGATTATGCATGATGCCTAACCTGCAGCCTTTTCGACGACGGCCGCATTGAAGCTTCCCCAGAAGCGTCGCGCGAGCTTTTCCAGCGTGGTGCGGATCAGCATGCCGCCGAGTTCGGCGACCCGGCCACCCGTATCACCGTCCGCCTTATAACACAGCAAGGTATGCAGGCCCTCGTCCACCAGGGTCACATCGGCTTCGCCTCTTGCAAAGCCGGCAATCCCGCCCCGCCCTTCCGCGGCGATGGTGTAACTGCGCGGCACATCGACATTCGAAAGCCTGATCTCGCCGTTGAACGTCACGGAAAACAGTCCGAAACCGACTTTGACCGTTGCCAGGAATTGTGTGGGCGACAGCTTTTCGACGCTTTGGCAGCCGGGAATGCATTGCCTGATGATCTCGGGATCGTTCATGGCCGCCCATACGACATCCCGCGGCGCGGCGATGCGTTCCTCCCCGATCAGTTCCATCAGCAATTCCCCATTTCCATGAGCGAACCATATCATAACGGGAAAGCGCTTTGCCAAGGTCGGACAGGATGCTATTTGCACTGGCTCAATTGATTTTTGGACGCGGAAGACCACGTTGAAACAGAGAGAACGCCGGCCCGGCGCGAAGACGTCGGCAGGCCCTTCGGGCGGACGCCGCAGCGATGCGCGACCTGCAATGCCGGAGAAGACGGCCGCAAAACCTGCACCTCAGCGCGAACAGCGCCCACCGGCAGCCGTTCCGGCAGCAATCGACCGCCCGCTCATGGTGCGCAATGGCGAGCGGCCGGCTGAACGCGTCCCCGTCATCCTCGATTCGACGGGCGCCGGCGATTTCCATCTGATCGACAGCGGCAACGGTCAGAAGCTGGAGCAGTACGGCCCCTACCGGATTGTGCGCCCTGAGGGACAGGCACTGTGGCAGCCGACGCTGCCCGCCCATGTCTGGGAGAAGGTCGACGCTGTCTTCACCGGCGATACGGATGAGGAAGGCACTGGCCGCTGGCGTTTTCCGAAGGAGGCGCATGGCGAGACCTGGCCCCTCAACCTGCTCGGTGTCGATTTCTTCGGCCGCTTCACCTCCTTCCGGCATGTCGGCGTTTTTCCCGAGCAGATCGTGCACTGGAGCTGGATGAAGGAACAGGTGGAACGGGCTGGGCGACCTCTGAAGGTGCTGAACCTCTTCGGTTATACCGGCGTCGCCTCACTGGTCGCCGCCGCCGCCGGCGCGGAGGTCACGCATGTGGACGCGTCGAAGAAGGCGATCGGCTGGGCCCGCGAAAACCAGGCGCTGGGACGCATGGAGAAATTGCCGATCCGCTGGATCTGCGAGGACGCCATGAAATTCATTCTGCGCGAAGAGCGCCGCGGCAGCCAATACGACATCATTCTCACCGACCCGCCGAAATTCGGCCGCGGGCCGAACGGCGAGGTCTGGCATCTCTTCGAACACCTGCCGCTGATGCTGGATATCTGCCGCGAGATCCTGTCGCCTAGAGCCGTCGGCCTGGTGCTGACCGCCTATTCGATCCGGGCGAGCTTCTATTCGATCCACGAATTGATGCGCGAGACAATGCGCGGGGCCGGCGGCGTGGTCGAATCCGGCGAACTCGTCATCCGCGAGGCAGGCCTCGACGGCAAGACGCCGGGTCGGGCGCTCTCCACTTCCCTCTTTTCCCGCTGGGTGCCGAAATGAACGAATTCCACGATCGCGGCCCCCGCAGGGTTGGGCAGGTGAAGGAAGTCACCTCGCTTGCCAATCCGATCATTAAAGACATCAAGGCGCTGACCAACAAGAAGTCGCGTGAAGAGAGCGGCACCTTCATGGCTGAAGGGCTGAAGCTCGTCATCGACGCGATCGAGCTCGGCTGGACAATCCGCACGCTCGTCTATGCCAAGGCAGCCAAGGGCAAGCCGCTGGTCGAGCAGATGGCGGCAAAGACCGTTGCGTCCGGCGGCCTGGTGCTCGAAGTCAGCGAGAAGGTGATCTCCTCGATCACGCGTCGCGACAATCCGCAGATGGTGGTCGGCATTTTCGAAACGCGCTGGGCAAAGCTCAGGGATATCCGGCCGAAGGATGGCGAGACGTGGGTGGCGCTCGACCGCGTGCGCGATCCGGGCAATCTTGGAACGATCATCCGGACGGCTGACGCGGCCGGCGCCTCCGGCGTCATTCTTGTCGGCGAAACGACCGATCCTTTCTCGTTGGAAACGGTGCGGGCCACCATGGGCTCGGTCTTTGCCGTTCAGGTCGCCCATGCAACTGCGGAGGAATTCATCGCCTGGAAGAAGCAGGCGGGCGTTTCCGTCGTCGCGACCCATCTTGCCGGCTCGGTCGACTATCGCACGATCGATTACAAGAAGAAGCCGGTCGTGCTTCTGATGGGCAACGAACAATCCGGCCTGCCGGACCAGCTTGCCAGGGAAGCGGACGCGCTTGCCCGCATTCCGCAGCAGGGTCGCGCCGATTCCCTCAATCTCGGCGTTGCCACAGCCGTCATGCTTTTCGAGGCACGCCGCCATCTCCTCTCACTGTCCGAGGGCAAATGACCGATCTTGCGACCGCACGCCCGGCGCTCTTTTCACGACCGCTGCCGATCCTGATCTTCATCGTGATCGCCGTCATCCTCGACCAGATCGTCAAGATCGCCGTCGACCATTATCTTCCGCTGCAGGAAGCCGTGCCCGTCATTCCGATGCTGGCGCTCTACCGCACTTACAATCTGGGCGTCGCGTTCTCGATGCTATCAGGCATGGATGGCTGGTTCATCGTCGGCATGCGCCTGATCATCGTCGCTTTCGTTCTTTATCTCTGGCATCGCACGGCCAAGGACCGCTGGCTGGCGCATCTCGGTTACGCGCTGATCATTGCAGGAGCGATCGGCAATCTCATCGACCGTTTCGCCTATGGCCATGTGATCGACTATATCCTCTTCCACACGGAAACCTGGTCCTTCGCCGTGTTCAATCTCGCCGACAGTTTTATCACCGTTGGCGCAGGCTGCGTCATTGTCGATGAGATGCTGCAGAAGCCGAAAAAGACGGATCATTAAATTTTTAGCGGATTCCTGAAAACATTCGGAACGGGCAATATGTTAGCTGGACTGCATGCAGAGTCTGGCGCAGTTACAGGACCGATTGTCCGCCGCATTCGGCGGTACCGCCGTCAGGGCCTACCGAGGCCGGACGGCGGGTGAATTATCGTCGCCGCCTCCCCTGCGCTCTCTGTATCCTCTGCTCTTTTACTGGCTCGGCGGAGCAGGTCTCATTTCGGCGATCCTGCTGCTGTTGCTTTCTCACTGGGGCGGGTCACTCGTTGCAGGCCTCGGCCTTGTCCTGATCGCCGCGATTGCAGGCTATCTTGCCACGCTTTTGAAGAACCGAGCCAGGCCCGGCGGGCGAAGCCCGGATATATCTGAACGTGTCGATACAACCGGCCTGCTCGGTGAGGTCCATGACGTGCTCGGCGACATCGTCGTCACCCGGACGATGGACCGCCGCATCATCGGCGCCAATGAGACGTTCCGCCGGCTGACAGGGCGCGCCAAACCCGAAGGCCAGACTTGCGAGGAGATCGGCCTTGCCTTCCGCCCCGGCCCTCAGCCGCACCGCTATGATGTCGAAATCTCGACATCGACCGGCCAGCGCATCTTTCTCTGGCAAGATGTGGTGACCCGCGATCCGACAAATGGACGCCTGCTTTTGCAAAGCATCGCGCGCGACGTGACCGAAGAGCGGCTTGCCGCCGAAAGCCGTGAGGAGGCTCGGCAGAAGGCCGAATATAACAGCGCCGCCAAATCGCGGCTGCTTGCCACGGTCAGTCACGAAATCCGCACGCCTCTGTCAGGCATTCTCGGCATGGCGCATCTGATCGCAGAAACGAAGCTCACGCAGGAACAGCAGAGCTACCTCACCAGCATCCGCCAGTCCGGTCAGGCGCTGACGCAGCTGGTTGAAGATTTGCTCGACTTCTCCACCATCGAGGTCGGCCGCTTCCAGCTTCATCCGCGCTCGGAATCCCTGCGCAAGCTGGTCGAAAGCGTTGTCGAGATGCTCGCCCATCGCGCTCATGAGAAGGGTATCGAGATCGGCGCGACAGTTTCCTCCGACGTACCGGAGCTGATGAACTTCGATCCGGCGCGACTGCGGCAGGTGCTCTTCAATGTCATCGGCAATGCCGTCAAGTTCACGCAGGCCGGCGGCGTCTTCATCCGCGTCTCCCGAGCTGCCGGCGAGCTGGTGATATCGGTGACCGATACCGGGCCTGGCATGACGGCGGACGAGCAGGCGCGCATATTCGGGGAATTCGAACAGGGCGGTTCGCTTGCCCAGAAGAGCAACGGCACGGGCCTCGGCCTTGCAATCTCCGCCCGCATCATGCGCGAATTCGACGGTTCGCTGACAGTTGCAAGCGAGAGGGGCAAGGGCAGCCAGTTCACCATCCGCTTTCCTGTCGAATTTTCGGAAGAGGATACAGCCACCCGAAATGCCTTGCTGGCGGGAAACAGCATCGTGCTGCTCGCTCCGGCGGGCGCAGCGCGCACGGCGATCGCCGAAACGATCACGACGCTTGGCGGACGCTGCCACCTTGTCGCCGCCGGCGAGGCGGCGCGCGAAAGTCTGCTGTCGCTAGCCCGCAGCGGCGACCGACCGACCGATATTATCGTCGATCACCGCATGTCTGACGATTTTTCGCTGCACATCGCCGATCGCACGGAGATCGCGGCACTCGGCCTGCGCAAGGTGCTGCTCGTCAATCCGGAAGAGCGCAACTCCTATTCGCTCGACCTCTTCGATGCGTGGCTGATCCGGCCGCTGCGCGAGCAGTCGCTGATCGACGTGTTGCGCGGACGTATGCGCGGCATGGAAAAGCGCGATGCGCTGAACGACAACCAGCCCGGGCTCGGCCCATCCATTGCAGAACGCACGGCGATGGGCGGCGGTCTTTCTGTCCTCCTCGGCGAGGACGATCCGATCAACGCCATGCTGGTGCGCGTCATGCTGGAAAAGGGCGGCCATTCCGTCAGGCACGTGGATGATTTCGAAACCCTGCTCGATTATGCATTGGGTGACGACAGGCCCGATATCATCATCAGCGATCTCTCCATGCCCGGCGGCAATGGTATCGACATGCTCGGACGCCTGCGCGGACACGAACGACGGCTCGATCTTCAGCCCGTACCGGTCATCGTCCTGACTGCTGACAAGAGTGACGAATCGCGGCGACAGGTCTTGCTCAACGGCGCCAATCGCGTCATGGTGAAGCCGGTGGATCCAGTCAGGCTGTTGACCGAAGTACAGGCGGTTGTTGCGCTTTCGGCACGCCGGGCTGAGGCGCGCTGAAGGTGGGGAAATCGGCACGTTTCTTGCGTGCACAAATTCGATATGTCACTTTCCTGTCGTACATAAGTGTTTTATGGCGTGTGGTAGGCCGGAGACGGGAGAATCGCCATGTCTGTTGACATCCTTAATTGTGACGCTGTTGCCGAGGCCGCTCGGCCGTCGACGGCTGCCGCCCCGAAGGAAGACGATGTTCTCGGTCGCATCGGCAATCTGGAGACTCGCCTTGCCCGCAGCGCGCGTGAAATCGATGCCGCGCAGGCTGTGCGTTACCGCGTTTTCGTCGAGGAAATGAAGGCCCAGCTGCCGGCAGACGCCATGCGCCGCGAGCGGGACTTCGATGCCTACGATGCCTTCTGCGATCATCTTCTCGTTCTCGACCGCTCGATCGAGGGGGACGCTGAAGACCAGATCGTCGGGACCTACCGGCTGCTGAGGCAGGATGTCGCCATGGCCAATGGCGGTTTTTACTCGGCTTCGGAATTTGCGATCGACGAGCTCATTGCCCGTCATCCTGACAAGCGCTTCATGGAACTCGGCCGCTCCTGCGTGCTGCCGGAGTACCGCACCAAGCGCACGGTGGAACTGCTCTGGCAGGGCAATTGGGCCTATGCGCTGAAGCACGGCATGAGCGCCATGTTCGGCTGCGCCTCCTTCCCAGGCGTTCACCCGGAAAGCCATGCGCTGGCACTCTCCTTCCTCTATCACAGCGTGCTCGCCAAGAACGAATGGGCCGTTGGCGCCCTGCCGCATCTCGCGCGCGACATGGACCTGATGCCGGCCGAAGGCGTCAATCCGAAAAAGGCGCTGATGGCGTTGCCGCCGCTCATCAAGGGTTACCTGCGCCTCGGCGCGATGGTCGGTTCCAGCGCGGTCGTCGATCAGGCGTTCAATACGACCGACGTACTGATCGTGCTACCGATATCGAGCATTTCGGACCGGTATCTCAATTATTACGGTGCAGACGCAGGTCGCTTTGCAAGCTGACGGCCATCGCTTGACGGCGATGTCTCATGCATCCATTCTTGTTCGGCGTTTTCAGTAGGGCGCATCGGCAATGGTGCCGGCTGGGCTATGCCCGCCTACAAGATCAAACCTTGCGCCATGCCGAACCTCGAAAATCTCCGGAAGAAAGCCAAGCAATTCAAGCGCTGGCATCAGGATCGTTATTATCCTGTCGCCGCAGAGATTCGCCATTGGCTTTCCCGCTACCGCCATCTCAATGACCGGCAAATCCTCGAGCTTGAGTTCAAGCTTGCGGATGCACAGGAACTGGTGGCCGCACAGGAGGGATTTGAAAGCTGGGAGGCGCTGAAAAAAGGGCTCACGGAGATGAGTGCAACCGACCAACAGAAATCCGCTTGCCAACCGACATTTCTGGACGCTCAGCCGCAGCTTTTTGTGGACGATATCCAGGCCGCCTGCGATTTCTATTCACAGAAACTCGGCTTCACGATCGCCTTTACCTACGGCGAACCGCCCTTTTATGCGCAAGTCGTCCGCGATGCAGCCAGGCTCAATCTTCGCCACGTCGACATGCCTGCCTTTCATCCCGAACTTCGTCAGCGCGAGAGGGATATCCTGTCAGCAACGATCACACTTGATGATGTGAAGGCGCTTTTTCTCGAATACACCGCAAATGGCGTGCCCTTTCATCAGCCGCTGAGGCTGGAGCCCTGGGGCGCCAGAACATTCATCGTATGCGATCCAGATGGAAACCTGATCGCCTTCGCGGGGTAGGTTGCGTGCGGCCGGACCGCAGTGATCCGGCCTCTTTTATCTATCAGGAGCCGGCAGCATAGGCCGCGATGGCAGCCATGTTGACGATATCGCTGTCCTTGGCGCCCATCGAGGTGATCTGCACCGCCTTGTCTAAGCCGACGAGGATAGGGCCAATGACTGTCGAGCCGCCGAGTTCCTGCAGCATCTTGGTCGAGATCGATGCCGAGTGGAATGCCGGCATCACGAGGACGTTGGCCGGGCCGGAGAGGCGGCAGAAGGGATATTGCTCCATCACCTTGCGGTTCAGGGCAACATCGGCGGCCATTTCGCCATCATACTCGAAATCGACGCGACGCTTGTCGAGGATCTTTACTGCTTCGCGGACACGCTCGGAACGCTCCCCCGAGGGATGGCCGAAGGTGGAATAGGCGAGCAAGGCGACGCGCGGCTGGTAGCCCATGCGGCGCGCCAGACCTGCGGCCTCCTCGGCAATATCAGCAAGCTCCTCTGCCGTCGGCATGTCGTGGACCGCAGTGTCGGCAACGAAGACCGTGCGGCCGCGGCAAAGCGCGATCGACACGCCGATCACGCGATGGCCCGGCTTATGGTCGATGCAGCGGCGCACATCTTCGAGTGCCGTCGAATAGTTGCGGGTGATGCCCGTCACCATGCCATCGGCATCGCCAAGCGCCACCATGGTGGCCGCGAAATGGTTGCGGTCATTATGGATCAGGCGCTGCGCGTCGCGGTGCAGGTAGCCTTTGCGCTGAAGGCGGGCATAGAGATAGTCAATATAGGCCTCGACGCGGGTCGAGATACGAGCGTTGACGATCTCGAGGCCTGGGCGATTGAGGTCGATGCCGGCGCGTTCGGCCGTTGCATGGATCAGGTCTTCGCGGCCGAGCAGTATGGCGGTGCCAAGCTGCTGATTGGCGTATGACATGGCGGCGCGTAGCACCTGTTCTTCTTCTGCCTCGGCGAAAACCACCCGCTTCGGGTGACGGCGCACACGCTCGTAAAGGCTGGCGAGCGTGGAGGCGATCGGATCGCGGCGGGCCGACAGCTCTCGCTTGTAGCCAGCCATGTCGGTGATGATCTTGCGGGCGACGCCGCTTTCGATCGCCGCCTCGGCAACGGCGGCCGGAATGGCTGAGATCAGGCGCGGATCGAAGGGAACCGGAATGATATATTGCGCGCCGAAACGCGGACGATTGCCCTGATAGGCAGCCGCAACATCATCGGGCACATCTTCACGGGCGAGGCTGGCGAGTGCGTCTACAGCGGCAATCTTCATCGCATCGTTGATGGTCGTAGCACGAACGTCGAGGGCGCCGCGGAAGATATAGGGGAAGCCCAGCACATTGTTGACCTGGTTCGGATAGTCCGAACGGCCGGTCGCCATGATGGCGTCATCACGGATACGGGCAACTTCCTCCGGCGTGATTTCCGGGTCGGGATTGGCCATGGCGAAGATGATCGGCCGGTCGGCCATGGAGCGGATCATCTCTTCGGAGAAGGCACCCTTCTGCGACAGGCCGAAAACCACATCGGCGCCCTGCATGGCTTCTTCCAGCGTGCGGGTATCGGTCTTTGCCGCATGCGCCGACTTCCACTGGTTCATGCCTTCGGTGCGACCCTGATAGATGACGCCCTTGGTATCACAGAGGATGATATTTTCCGGCGCAAAGCCCATCGACTTGATGAGCTCGACGCAGGCGATGGCGGCAGCACCCGCACCGTTGCAGACGAGTTTGGTGGTCTTGAGATCACGCCCGGTCAGTTCCAGCGCATTGATGAGGCCGGCGGCAGCGATGATTGCCGTGCCGTGCTGATCGTCATGGAATACGGGAATATCCATCAGCTCGCGCAGGCGGCTTTCGATGACGAAACAGTCCGGCGCCTTGATGTCTTCCAGATTGATGCCGCCGAAGGACGGGCCGAGGAAGCGCACGCAATTGATGAATTCGTCAATATTTTCGGTGTCTACCTCGAGGTCGATGGAATCGACATCAGCGAAACGCTTGAAGAGAACCGACTTGCCTTCCATGACCGGCTTGGAAGCCAATGCTCCGAGATTGCCGAGGCCAAGGATGGCGGTTCCGTTGGAGATGACGGCGACCATATTGCCGCGGGTCGTATAGTCGTAGGCAGTGGCAGGATCGGTGGCGATGGCTTTGACGGGCACCGCGACGCCGGGAGAATAGGCAAGCGAGAGGTCGCGCTGTGTCGCCATCGGCTTGGTCGGGTTGATCTCCAGCTTGCCTGGCCGACCCATCGCCTGAAATTCGAGCGCTTCCTTGTCGGTAACAGAGGTCACCGGCCGTTCTTTCTTCTCCATCTGGGACATGCCTCCTCCAAACGTCTGTGGGTGACGTTTTCCTCTTTCCCAATTGCTGTTGTCATCTATAGCGGCGCGCGGATAGGGTTGGCACCTGTTTTTTTGGGAAAAACTGCACCTCCGTGAACGCACGAATAGACAGCAGAAACGAAGCCTTCTCGGCAGCCGAGCTCGCGACTGAGGAAAGTCGCGCCTCGGCGACGCCGATGATGGAACAGTATATCGAGATCAAGGCGAACAATCCGGATTCGCTGCTCTTCTATCGCATGGGCGATTTCTACGAGCTGTTCTTCGAGGACGCGCTCGAAGCTTCGCGCGCGCTCGGCATCACGCTCACCAAGCGCGGCCAGCACATGGGGCAGGACATTGCCATGTGCGGCGTGCCTGTGCATGCGGCCGACGACTACCTGCAGAAGCTGATCGGGCTCGGCTACCGCGTTGCCGTCTGCGAGCAGGTGGAAGATCCGGCGGAAGCCAAAAAGCGCGGTTCGAAATCCGTCGTCAAGCGCGATGTCGTCCGTCTTGTCACCCCGGGCACCATTACCGAGGAGAAGCTGCTTTCCCCTTCGGAATCGAACTATCTGATGACGCTGTCGCGCATCCGGGGTTCTTCCGAGCCGGCGCTGGCGCTTGCTTGGATCGATATTTCCACCGGCGTCTTCCGGTTGGCGGAAACCGAAGCATCGCGACTGCTCGCCGATATCCTGCGCATTGATCCGCGCGAACTCATCGTTCCCGATACGATGTTTTATGACGGCGAACTGAAGCCGGTCTTCGACATACTCGGTCGCACTGCCGTCCCGCAGCCGGCCGTGCTTTTCGACAGCGCGACAGCAGAAACGCGTATAGCGCGCTATTTCGAGGTTTCGACGCTCGACGGTTTTGGAAGTTTTTCGCGCGCCGAGCTGGCGGCCGCCGCCGCAGCCGTCGCTTATGTGGAAAAGACACAGATTGCCGAGCGGCCGCCGCTCGGGCGGCCCGAGCGGGAAAGCGGCGCGTCGACGCTGTTCATCGATCCGGCAACACGCGCCAATCTGGAACTTGTGCGCACGCTCTCTGGCGATCGCAATGGCGCCCTGCTCAGAGCGATCGACCGGACGACAACCGGCGGCGGGGCGCGACTGCTTGCGGAGCGGCTGATGTCACCGCTGACGGATCCCATCCGGGTCAACCAGCGCCTGGATTCGATCGGCTTCCTGATGCAGGAACCGTCGCTCTGCGGCGACTTGCGCGACGCGCTGAAACACGTTCCGGACATGCCGCGGGCACTCTCCCGCCTGGCGCTCGACCGCGGTGGTCCGCGGGATCTCTGGGCTATCAGGCAGGGGCTTGGTGCCGCGGCTCAAATCGCCGACCTGCTGGGAAGCGCGATGCTGCCGGAGGAACTGGAGCAGGCGCGCATGGGGCTGCAGGCTCTTCCATCCGAGCTGGAAACACTCCTCGCCGAAAACCTCGCCGAAGAATTGCCGCTCCTGAAACGCGACGGCGGCTTCCTGCGTGACGGCGCCAATGCCGATCTCGACGAGGTTCGAGCGCTGCGCGACCAGTCGCGCCGTGTCATTGCCGGCCTGCAACTGCAATATGCCGAAGAGACCGGCATCAAATCGCTGAAGATCAAGCACAACAATATTCTCGGCTATTTCATCGAGGTCACCGCCGGCAATGCCGGGCCGATGACCGATACATCCGAGGCGAAGGCCCGCTTCATCCATCGCCAGACAATGGCGAATGCCATGCGCTTCACCACGACCGAGCTTGCCGACCTCGAAAGCCGGATTGCCAACGCCGCAGACCGCGCGCTGCAGATCGAGCTCGAAGCTTTCGGCCGGATGACGGAAGCGACCGTGGCCGAGGCCGAAGCGATCAAGGCCGGCGCGCGCGCGCTTGCCGTCATCGATGTCGCGGCAGGGTTGGCACTGCTTGCGGAAGAGCAAGCCTATTGCCGACCGCTGGTCGACGGCTCGAAGATGTTTGCAATCGAGGGCGGGCGCCATCCCGTCGTCGAACAGGCGCTGCGGCGGCAGTCCATCGGCCCCTTCGTCGCCAATAATTGCGATCTCTCGCCCGTTTCAGATGGGAAGGATGGGGCGATCTGGCTGCTGACCGGCCCGAACATGGGCGGCAAGTCCACCTTCCTGCGGCAGAACGCGCTGATCTCGATTCTCGCCCAGATGGGTTCCTTCGTGCCGGCAACGTCAGCGCATATAGGCATCGTCGACCGGCTGTTTTCGCGCGTCGGCGCTTCCGACGATCTGGCGCGCGGGCGTTCCACCTTCATGGTGGAAATGGTCGAGACGGCTGCAATCCTAAACCAGGCAACCGATCGTTCCCTCGTCATTCTCGACGAGATCGGCCGCGGTACCGCGACCTTCGACGGCCTTTCCATCGCCTGGGCCGCTGTCGAGCATCTGCACGAAGCCAATCGCTGCCGCGGACTTTTCGCCACGCATTTCCATGAGCTGACCGTGCTTTCTGAAAAGCTTGCCCGGCTATCGAATGCGACGATGCGCGTGAAGGAATGGGACGGCGATGTCATTTTCCTGCACGAGGTTGGTCCAGGTGCGGCCGACCGCTCCTATGGTATTCAGGTCGCGCGGCTCGCCGGTCTGCCCGCCTCTGTCGTGGCCCGCGCGCGCGATGTGCTGACCCGGCTTGAAGATGCCGATCGCAAGAACCCGGCGAGCCAGCTGATCGATGACCTGCCACTTTTCCAGGTCGCAGTGCGCCGCGAGGAAACATCGCGCGGGCCTTCCAAGGTGGAAGAAGCCCTCAAGGCAATGAGCCTCGACGACATGACGCCGCGCGAGGCGCTCGATGCGCTTTACGACCTTAAAAAGAAGATGAAATAGGAGCAGCACCCCGTGTTCATGGAAAAACTGCTTCAGGAAACCCAGCGACTCTCCGTCATCGTTTCGATGCTCGAAGTCATGAAGCAATCTGATGGTAATCTGGAGGCGCGCGGCTGGAACACGCCGATCGGCATGGCGAAGATCACCGGTTCCTGCCTGAAGATCGGCGAACTCAGCGGCGCGATCGTCGATGCCGGCTACCGCGAATGTGACAAGGCGACGCTTAACGGCATCATGAGCGAGACGCGGCAGGTTCTCGATACGCTGCTGACGCAGGCATCAGCCTGAGGGCTTGCGGCAAAGCGTCCGTCACCTGCGGCTTGCCAACACCATTTCGCCAAATTTAAAGGTTCATGGAATATGAAGACCCGTGTCAATCCGCGGGCAAAGAGGCTATAGCGCATGCAGATCAAACAAGAGGCGCGCCATGAGCAAGCGGCTCGGACCGAAGAGACAACCGCCCGGCCGATGGTGACGCACGACATCGATTTTTCCGAAATCCTCGATGTAGAACTGCTGCAGGGGCAATGTAACGCCATTGCCGAAGCCAACCGCAACCGTCCGGACGTGCTGCGGAACGATCTTCTTGCCGTTCTGAAGAAAGCCAGCGTCGAAGGGCGCAGGAAGGCGCGCGAACTGCTCGATGCTCAAGGTGGCGGACTTGATTGCGCCCACCGCATTTCCTGGCTGCAGGACCAGATCATCGCCGTTCTCTATAATTTCGCCACCGAGCATGTTTTCCCGAAGCAGAAGGACAAGTTTGCGGTGACCGCTGTCGGCGGCTATGGCCGTGACACGCTCGCGCCAGGCTCCGATATCGACCTGCTCTTCCTCTTCCTGCCGAAGCCGGCGGAAGAGACGCATAAAGCCGTCGAGTTCATGCTCTACATGCTCTGGGACATGGGCTTCAAAGTCGGGCACGCGACGCGTACCGTCGAGGAATGCATCGCGCTTTCCAAATCCGACATGACCATCCGCACCGCCATTCTCGAGATGCGCTACATTTGCGGCCTGAAGTCGCTGGAGGCGGATCTGGAAGCCCGCTTCGACAAGGAAATCGTCACCGGCACGGGGCCGGAATTCATCGCCGCCAAACTCGCCGAACGTGACGAACGCCACCGGAAGGCCGGCGATACGCGCTACCTCGTCGAACCCAACGTCAAGGAAGGCAAGGGCGGCCTTCGCGATCTGCATACGCTCTTCTGGATTTCGAAATATTACTACCACGTCCGCGATCCGGCCGATCTGGTGCCGCTCGGCGTGCTGTCGAAGCAGGAGTACCGGCTTCTCAAAAAGGCCGACGATTTTCTCTGGGCCGTGCGCTGCCACATGCATTTCCTGACCGGCAAAGCGGAGGAGCGTCTTTCCTTCGACATCCAGCGCGAGATCGCCGAGGCGCTCGGCTATCATTCCCGCCCCGGCCTCTCGGCCGTCGAGCGCTTCATGAAGCACTATTTCCTGGTCGCTAAAGATGTGGGCGATCTCACTCGCATCCTCTGCGCGGCACTCGAAGACCAGCAGGCGAAATCGATCCCGGGACTGTCGGGCGTCATCAGCCGCTTTACCCACCGCAATCGCAAGATCCCCGGCAGCGTCGAGTTCGTGGAGGACCGCGGCCGTATCACGCTCGCCAACCCCGATGTCTTCAAGCGCGATCCGGTCAGCATCATCCGTCTGTTCCATGTGGCCGATATCAACGGACTGGAATTTCATCCCGATGCGCTGAAGCGCGTCACCCGTTCGCTCGCCCTCATCAACAACGACCTGCGTGAGAATGACGAGGCGAACCGGCTTTTCCTGTCGATCCTGACGTCCAAGCGCGATCCGGCGCTGATCCTGCGGCGCATGAACGAGGCTGGCGTGCTCGGCCGCTTCATTCCCGAATTCGGCAAGATCGTCGCGATGATGCAGTTCAATATGTATCATCACTATACGGTCGACGAGCATCTAATCCGCGCGATCGATGTTCTCTCCGAGATCGACAAGGGCAAGGCGGAGGAACTGCATCCTCTCGCCAACAAGCTCATGCCGCATATCGAAGACCGCGAGGCCCTCTATGTCGCAGTGTTGCTGCACGATATCGCCAAGGGCCGGCAGGAAGACCATTCGATCGCCGGTGCACGCGTCGCCCGCAAGCTCTGCGCCCGCTTTGGCCTGTCACAGAAGCAGACCGAGATCGTCGTCTGGCTGATCGAGGAACATCTGACCATGTCGATGGTCGCGCAGACGCGCGATCTGACGGACCGCAAGACGATCACCGATTTCGCTGATCGCGTTCAGTCTCTCGACCGCCTGAAGATGCTGATGATCCTGACGATCTGCGACATCCGCGCCGTCGGACCGGGTGTCTGGAACGGCTGGAAAGGCCAGCTGCTGCGCACGCTCTATTACGAGACGGAACTGCTGCTTGCCGGCGGCTTCTCGGAAGTGTCGCGCAAGGAGCGCGCGCAGGCCGCGGCCGAAGCGCTCTACGCCGCGCTTTCCGACTGGAGCCAGAAGGACCGCCGCACCTATACCAAGCTGCATTACCAGCCTTACCTGCTCTCCGTGCCGTTAGAAGACCAGATCCGCCATGCGCATTTTATCCGCCAGGCAGACAAGGCGGGGCAGGCCTTGGCGACGTCAGTGCGCACGGACAGCTTCCATGCCATCACTGAAATCACCGTTCTCTCCCCCGACCACCCTCGCCTGCTCGCCGTCATTGCCGGCGCTTGCGCTGCGGCCGGGGCCAATATCGTCGATGCGCAGATCTTCACCACCTCCGACGGACGGGCACTCGACACGATCCATGTCAGCCGGGAGTTTCCGAACGATGAGGACGAGCTTCGACGCGCCGGCACCATCGGCCGCATGATCGAGGACGTGCTTTCCGGCCGCAAACGCCTGCCCGAGGTGATCGCGACCCGCACGAAGAACCGGAAGAAGAGTAAGGCCTTCGTCATTCCACCGTCAGTGACCATCACCAACAGCCTGTCTAACAAATTCACCGTCATCGAGGTGGAATGCCTCGACCGACCAGGCCTGCTGTCGGAAATGACAGCCGTTCTCTCCGATCTGTCGCTTGACATCCAGTCGGCGCGCATCACCACCTTCGGTGAGAAGGTCATCGATACCTTCTACGTCACCGATCTCGTCGGCCAGAAGATCTCCGGCGACAGCAAGCGTTCCAATATCACTGCCCGCATGAAAGCGGTCATGGCCGAGGAGCAGGACGAACTGCGCGAACGCATGCCGTCAGGCATCATCGCCCCTGCCGCTACTGCCGCCGAAAAGAAAGCCGGTTCCCCCGTATGAGCCTCGTCAAGAAATTCGCCACGGTCGGCGGCGCCACGCTCGGAAGCCGCATCTTTGGTTTTGCCCGCGAAACGCTGATGGCAGCGGCGCTCGGCACCGGACCGATGGCCGACGTCTTCTATGCCGCCTTCCGTTTCCCGAACCTGTTTCGCCGGCTGTTTGCCGAGGGCGCTTTCAACGCGGCCTTCGTGCCGCTCTTTGCCAAGGAGATCGAGGCGAACGGCATTGATGGCGCAAAGCGCTTTTCGGAAGAAGTCTTCGGCGTTCTGTTCTCCGTGCTGCTGCTCATCACCATCGTGATGGAGCTTTGCATGCCATTGCTGGTGCGCTTCGTGATCGCACCGGGCTTTGCAGACGATCCGGAGAAGTTCGACATTACCATCCGCATGGCGGCGGTGATGTTCCCCTATCTCATGTGCATGTCGCTGACGGCGATGATGAGCGGCATGCTGAATTCGCTGCATCATTTCTTCGCGGCAGCGGTGGCGCCTGTCTTCCTCAACGTGGTGATGATCGGCGCGCTCTTTTATGCGCTCTATACCGGCGCCGAACCGCTCGCGACCGCCTGGTATCTGTCATGGGGCGTGCTGGCAGCAGGCGTCCTGCAGCTCGCCGTCGTCTATTTCGGCGTGCTGCATGCCGGCATCAGCATCGGCTTCCGCTTTCCAAAGATGACGCCCAACGTCAAGCGGCTGCTGATCCTTGCCGTTCCGGCGGCCGTGACCGGCGGCATTACGCAGATCAACCAGCTGATCGGCCAGGCGATCGCCTCCTCGCGCGAGGGCGCCATCGCCGCCCTGCAATATGCCGACCGTATCTACCAGCTTCCGCTCGGCGTCGTCGGCGTCGCCGTCGGTGTGGTTCTGCTGCCCGAGCTTGCCCGCGCGCTGAAGGGCGGCGCGTTACGCGAGGCCGCCTTCCTCCAGAACAGATCGATCGAATTCGTGATGTTCCTGACCATCCCCGCCGGTTTCGCGCTGTGGATCCTGTCGGACGAAATCATCCGCGTGCTCTATGAGCGCGGGGCGTTCCATGAGCAAAACACCCTGATCGTCGGCTCGATACTTGCGATCTACGGCATCGGGCTGCCGGCCTTCGTGCTCATCAAGGCGCTGCAGCCGGGCTTTTATGCCCGCGAGGATACCAAGACGCCGATGCGGTTTTCGGCAATCGCGGTCGCCACCAACTGCGCGACCGCGCTGACGCTCTTTCCCTATATGGGCGCACCCGGCATTGCAGTGGCGGAAGCGACCGCAGGCTGGATCAGCACCGTGCTGCTCTTCACCACGCTTCTGCGCCGCGGCCACCTGACATGGGAATGGGCACTTGCCAAGCGCACCGCGCTGCTGATCGTCGCCTCTGCCGTAATGGGCGTTGCGATCATGTATCTCAAACATTACTGGGCGCCTTCGCTCGCCTCGGGCGCGCCGCTTCTGACCAAGGTCAGCACGCTTGGCCTGCTGATTGCGATTTCGATAGTCATCTATTTCGCGACCGCCTTCCTGATCGGCGGCGCGGATCTCGGCATGATACGGCGCAATCTCAATCGCAAACCGGCACCCGCGAAGGACGTATAAGGCTCTCTTTACGCAATTACTGACGCAAGCCGCCGCGCGTCTTCGCTGGAATTGCCTCAGCAATCCACCCATCGTCGCTGTGGGCCGACATCGACATGGACGATGCCATTGCAATAGGTGCCGATCCCACCGATGCCGGGAGCGCTTTTCGCAGCGGCGATGATCGTGCGTTCCGGCACACCGGGGATCCGGATATCCGCCGCCAGGCATTTTCCATGCATGGACCCATGGCGACGGGGGTGCGGGCGAAAGCCCGAGGTTATCATCGGCCGTCGCCCGGTCTTTGCCGCGATATACGACAAGACCGCTCGCAATCGCTCAGGGAAACAGCTGGCACGAACGCTGACGGTCTGAACCGTATAGGCAACGCGCAGTTCGTGTTTTGGAAGATTGTTGGTCTGCCGTCGGCCATCTTGACCGACGGCGGTGGTTGCTGATTGTAGGGCAAAGAGGCCTGCCACAGCGAGCAAACTGGCGTTTTGCATAGTCCCTCCGATCGGTTACACAGACGGCTCAATGCGGCCGTCACGCCAGTCGAGGGATTTTCAGTTCAAAAAAAGCTTTTCTGTGAAATTTTATACTCAATTTTAGCTAAGTCTTCTGATCAATTTGACGTAAAACAGGACGTTTAGCAGCACCAAAAGAGAACAAATTCCCAAAAATCGGAGATCCTATGGCCCAATCCCTGTTCCTCGTCACCCTCGTCATCGATGACTATGATCGCGCCAAAGCCTTCTATTGTGAGGCGCTTGGCTTTGAATGCCTGCAAGACGAAGTGCAGCCGGAAGGCAAGCGCTGGGTGGTCGTGAAGCCAAAAGGCGGAGATGGGGCGGCCTTTCTGCTCGCGCAAGCGGCCACCGAAAGCCAACGAGCCGCCATCGGCAACCAGACCGGCGGGCGCGTCGGCTTTTTCCTCAGGACCGACGATTTCGCACGAGATCATGCGGCGATGCGTGCCGGCGGCGTGCGCTTTCTGGAGGAGCCGCGCCATGAGGTTTACGGCACTGTGGCCGTCTTTTCGGATCCTTACGGCAACACCTTCGATCTCATTCAACATGCCGCGCCCGAGGCCTCTTGATTGCGACCGGGAGCCCGTGCATAAGCGCCCGCGTTAGCAACATGGGCCTTTGGCCCTGGGGCCCTCCACCAGCCTAATCGAGGACAGCATCATGGGTGAATTCAAGAAGCTCGTATTCTCCGGCGTTCAGCCGACGGGCAACCTGCATCTCGGCAATTATCTCGGCGCGATCCGCCGCTTCGTGCAGCTTCAGGACGGCAACGATTGCATCTATTGCGTCGTCGACCTGCATGCACTGACCGCGCAGCTCGTCCACGAGGACATGCTGTCGCAGACGCGCTCCATCGCAGCCGCCTTCATCGCTTCCGGCATCGACGCTGAAAAGCATATCGTCTTCAACCAGTCCGCCGTACCGCAGCACGCCGAGCTCGCCTGGATCTTCAATTGCGTCGCCCGCATCGGCTGGATGAACCGCATGACGCAGTTCAAGGACAAGGCCGGCAAGGACCGTGAGCAAGCCTCGCTCGGTCTCTACGCCTATCCGAGCCTGATGGCTGCCGACATTCTCGTCTACCGCGCCACGCATGTGCCTGTCGGCGAGGACCAGAAGCAGCACCTCGAGCTGACGCGCGACATCGCGATGAAGTTCAACCTCGATTACGCCTCGCATATCCGCAAGACGAACTACGGGATCGACATCGCCGTCGGCGACGAGCCGGTGCATGCCTATTTCCCGATGGTCGAACCGCTGATCGGCGGACCGGCACCGCGCGTCATGTCGCTGCGGGACGGCACGAAGAAGATGTCGAAGTCCGATCCGTCGGATCTTTCGCGCATCAACTTGATGGACGACGAGGATGCGATCTCCAAGAAGATCCGCAAGGCCAAAACCGATCCGGATGGATTGCCGAGCGAAATCGCAGGTCTCGAAAATCGGCCCGAAGCTGAAAACCTCGTCTCGATCTATGCCGCACTCGCCGACAAGACGAGAGAACAGGTGCTCGCCGAATTTGGCGGCCAGCAGTTTTCCGTCTTCAAGCCAGCGCTGATCGATCTCGCCGTTCAGGTCCTGTCGCCGATAACTGGCGAAATGCGCCGCCTGATGAACGATACGAGCCACATAGATGCGATCCTGCGCGACGGGAATGAGCGCGCAAGGGCGCGCGCCGACGTAACGATGCGCGAACTTCGGGAAATCATCGGCTTCCTCTACTAGTCGATCGCCATGCAGAGCCCCCGTGCAAAACGGGGGCTTGCAAATTTTCGGTCACAGGTGTCAGAGTTCGCGCCATGGTATCAAAGCGACTCTCACGGCTCGAAGGTCATCGCCGCAAGTTTATGGCGGTGATAGACGGGACACCCGAATGCCAACGCGCCGTCCATTATGCCGGGCGGCGCGCCAAGAATTCCAATGGCGGTCTCATTCTTCTTTATGTGATCCCGGAAGGCGATTTCCAGCAATGGCTTGGCGTCGAGGAGATCATGCGGGCGGAAGCTCGCGAGGAGGCGGAAGCCACAGTTGCCAAGGCTGCGCAGATCGTGCGCGAGACGATAGGCATCGAGCCTGAGATCGTCATCCGTGAAGGCAATTCGGCCGAGCAGATCAACGCCGTGATCGAGGAAGACCGGGACGTTGCCATCCTCGTGCTTGCGGCAAGCTCGGCGAAGGAAGGACCGGGGCCGCTGGTTTCTTCTGTCGCAGGACGCGGAGCGGCCTTTCCGATTCCAGTTACCGTGCTTCCCGACACGCTGACCAACGAGGAAATAGACGCCCTCTGCTAAGGCATTTCTTGAGTATCAGTCTCTTGAATCAGCCGGACAATAGGCTTATTTTCTTTTGAAGAATTCTAAAGACGGTAGAGGCTGAAGCCCGCCGCATGGAGAGCGAGATGTTCATTCAGACCGAAGCCACGCCGAACCCCGCCACGCAGAAGTTCCTTCCCGGCAAGGTCGTGATGGAAAACGGTACGGCCGAATTCCGCAATGCCGATGAAGCCCAGGCTTCGCCGCTCGCTGCGCGCCTCTTCGAGATTCCGGGCGTGACCGGCGTCTATTTCGGCTACGACTTCATTTCCGTTTCCAAAGACAATGCCGAATGGCAGCATTTGAAGCCAGCCATTCTCGGCTCGATCATGGAGCATTTCATGTCCGGCAAGCCGGTCATGGGTGACGCCTCGATCCTGTCGGAAGATGTCGATGCCGGCGATGAATTCTTCGATGAAGGCGACGAATCGATCGTGCTGACCATCAAGGAACTGCTGGAGACCCGCGTGCGTCCGGCCGTTGCCCAGGATGGCGGCGACATCACCTTCCGTGGGTTCAAGGACGGCAAGGTTTACCTGAACATGAAGGGTTCCTGCTCCGGTTGCCCGTCTTCGACGGCAACGCTGAAGCACGGCGTCCAGAACCTGTTGCGCCATTTCGTTCCGGAAGTGCAGGAAGTGATTGCCGCTTAAAAAAGCCGGATACGCCGGGCCGTTCATCCGAGGTTCGGCCAGACGGATTTATGGATAGGCGACAATAGTTTATTCGGATATTGATGGCATGATCGTTCTGGCGCTCGACACGGCAGGTGTGGATTGCGCTGCCGCTATTTATGACAGCGGCAGGAATACGATGCTGGGGGAGGCATCGGACATGATCGGCAAGGGGCATGCTGAACATCTGATGGGTATCGTCGACCGCGCGCTGGATCAGGCGGGCGTTGCACTCTCGGATGTCGACCGCCTTGCCGTCACCATCGGTCCCGGCTCCTTTACCGGCATCCGTGTCGGCGTTGCAGCCGCCCGCGGCTTTGCGCTTTCCCTCGATATTCCCGCCGTCGGCATAACCACGCTCGAAGTCATGGCAGCCGCCCAGCGCGAAAAGACGCCTGGCCGCGCAGTGCTCGCGGCGATGGATGCCAAGAGGGAAGAAATCTATCTCCAGTCTTTTGCGGCCGACGGCGCCGCGCTCGACGAGGCACGCGCGGTCAGCATCGCCGAGGCTCAGGCTTTCGCTGCCGATTTCGACGGCGAGATCACCGGTTCGGCGACCCCGATCCTGAAACCGGATGCAACGGGCGAATACGCCAACTCCTTCCCTATCTCCATCGTGGCGCGTCTCGGTGCTGCCGCGAACCCGAATACCGGAAAGCCGAAGCCACTTTATCTGCGCGGACCCGATGCCAAACCGCAGGCCGGATACGCGATTGCAAGAGTATGACGATGCTGGAAGCCTATCTGACGCTGAAACCGGAATTCGAAATCGTCACCATGCAGCCGGAGGATTGCCTCGACGTTTCCGTCCTGCACGGCGAGCGCTTTGCCCGCCCCTGGGGTGACGGCGAATTCCACAGCCTCTTGTCACAGAACACTGTGTTCGGCTTCGTCGCCCGCCAGACCAATGCGATCCTGAAAAAGACCCTGCCGGGCTTCATCCTTGCGCGCCAGGTGGCGGGCGAGGCGGAAATCTTGACGGTTGCCGTACAGGCAAAGGTCGCGCGTTCCGGCCTCGGGTGGCGGCTGATGCAGGCCGCCATACGCGAAGCACGGCTCCGTGGCGGCGAAAGCATGTTCCTGGAAGTCGATAACGGCAATACCGCCGCCCTCGGCCTTTACCGCAAGCTTGGCTTCGAGCAGGCCGGCGAGCGCAAGGGCTATTATAAGGATGCCAACGGGGCTACCTCCACGGCGCTTGTCATGAAGCGCGTTCTTCGGTAGTTCCCTTCTCGGCAGGAATAGCGAGAAGGCAGCCATGACTGAGGTAGCCAAAACCCTTGAGGAGCTTTGCGCTGAACGCGGCATGCGCATGACCGAGCAGCGCCGGGTAATCGCGCGCATCCTCGAGGACTCCGAAGATCATCCCGATGTCGAGGAGCTCTATCGCCGCTCCGTGAAGGTAGACGCCAAGATTTCGATTTCGACGGTCTATCGTACGGTAAAGCTTTTCGAAGATGCGGGGATCATCGCCCGACATGATTTTCGCGACGGCCGCTCGCGCTACGAGACGGTGCCCGAGGAACATCATGACCATCTGATCGACCTGAAGAGCGGCGTCGTCATCGAGTTCCGCTCGCCGGAAATCGAGGCGCTGCAGGAGCGGATCGCGCGCGAGCATGGCTTCAAGCTCGTCGATCACCGGCTGGAACTCTACGGCATCCCGCTGAAGAAAGACGAACTCTGACATCATGGCAGTCCGGGAGCGCCACATTTGATCGTCCGGCTGCGCATTTTCTTCGCGCTTACCACCATCATTGTCGTCAGCATCCTTCTCATGCCGCTGCAGATCCTGGCGCTGCATTTCGACTGGAAACTCCGGCGTACCCTTCCCCGCCGCTGGCATCGTATCGTCTGCTATTGTCTCGGCATCCGCATCCGCGTGCGCGGCGAACTCGAGGGCCGCCGGCCGCTGATGCTCTGCTCCAACCATTCCTCGTGGATGGATATCATGGTCATGTCGGCGGTAGCCGACGTCGCCTTCATCGCCAAGATCGAGGTTCGCGACTGGCCGATCTTCGGGATGCTTGCCAAGCTGCAGAAGAGTGTCTTCGTGGTGCGGGAAGAAAAACGCCGCACGGGCGATCAGGCGAGCGAGATCGCAGGCCGCATGGCCGACGGTGAAATCGTCGTGCTGTTTCCCGAGGGGACGACGTCGGACGGTAACCGCCTGCTGGAGGTCAAATCGTCGCTCTTCGGTGCAGCCGCCATGGCCGTGCCCCATTCCCCGACCGGCGCGGTGATGGTGCAGCCGGTGGCGATTGCCTATACTCAGGTGCATGGCATCGCCATGGGCCGCTACCATCGTCCACTTGCAGCCTGGCCCGGCGATATAGAGCTTCTGCCGCATCTGACCGACATCCTGAAATGCGGCGCAATCGATGTCGAAGTCTCGTTTGGCGAGGCGGTCGAATATGGCGAGAAGACCAATCGCAAGACAGTCAGCACCACGATCTCCGCCCGCATCCGCAACCTGCTGAACAGCAGCTTGCGCGGCCGTAATATCGGCTGAACCGAGAGTCCCTTTTCTCGCGCGGTAAAAACCACTAAATAGCCGCCATGACCCAGGACAACGCCCTTCTTCAGGCCCCGGAGACCTCTCTCCGCGATGGCTCCAACAGCCGCAAGGTTTTCATCAAGACCTATGGCTGTCAGATGAACGTCTACGACTCGACCCGCATGAGCGATGCTCTTGCCCGCGACGGCTATGAGCCGACCGAGGACATGGAAGAGGCCGACCTCGTCCTGCTCAATACCTGCCATATCCGCGAGAAGGCGGCCGAGAAGGTCTATTCCGCGCTTGGGCGCCTGCGGGAGATGAAAAAGCGCAAGGCTGCCGACGGCCGCGAGATGATGATTGGTGTCGCTGGCTGCGTCGCGCAGGCCGAAGGCGAAGAGATCCTTCGGCGTGCGCCGGCGGTCGATGTCGTTATTGGCCCGCAGACCTATCATCGCCTGCCGGAAGCGCTCCGCCGCGCCAAGGAAGGCCACCGCGTCGTCGATACGGAATATGCGATCGAAGACAAGTTCGAGCATCTGCCGATCGCCGAGGCACCGAAAATCCGTGCCCGTGGTGTAACAGCCTTCCTGACGGTTCAGGAAGGCTGCGACAAGTTCTGCACCTTCTGCGTCGTGCCTTATACGCGCGGGTCGGAGGTGTCGCGGCCGGTGTCGCAGATCGTCGAGGAGGCGATGAAGCTTGTCGAAGCCGGCGTGCGCGAAATCACCCTGCTCGGCCAGAACGTCAATGCTTGGCACGGCGTCGGTCCCAAGGACGAAGAGTGGAGCCTCGGCGACCTGCTCTACCGGCTTGCCGATATCCCCGGCCTTGCGCGGCTTCGCTACACGACGAGCCACCCGCGGGACATGGACGATCGGCTGATCGCGGCGCATCGCGACCTTCGGACGCTGATGCCCTATCTGCACCTTCCCGTTCAGGCCGGATCGGACCGAATTCTGAAAGCCATGAACCGTCGCCACACGGCAGCGGAATATCTTTCGCTCATCGAGCGCATCCGCAAGGCCCGCCCTGACATTGCGCTTTCAGGCGACTTCATAACCGGCTTTCCGGGGGAGACAGACCGGGAATTTGAGGATACACTAAAACTCGTTGAGGAGGTTCGTTATGCACAGGCCTTCTCGTTCAAATATTCGACGCGGCCGGGCACGCCCGGTGCGGAATTGAAGGACCAGGTGCCGGAAGATATCAAGGCAGAACGGCTGGAACGCCTGCAGGCGCTGCTTCTCAAGCAGACGCAGGCATTCAACGAGTCCTGCATCGGCAAGGAAATCGATCTCCTCCTGGAAAAGCCGGGCCGCATGCCTGGTCAGCTTATTGGCAGATCGCCGTGGCTGCAGTCCGTGAATGTTGATGCAAAAGCATCGCAAATCGGTGACATTATTAAAGTGCGAATCACAGGAACCGGAACCAACAGCCTGTTTGCCGAACGCGCAGAGGCTGAGGTTTAACCCAGGGAGCTCGACCGCTTGAACGGACAGGAATTGGTTTCTTCTTCACCGCGCCACCCACGCATTGCGAGCGACGCCAATCACTTCGTCCTGACGTTCGAGAACAACCGGTTCGCCAGCGAACTCTTCGGACAGTTCGATCAGAACCTGAAGCTTCTGGAACAGCGGCTCAATATCGATGCGCGAGCGCGAGGCAACTCCGTCGTGATCACCGGCGATGTGCTGGCCACCAATCAAGCGCGACGCACACTCGATTACCTCTATGAAAAACTCCAGAAAGGCGGCAGTGTGGAGCGTTCAGACGTTGAAGGGGCAATTCGCATGGCGGTTGCCGCCGACGACCAGCTCACGCTGCCGACGATGGAGAAAAAAGCCAAATTGACGATGGCGCAGATTTCGACGCGCAAAAAGACGATCATCGCGCGCACGCCGACACAGGATGCCTATATGCGGGCGCTCGAGCGCTCGGAGATGGTGTTCGGCGTCGGCCCGGCCGGTACCGGCAAAACCTATCTCGCCGTCGCCCAGGCCGCCCAGCTTCTGGAACGCGGCGCGGTCGAAAAGATCATCCTTTCGAGACCGGCCGTCGAAGCCGGGGAACGTCTGGGCTTCCTGCCTGGTGATATGAAGGAAAAGGTCGATCCCTATCTGCGCCCGCTTTATGACGCACTCTACGACATGATCCCGGGTGACAAGGTCGAACGGGCGATCACTGCCGGCGTCATCGAAATCGCGCCGCTCGCCTTCATGCGTGGCCGTACGCTTGCCAATGCCGCCATCATCCTCGACGAGGCACAGAATACCACCTCGATGCAGATGAAGATGTTCTTGACTCGTCTCGGCGAAAACTCCCGCATGATCATCACCGGCGACCCGAGCCAGATCGACCTGCCACGCGGCGTCAAATCCGGCCTCGTTGAAGCCCTTCATCTGTTGAACGATGTCGAGGGTATCTCGATCACGCGGTTCAAGGATGTCGACGTCGTTCGCCATCCGCTCGTCGGTCGCATCGTCAAGGCCTATGACGCGACCTATACTGCGGCAAACGAAGAGGCCAGCCGGCAGGACTGATGGCCGAGCTCGACATACAGATCAGCATCGAGGACACGGGCTGGCCCGCCGAAGATGTATTGCATGCCCTTGCCGAACGGGTGTTGGGCGCGGCTGTCACTTATCTGCGGGAAGAGGAAAAACAACCCTTCCCGACGATGCCGCCGGAAGTTTCGCTCGTCTTCACCGACGATGCCTCCATCCAGGACATCAATGCGGAATGGCGCGGCAAGGACAAGCCGACCAACGTGCTGTCGTTTCCGGCTTTTCCGGTCAAACCCGGCAAAATGCCGGGCCCGATGCTCGGCGATATCATCATCGCCCTGGAAACGGTGGAGCGCGAAGCGCAAGAGCTCGAAAAGAGCTTTGACGATCATCTGACCCACCTTATGGTGCATGGTTTCTTGCATCTGCTCGGCTACGACCATATGAATAATGACGAAGCCGAAATTATGGAGGGGCTGGAGACTCGCATTTTGGCAGTACTCGGCCTATCTGACCCCTACGAGGGTCAAGACCTTAAAATGGAACCATGAGCGACTTTTCAACGAAGCCGGCGTCAGACGCCAAGGACTCCGACCAATCCTCCTCTTCCGACGAGGGTGGAAGTAGTCGACACCGACCGCAATCCTTCTGGTCACGCGCCGCGCGCATCTTGAGACCACAACAGGGCTCGCGTCTGCGCGAAGATATTGCCGACGCGCTGATGACCGACCCGGCTGCAGCGGACGCGTTTTCGCCCGACGAACGGGCAATGCTCCACAATATCCTGCGCTTCCGTGAGGTGCGCGTTGCCGACGTCATGGTGCCGCGCGCCGATATCGAGGCGGTCGACCAGAACATCACGATCGGCGAACTGATGATCCTCTTCGAGGAAAGCGGTCGCTCGCGCATGCCGGTTTATGCCGAAACGCTCGATGACCCGCGCGGCATGGTGCATATCCGCGACCTTCTTTCCTATGTCGCCAAGCAGGCGCGTAACAAGCGCCGCGGCGGCACGAAGCCGGCGGCGGGCGCGCCGACGATCGAAGTCTCTCTGGAGAACCTCCAGAAGGTGGCGCGCTCGGCCAAGCCGAATTTCGATCTCGGACGCGTCGACCTGCAGAAGACGCTCGCCGAGACGGGCATTATCAGACAGATCCTTTTCGTGCCGCCTTCCATGCTGGCATCCGATCTCCTGCGTCGCATGCAGGTGAACCGCACACAGATGGCGCTGGTCATCGACGAATATGGCGGCACGGACGGCCTTGCCTCGCATGAAGACATCGTCGAGATGGTGATCGGCGATATCGATGACGAGCATGACGATGAAGAAGTCATGTTCAAACGTGTTTCGGAAGACATGTTCGTTGCCGATGCCCGCGTCGAGCTCGAGGAGATTGCCGAGGCCATCGGGCCGGATTTCGACATCAGCGAGCAGATTGATGAAGTCGATACGCTGGGCGGCCTGATCTTCTCCGCACTGGGGCGCATCCCCGTGCGTGGAGAAGTCGTCCAGGCCCTGCCGGATTTCGAATTCCACATCCTCGACGCGGATCCGCGGCGCATCAAGCGGGTGCGCATCACCCGCAAGCGCCAGGCAATCCGCCGTCGCGCCAAGGCAGATGGTGACGGACCGTCCATCGGCGACGGCAACGACGACCGGCCTGCGGAATCGACTGCAAACTGACCCTTCCCAAGAACGCAGTGTCGGGCTTTCCGAAAGCGGATTTCGATTTTCTGTCCGATCCCGCAAGACGACAAGCGCGCGCTTTTTTGAAAGACTGCGATTGGATTGATTCGCGGCTTTGATGGGAGTGCGCATGGAGCGGCTTGCGGACAGGATTATCCTCGTCTGGGGGTTCAAACGGTCATTGCTTGCGATCGCCGCCGGCGCATTCGGTGTCCTGGCGCTGCCTCCGATCGGCTTCTTCGCGGCGATGTTCGTCTCCTTCACGCTGCTCGTCTGGCTGATCGACGGGGCGGCCGCTTCGCCCGAAAGCAGCCTTGCCGGCAGGCTCTGGCCGGCATTCGCCACGGGCTGGCTGTTCGGCTTCGGCTATTTCGTTGCCGGGCTCTGGTGGCTCGGGCATGCACTGCTGATCGATTCAGATGAATTTGCCTGGGCCTTGCCGCTCGCAATCCTCGGGCTTCCGGCCTGTCTTGCCGTCTTCTACGGCTTGGCCGCGGCTCTTGCGCGTATCTTCTGGTCCGACGGCATGGGGCGGATTGCAGCACTTGCTGCCAGCTTCGGCTTGCTTGAGTGGGTGCGCAGCTTCATCTTCACAGGGTTTCCGTGGAACGCCATCGGCTATGCCATGATGCCGATGCCTATCATGATGCAGTCGGCGCATGTGATCGGCACCATGGGGGTCACCGCTCTCTCGGTCTTCGTCTTTGCTGCCCCTGCCCTCATCGGAACCCGACAGGGAGCGAAACTCGGCGTCAGCCTCGCGGCGATCCTCTTTGCAGTGCATCTCGGTTATGGCGCCTACATTCTCTATCTCGCGCCGAAACCCGAAGCATTACCCGAGGACAAACGGCCCGTGGTGCGCCTCGTGCAGCCGGCAATCGACCAGACGGCCAAGATGGACAGCGATGCGGATCGCGAGGCTATCTTCGAGACCCATCTCAAGCTCTCAAGTGAGCCTCCCAAGGACGGTGGCAAGAAGCCCGACATCATCGTCTGGCCGGAAACCTCGATCCCCTTCATCCTCACAGACAACCAGGATGCATTGACCCGGATTGCCGACACGCTCGATGACGACCAGATCCTGATCGCGGGCGCCGTCCGCGCTGAAGAACTCGGCCCCGGCTATCCTACCCGCTACTATAATTCGATCTATGTGATCGACGGGCGGGGGCAGATCGTCGCCGCCTCCGACAAGGTGCATCTCGTTCCTTTCGGTGAATATCTTCCCTTCGAAGACATGCTCAACGAACTCGGCATCCAGAATGTGGTGGAGATGCCGGGCGGCTTTTCGGCAGCCGCCAGCCGTCATCTGCTCGAACTTCCGAGCGGGCTGAAATTCTATCCGCTCGTCTGCTACGAGATCATCTTCCCGGACGAAATGACCGGCGACATCGGCCAAGCGAACGCCATTCTCAACATCACGAATGACAGCTGGTTCGGCTCGACGCCGGGTCCTTACCAGCATTTTCAGCAGGCACGCGTACGGGCGGTCGAGACCGGTCTGCCGCTGATTCGCGATGCGAATAGCGGAATTTCGGCGGTTGTAGACGCACGCGGCGAAATCGTTGCAGGTCTTAAATTGGACGAAATGGGCTTTATTGATGCAACTCTCGATGGATTGCAAAAAAACACTGGAAGCCCATATCCCCGCCAAACGTACTTCTGGTTGACTGAAACGTTACTGATGGCCATTGCGCTAATTTCACGCAGGGGTTTTATTTCCAGGTTGAATTGACCAAAAACCCCTAAAATTGCATAGTGGTCGCAATCGGCGTTAGTAACGTATGCTTCAAGGTGGGTTATCGCGACTTGCAACGTGGCGTTACGGAATGAGGTCAGGGCATGCCGGTTAGAACAGGGTTGAATTTTTCTTTGCTAGGGCACGACCATGATTGAAAATAAGAAGAAGCCGAATCCTATCGACATCCATGTCGGTAGCCGCATTCGACTTCGCCGTACCATGTTAGGCATGAGCCAGGAGAAGCTCGGCGAAAGCCTCGGCATCACCTTTCAGCAAATCCAGAAATACGAGAAGGGCACCAACCGCGTTGGCGCCAGCCGCCTGCAGAACATTTCGAGCATCCTCAACGTCCCGGTTTCCTTCTTCTTCGAAGACGCTCCCGGTGAACATTCCGGTGCCTTGACCGGCATGGCGGAAACCTCGAGCTCGAACTATGTTGTCGATTTCCTCTCCTCTTCGGAAGGACTCCAGCTCAACCGCGCATTTGTGAAGATCACCGATCCCAAGGTTCGTCGCAAAGTCGTCGAACTGGTGAAGGCACTGGCGGCGGAAGCCGATTCCGACTGAGCGTCTCCACGCTCGGAAAGCTTAAGGCGGCTCAAAAGGCCGCCTTTTTGCGTTTTTGGGGCAAAATTTGTCATTTCGCCCCAGATATAAAGATATATTTATGTCCTTCTGTGCTTGTCATCAGAGCACGAAATGAGTACCTACTAGACCGCTTTTATTCTTTGAGGGGAATCCCGGAATGCGCGCGAACTATTTCTTTACCAGCGAATCTGTTGCCGAAGGTCACCCGGACAAGGTGTGTGACCGCATCTCCGACGAGATCGTCGATCTGGTCTACCGCGAAGCGGCAAAGACCGGCATCAATCCGTGGGGCGTGCGCATTGCCTGCGAAACTCTGGCGACCACCAACCGCGTCGTCATCGCTGGTGAAGTTCGCCTGCCGCCGAGCCTGATGAAGAAGGACAAAGACGGCAACGACGTCATCAATCCGTCGAAGTTCAAGGCTGCGGCCCGTCGCGCCATCAAGGATATCGGCTACGAGCAGGACGGCTTCCACTGGAAGAAGGCCAAGATCGACGTGCTCCTGCATTCGCAGTCGGCCGACATTGCCCAGGGCGTCGACAGCGCCGCCGACCAGCAGGGCGATGAAGGTGCCGGCGACCAGGGCATCATGTTCGGCTACGCCTGCAAGGAAACGCCTGACCTCATGCCGGCGCCGATCTACTATTCTCACAAGATCCTGCAGCTGCTTGCGGCCGCGCGCAAGAAGGGCGAAGGCGAAGTTGCCAAGCTCGGCCCCGATGCCAAGAGCCAGGTGACCGTGCGCTATGTCGACGGCAAGCCGGCAGAAGCCACTTCGATCGTTCTTTCCACCCAGCATCTCGACGACAGCTGGGACTCGAAGAAGGTTCGCAGCGTCGTCGAGCCCTATATCCGCGAAGCCCTCGGCGACCTGAAGATCGCCGACGATTGCAAGTGGTACATCAACCCCACCGGCAAGTTCGTCATCGGCGGCCCGGACGGTGACGCCGGCCTCACTGGCCGCAAGATCATCGTCGACACCTACGGCGGTGCGGCTCCCCACGGCGGTGGCGCATTCTCCGGCAAGGACACGACCAAGGTCGACCGTTCGGCTGCCTATGCAGCCCGCTATCTCGCCAAGAACGTCGTTGCCGCCGGTCTCGCCGACCGCTGCACGATCCAGCTCTCCTACGCCATCGGCGTCGCGCAGCCGCTGTCGATCTATGTCGACCTGCATGGCACGGGCAAGGGCGTTTCCGAGGATCAGGTCGAGGCGGCGATCCGCCAGAACATGGACCTTTCGCCGTCGGGCATCCGCCGTCACCTTGACCTCAACAAGCCGATTTATGCGAAGACGTCGGCTTACGGTCACTTCGGCCGCAAGGCCGGTCGCGACGGCTCGTTCTCCTGGGAGCGCACGGACCTCGTGAAGGCGCTCAAGGAAGCCGTCAAGACCAAGGCCGCTGCATGACGGACATGGAACGCCGGGGTCGGGCGACCGAAGCCTTTTTCGGTCGCCGCAAGGGAAAGGCTCTGCGCGAGCAGCAGGCCGAAAGGCTCTCTACCCTGCTCCCGGCATTCATCGTCGATCTCTCGGCGGCTCCACCGGAGCCGCTGAAAGCGCTTTTCCCCGATGGGGTCCAAAGGTTGCGGCTGGAGATCGGCTTCGGCGGTGGCGAGCATTTGATCCACAGAGCGCTGGAAACGCCTTCGACGGGCTTTATTGGCGTCGAGCCATTCATCAATTCCATGCAGAAGCTGCTTGCACGCGTCGATGAGACCGGTGCCCGCAACGTGCGCGTCTACAACGACGACGCCACACAGCTCCTCGACTGGCTTCCCGATCATTGCCTCGACCAGATCGACCTGCTCTATCCGGACCCCTGGCCGAAACGGAAACACTGGAAGCGGCGCTTCGTCTCCAAGACCAATCTTGACCGTTTTCATCGCGTGCTGAAGCCGGGCGGGCTGTTCTGCTTCGCCTCCGACATCGACACCTATGTGAACTGGACGCTCCTGAAATGCCGCAACCATGGCGGCTTCGAATGGATGGCACAGAATGCGGCTGACTGGCTGACGCCCTATGAGGGCTGGCCGAGCACCCGCTATGAAGCCAAGGCCCGTCGTGAGGGCCGCTCTTCGGCCTATCTCACCTTCAAGCGCGTCTAACCCGACTAGACGGATCAATTTCGACGGCGTTGCCGCTGAGTGGAATTTTTCGAGAATAGGGAAATGCTGCAAAGCAGCTAGCGTGTGGGCAAGGGACTGACGTCAGTCCCTTGCATCGCCCATTACGATCTTCACACATGCATTCGTCGGCCAGCCGTGCTCGGCGGGCCGGTTTCGATCAATGCAGGCTGACCGTTTTCAGTTCGTCTTCAGCTGCCTTGAAGAAGGTGCTGGAGCGATTATCGGTCAGCAGGATCGGCGTACCATCGGCGCCAAACAATGCCCAGAGATCAACGCTCGGATCGATATCCGGAGCCTCGGGGAAGCATTTGGAGACCTCTTCATTGCGAATTTTGCGGATATAGGCGACCTCGCCATTGCCGATACCGGCAAGTTCAGACTTGGTCAGACGCGACGTGGCTTCTTTCATCAACATTCCTGTTCCTCCGAGAGAAGGGACCAACGGTTCAACAAACCGTTGTGCTACTGTGAAACCGAAATGTTAATTTTCTTGACCATACGCGCCGGTTCCGGGCGAATTAGATCAACCGAAAGCAGGCCGTTCTTAAGGATTGCGCCCAAGACCTGCATGCCATCGGCGAGAACGAAGGTGCGCTGGAACTGTCTGGCGGCAATGCCGCGATAGAGGTAATCGCGCTCGCCCTGATCGACCTGGCGGCCGCGGATCAGAAGCTGGTTTTCCTCAATTGACACATCAAGCTCTTCTTCGCTGAAACCGGCGACTGCAAGCGTGATGCGAAGCCGCTCCGGCGCGTCGTGACCGGCGGCGATGCGTTCGATATTATAGGGCGGATAACCGTCGCTGGCCTTGGAAATCCGCTCGAGCGTCTTTTCCATGGCATCGAAGCCCAAAAGCAGCGGGCTGGCGAAAGGGGTAATGCGGCTCATCTTCCAAAGTCCTTGATGCAAGCGACCTTCCCGGACCTCACATGCAGCATCCGGGTACCGCTAATATGGGGACGACGCTTGCCTGCTGCAAGGCATGATGGCCGCCGGCCGGGCCTCCCGCATTTTGATCGCTTCCTTGACAAAGGGCGCAGCGCCCCGCATCAAAACATGCTCCGGCGCGCTGTGTTGATTTGCGACGGGAGCGTAAAGACAATGAAAAGGTGCATGCCAGGCGTCGCGCACCAGAGGATGGAACGATTCGGATGGCAGAACCGAGAAAAATCATTATCGACACCGACCCCGGCCAGGACGATGCCGCCGCGATCATGCTGGCCTTCGGTAGCCCGGAAGAGCTTGAGGTGTTGGGCATCACCACCGTTGCCGGCAATGTGCCGCTGTCGTTCACCAGCCGCAACGCGCGTATCATCTGCGAATTGTGCGAGCGGACCGATATCAAGGTCTTTGCCGGCGCCGACCGACCGATCGCCCGCAACCTCGTCACCGCCGAGCACGTGCATGGCAAGACAGGCCTCGATGGCCCGACGCTTCCACAGCCCACGATGCCGCTGCAGGCGCAGCATTCGGTCGACTTCATCATCGAAACGCTGCGACGCGAGCCGGAGGGCACCGTCACGCTCTGTACGCTCGGTCCGCTGACCAATATCGGCCTGGCTTTCCAGAAGGCGCCGGATATCGTCCCGCGCATCCGCGAACTCGTCATGATGGGGGGCGGCTTCTTCGAAGGCGGCAACATCACGCCGGCTGCCGAATTCAACATCTATGTCGATCCGGAAGCCGCCGATATCGTGTTCCGCTCGGGCGTGCCGGTCGTCATGATGCCGCTCGATGTGACGCACCAGTTGCTGACCCGCAAGGACCGGGTGAAGCGCATGGCCGATATCGGCACCGCGCCGGCCAAGGCGATGGTCGAGATGCTGGAATTCTTCGAGCGCTTCGACATCGAAAAATACGGCTCGGACGGCGGTCCGCTGCATGATCCGACGACCATCGCCTATCTACTGAAACCGGACCTCTTCAGGGGCCGGGACTGCAATGTCGAGATCGAGGTGACATCCGAACTGACGGTCGGCATGACCGTTGTCGACTGGTGGCATGTGACCGACCGAAAGCGTAATGCAAAGGTCATGCGCTCTGTGGATTCCGACGGTTTCTTCGATCTTCTGATCGAGCGTTTCGCGCGGATCTGATCCGTTACTCTCCAACGGAAACAGAAAGGCCGCTGACGCGGCCTTTTTAATTGTTAGATGTCCTGGCCTCTCAGGCGTCCTTCTCGTCCAGAACCGAGTTGGCCTCGGCCTCTACGAGTTTCGGGCCACCCTTGGCGACGCCGACCATGGCTGGGCGCAGCACGCGCTCACCGATGGAGAAACCGGCCTGTACGACCTGTACAACCGTATTATTCGGCACTTCGGTATTCGGCACTTCGAACATCGCCTGATGGAAGTTCGGGTCGAACTTCTGGCCGACCGGCTCCAGCTTGCGAACGCCGTGGCGCTCGAGAGCCGAGAGCATGGAGCGCTCGGTCATCTCGACACCTTCGATCAATGTCGTCAGGCCAGCGTCGGCGGCAGCCCTGGCTTCCGGCGGAATGGCATCGATCGCACGGCGCAGATTGTCCGAGACGGCCAGCATGTCGCGGGCGAAGCCTGCGACGGAATAGGACTTGGCGTCCTTGACCTCGCGCTCCGTGCGGCGGCGCAGATTATCCATTTCGGCAGCGAGCCGCAGGTAGCGGTCGCGCAATTCCGTATTCTCGGCCTTCAGAAGCTCAAGCGCATCTGGTTCGCCTGCGGCTGCTTCCTTCACGGCTTCATTCTCGACGTTTGCGGCGGCGTCGGCTGTGGCTTCCGCCGCAGCCGCGTCAGGTCCGTTCTTCGTCGTTTCATCAGTCATGACGGTCTCCGGTTCGTGTATTCTCAGATGCGCCCGATATCGATGTTTGGCCGGAAAAAATCAAGTCTGCGTTACGAAGAAGCTAAAATTCCGCCTGTTTTGCGCAAGGGATCAGAGAGATCCGCGCGAAAGGCGCGACACGAGCTGCGCCGTATAGTCCACCATCGGCACGATGCGGGAATAATTGAGCCGCGTGGGACCGATCACTCCTACCGCGCCAACGATGCGGTCGTCGTCATCGCGATAGGGCGCCACAATGAGCGAGGAGCCGGAAAGTGAGAAAAGCTTGTTTTCCGAACCGATGAAAATGCGTACGCCCGGCCCGCTTTCGGCAAGGTTCAGGAGCTCGATCAAGCTGTCCTTCTTCTCCAGATCATCGAATAGCAGGCGCAGCCGGTCGAGGTCTTCCGCGCCGCCTACGCCTTCCAGCAGGTTTGCTCGGCCGCGGATGATGAGCTGTGCCGGCTTGGTATCGTCCGAGTTGCCGGCCCACACGGCGACGCCGCGCTCCACGAGGTCGCGCGACAGTGCGTCGAGTTCATGGCGAACTTCATCTTTCAGCTGGCCCAATTGCAAGCGCAATTCCGGCAGCGTCTGCCCGGTCATGTGTGCATTGAGGAAATTGGCAGCCTCGGTGAGTTGCGACGAGGTAACACCTGCGGGCAGTTCTATAATGCGGTTTTCCACCTGATCGTGGTCACCGACAAGAACAGCCAGCGCCTTGGTAGGTTCCAGGCGGATGAACTCGACATGTTTCAGAACCGGGTCGCTCTTGGAAGTTATGACAAGGCCGGCGCCGCGCGAAATGCCCGAGAGCATGCGGCTCGCCTCATTCATCATCGATTCCACCGGATTGTCGCGGCTTCCGGCCCGCACCTGGCGGTCGATGCTGGCACGTTCTTCTGCCGAGAGGTCACCGACCTGCATGAAGGCATCGACGAAGAAGCGCAGCCCGATCTGGGTCGGCAGGCGCCCGGCGCTGACATGCGGCGAATAGATGAGACCAAGCTCTTCCAGATCGCTCATGACGTTGCGAACGGAGGCAGGCGACAGAGACATCGGCAGAAGACGCGAAAGATTGCGGGAGCCGAGCGGCTCGCCGTGCTCCAGATAGCCTTCGACGATGCGCCGGAAGATTTCCTTCGATCGTTCATCCAGCGCAGCCACGGCATCCGATATTGATGTCGACCTGTAGCTCATGAACTTTTCGCACCCGCACTGAATGATATCAGGGAAATATAGCCAATCTGCCCCCCGTGGCAAAAGGGAATTTGCAAATGCACGCAGCCAATCGTAGAAGCGGGCGACGATACAATGCATGCAAAGACATTGCCTGAAAGCGCTCACGTTTTCGGCATCATGTTTCAGGAGAAGAGAATGCGGCCTTCAGGCAGAAAAACCGACCAGATGCGCAAGGTCTCCTTCGAGCGCAATTTTTCCAAGCATGCTGAAGGCTCCTGCCTGGTGAAGTTCGGCGATACGCACGTACTCTGTACGGCGAGCCTGGAAGACAAGACGCCGCCGTGGCTGCGCAACACCGGCAAGGGCTGGGTCACAGCCGAATATGGCATGCTGCCGCGCGCGACAGGCGAGCGAATGAAGCGCGAAGCTGCCGCCGGCAAACAGGGCGGCCGCACTCAGGAAATCCAGCGCCTGATCGGCCGCTCGCTGCGTGCCGTGGTCGATCTTACTGCCCTCGGCGAGCGGCAGATCACGCTCGACTGCGACGTCATTCAGGCCGACGGCGGCACGCGCACGGCCTCTATCACCGGCGGCTGGATTGCGCTTTACGATTGCCTGCGCTGGATGGAAACCCGCAACATGATCAAGGCCGACCGCGTGCTGAAGGACCATGTCGCGGCGATCTCCTGCGGCATCTTCGCCAACCAGCCGGTCATCGATCTAGACTATCTCGAGGATTCCTCGGCCGAGACCGACGCCAATTTCGTCATGACGGGCGCCGGCGGCATCGTCGAGATCCAGGGCACGGCGGAAGGCACGCCTTTCAGCGAAGAGGAGTTCTCCTCGCTGATGGGTCTCGCCAAGGCGGGCATTGCCGGGCTGGTGGACCTGCAGAAGCAAGCCATCGCCTGAGGCTTTCATTCAAGCCTCGCCAGTGAATTTCCTCGTCCCTGCTTACGGGGGCAAGGCCTAAAAAAGGGCGGGCAATGGCACAACCCATCGAAGGCGTTCTTGAAACTGCGCTCTACGCAACCGATCTCGATGCGACAGAAGCCTTTTACGAGGATGTGCTGGGCCTTGAGAAGATCGCACGGTCTGGCAACCGTCATGTGTTCTTCCGCTGCGGACCAGGCGTGCTCCTGATCTTCAACCCGGAGGAAACGGTGAAGCCGCCTGCACCGGACAGCCTGCAGGTTCCGCCGCATGGCACTATCGGAAGGGGGCATGCCTGCTTCAGGGTTTCGGGAGACAATCTCGATGCGATGGTGCAAAAGCTGAAAGCTGCCGGCATCGGCATCGAATCCGAGGTTCAATGGCCGCAGGGCGGCCGGTCGATTTATTTCCGCGACCCTTCAGGCAATAGCCTGGAATGCGCGGAGGCCAAAATCTGGGGCATGGGGTAAGGATATTTTATGCGTAAGCTCGAAACCAAAACTATTGTCGTCGCCAGCCACAACCAGGGCAAGATCCGCGAGATCCAGGATCTGATCGGGCCGCTCGGCTTCACCGCCAAATCGGCCGCCGAACTCAATTTCATCGAACCCGAGGAAACCGGGACGACTTTCGAGGAAAATGCCACGATCAAGGCACTTGCCTCGGCTCAAGCCTCCGGAATGCCGGCGCTTTCCGACGATTCCGGCCTCGTCGTCGATGCGCTTGGCGGCGATCCCGGCGTCTACACCGCCGACTGGGCTGAAACCGGCAACGGCACCCGCGATTTCTTCATGGCCATGGAGAAGGTCGAGAAGGCATTGGAAAAGGCCGGCGCCACCAAGCCCGAGCAGCGCTCTGCCCGTTTTGTCAGCGTGCTCTGCCTTGCATGGCCGGATGGTCACACGGAGCTTTTCCGCGGCGAAGTGGAAGGTAAAGTCGTCTGGCCGCCGCGCGGGACGCAAGGTTTCGGCTATGATCCGATCTTCCAGCCTGAAGATTATGATGTGACCTTCGGCGAGATGAGCGCGGAAGAAAAACACGGCTGGAACATCGGCAAGCCGCAGGCTCTCTCGCATCGCGCCCGCGCCTTCAAGCTCTTCGTCGAAACCTGCCTGGAAGCATAGGCCGAGCCTTGAACATGATCGATCCGTCTGCGTTGACGCGCGATGCAAAGCTTCTGCCCGATACCGGCGAGCCCGGTTTCGGGGTCTATGTGCATTGGCCTTTCTGCGCGGCGAAGTGCCCCTATTGCGATTTCAACAGCCATGTCCGGCATCAGCCCGTCGATCAGGAGCGCTATGTCGCAGCTTTCCTGAAAGAGATCACCAATGCCCGCCTGATGAGCGGGCCGAAGACGGTAACCAGCATCTTCCTCGGCGGCGGCACGCCGTCGCTGATGAAGCCGGAAACAGTCGATGCGATCCTCGACGGCATTGCGCAGCACTGGAATGTGCCTGACGGTATCGAGATCACGATGGAGGCCAATCCTTCCAGCGTCGAAGCAGACCGTTTCCGTGGCTACCGCGCCGCCGGTGTGAACCGCGTCTCGCTCGGTGTACAGGCCCTGAATGATCGCGACCTCAAATTCCTTGGGCGGCTGCATGACGTCGCCGATGCGCTGAAGGCGATCAGGCTCGCGCGTGACATCTTCCCGCGCATGTCTTTCGACCTGATCTATGCGCGGCCGAACCAGACGGTCGAGGAGTGGGATCGCGAGCTCAAGGAAGCCATCTCCTATGCCGTGGACCATCTCTCGCTGTATCAGCTCACGATCGAGGAAGGCACGCCCTTCTACGGGCTGCATAAGGCTGGAAAGCTGATCGTGCCGGATGGGGACCAGTCCGCTGCTCTCTATGAGGCCACGCAGGAGATCACCGAGCGCGAAGGATTGCCGGCCTATGAAGTGTCCAATCATGCCCGGCCGGGTGCGGAGAGCCGCCATAACCTCACCTACTGGCGCTATGGCGACTATGCCGGCATCGGCCCTGGCGCGCATGGTCGCCTGTCGCAGGGCGCAGAGAAGGTCGCGACCGCTACGGAGCGCAAGCCTGAAGCCTGGCTGGACCTCGTCGAACGCGACGGCAATGGTATCACCGAGCACGAGCGCCTCGGTTTCGATGAGCAGGCCGATGAATTGCTGCTGATGGGACTGCGCCTGAAGGAAGGTGTCGATCTTGCCCGCTGGCAGCAGCTTTCTGGCCGCGATCCCGATCCGAAACGCGAGGAATTTTTACTGGAACACGGCTTCATTGAGCGGATCGGCAATTCCCGCCTGCGCTGCACGCCGGCAGGCATGCTGATCCTTGATTCCGTCGTGGCGGACCTCGCCTGCTAGAGCATTCCCCTTGTTCTTCGAAACAAGGCTAAGCTCTATCTCCCTTGCTTCACTCAGTTCCGGGCGCAAACCTGCCGCTCACACTTTTTCCTGAATCGCTTCAGGTCCGCCTCAAGCAGCCCGTCTCCTTGCAAAATTGACGAGCCTTCCATCGATTGCGGCAAGGCCGACCGCGATCAAAGCCATGCCCACCAGATGTTTGAGCTGCAACTGCTCACCGAGTGCTGCGGCGCCAAGCAGGATCGCGCTAACGGGGATCAGGAAGGTCACCAGCATCAGATTGGTGGCGCCTGCCGTTGC
This sequence comes from Rhizobium sp. BK512, assembly GCF_014194915.1. Classification (NCBI taxonomy): domain Bacteria; kingdom Pseudomonadati; phylum Pseudomonadota; class Alphaproteobacteria; order Hyphomicrobiales; family Rhizobiaceae; genus Rhizobium; species Rhizobium sp. BK512. The sequence continues at coordinate 351,494 of NZ_JACIAS010000004.1, read as the reverse complement.
CAGTATGCGGAAGAACAGCACATAGGCCACGGCCGTCGAGAGGATCGCAAGTCCTGATAGCGCCAGCCAGGTCTCGACGGAGGGCATGGCGAGCGTCCAGGGCTGGTCGACAATCAGCGCGATCGGCAGCATCAGAACGGTGGATGCAGTCACTTGCCCGGCGGCCGGAATAAGCGGCGCAAGGCCCATCCGGCGGAATCGCCGTCCCCAGATGCCGGCCAGCGAATAGGAGAAAGCAGCACCGAGAACTGCGAGTTGGGCAAGCACGTTCGAGCCGAGATCCTTCAACGCGTCAAAGCCGATCATGTAAGCAACGCCTGCAAAGCCGACGATCACGCCGAAGAGACGGTTTGCCGTCAGCTTTTCATCCGCCGTCAGGACATGAGCAACGAGTACGGCAAAGAGTGGTGTCGTGGCGTTGAGGATCGAGGCAAGACCGCTCGCAATATGTGTCTGGCCCCAGACGATGAGACAGAAGGGAATCATATTGTTGAGAAGCCCCATGCCGAAAAAGGCGATCCAGCTCTGCCTGTCACGCGGCATGGTATGGCCCATGGCGCGCACGATCAGATTAAGTGCGATGGCGGCAAGCAGGACACGCCCGGTCACGATTGTGAACGGCGGCAGCGCCTTCACGAGAATGCCGTTGAAGAAGAAGGAGCCACCCCAGAGAAGCGACAGCACGATCAGCATGGCCCATTCTGCGGCTCCCATGGTCTTCTGGATGGACATGACAATCTCCTCGCCGAGTTCTGCTAAAGTGCTTTCTCCGGCTCACCTGCGTGGATTTGCCAGATCTACCGGTTTTTATTAGTATTCCTTACCGCCTGACAAACGAGCATTTCTGCTCGCATGATTGAGCTGAGCTAAAGCATGACAGATCCTTTGCCGTCATTGTCGGCCCTGCGCGCCTTTGAGGCCACGGCGCGTCATCTGAGCATGACGCAGGCGGCGCGCGAGCTCCACGTCACGCCTGGCGCTGTCAGCCTGCAGGTCCGCGATCTCGAAGCCTCGCTCGGCGTATCGCTGTTCGAGCGGCGTACACGGCAGATTCTGTTGACGCCGGAAGGCCGGGACTATTTCGCGACATTGCGCACGGCCTTCCAGCTCGTGCGCGAAGCGACGGCATCACTGACGGCACGGCGGCGGGGCAATGCGCTGGCGCTGACCTGTACGGCAGGTTTTGCAACACACTGGCTTTTGCCGCGCCTGCAGCGCTTCGAGGACATGCATCCTGATATCGATGTCCGTATCAGTGCGTCCCATCGCATGTTCGATTTCGAGCGCGATGGGATCGATCTCGCCATCCGCCACGGGCTTGGCGGTTATGAGGGATTGATCAGCGAGCGGCTGGTGGATGACGAACTGGTGCCGGTCTGCACGCCGGCGATCGCTGCGACCCTCGGCGAAAATCCCTCGCCCGATCAGCTTTCGGCATACCAGCTCATCCACGACGTCTACCGCCGCGACTGGCAGCTCTGGCTGGCCGCGGCGGGCGCCACCAAGGTGGATGCCTCCCGCGGCCCGATCTTCAGCGACGGCAATGGCGCCTTCGATGCGATGAAATCAGGCTTCGGCGTGGCGCTGATGCGCCGCTCCTTCATTGAGAAGGAACTTGCCGAGGGAAGGCTCATCGCGTCGTTTCCACTGGGGCTGACAAGCAAACTTGCCTACCATCTCGTCTATCCAGGCACAGCGCTGGAACGGCCGGCGGTTGCGGCGTTCCGGCGCTGGTTGCTTTCAGAAGCGAAAACCTAATCGCGGCTGGTAGCACCTGCCTTGAAAAGGCTGCCGGTCGGCGTCTTCAGGAACATCTCGAGCGGAATATGCTCCTGATGCAGGAAGCCGCTCGCCGGCAGCAGACCGTCGCGGACCATTTCGATGACGGCAACCACCGAGGCCGACGTCGTCCAGGCGATCGCGGTACGCCGGGCTCCTGCAATCTCGATCGGATAATAAGCGCGGACAAATTCCTTCCGGCGCAAGGAGCCGTTGATCGTGCCTTCGGCCGCGACATGGACGTAGACGACGTCGTCATCGACAGGCGGCTTGGCGTTGGTCAGGATTTCGCCGGCGAGCTGGCGCTTCTCACGCATCAGAAGCTCATGGAAGAAGAAGTTCATCAGCTCCATATGGCCGGGATAACGCATCGTCTTGTAATCGAGGTTATCGACCTTGCCGAGCATGGTGTCGCACATGGTCCCGAGGCCGCCCGAGGTGGTGAAGGCCTCCAGCTTGACGCCGCCGACATAGATCGTTTCGTGCCATTCCATCGGCGAGACGAGCTTACGCACGCCGCCCTCGATGACTTCGCAATCGTTCAGATATTCATTGACCACGCCTTCCGGCGACCAGTTGAAGGCATAGCCCAGAAGTCCGGTCGGGTGCTGCGGCAGGGCGCCGACACGCATGCGGATCGAGCGGCAGCGATCAAAGCCATCGGCAAGGCTTGAGCCGACGATACCGACGAAGCCGGGCGCCAGACCGCATTGCGGCGCCATCAGGCCGCGGGCGGTCTTGGATAGCTCGATAATGAAATTGGTGGTCGGCACATCCTCGGTCAGATCGAAGTAGTGGATGCCGGCGAGATGGGCCGCCCGTGCCAGCTCGATGTTGAGATGATATGGCAGGCAGGACAGCACCGCCTCGACGCTCGACAGCAGCTCTCCGATGACGGAGACGTCGGTGATATCGCCAGCCCGGCATTGGAAGGGCAATTCGCCCGTGGGCAGTTGTGCATCGACACCGACAACCTCAAAGCCACCCTCATGCAAAAGCGTTGCCGCCAGCCGCCCGACCTTGCCAAGGCCGATCACGGCAATCCGTTCAAAACTCATTGATGTCCTCCCGAATGCCGACGTTCGTCACCGGCGCATTTTTCTCACTTGCGGGTGTATAGAATAAAATGCTCATAAAAGAAAACAGCCGGGATTGCTCCCGGCTGTTGAAACGTGGTGGCTGTGCACCGCTTATTCGTTGATGAGACGCTTCAAAAGCTCGATCTCATGCGACAGCTTCGTGTCTCCCGAGATCAGTTCCTCGATCTTGCGCACGGCGTGCAAAACCGTCGTGTGATCGCGTCCGCCGAAGCGGCGACCGATCTCCGGGAAAGAGCGTGGCGTCAGCGTCTTCGACAGATACATGGCGATCTGGCGCGGTTTGACGATGACACGCGTGCGGCGGTTCGAGACCAGTTCCTGGCGCGAGACGTTGTAGTGACGTGCGACGATGCGCTGGATATCCTCGATACGCACACGACGCGGCTCGCCGGAACCGACGAGATGGGCCAGCAGCTCATCGACGCGCTCGATCGACAGGTTCGGCTCGAAGGAGCGACGGAAGATCAACTGGTTGAACGCGCCTTCCAGTTCGCGGCCGCTTGCCGTGATGTTGCGGGCAACGTGCTGCAACAGGTCGGTCGGGATCTCCAGTGACGGATCCTCCAGACGGGCCGCCGCGAGACGACGATTCAGGATTTCGAGACGCATCTCGTAGTCGGGACCATCAAGTTCGATCGCAACGCCACCCTGCAGACGCGAACGGACGCGCGGATCGAGCGATTCCAGTTCCCACGGCGCTCGGTCGGCTGCGACGACGACCTGCTTGGCGCTGTCGAGCAGCATGTTCAGCAGGTGGCAGAACTCATGCTGGATCATCTTGCCCTGCAGGAACTGCATGTCGTCGATGATCAGAAGATCGATGTTGCGCAGCGAATCCTTCAACGTCAGCGCGTCATTGTCACGGATCGCCGTCGCGAAACGCCACATGAAGTATTCGGCCGTCAGATAGACGACGCGCAGGCCACGTGGGTTCTGCACCGCAGCATTGGCGATCGCCTGCAGCAGATGGGTCTTGCCGAGACCGACGGTCGCATGGACGAAGAGCGGGTTGAAGCGCACAGCGCCCTGACCTGCTTCCGCAATGGTTTTCGCGGCGGCAAGCGCCACGCGGTTGGAGCTGCCCTCAACGAACGTGTCGAAGGTGAAGCGAGAATCCAGCGGCGAGCCAAAGAGCGGCGAACCGACACTTGCCGGGCGCGCCGCAGCGGCGGCCGACACGGCCTGCTGGACGATATGCCCCGCCGGCTGGGCAGATGCCGGACGACGAAGCTGGGTGGGCTGGGCAGCCGGCTCGATGGCGACCGCCTCGTCGACCGCCTTCACGCCGGTGCGCGTTGCCGTGCGCACAAGGATCTCGACCTTCAGGATTTCAGGATCTTCGGCCTGAAACAGCCCGACAATGAGATCGAGATACCGGTTGTTGATCCACGACTTCAGAAAGGTCGTGGGAACGGTGAGACGGACGACACTCTTGGAAACCGAATGAAGCTTGAGCCGTGCAAACCAGCTTGCATAGACGTCAGGACCAACTTGTGCCTTCAGACGCGCGCTGACGCGGTCGAAGAGAACGCCATGCTTCATCTCGCCCTTTTCTTCCGTTGCACTCAGGTGAATGGAACCGAAAGACTGCGGTGCAGCTTCCCCGTTATCCAGCGCACCCGTCGTCATCGAATTCATCTGCATAATGCCGCCTTTCATTTCCTCGGGCGGTCATTCGTTGACAGCCGCCCGATCATTCCCCGCTCTGGCAAAACCAGCGACATCCTCATGAGCCGCCTGCATGCCGGTTCACTCAAACACTGCCCCTTTCGGGACTGACACAGAGACCCTGCGGTGGTCGCGATCATGCGACAACCGTCTCAACGGCTCTGTGTCAGGCTGGCGGCCGATCCTCGTTTTTCGCCCGCAAGCCCGCACGCAATGTTACACTTTCCCCTGCCCTTTTCCGGGCCTCGCGCAAAGCGTGTGGCCGCGGAGCGCACAAAACGTCCCCGTCCCGTGACAGCCACGTCACGGTACAATGCCGTCGAGTGCGTGAGAAAACGGAAGCTGTCCGCTCCGTTGCAAGCGACACAGAGCCATCATCCTGCCGACGTGGCAGTTTGGACTGACTTCTGCAGGTGATGTCCGCGCCCTTTGCTGGACGCCATTTAGGCAGGATCAAATGGCAAGATCAACGATGAATTTTACGCAAAATTAAGATGCGGCCATTGACTCCCGCTGCCCTTTTAGGGCGTCACACCACCGTCAAAAAAGAATCGCTTTTGAATCAAGGAGATTCCCCGAGTGGGCTATTTTGGACACGCATAAAAAGAAAAAAGAAAAAATGTTCTTGACTCATTTGGTGCCCCGGGCTGGGTGACCAGAGTCGCAAGTCTTAAAAAGATCCTTGCGTAAGCTATTGTTTTAAAACAATTTTTCCTGTCATGCCTCTGACACGAAATCGTCGTTAGATTAACCATAGCCGGAGCGGGCGACGGAATCGAAAAAGCCCGGTAAAATTACCGGGCTAATCATAACGAGCAATTCGTTAATGAGATATTTACGCTGTCGCAGAAGCCGACAGGGCCTTCACACGAGCGGCAAGGCGCGAGACCTTGCGGGATGCTGTGTTGGCGTGCAGGACGCCCTTGCTTGCGGCACGCGCCAGCTCGGGTTCAGCTGCGATGAAGGCTTCCTTTGCCTTGGCGGCATCACCAGCGGCGAGTGCCTCTTCGACCTGGCGAACGTAAGTGCGAACGCGCGAACGGCGAGCCTTGTTGACTGCGGTACGGCGAGCGATCTTGCGGGTCGCCTTTTTCGCCGAGGTTGTATTGGCCATGGATGCCTCTCTCAAGAATTCGAACAAACTCCGCCATTGCCGCGCTGGCCCTGCGGCCACTCAATTCAGCAATACGGGAGCATTAGCGGAAAACCTGAGCGGCTTTCCGAACCGTGGGCGGGCATATAACGCTAAAGCTCACCCGCGTCAACGCGCATTTTCAAGGAAAAGCGCCTTTCCCGGCAGCATCCGCTCACCTGTTCTTGAAGGCAGGTTTGCGCTTTTCGATGAAGGCGGCCATGCCCTCTTTCTGATCCTCGGTCGCAAAGAGGCTCTGGAAGAGGCGGCGTTCGAAACGCAAGCCCTCCTCCAGCGTCGTCTCGAAGGCGCGGCTGACCGCCTCCTTTGCCATCAGAACCGACGGCCGAGACAATGATGCGATCTTGGTTGCCGCCTCCAGCGCTTCATCCAGCAGCCTTTCCGGTGCCACCACACGCGAAACGAGTCCCGCGCGCTCGGCTTCGGCTGCGTCCATCATCCGGCCGGTCAGGATCAGATCCATCGCTTTGGCCTTTCCGACCGCGCGCGTCAGGCGCTGCGAGCCGCCAATGCCTGGAATGACGCCCAGCGTGATCTCCGGCTGGCCGAACTTTGCCGTCTCCGAGGCGATGATGAAATCGCAAAGCATGGCAAGCTCGCATCCGCCGCCGAGCGCAAAGCCGCTGACAGCTGCGATGATCGGCTTACGGGCCTTGGCGATCTCGTCCCAGCCGCTGATGAAATCGCTCTTGTAGACTTCGGCGAAATCGAGCGGCTGCATTTCCTTGATGTCGGCACCGGCGGCGAATGCGCGCTCCGAGCCGGTCAACACGATCGCGCCTATGGTCTCATCGGCATGAAAGGCCGCATAGGCTTGCTTCAGTTCCTCGAGCACGGTCGAATTCAGCGCGTTCAGCGCCTGCGGCCGGTTCAGCGTAATGAGGCCGACATTGCCGCGGGTTTCAACAAGAAGTGTTTCATAGACCATGGCGCTCTCCTATTTCTGGCAGGTGGCGCAATAGAAGGTGGACCGGCCAGCCTGCACGATGCGCGAGACCGTACCGCCACAGCCCGGCGTGCGGCAAGTTAGACCTTCGCGATCATAGACGGAAAAGGAATGCTGGAAGTAGCCGAGCGAGCCATCCGTCTGGATATGGTCGCGCAGCGACGATCCGCCCGCAGCGATCGCATCGGCGATGACATCGCGAATAGAGCTGACCAGCAGGTTCAGCGCTTCCTTCGGCTTACCCACCTTGGTCACCAGCGTGCCGGCTGCGCGCGTCGGCAACAGATGCGCCCGCCAGAGCGCCTCGCAGACATATATATTGCCGAGCCCGGCGATGTTCTTCTGATCGAGCAACGCGCTCTTCAGCGGCTGTGCCTTGCGTTGGAAACGTTCGGCCAGATAGGCGGCCGACAGCTCGTTGCCCGTCGGTTCCGGCCCCAGACCGAACAGAAAGGGGTTGGCGTCGAGTTCAGAGCGGTCCGCAATGTCCATGAAGCCGAAGCGGCGCGGATCATTGTAGATGACGCGGCGCGGTCCGCCTTCGCCATCCAGATGAAAGATGGCGTGATCATGCTTCTCATCCTTGGAACGCTCGTGATGGAAGTCGCCAGGCGTGCCGCTGACGGCGCCCTGTTCGATCCGGAAGGAGCCGGACATGCCGAGATGGGAAATGATCGTCTTGCCGCTGTCGAGGTCGATCAACAAGTACTTGGCCCGCCGTCCAAGGCCGATGATCTTGCGGCCGGATACCTGCTGCTCGAAGCCCTGAGGAAAGGGAAATCGCAGATCGCCGCGGCGCAATTCCAGCCTCTCGATGCGCGCGCCCTCCATTGCCGGCGTCAGACCGCGCTTCACCGTTTCGACTTCTGGCAATTCCGGCATCTTAACCCATCTATATCTAACGTGTTTCAACCGCCCGCGATGTGCGCTATAGCGCCAACGTGCCGCGGGCAGACCGTGGCCCACAGATAGCGCCGCTCCCTCGCTTTCGCTATGGTCGCCGCGCCGAATTCTTGATGTGAACGGAGTAGCTTGATGTCAGACAGCCGGACCTCCGCCGATGGCGGCATGGAAACGTCCTACGGCTTCCGTGAGGTGCCGACCGGTGAAAAGCAAGGCCTCGTCAACGAGGTCTTCCACAAGGTCGCCAAGCGCTACGACATCATGAACGACGTCATGTCGATGGGCATGCACAGGGCCTGGAAGGACGCCATGATCGCGGCACTCAACCCGCGCAAGGAGCCGGTCTACAAGGTGCTCGATGTTGCCGGCGGCACGGGCGACATTGCCTTCCGCATCATCGAAGCTTCCAACCGCCAGGCGCATGCGACCGTGCTCGACATCAACGGTTCGATGCTTGGCGTCGGCGCCGAGCGAGCGGAAAAGAAAAAGCTTTCCGACAATCTGACCTTTGTCGAGGCCAATGCCGAAGACCTTCCCTTCGAGGCAAACAGCTTCGATGCCTATACCATCGCTTTCGGCATCCGCAACGTGCCGCGGATCGAGGTAGCACTCTCGGAAGCCTATCGCGTCCTGAAGCGCGGCGGGCGGCTGCTGGTGCTGGAATTTTCCGAAGTGGACTTGCCGCTGCTCGACAAGGTCTACGATGCCTGGTCCTTCAACGCCATTCCGAAATTCGGCAAGGCGATCACCGGTGACGCAGAGCCCTATCAGTATCTCGTGGAATCGATCCGCAAGTTCCCGAACCAGGAGAATTTCGCGGCGATGATCCGCACGGTCGGCTTCTCGCGCGTGACCTATACCAATTATACCGGCGGCATCGCAGCGCTGCATTCCGGCTGGAAGCTCTGATCCGCATGAGTGCTTTCGGGGCATATTTCAGGCTCGCAAGAGTCGGCTGGATTCTGGTGCGTGAGGGCGTCATCTCGGCACTGCCTTCGGAAGGCCTGCCGCCATCGGTCAGCCTGGCGAAATCCTTTGTCGGCATGTTTGCGCGCAAGCGAAGCAAGTATCAGAAGCGCAGCGACCGGCTGGCACAGGCTGTCGAGCGGCTAGGGCCATCCTATGTGAAGATCGGCCAGTTCCTTGCAACGCGTCCTGACGTCGTTGGTGTCGAGTTTGCCGACGATCTGTCCCAACTCCAGGACCGGATGGCCTTTTTCCCGGCGGCTGCCGCCAAGGCCAATATCGAGGGTTCGCTCGGGCGGCCGATCACGGATCTCTATGCGAGCTTCGGTGATCCGATTGCCGCAGCCTCCATCGCGCAGGTGCATGCAGCAGAGGTCGGCACACCTGATGGACCCAAGAAGGTTGCGGTCAAGGTTGTGCGGCCCGGCGTGAGAGCGCGGTTTGCCCATGATATCGAGGCGATGTATCTCGTCGCCCATATGCAGGAACGCTTCATGCCGGCCAGTCGGCGCCTGCGGCCGGTCGAGGTGACGAAGACGCTGGAGCAGACCACCAAGGTGGAAATGGACCTGCGTCTTGAGGCGGCTGCACTTTCCGAGATTGCCGAGAATACCGAAAAGGATCCGGGCTTCCGCGTGCCGAAGGTGGACTGGGAGCGCACCGGCCGCGACGTCATCACCATGGAGTGGATCGACGGCGTCAAGATGTCCGATGTGGAGGGGCTGCGGGCTGCCGGCCACGACCTCAACATGCTTGCCGATACACTGATCCAGTCATTCCTGCGCCATACGCTGCGTGACGGTTTCTTCCATGCTGACATGCACCCGGGCAACCTCTTTGTCGATTCCGACGGCATGATCGTTGCCGTCGACATGGGCATCGTCGGACGTCTCGGGAAGAAGGAGCGTCGCTTCCTCGCCGAAATCCTCTACGGTTTCATCACACGCGATTATATCCGGGTGGCGGAAGTGCATTTCGAGGCGGGCTATGTACCCGGCCACCACAATGTCGAGAGTTTTGCCCAGGCGATCCGGGCGATCGGCGAGCCGATCCACGGACAGCCGGCCGAGACGATCTCGATGGGCAAGCTCTTGACGCTGCTTTTCGAAGTCACCGAACTCTTCGACATGCAAACGCGCCCCGAGCTCGTCATGCTGCAGAAGACGATGGTCGTCGTCGAAGGCGTCTCGCGCATGCTCAATCCGCGCTTCAACATGTGGAAGGCGTCCGAGCCTGTCGTCGGCGACTGGATCAAGAACAATCTCGGCCCCAAACGCATCGTCACCGATCTCAAGGACGGGCTGAAGGCCGCCGTGAAGCTCGCCGAAGCCGCGCCGGAGATCGCCGCCCAGACCGAGAAATTCCACCATCAGCTTCTGCATATGAGCGAACATGGATTGCGCTTTGACGAGCAGACAGCAGAGGCCATCGGCAAGGCGGAAGCCCGTCATAACCGTTCGGCAAAAGTGGCCCTCTGGATCATTGCGCTCACGCTTCTCTATATTGCCTGGATGGTGAGCTGATCGGAAAGCAACAAAAGCATGATGTGTTCGGCATTTGGGATATCCCGCCAGACGTGAGGCTCGCTTAGTCTCGCCTCCATGGAGATGAGCACATGAAGCATGAACGCCCCGGAATCGAACTGAGCGGCCAGCCCTTCAGCTTTGCCGAAATGGTGAGGATCGGCTCCGGCAGGGTTACGCTTTCGGCCTCGGAGATCGGTATGCAGCGCGTGAGGATCGCGCGTTCGATCGTCGAGGATGCCATCGAATCCGGCATGCCCGTTTACGGCGCGACCACGGGTGTGGGCGCCATGAAGGATGTCGAATGGTCGCCCGAAGATCTCGACGCCTTCAATCTCGGTCTGGTACGCGCCCACCATTTCGGCACCGGCACACCTTTTTCCTGCAATGTCGTGCGCAATGCCATGGCGATGCGCGTCAACACGGCACTGACCGGCCAGGTCGGCTGTACGCCCGATCTCATCGACGCCTATATGCGCATGCTGAGGGCAGACCTCATTCCGGTCGTGCGCCGCACCGGCTCGATCGGTTGCGCTGATATCGGCCTGATGGGCCAGATCGGCGCGGTGCTGACCGGCGTTGGCGAAGCGATTTATCGCGGTGAGCGCATGCAGGCTGCCGACGCCTTCCAGGCAGCCGGCATGGAACCGGTGAAGATGGCGCCGCGCGACAGCCTCGCCTCGCTCAGCGTCAATGCCGTCAGCTTTGCCGCCGCTGCGGAGACGACGCGCAATGCCGCTGCCTCAATTCGTGTGCTGCTGGCGACCGGCATGATGGCCTCAGGCGCGCTCGGCGGGTCACGCGATCCCTGGCGGGCTGTGCGCCATGTCGGCACCGCGCGGGAAGCGCTGATCGGCGCCTGGCTGTGCAATGCCTCCGACGAATGGGAATGGCCGGTCGCGACCCATGTGCAGGATGCGCTCAGCCTGCGCATGATCGCCCAGGTCTTTGGTGCCGTTATCGAGAACCTGCTTTCGACGGGCCACAAGATTCTCGCCGCCACCGGGCGTTCCGATGACAATCCCGTCGTCGTCGAGGGACGGGTGATGACATCGGGCGGCTCCCTGCCGCTCGACGTGACCATTCTGCTGGAATCGGCAGCGCTTTGCATGGCGCATGCAGCGCGCAACGCCTTCAACCGCTGTGTCCTGCTCGGCAACGGCCAGCGGCGCGGCCTGCCGGTCAATCTCGTGCCTCCCGGCCGCATCGCGACCGGTTTCGGCCCGATCATCAAGCTTGCAGGCGAAATCTTTTCGCGCGTACTCTCCATGTCGAACCCTGTTTCGGCGCAATCGCTCGTCGTAGCGGCGGGGCTTGAGGACGAGGCGGCCTTCCTGCCGCTCGTTATCGAGCGTTTCGACCGCCAGATGCGGGCGCTGAAGCGTCTCGCCGCACTGGAGGCCCTGCTTTCAGCGCAGGCGATCGATATTATCGGCGACACGCCGAAGGGTGTTGCGGGTATGCTCTATGAGGTCGTGCGCAAACATGCGGCCTTCTACACAGTGGATCGGCCGCTTTCGGCCGAAGTCGAGGCAATCGAGGAGGAACTCGGCTCGGATGCATTCCTCTCCAGGCTGATCGAGCAGGTGCCGATCGCCTCCTTCGACGATTTCTTTGCACTCGGTTCGCTCGAGCGCATCGAAGAACGGCTGACGCGGGAACCGGCCATCATCTGAATTTCGACCTATCGAGGGAGACGCGGCATGGATTTCGATCTCGTTCTGCAGGGCACGGTGGTGCTGCCGGAGCGCATTGTCGAGGGCGGCTATGTCGCCGTTCACGATGGAAAGATCGCCGAAGTCGGTATTGGCGTGCCGCCGGCGGCCAAAGAACGGCACCTGCTTGGCAAGGCACTGATCCTGCCGGGCGCGATCGATGCGCAGGTCCATTCACTCTCCCAGAAAGACCAGGAGGACTTCATCTGGTCGACGCGCTCGGCGGCTGCCGGTGGTGTCACGACCATCGTCGACATGCCCTATGACGAAGGCAATCTCGTCTGCTCGGCGGCAGCCGTGAAGAAGAAGGTCGATCATGCCGGTCCGCAGGCCCGCGTCGATTTTGCGCTCTATGGCACGGCCGATCCCGAGGAAGGTGCGACGCGCATCACGGAAATGGTGGAAGCGGGTGTGGCCGCCTTCAAATTCTCGACCTTCGGCACCGATCCCAAACGCTTCCCGCGCATCCCACCGGCCCTGCTCGACGCCTGTTTTGCGGCGATTGCGCCGACCGGGCTGACGGCCGGCGTGCACAACGAGGATGACGAGGCGGTCCGCACCTATATGGAACAGGTGAAGGCAAGCGGCATCACCGACTGGCGAGCGCATGGCCTGTCACGCCCGCCGATAACCGAACTGCTTGCCATGCACACGATCTTCGAAACCGGCGCCAATACCGGCTGTCCGTCGCATGTCGTGCATTGCTCGCTCGGGCGCGGTTACGACATCGCGCGGGCCTATCGCCGCGACGGTTTCGAGGCGACGGTGGAATGCTGCATTCACTACCTGACGCTCGACGAGGAAAACGATGTGAAGCGGCTCGGCGGCAAGGCGAAGATCAATCCGCCAGTGCGGCCGCGCGCCGAAGTCGAGACGCTGTGGCGTAAGGTTGCCGAAGGCAACGTCTGGCTGGTTTCGACTGACCATGTGAGCTGGTCCGAAAACCGCAAGACCAATCCCGACATGCTGGCGAATGCATCAGGTGTTCCAGGTCTGGAAGTGATGGTGCCGCTTTTCGTCAAAGGCGCGTTGGAACGCGGCGTACCGCTGACCTGGGCGGCGAAGCTGATGGCCGAAAACCCGGCCAGGCATTTCCGCCTCGACCATATCAAGGGAGCGCTCACACCGGGCAAGGATGCCGATATCGTCGTGCTGGAGCCGAAGGAAATGGTCTACGACGCCTCGTCCAGCGGCAACAATGTCGTCGGCTGGAGCCCTTATAACGGTATCCGCCTGCCGTGGACGGTTTCAGCCGCATGGCTGCGCGGAGAGAAGATTACCGAGGGGTCGAAGGTTCTGGCCGAACCCGGTACCGGCCGCTTCGTGCGACCGCTTGCCAGACAGGTGCTGGCATGAGCCGCAACCTGCCCGTCAATCCTGGCCGGATATCCGCAGACATCGAAGCTCTCTCCAATATTACCGAGCCGGGGCATCCGTGGACACGGCGGGCCTTTTCGCCGCTTTTCCTTGAGGGCCGCGCCTATTTGGAGGCCCGCATGCAGGCGATCGGGCTGGAAACCCGCATCGACGCATCCGGCAATCTGATCGGTCGGCGCGAAGGCGCAAAACCCGGTTCAGGCATCATCATGCTGGGCTCGCATTCCGACACGGTACCCGATGGCGGGCGTTTCGACGGCATTGCCGGTGTTGCCGCAGCTCTGGAGGTCGCGCGGGCGTTGCGGGAACAGGAGATTCACCTCGATCATGATCTGGAGATCGTCGACTTCCTGGCCGAGGAGGTCAGCATTTTCGGCGTTTCCTGCATCGGCAGTCGCGGCATGACGGGGCAATTGCCGCAGGCATGGCTTTCCCGCGCGGTCGACGGCCGCGATCTTGGCGAAGCGATTGCCGAGGTCGGTGGATCGCCAGGGGTTCTGACCCACGAGAACAAGCCCGATATTGCCGGCTTTCTGGAACTGCATATCGAACAAGGCCCCATCCTTCAAAACGAGCGCAAGGATATCGGCATCGTCACCGCGATTTCAGGCATTACCCGCATCGAGATCACCGTCGAAGGCCGCGCCGACCATGCCGGGACCACGCCGATGGATCTGCGCTCCGATGCGCTGGTTGCCGCTTCGCAGCTGGTGCTCGATATTCGCAATGCGGCGAGCGAACTTGCCAAGACACCCGGTCATTTTGCGGCCACCGTCGGCGAATTCCGCATCGAGCCGAATGCCGCCAATGTCGTGCCGTCGCGGGTCGTGCTGCTGATCGATGGACGGGCCGAAATCCGGGCCGACATGGAAGCGTTCTGCCGCTGGCTGGACGGCCATGCGGAAAAGCTCGCTCTGGCATTCGGCGTGACGATTGCTTCTCCGAACCGCATTTCCGACAATTTCCCGACACCGAGCGACAAAGGCCTGCTCTCGACCCTGGAACGGGCCTGCGAGACAGTCGGCGCCAAACACCGCTTCATGGCATCGGGCGCCGGCCACGATACGGCCTGGATTGCCCGCGTCGCGCCGGCTGCGATGATCTTCGTGCCTTGCAAGGAGGGCCGAAGCCACTCCCCGGATGAATGGGCCGAAAATGATGACATAGCGCTCGGCGCCGCCGTGCTTTTCGAGGCAGTGCGCGAGATGGACAGGACACTTACGACGGAGAAGGATAATGGGACGCATACTGGTTGAGAAGGACGTGGAAGCCGCCGTCAAGGGCGGTTCCGTCTATGCCGCCGGCGGCGGCGGCTGGGCCGATCACGGTCGCATGCTCGGTTATGCCGCCGTTAACGTCGGCAAGCCTGAACTCGTGTCCATCGAGGAACTCGGCGATAACGACTGGGTCGCGACGGCGGCGGCGATCGGGGCGCCTGCCTCCACCACGCCCTGGGAGATGCAGGGCATAGACTATGTGAAAGCCGTGCAGTTGCTGCAGGAGTCGCTCGGCGAAAAGCTCTCCGGTCTCATCATCGGCCAGAACGGAAAGTCCTCGACGCTGAACGGCTGGCTGCCTTCAGCGATCCTCGGCACCAAAGTCGTCGATGCCGTCGGCGATATACGCGCACATCCGACCGGCGACATGGGCTCGATCGGCATGGCAGGATCGCCGGAACAGATGATCCAGACGGCTGTCGGCGGCAACCGGGCCGAAAACCGCTATATCGAGCTGGTCGTGAAGGGTGCTACGGCGAAGATCTCGCCGGTGCTGCGGGCGGCCGCCGACCAGTCCGGTGGCTTCATCGCCAGCTGCCGCAACCCGCTGCGCGCCTCCTATGTCCGCAAGAATGCCGCGCTTGGCGGGATCTCGCTGGCACTGAAGCTCGGCGAAGCCATCATCGAAGCGGAAAAGCGCGGCGGATCGGCGATCATCGATGCGATCTGCAAGACGACGGGCGGCCATATCCTGGCCGAAGGTACGATTACCAGGAAGGACGTCGTCTATACGAAGGAAGCCTTCGACATCGGGACGATCACCGTCGGCGCCGGCGACAAGGCCGTCACGCTGCATGTGATGAACGAATATATGGCAGTCGAAGATGCCGGCGGCACGCGTCTAGCGACCTTCCCGGCCGTCATCACCACACTTTCCGAGGAGGGCGAGCCGCTTTCGGTCGGCCAGCTCAAGGGTGGCATGCATGTCTTCATCCTGCATGTACCGAAGGAGATCATACCGCTATCCGCCAGCGTGCTCGATCCAACCGTCTATCCGTTCGTCGAAAAGGCGATGGGCATCGAGATTGCACGCTATGCACTGGAGACGAGGGCCTGAGCCATGGCACGCGATCCCGGCCTGGAAGAACTGATGCGCGAGGAGCTCGGCGACCGGACGGGCCTGAGCGAAAAATCCATGTTCGGCGGCTGGGCCTTCATGCTTAATGGTAACCTGCTCTGCTGCGCACGCCATGACGGCATGTTGCTGCGCTTGGGCAAGGGCAATGATGGCTGGGCGCTGGCGCAGCCCGGCGTGATCCAGATGCTGTCGGGCGAGCGGATCATGCATGGCTGGGTGCGGGCCAATGCCGATGTCTATGGCGACGACACCATGCGCCGTCGCCTCATAGACGCCGCGCTTGCGTATGTGGAACCGCTGCCTGCCAAGTGAATGAACCGGTGCTGCATGTGCCGACGACAAAAGACGAGGAACCCAAGATGCCGAAGGCCAATCCACGCCATCCGAAATTTCCGATTCCCGGCGGATCGGAGCTACGTGCCAGGGGCTGGCGGCAAGAGGCGTTGCTGCGGCTTCTGGAAAACGTACTTTCGGTTGGCGAAGACCCTGACAATCTCGTCGTCTATGCAGCTCTCGGCAAGGCAGCGCGCAACTGGGCGGCGCACCGAGGCATCGTCAAGGCGCTCACCGAAATGGACGAGGATCAGACGTTGCTCATCCAGTCCGGCAAGCCGATCGGCCTCGTGAAGACCCATGCCAAGGCGCCGCTCGTCATCATGGCAAATTGCAACATCGTCGGCCAGTGGGCGAAGGCTGAGGTCTTCTACGAGCTGCAGCGCAAGGGACTGATCTGCTGGGGCGGGCTGACGGCCGGCGCCTGGCAATATATCGGCAGTCAGGGCGTCATTCAGGGCACCTACGAAATCTTCATGCGCATTGCCGAGCGCCGATTCGGCGGCGATCTCCATGGGCGCTTCGTGCTGACGGCAGGGCTTGGCGGCATGGGTGGGGCGCAGCCCCTGGCGGGCCGCATGGCCGGCGCTGCCATCCTCTGCGTCGACATCGATCCGGAACGCGCCCGCAAGCGCCAGCAGATCGGTTATCTGCAGGAGATCGCGCCCGATCTCGACAGCGCGCTCGCGATGATCGATGCCGCCGTCAAGGACAAGCGGGCGCTTTCCGTCGGGTTCGTTGGCAACGCCGCTGAGATCTATCCGGAAATTGCCCGGCGTGGCATCGTGCCCGATATCGTCACCGACCAGACCTCGGCGCATGACCTTGTCTATGGCTATGTGCCGAAGGGCATGAGCATCGATCAGGTGAAGGGACTGCGCGACGATGGCCAGGGCCAGCTCATGGCTGCCAGCCGTGCCTCGATCGTCGAGCACGTCACCGCTATGCTGGAATTCCAGAAGCGCGGCGCTGAAGTCTTCGACAATGGCAATCTCATCCGTACGCAGGCCCGCGAGGGTGGCGTTGCCAATGCTTTCGACATCCCGATCTTTACCGAAGCCTATCTGCGCCCGCTCTTTGCCCGCGCCATCGGCCCGTTCCGTTGGATGGCACTATCAGGCGAGGAGAGCGATATCGCCAGCATCGACGATCTGTTGCTCGAGATGTTTCCCGACAACAAGATCATCACCAACTGGATCCGCCTGGCGCGCGAGCATATTCCCTTCGAGGGGCTGCCGGCACGTATTGCCTGGCTCGGCCATGGCGAGCGCACGGCGCTGGCGCGCCGCGTCAACGAACTGGTCGCCAATGGCGAACTCAAGGGACCGGTCGCCTTCTCGCGCGACCATCTCGATGCCGGCGCCATGGCGCATCCGAACATCATGACGGAACGCATGAAGGATGGCTCCGATGCCATCGCCGACTGGCCGCTCATCGACGCGATGATGCTCTGCTCCTCGATGGCCGATCTCGTCGTCGTCCATTCCGGTGGCGGCGGTTATGCCGGTTACATGACGAGCTGCGGCGTCACCGTCGTTGCCGACGGCTCCGAGGCCGCCGACGAACGGCTCGACCATGCGCTGACCAACGATACGGCGCTCGGCGTCATGCGTTATGCCGATGCCGGTTATGACGAGGCGCTCGACGAGGTGGCGAAGAAGGACGTGCCCTATATCCGGCTTGGCTGACAGCCACCGTCAGAGATGCCGCGTTTCGGCAGGTGCTGCGTCATAACGATCATGCATGCCGTCGAAATAGGCGATCGGGGCGGCGGCAAGCTCTTCGGCGCTGGCGTCGTCAAGGCAGCTGACGGCGACGGCGATGAAGGGGCCGATCGTCTGATTGTCATTGCGGGCAAAGGAAGCCACGCCGCAATTTTCGCAGAAGAGATGCTGGATCGAGCCGGAAGCGAACTGATATTTGCGCAGCCCGTCACCGCCCGAAACCAGCCGGAAGTCATCGGGCTGCACGACAGCCAGCCAGCTGCGCTTCTTGCGGCAGATCGAACAATTGCACTTGAAGGTGCCTGCCGAAAGATCGAGCCCGGCTTCATAGGCAACGGCGCCGCAATGGCAGCTTCCATGATAGATTTTCTTCAAGGTGGTCCTCCGACTTGTATTTAACCGTTAAGTTAAATTAGTAGTCGCACGCCAGAAGTCAAGGGAGGAGATGGGCGAGACGGCGCGCGGTCAGCGCGGACAGAAATGCGAGCGCCATCATCGTCAGCGTGAAAATCACGATCGCAGACCATCCCTCCACAGCCCAGAACCATCCGCCGGCAGAGCCCATGACGCTCGAGCCGATGTAATAGGCGAGCATGTAGAGCGAGGAGGCATGCCCCTTGGTGCCGGCAGCAAGTTTGCCCACCAGACCGCTTGCCACCGAATGCGTCATGAAGAAGCCGCTGGTCAGTACGATGATGCCGGTGATGATCAGCGGCAGCGAGGCCGAAAGCGTCAGAGCACAGCCTGCTGCAGTGATGACGATGCCCGCCAGGAGCACGGTAAAATGGCCGAGCCTGTCGCCGAGGATGCCGCCGACTGAGGACGCGCCGATACCGAAGAGGTAGACCGTGAAGATCAAGCCGAGTTCGGTCTGGTTGAGATCATAGGGCGGTGCCACGAGGCGGAAGCCGGCATAGTTGTAGATCGTTACGAAGGAACCCATCGCGAAAAAGGCGATCATGAAGATGAAGGGTAGCGCCGGGTTGCTGATGTGTCCGGACCACGCCTTCAGATGAAATTGCGGATCGAAGCCGGCGCGGCGCACGAAATTGCGCGAGGGCGGCAGTAGCGCAATGAAGCCGATCGCGGCGGCCAGGCCGATGGCGCCGATCAGGAACAGGGCCGGTCGCCAGGAAAGATATTCGGCGAAGATACCCGTCAGCACCCGGCCCGACATGCCGCCGAAGGCCGTGCCGCCGACATAGAGACCCATGGTGGCGCCGAGACCGCGCGGGTCGATCTCCTCTGCGAGATAGGCCATGGCAACGGCCGGAACCCCGCCCAGAACGAAGCCCTGCAGCGCGCGGATAATCAGCATCAGATGCCAGTTCGGTGCAAAGGCGGTGGCGATCGTCAGCACGGCGGCGCCGACCAGCGAAATCGACATGAGGCTGCGCCGGCCGAGCCCTTCGGAGACGGCAGCGGCGCAGACGATGGCGATCGCCAGGAAGCCGGTGGAGAGGGATAGCGACAGCGAACTTTCAGCCGGGCTGACGGCAAATTCCTGCGAAAAGATCGGCAGGAGCGGCTGCACGCAGTAGAGCAGCGAGAAGGTGGCGAAACCCGAGAGGAAGAGCGCCAGGCTGGCGCGGCGATAAGCGCCGGTGCCACGCGTAAGATAGTGTTTCCGGTGGTTTTCTTCGGTCGTTTCAAGGCCGGCGACGTCTTGGATTGCAGAGTCGGACATTATCATTCCTTCCTGCCTCCCGATCTAGTCAGATCGCCTCCATTTGTCCAATATATGAGACAGGCGTTCTTGATAGCTTTTGGAGATAGCAATGGAGCTGCGGCATCTCAGGTATTTTCTGGCGGTGGCGGAAGAGGGCAATTTCACGAGGGCGGCTGCGCGCCTCGGCATCGGCCAGCCGCCGCTCAGCCAGCAGATCCGGGATCTTGAAACCGAAATCGGCGCCATGCTCTTCCATCGCGTGCCGCACGGGGCGGAATTGACCGCAGCGGGCGCCGCCTTTCTGCCGGAAGCAAAAGCGTCGCTCGCGGCAGCCGAGAAAGCACGGCTGGCGGCGCAAAGCGCCAATCGCGGCGAGACTGGCCGGTTGTCGCTCGGCTTCACCGCCTCCTCCGCCTTTAACCCCGTGGTCAGCACGACGATCCGCCGCTTTCAGGCCCGCTGGCCGGATGTGCAGTTATCACTGACGGAAATGAACACGCTAGGCCTGATGCAGAAGCTGGAACACGGCGAACTGGATGCGACCTTCTTCCGCCCCGGCCTCGACGATCCCGATGGCGTCAGGCTGAAACGCCTGCCGGACGAACCAATGGTCGTCGCCCTGCCGGCAAGCCACGCGCTGGCAAAACGAAAGACGTTACCGCTCGCTCTGCTGGCGAAGGAGCCATTCATTCTTTTCCCGCGTCTCGTTGGCCTCAGCCTATATGATGACGTGGTGCGCGCCTGCCGCGAGGCGGGATTTGAGTTGAAGGTCGCTCAGGAGGCGCCGCAAATCTCCTCAGTCGTTAATCTCGTTGCAGCCGATCTCGGTGTCTCGATCGTTCCAGCGTCGATTTCACATATCAAACTTGCCGGTGTTGCGTACCGGCCGATCGAAGGCCCGCCCGCCGTAGCGCGGCTGGCGCTTGCGGTGCTGCGCAGCCAGCGTTCTCCCGTGACCGAAAACCTGATGAGCCTTCTGAACTAGCAATCCGGATCCCAATAGGGCGGATCACCAAACGTCTTTTTCAGATGATCGGCGATGGCGCGCAGCTTGGCGGAAGGATTTCGGCCTTCGGGATGGGCCATGTAGATGAATTCCGGTTCGGGCTTGGCGCCGACATCGATTTCCATGAGTCGTCCCTCGCGTATGGCGGGACCAGCGATGAAGGTCGGCAGCAGCGCGATACCTAGACCCTCGATCGCAGCATCATGCAGCATATCGCCATTGTTGATGCCGAGACCGAGCATCGCGCGGATGACGACGGTGCCCTCCTCTGTCTGGAAGCGCCAATCCGCAGCGCCGCGATTGGTATAGAAAATACCCCGATGGCCATTGAGATCGGACAATGAAGCCGGCGTTCCGTGGTGTTCGATATAGTCGGGTGAGGCGACCAGCAGTCGGCGACTGCGGGCAAGCTTCCAGGCGACCAGCCGTGAATCGGCGATGGCACCGTGGCGGATGATGGCGTCATAGCCGTCCGAGGCGGGATCGACGCGCCTGTCGTCCATGTCGAGCGTCAGAGCGATCCGCGGATGCGCCTTCAAAAACGGGTAAAGCGCAGGACCGAGATGCAGGCGGCCGAAGCTGACGGGCGCTGCGATGCGCAGCGGACCGGAGAGTGTGCCGCGGCGTTCGGCCATATCTGCCTCGGCATCCTCCATCTCGCGGACGATGCGCCCGGCGCGCTCCAGAAAGGCTGCCCCATCCTCGGTCACGGTGAGCTTGCGCGTGGTGCGGTGGACGAGCATGGCGCCCAGCGTCTTTTCCAGCTCGGCCAGCCGTTCGCTGACAACCGACTTCGACAGGCGCAGCCGCCGCGCGGCTTCGCTGACAGAACCTGCCTCCACTACGGCGACGAAAGCCGCTATCCCCTCAATCTTCATCATCGTTTGGCTCTATCATCGTTCGGCTTTTCCGAATTCGAACTCCGTGATCGGGAGACTAATCCGAACGAAAGAAGAATGCCATCTTCCAGTCATCGAAACGGGACGGCGTCGCCGATCCAACCCAGACTCAGGAGATGGAACTATGAATCGTCTGATCAACAAAGTGGCAATCGTTACCGGCGCAAGCTCGGGTATCGGTCGCGTGACTGCCAAGCTTTTTGCCGCCGAAGGCGCCAAGGTCGTCGTCGGTGCCCGCCGCCAGGCCGAGCTTGAAAGCCTGGTTGCAGAAATCAAGGCTGCCGATGGTGACGCTGTTGCCGTGGCCGGCGACGTCCGCTCGGAAGACTATCACAAGGCGCTGGTCGCAGCCGCCGTCCAGAACTACGGCAAGCTCGATATCGCCTTCAACAATGCCGGCACGCTCGGCGAAGCAGGCCCGAGCACCGGTGTCTCCGAAGCGGGCTTCAGCGATGCGCTGGCGATCAACCTGACGGCTTCGTTCCTTGCTGCCAAGCACCAGATCGCCGAGATGGTCAAGAATGGTGGCGGCTCGGTCGTCTTCACCTCGACATTCGTCGGCTACAGCTTCGCTTTCCCCGGCGTTGCGGCCTATGCCGCCAGCAAGTCCGGCCTCATCGGCCTCACACAGGCGCTCGCCGCCGAATACGGCGCACAGAACATTCGCGTCAACGCGATCCTGCCGGGTGCCGTCGATACGGACATGTATCGCGAGATGAACGATACGTCGGACAAGCAGGCCTTTATCACCAACCTGCATGCGCTGAAACGCGTTGCAGCGCCGGAAGAGCTGGCCCGGTCGGTCCTGTATCTCGCATCCGACGATGCAAGCTTCGTCACCGGCACTGCGACGCTGGTCGATGGCGGCGCCTCGATCACCCGTACCTGATGGCCATGGCGCGAATATCCGCTGCAGGTTGATGATCTCTCCTGAAAACAGCGGGTTATCGCGCCGGCCTTCCTTCCGCATGATCCCATCATCATCCCAGATATCCAGGGGAATAGGACAATGACTCGCCTTGCAAATAAGACAGCCCTGATTACCGGCGGCACCAGCGGTATCGGCCTTGAAACCGCCCGCCAGTTCATCGCCGAAGGCGCTCGCGTCGCCATTACCGGCAGCAGCGCCAAAAGCGTCGACGCCGCCCGCGCGGAATTCGGTGACAAGGTTCTCGTTATCCAGGCCGATGCCGGCAATGTCGGTGCTCAGGCTGGGGTTGCCGAAACGGTAAAGAACGCTTTCGGCACGCTCGATATCCTCTTCGTCAATGCCGGTATCGCGGAATTCGGCCCGGTCGAGAGTTGGAGCGAAGGGGCTTTCGACAAGTCCTTCGCGATCAACGTCAAAGGCCCTTACTTCCTGATCCAGGCTCTGCTGCCGATTTTCTCGAAGAAGGCTTCGATCGTGCTGAACACCTCGATCAACGCTCATATCGGCATGCCGAATTCGAGTGTCTACTCGCTGACGAAGGGTGCGCTGCTGACGCTGGCCAAGACGCTGTCAGGTGAATTGATCGGTCGCGGCATCCGCGTCAACGCCATCAGTCCCGGCCCGATCTCTACACCGCTCTATGACAAGCTCGGCATTTCGGAGGCCGATTCCAAGGCGATGGCTTCCCATATCCAGTCGCAGATCCCGGCCGGCCGCTTCGGCGATGTCAGCGAAGTCGCCAAGACCATCGTGTTCTTCGCCTCTGACGAGGCTGCCTATATCGTCGGCAGCGAACTCATCATCGACGGCGGCATGAGCAACCTCTGAGATTTCTCCTGCACATCAGAGGTATCGAGCAAAGGCCGCGGCGCTCCCGCGGCCTTTGTATTCATGCACCGATGACGAGACGGCGGATCGCCGTTTCGATCGTCGTCGTGCCCTTCAGCGATTTCTCGCGTCCGCCCTCGAAATCGATCCAGCCCTCGTTGAAACCATCGAGCATGCGCATCCGTGGCTCTGGGTTCTTCATGCCCTGGGTCCGGAACAGTTCCTCCCAGTTCTTACGCGGCACGATTTGCGCGGATACCGGTTTGCCAAGTGCCTTGGCAAAGGCAGCTGCTATCATGGCCGGGCTGACGCGCTCGCGGGCTTCCAGCTCCTCAACGCGTACGCCCTGCCAGTCTTCACGCAGCATTTTCGCACCGAGCGCGCCGATATCATCAACGGCAATCATCGGCACGGTGCGGTCGAGAGGCTGAAGGAAGCTCGGAATGATGCCGCTTTCGCGGGCTGGCGCCACATCCCAGGCAGCGTTTTCCATGAACCAGGCAGCGCGCAGGAAAGCGACCGGGATGGAGAGCGTCGAAAGCTCCTTCTCCACGATGCCCAGCTGGCTCAACAGGTTCGGCTGTTTCGCCTGTGCGCCGACGGTCGACAAGCAGACAAGTTTTTCTGGCCGCGCCGCCTCGAGCGCGGTCTTCAAGGTTGCCAGCATGCCTTTCACCTCCGGAAAACCCGGTGTGGGATCGAAAAGCGGTGGGATGACGAGAAAGACGCCTTCGGCCCCTCTGAACGCTGATGTCAGCGATATCGCGTCATTCATGTCGGCGACAGCAATCTCGCAGTCCCGTTCCTTCCAGCCGGCCGCCTTTTCGGGGTTTCTTACGACCGCGCGAACCTCGGCGCCATCTTTCAGCAGATGATCGGCAACAGCGGCGCCGACCTGACCTGTCATTCCTGTTACAGCAAACATGGGGCAACTCCTTTACTCGGGTTGGCCCACTATGCCGATGCGCCGTCTTTGACTGAAGTGCGCTTACGTCACATGATTAGTGACACCAACGCAGCAATTCGCGATCTGCGTTCCGACTATCATCCGGATGTCGCAGACAGGCCTTGTTTCGACGCCCGATAGGGCATATCGGCTATGAACATCCTTCCGCGTGACCGCTCCCTATCCCTTTCCTGTCGGAGCCTCGCCCGTCTCTTCGGAGTTTCACATGCTGATCGGCATCCTGTGCGGTCTTGCCACCTGCGCGCTATGGGGGCTCAGCTTCGTTGCCCCGCGCGTCGTCGCACCCTATACGGCGATCGACCTGACGGTGGCGCGCTACGGGCTCTTTGCCGTCGTCAGCCTTATCCTGATGATCAATCCGCGTTTTCGCCCAGCGGGCTTGCGACGCTCGCTTGTTCTGACCGGCATCGCGCTCGGCAGCGTCGGCTATGTCGGTTATTTCATGAGTATTTCCTATGCCGTGCGCTACGCGGGCACGGCCATCCCCCCGCTCGTCATCGGCACCATGCCCGTCCTGCTCGCCATCATCGCCAATCTCAGGGAGAAGGTCATCGGCTGGAGAGCACTGGCAATACCGCTGATCCTGATAGCCATCGGCATCGGCTGGGTGAATGTCTCGATCTTTGCCACGACATCCGCCGGCGATCAGACCGAGATCCTGTTCGGCATCGTCGCCGCTCTGATCGGACTGGCGCTCTGGGTCACCTATGGCATGATGAGCGCTGCCGTCATGCAGTCGCAGGATGCGCCAAGCGCCATGCATTGGACCGCTCTGCAGGGGATCGGCGCCGGCATCGGCTCAGTCGTCCTCCTGCCCTTCACTTCGCTCGGGGAGGTAGTCAGCTTCACCGGCGTGCAGACCTTTCACTTCGTGCTCTGGGCGGCCGTCATGGGCATTGCCGGATCGTGGCTTGCCACGCTGTGCTGGATGATTGCCTCGCGTATTCTGCCGCTGGCACTCGCCGCCCAGCTTATCGTTGCGGAGACGGTCTTCGGCCTGTTCTATGGCTTCCTGTTCGAGCAGCGCATGCCGACAGTGCCCGAAGCCGGCGGCGCGATCCTGCAGCTGATCGGCGTCGGAATGGCGATTGCGATCTTTACCCCGAAGCGGCCCAAGCAGGCCTGAGCATCGGCGATTGCATGTTTTCCGCCAAAGGCTTAGGGTTTTGCCCAATCAAAGAAGCGGCGGGAAAAACCATGGCTCTCAGCGGCAAGCGCATCCTTCTCATCATCACAGGCGGCATCGCGGCCTACAAGAGCCTTGATCTCATCCGCCGCCTGCGGGAACGCGGCGCTTCCGTGCGTCCGATCATGACGAAGGGTGCGCAGGAGTTCGTGACCTCGCTTGCCGTCGGTGCGCTAGCGGCAGACCATGTCTTCACCGATCTCTTTTCCAGGCAGGATGAGCAGGATGTCGGGCATATCCGGCTGGCGCGCGATTGCGATCTGGTGCTGATCGCGCCCGCTACCGCCGACCTGATGGCCAAGATGGCGCATGGGCTTGCCGATGATCTCGCTTCCACGGTGCTGCTTGCCACCGATAGGCCGGTGCTTGCCGCACCCGCGATGAACCCTAAAATGTGGACGCATCCGGCGACGAAACGCAATATCGAGACCCTGCGGCGCGACGGCATCCGCTTCATCGGCCCTGTCGCCGGCGAGATGGCGGAGAGCCGCGAGGCCGGCACGGGCCGGATGGCGGAGCCGCTGGAGATCGTTGCGGCTGCCGAAGCACTGCTCGACGACGGGCCGAAGCCGCTCGCCGGCCGGAAGGCGATCGTCACCTCAGGCCCGACGCATGAGCCAATCGATCCGGTGCGGTACATCGCCAACCGTTCCTCCGGTCGGCAGGGTCATGCCATTGCCGCGGCCCTGGCGCGACTCGGCGCGGATGTGACGCTGGTGTCCGGCCCGGTGACGATCCCCGATCCGGCCGGTGTCAGGATGGTGCATGTCGAGCGCGCTGAAGAGATGCGCGACGCCGTGCTTGCCGCCCTTCCCGCCGATGTCGCCGTCATGGTGGCAGCAGTCGCCGACTGGCGGGTGGCTTCGGCGGCTGACCAGAAACTCAAGAAGCATCCGGGTGAATCCATTCCGACACTGGCGTTGACCGAGAACCCGGATATCCTCAAGACCGTCGGCCATCACACGACGCGACCGAAACTCGTGATCGGGTTTGCGGCAGAGACACAGGATGTCGAGGCCAATGCCAAGCTGAAACTGGATCGCAAAGGCGCGGATCTGATCGTCGCCAACGACGTCTCGCCATCCACCGGCATCATGGGGGGTACGCGCAACAGCGTGAAGCTCATCCGGCGCGACGGCATCGAGCAATGGCCGGATCTATCCAAGGACGAGGTGGCGGTACGGCTGGCCGCGCTGATCGCCGAACAGCTTATGCGGGGATAGAAAAAGGTTCTGGCCTCGCAGCCGCAGGCTTTTCCGGCCGGAAAGACGTGATCTCAAGACCCTCGGTGCTGACGATCACAGCACTCCCATCAGGGATTTCCCGCCAGGCATCACCGTCATCGTTCAGCGGCTCGGAAACGAGGCAGTACCCCTTGGCAAGCGGCGAGGCATAGAGGGTGGGTGCCTTGCGGTCAGTGGCATAGCGAACCGCGTAAAGAGACTTTCCATCCGAGAAGGCCGCGGTGAAGCGCAGCAGCACGGATCCCAGAATATTCTCCGCCAGGCCTTCGACGAACGCGATGGTCTGCGCCATGGCAGCGATCGGTGCATCCCGAAGACCGAACTGCAGAGCGAGCAGGAACAGGAGTTCAGAATCCGTCGTGCCGCTGCGGGCATTGAAGAGTTCGTCATCCAGCATAGTTTCCATCGGCCGACGCAGACGCTCGAAACCGGAGATCTGGCCGTTGTGCATGAAAGACCAGGTTTCATGCGTGAAGGGATGGCAGTTGTCGCGGCGCGTGCCGCCGCCGGTCGCGGCCCTGACATGCGCGAGGAACAGTGGCGAGCGGATCTGCCGGGCCAGGCTCTTCAGATTGCAGTCGGACCATGCCGGCAGGATATCGCGGTAGCGGCCCGGCTCGGGCCGGTCACCATACCAGGCAATGCCGAAACCATCGCCATTCGTCGCCGTCTTGGCGCGGGTGGCGCAATGGGATTGCTCTATCAGGGAATGGGCGGGAGAGGATACCAGCTCCTCCAGATAGAGAGGGTCTCCGCGATAGGCTGCCCAGCGACACATGCTCTTGCTCCGGCCCGCCGCCTGCGCGGCAGGAATGCTGAAAACGTCTTCGATTGTCTGACGCTACGGCTAACAACAACTTAATGACTATCCGATTTGCCAGGCCAAGTTGACCAATTCTTGACGCTGATCGACATCACTTTCCGCAAAAACAATAGGGATTTGCGTGATCGCAGCCATGGAAAATCAGACAATTGCGCGACATAACCCAACGCCGGCTAAAAAACAGCCATGCGATTTTTTCTTGCATCTCCGGGGAATCGGCTTACGTTTAGATCATTATCAACGTAACGAAAGGAAGGTGATCCAATGTCTAATGAGTTTTCGGACCTCGTAATGGGCATGGAAGTGGTGATGGAAGCGAGGCAGCCCTCGCACTAAACCCCACCTTCCAGGGACCGCATAAGACGGTCCGGCCAATTACAGGCCAAACCTCATGGAAAGGGTCGCGAAAGCGGCCCTTTTTTATTTCCGCGGTGGCAATTGACGCTGGAACGAAAGCAACCTATTCACAAAGTCATCCGATGACTTTATGAATAGTGTCATGCAACCACTCAACAAAACAAACCTTGCCGATACGGCGACCGAAGCAATCCGCAGCGAGATATTCGCCAAGCGCTGGGCTGTCGGCGAGAAGCTGCCGAACGAGGCCACGCTATCGGCCATGCTTTCGGTCAGCCGCGGCACGGTGCGCGAGGCTGTGCGCGTTCTCGTCTCGCAGGGTCTTCTGGAAACGCGGCAGGGCTCCGGCACTTATGTGCTTTCGACCACCGACAACAGCCGGCCGCTCACAATGGCACGGCGCGCCGGCCTGCGCGACCAGTTCGAGGCGCGCTGTGCGCTTGATGTCGAGGGCGCACGGCTTGTCGCCATCCGCAAGACGCCTGATATCATCGCCGGGCTTCGCAGACTGCTTGCCGAGCGCGGCAACTATGAAGGCGGCGATCCCGCAGGCTTTATCGAACGCGATCTTGCCTTCCACAAGGCCGTCATCGCCGCTTCGGGAAACCGGGCGATGATTGAAATCTACGATTTCTTCTCCATCTCCATCGCGGAAACCATCGCCGCCACGCTCGACAGGACCATTCCTGAGCCTGACATCCAAGCGCATCAGGCGATCGTCGACGCCATTGAGACGGGCAGCCCCGACAAGGCCGATGCTGCCGTACGCGCCTTCATGGCACCCATCCTTTCCGCTCTCGACCGGATGCTTCTTTCATGACCATGACCGTACAGAATGTCACGTCCTCGTTTGACGCCGCCGACGAGACAATGATCGATGCCGAAATTGACAGCGTGCCTTCACCGCTGCCTCCGCAGAAGCAGAGCACAACAGCCCGCTTCCTGCTTGGCGCCAGCCTCGTGCTGATCGCCTTCAATCTGCGCCCGGTCTTTTCCAGCGCTTCCGCCCTGTTGCCGGAGATCCGTGGGGAACTCGGCCTGTCGCCACTCGGCGCCAGCCTGCTGACGACCTTGCCCGTCGTGTGCCTCGGCGCCTTTTCTTCACTTGCTCCGCGGCTTGCCCAGCGCATCGGCACGGAGCGGACGCTGCTCGGTGTGCTCCTGCTGCTGACGCTCGGTACGGCGCTGCGTGGCTTTTCCTCCGTGCCTCTGCTCTTCTTCGGTACCGCTCTTGCCGGTGCTGCGATCGCCGTCGGCAACGTGCTGCTGCCCGGACTGGTGAAACGCGATTTCGCCGCGAATACGGCTCTGATGACCGGCCTTTATACGATGGCGCTCTGCGCGGGGGCCGCCAGTGCCGCCGGCCTGACGCTACCGATCGAACATGCGCTCGGCGGTTCGCTGGACGGCGCGCTCTCCGTCTGGGCGCTGCCTGCGCTCTTGGTCGGGCTCATATGGCTGCCGCAGGTCTTTGCGAGCAGCCGACAGGCCCGGCGCAGCGGTTTTCGCGTCGAAGGTCTGTGGCGGGATAAGCTTGCCTGGCAGGTCACGCTCTTCATGGGCCTGCAGTCGGCGCTCGCCTATTGCGTCTTCGGCTGGCTGGTGCCGATCCTGCGTGAGCGTGGTCTCGACGGCATTGTGGCCGGCGGCATAGTCTCGGTCTCCGTGATGGTGCAGGCCGCCGCCTGCCTATTCGTGCCGCACATCGCCGTACGAGGCAAGGATCAGCGACTCATCAACGTGACGCTCTGCGCTTTCGCTGTCGTCGCACTGCTCGGCCTGCTCTTTGCCCCGCTTTCCACCGTCTGGATCTGGGCCGTGCTGCAGGGCATTGGTCAGGGCGGGCTGATCGCCGCGGCGATGACCGCCATCGTGCTGCGTTCGCGCGACCCGCATGTCGCCGCTCACCTTTCCGGCATGGCACAATGCGTAGGCTATCTGCTTGCCGCCGTCGGGCCGTTCATTGTCGGTCTGATCCGCGGCTGGACTGGCAGTTTCGCATGGTGCGCGGTGCTTTTCGTCGCGCTCGGCCTTGGCGCCGCGTTCAACGGGTGGCGGGCCGGCCGGGCGCTGCATGTGAATGCGCGCACGGTCGAGAAAGGCGAATGAGCCAGCCTCACCTTCGCATCACCATCTCTTGATCTCCATCGAAGGGGTTCGGCTGCTACCCTATCTCAGCCGCATTCCGCCCCACCGGAGGAAAAATCCTTGCACTTCCGATCCCTGCTTCTGTTCGCCGCGCTGACCGCTACGCTCGCACCCGCGTTCTCCTTTGCGCAAGAGGCCGGTGAACGACGGGCTGCGTCAGCTCAGGGTTCCTCCCGCGACGGCGTGCTCAAGCTGCTGCCGCGAGATTCCGTAACCGAGCACGAGATGACAACGGCCGACGGACGCAACATCGCCTACACGGCCACGGCTGGTACGCTCGATCTTTTCGGCCAGGATGGCGCGCAGAACGCCGCGATCTTCTACACCGCTTATATCGCCAAGGATGCCGGGCCGAACCGGCCGCTGACCTTCGCCTTCAATGGAGGCCCGGGCGCGGCTTCCGCCTTCCTGCATCTTGGACTTGTCGGCCCGCGCATACTCGATTTCGGGCCCGATGGCCGGGACGGCGCAAACGCGAAGCTCGTCGACAATCCCCATAGCTGGCTCGATTTCACCGATCTCGTGCTGATCGATCCTATCGGCACCGGATGGAGCCGTACGGTAAAGGCGGACGACGCCTCGAATTATTACAATGTCGGCAGCGACGCGCAGACGATGGCGAAGGCAATCGCCCTCTATGTCGCGCACAATAATCGTGCCAATTCGCCGAAATATCTGCTCGGCGAGAGCTATGGCGGCTTCCGCGCCGCAAAGGTCGCCTCGGCGCTGCAGCAAAACCAGGGCATCATCATTGCCGGCACCGTCATGCTTTCGCCGCTGCTCGAAGGCCAGCTGATGTTCAATGCCGACCAGTTCGCATTGGGGGCTGCGCTGGAATTCCCCTCATTGGCAGCCGCCGAAGCCGACCGGCGCAAGAGCTTCAGCGAATCCGGCCAGCGCGATGCGGAGAAGTTTGCACTTGGCGACTACCTCACCACGCTCGCCGGCCCGGCACCGACAGGGGACGCGGCAGCAAGCTTCTATAGCAGGATCTCCAGCCTTACGGGCATCCCTCAGGACATCGTCACCCGCAATCGCGGCTTCCTCGGCAATGCCTACACCAAGCATTCCGGCAAGCAGGCGGGCGAGGTGATGAGCCCATACGACGCGGCCTTCGCAACGCCCGACCCCTTTCCGGAATCCGATTACGACCGAGGCGACGATGCGATCCTCGACGGCTTTACCAGAGCCTATGGCGGCGCCTTCGCCGACTACGCCCGCAACGAGCTCGGCTTCAAGACAGAGATGACCTACACGCTGCTCGAAAACGATATCAGCCAGCGCTGGGAGTGGGGCGGCGGCCGCGGCGGCGGTTCACGTTTCCAGGCGAGCGCAACTGATGATATCAGGCAGATGCTTGCCTCCAACCCGTCCTTCCACCTGCTGATAGCCCACGGCTACAGCGATCTCGTAACGCCCTACGGCGTCAGCCGCTATGTGGTCGATCACCTGCCGCCGTCCCTGGCGGGAAATCGCGTGTCGCTGAAACTCTATCGCGGAGGCCACATGTTCTACACGACAGCTGGCCAGCGCGCCGCATTCACGACGGATGCAAAAGCCTTTTATGCCGAGCATCCGGTGAGCCCGCCAGCGGATTGAACGACGATCGAGGGTTGCCGGAGGGCTGTGCTGACCTAGTTTCCCCGGCATGGCAAACAGCAATCAGCTATCAGAAGCTCCGCCGTCCGGCAGCGCTTCCCGGCAGGATGAAACCCTCTCCACACTCTCTTCCTATCTTCAAAACGGTGCATTCTTCCTCGATATAGACGGCACGCTCCTCGATCTCGCGCCGACGCCGGATGAGATATTCGTGCCGCCGTCGCTTCCCGCGCAGCTCGATACGCTCTCGCAGAGGTTCGGCGGGGCACTAGCTCTGGTGACCGGACGAGGCCTTACCTATGCCGACCGGCTCTTCGCTCCCTTCCAGTTTCCAATCGCCGGATTGCATGGAGCCGAGCGCCGCAGCCCTGACGGCAGCATCTTCAAAGTAGAGCCTACGGGCGAGTTCGAGAGGCTGAAGATCGAGCTTCGGGCAGAAACGGCCAGCTGGACCGGCATCCTGATCGAGGACAAGGGCGCAGCCGTTGCCGCCCACTATCGCCTTGCGCCCGAGCGGCTGGCGGAACTTACCGTGCTGATCGAGCGTTTCGTCAACCGCGCAGGTCCGGACTGGACCCTCCAGCGCGGCAAGATGGTTCTGGAAATCCGGCCCGCCAGAGCCAACAAGGGCGATGCACTGGAGAGTTTTATCGCAACCCCGCCCTTCCTTGGCCGTCGTCCGATCGCCATTGGCGACGACATTACCGATGAGTCAATGTTCCGCGCCGCAAACAGGCTTGGCGGCTACTCCATCCGCGTCGGTGCACCTTCGCACGAGACAGACGCGCGCGGCATCCTGCCCTCCGCAGCGGTGGTCCGCGAGATCGTCGCGCGTTTTGCCGGCTGATTGCGTTTTGCAATTATTTCTAATGAAAGGAATTTGCCATGAGCCGCCTTGTCGTCGTTTCGAACCGCGTGCCCGTTCCGGAGAAGAAAGGGGCGGCATCTGCCGGCGGGCTCGCAGTGGCACTGGAGGCCGCCCTTGAAAAACGGGGGGGCGTCTGGATGGGCTGGTCGGGCAAAATCAACGACGCGGGCGAACCCGGACCGCTTGCGATCGAGCAGCGCGGCAACATCACCTATGCGCTAACCGATCTGACATCCAAAGATGTCGACGAATATTACTTCGGCTTCGCCAATCGCATGCTCTGGCCAATCTGTCATTATCGACTCGACCTCGCAGAATATGGGCGCACGGAAATGGCCGGCTATTTCCGTGTCAATCGCTTCTTCGCCCATCGGCTGGCGCCACTGATCAAGCCTGACGATATCATCTGGGTGCACGATTATCACCTGATCCCGCTTGCCGCCGAACTTCGACAGATGGGTATCAGGAACAAGATCGGCTTTTTCCTGCATATCCCCTGGCCGCCCGCCGACGTCCTCTTCGCCATGCCTGTCCATGACGAGATAATGCGGGGGCTCGCCGCCTACGATCTCGTCGGCTTCCAGACTGATCACGATCTGGAGAACTTCGCAGGCTGCCTGCGCCGGGAAGAGATGGGTGACATGATCAGCGAAGGGCTTTTCGTCGCCGGCGAGCGCAGGTTCCGCGGCGGAGCCTATCCGATTGCCATCGAGACGGCTGCCTTCGCGGAATTCGCGAGGAAAGCCGGCACTCACAGCATGGTCCTGAAGGCACAGCAGAGCATCGAAAACCGCAGCCTCATCATCGGCGTAGACCGGCTGGATTACTCCAAGGGCATCACCCAGCGCATCGACGCGTTTGAAAATTTCGTCACCAACAATCCGGCGCATCAGCGCAAGGTCACCTACCTGCAGATCACACCGAAATCCCGCTCCGAGGTGCCCGAATATGAGGCGATGCAGCGCATGGTCGCCGAACAGGCGGGCCGCGTGAACGGTGCACTCGGTACGGTCGATTGGGTGCCCATCCGCTACATCAACCGCTCCGTGAGCCGGCCGGTGCTTGCCGGCCTCTATCGGCTCGCCAAAGTCGGGCTTGTTACGCCGCTGCGCGACGGCATGAACCTCGTCGCCAAGGAATATGTTGCCGCCCAGAACCCCGATGATCCAGGCGTTCTGGTCCTCTCCCGGTTCGCCGGTGCGGCGCGCGAGCTGAACGGCGCTCTGCTTGTGAACCCCTACGACATTGTCGGCACATCCAATGCGCTGGCGCGGGGGCTCAACATGCCGCTTCAGGAGCGCCAGGATCGCTGGAGACGGATGATGGACCATCTGCTGGAACGCGACGTCTCGCGCTGGTGCAATGACTTTCTCGGTGATCTTGCCGCCTGAACGGTTTGACGGGCGCATCTGCCAGAAGATAATCTCGCTGACAACAAGCGGAGGATTCCATGAAGATCAGTGCACGCAACCGCCTGAAGGGCAAGGTCGTGGATGTGGTGAAGGGTGCGACGACGGCACATGTCCGCATCGATATCGGCAATGGCACCATCGTCACGGCCTCGATTACCAATGAAGCCGTGGACGAACTCGATCTCAAGGTCGGCGCCGAAGCCTATGCGGTCGTCAAGGCCTCCGACGTGATGGTGGCTGTCGACTAAGCTTCATGCCTCGGACACATCGCCGGTCTGAAAGTCGCCCGGCTGCGGCGGCGCAATGGGCGTGAAGAGCGTCCGATCCGGCTTCAGATCGAGGAGCGGCGTGCCATCGAGGCAATCCATGCCGCGCACAAGCACCGTATTGCCTTCGACAGCTTCCAGCTTGACGATGGAGGTGCCGATCGGGTTCGGCCGCACGGGTGACCGCAGTGAGAAAGTACCATGCGTCTTGCCGTTGCGAGCCGGGCTCTGCAGCAAGAGGTCGCGCCGTGACTGGTGTAGCCAGTAAAGCACTTCGAGCCGCTCGAAACCCGCAACGCCCTGCAAAGCCGGCACCCAGGGGTCGAAGATCTCAATGCGGCAGAGCGGCCCGTCATGCCGGCCCTGACGCGGCGTCTCCATCCGCGAGGTCCACGGCGTGAAAATCCGACCGATGAAGACGAGGCCGGCGTCGGTTGCATCAGGCGGATTGTCCAGCACCAGCTCGTTTTCGCGGATCTCGTTTTCTCGAACCATCATATGCTCTCCTTGCAAGACGGCACTATGCATGACGATGTGGTGGCTGGACTACACCGCATACCTTCAGGCCGGCAACGGATTTTCTGGCCAGTCCGCCGTCATATCCGCCTGAACGGGCCGCTCCATATAGGTGGAAAGTGCCACATAGCTTTTGGTAGAGGTCACGCCGGGAACGGAATGGACCTGGGACAGAAAAGCTTCCAGGGCGCGCGGGCTCTCGGTGCGCACCTTGAAGATGACGCTGGCGTCGCCGGCAACAGAATGCATTTCCTCCACTTCGGGAAAGCGGCAGAGCTGCATCAGCCTTTCACTTTTGCCCCAGCCTGCGGCCTCGACATGCACGAAGGCCAGCAATGGCTTGCCGAGCGCGGCGCCATCAAGTGCAGCATGCGCACCTTTCATGACGCCGGACCGGCGCAGCCGCTTGACGCGCTCGTGCACTGCAGGCGGCGACAGGTTGACGGTTTTTCCCAGGGCCGCATAGCTCTGCAGGGCATCCTCCGCCAGGGCGCCTAATATCCTTCGGTCGAAGAGGTCCAATTGTTCGGGCCTTTGTCTGCTGCGTCGAATACCATTCGTTTCTTTCGTCATTCGGAAAATCTGCCTTATCGCCGAAGAATATTCGGCAATAATAGCGCCAAGCTTTCAGATATTCGAGGAGATCTTGAAATGGAACTGGTGAAGCACAGTCCTAGCGCCGGCATCTATGCGGCAACATCGGATTATATTCACGCGATGGAGGTCAGGAACCCCACCCGCTTTCTCTTCGTGAGCGGCACAATGGGCCTCGACGCGGAGGGTGCGCCGGGCAAGGATCTATCGGTCCAGCTCGACCTTATCTGGTCGAACCTGCGGGCGATCCTTACGGATGCCGGCATGGGGGTTAGCAATATCGTACGGTTGACCAGCTATCTCGGGGATGCTGGCCATGCCGAAGCAAACCAGAATGCACGGCTGGCCGCACTCGGTGATCATATCGTGCCGACCACCGCTATCGTTGTTCAAACGCTCCAGAAAGACTGGCTGGTGGAAATCGAAATCATCGCAGCCGCATGAGAGAATACCGCCCAGCATGGGAGAATGCCGCCCCGCGGGACAGGGCGGCAAAGGACGATCAGGCAGCCTGGCGGAGCAGGCCAAGGGCTTGGTCCAGGTCGATCTCTCCCAT
This sequence comes from Rhizobium sp. BK512, assembly GCF_014194915.1. Taxonomy (NCBI): domain Bacteria; kingdom Pseudomonadati; phylum Pseudomonadota; class Alphaproteobacteria; order Hyphomicrobiales; family Rhizobiaceae; genus Rhizobium; species Rhizobium sp. BK512. The sequence goes on along the minus strand of NZ_JACIAS010000004.1, from coordinate 316,083 downwards.
GAAGCTGCCGGTGCTTTCGGCCTTCTCCTGATGCTCAATCGCAAGCGCGAAACGAACAGCGGGCTCTTGCAGCATGCGCTGATAGAGATCATTCACCGCCGGAAACCGTCCGATATCGACGGTCTTGTGGAAGTCGTTCCAGCGGGCGATGCCGGTGAAATAGGCGTCGGCGATGCCAGGCCGGTCGCCCAGCAACCATTTCCGGCCGGCAAGCAGGCGCTCCAGCGTCCGGTGAGCCTTCTCCACCTTGGCCTTGCCATAGGCAACGAGAATCTCCTTCTCCGCAGGCTCCAATTCATGCTCTACCGCGTGCCAGAGCGGGCTGAAGGCGTTGAAGAAGCTCGTGTTCAGATAGGCGAGCATCTGGTTCAGGCGATCGAAACCCACGGTGCCCTGCGCAAAGCCCAGTCCGTTGTCGGTGGACTGCGCGCCTATATTGTTCAGGATTGCCATGCTTTCGCTGATCAGCCGGCCGTCGGGCAACAGCAGCGACGGCGTTTCGCCGACCGTATTGATATGCCGGTATTCGTCCCCGGAGACGACCTCGGGCATCTGGATTCGGCAGAGACGATACGGTAGGCCGGACCATTCCAATGCAACGATGGAACCGAAGGAGCAGCCTTCCGGCACGCCATAAAACAGTATGAGGGACATTATGGGTCCTTTCCATGAGGAATTATTGACCCGCGCAATATGATTTCGTGGACGATGAAGCGGCAGACGACAATAATGCATCTTAAAGTCCACAGGCATGGAAGATGATATGGCGGCCTTCAATCTCAACGATCTCCAGCTCTTTGTGCAGGCGGTTGAAAGCGGCAGCTTCACGGCCGCAGGGCGCCATCTCGGCATTCCGAAATCAACGATCAGCAAACGCGTGGCGGAACTTGAAGAAAGGCTTGGCGTGCGGCTGATCCAGCGCACATCACGAAGCTTCGCACTAACGGATATTGGCGGGGAGTTCTTCGAGCACGCGCAGGCCTCGATCATCGAAGCAGAAATGGCCGAGGGCATCGTCCGCAGCCGCCTTGCGGAGCCGAGCGGCACTGTCAGACTGACGGCTGCCGTGCCGACCGCGCAGTTCATGCTCTCCAAACATCTGGCCGAGCTGACGGCGCGCTATCCAAAACTGAAATTATCGCTGCATGTGACGGACCGCTTCGTCGATATCGTTCAGGAGGGCTTCGATATTGCGCTGCGCAGCCACCGCTCGCCACTCGGCGATTCCACGCTCGTGCAGCGCCGGATCACCACCCACCCGTTCCTGCTTGTAGCCTCGCCCGATTATATAGCGAAATATGGAAAGCCCGAGCGACCCGAGGACATCGCCATCCACAAGGGGATCATGCCGAGCCTCTCCGGGGAGCAATGGCGACTTATTTCAGATGACGGCGCGGAAGTCGTGATAGGGCCTCAGCCTGTCATTGCAGCGGACGAACCGATGGTGCTGCTGAAAGCCGCTGCCGCCGGGATCGGCATAACCATCCTGCCTACGTCGGTCTGCAACGACGCGCTGCAAGATGGCCGGCTGATACGCCTGCTATCCGGCTGGACAGCAGGCAGCATCACGACGACGGCACTGATGCCGCACCGGCGCGGGCAGTTGCCATCCGTGCGCGCGGTTGTCGAGTTCCTGGCCGAGCGGCTGGCAGGATGATCAGGCAGCTTTGGCCGCGTGATATTCCTTGATCGCCACCATCCTGATGGCCGGATAGCGCTCCGCCTCATAACGGAGCGAGAAACCGTCCTGCGCCAGGAAGACCGGGTCGCCGTCCAGGTCACGGGCGATATCGCCGCGCTTGACGGTCAGGAACTTGTCGAGTTCCGCGGCCTGCTCGGACGAAATCCAGCGGCAGACGGAGAAGCGCGACATTTCGAAGGAGACGGGCAGACCGTATTCGGCCATTAGCCGTTCCTTCAAGACATCGAGCTGCAGCGCGCCGACGACACCGACGATGGCGGGCGAGCCGTCTTCCGGCTGGAAGAGCTGGACCACGCCTTCTTCCGCCATTTGCTGCAGGGCCTCCTTCAGCTTCTTGGCCTTCATGGCGTCTTCCAGGCGGACACGGCGCAGGATTTCAGGCGAGAAGTTCGGCACACCCTGGAATACCAGGCTTTCGCCCTCCGTCAGCGTGTCGCCGATGCGCAGCGTGCCGTGGTTCGGGATACCGACCACATCGCCGGCGAAGGCCGTATCGGCCAGCTGGCGCTGCGAGGCGAAGAAGAACTGCGGCGCCGTCAGGCCGAGCTGCTTTCCTGTACGTGCCAGGCGGGCTTTCATGCCGCGCTCCAGCTTCCCGGAGCAGATTCGGGCAAAGGCGATGCGGTCGCGATGGTTCGGGTCCATGTTTGCCTGAATCTTGAAGACGAAGGCCGTCATCTTGTCTTCGGCGGCATGCACGGTTCTGATATCGGCGACCTGGTCGCGCGGCGGCGGCGCGAAATCGCCGAGCGCGTTGATAAGATCGCGGACACCAAAATTGCGCAGCGCCGAGCCGAAGAAAACCGGCGTCATGTGGCCTTCGAGGAATGACTCCCGGTCGAAGGGACGGCAGGCTTCGATTGCGAGCCCCACTTCTTCGATAAAGGCATCGCGCTCATTTTCCGGCAGCCGGTCGGCGACACTCTGCGGTCCGTTGACCGGCGTAACGGCGACTTCCGTATCGGAGCCGCGCACGGTGTTTTCCTTCAGGTGGTAAGAGCCGCAGAAGGTCTTGGAGCGACCGATCGGCCAGGTGATCGGGGCCGCATCCAGTGCCAACTTCTCTTCGACTTCATCGAGGATTTCGAAGGGATCGCGGCTTTCGCGGTCCATCTTGTTGATGAACGTGATGATCGGAATGTCGCGCATGCGGCAGACTTCGAACAGTTTCAGCGTACGCGGCTCGATACCCTTGGCGGCGTCGATGACCATCACCGCGGCGTCCACCGCCGTCAGCGTGCGGTAGGTATCGTCGGCGAAGTCTTCGTGACCGGGTGTGTCGAGAATGTTGAAGACATTGCCTTCATATTCGAAGGTCATGACCGAGGTCACGACGGAGATGCCGCGCTCGCGCTCGATCTTCATCCAGTCCGAGCGGGTCTGCATGCGGTCCTTCTTCGCCTTCACCTCACCGGCGAGCTGAATGGCGCCGCCGAACAGCAGCAGCTTTTCGGTGAGCGTCGTCTTACCCGCGTCCGGGTGCGCGATAATAGCGAATGTGCGGCGGCGGGAGACCGCCTCGGCGAGACTTTCGGCCATAGTGTGAATCCTGTGGAATTGCGGCGTATCTAGCGATTAAAGCGCGCCATTGCAATTGACCTTGCTGCTTGCGGCGCGAAGTAATGCCGCATGACCATTCACACAGACACCCGCCCCACCCTCAATCTGATCCGCCTGCCGAACGGCCAGGGCCTGGATCTGCCCGCCTATGAAACGCGTGGGGCAGCCGGCATGGACCTGCGCGCGGCCATTGACGAGGACAAGCCCCTGGTGCTGGCGCCTGGCAAACGCGCGCTCGTCCCGACGGGCTTCGTCTTTGAAATCCCCGAGGGTTTTGAGGGCCAGGTACGCCCGCGTTCCGGCCTCGCCGCCAAGAACGGCGTCACCTGCCTCAACGCGCCCGGCACGGTCGACTGCGATTATCGCGGCGAAGTGAAGGTCATTCTCATCAACCATGGCGAAGAGGATTTCACCATCACGCGCGGCATGCGCATCGCGCAGATGGTAATTGCACCCTTCACCCAGACCCACATCGCCGAAGTCTCGGAAACGACGGAAACCGCGCGCGGAGCCGGTGGCTTCGGCTCGACTGGGGTATGAGCGCGGCGCACCTGACCGGTCTCAATTTCCGACAGGACTATTTCAGCGACCCGGCGGCCTGGGCCGCCCTCGTCTCGCTTCTCGACGATACATTCGGCATCGATATCGATCCGTTGCGCGATCTCGGCGGTCCGGACCCGACAAGCATGCCCTTCGGCTGGTTTACCGATGAGGGCGTGCTTGCGGCCAATCTTTCCGCCTTCGCAATGCCCTTTGTCCTCAACGGCCGGCTCATCAACGCGGCCGGGCTTCAATCCGGCGCAGTCCGTCCGCCGTGGCGCGGCCGAGGCCTCTATCGCGATGTGACGCAGAAGGCACTTGCCTGGTGCGAGGCACAAGGATTCGAGGCAGTGATCCTCTATACGGACAAGCCCGCACTCTACGAGAAATATGGTTTCCGTCCGCTGCCGCTTCACAAATATGTCGGACAGGCGCCCATCGCCATGGATCATAGCGGATCACGGTCGCTTCAGCCTCGCGATACCGAGGATCTTGCCCTGCTCCAGGGTCTGCTTGCGACCCGCAAACCGGTATCCGAAACGCTTGCCGTCGCCAGCAGCCCGGCCATGTTTCTGATCAATACGCTTCTCGATACCGACGTCCGGCTGAGTTATCTCGAAGAGTACAAGGCAGCCGTCGCGTGGAAAATGCCGGCGGATGGCCATTTCGCTCTTCTCGATGTGGTCGCGGCAGAAATCCCCTCATTTGCCGCAATCCTTGCCGGCCTCGGCATTCTGGCGACGACAGTCGAAACACACTTCCGCCCGGACAGGTTTCAATGGTCCGGCAAGGCAGTGCCTTACGAAAGCGGAACGCGGCTGATGGTGCGCGGGCCGAAAGGCAGTCTCGACCATCCCGCCATGCTCTCTCCGCTGGCGGATTTCTGAGGCTATTTTTTCCGTATCAGGGGCGGCAGGCGACGCTTGACCGGCGAGGATTTGATCATCGACGTATTGGTCTCCGCCCGCTCGGCGACCTTGTCGAGAATGCTGTCCAGCTCTCCCATAGAGCGGACCACGAGCCGGGCGATAAAACAATCGTCTCCGGTCACCTTGTCGCACTCGATGAATTCGGGCGTGTCCTGGATAATACGCTCGACGATGTGAAGCTGGCCGGGCAGCGGACGCACCCGGACGATCGCCTGAAGCGGGTAGCCTATTGCCGCCGGATCGAGATCGATGGTGAAAAGCGTCACCACGCCGCGATCCTCAAGACGTCGCAGACGTTCCGCCGCACTCGGCGAAGAAAGTCCGACAGCCTGGGCGAGCTCCTTTAGGGAAATTCGCGAATTTCCGGCCAGTGCCTCTATCATTGCACGGTCAATATCGTCGACTGCCTGCATCTCGTTAGCCAACATGGCAAAACTCCTAACAAGATTAGGTTCATCCAGCCTTTCCCCTCTTTCAACTTATAGAAAATGCTGCGATGCCGCAATACAATTTCCCGCTAACGAACGGAGATGGCGATGCAGGATGAAATCAGAAGGGGTACAGCGGAGATGACGGGGGCGATGCTGATCTCGGGAACGATCGGCTGGTTCGTCGTCATGTCGGGTCAGCCGGTTAGCGGCGTGGTCTTCTGGCGCTGCTTCTTCGGGGCGCTGACACTGCTCGTGATCTGCACCGCGCTTGGCCTGCTGAGGCCTGGTATCATCAGCCTGCGGTCGCTCGCTATTGCCGTCTTCGGCGGCGTCGCGATCGTCTCCAACTGGCTGCTGCTGTTCGCCTCCTATTCGCACGCGTCAATCTCGATTGCGACGACGGTCTACAATACTCAGCCTTTCATGCTGCTTGCGCTCGGCGCACTCTTTCTGGGTGAGAAGATCACAGGCACCAAGCTGTTCTGGCTCGGGCTTTCCTTTGCCGGCATGGCGGCAATTGTCGAGGCTAAGCCGCAGGCCGATGCCGCCTCCGGCAGTTACGGTGTCGGCATTCTGCTGGCGCTCGGCGCGGCCTTCTTCTATGCGCTGGCCGCGCTCGCCGCCAAATGGCTGCGATGCACGCCACCACATCTAATCGCGCTGATCCAGGTTTCGACTGGCATCGTCATGCTGGCACCCATGACCGATTTCACCAACCTGCCGGCCGATACGGGATCATGGCTGATCCTGATCACCGTCGGCGTTATCCACACCGGTCTCATGTATGTGCTGCTCTATGGTGCGATTCAGAAGCTGCCGACACATCTGACCGGCGCTCTGTCCTTCATCTATCCGGTCGCCGCGATCCTGGTCGACCGTTTGGCCTTCGGCCACGCATTGCAGCCGATGCAGATTGCCGGCGCGGTCGTCATTCTGCTTGCTGCGGCCGGCATGAACCTCGGCTGGTCGCCGGGCAGGCTTATCCGCCTGCCGGCGACCAGAAGCTGAGCTGTAACTTCAGCTTGTCTATTACTTCGCCTGACGCGTCGTTTCGAACAGGAACCAGGTGCGGCGTTCGCTCTGGTCGATCCAGTTCTCGATGAGGCTTGCGGTCGCCACGTCATTGTGCTCGTCGCAGACCTCATGCACTTCGCGCAGGATGGAGACGAGGTGAAGGTTGTCTTCGCGCAGTTCGGAGAGCATGTCTTCGGGGGTGACATAGTCTGCGTCATTATCCGGGATGCGCTGCTGGCGGGCGATCTGGCCGATCGAGCGCAGCGTCGTGCCGCCGATCTTGCGAGCGCGTTCGGCAACCTCGTCCGTCATGTCGAAGATCTGTTCCGCCTGCTCGTCGAGCAGCAGATGGTAATCGCGAAAATGCGGGCCGGACATATGCCAGTGAAAATTCTTGGTCTTCACATAGAGCGCGAAGACATCAGCGAGCAACGCGGTCAGCGCGGCCGAAATATCGGTGATCGCATTGGTCGGAAGGTCCGAGGGGGTCTTGAGCGGCGAACGTCTGCGGGCTTCGGCTGAGGTAGGCGACATGCATTCTCTCCTTGGTGATGAAAACCTTCTGCGCCGACGACTGGGGAAAGCCTCGGCGGGCCGTGTCTGCGGCCGCTTGCAAGGGGAAAATAGCAAGGCGGATTTGGTTTCCAAGTAGATCATGGTTCAGCCGACCTATTCTTTATGGTTATGGACAGATCAGCGCCCGGCGATTGATGGAGCATGCCTCATGCGCCTATAGAAAGACGACGCAATCTCCTGGATCCAAAGATGAGCCTTACCGTCCTGATCGCCTATGCCGGCGCCTTGTTCATCGCCGCCGCCATTCCCGGCCCGGGGATCACGGCAATCGTGGCGCGCGCCCTTGGTTCGAACTTCCGCGAAACCTTCTTCATGGGTCTCGGTCTCGTGCTCGGCGATATGAGCTACCTGACCGCCGTTATCCTTGGCCTTGCCTTCGTGGCGCAGACCTTCACCGAGATTTTCCTCGTCATCAAGATCGCTGGCGCGCTCTATCTTGGCTATATCGCATGGAAGCTCTGGAGCGCCGGCCTGCTGCCGCAGGATATTGCCGCGAAGAAATCCAGCAGCGCCGGCATGTCGTTCCTGTCTGGTCTGCTGGTGACACTCGGCAATCCGAAGACCATGCTCTTCTATGTGGCGCTGGTGCCGACCCTCATCGATCTCAACAGCATCGGAACGCGCGACTATCTCATGCTGCTTGCCGTCACCTTCATCGTACTGATGATCGTGCTCATTCCCTACATGCTTCTCGCATCGCGCGCCCGCACGATGCTGAAGCAGCCGCGCGCGTTGCAGGCCCTGAACCGCGTCGCAGCCAGCATCCTGGCGGGCACGGCAGCCTTCATCGCAACGCGTGCCGCCTGAAATAAACATTCGGCAACGAACGGTTTTCAAAGGATTTTTTCTCTGGCTTGCACGGCCGACGGGTGAAGCCACTCTGGTCTCACCGCCACTTTGACCCTATTCTCTCCGCAGATTTCAATATGGATTTCAAGGGAGAGCACCATGTCGCACAAACCGGGCCGCGGCCGCATCTATTCCTCCATTACCGATACAATCGGCGACACGCCGCTCGTTCGCCTCGACAAGATCGCCAAGGAGAAGGGCGTCGTGGCGAACATTCTGGCAAAGCTCGAGTTCTTCAATCCGATCGCCTCGGTGAAGGATCGTATTGGCGTCGCCATGATCGAGAGCCTGGAAACGCAGGGCAAGATCTCGCCCGGCAAGACCGTGCTGATCGAGCCGACTTCGGGCAATACCGGTATCGCGCTCGCTTTTGCTGCCGCTGCCAAGGGTTACCGGCTGATCCTGACCATGCCGGAAACCATGTCCGTCGAGCGCCGAAAGATGCTGGCGCTGCTCGGCGCGGAGCTGGTGCTGACCGAGGGGGCGAAGGGAATGAAGGGGGCGATCGCCAAGGCCGAGGAGCTCGCCGCCTCGCTGCCAGACGCTGTTATTCCGCAACAATTCGAAAACCCCGCCAACCCGGAAATCCATCGCAAGACGACGGCGGAGGAAATCTGGAACGACACCGACGGCAACGTCGATATCTTCGTGGCCGGTATCGGCACCGGTGGCACGATCACCGGCGTTGGCCAGGTGCTGAAGAGCCGCAAGCCGGATATTCGGGTCGTGGCCGTCGAGCCGACCGATTCACCGATCCTTTCAGGCGGCACGCCTGGCCCGCACAAGATCCAGGGCATCGGCGCCGGTTTCGCGCCCAAAATCCTCGACACCAGCATCTATGACGAGGTGGTTACCGTCAGCAATGACGACGCTTTCCAGCAGGCTCGGCTCGTCGCCAGGCTCGAAGGCGTGCCGGTCGGCATCTCCTCGGGTGCGGCATTGACGGCGGCGATCGAAGTGGGTCGTCGTCCGGAAAATGCCGGAAAGAACATTGTCGTGATCATTCCATCCTTCGCAGAGCGCTATCTTTCGACGGCGTTGTTCGAAGGTCTCGGAAGCTGATCGGATTTCGGCACTTCGTGTCACCGTTCGTGGGGCGCTTCGGCGCCCCTTTTATCATGCTGCCGGTGTCAGCCTTACATTACCGACGCGATGTGCGGTCGCGGATACATCCTCACGACACCCAGTCGATGATCAGTGGTGATCGCCGCAATGCCAGCTTCATATGCTGCACGGACGATCGCCTGGTGCAGCTTTTCGGGTTCGGTCTTTCCGGTAATGACGTCCAAACAGGTTTTCACCGCCACCAGGAATTCCTCTCCCTCCTCGGTCGGCCATTCCCTCAGCAATACTTCGGCCGCCTCGCGAGCTGTACGGACGACCCTGCGCTCTCTCCTTTCTGCAAAAACGAGAACTATCGGCTCGAATCTTTTTGACGTGTCCCACTTCATTGCGTCTGAACTCCACAGGAGAGGCTATGATGGTATCTGGCAATTCTACGTTCAATTCATAGGGCAAGAACGGCGCCTGCTTTAGCGCGTGGTCCGGATCGAGATGACCAAACATGATCATCAAACATCTGCCATGCCAATGAGGGAAACGGCGTCCCCCGTTCGTTGCAAAGGGGTCTGCATTTCCGTCGACCAGTCCCTCGCACCTGTATTCAGACAATTATCCAGCTTAGACTGCCAGTTGCGGGCCGCCGCCTCAAGCAATTGCCTGAGGTCTTCCAGTTTCACGCCATCGGCATGCATCAGCACGGCAATAAGAGGATCACGAAGGCATTCGGATATCGTCAGATCAGTGCCCTTAATCAAAGCCAGCCCCTTTCATTGACAACCGCCTGTATTCCGCCGGTTCCTCGGTTGTCGTCCTTGCGGCTATCACCGCCCGCAGGCCTTCGAACTCTTCGCAAGCACCAGGGCGAAGCTGTTTCAGCGCGGACACCTCGGCCTTGGCTATATTATCCTGCCCCGACACAGAACTCGCCGAGATATTCGTCTGCTCGGATGCCCTCATAAATCGTCGCCGTGACCTCGATACATCTTTGTAGAAACCAGCCGTTGGTTCCCCGATTGTCCCAGCAAGTGCCGGGGCAACGAATTCAGGCTTCGGCGACAGGCTAAACGCGGCCACAGCAGCCGATCCCGGGACGACGCGAAGTGACATGGCATACCTCCCCTCGTTGATGGCGTTTCGAGTGGCGAAAGCAGTAAATCATCCACGCTCTCGCTGACGAACTAGATCGCCGGCGAAGCACAGTTATTCCCAACTGGGCCAAGATTTTCGACAAGCGTATGGAAACGCTTGCTTATTTCATACACCACAACCCCGCTGTGCTTGAGGCGGGAAGAAGCTGCGAGCCTATTCTTTCAGGCGATGCCAACTGTCTTGGCACTCCGTTTAACCTCGCCAACATCTTGAATTGCGTCGTTCGCTGCTACGGTTTTGGCCTGCCGCATCTCTGCTGTTCCCAAGACCCGATCACATCGTGCGGATGTTTCCGCCGCAAAACAGGTTGCGCCAGCAATGACGAGATAGAGCCCTGGCCCTGCCTTGATCCACACCAGGATCTTGTCTCTCACCCAGCTGTCATTTTATGCAGCTGCAGTCAGCCTTGCGCCGGCGACGCGATAGGAAATCGCCTCTGCGAGATGGATACGTCCAACCGTATCCTTGCCGTCGAGATCTGCGAGCGTGCGGGCGACCTTCAGGACGCGATGATAACCCCGCGCCGAGAACTTCATCTTGTCCGCGGCATCGCGCAACAGCTGCAATCCGGCCGCATCCGGCTCAGCAAATTTCTCGATCATCGAAGTAGAGCAGCCGGCGTTGGTCGAAATACCTCTTGCGCCTGCAGAAGCATACCGTTCGCGCTGGATGTCACGGGCGCGGGCCACGCGCCGAGCAACATCTGCGCTCGCTTCGGCTGCCGTCGGCCGGATAAGATCGGCCGCAGAGACCGCCGGCACGTCGATGCGGATATCGATACGGTCCATCAGCGGACCGGAAATGCGGGCTTGATAGTCCGTCATGCAGCGCGGCCCGCGGGCGCAGGTATGGCCGGGTTCACCCGCCATACCGCAGCGGCACGGATTCATGGCCGCGACGAGCTGGATCCGCGCGGGATAGGAGACGCGGTGATTGGCCCGCGCGATGACGCATTCGCCGCTTTCCAGCGGCTGACGCAGGGCATCAAGCACCTGTGGTGCAAATTCGGGAAATTCATCGAGGAAAAGCACGCCGTGATGGGCAAGCGAGGCTTCGCCCGGGCGGGCGCGCAGGCCGCCGCCAATGAGGGCTGCCATCGTCGCCGAATGATGCGGCGTGCGAAATGGCCGCCGGTCGGAGAGCTTGCCGCCGGAGAGCTGACCGGCGATGGAGTGGATCATCGAGACTTCCAGCAATTCGGCCGCCGAGAGCGGCGGCAGGATGGACGGCAGCCTGGACGCCAGCATCGACTTGCCGGAACCGGGCGGCCCGACCATGATGAGGTTATGGCCGCCGGCAGCCGCCACTTCCAGGGCCCGCTTGGCGCTTTCCTGGCCCTTGATCTCGGCGAGATCGGGCAGATTGGCGGCATTCGGACGAATGGATGGTTCCGGTCGCGACAGGATCTGCGTGCCGCGGAAATGATTGGCGAGTGCTATCAGGCTGCGCGGCGCCAGGATATCGACGTCTGAACCGGCCCAGGCGGCTTCCGCTCCGCTTTCGGCAGGGCAGATCAGCCCTTTGCCCGTCGCGTTGGCGCCGATAGCAGCCGGCAGAGCGCCGGCGATTGCGGCGATCGTACCGTCGAGATTGAGTTCTCCGACGACGACGTAATCGGACAAGGCATCCGCAGGAATTGCGCCGAGTGCAGCCATTAGTCCAAGTGCGATGGGGAGATCGAAATGGCTGCCTCTGCCACATTCTCAATTATTATATCCAGTGGGTCTTGCAAGTTGCAACTCTCACCGGGACGTATCGTCAGTTCTCGGCCTACTCTACTATGACTCATCCGCCGACTAGGCGGATTCCTTTTAGGTATACGAGCCGTTCGGACCAGCGACCCCAACATCTGGCGGTCCGTTCGGCCCGTATACAAAACAAAAGCCGGGCCCATAGGCCCGTCATGATCGTCTCGCTTGCGAGACGCCTCGGCTTTAGCTTGGTCACTGGGATAGCAACTGTCACACGCCACGTGAGCACACTTTGCAATAGAGTGATGAGGGTGCCGGGAGCCCTCAGAAGCCCACGCTCGATTACGAAGATATTGGGAGGCTCCGCATCCAACGAACGCCCACTCCATAGAAGCGTTTTGTCGCCGCGTCGCTCCACCCAAGAAACTCGACATGGTTCCGTTCGTAGTAGCCCTGCATCGCCTTTGACGAGTCAGCCCAATGGTCGCCACGCTCCAAAGCTTTCACTGTCGCAACGGACAACCCGGTCTCGTCTGCGACGACTTTTTGCGTCTTGTTCAGGAGGGCTCTAGCGGCTGGGAAGGATATCCCAAGGTCTTCGGCCTGAAATTGCCATCGCTCGTCCACACGGCTTACCGGATCAGGCGCGTTCCATTTTGCGCCGGCACCGCGGACCACGGTCCCGATCGTGGCTTCTCCCAGAAATTCAATGCCACGGGCGATGTAAAAGTCGACAAGCGTGAGATTGAGATCGAACATGGATTCCGACGTTTCGGCTGTCGAAATGTATCGTCTTGTTACGCCCGTTAGATCGGCGGCTTCTTGCTGTGAAAACCCCGTTAATGCACGTGCGACCCTGAGTGCTTCCGGTGGAGCAGGTAACCTCATTCGTCCGAGAAGCCGCTCAGGAGAAAAATTGTCAACATTTACCGTATGGGGTCTTTTAATATCCAAAAGGGAGTCTATAAGGATTCCTATAGGATGAAAAAACATCCCAAATCTGGAGGGTGTGTTGGCATTGAGTGATTCGGGTCCCAGTAAGGCAACTACCGACGGACATTGGCGGCCTGGCCAGAAGCGCCGAGGGCTGATTGATGACGTGGAAGATATCGATCGTCTGTCGCCGGTCCTGAGCGAAAGCTGGGTGGTCGCGAGCCGATCGTTGAGTGGCTTGACGGTTCAAGGGGGTAGGCATCTGACGACAGTCGATCTATCGGACGTCACAGCCGGTATCTCCTACTCGGGATGAGAAGCCGGGGCTAACGGGAGGCTTCTCGTGCCGGCATCTAAATGGACCTGCCGATAGGCCATAAGCAATCTCGGCCTGACAAAGGCCTGAACGCATCGAATTTTAGGATGTCCCATGCCGAACCATGAATTTGGCAAGCGATCACGCGTGCCTTGGAATACGAGAACCCGCGAGTGGCGCTACGTCACTGTGCCCGTCTATATGGCGTATTGCGCTGTCGCCGCCGCACTGCGGCCTTGGAATGGAATTGAGCGGAAATTCATAGCGACGCTGGTTTTCAAAGACGATTACTACCAACCGATATACTCGCAGGCAGCCCAAGCCTTCGCACGGGAGATTTGGAAGTCTTCCGAATGGGAGACCTACATCTTCGAATGGTCGAAGTCGCCGTTTCGCGACCAGTCGCTCGCCGAAAGGAATGGCCAGGGCATTTTCCTCTCGCCGCCGGGATACAGGCTGACCGACGACGAACGGCTGTTTTCCGACGCCGTTGTCGAAATCGAGCCTCGGTCTCCAGAGCATGCAAGGGCTGCACTTCGCCGGGCCGGAATTCCGGTCGACGATGAACTCGTCGAGCTGTTGATTTCGGAACCGTGGCCAAGGCTGCATTCCGCCTTTCAGGACCGGCGTGGTCCGGTCCAAGGTTTGGAACGTCTTCGACGCGAGACTGCGAGGCTCAGAGAGATCGAGTCTGCAAAAGCCTTAGACAATAATGGTCCTACACTCGATGACATGCATGGTCTGGGGCCTGCTGTGGAGTGGGGACACAATCTCGCGAAAGACCTTGCAGACTACAGAGCTGGGCTAATCGGCTGGAACGAAGTCGACGCCGGAGTCTTGCTTTCCGGGCCTCCTGGCATTGGGAAAACCCTGTTTGCAACCGCGCTCGCTAATTCGTGCAAAGTACCGATCATCTACGGCTCGGTTTCGAAATGGCAGGAAGCCGGTGCTCTGGACGCGCACCTTAAAGCCATGCGCGCTTCCTTCAAACTGGCGCGCGAAAAGGCACCATCGGTCCTGTTCATCGATGAATTCGACTCCTTGGGAAAACGTACGACCTCTGACCGGAACGCTGGCTACCACAATGGCGTGATTACTGGTGCACTTGAGCAGCTCGATGGCTTTGAACGTCGAGAGGGCGTAGTCGTTGTTGCTGCGTGCAACCACCCTCGGCTCGTCGATGCCGCCCTTCTGCGAGCGGGAAGGCTCGACAGACATCTGGAGCTGACACTTCCTGATGGCCCCGCGCGCCGCGGCATTCTGAAGTTTCACTCCGGGATCGAGCTGTCGTCCGCTGATGCGGAGATGTTCGAATTCGCTACCGATGGGTTTTCGGGTGCGGAGATCGAGCGGCTCGTCAGGGATGCGAGACGAGCCGCCCGCCGTCAAGGTAAGTGCTTTAACGCGCTACACATTTTCGATCAGCTTCCAGCTACCGAGAAGCTTTCAGAAGAATATGTCAGGGTGATCGCGGTCCATGAGGCCGGCCATGCGTTGGTCAGCTACGAAATTGGGCATGAAGTCTCAGGCATCACGATCTCCAAATGGCGGGTCAGCGGCGAGAGCCGGGTGCTTGGCAGCGTCGATTCAAAACCTTCACTGGTGCGGGCCAGGACCAAGACCACCTACCTCGACACCATAGCCATCTACTTGGGGGGCATTGCCGCGGAGTTGGAAGTCTTCGGGGCCTTTGCAGACGGGGCATCGGGTGCAAGCGAGGCCGATCTGAATAAGGCAACCGATCTTGCGACGATGATAGAGGGGACACAGGGTATGGGCCACACGCTGGTGGTAGAAGTCCCTGATCCAAGAGAGTTCGCGCGGATGCGCTTGTACAATCCGGAACTCCGAGAACAGGTCCGCATCCTGCTGGATAACGAACTCGTAAGGACGAGGTCCATCGTTCAAAGTCAGCGTCCTGCACTGGACGCGCTCGTCTATAGACTGATGGCAAATCCGATCATGACCGGAGGGGAAGTCGCGCAGTTGCTGCAAAGCAACAGGCGCACGGTTGTCAGCCTGGCGAAGCCCCAGTGGAGGACGGGAACGTGATGGCGAAACGGACAACATCAACTGGCCGGCGGGCGGCATCGAAGAAGCCCTACGCGGGGTCGCTGGGCGAGATGCTCGATGAGTCCGGATTTGAACCATTGGGTAGGCGAATACAGGTTTCTGATCGCGGCGGCAGGACTCAACTCGCATCACCACCCAAGTGGTTCGATCCCGCGGTGGAATTCCTCTGGGCGGCCCTACCGGACTTGGCCGCCAATCACTGGGACCATCTCTATATCGACGCTCTTCAATCTGCTTGCCAGGCATTAGTCGCACTAGGTCAAGCAGTTCTCGATGGCGGCGGTGGCATAAAAGTGAATCCGGAGCCTGCGCTGCCTAGCATCCTTCCCCGGACGGACGATGTAGCGACAGTGATCGTCTGCTTGGCAGCGCAAGTGAGCCTCCTTGAGTATCGACATTTCACAGGAGCGCGCGACCGACCTAGTCCTATGGGACTACGACGTCCGAACATTCGACCTGACCATGGCTGCGGTCCTGCATATCTGGCCCCGGAGGCGTTCCGGGTCTTCGAAAGCCTCGACCTCGTCCTTAATGCTCGTTGGACGGAGCGCGCCGAGACGATAATCTGGCGTGACAACCCGTCAGAGTGGGGCGTTGATTTCACGAGAGACCGCCGGTTCATATCGGCTCGGGACGCGGCCCTGGAAACCGTGCCCGACGACATTGCAGAGAAGATCGAGAAGACGGCGGTGATAACCGAAGAGAGTATTGTGGAGTGGCTCCAGATAGCGCCGAAAGACAAAACCCGAGAAGACGCGCTCAAGTCTCTCAGGCTTTGGAGCCGTATCGGTCTTGATCGGGTTTTCAATCGCCGGTGGCGGCTGGACTGCGGATGGCTTTCGGTCGAGGAGTCGTACAGGACACTCCTAATCGAATGCGACGCCGTCTCGATCAACATGCGTCGGCACTTTGCGTCCCGATATCTGCCGCACGCTCCATTTCTGAATGAACGAAATTGGTGAGGTGCGGCCAGATCGCACGCTGTCGGCAATTGCCCACCGCCACTCCTGGAGACATCGATGACCTCAATATCCGCAAACGCGGTCTATCCGGTGCTCGCTGCTCAGTCCGTGCTCTTTCGATGAAAATCTGGGTTTTCTCCGACATCCATCTCGAGTTCGGTAGACCGTTCAGCGTGACCCCGCCAGATGATATCGACGTCATTGTCTGCGCGGGTGACGTCCTCGACAAAGGCGTTGTGCCCAGCATTGAGTGGCTTGCGAAGAGCTTTAGACCGGAAGTGCCGGTGGTTTTCGTCGCGGGAAATCACGAGTTCTACCGCAGTTTCCTTACGGACAGCATCGCTTCGGCGAATGCGTTGCGAGATCGCTATCCGCACATCCACTTCCTCGACGACCGTGATGTAGTCATTGACGACGTACTTTTCGCCGGCGCAACCCTTTGGACTGACTTCCGGCTATTTGATCGCAATCCCGAAACGTCGATGTGGTGGGCCGAGAAGGGCATGAACGACTACAAGCGCGTCAATCTGTCCAAACAGCCATTCAAAAAATTCAAGCCCATTCACGCGTACCGGAGGCATGACGCCTCCATGAAATTCCTGACGGAAAGCCTTGGTCGGACCGATGTTAGTAAAAAGGTCGTTGTCACTCATCACGCGCCATCTCCTCGATCGATCTCGCGGTGGTTTCGCGATGATGCGTTAGCACCGTGTTACGCCTCGGATTGCCATGATTTCATCAGGGAGGCCGAGCCGGACCTGTGGGTGCACGGCCATGTGCATCAGCGACTGGACTATATGCTCGGATTTACCCGAATTATGTGCAATCCGCGTGGTTATCCGGGCGAGAGAACCGAATTCGACCCAGGCTTGGTAATTGAGATTTAGTCCTCACACAGACGGCTCGGGAGACGAAGCGGCGCTCGAGTGCAAGCGGTACTCCGCGAACAAAAAATTGAACGACTCAGCCACTTTCCTTTTGGTGGGGCGCAAACTCGGTCCAGCTGTAAGCGTAGTCCCGTTCACACCTTGACCCACTTTTGAAGACTGCAGAGGTCGACAAGCGCTCGAGCAAATCTGCGTCGTGATACCTTTGCCCGCCATAGCTATCGGGAGGCCAATATGTGCAAGAGGGTGGTCATTTACGCGCGGTATTCAACAGATCAACAGAATCCAGCTTCGATAGAAACCCAGCTTGATCTGGGTGCTTCGTTCGTTTTGGAGCGTGGTTGGAAGCTGAGCGGGACATATGTTGATGCTGGGATTAGCGGCGCTAGTTTCGAAACACGGCCGGGTCTTCAGGCTGCGCTGAAAGGGGCGCGAGAAGGAGCCTACGATGTCCTACTTTGCCTTACGCTTGACCGGCTGTCGCGAGACCTGGAACACAGCGCTAAAGTGTTAAAGCTGCTCCAGTTCCACGACATTGAACTTTGGACCGTGCATGGTGGCTCTCAGGTGTCAGCCATGGAACTTGGCCTGAGGGCGGTCCTGAATAGCGAGATGCTGGAGCAGGTTCGATATCGAACCAGGGAAGGCATGAAAACCGTAGCGAAGACGGGCCGAGTTCCCGGCGGCATTTGTTACGGCTACTCGATCAAAAAGATGATTGGGACTGACGGAGAACCGATCCGTGGCCTGAGAGATATCATTGCCGCCGAGGCGGCCGTAATCGTGTGGATATTTGAGCAATACGTGAAAGGCCTTAGTCCCGACGCCATCGCAGAAATCCTCAATGAGCAGGGTATACCTGGCCCTCGCGGGCAGGCTTGGAGAGGAACGGCGATCCGGGGACACCGGCGAAGAGGTAGCGGAATTCTTAATAATCAGATGTACATCGGTCGCCTGGTGTTCAACAGGCTCGTATACCGAAAGAACCCAGTGAGCGAACGCCGGGTGTCTCGGCTCAACTCGCCGGAGCAACATATCATTCAAGACGTACCGACGCTTCGGATTGTGTCGGATTCGCTCTGGAAAAAAGTAAAACGGAGGCAAGGTCTACCTCGCCGCCGGGGCTCGTGAGCTGCAAACATAAAGCGTCCAAAGGAAGATCGCTCTCTCCTACCGACCATAGCAATATCAGTGAGCGGGTTAGAGACAAGGCTACGATGGCTTCGTCGGATTTTGTTCGACGATGCCCAGTTCTTCGACGCGATTTGCGCCCTAGCTCGTCGTCAGTGCCGGTGAGCCTCACGTCCAGAACTCCTGTTCGTGAGTTTAACGGGAGATGCACCGCCTATTCGCATGATGTGCCCGCATCAAGCGGGCTCACTAAAACCCCTGTCGTAAGAAAAACTATCGGCTCGAGCCTACATACTCTATCAAGGATTGCAGTCTACGCTCGAATACAGCAGAAAATCAAAGACGTCGATTACATTCGGACAAGTGATTCGCTCAGGTCAGCGCATTGTGAACAGTACAAATCAGGTACACCCCGACGATCTGTGCAATAGCGATGGCATTCGGTCAACGGATACAGTGGCGGACGACCCTTGCAAATTCCATTTAGTTCATAGCGACTGCGCGACCAACTCTGGAACTGCCGTCTCGCATCGCGAAGCCCCGAGCTCCCCAGCGGACGACGACATCCTATTCGATTGGACCTTTTCAGAAGACCCAGAGACATTCGTTATGCGCACTGCAGGTCTCAGCAGCGCGGGCGTCTTCATCGTTCCAAGTGAGCCTCCCAAGAATTATGACGCCTCCGGGCAAGACTGGAGCCTCGATCTAGCTCCAGCGCCAATCGATGGAGACGGATTCTTAGCGAATGCCGTAGAAAGTCAGAACCCCGCCGGCAGACGCCAGTCGAAAGAGGACCACGACTTTCTCCGCGTTCAACGAGGGGGCCGTCGATCTGTAAAGCGATCCGCGTCCATATCGGACACGAGACTGTCCATAGGTTACGACACATGCCGGGCCATGGCAGGGACTGTTCTCGAGCGAGGCTTTTATCTGCAGGATGACTTGGATCAAATGATCAGTTCCTGCCATGGCAATGGGCACGACCAGCATCTGAGCGCCAACTTGGCGCGCGTATTCGAGGGTGCGGGGATACCTTCCGAAGAGACACTGGCCGACCCCGAATTGCTGTTGAATGCATTGACGGATATTGACATCGACGATTTGGGACATGGGCTCGAAGCCACGCTTTCTCGGGCAACCAGCCTCCCGGGAACCAGTCGTTTCCAGCTGGATAAGTATGGTGAGAAACGGTTGCTTGACGAGCTAGGTGCCGTCAAGTTGACATTGCAGCTAGAGATTCTCGGTTCAAAAACGGCGGTCGAGAGCGCCATATCTGCGGTGGATGCCGCGCTCAACGGGCTGGCCAAGCCTGCTGAGGTAACCATGCGGCAAGTCGTCGTCGAAAGAGATTGCGACGATGCTGACATACTTCGTGACGCAATCACTAAGCTGTGTTCTTGGCTTTCAGCTGGTTCCATCATGAATGGTAAGGAACGCCGGGTAGCATTGCAGGCATTGGATGCCCTTGACCTGACACTCTCGTTCCAACGGAAACTGGCGACCGAGTTAGCCTCAGTGTACCAAGATTTCCTGACGGCAGATCGAATTGGAGAGCTGATCTTCGACTACGAAGTCGCTTCAAATAGATTGGTACTCGAACATTTGCCGTTTGCTCGTCGGTTTGCGTCTCGAAACGTGGCTCCGAGCGAAGAGCTGGAGGATGTTTTCCAGGTTTGCACCATTGGTCTGTTCAATGCGGTCCGACGGTTCAAATCCCACCGGGGTCACAGGTTCTCCGTTTATTCAATGTTCTGGATGAAGCAAACTTTGACGCGATGGCGCGGGGATGAAGGCGCGATAATTCGCATTCCAGTGCATAGGCATGTAAAATTGGCCGAACTGGACCTGGCGGCGTCCGAACTCGAAAGAACAGTTGGGTGCCAACCGAGCTCGGAGGAGTTGGCAGCTCTCTTGCGATGGAAACAGGACGACGTCGAGCGATTAATGAACATTCCTCGCGATTGGGTGGCTGAAGAGTCCGCAATTGAGAGTTTGAACGATTCGTCTGTCGCCCTCGCCCCGGAGGAAGCAGTTTTTTCAAAACAGTCTGCACAGATCATACGGGCTGCGCTCGTTGAGCTGCCCCAACGGCAAGCTGAAGTGATACGTATGAGATTTGGATTGGACGGGGAGGAAGAGATGACACTGGAGGAGGTTGGCCAACTCTTCGGTGTTACGCGAGAGCGTATCCGACAGCTCGAGGCCAAAGCGCTGGAATACCTGCGCCACCCGGCCCGCATCCGCCGATTTCAAGCAACTTTGGGAATGTAAGAAATGGCTGCTAGAAACGCGCCACCTCATGCGGGCTCGATGCTCGAGTCTCTCCGGGGACTTGGTTATGCACCCGCAACCGCACTGGCAGATTTGATAGATAATTCGGTTTCGGCTGATGCCGGAAGCATAGATATAAACTTCGAATGGGCTGGCCCCGATAGCTGGGTCCGCATTATCGACGA
This sequence comes from Rhizobium sp. BK512, assembly GCF_014194915.1. NCBI lineage: Bacteria > Pseudomonadati > Pseudomonadota > Alphaproteobacteria > Hyphomicrobiales > Rhizobiaceae > Rhizobium > Rhizobium sp. BK512. The sequence continues at coordinate 295,822 of NZ_JACIAS010000004.1, read as the reverse complement.
CGGCAAGGGCATGGACGACCCGACTCTCGAGCGCGGCATGCGCTTGGGCGCGCGCGATCCGAGGGAGGAACGGTCTGCACGCGATCTCGGTCGCTTCGGTCTAGGTCTGAAGACCGCCAGCTTTTCCCAAGCGCGCCGTTTGACGGTTGCAAGCAAGCGTGCTGGAGGCGAAACCGCATGCCTACGATGGGATTTGAATCTAATCGGGCGTCCAGAATCCGTCGACTGGCCACTTTTCGAAGGTCCCGCGCCAGGATCGGAGGTACTTCTCGCGCCTCTCGAAAAAATGACGAGCGGAACGATCGTCCTTTGGGAAAACATCGACCGAATAGTGACGGAAGGTTTCACAGGCAAAGATATGTACTCTTTGATCGACACCGTCGAAGTGTACCTCGCGATGATCTTTCATCGAATGCTCGACCGCGGCCTTAGAATCTCCCTGAATGGCAAAGGCCTCAAATCGTGGGACCCATTTCTAATTGGTCATCCGGGAAAAGCTCTCGAGAGTCCGGTCTACAGAATTCTTCATACAAATGGCGTGTCGCTCCAGTGCCACGTGCTCCCCCACAAGGACATGCTCAAGCCGGCAGAGCAGGAGCTTGCGGCTGGGCCATATGGATGGATACAACAGGAGGGGTTCTACGTTTATCGCAACCGACGGCTTCTCCTTGCCGGTGGCTGGCTCGGACTTGGCGAAAAAGGAAAGACGTGGCCTAGAGACGAAGCGCACCGCCTCGCGCGAATTATGCTTGATATTCCGAATAACGCAGATGCCGATTGGAAGATCAATGTCTTGAAATCGACCGCAAGCCCGCCGGTGAAATTGCGACCACAATTGCAGAGACTCGCGGCGGAGACCAGAAACACTGCGCGTCGTGTTTTTGCCCACCGCGGGTTTGTTTCTCCCGCGGGCAATAGCAAGATAAATGGCTTAACCGAAACTTGGCAGATACGCCGTTCCGCCAAGGGAACGTCCTACCGAATCGCGAAAGACAACGACTTGATCGCGTCGGTACTGGACCGCGCCGGGCCACTCAAGGACGACATCATCGCCATGTTGCGGCTGATCGAGGAAACTGTTCCTGTCCAGAGAATATGGCTCGACACCGCTGAGGATAAGGAGACGCCGCGCACCGGCTTCACCGAAGCACCGGAAGCGGAGGTGAACGAGACGTTGAATTCAATGTTCACGGCATTGACCAAATTTCGTGGCTTCGATCCCAAGGAAGCCTGCGATCGGCTCGCCCGGACACCTCCATTCGACCGTTTCCCCCATCTTGTTGCCGCGCTAAACCAAACGGATTCTAAATGACTATTTCAGATCAGAAAGCCTTCGATTCAATCCTTTCGATGGCCCAGAATATGTTGCGCCTAGCGTCGGAGCGGTCGAAAACTCCCATCACACCGGAAATGATAGAAAAAGAGCTACGAAAGCTCTCGATAGTCATGGAAGAGGACTTTGCCCTTGTCGATCCAGATGCGCTATCGGAGGAGTTGATCCGTCGATCCAGTCGCACGGTGGGGGACAACGCCATCCTCTTCAGCAGGGATGACCACATCCCGTGGCTTGACGCTGAGCGAAAGAAGAACTGGAACTACTGGCGGCGCTACTCGGAATACATGGAACCGCGGATTCCGTGGGTTGCTCTTGACGCACTCGATGTCGCCACAGACGAAATCCTTGGTCAATTGGAAGACCCCGAGCGGGAAGGCGCATGGGATAGGCGCGGCCTTGTGGTGGGGCACGTGCAGTCCGGGAAGACCGGTAACTACACGGGTCTGATATGCAAAGCTGCAGACGCCGGATACAAGATCATCATTGTTCTAGCCGGCCTGCATAACAACCTGAGAGCGCAAACGCAAATTCGTCTGGACGAGGGTTTCTTGGGATTTGCGACGGTTTCGGATGCAGACGAGTTGCCAAGCGTTGGCGTTGGCAAGATTGACAACGACGTCTCGGTGCGCCCAAATGCGGCGACAAACCGAAGCGACCGTGGGGATTTCAATACTGCCGTCGCATCGAAAATGAATGTCAGTCCCGAACAGCGCCCATGGCTGTTTGTGGTGAAAAAGAACAAGACTGTCCTAGAGCGTCTTCTATACTGGATTCGCAATCGGGCAGCCAACCATACCGACCCAATCACGGGTCGAAAGCTCGTTACTAATCTTCCATTGATCATCATTGATGACGAATCCGATCACGGGTCAGTCGACACTGGCGAAAACGTCGTTGACGACGACGGCAAACCAGACCTCGAGCACGACCCGAAGACTATCAACAGATTGATCCGTTCCGTACTCCATCACTTTTCACGCAAGGCATATGTCGGATATACAGCGACACCGTTCGCGAACATCTTCATCCATGACAAGGGTGAGACACAGGAGCATGGCCCTGACCTTTTCCCGGCCGCGTTCATAACAAATCTCGCCGCGCCTTCGAACTACATAGGTCCGGGACGAGTGTTCGGTTCCGCCTCGAGCACGCCGGAGAACCTGCCCTTGGTGCGCCCGCTCGCAAATGAAGATTTCGAGAGTTGGATGCCACCGAAACACAAGAACGGGTATCGGCCTCGGTGGCAGGGAGAGGATAAAGTCCCTGAGACTCTCGCAGAGGCGGTCCGTTCTTTCGTGTATGCGTGCGCTGTCAGAAAGCTGAGGGGGCAGGGAAACAGCCATAGCTCAATGCTGGTGCACGTAACGAGATTTACGTCCGTTCAGGCTGTGGTTGTCAATCAAGTCGCCGAGTACCTGCGTGATCTAAAGGGCCGCTATACACGCGGTATCGATCTAACCGATCTAAGGTCGCAAATGCAGACCGAATATGAGCTGAAATTCGCACCTGGAATGGAACGCATACGTGACGCCTTGGTGCAGGAAGAGACCTTGTTCACACCAGAGTGGTCGCGAATCGAGGAAGTGCTGCCCGAGATTCTGTCGGACATTCGCGTCCGCGAGATCAACGGTACCGCGAAAGATGCCCTGGACTATTCCGAGAATGAGGCAACGGGACTGAAAGTCATCGCCGTAGGCGGGGACAAGCTTGCTCGCGGATTGACCCTTGAGGGCCTTTGCACGAGTTACTTTCTTCGAACGGCAAAGATGTATGACACGCTCATGCAAATGGGAAGGTGGTTCGGTTACCGCGACGGATATCTCGACGTGTGCAGACTCTATACATCCGGGGAAATGATCGAGTGGTTTGGGCATATTGCCGATGCCGCAGAGGAACTACGCCAGGAATTCGACAATATGGTTGCCGCGGGCGCGACTCCAAAGGAGTTCGGCCTTCGTGTGAAATCTCACTCTACCCTGACCATCACGTCGAGGGCGAAGATGCGGAATGCCCGTGCCATGCAACTCACCTATGCTGGAGATTTGCTGCAGACTATCGTGTTTGCGGTGGGTCAAGACGAGGTAAGAAGAAACTATCAGGCTGCGGATCGATTTCTCCAAGCGCTGCCACGCCCACTTCCTCTCAATAAGCAGCACTACGTCCACGGATCACAACAGTGGCACGGTCATTTGTGGCGAGAGGTGCCTGCCCTGAATGTTGTGACGTTCCTTCGAGAGTACAGGACGCACCCCGCCAGTTTCCGGGTCATGAGCCCGCTCATTGCTGACTTCATCGAGGAGATGAACAACGGCGGCGAACTTACCACGTGGACTGTTGCGTTGGTCGGCAAGGACGGCAGCCTAGATGATCTTCCGCACTCCTTAGGCGGATACCCCATAAATATGCTGCAACGAACGGCGGTGGGAGAGCATTCTGATCGGTACTCAATTAAGACCCTGATCTCCCCGCGCGACCAAGCAATCGATCTCACCGAGAGTGAATGGAATGCGGCACTCGAACTGAGCCGCAGGACGTGGCGGAACGACGTTGACAGAAACGAAGGAAAGACCCCACCCGAGGAACCGCGGGGACCGCAGATACGTCGTATTCTCGGCGAGGGAGTGCCGTCTCAAGGCATTGCAAACCGCCGTGACCGTGGTCTCCTGACTCTTTATCTGCTTGATCCCTCCAAGGCGGATCAGCGCTTGAGCGAGCCAAACCGAGACCCGTTCGTTGCGTGGGCGATCAGTTTTCCGTCCAGCACGTCGGGACGGACGGTGTCGAATTCCAGATATGTGGGTAACAGCGTACTATGGGGGGCGATCAATGAGTGGGTGGACTGAGGAAGGATTGCTTCGCACTTGGCGTGCCCTCGCTCAACAGGAGGCTTCGGAAGAGTGGCGTTTCGTTCGTCTCGCCTCAGTCCAGCGTCTTTCGTTTGAGGCTGGATGTAACTTTCCAGGGTCTAAAGAGGCGCTCGTCGTGTCCTTTGATGGCAGTAAATCGTTCGACAGCTCCATGCTGCCGCAAGGACGAGGATTTGACGTTGTAAAGATCGAAAAACAAACAGCTTTTTCAGATCGTACAGCTATCGGGCTCGTGCGAAGCCCGGAAGGGTCTCGGGACATCTTCCTCTTGATGGTCATAGACGTGATCCGCTCGATCGAAAGCGCGGCGGCTTCGTCGAGGGTCGACTTGTTGGACGAATTTCTGCTCAGGGTTCGAGAATGGCAGGATTTCATGAGCAGGAAGAACCGCCTGCTATCACTCGATGCGCAAATCGGTCTTCTCGGCGAGCTCCATGTTCTCGAGAGACTTCTGGACTCGCGGTTGGGAAGTCAAGCTGTACAGTGCTGGCAAGGGCCATTGAAGGCCGCGCAGGATTTTCATATTGGAGCCGGCTCCGTTGAAGTAAAAAGCACTACGAGCGAAAGAGGGTTCATCGCTCGCATTAGCAGTATCGAACAGCTGGACAGTGACCGATCGCCAGGATTTCTTTGCGCAATCCGTTTTCGTGAGGCGGGCGAAGGGTCGTCACTCTCCGAGACAGTGTTACGTCTGCGAGACCGTTTGGCGACGAGTGGTTCTGCCCGTATGTTCGACGCACTTCTGCTCGTTATGGGCTACCTAGACGAACACGCGGTGTCCTATAGCCGCAGGTTCATTCCTAGCGAAATTAGAGGATTTCCGTTGGACGAGAACCTTCCTCGGCTCTCTCGATCCATGCTGCCCGCGGCAATTCGCTCAGCCAATTACACGCTTGATCTTGATGCCGTGCAGACATCGTTCGTCACGTGTGATCAGATAATCGAATCATTTGGATTGAAATAAAAATGACCCTGAACGATTTCCACCGCAACTTTCGTTCTGACGTTCAGACTGTCATTAACGAGCGCGTCGAAGCTGGCGAAGGCCCATTTCCGTCTGATGAACTTGTTTTTGCGGAATTGGTTATGCGGCACATGGAAGATGCGGGTCTTTGCGAGCCCGCAACCGTCTGCCACTGGAGCGGAACTATCGGCAATGCGAAGCTCCGTATCACGGGCTACGCATTGAGTGCAGACGAAACTGGCTTGGACCTCTTTGTCACCCATTATTTTGGCACAGACGAACTTGTCGAGCTGAAGGATGCCGATGCCATTGCCACTGCGAATGAGGGCGTACGTTTCCTTTTCAGAGCCGCTCGTGGAAATCTGGATGCGAGGATCGATCCAACCCACCCCGTTCGAGACCTTGTGGCGACTATTCGGTCGCGTTGGGCCGAACTCGACCGCCTGCGCGTGATACTCGTCACGGACGGTCACACGAAAAACAAGCGCTTCGCAAGCAAGGAGCACGAGGGAAAGATAATCGCGGTGGAATCCGTGGATGTGGAACGCCTCCTGCGCCACACCGAGGGAAAACCACGTGACGAACTCGCCGTGAGTTTTGTGCAAGCTATCGGGCGCGTTCTTCCTTGCGTGCATGTTCCAGACCCGGATGCGGACTACGAGTACGTGCTCACGGCTATCCCAGGCAAAGTGTTGTGGAGCCTGTACCGGGACTTTAACACGAGTCTGCTCGAGGCCAACGTACGCACGTATCTAGGTGCGAAGAAGACTGTGAACCGCGGCATCGTCGAAACACTCCGCTCGGAGCCCGAGCATTTTCTGGCATTCAACAATGGCCTTGTGCTGGTTTGCGACGAGGCGAAGTTCGAACGCGGAGCAGATGGAAACATTGGGCTGTCGTTCTTAAAGGGAGTTCAGATCGTCAACGGTGGACAAACAACGTCAACTATCTACTTCGCCTCCCGCGATGATAAGGGAATTGACCTGAGCCACGTGATGGTGCCTGCAAAAATCATAATTCTGAAAGGCTCACAGGACGAGGCACGCGAGCGCCTTATCAGTAACGTGTCCCGTTACGCCAATAGCCAGACCGCAGTGAAGATGTCCGACCTCTCGGCAAACCGTCCGTTTCACGTCCAGCTTGAAAAGCTCGCCGATGACACTTGGTGCCCCGACGGTGCTACCAAATGGTTTTACGAACGCGCTGCTGGTGCATACAATGTGATGCTTCTGCGCGAAGGCACCACACCTGCGAAGCGCAGAAAGCTTATGGAGACCGCCTCCCCCAAGAGAAAGCTCAGTAAGAATGACATCGCGAAGTATCACGAGGCTTGGCGAGGGAAACCGAATCAAGTTGCGTTGGCGGGTGAAAAGAACTTCTCGGCATTCATGGCGGCGCTTGATGAAGACCCCAGCATAATCCCTAATCCACTTGATGCGCGCTGGTATCGCGCAATGATCGCGAAGGTCATCCTGTTCAAGGCCGTTGAGAGCATCATCAAGACCCGAGAGGCGAAGGAGACCTTCCGCCAAGGCTGGGTGAACATCGCAACCTATGTAGTTTCGGCTGTTGCCGACAGGCTTGGAGACCAATTGGACCTAGAGCAGATTTGGATCAAACAGGGCGTGTCGCCGGCTTTGGAAAAGCTGTTGTGGGATTGGGCGCTCGTCGTCAACGCCGAGTTTGCACGCATCGCACCTGGACAACAGATTTCCGAGGTGGCCAAGCGCGCAGAAACTTGGGCTGCGATCCGAAGGGCTAGGTTCCCTGATCGTGTTGCCAAGATTCCCGAGCTGAGGAGCGCATAACCGCGGACGCCATGCTCCATCGATTGCTTTGGAATATTCGCGAGGTCGTATTTGGGGCCAAAAAGGAACCGGGTGCGCCTGCGACCTCGCCAGTTGAGCCCGTGGGACGGACGCAGCCCGCTCCGCGGGTTATTGAAGAACAAGATTCGGCTGCTCTGCCTGATTTCCAGTTCGAGGCTGAAATACCGGCCGAGGCCTTTTTCTCGAAAACAAGTGGCGACACGATATCCGGAAGCTTTGACCCGTTGGACCAAGGGTCAATATCTTTCATCGACGCTGAATGGGACTTAGATCACCTCGACAAGTCGACAGCCAGCGACCATTCCAGGCGACCCGGGCCGGCATCGACGTCACTGAGTGACCTGCGCGGCTCGGTGAAACGTATCAGGGCTCAAGCCGAGCGCGACAGGCTGCTTTCACCCAAATCGGCACTTGCGCTTGCCAAACTCGAGACAGGCAAGGCGAAACTCACGGAATCTGACCTGAACGCTCTTCAGTACCTACTGAGCCGGCTGCGCGACAACAAGCGGACCGCATCTGACGTCGCGCTCGTAGCCGATCATCTTCTCCGAACGTAGCCGCTAACCTATGACCTTGTGCAATAGCTGCGCGATTTGTCGGGCAAGAAACGGCGGCACTGCGTTTCCGACCTGCACATATTGCTCTGTACGATTTCCAAGGAATAGGTAGTCGTCCGGAAACGTCTGCAATCGTGCAGCTTCGCGCACAGTCAGGCTACGGCACTGAACAGCATCTGGATGAATGAAATAGTGCCCGTCTTTCGAGATATGGCTGGTCACAGTCGTGGACGGCTGGTCAGCGATCTGTACCCGGAACCGGTCGCTGAACACGCCAGAATGCCAATTGCGATGATCAGGGCTGATTTCCGCAGGAAATTCATTGGCTTTCGGACTATAGCCATGCAAGCGACCGAAAGTCGCGGAGAACATATATCGACCCAAATCACTAGACATATGCCCTCGGGTCTCGTGCTGAGCGACAGCTTCCAGCTCCGCGTTCTCAAGCCATTGCAGCAACGGGTCGTTGGTGGTGCCATATCCGCGCGGGAGCGTCGAAGAACTGCGCGGTGGTACTCGCATAGTTTCAAAGGTCTTGGCCAGCTCTGAAAACTGTCCTTCCAGATGTGGCATGACTCCGTTCTGAAAGCTCTCGGCCATCTGCTTTGCTGAGGATACTACCGCGTCTCGCCAAGCATGGTCACTGTCAGGGCTCCGACTTAGACCGGCCCGGAGTGGCGGGAGGTTACCGATAACATCACTTACCGAACGCGACCCCGATGACACCTTCAACGATGCTGATCCAATACCCGATGCAATGTCAGAACGGATTCCAACAATGATAACTCGATGTCGTCGTTGGGGTACGCCAAAGTCCTCGGCACGAACGACGAAGTCCGACGGACGAACTACCTCCTGTAGCGATGCCTTTCCGTCCGTAATTCTGATCGCACGCAGTTCATAGAAGTGCCCTCGTCCGATACCTAGCGACGACAGGTCCTCCATAAGCATCTCGAACACCAATCGACTTTCGACTGTCGACGACAGCATTCCCTTCACGTTTTCCATGACGAAAGCGGCGGGGCGCAGGCGATCCAGTACTCTGATGTATTCGCGAAAAAGGTAGTGCCTTGAATCGTTTTCCGGTACGTAGTCAACCTTGCCTTTCGCTCGCGCGCGACCCACCAAAGAATACGCCTGACATGGGGGCCCTCCGATTAGAATCGTCTCGTCAAATTTACGCTGCAGTCGGGCAATAGTCTCATCAATCGCTAACCCCGCGGCGGGCTTGCCGAGTTCAAGCGCTCGTGCCTCGGTTTTTGCGACGAGCCACGAAGTCGGATCAATAACCGACCAATCAGGTTCCGAAATTCTGCCAGCGTGAAAATCAATGAAAGGTTCAGGAAGACGGCCGTGCTGCTTGCGGTGTTCCCGAAGAAAAGCACGCAAGGTGAGGGTTCGGTGCGCGGACGCCTCCTTTTCGACGGAGATGCCGATATCGAACGGTTCACGACCGCGGTCGGAGATTGACGCAAAGCCCTCGCCGAGCCCCCCGGGCCCAGCAAACAAATCTATAACGCCAAATGTTGCAGGCACCCTGCACTCCTTTCGGTGGGAATCTGCTGGTCTAATATCATCTATGATCGAAAACACCAGGTGAGCGATGGTCGATATCGTCGACAAAGAAACACGATCCCGCATGATGGCCGGGATAAGAGGCCGAGACACCAAACCCGAAACGCTTTTGCGCCGCGCACTGCATGGTCGTGGCCTCCGCTACCGGCTTCATTCGAAGCTTCTCCCAGGTCGCCCCGATCTAGTCTTTCAGAAACTTCACGCAGTGATCTTTATTCATGGATGCTTCTGGCACCGCCACGCTGGTTGCCGGTACTGTACTACCCCCAAGACCAACCAAGAGTTCTGGCACGAGAAATTCGCTGCAAACGTCACACGAGATGCAAATAGTATGGATAGCCTTCTCAAATCGGGATGGAGGGTTGGCACAGTCTGGGAATGCGCACTGCGTCGAGAGAGCCAAGTCCAGATCACAGCCGAGCAGGTGCATTCGTGGCTGTTATCCGGTTCGTCACTGATGGATTTGAGCGGCGACTAACGAGATCACCTGATGCGGTGACCAAGAAATTGCAGTCAGATGCCGCCCCAACGTCTGAGCGACATCGACCTTTGTGGACCCGCACGACAATGTGCGCATCTGTCGGCTCTTCCTTACAGTTCAAAACAAACGTGACTGCCGATAATGATTGTTATCGGCAGTCGGGCCTTTCGAGGATTCGTCCATATGATAGGAGTTGGCGGGCCGTAGGTTTCACTAAAAATCCAAGGGGTAGAGGCAGCATTAGATGATCAGACTATACCGCTTCATGAGTGCCGAGTTCGGTCTCCTTTCAATTCGTGACAAGCAAGTCAGAATCGGACGAATCGAAGAACTGAACGACGACTTCGAATTCATCGGCATGGCACTTAAACTGAAAAGTGATCGGATGGCTCTCCGCGAGATGCGGAAGCATGTTGATGGCGGTAACGGCATCGTTTGCATGAGCGAGACATGGGAAAGTCCATTGATGTGGGCCCATTACGCCGATAGCCACAAAGGCATTGTGATGGGGTTTGATGTTCCAGCCCAGGCGTTTGAAAAGGTCGAGTACGTTAGCGACCGGCCGACCTTGGCTTCAATGAACCTCGACAGTTTCGACGACATTACGCCCGATGATTTAAAGCGATTGATGCGTATGAAGGCGGCTGGTTGGTCGTACGAGCGGGAGCATCGCGCGTTCCTGAAGCTGCAAAACGGCGTGACAATCAACGGAACCGAACATTTTTTCATTCCATTCAGCAACCGTCTTAGGCTACGCGAAGTCATCGTCGGATCGCGTTTTAGAAAAAGCCGCCAAGAGGTGTTGGATTTGGTCGGTGATCCGACCGTCGATGTTTTCATGGCACGTGGAGACTTCGAAGAGTTCAAAGTGGTTCGACAACGCCAGGAAAGTATGTGGCGATAAGTTCCGCACTACAAACTCGGGCAAGTCAAATAGGCTAAAATAAACCCGAAGGTGAATTTCTGTGGGATGGATACCACCCATGCGCTAAAATAGCAGACGTTAGCCAAAATCGGAGAATGTCGTTGCGTCTAAGTCGTGTCGTCGTGAAAAACCTACGATCAATCCAGCATGCGGACGTCTGGCTATCCGAGCCTACCACGTTGGTCATCGGAGAAAACAATACCGGCAAATCTTCTTTCATTCATGCCCTCCGGCTTTGTCTTGATGTTGGGCTGTCCTCAACGTTTCGAACGCTTCTCAAGGACGACGTTTATTCCGGCGTCGATCAGACGTTACCGTTCCAGGTGATGGTCGGCGTCGAATTCACAGGATTCCAAGGCAACGAAAACGAGGAAGCACTCCTTCACGGCACGCAGATCGGCATCGATCGCGCTCGATTGTTTTATCGTTTCCGTCCTAAACGCACCGTTCGCGAAATTCTCGAGCGCGGCCCGCTGGGTCGCCCGCTTGTCCTGGACGATTTCGGATGGGAACTGTTTGGCGGAGGCAATCCCGCGTTTGACCTTGCATCAATCGAATGGAACCACGAGAACGCGGCATTAGGTGCTTCGCCGGTTGGGCTACAGTACCTCCAGAACTATCTCGTCGTCCATCTCCCGGCGCTGCGCGACGTCGAAGCCGATCTACAGCAATCCAGGCGCTCCACTTTGATGAGGCTTGTCGAGGTAAGCGACATTGATCTAGTCGAACAGGCTCGGTTGGTCGCGGCAGTACAGCAGGCGAACCGAGAGGTCGAGGCGTCTCCAACCATAAAGAGCATCTCCGGGGCTATCGACGCTTCCCTAAAGGAAATCACAGGCCCAGCCTTTAGTCTCGACGTCGATCTTGGCCTATCCGCTCCATCATTCCAGGCGATTGTCCGCAACCTAATCGTCTTGCTTTCGAATTCCATGATGGAACAGTTCGAACCGCGCAGAAACGGACTGGGTCTCAACAATATCCTTTTCATAGCGATGCTAATCGAGCAGTTCCGCAAGCGCGCCGCAGCGGGGAAATCCGCGGGAGAGCTGATATTGGTCGAGGAGCCGGAGGCTCATCTACACCCCCAACTTCAATCGACTCTCGTGGCCGCCTTGCGCGAGCTACCATTCCAAGTCATTGCGACCACCCACAGCACCCAAGTCACATCTAAAGCACCGCTCTCCTCGTTCGTCATGATGACCCAACGCCCCGGCATGGGTCCCGCAGTACGGACGCCGCTATCCGCGCCCCTTCTGATGCCAGCCGACCGAAACGATCTGGAGCGCTATCTTGACGCCACAAAGTCCAATCTGCTGTTCGCAAGACGGGTGATGTTGGTCGAGGGAGCCGCGGAGCAGATACTCCTACCACCATTGGTCAAAAAAGTTCTCGGGGTCGATATGGAGCGGGAGGGGATTTCGCTCGTGGCAATTCATGGAGTTCATTTCGGGCCATTTACTCGCCTTTTCTCTCCCGACTGTCTTCCCAAAAGATGCGCAGTAGTCGCCGATGCCGACTTGGGACCGGGTTTCGTTCCACCAGGAGACGATCCCGTCACCAATCCGAATTTGGTGACACTTCACGGGCCATATGTAAGGTCGTTCGTGGGCGCGACCACTTTCGAGCGCGAGATCACATTACACGGCAATTTGGCCATGCTGGCTAAGACGGCGCTCGAACTCGGAGCCCCGCGCCTTCACGACGACTTAGTAAGGCAGGCTATGTTGGCCGGTGGCCCACCGGAAGATTTGAAGGACAAGGTGCTCCGAACCGCTCAAAGGTTCGGAAAGGCCCGCTTTGCGCAAACTGCCGCCCGGAACATCGAGTTGGCGCAGGAGTTGCCACCCTATGTCGGGGAGGCTATCGCGTGGCTACGGGAAGTCTAATCCGCTTGACCGAACAGCAGAAAGTCGCCGTAGAACACCAAGGCAACGTATTGCTGACCGCTTGTCCTGGGAGTGGCAAAACCCGGACACTCATCGCCAAACTCGTTGCTGAGATCGAGGGCGTTAGAGGATCACCCAAGGCAATTTCGTGCATAACCTACACAAACACGGCCGTCGAGGAGATAGAGAAACGCGCCAGGGAGCAATTGCTGCCTGGGGACGATGCCTACTTCAATGTGTCGACGATACACGCGTTCTGCCTAAACGAAATCGTAAGGCCGTATGGCTGGATGAAGCCGGAATTTTCGGGCAGCCGCAAAATACTGACGCGCGAAAGTCCGGATTTCGAGGCGATCTGCATCTACGCTGCGGAGCAGGTCAATCTCTACACGCTCCGTCAGTCCGACTACGAGGCTTTCGAGGGTCTCAGTGTTGACGCCGCGGGACAATTGGTTGGGTTAGCCGCCCGGAATGAGGTGATAAAGCGCGCGGCACCGCATTTTTGGCGGCGCTGCACCGAACTGGGCTACATTGATTTCGGGACAATTATCTATGCCGCCTACTGCATCCTGCGGGATGAGCCTCGGGTCGCCCGAACGCTTTGCGCCCGTTTTCGCTGGTTCCTGATCGACGAGTTCCAGGACACAACCGAGCTTCAGATCGAAGTGCTGAAGCTCTTGCATGCCACGGGGAGATCGTCTTTTTTTGTCGTCGGGGATGTAGCGCAATCGATCTATGCCTTTGCCGGCGCTCGCCCCGAGCTCGTTGCTCCTTTCGGCCGCCACATTGGCGCGCGTCTGGACTTTTCGCTTTGGGAGAACTTTCGATCCAGCAAGCTTATTGTCGAACAAGCCGAACGTTTGTTTCCCCGGCGGCCGGAAATGGTCGCAGCGGGCGAGGACAGGAATTACCCATCGCCTCCAACGCTGATAACGGGTCTCTCCATATTTCAAGCAATCACCGAAGAATTCCTCCCTCGTTTGACGGCCGAAAAGATTGAACTGGGAGACGCCACAATCCTGGCGAAGGATTGGGGATCGCTCATCGGCTTGGCGCGACAGCTTCGCCAGTTCGGCACTCCCATCGTCGGCCCGGGCGCAAGACCCTACAAGCGATCTCGCTTATTCGCGAACTTGGCCGAGCAGCTGTGCGGAGCATTGACTGATGCAAGCCCCGAAACCAGCCACCAACTTGAGAAGGCGCTCTACTTCGCAATTGCCGACGCGACCGGTCAGCGCCCCACCAATGTCTTCAGTCACGCCGGACGCGTCGTTCTGATCCGCCTTATGCGGCAGGCATCCAGCTTGGCGGCTTGGACGCATAATGCCATGCAATGGTTAGACGCGATGTCGCATGCCACAGGAGCAATATTACTCCAAACGGGATATGTCGACGAAATCCAATCTGGCCTATTCTTCGCGTCCGCCCAGGAGATGAAAGCGGACATGCGTCGCCAGGACGTCGATACCGCCAACCTATCGATCAGCGATCTCGGTCTGTTCGCCAGCCCTAACAAAGCTCTACGGCTATCGACGCTACACTTTTCAAAAGGGCGGGAATATGATGCAGTGGCCATGATTGGACTTCGGGCGGGCTGGTTTCCCCACCGCAATTCGGACGACGTCGAAGCTGAGAAGCGGCTCTTCTATGTCGGCGTTACCCGAGCTAGGAAGATGTTGATGTACGTGTGTGAGCGCGACAGCCGAGGGGATGCACCAAGCGTCTTTTTAGGGCGAGATGGCGTCGGCATGGTTTAAATTTTCCAAATCGCAAAGGCATACACTGAGGTCACAGCCTCGGAGTTATCTTTCCTCTGCTGGAAAATCGAATGTGGTCAGCGGCAGCCAACCTGTTATGTCGGCCGAGTCCTCGTCGGGCCTCAGCCCTTCCTCGTGAAATTTTAGCAACCCCGGCTTTGCGACCGTCCAAATCTCTTCAATAATCTGCTGGAAGTGCTTGCGCATATCGTTCATGACGCCAGCTAATGAGGGATTCATATGCGTATCGGCGAGAGCTATGTGTTGTATCCGCTCCACGAACGGCGGATGGTGACTACGGGGCGGCAGAATGTCGGTCCCAGCACGAAGTATCATTTTCGCGCGCGCCACGAGCTCCAGCATGCCTAAAATCAAGACACCCCCAACTCCGCTGTAGCAGAAAAGGTTTGGACCGTCCCCGCCACTCAATGCGGCTGAAATCATACGAGCGAACATGTCTGCATCGAACTCTTCACCGAAAACGTCGTCGTCTTTGGAAGTACTTTCAGCTATGCCATGCAGCATCACATGATGCCCGTACTCATGAGCAACCGCAAATAGCTCCATCGCACGTAGGATCAAAATACGTGTCACCGCGAGGCTCTCAGTCAGCGGTGATTGAGCCTGATACGGAGCGACCCAACCGTAAGCGGCATACCACGCCAGCATCCGGGTCCATTCGAAGGCCAGCTCGGGGGAATTCGAAAGCTTTTCTGCTATCGCGACAGCGTCGTATGAGGCGTTCCACCCACCGTTTTCGGCAGGGGAATGGATCAACGTTCGCGCCATACCCTTACTGACCTGATTGCAGAACGATACAAACGGTGTCGTTAAGTCGATAATACTTACATCGGTACCGAGAACCCTTCGCTGCATGGCATCTAAACCAATCGTGCGGGAAGCGCCAACGACCACGCCATCGCGAATCGGGACGCCTGTCTCACGACATAAGTCTTCAATTTCGCGAACGATGGCGGTTACGATGAACCTTGCGCCTATATCATCAAATTCCGACGCGCCCTCGTGACCATGAATGGCGTCGAGAAAGGCGTCGACAACTTCATCGATCTCGTGTGACTTCGAACCGTTTTGCTGGGCAATTTCCCGAAGACGCGGCTTGTTGGTTGCCAACCATTCGGAATACGCTTGCTTTCCGACGGGCAAGAAATCGCGACGTTTCGCATCAGCCTCCTGTCGCTGACGCCGATAGTCCTCAGCTATCTCGGATGCCGAGGGAAAGTCCTGTCCATCCAAAATTTCGTCCTCTTTGCTAACTGTAGTGCTCTCGGGAAAACTTGTAGGCGATTTTCCTCGAAACTGGAAATACAACCGGCCTACGGGAGCAACAGAACTTTTGTTTCTCCGAGGCCACTAAACCCCATAGCGATAGGTCGAATGACGATATCATTCTCAGATCGGATATCTATTCACTCGGACTCCACATGGCTTATGGGTTAGGCAAAGCAATACAATTTGCGGAGGATACTTCCTCGACCACTCGCCAACCTCCGGATCATTTTGATACGTTGACACCCCAACTTGATTATCGAATCGCAGATTACGTCAAACGTCGGAGAACCGATGCATATGGATGTGGCGCAACCGAAGAATCCCGCCTCAAAATCCACTTCCTTTAGTCGCTCGCTGCTTACGAACGGCTTCTTGGTAAAAGTGCCGGATGCTGTCGAAGTGGTCGTCAGGGATTTTCTCGATGGATCAGAGGTGAAGGCCGAACGGGAGCGTCTTGGCCCGCACTGGTTTCTTCATTGGTCCGGCGGGCAGCTATATCACCTGCGTCTCAAAAACGGCGGGCCGAACGTCCAAGGTCGTACGATAGAGCTGGAAACCTCACGACACCCTTGGCTCCTTCGATCTCGTATCGAGGACGCGATCGATGAGGCGATTCCTAGTTATACGGCTATCAAAAAGCGGCCCTTCACTTTTCTGGCGCAAAAGTCCGAGTTGCTGGACTTGGCCGCTAAGGCGGTGGACATCAGCCACCCGTTGCTTCCAAACTTTCGGATAAGCCCAAAGTTTGTGTTGAATACGAAGATTTTCGAAGATGCGGCTGGGCACACGCGGATCGGCATTTTTGTGACTATCGGCATGCGGTACGAGATCGACGCGGGTCTCGAAGACCTCATTGCGTCGAAAGTCGATGTCTCGGGAATGTACGTCGTCCGCAGAGTGCTCCAACCCGGCGAACGTCGATTGCTAGGCAGAATCCGTCGTCTCGATGGAAAATGGACGCACCTTGTGGAAAACGCGGAGGACGACGTCTTCGAGACGGCAGACATCAAGCTCGAAGGCTCGAAAGAGAATTTTTCTAAATGTCTTTCCGCAATGCTCGGAACCTACCAGTATAGGAAATTGCTTGGCGCGATCGACGATGAGGAAGCCAGATTTAGGCTGGGGCCAGAGCTTGACAAAGTTATCGAGCAAATGGGGACCTTTCTCCAGCGAAAACCGATACCTATCGCGCGAGACTTCGACGCCACTGTGGGTGATCGGATCGTCCTCTCGAACTCGGGGATCGTCAGGTCCGTCTATCGTGCACCAACCGTTGAATACGTCTTCGACAGGACCGGTGCAAAGAGCAGTGAATTTGCTTGGGCAGGGCTTGCCAGAAACGGACCCTATGACCGGACAAGTTTCGCCAACAAATCTCCACGCATCCTTGTCGCCTTCCCGAGTTCTGTCCAAAGCAAGGTCGAAACCTTCCTACGGGCATTCAGGGAAGGGCTCGGTGCCGATTTCAGGAGCTACGAGAAAGGGTTCAGGGACCTCTTCGGTCTTGTCGGCACGGATTTCGTGCTATGCCCCGTCGATGTAGGTGTCCGCGACTCCGGGTCTCCATACAAGGCCTACAGGACTGCGATGGAGGAGCGCCTTGCGAACGCCGGGGATATTCATGCCGCGATCGTGGTGCTGTTTGATGAACACGCCTTTCTGTCTGGAATCGAAAACCCCTACATCCAAACGAAATCCCTGCTGCTGACCCTTGCCATCCCGACACAGGAGCTGAGGTTTTCGACACTCACAGCAGAGCCGAGGAATCTGCAGTATACGCTCCAAAACTTTTCGGTTGCTCTTTATGCAAAACTCAACGGCATCCCCTGGACCGTCAACCATGACAAAGCCATCGACGACGAACTGGTGGTGGGCATGGGCGTTGCAGAAATGTCGGGCAGCAGAGCGCAGAAGCGTCAGAGGCTCGTGGGTATCACCACCGTGTTCAGCGGAGACGGCACATATCTGCTTGGGAACGTATCCAAGGAATGCGCCTACGAGGAACACGCCGACGCCGTGCGGGAATCCTTAACGAGTGTGCTTCAGGAATTAAAACGCCGGAACAACTGGCAGCCCGGAGATACCGTTCGCGTAATCTTCCATGCCAACAAGCCGCTCCGACGTATAGACATCGCGAAGGTGGCCTTTGATTGCGCACGCGCCGTGGGAGGCGAGCAGAATGTCCAGATGGCATTCGTCACTATATCGCACGACCATCCGTTTGCCCTTTTGGATCGAGTTGAAAAAGGCGAGCCGGTTGGGAAGACAGGAAAATTCAAGGGAGTCTTCGCACCCGCCCGGGGAACCATCGCCAAGATCGGCCCATTCACACGGCTAATGAGCGTAAATGCAGGGAAATTGATCAAAAGACCTAACTCCCCTCTGCCTATGCCTCTTCTCGTTTCGCTTCATCCTGATTCGACTTTCAAGGACGTCGACTATCTCGCGGAACAGGCTCTCAAATTCACCAGTCTCTCATGGAGGTCGATTCTTCCGGCCGGGTCGCCGGTCACGATCTATTATTCCGAACGTATCGCGGAACTTCTCGGGCGTTTGAAGGAAATCCCGGACTGGTCACCATCCGCTTTGAACGTCAAGTTGAAGTGGAGCCGTTGGTTCCTATGAATGAAATCGTTTGGAGCGTCTCAGCGCAGACCATCGCTGCCGCCGGCGCGGTTCTCCGCGGCCGCCAATCGTGGCCGGATACGGCGACGGGATTTGCATTCCTCATATGCGACCGAACCGGATCGAAGGTCCCCCTTTTTATGGATGAGCCCTTGCGGAAAACAACCCCGCTCGCGCTGAGGCGAACGCCCGAGCTTGCCGCATACGGTTTTACGGCCGCAAAGGCAGATACGGATTTGCGCAACGACTGGATCGAAGGGTTGGATCATCTCAAGGGGCGCGAGATTTTCCCAGCGGATCGCCAGTCTTTCATATTTAACCCAGTTGAAGTTCTCGGGATTGCGAACGGAATCGTATCGTTCGAAAGCCCCGACTTCCAGCGCAAATGGTATCTCGAGACACTGGAGCGTGCCCTTTCGGAGGACCGTCTGGTAACTCCGATCTCGAAATTGGCAGTCAAGGCCGCCATCAGCCTGGTCTCCACACAGCAGTACAGACAGGGAGATAGCATCGAAATCGATCTTAACGCCCTTTCGACGTCCGAACTGATCCTCACCACCGCAATAGTGCTCGCCTACCAGCCGACAGGCTTTCCAAGAGGAGATAAACTTGAGGAGGCGTTAGTGGCGCGTTTTCTCAAAAAGAGCGTTCGGATCGCCGACGCAATGGAGGCTGTCACATCGTCAATCATTGCGCATCGCGTGTCTGAACGTCCGATTGTCTCAAGCTCGGACGACCCCGTCGAGCTTATCGTCTCACATTGTCGACGCTTTCCTCTATTCGTACGGCAGTTGGCAACGCGCCAGCGATCTCGGCCGCCCTTTGATGTGCAGGACGAGTACGATGTCCAGGATGCCCTTCACGCTGTATTGCTGCTTAGTTTTGATGACGTTCGGCCGGAGGAGCATACGCCGAGTTACGCGAGCAGCAGTTCCAGGCTAGATTTCTTCCTGCCGAGAGAGAGGGTCATCGTCGAAGCCAAGATGACAAGACGAGGCCTCGGCCAGAAAAAGGTTATAGATGAATTGATAATAGACTGCGCGCGGTATAGCCGCATGCCAGACGTCGACCATCTGATTTGCATAATCTACGACCCCGCCGGAGAATGCAAAAACCCTGTTGCGATTGAAACCGATATAGAGCGCAGTGGCTCTCGCCTGAACGTCCGCGTGGTTGTTTGTCCACGGGGCACATGACTAGCTGGCAGCTCTGAGCTAGCAACCCCTCTACGCCGATGTGATCGCTTTGGCTCAGGTCTTCATAGTCTCCAAATCCCCGGGTCGGAAAGCTACGAGTCTTTCTGAATACGGCCCTCGCGGATTGTCCGATACTAATGGCCGTCGATAGGTGGGTGCTCATCAGCCGTCGTCGTCCGTTGTTTGCCCATACTGGCGTCGTAGTTGAACGAAATTACAAGACGCGGTCTTGTTGCCAAGCCAGCATGTTTGCAACCCAACAGGACGACAGGAAGAGATGCACGCGGTCGGCGGTCCAGATTATGGCCGTGGTCGAGGCCGAAGCTCTAGCAGCAATGGCAACCGCTTCGCTCCGTGGGCGGTCAAACACTCGGGACCCTTCAACTGGCAATCGGTCACGGGTGCCCAAACGCATCAAAATTTCAACGTGGAAGGCGTCGTCACCCCTTATTGGACGGGCTTGCGTAATCGCCCAATCGTCGTCAAATGTTCAGATCGCACAAGCTGCCTAGCAGGCCTAGTTTCGGGGGGAACAGAATGCGCCACGTAGAGGTGAAAGACGATTTGTGGCCACTAATTTGCAATTTCTTTTTTTGGTTTTCGCGGTTCGAGTCCGCCCTGAAAGAGAATAATTGGCTCAAGTCTGACACGATTGGCGCGACGGCGCTGGCGGACTGGAAGAGTTTCGTAGAAGCCTATGCTGGCGACTATGCTCCTTCGGATGCCGCCGAACGCCTCATTGCCGCCAACCCGCAGAAGCAGATCGTCACCGAGGGCGGGCTGACGTTCACGGATGTGACGTTCAAAGACAGCGACTCGCAGCTAGACCGCGTCGCATTGTTGCTGAAGACGGTGCGAAACAACCTGTTCCACGGCGGCAAGCATGGAAGTGCCTACTGGGACGATGCTGAACGGATACGGCTGCTGCTACCGCTGTGCATCACCGTGCTTGACGAACTGGCTGAGCGCGGCGAAATGCAGGCCGACTATACCGGTTATTATTGATGGCGCGCCCCCCTACAGACCGGTTCGGGTTGCCTTGGAGGCGAAACGATCCTTGCCCGTGCAAAAGCGGGTCGGACTTTGCCGATTGTTGCCTTGGTGTTGATGGCCGACCCGCATTGGTTCTCGGCGATCTCGTCCCGCCCAAGCCGTTGACAAATGTGGCTCAGAGCGGCTGCTACATGGCGGCGACCGCGGACTGTGGTGGCGGCCTCAGCCGTGAACATTATATCTCCCGCGGTTTGATAGACGGCCCAGAGCTCAGAGTCCGCGGCATGCCGTGGCAACGTGAAGAAGTCGCCAATTACTCCCCCGACAATCTCGTAGCGCGCATCCTATGCCGTCGTCACAACAGCGCAATGTCGCCGCTCGACGCACACGCGATCCGATTCTTTCTGGCGCTCGAGGAAGGTTTGGAGCACGCGCAGCGGCGTTCTGTGTCGCGAAGAAGCCGATACTTCATGGCTTCCGGCGACGGGCTCGAACTGTGGGCGATGAAAACACTTGCGAGTCTCTTCGCCTCACAGATCGACTTCACAACACCCAATCATCGGTTTCGAGACTACGAACCGCCGATGGATCGTATCGTTTCAGTGCTGTCCTCGCAGCGCCCGCGCAGTCTCATGACGCTCAGCCTGCCCCTCACGCAGGATGCGCATGAGGAGCGAGTCGGCAGGCGCGCGATTTCGATCGGGCCGATCGTCGATGACGAGAGCCGACAACTCTCCGGCCTGCTTGTCCGGATGCATGGCATAGCACTGGTCTTCAACATTGACCTACCTACTGAGCAGGCGCTTCCCGAAGCCGAAATAGCACGCCCCGACGTAATCGACTTGATCGGCAAGGGGCGAACGTCGCGCATCGTCCTTTCTTGGCAAAAGCACAATCGCGAGGGCAGGATGGTCCAGATTCGGCTGGGTCATCCTCTTACCGAACGGCCAACCGGTAGGCCCGATCGCGGCTGGGATCGCCAACCCGTACGGAAATAGAAAACCCGTCCATCATTGGCTTTTGATCATCGGGGACCACCATCTTGAATCGACTAAACTAGGGTGTTCTGCATGGCAGGGCTTCTCTGAGGCGATCCTCTTTCGGCGAACATCTCAACGTTTTCGATCTCGATCGTTTGTTCCAACTCGAACATTTGGTAAATCGACGGCCTGGGTCTCCTTCGTCGAGGCGACGTGCGGCGCTCCTGACGTCTTGTTCAATTCCACTGCCATCTGGCAAATGGCGGACATTCTTGATACGACCCGGGCATCGTTTTCGGCGCGGTGAATGTGACGGGGCTGTTCTTCCTCCAACAAGCCGTTGCCAAGAGCATGATCGCGGCAGGCCGCCGTGGGGGTATCGTCAACATTGCATCACAGGCTGGCCGCCGCGGCGAGCCAGACTCTGCGATATATGCCGCGACGAAGGCGGCCGTGATCAACATTTCTCAGTCAGCGGCACTAGCCCTGATTTCGAAGGGTGTGAGGGTGAATGCCGTTGCTCCCGGAAACATCGACACGCCCATGTGGCGGCATATCGACAAGGTGTTTGCCGAGCGCGACGGGTTGAAGATCGGTCAGAAGATGGCCGAGGTAGCGGCCGCCATTCCTTACGGCCGGTTCGCCAGTGCAATCGAGGTCGCCCACGTCGCAGTGTTCTTGGCCTCGCAGCGAGCCGAATATGTGGTTGGACAAACGTTCAACGTCGATGGGGGCATTGTATTGAGTTGACCCCGGGCGGATGTATCGCCCGTTATATTACGGCATATCGACGCCCTTCTTCGAATATCGGTTCCACGCCTTGCTCCTGCATAAATCCACGTAGTGCCTCTCTGAAATTGTCGTTGTCGGGCGCGCAAAGCTTCGCGGCTAGTGCCCGCACATACGGCGTATCCTCCGGTGTCTCTACCATGATCGGGTCGCCAAATAGGGCCTCCTCCGCAAGGACAGCATTCAGGTAGTGTTCGAGAGAGTGGGGATTTTTGTGCCCCAAAAGCTTTCGGGCGAGTTCGAGTACGTTCTCAATTCGCCAGGCTTTGCCGTTAATCGCTCTTTCACGCACATAGATATCGCGTACGACCTCCTGACAGAAGGCCGCGCGAAGCCGGTGGAAAGTGCCATCTATTTCCAGTTGCCTGAAAAGCTTATTGAAAAAGTTTCCCATCGCCTCCTGGGTCAAAGCGCCGCCGGCTTGGGTCGTCTTGTATGACAAAAAGACATTGTCTGGCGGCTTCTTGTTTGCCTTCAGGAAACGCATCCGGACAATGTCTTGGCGACGAGTGCAAATATACTCGAAAATCTCGATAGCGAGCTCGACAGGGATCGCGATGGGGACAGGGTCGCCGCCACCCTTGTTTGGAACTTCGCAGTAAATGAATTTGCGCCGACTTCGGCCCAATAGCTGCAGAAACGCAATTATTGTTACGCGGTTTTCGGAAAGCAGATAATGCTTAATCACCGAGCGATAATTCGGCGTCTTCTTGAAAAGTTTCTCGCTGGAAATCCCCTTGAGAAATTCGGTCACCATTAACCCATGAATTCCCAGTCCTCTTGAGCCGCTACGCCGAGCGAGGTTTCCAATCAAATAGTATGTCTGGGCACGGTTTTCGTCTTGCCGACTTAGAACCTCGTCTATCACGGCATCCCAGTCGTCGTCGTCTGGAGTGCCTACCCTGCGCTTGGATTTATTCGTCTGTGAGGCCTTGGTAAAATTTAACTCCGCCTTCGCCGCGGACCTGCCTTCGCGCTCGAAGAGGTTTTCCGGGATATCGGCAATAGTCGTTCCACGGAAGCTTTTCAGAATTTTGCCACGCTTGTTTTGCCAGAAATCGTAAAACGCTATGACTGCTTTGAACTTCGCAAGATTAGTCTTGGTACGAGGAACCTGAACGGTTTTTCCAACTGCGACTACATTCCCGGTGCGTTTCCCTCCTCCCAGCAGGAAGTTTCTGAGATGGCCTTCGTGAGCATCGAAGATCGATAGACCGAGCCGCTGCAGGAAGTCATACCATTCGCAAAGTGTATATCCATGCTTCTCAGCCGTGCGCCAGTGATCACCAGCCCGAACACAACACTCTAGGATGTACGCTTGCACGACGACGACGACGCCTAGATCGTTCACCGCTAGCGGCATCTTGCCGGCGGGAATTCCGTCTACTTGGAAATCTAAGGCGGAGTGATCAAGCCGGGTACGTCCATATGAGGTGATAGCTCTCATGGAAACGGGACCCTTTTGAGCACTTCATTGTTCGCGTCGAGACGACTTATCGCATCCCTCAGTTCCATCACCTGCCACACAAGGGTAGTGTTTTGTTCCGATAGCGCCTTATTGAGTTTCCTCGCGCCTTGAAGGGTATCAAGACAGTCTCCGTTCAAGAATGGAAGGGCGTCCTTCTGGAGCTGCCAGTAGTCCGCCACGAGGTCTTTATAGGTTTCATTGCTTTTCTGGGTGACGTTGGGACTGGTCCACCTGTAGATAGCCTTGTCGGGATCATCCCAATCCGCCAAACCAGCGAGCGTGTCCGGCCAAAAACTCTCATCCTTCGTACCTTTAGTCCTCCAGGATTTCAGCACGCGTCTCATCTCGCCGATCTTATTCTCAAAGGACGCCTTCGTAACGTTCGTCCTATCCGTACCTTGGAAATGTTTAGCTCTCGTCACATCCGACCCTATGCATGCTCTTCGATCATTTTGATCCGTTCCCGAATGAACGGCGCGAATTCGTCATTGGCATCGAGCAACGCCTGCTCAGCGGCCTGGATTTCAGCATCCCATTTTGCCGACATGATCTCCAGGGAGGCTCGGCAGCCGCATTTGAGGCATCCTATTGGGTCCGCGAAGTCATAGGCTTGCTTGGAAGCGCTCGCACTGGGCTGCCCGGTCAAACTCTCCCTCAGCTGAAGGCACACCGACATCGCGCAATGCTGCTTGATGCTATCCGGCCCAGTGCCGAAACCACACAACGTAAGTCCCTCGGGATGGGGCTCCAACGACACCGTGGAGGCGAGGTCGGCAAGCATTTGGTCGAAGGACGGCCTGTCTTCTTCCATCTCCGTGACATGCATTTCTGATAGGAATTCATCCTTCAGGGCGTTGATCCTTGCTTCAATTTGACGCCCCATCGAACCTCCGAGTTCCTCTCCATTGGCGACTCCCTTCAAAACGGACAAGACGAACGCGGTCTTGGTATCGTCGAAGGACCTCTTGCGCTCCAGGTCCCATTTCCAACTCTCTGACGCGAGCTTCTCGTCTCGCATTCGCAAAGCCTCCGCAGCCTTCATCTCAATATAGCCGCGCGTCGTATCGGGGTTGAAATGGCGCAGATGGAAAGTCAGTGCCGTGAGATCAGGAAACGACCAACGCCAGAAGTACGTGACCGCGAAGAATTTCCGGAACTGGTGTGGTTTGAACGCCCACGCCACCCCATCCAGCAGTGGCACACCAAAGTAGTCCCGCACCATGTCGAGAGATTCTCGTAGGTCAAATTGCACGGGGCGTTTCAAGATTGGACATGCGAAGTCGTAGAGCTTTTGTGAAGCCTTGTTGCCTAGTTTCCTAATTCTCCGCACGACGTCCACGGCGCGAGCGACAGATTTCGGTATTGGAACAAGGTCTCGTTGATCGACGTTTTTCACTATGGTGCAATTGAGCCACGTCTCTCCTCGCTCATCAATATGGATGCAATCGATCGGACTTGTTTCGATTTCTGCGTTTCTTCGGGCTGAGAAGGCCGCCGTTACAATGCGAGCAGCTACCGGCAGCACCTTGAAGATCATATTGTATATTGTCAGCTTGGAACTCTGTCGCCACCGATCATTATGGTACGACGTGCCGATGATCGGAAGTCCCAGCTGTTCTAGCCGTTTGTTGCACTCTGATAATGCAGTTTTATCCCGAACCTCGCGCCCTTCACCTATGCCTCCGCCTTCAACCAGACCGATGATTTTATCGCACACTGGGTCGAGCAATAGCTTGAGCGCGCTGTTGATTAGGTAGCTTGTTTGATAGGCGGGCGCGTCATCAGTTGAGTCCGGGCTGTCGAAGAAATTGTTAACATGCTTCGCTAGCTTACGAGTGGAGCCAAACGCCCGATAACCGATGGCATCGTGGTTCAATTTGTCTCGAAATCGCCATAAGTCGAGCCAAACTCTATAATACTTAGTTGCGTTGGTGTTGGTGACGCCTTCGCTAACTTGCAACGGCTCCCTCCGCGACGCAGCGGTTCTCGTGTATCTAATATCGTTCTTAGAGAGAAACCTTTCGATCATGATACGGGCGTGTACGGTCAATCCGCTCGCCTTGGGGACACCGATGAGTCGAGCAAAAGGGTCGCCCGCAATCCCTCCTCGGTCGTCACGTTCCGGAATGAGCGTCTTGTTCCTGACAGCCTCCAGAACCGGGAGAGCTCGCTCGGAGAGTCTGAGTAAGCCCTCTCTCGCCCGAAGTTTGAAACAGCGGTCAAATTCGTTGTACCAAGGGGCACTAAGTTCGCTGTTCGAGGCGACGCCTCGATCAGTTCGCCACCGAACGAAATCCACGTGGGCTTGGAAGATATCGACGACCGTGCTTCCCTTGGTGGCCCAACCCACCGGCCTCGGCTTCATACAGAAATACAAAATTAGTTTAATTGTTACCAAATCGCGCTCAAATCGCTTATCGGTCAAACACTCTGCGTGTGGCCAAGACGTGATCGGCGCGTTGAAGTTTATCGTAACTTCCTCATCGCTCTTCCTCGATTTTATTTTCCACACATTCTCAAGTAGCGATTCGTTCATCAGCCAGTTGGGACGGAGCAAACCGCCAACGATCTCGTCATGTAGAGACTTTGGCTGGCTATCCAGCCTCAGGCGCTTTGCTACCATAGGGAAGGCAACCTGAGTTCGCCTCTGGCGAGCTTCACTTCGACCGTATCCCGTGCGCGACGAAGCTGCACCTTGAATCGAGTCTGTTCGATTTTTGCGCAATAGCCTTCGACGATTGCTAGCCAAGGAACCCACGTCCGAAGCAGTCGGAGCGGATTCAGATTGAGCATATATTCGAACTGCTCACGAAGGGCACGCCTAGCGAGTTCGAGCAGCAGCAACGACTTCGATGAAACCCGAAAGACTTTGGCTTTCGGTGACAGTGCGTCCAGACCAGCGTTTGAAGATTCATCGGACTCCGCACAATCTGGGTTGGCGAATGAAAGTCCATTGTCAAACCCGAGTTGTGCACGACGATGAAGCTCAGGCGACGGCACTCCCAAGTATCTCGCGGCCGACTCGAGATCGGTGATCTCGGTTGCTTCCCAAGCATCCACAAACTGACGAACTTTATCGGAGAGAAGGGCTCGAACTGCACCTTCAGTTAAATATTCGAAAGTCACCTTGGGACTGGAATGACCCATCAAGGCCTGTTGAACAACGAAATCCAAATCTCCGCTGTTCGCTCTCGAGTTATTCACGGTAGTACGGATCATTTGCCTTGTAATGGGCAGTCCGCCGAATGTCGGATTTTGCGAATGTCGGTCGAGGAACGCTGGCCAGCGTTCACAACTCATTGAAACGAGGCGGGTTTTAACGACGGTGTCACCCACAATTCTCCAAACCCAGAGGCGCTCGAACGTCGGGCCGGTCGCTCCGCGCATCCCCTTCGTTAACTTCTTCCAGATGTCGACAACAACAACGCTTGAGGGGCGTTCTGCGGTAGTTTTGCTCTCGACGTAAAGCAGCGTCTCCTCGATGTCCTCCTTTATGCTTCCGGGTACTGCCTCGCCATTTTTCCGATTTTTGTTAAGCCGCACGCTTCGAACCGCGTATTTACCTCGCTTCGCTTTCCCCACGAAACATTCGAACGGGATGTCGTCCACGGGCTGACAGTTCGCGCCGGCGTCGATTAGGAGAATATGATAGGCAGCGTTTAGAGCCTTGCTCGTGGCTTCGAAATACGGTTGAGCCGCACCGTGATCAATAAGTGATCGCGCGAAGCCCAACTGCTTTTCAGAGAGCGTCGACCCACTGGCGCGCGCGCGAAGTATCCGCAACGCGAGCCCTAACCCCTGCGGCTCGGAAAGTCCTAGCTTTTTGAAACTCTTGCCTTTCCTAATCTCTTCACGCGACAAGGTCGAAAGGACTTGCTCTGCCTCCCCAAAGGTCGGGAGCAATGGGTCTGACATCAATTCCTGGCCGAGATCGAAGAGGTCACTGTTCTCCTTTAACTCTAGCCACAGGCATCGCCTGATCTCCTCCAGGACCTTTTTGTTGAAATCTATAAATGCTTGCCTCGCGTCGCTGGCGTTAAGCCCGGTTAGGCGAAGTCGACCAGCCTCGAAGGCGATCGTGGCTATGCATTTGGAGGGCGCGGCCGTCCGAACCTCGAGACGGCGGTACTCATACTCAACGTCGGGGAAAAGTCGCTGCTTGATCAACCATGACAACGCCGCACGAAGTGACTCGTTTTTTTTGTTTCGGCTCGCCGGGTTGTCGGAATCGATAAATGACCGATCGTCTAAATCACTGATCGACCCAGCCAGATCGTTTAGGCTCTCGCCCCAGTCGCGCTCGTTTGGCATCTCGCCGCTCTGAAATGCGGCGAGCACCCTAGCCTCAGGGGAGCTTTTTCTCGCTGTTCCTTGCATTGCGATCCAAATCAATCCACTCCGAAGGCTTTTGAAGTAGTTCATGGAGGTCTGGGCGGTTTGGAACAGCGCGGCTTTAGTCCAAGCGTCAGAAAATCGATTGCAGAAGGCTGCACCGTAGTACGGGAGAAAGTGACCGATATGGTATGTATGATCGTGCTCTGGAACCCTAACTTCGAACGCAACCGGACCTGGTAGCGAAACATCGAAGCCATCAGAGGGAAATTGTATCGTCATCGGCGTCGCATCCAATACGACGAGGTTGCGACGGGAGCCCAATGTACCGGCCCAGCCACGAGTCCCAGCCTAGTTAGGCAATTCCAAATCTGCAGCGCCCTTGTCTGCAGCAAAGGCGTTGTTCCCGTTTCTAAGTCGCTCAAGTAACAGCGGATCACCTCAATCCATTCTGTGACCTCGACCGGGTCCTTTCCGTTCCTCAATCTCGAAACGATTCTCGAAACGCTACCTCCCGGAACTCTGTTGGCGTGCTCGCCGGTCCACGTCAAAAAGTGGATGATACCTTCCGTATGCGATAATTGCGTTGGCTTGGGGCGATCGCCGCGGACCCCAAACTTCATGGCAGCGACCCTCAAGCAGAACGCGTCTCCGAAGAATTTCTTGAGCGGCGCGACGTCGACAGACCAACCTGCGGAGTCTTCGATTACCCAGCCTTTTTCTTTCAATTAAAGTCCTCGCTAAACAACGAACCGAAAAATTAAAGACCCCGTCGACATAAAGCATGTATTGAGGTCTTCAATTTTGAATTCTTTGATTTTCACAATTGACACACTCTGGTTTATTCTTTATTCTAATTAAAGACTCCGATTTTTTTATTTATTGACGAGAATCATTACTATCATTTTCAGAATTTTTTGCAAGTTTGTTTTTGGCACGGTCGTTCGTAACGCCCCACAGCCTCCGACTGGAGGCATCGATCCGGCACGAATGTCGTGCAAAAAATTGTGGTAAACGTGCCTCAAGCGGCGTGACTCGAAAGTCTAATACCGATCAGCCGAGAGCTGAGCTGTAGGCGACATAGAGAAGGTGAGTGATCGCGTTGCGATTACGTGTCGGAAGGCCCACGCAGGATATTTGTATCCAGGGTCGGGATGTCTTTCGGCGAAGCGAAATCAGCTACTTAGCCCGTGGATATAAAATCCGATATGGCAGTGGGATTCCCTCCTTGGGAAGGTCGGCAGGCGCAAGGTTGACCGTCACGCGCTTGGACGGCAGCGCCAGGCCGGAAGCGTGCAGGGCTGCCTGTACCCGCTCGCGGCTTTCTGCCACCGCCTTGTCAGGAAGCCCGACGATCTGGATCCCCATTTTCCCGGGAGCGACTATGACCTGGACCTCGACCGGAACACCTTCAATGCCCTGAAATGCAACCGTACTGACGCGCGCGACCATGCCCCTGCCTCGTGACCCCGATACCCAACCTATGAAGGCGGTCACAATCTGGCATGGAAGCCGGAATAAAACAAGAACGATAAGCGAACGAATTCAGCTATCCGCTGCAATCAAATTGCAGCGGGTTGCAATCCTGGAACGGAGGCGATCAAAGGCGGAACGACAAGAACACTTTTCGTAGTCCGGAAGTATTCCTGGCTTTGCTTCAGCCGCGCTTGCGCTCGATAGCATCCCACAAAAGGCTTGCGATATCGGCGCCGCCGAACTTCTTTACTTCGCGGATGCCAGTTGGCGAGGTCACGTTGATCTCGGTCATGTAATCGCCGATGACATCAATGCCGACCAGCAGGAAGCCGCGTTCGCGCAGGGCCGGACCGATGCGATCGCAGATTTCCTTTTCGCGCGTCGTCAGTTCGGTTGGCTCAGCACGGCCGCCGACATGCATGTTGGAGCGGCTGTCATGCTCGGCGGGGACACGATTGATGGCGCCGGCAAATTCACCATCGACGAGGATGATGCGCTTGTCGCCCTTGCGCACGTCGGGCAGGTACTGCTGGGCGATGAAGGGCTCGCGGAAGAGCTGGCCGAACATTTCGAGCAGCGAGGACAGGTTGCGGTCATCCTTGGTGGAATGGAAGACGCCTGCGCCGCCATTGCCGTAGAGCGGCTTCAGGATGATATCGCCCAACTCGTCGCGGAAGCGGCGGATCTCCGCGGGATCCTTGGTAATCAGCGTCTTCGGCATGAGGTCGGAAAATTCCGTGACGAAGATTTTTTCGGGCGAGTTGCGCACCCAGGCCGGATCATTGACGACAAGCGTCTTCGGATGGATGCGCTCCAAAAGATGCGTCGAGGTGATGTAGGCCATGTCGAAAGGCGGATCCTGGCGCAGCAGGACGACATCCATGGTCGAGAGGTCGACGCGTTCGGGCGCACCAAGCTCATAATGGTCACCCTTGACGTCGCGCAACACCATCGGCTCGACGGAGGCATAAAGCTTGCCGTCGCGGAAGCTCAGGCGATCAGGCGTGTAATGAAAGAGCTTGTAGCCACGCGCCTGCGCCTCGATGCTCATGGCGAAGGTGGAATCGCCCGCGATGTTGATGCCGGAGACATGGTCCATCTGGACCGCTACGTTCTTGATCTTGGCCATTTCCGTCCCTTGAGCTGATGCCGCCCAGATGTAGGTCGGTCAGGTATCAAACGCAACGGCAATCAATGGCTTCGGGCGTTTCGGGATGCGCAATTTTCAGGCTGCGATACCGGAGGCACCGCTGTTGCGCAACAGGTTGCGCAGGCGGTAGGCGATGGCAAGCGGCTTCGGGAAGGGCTTGCGCAGGAAGGCGACCTTGCGGACGTAGTTGTCGACCCTCCAGTTGGCCCAGGTGCCGCCGGCAAAGAAGGCGACGTCACCGGTCTTCAGTGTGCGTTCCGTTCCGTCTTCGGTGGTGACATGCACCTCGCCTTCGAGGATCATGACCGTTTCGTCCCAGCCGAAACGCCAGCGGAATTCACCCGATGTGCAATCCCAGATCGCCGTCAGCGACGCCTCGTCATGGCCGCGGGAATGTTCTGCCGTGCGTGCCTGCGGGTTTCCGCTGATGATCCAGTCCGGATTGATCGGCGTCGGTTTCAGAACCAAGCCATCGCTTGCGTGAGCGATGAATATTTTCCCCGATGGTTTCAGCGCCGCATAAGGCACGGACCGCGCCGCCATGGCGACGGCGGTCGCAAGCATCATCTTCCAGGCCATGCATAACCCCCAATTTGCTACCCCTAGCTCAGCCGTGGATAACAAAAGAGTCGTAAAGGGCCGTTCAAGCAGGCGCTAAAATTTTAATGAAAACTTGCTCGCCGCCGACGACTTGCGGATACCGTCACTGCCGCCAGAACAAACTCGGCGAGAGATCAGAAGGCATCCGGGAAATGACGAGGCAGTTTCCCGGGCACTATCGCAACGATATCGTAGCGCTGCGATAGCCGCGCATAATCGCGCTGACGGGCAAGCCAGAGATCGCTTGCAGCCCGGATCCGATTTTGTGACGTGTAGGAGACGGCATCTATCGCACCTGTTTCGTCGGCGCGCGCCTTGACCTCGACGAAGACGGCCAGGTCCCTCTTTCGGGCAATGATGTCGATCTCGCCGAGCTTCGTTTTGTAGCGCATGGCAAGGATGCGATAGCCTTTCAGCATCAGGAAAACGGCGGCAATATATTCCGCGGCCGAGCCCCGGCGCAGCGCCTTTCTCCTGCGGAGCGTCGCTTCGCCGTCAGCCATTCGCCGCCTTCATGACGAGAAGCTTCTGGTAGAGCACCTTGCGTGGCAGGCCGGTCAAGCGGGCAGCCTCGGTCGCGGCCTTGGCCGTTGGTAGGGATTTCGCGAGATCGGTGAGAATCGCGTCGACATCGGCTTCGGTGGCGGGCTGCTCTTTCGGCGGGCCGATCACCAGCACGATCTCGCCCTTCACATTGTCATGCTCTTCATAGTGGACCGCAAGATCGGAAAGCGTGCCGCGGCGGAACTCCTCGTAGGTCTTCGTCAGTTCGCGGCATACAGACGCCTGGCGCGCACCGCCAAGCACATCGGCTGCGGCAAACAGCGTCGCACCGATGCGGTGGGGCGATTCAAAGAAGATCAGTGTCGCCGGTGCGTTTGCGAATTCCGCGAGACGGTCTCGGCGAGCCTTGTCCTTGGTCGGCAGGAAGCCCGCAAAGAGAAAGGCGTCGTTTGGCAGGCCTGAACCGACGAGGGCAGCAAGCGGCGCCGAAGCGCCGGGAATGGGGATAACGCGGTAACCTGCCTCGATCGCCTGCTGCGCAAGACGATAACCGGGATCAGATACAAGCGGCGTGCCGGCATCGGAAACAAGCGCCACCGACTTGCCCGCCTCGAGCGCCTGCAGGAGCCTCGGCCCTGCCTCATCGGCATTATGTTCATGATAAGCGAAAGGCCGGTTCTGGATGCCGTAGCGATCAAGCAGGACGCGGGTAACGCGTGTGTCCTCGCAGGCCAGGACGTCGGCACCGGCAAGCGTTTCCAGTGCCCGCAGCGTAATGTCGCCCAGATTGCCGATCGGCGTGGCGACGAGATAGAGGGCCGGTTCGAGCGGGCGTGCCGGCACCGCAATATTATGCAGGCGAAAGCCGCGTCGGGCGCCGGTTTCCGCTCTCACCTCTTCCGTCATGTCACTCGCTTTCGTCCCGCCAGCCTCTTGCCTTTATGGGCGAGCGGTGCTGCTTCGACAAGAGCCGCAATTTCTGTGAGCATTGCGCTGCAAAACGGCATTTGCGGGCCTGTGGACGGCCATGCCTCTTGCAATCGCTGGCAAAGTTCTGCCATTTTGCCCGTCCACTCCCCTCTCCCGAAGGGGAAACAGTGACGCGGCGCTTTTTGCGCCCGGGCAATAAAGGTCGAAAGCGGTAGCATCCCATGCGTATTACTATTGAGCGGTCAAACCTTTTGAAGTCGCTGAACCACGTCCACCGCGTGGTCGAACGCCGCAACACGATCCCGATCCTGTCCAACGTGCTGCTGAAAGCAGATGGTCAGAGCCTCGACATGAAGGCAACCGATCTCGATCTGGAAATTACCGAGGCCACACCTGCCAATGTCGAGCAGGCGGGTGCCACCACCGTTCCGGCCCATCTTCTTTACGACATCGTCCGCAAGCTTCCCGATGGCGCAGAGGTCCTGCTTGCCACCACCCAGGATGGCGGCTCGATGAACGTTCAGTCTGGCCGCTCGAAATTCTCGCTGCAGTGCCTGCCGGAATCCGACTTCCCCGACCTGACCGCCGGCACTTTCACGCATTCCTTCAAGCTGAAGGCAAGCGACCTGAAGATGCTGATCGACCGCACGCAGTTTGCGATCTCGACCGAAGAAACACGCTACTATCTGAACGGCATCTTCTTCCACACGATCGAGAGTGGCGGCGATCTGAAGCTGCGTGCTGTCGCCACCGACGGTCATCGTCTGGCGCGCGCCGATGTCGATGCGCCTTCGGGCTCTGAAGGCATGCCGGGCATCATCATTCCGCGCAAGACGGTCGGCGAACTGCAGAAGCTCGTCGACTCGCCTGATGCGGTCGTCACCGTGGAAGTTTCCGACGCCAAGATCCGCATCACGATCGGCGGCATCGTCATGACCTCGAAGCTCATCGACGGAACGTTCCCAGACTATCAGCGTGTTATTCCCACCAATAACGACAAGGAAATGCGCGTCGATTGCACGAGCTTCGCCCAGGCCGTCGATCGAGTTTCGACCATTTCCTCCGAGCGCGGACGCGCCGTAAAGCTTGCCCTTTCCGACGGCCAGCTTCTGCTCACCGTCAACAATCCGGATTCCGGCAGTGCGACGGAAGAAGTCGCAGTCGGCTATGATACCGACCCAATGGAAATCGGCTTCAACGCCAAATATTTGCTCGATATCACCGCGCAGCTTTCCGGAGACGAGGCAATCTTCCTTCTGGCCGATGCGGGCTCGCCGACACTTGTGCGTGACACCGCAGGTGACGACGCTCTCTACGTGCTGATGCCGATGCGCGTTTAATCTCGCGTCGCTTTTGTCGTCGAAACTTTCCTGATCGCGACATCGCCTCTTGTTTTTGCTTCATCCTCCTGCAATTAAGGGAGGGTTTAACGGCAGGCATGGGAGGACGGCATGGCACTGCGGCTCAAGGAACGGCTCGGCAGGAAGTTTGACGAGGAAATCCGCTTCTTCAAGGGCATGATGCAGGGGCCGAAAACCGTCGGCTCCATCGTTCCGACTTCCTCGATCACCGCCCGCAAGATGGCGAGTGTCGCAAATCCGCATTCGGACTTGCCAGTGCTCGAACTCGGGCCCGGCACGGGCGCCATCACCAAGGCAATCCTCGCGCATGGCATAAAGCCGGAAAAGCTCGTCGCGATCGAATATTCGACGGATTTCTACGAACATCTCGTACGCCTCTATCCAGGCGTGAACTTCATCAACGGCGATGCCTTCGATCTCGACCGGACGCTCGGCGTGTTCAAGGACCAGACGTTCGATTCTGTGATCTCAGGCATACCGCTTCTGAATTTTCCCATGCAGGCGCGCATCGCGCTCCTGGAAAGCCTGCTCGATCGCATGCCGGCGGGCCGGCCGGTCGTGCAGATCTCCTATGGCGCGGTCTCGCCGATCGTTGCCAATGCCGATCGCTACAGCATTCATCATTTTGATTTCATCGTGCGCAATATTCCTCCAGCTCAACTCTGGATCTATCGGCGCGGATAAATGTTTGGACTTTATATTACTCATCCCCAGGTCAAGATCGACCCTGAGGTTCCCGTTCCCAAGTGGGGGCTTTCCGACATTGGCGCAGAACGCGCCCGCAAGGCTGCTTCAAGCGACTGGGCGAAACGGCTGACCCGTATCGTCTCCAGCGACGAGACGAAAGCGATCGAGACGGCGGAAATCCTTGCAGCGGCGTCAGGCGTGAAAATCGAGATCGTGCATGGCATGCATGAGAACGACCGCTCCGCCACCGGTTTCCTGCCACCGGACAAGTTCGAAGAGGCGGCCAACTGGTTTTTCGCACACCCGGAAGAGAGCTTCAGGGGCTGGGAACGGGCCACTGATGCGCAGGCCCGCATCGTTTCTGCCGTCGAAACCATCCTATCCTCTCATGACCGGACAGCACCGATCGCCTTCGTCGGCCATGGCGGCGTTGGAACGCTGCTCAAATGCCAACTGGCCGGAGCCCCCATTGTGCGTGATCGCGACCAGCCGGCCGGCGGCGGCAATCTCTATGCTTTCGGCCTTGCAGATCGGCGCTTATCATGCGACTGGACACCCATTGAAGACTGGCGGGGATGATTTGAGATGGACGCACGCGAGCGGTTGATCGTCGGACTGGATGTTCCAACGATCGGCGAAGCGGAAAGATTGGTTTCCACGCTCGGCGACGACGTTCTCTTCTACAAGATCGGCTACCAGCTCGTTTTTGCCGGCGGGCTGGAATTCGCCCGCGACCTTGCCGCTAGCGGCAAGAAGATCTTCCTCGACATGAAACTGCTCGACATCGACAACACGGTCGCATCCGGCGTCGAAAACATCGCCAAGATGGGCATGTCGATGCTGACGCTGCATGCCTATCCGAAAGCGATGAAGGCCGCGGTCGAGGCGGCAAAGGGCTCCGGTCTCTGCCTGCTCGGCGTGACCGTGCTGACTTCGATGGATGCCGAAGACCTCGTCGAGGCCGGGTATCAATATGATCCGCAGGCGCTGGTCGCGCGCCGCGCCGAACAGGCGCGTGCTGCGGGTATGGGCGGCATCGTCTGCTCCGCCGAAGAATCTGCTGCCGTCAGCGAGATCGTTGGACCTGATATGGCGATCGTTACGCCAGGCATTCGCCCAACAGGCGCCGAAAAGGGCGACCAGAAGCGGGTGATGACGCCTAGGGATGCACTGAAGGCCGGGTCCACGCATCTCGTCGTCGCGCGCCCGATCGTCAAGGCACCGGAGCCGCGGGAAGCTGCGCGTGCAATCCTCAATGAAATGGTCGCCGCGCTCTGGCCGGCGAACCGCTGAACCGGGAGACAGGAATGGCCAAGGGATACTGGATCGCCCGCGTCGATGTACGCGACCTCGAGCGCTACAAGGATTACGTCGCGACCGCAAAGCCGGCCTTCGAGAAATACGGCGCGAATTTCCTCGCCCGCGGCGGTGCAATTACCGAGCTTGAAGGCAAGGCGCGCGCCCGCAACGTGGTCATCGAATTTCCCACGATGCAACATGCCGTCGACTGCTATAATTCGCCCGAATACCAGGCTGCCGCAAAAATCCGCCATGAGGTGGCTGACGCGGAAATGGTCGTGGTCGAAGGCGTCTGAGCCAGTTTTGAACGGGTAAGAACTGCGGCGCGATGGCCCTTTTCGTCGCGTCGGTATTGGGCTAAGACGAAAACAATCACAGCATTCCAAAGCCTTTCGAGGAGCCTGCCATGACCCTTGCCAACCTGCCGCCGCTCGTCACCGTGTTCGGAGGGTCCGGCTTCATCGGCAGACATGTCGTGCGGGCGCTCGCCAAGCGCGGTTACCGCATACGCGTTGCGGTGCGTCGCCCCGATCTCGCAGGCTTCCTGCAGCCACTCGGCAATGTCGGCCAGATTTCTTTCGTCCAGGCCAACCTGCGCTACCGCAATTCGATCGACCGCGCCGTCGAAGGTGCCGACCATGTCATCAACTGTGTCGGCATCCTCCACGAGAGCGGCCGCAACACGTTCGATGCGGTGCAGGAATTCGGCGGTCGCGCCGTTGCCGAAGCTGCCCGCAACGCAGGTGCGACGCTCACCCACCTCTCGGCTATCGGTGCAAATTCCGGCTCCCAGTCCAGTTACGGCCGCACCAAGGGCCGCGCGGAAGCCGCCATCCTGTCGATCAAGCCGGACGCGGTGATCTTCCGCCCGTCTGTCGTCTTCGGTCCCGAAGACAGCTTCTTCAACAAGTTCGCCGACATGGCGCGCATGTTTCCTGTTCTGCCGCTCGTGGGCGGCGGCAAGACGAAATTCCAGCCCGTCTATGTTGAAGATGTTGCCGAGGCTGTTGCCCGCGCTGTCGACGGCAAGGTCGAAACTGGCAAGATCTATGAACTTGGCGGTCCTGAAGTGCTTACCTTCCGCGAATGTCTCGAGACCATGCTCAAGGTCACGGTCCGCAAGAACCCGCTCGTTTCCCTGCCGTTCGGCATCGCATCCATGATCGGCAGCATCGCCTCGCTGGTGCCTTTCATCGCGCCGCCGATCACGCCGGACCAGGTCAAGCTGCTGAAGCACGACAACG
The DNA here is from genome assembly GCF_014194915.1 of Rhizobium sp. BK512. Lineage (NCBI taxonomy): Bacteria > Pseudomonadati > Pseudomonadota > Alphaproteobacteria > Hyphomicrobiales > Rhizobiaceae > Rhizobium > Rhizobium sp. BK512. The sequence continues at coordinate 258,721 of NZ_JACIAS010000004.1, read as the reverse complement.
TCGTTTCAAAGGAAGCCGAAGCTGAAGGCCGCACGCTGAAGGGCCTTGGCATCAAGCCGACGATGGCGACTTCCGTGCTCGACTCCTATCTGGTGCATTACCGCCCGCACGGTCAGTATACCGGCTCCGGCAAGGCTGCCTAATAGTCGACAGACGGTCGTTCAAGCGCCGCTCGTGAACATTCCCGGGCGGCGCTTTTTTTGTGCGATGCAAATCCGGCGCAAGCCTGGCGCGTTATGAGGCGTTTCATAATGTGTGACGTTGCATAAAAGACGCATAGGAAATTTAGTGGAATTAACACCAAATTTAGCAGGAACATTTATTGCTATTTGCCATTCCACTGACTAAACACCCCCGCGCGTCTTCAGACAGACTCAAGCGCCTCGCAGGCGTGCGGCAATCACTGTGAAAGGCTATTTCTAATGGGTAAGTCAATCGCGCTTCTTTTTGCGTGTGCGGCACTGGTCATCCTCGCAGGCTCCTTCATTGCGCCGGGCTCCGTCGCAGCGGTGAAGGGCGGTTGCTCGCCGGCCTATGGCGTCGATCCCTGCTCGACGGCCTCCATCACCCACTAATAAAGAAGCCGGTCCTTTCGAACCGGCTTTTATTTTTGCCTTGATGCGAGCGACGAATGTTCGATCGCTCAGTTTTCAGCATATCAGCTGATCATGCCGGCCATCGCCATGCCGAGCAGGACGACACCCAAAATGATGCGATAGATCGCAAAGACCGTGAAGCGGTTGCTCCTGATATAGGCCAGCAACCATTTGACGGCGACGAAGGCGACGATCGTGGAGACGACGAACGCGATGCCGAGCGCTGTCCAGTCTTCATTGGCCGCGCCGCCATCCTTGAAGGTCTTCAGCAGCGAGAAGGCGCTTGCGGCATACATGGTCGGAATGCCGACGAGAAACGCAAATTCGGTTGCCGCAGCGCGATTGGCCGTGCCGGCCAGCATGGCGACGAAGATCGTGGCGCCGGAGCGGGACGTGCCCGGGAAGACACCGGCGACGACCTGGGCGATACCGACCAGAATGGCAACAAGCCAGGTGATGTGGGCGCGCGGCGGGCGGCGGGCGGCGGCCCATTCGGCAAAGATCATCCAGATACCGCCGATGATCAGCGCCCAGGCAACCGGCGTTGCGGTCTCAGGCAGCTCGAAACCCATTTTCTTGACGAGAAGGCCGAGCACTGCCGTGATCAGAAAGGCGACAATCAGTTTAAAGGCATAATCGCGGTTTTGCGGATCGCGCCAGCCGAGCAGCAGATCAAGCAGACGACGCCAGTAGATAATCGTGACGGCGAGGATCGCTCCCGCCTGAATGACGATGTTGAATGTATCGCTGCGGGCACCAAGCCACTGTTCGGCAATGATCAGATGGCCGGTGCTCGAAATCGGCAGGAACTCTGTGATCCCTTCTATAATGCCCAGAATTATAGAGTTTATGTAGTCCATAAAGTGTCTCCGGTTTGGGGTTCGGTCGGACTGGAGTGGCGGTCAGGCTTATATTGCACTGCACAATCATCATTCGCCAGAGCGGGAGGCAAGAAAAGGCGAGCGGGGAGTTGCGATGATTCAGGCAGCCATGTTTTGTCCCTTGTCAGGCAGGTGAGCCCGATTCGCTTGTATTGGCGGGGGCAAGCTCCTATAGCTTCAACTAATGAGTCATGACTAGGGCGGTATAAGTGGCGAGCCCTTGAGCCCATGCACCACAATCAAAAGTCCGAGTATCGATGCCCACGCTTTATCATCATCCCATGTCGTCCGCATCCCGCTTCGTCAGGCTCATTCTGGCGGAATACGGCTATCAGGCGGAGCTGATCGAGGAACAGACCTGGGAGAAGCGCCGCGACTTCCTGGCGCTCAACCCGGCCGGCACGCTGCCTGTTTATGTCGATGACAGCATGCGGGCGCTCTGTGGCGCGACCGTCATTTCAGAATATCTCGACGAGACGCATGGCGTGCTGAAGCGCGACCGTCGGTTGCTCGCCGAAGATCCATTCCAGCGTGCGGAAATCCGCCGGCTGACGGAATGGTTCATGCAGAAGATGGAAAACGACGTCACCAAGCCGCTGGCGCGCGAGCGCGTCTATAAGCTTCAGATGACGGCCGACCAGGGCGGAGGCGCCCCGGATTCCAAGATATTGCGCACGGCGCGCGCAAATATCCGCCAGCACATGCGTTATCTCACCTGGCTTGCAGGCTCGCGCCAGTGGCTTGCCGGCGACCGGATGAGTTACGCCGATCTGGCCGCCGCAGCCTCCATTTCCATCCTCGATTATCTCGGGGAAATCGACTGGTCGGAATCGCCACTCGCCAAAGACTGGTACCAGCGGCTGAAATCGCGCCCCTCCTTCCGGCCGATGCTCACCGAGCGCGTGCGCGGACTGACGCCGGTTTCCCATTATGCCGATCTGGATTTCTGACGAGGGCTTCCGATGCCCGAAGCGAAAACCGACGATACCAGGGAGCAGAAGCGCCGCGACAATTTGACCGCCTTCCTGAAGGCGGAATCGGCGGCTCTTGGCTTCGACCTCTGCCGCATCACCCGTCCCGACGCGATCCCGGAGGCCAAAGAACGGCTTGGACAGTTCATCGATGCCAACAGGCATGGGACGATGGAATGGATGGCGGAAACGCGTGAGCGCCGCGGTGATCCGCGCACGCTCTGGAGCGATGTGCGCTCGGTCGCCGTCTTCGGTCTGAATTATGGGCCTGACGAAGACCCGCGTGGCATCCTTGGCAAGGCGGAAAAGGCGGCAATTTCCGTTTATGCACGAAACCGCGACTATCACGATGTCATCAAGGGCCGGCTGAAAGAGATTGCGACCCGCTTCGCCGCCAGGGCAGGCGCGGATGTAAAAGTCTTCGTCGACACTGCACCCGTCATGGAAAAGCCGCTCGCGGCAGCCGCCGGTCTCGGCTGGCAGGGCAAACACACCAATCTCGTCAGCCGCGAACATGGCTCCTGGCTTTTCCTCGGTTCGATGTTCACGACGGCCGATCTCAATATGGATGCGCCAGAGACCGACCATTGCGGCTCCTGCCGTGCATGCCTCGACGCCTGCCCGACGGCTGCCTTTCCTGCCCCCTACCAGATCGACGCGCGCCGCTGCATCTCGTATCTGACGATCGAACATAAGGGGCCGATCGATCCCGAATTCCGGCCCCTGATCGGCAACCGCATCTATGGCTGCGACGATTGTCTTGCCGCGTGCCCCTGGAACAAGTTCGCAAACGAAGCGTCGGAAATGAAGCTGAAGGCAAGGGAGGATCTGAAGGAGCCTTCGATCGCCTTCCTCTTGTCGCTCGACGACCCAAGCTTCCGCACGTTCTTCAGCGGTTCGCCGGTCAAGCGCATCGGGCGTGACCGCTTCGTTCGCAATGTGCTGATCGCCGCTGGCAATTCCGGCGAGCGGAGCCTGATCGAGCGATGTCGTGCGCTTGCCGCCGACACCTCGCCGGTCGTGCGTGGCATGGCGGTTTGGGCGCTGTCGCGGCTCATGGAGGCTGGCGAATTCAAAGCCTTTGCCGCACAAAAGGAAAATGAGTCGGACGATGACGTCCTCAACGAATGGCGATTGGCAGGGGTGAGCTGATGCATGTGATGATCTTTGGCTGCGGTTATTCCGGCACGGCTATCGCCAAGGCGTTCGGCGACAGCGGCATTCGCGTCTCCGGTACGACCCGTTCGGAAGAGAAAGCCGAAGAGTTGCGCGAGATCGAGATCGAAGCCTTTATCTTCAACGGAGAGGACTTGAGCGACGACCTGTGTGCGGCGATGGCCACCGTCACGCATCTCGTTCAGTCGATCGCTCCGCGCGATGCCGACCCGCTGCTTGCTTTACTTGGGAAGGACAGCACGGTGCTTCTGCCTGACCTGCAATGGATCGGCTATCTCTCCACGGTCGGCGTCTATGGTGACCACAAGGGTTCCTGGGTGACCGAGGAAACGCCGTGTATACCGGTCTCGGGCCGCTCCAAGGAACGTCTTGACGCCGAGGATGCCTGGCTTGCGCTCGGCCGTTCCCGCGAAACGCCGGCCGCCATATTGCGACTTTCCGGCATCTATGGACCGGGACGCAACGCCTTCGTCAATCTGGACCGCGGCACAGCGCGCCGCATCATCAAGAAGGACCAGGTGTTCAATCGTATCCGCGTGGAGGACATCGGCGCTTCCACACGGTTTCTGTCAGAACATGCGCTCGGCGGGATCTATAATGTCACCGACGACCAACCCGGTCCGCCGCAGGATGTCATAGTCGAGGCCGCCAGCCTGATGGGCGTCACGCCGCCGCCGGAGCAGCCTTTCGAGACCGCCGAGATGACGCCGATGGCGCGTTCCTTCTATGGAGAGAACAAGCGCGTTTCCAATGCCAAGCTAAAGGCTGCAGGCTTCCGGTTTGCCTTCCCGAACTATCCGATGTCGCTCGCCCAGTTATGGCAAAATGACAGTTGGCGCGGCTGACGAACCCCTCTCATTCGGGTGATAGGGTTATAATCCATAAAGAGTAGGAATTTCCTACTTTCTGATTTTTGCGAACTGAATTTCGCTCCGTATTATGGTTAACGGCCTCTAAATTTGCGCAAATGTGGCGACAAATATGGCACCCTGAGAAAAAATTTTTTGTGATTTCCAACGGCCATCAAATGTTTACCGTTTACGCGAAAAAATCGTTCGGATTTTAACTGATTTCATTAGGCTTTTTCCAAGAATTGCCAAAGCGGTGTCCTGCTACCGCAATGTTATCGGAATCACAAATATTACAGACTGTAATGTTCCGTGATCGTGTTCGGCACTTTTTCGCCACTTTTCCCCGGATTTAAGCCCCGCCGCCTGTGAAGGCGCAAGTTCAATAGTTGAGGGACAATCCGTTTTGAAGAAAATTTGCCGTTCTCTAATCACTACCGCAGCCATTGCAGCGTGCTCTTTCATCCTTCCGGCTGAAGGATTTGCTGCCAACGGATGTGGCGGTGCTTCGTGGTACGCACTTCGCTCCAAAACTGCTTCCGGGGAACGCATGAACCCGGCCGTCTACACTGCCGCACATCGCTCTCTGGCGTTCGGCACAAAGGTGAAGGTCACCAACCGCAACAACGGCCGCAGCGTCGTCGTTCGCATCAATGACCGTGGTCCGTTCATCCGCGGTCGCGTGCTCGATCTGTCGCGCGCTGCCGCACAGAATATCGGCATGGTCTCCTCGGGCACTGCGAAGGTCTGCTACGAAGTCATCAGCTGAGGCCAAGTCCTCCGCACAATCCCTGCGCCGGATGCGGCGCTTGCTCTTGCCGTCAATCGCGGGTACCACGCGGTTGAGACTTGTGAACAATCCGCCCAGCCGAACAGCTTTGCTGGGGGTTCTTTCTTGCGCGGATCGTTCACCAGCCAAGGCAACAGGAGAAGTTTGAATGCGTTTGGGCGGCCGCCTCGAAGGGGCGATCTCGGTTCTGGCTGATATCGATGCCCGTAAAAGGCCTGTCGCCGATGCGCTGAAGGACTGGGGCCTCGCTCACCGCTTTGCCGGCTCCGGCGACCGGGCGGCGATCGGCAACATTGTCTACGACGCGCTGCGCATGCGATTGTCCCATGCCTATCTGATGGACGATGACAGTGCCGTTGCCATTGCGCACGCCGTCATGTTCCGCCAGTGGGGTTTTACGCCGGAAACACTGGCTGCGGAACTTGCAGGCGACAAGTTCGCGCCGACGCCGCTTTCCGCAGAAGCGCTCGCAGCCTTTGCCAGCCGCTCTCTTTCCGATGCTTCCCCACATGTGCAGGGCGATATTCCGGAATGGGTACAGCCCTCCTTCGAACAGGCTTTCGGCGGCGAGTGGCTTTCCGAGGCGCAGGCGCTTGCCGGGCGCCCGACGCTTGATCTGCGCGCCAATATCCTGAAGGCCACCCGTGAAAAGGCCGTAAAGGCGCTGGAACGCGCCGGCGCCAACGAGGCGAAGATTGCACGCTACGGCATCCGGATTCCCGCCGGCGAAGGCGCCTCACGTCTTCCTAACGTCACGGCCGAGCTTTCGTTCCAGAAGGGCTGGTTCGAGGTTCAGGACGAGGGATCGCAGATCGTCGCCGATCTCGTCCTGCCTGGAGATGGCGAGCAGGTGCTGGACTATTGCGCCGGCGGCGGCGGCAAGACGCTCGCCATGGCCGCCGCCATGCACAATAAGGGTCAGGTTCACGCCTATGACGCCGATCGCAAGCGGCTTGCGCCGATCATCGAGCGTCTGAAGCGCGCCGGGACGCGCAACGTCCAGGTCCATGACGATGCCAAGGGCTTGTCCAACCTGCGCAACCGCTGCGACAAGGTTCTGGTCGATGCCCCCTGCACCGGCACCGGCACATGGCGCCGCCGCCCGGACACGAAATGGCGGCTGACGGCAAAGAACCTCGACGAGCGCACCGCCCAGCAGCAGGACGCCCTGAAGCAGGCAAGCAGCTTCGTGCGCCCTGGTGGCGACCTCATCTACGTCACCTGTTCGGTGCTGCCGCAGGAGAACGAAGAGCAGGTGCGGCGCTTTGCTGCCGAGAATGGCGATTTCAAAATTGAAAGCGCGCTGCCGGCCTGGGACAGCCTGTTCGGCAAGGACAGCGCGCGCCCACGCTCTTCCGATGGCAAGACGATCACGCTGACGCCGGCGTCGACGGATACGGATGGCTTCTTCTTCTGCCGCTTGAGAAGGGACGGCTGAGAAGCGCTCTGCAGCGGAAATCGAAAACTCTGCGTGATCCGCGTTGATCACGAGACCCAGAGGTAGCAAGGGCGATCCGTCGTGCAGGTGATCTTAAATTTTGCGGTCAGATAGTCTTCAAACGACCAGCTAAATACAGTCATCCATCCTTAAAACCATTCCAAACTAGAGTGTTTGACACCAGTTTGCTTTTGCGCGAAGAGACGATTGCCGGATTCAGACGGAAATCCGTCACAGGAGAGGATTATGAAGCTCAACCGCACATTCCGCGCAGCCGCGCTGGCGATCGCCCCCGCCGCCCTGCTCGCCCTTCCCGCCTATGCGGCGCCCGATGCTGCTGCAGTCGTGAAGCACTATGCCGAAGTCGCCCATGCCAAGTACGAGGACTCGCTGACGACTGCGAAGGCGCTCGACGCGGCCATCGATATATTTCTGAAGACGCCCAACGATACGACGTTGAAGGCTGCTCGGGATGCCTGGCTCAAGGCGCGCGTCCCCTATCAGCAGACGGAAGTCTACCGCTTCGGCAACCCTGTTGTCGATGACTGGGAAGGCAAGGTCAACGCATGGCCGCTGGATGAAGGCCTGATCGACTATGTCGATCCTTCTTACGGTACGGAAAGCGACGAGAACTCGCTCTATGTCGCTAATGTCATTGCCAACAAGACGATCAAGATCGATGGCAAGGATGTCGACGCCTCCAAGCTGACGCCGGAATTCCTCTCGGGCACGCTGGCCGAAGCCGGCGGTATCGAGGCCAATGTCGCGACCGGCTATCACGCCATCGAATTCCTGCTCTGGGGCCAGGATCTGCATGGCACGGGTCCGGGTGCCGGCGAGCGCCCCGCAACCGACTATGACCTGAAGAATTGCACACATGGCAATTGCGACCGCCGCGCCGAGTATCTGAAGTCCGCCTCCACGCTGCTCGTTTCCGACCTGCAAGAAATGACCGACAACTGGGCGCCCGACGGTGAAGCCACCAAGCATGTCGAAGCTGATCCGAAGGCCGGTCTCGCCGCCATCCTGACAGGCATGGGTTCGCTCTCTTACGGTGAACTGGCCGGCGAGCGCATGAAGCTCGGCCTGCTACTGCACGATCCGGAAGAAGAGCATGATTGCTTCTCCGACAATACTTACAACTCGCATCTGAACGACGCGATCGGCATCGCCGCCGCCTATACGGGCGAATATACCCGCGTCGACGGCACAAAGATGACCGGCCCTTCGCTGCACGACCTCGTTGCCGCCAAGGACAAGGCACTGGACGCCGAGATGACCGGCAAGCTCAATACGACGCTGGATGCCATGCACGCCATGGCCAAGCGCGGCGAGACAGTCGAGAAATACGACCAGATGATTGGCGAGGGCAACAAGGAAGGCAACGCCGTCGTCCAGGCTGCTATCGACGGTCTCATCGACCAGACGAAGTCGGTCCAGCGTGTTATTGCCGCACTTGACCTCGGCACCGTGGAGCTTGAAGGTTCCGACAGCCTGGATAATCCTAACGCTGTCTTCAAATAAGCAAAAAGGCGGGCCGTTCCGATCGCGGAACGGCCCGGACCCTTGAAATGTCGCATGACCCTGCCCGTCACCTTCTTGTCAGCGCAGCTTTCTGCGCCTTGCTTGCCGGGCTTCCCGTCGCCATCGCCGGCGCTTTCGATCTCCCCACCAGTCGGACCGATCTTTCCGATGCGGACCTGAAGCGCGTCGCCGATATCACAAGGCCGACCAGCGATTTCAGCAAGGCGGAGCCTTACGAGGCCATGCAAGCGGGTGCGGCGACCTCCGTCGATCCGGTTACCGAAGACAGTTTCTCGCATATCTCGGCCAATATCCCCTTCGAGGAAGAGCAGAATTTCCGGCTTGGCAATGCGCTCTTCCGCAAGCTTTGGGTTTCGGCGCCATCCTCGACGCAAGCTTCCGACGGGCTCGGCCCGCTCTTCAACGCCCGTTCCTGTATGAGCTGCCACGCCAATGACGGTCGCGGCAAACCGCCGGAGGGTGGTCCAAGCGCTACCTCGATGGTCTTGCGTATTGCCCGTGCAGCGAAGACAGCGGAGGAAGAAAAAGCAATCGCCGGCGCCGATGTCGTCAACTTCCCCGACCCGGTTTACGGCCACCAGCTTCAGGACCTCGCGGTTCCGGGGCTTGCCGCCGAAGGCAAGGTTGCTGTCACCTATACCGAGGAGACCGTCACGCTTGCGGGCGGGGAGACGGTTAGCCTGCGCAAACCCGCCTATTCCGCCAAGGACCTCGCCTACGGCCCGCTCGATCCGGCAACAACGATCTCAGCGCGGGTCGCCCCGGCGATGATCGGCCTCGGCCTGATCCAGGCGATCCCCGAGGCGGATATTCTTGCCCATGCCGATCCTGATGATCTCGATCATGATGGTATCTCCGGCAAGGCGGCGATCGTACGCGACCACCGCAGCGGCAATATTGCACTGGGGCGCTTCGGCTGGAAGGCGCAGAATGCCAATATACGCGACCAGAGCGCTGACGCCTTTTCCACCGATATCGGCATTTCGACGCCGGACGCGCCAAATGCCTACGGCGACTGCACCGGCGCTGAGACAAAGTGCCTCGCCATGCCTGATGGCGTGCAGAAACGCCTCGGCGAGCAGGAAGCTCCTGGCCCGGTGCTCGACCTGGTGACCTTCTATTCCGAAAACCTCGCCGTGCCTGCCCGGCGCAAAGCAAGTTTCGCGGAAACCTTGCGCGGCAAGCAGCTGTTCTATGAATCGGGCTGCATTTCCTGCCACGTGCCGAAGTTCGTCACGCGCCGCGATACCGCCGAAAAGGCGCAATCCTTCCAGCTCATCTGGCCCTATTCCGATTTTCTGCTGCACGACATGGGCGACGGTCTTGCCGATGGGCAGCAGGTAGGACTTGCAAGCGGACGGGAATGGCGCACGCCACCGCTATGGGGTATAGGACTGACCCGGACTGTCAGCGGACACAGCTTCTTCCTGCATGACGGCCGCGCCAGAAATCTCACCGAAGCAATCCTCTGGCATGGCGGCGAAGCGGAAAAAGCCCGTAGCGCATTCTCCTCTCTATCAAAAGGCGATAGAGAGGCCCTGATTACATTCCTGGAGTCACTTTAATGCGCCCCTGGCACACCCTCCTCTGCCTCGCCGTGACCGGCCTTGCCACATCGGCTGCCGCCCAGAGCGCGGCGACGCCCGCTGCGGGACTGAACGAGGATGCCGTGCCGTCGGTCATGCAGCGCGCCGTCGATGAGGTCATCCGCCCAGGCTATCGTAACATGCAGCAATCGTCCGCGCGCCTGACGACCGCCATGAACGATCTCTGCGCCTCCGGTACACAGCAGACGCTCGACCGCGCCAAATCGGCATTCGACGATACGATCCGCTACTGGTCGACGATCGAGATCGTCCAGACCGGCCCTGTCATCCAGGACAATCTCTTCGAGCACATCCTCTTCTATCCCGACCGCAAGGGTGTCGGCCTGAAGCAGGTGCAGGCGCTGATCGCCAAGGCCGATCCGAAGGACGCGACAGTCGACGCCATCGCCGGCAAGAGCGTCGCTCTGCAGGGTCTGACCGCACTCGAATATGTGCTCTACGGCAACGGGTCCGAGGACCTGATCAAGCAGAAGGGCGGTTTCCGCTGCCTGTATGGCCAGGCGGTTGCCGGCAATATCCAGCGTGAAGCCGGCGAAGTGGTCGCCGCCTGGGAAAAGCCTGACGGTGTGCAGGCGGGCTGGAAACACCCTGGCCCGCAGAGCGACGATTTCATGGATAACAAGGAGGCAGTAACCGCCCTCCTCGGCATCCTCGTCCACGGCGCAGAGAATGTCCGCGACCAGCGACTGGAGCAATTCTACAAGGGCAAGGATACGCCCGCCCGTCCGCGCATGGCGATCTATTGGCGTTCCAAGAATACCTGGAAATCGATGGCCGCCAATCTCGAGGGCATTCGTACCCTCTGGCAGAAGGCCGGCATGGCCGAGCTGCTGCCGCCCGAAAAGAAGGCGGTTGCCGATTCAATCGACACCAAGTTGAAGACGATCATTGACGGCGTCTCAAAGCTGAACCCGGATATCGAAGTCGCGGTCAGCGATGCGGAGAGGGGCAAGCTCGATACGCTGCTTAGCGAAAGCCGCGATCTCATCACCACGATCAGCGATCAGTATGGAGCGGCAATCGGTCTTTCGGCCGGCTTCTCCTTCTCGGACGGAGACTGACCGATGTGGCGCAGCGCCGCGATCGACCGCCGTGGCTTCGTCAAGGCCGCCGGTATCGGCTTTCTGGCTGCGCTGAAACCTGAAGCGCTGCTGGCTCTCGCGCGCGCCGATGCTGTGTACGCCTCCGGTATCCGCGCCGCCAACGGCTCCTTTGCCGTGGCGACGGTCACCGAACGTGGGGAGATTGTCGATCAGGTGGCGCTGCCCGCCCGCGCCCATGGCTTGGCCCATAGCGTTGCCACCGGCCACACCGTCGCCTTCGCCCGCCGGCCGGGTACCTTCGCGATGATCTTCGACCCCCGGAACAGGGGCGAACCGATCGTCATCACCTCACCGGAGGGCCGACATTTCTACGGCCACGGTGCGTTTTCGCCGGATGGGCGGTTGCTCTATGCCAGCGAGAACGACTTCGACAACAACAGGGGCATGATCGGCCTCTACGATGCGACGAACCGTTTCGCCCGTATCGGCGAATACGAAACCTATGGCGTCGGCCCACATGACATGACGGTTTCGGATGACGGCCGCATGCTTGTTGTCGCCAATGGCGGTATCGAGACCCACCCGGATTTCGGCCGCACCAAGCTCAATCTCGGCAACATGCAGCCGTCGCTGGCGCTCATCGATGCGGCGACCGGCACGCTGATCGAAAAGCATACGCTACCGCCGCAATGGTCGTCGGTCTCGACACGCCATGTCGATCTCGAGGCCAACGGTCGCATCTGGTTCGCCTGCCAGTATGAGGGCCATAGGAAGGACCTGTCGCCGCTCGTTGGACATTTCGCCAGGGGCGAGGATCTTGTTTTCGTCGATTTGCCTGAGGAAACGACCCGGCGGCTTGCCAACTATGTCGGGGCGATCGCAGTCAATCGAAAGGAAGGCCTGGTCGGCGTCACCTCGCCGATCGGCGGCGCATCTGTCACCATCGATGCGAAAACCGGCAATGTGCTGAGCGAGGACAGCGTTCGCGATGCCGCGGGAATCGCGCCTGCTCCCGGCGGTTTTGCCGTTTCCTCCTACGATGGCGATTTCCTGTCGGCTCATAGCGATGTCGCCTGGGATCAGCATATCGTGCGGATCACTCAGCCGGCACTCATGCGGTAGTCTTTCCATTCCTTTTCAGTGACTTCGGCGGCTGCCCGCGCCGCCTCATACAGCCAATCCTCTCCGCGGGAATGCAGGTCATTGCGAATAGCCGTAGCACTTGCAGCGTCATCCGAATGGCAGTTGGCGATCTCGAATCCCATCAATTCCAGCATGGCGCCATCCAAGAGCGTTTTCGCATCGCTCTCGGTCTCGATCTTGCGGCTGTTCGGCGAAAGCCGGCGGACAAGAATTCGGCCCGACACAGCGAAATGAGGATCTGGGCTGCGCATGCGCCCGGCGGCGATGACGCCTGTTCTGATGACGTGATCTCCCGATCTTGCCAGCGACCATGCCGAGGGCACGAGCGCCTTGGCTTCACGCAGCACAGGCCCACCACGCCATTCCTTCACATAGGCGACGAAACGTGGCCGCCCGAGGCTGCCCGTTCCCTTCTTCTTCACGGGTAAGGGCGTAGAACTTCCTGCGCCCCTCGGCAAAGCATTCCTCAGTGCATCAACAAAACGGCCGGGAGTTGGCTTTTCGCCGGGCTTGTGCTTGTCCCATTTCTTCCAGAATTCCTTCCGCTCATCCTCCGAAAGCAGCAGCTTGTCGCGCAGCCAGGGATGATCGCGCTCCAGCACGATCGGGCTCGCATGTTCAAGTCCGCGCACATATCCAGCGAGAATGAGCTCGGCGATCGCCCTGCCGGAAATCCCGGCATCCGGCTGAGCCAGAATGGCGCTTGCGACCAGCCGGACAAGATCCAGACCATAGGGCATGATCGCCGCGTCGTCGAAATCATTGGCGCCCCAGACCAGCCGCCCCTCGATATCACGCCAGGTCCCGAAATTCTCGAGGTGCGTATCGCCGATCGACAACACTTGCGGCATGCCGGCAAGCTCCGGCCTCACGGCGTAGATAATTTCCGCCCAGCGCCAGTAGGTAGCGCGCAGGAAGGAGAATGCCTCCTCGCGCATCTTCCTGTGTTTCTCGTCGATACCCTCCTGTACGAGCTCGCCCTGCAGCTCGTGTGCCAGCCACGCCTCGTAATCACTCATAGATTGAGAAAATGTCTTCATCGGCTCGCCCTCAGGTTTGCATGATCATAAACCTGGGGCGCCTTATTCAGAAGCGGTTTTGAGGCAATCTAAGGCGGGCGCGACGAGACCAATATCCAGCCATCGCAAAGGCGGCTTGCGATGGCCGCCGCTGTTGCCCAGAGCTACGCCGTATCACGCTGTGATCAAGTCTGATGTGGCAGTGGCGGATGAAGTGCTGCAAGCCGTTGGCGAAACATCGGCGCGGCGACAGGACGGGAGCGACCATCTCGAATAGATTGTTCGAGATGGACGCATTTGGAGTGGCAGCGGAAGACAAAAACGCCTTGAGCCGGATTGCAACCTTGTCGAATCCGGCGGGCCATGCCACTTTCGCGGTCGCGAGAGGGCTGCGATGAACGATACCGACAGAGGCGATTTCCGGGAGCGGATCCGCCAGAGTTTTGCACGACAGGCCGCCATGCACACCATCGGCGCGGAGCTGACGCGTATCGAGCACGGCATGGTGGAAATCGAGCTTCCTTTCGACGTCAAACTGACACAGCAGCACGGCATTTTGCACGCAGGCGTCATTTCCGCAGCGCTCGATTCGGCCTGCGGTTTTGCCGCTTACAGCGTCATCGATGCCGAAGCCTCGATCCTCACGATCGAGTTCAAGGTCAACCTCATGTCGCCGGGGCGCGGCGAACGCTTCCTCTTCAGGGGCGAGATCACCAAGCCCGGCTCCAACATCATCGTCGCCGACGGGCGAGGTTATGCGATCAGCGATGGGGCGGCCAAGCTCATCGCGTCCATGACCGGGACGATGATGGTCATTCGCGGAAGAGAGGGAATTACGGGATGAAATTCGAACTGAAGTCGGTTGCAGGCAAGTCCATCCTGTTTGTCATGGCCGCGGAGGCCGAATATGGCCCGTTCCTGCGCTCGCGCATCGAACCGCTGATGACTGGCGTTGGGCCGGTCGAGGCAGCAATCGCGATCACCAAGTCGCTCTCCCGTCTCGATGCTTCGGACGATCTGCCCGACCTCGTGGTTTCGCTCGGCTCGGCCGGTTCGGCGCGCCTGCAGCAGACCGAAGTCTATCAGGTGACCTCCGTTTCCTATCGCGACATGGATGCCTCGCCGCTCGGTTTCGAAAAGGGCAAGACCCCCTTCCTCGACCTGCCTGCGGATCTCGACCTGCCGCTGCGCATTCCCGGCATTCCCGAAGCCACGCTTTCGACCGGTGGCAACGTCGTTTCCGGTGCCGCCTATGCAAATATAGCAGCCGACATGGTCGACATGGAGACCTATGCGGTGCTGCGCGCCTGCCAGGGCTACAAGCTGCCGCTGATCGGCCTTCGCGGTATTTCCGACGGCGCGGTCGAGCTGCAGCATATTTCCGGCTGGACGGAATATCTGCATATCGTCGACCGCAAGCTTTCCTATGCCGTGGACAGCCTTTTCACTGCTCTGGAGGACGGCGTTTTCTGGTTCTAGAGCGTGTCGCGCAATAGTGTGCATCGGTTTTGCGATAACAACATGTGAAGACAAAAGCTTGAGGCGCGGCAGCGAATTTGAAAGATCGCGACACGCTTCAAGCGCTGAAAACAGGGACAATCGGGACAATAAAACCCTGACACGGCCGAATTCCCGCATTGCAAGAAGAGGCGCTTTTCATTAAAGGCTCGCCATGACCCAGACAGCACATCCCGACAGCGTTCTCATCGTCGATTTCGGCAGCCAGGTGACCCAGCTCATCGCACGTCGCGTGCGTGAAGCCGGCGTCTATTGCGAGATCGTTCCTTTCCAGTCCGCCGAGGAAGGCTTCAAGCGCCTCCAGCCGAAAGCCGTCATCTTGTCCGGCAGCCCGGCCTCGACGGTCGATGAGGGATCGCCGAGGGCGCCGCAGATCATCTTCGACAGTGGTCTTCCGGTGTTCGGCATCTGCTACGGACAGCAGACGATGTGCATGCAGCTCGGTGGCATGGTGGAAAGCGGCCATCACCGCGAATTCGGCCGTGCCTTCCTCGAAGTCGATGAGGACTGCGTGCTTTTCGAGGGCCTCTGGTCCAAGGGTTCACGCCACCAGGTCTGGATGAGCCATGGCGACCGCGTCACCAAGCTGCCCGAGGGCTTTGAAGTCGTCGCGACGTCGTCCAACGCGCCCTATGCTTTCATCGCCGACGAAAAGCGCAAATATTACGGCGTGCAGTTCCATCCTGAGGTCGTGCATACGCCCGACGGCGCCAAGCTGATCGCGAATTTCATCCACAACATTGCCGGTATCAAGGGCGACTGGACCATGTCGGCCTACCGCCAGAAGGCGGTCGAGGACATTCGCAAGCAGGTGGGTGACAAACGCGTCATCTGTGCGCTTTCCGGTGGTGTCGACTCCTCCGTTGCAGCGCTGCTGATCCACGAGGCGGTCGGTGATCAGCTGACCTGCATCCTCGTCGACCACGGCCTGATGCGCAAGGACGAGGCGGCCGGCGTCGTCGCCATGTTCCGCGAGCACTACAATCTGCACCTGATCCATGTCGACGCTTCCGATCGCTTCATCGGCGAGCTCGAAGGCGTTTCCGACCCGGAAACCAAGCGCAAGATCATCGGCCGCCTGTTCATCGAAACCTTCGAGGACGAGGCCAAGAAGCTCGGCGGCGCCGATTTCCTCGGCCAGGGCACGCTCTACCCCGATGTGATCGAGTCCGTCTCCTTCACCGGCGGCCCGTCGGTCACCATCAAGTCGCACCACAATGTCGGCGGCCTACCGGAGCGCATGAAGATGCAGCTCGTCGAGCCGCTGCGCGAACTCTTCAAGGACGAGGTTCGCGCCCTCGGCAAGGAACTCGGCCTGCCCGACAGCTTTATCGGCCGCCATCCCTTCCCCGGTCCGGGCCTCGCCATCCGCTGCCCCGGCGGCATTACCCGCGAGAAGCTCGACATCCTGCGTGAAGCTGATGCGATCTATCTCGACGAGATCCGCAAGGCCGGTCTCTATGACGCAATCTGGCAGGCTTTCGCCGTGCTGCTGCCCGTCCAGACTGTTGGGGTCATGGGCGACGGCCGCACCTATGAATTCGTCTGCGCGCTGCGCGCCGTCACCTCGGTCGACGGCATGACGGCGGATTTCTACCACTACGACATGGAATTCCTCGGCCGCGCAGCCACCCGCATCATCAACGAAGTCCGCGGCATCAACCGTGTCGTCTACGACGTGACCAGCAAGCCGCCTGGCACGATCGAGTGGGAATGAAGATCCCGGGAACCCGACACGGGTTCCCGTTTTGCCTCTGCTCCAGAGGAGCGTGAATGATAGGCAAAACAGCTGAACAGTGGCTGTTTCAGCATCTAGATCCGGCCAGAGCTAGAGTACTCAATTCTACTTATGAAAAACCGCTGCCGGTTTTATAGGGCTGCGTGCTGATCATCTCAGGCGTGGCTCTCCTGAGGCCCGACCCTCATTGAATGCCCCCAAAAAAATCAACCTCGGACAGCATGTTGAGACAGCGCCACGCAAGGTTTCTGTTTGACCTTTTCGTCTCATCACTGTGAAAGCTGCTGTTCCTAAAATCCGAGACGCACCTCTCCCAGGATGATGCCGCCAACTCATCAACCCGAGGTATCGATGCCAATACTTACTTTTGCGAATACGAAAGGAGGCGCCGGCAAAACGACGGTCGCTCTCGTTCTCGCCACAGAACTGGCTCGCCGTGGCCATCGCGTTTCCGTTCTGGATGCCGATCCCCAGCAATGGGCCACACGCTGGCATCGCCTGACTGGTGACGCAGCGGAATTCGCTGTCGTCCCCGGTGTCAGCGAAAATACGATCGAACAGCAGGTCAAGGACCTGAAAAAGCGTGGCGGCTACATCATCGTCGATCTGCCGGCCGGTCTGAGCCCGGCTATGGCGAAAGCCATCGGCTTTTCCGACCATGTGCTGGTTCCGGTCCAGGGATGCGCAATGGATGCCGTCGGCGGTGCGCAGGTGCTTGAGATCATGAAGCAGCTTGCTGCCCAGCACGACATCCGCATCCCGCATTCGGTCGTGCTGACGCGCATCAGTTCGATTATCACCACTCGCGCGCTGCTGGCGGTCAAGGGCCTGCTTGCAAAGCAGCAGGTCAATGTCATCGACACAGCACTGATCGAGCGCGCCGCCTACCGCGACATGTTCGTTTCCGGTGGCAGCCTCTATACGATGGATCCCGCCCGCGTCAGCAATCTCGATAAGGCGCAAGACAATGCCCGTATGCTGGCAGACGATGTCCTTCGTCTCGCACCGCCGAAGGCAGCCCGCGCCAAGTCCGCCAGGAAGGTGGCCGAGGTCGTCAAGAACGCTGCCTAATCCATGCCTAGGCTTGATTGATCCCAGCAGACGGCTGCCGCAAAGGTGGCCGTTTCTGTTTTGAGTATCCTCGCAGTAATGTCTGTTCATGCTTTGTTCTTGACCAGAACGCCGATCCCAGTATGCTCCTCCTCGTAAAAACAAGGAGGCGGGCGATGTAGTCCGTAGTTCAAATGCCTCATTTTCCACTCGATCCGAATAGCGCTGGCCCCCGGAAGAAATCCAATCTCGTCGGGGAATTTCACGACAGGATTTTCTTCGCACTTCGTCCAACTATCGAAGCGTCATCCGAGGCGCTGGACATCGCGCAAGTGTATCGCAATAGACATTCTCTGACCGTGCCCTCGCGGCCCAACGCACTACTTCATGTCACCCTGAACGGCATCGGCGCCTACCGTCGGCTGCCGGATGATATCGTGTTCAGCGCTGAACAAGTCGCCGCGACAGTGCGCGTCCAACCGTTCGAAATTGTTCTCGACGAAGCCATGAGCTTCACGCATCCGGGCCAACCGCAAGCCTTCGTCATCTGCGGCAGGCAAGAAAACGAAGGCCTGCTAGATCTTCGCAACCAAATCCAGGAAGGTCTCTACGAGGCCGGACTGCCCTATAATGTCGGCGGACATCTGACGCCACACATGACGATGCTCTATGATCGCAAGACCGTTCTGCCCGAAAAGCTCGACCGACCCGTGCGCTGGATGGTACAGGAATTCCTGCTGATCCATAGCATCTACGGGAAGGGCGAGCATCGCGTCGTCAACCGATGGCCCCTGATCGGCTGAGCTGCGCTTGCACCGCGGGTGGGGATTCTTGTAAAACTCCCCACTCAATATGCACATGCGGAGCAAGACAGTGGACGTTTCAGAGATCATCCTTCCCGGCGATACACCAGGTATCGAATGGCGTTTGCCAGTCATGCGCTTCAATGGAAAGGATCCTGCGGCTCCCAAGGTGTATATCCAAGCTGCCTTGCACGCCAACGAACTGCCGGGCACGGCGCTCGTGCATTTTCTCTGCGGCAAGCTGCGCCAGGCTGAAAGCGAGGGGCGGATCGCGGGCGACATTACGCTCGTGCCGCAGGCAAACCCTGTTGGGGCGGCACAATCGCATTTTGGTGAATTGCAGGGTCGCTTCGATCTGGGATCACGAACCAATTTCAATCGCGATTTTCCGCTGATCTCGATCCGTGATCGGGCAGAGCTGCTTGACGGATTCGATAATTATCCGGCTATAGATCGGTTGAAACGAGAGCTGATACATATGGCGCTCGGGGCCGATCTGGTGCTCGACCTGCATTGCGACGATGAATCGCTGCAATATGCCTATATCGACGAAGCCTTCTGGCCGGAGGCTGCTGACCTTGCCAATGCGCTCCACATGGAAGCGGTGCTGCTTTCAGATGGCGAGAGTTCCGCCTTCGAAGAGGCGGTCGGTTTTGCGTGGAAGTACGAGGTGCCGGGCGAGCGCAAGGCCAAGCTTCCCGGCAAGCTCTCAGTGACTGTGGAACTGCGCGGCCGCCGTGACGTCTATCCCGATATGGCCGAGAAAGACGCCGAGGGGCTGCTGCGCTTCCTGATCGGGCGCGGTGTCGTCAACGGCAAACCTTCCGGAGACAAGACCTTCGCCGGACCTGCCGTGCCGCTCGACAATGTGGAGATCGTGCGTGCGCCGCAGGGCGGTACCGTGCTCTTCCACCGCAATATCGGCGAACATGTCTCGGAAGGAGAGCTTCTGGCGACGATCGTCACCCGGCCCGGCTTTGCCGAAGGGGATATCGATATCCGGGCGCCACAGGATGGGCTGTTTCTCACACGGACATCTGATCGCCTTGTGCGCCGGCGCGGCGACCTGATGAAGATCGCCGCCGACAAGCCAAGCAGGGCGACGCGAAAGGCCGGCACGCTGGAAGACTGACCGGCGTTCTTTTCAACATGCGAATGTAAAGCTCGCGCAACTGTCACACAGGCTTCAAGAAAATCCGCCAAGCCGTTGCAGACATGTTGCGAAGGAGCTTTCATGCCGCATTATGACATTGCGATCGTCGGCGCGGGAATTGTCGGGCTGGCGCATGCGCTGGCGGCGGCAAAGCGCGGCAAACGGGTCGTCGTTGTTGACCGCGACGCCCAGGCAAATGGCGCCTCGGTGCGCAATTTCGGCTTTGTGACGGTGACCGGCCAGCAGGCAGGCGACTGCTGGAACAAGGCACGCAGGGCCTGCGATGTCTGGGCCGAGATCGTCGATGACGCCGGCATTGACGTCCTGCAGCGGGGGCTGCTCCTTGCTGCAAGGCTCGACGAATCCGAAGCCGTCATCGACGCCTTCCTGCGCACGGAGATGGGCGAAGGCTGCGAAAGGCTGACGCTCGAAGAAGCACGCCGGCTTGTGCCGGCACTGCGACCGGAAGCCGGGCGCTTCACACTCTATAGCCCGCATGAACTTCGGGTCGAATCCCGTACAGCCATTCCGCTGCTCGCCCGCCATCTCGAAGTCAAATATGGCATCGAGTTCCGCCGCTCCACAGCAGTGAATGGCGTCGAACCGCCGCGGATAGAGACGTCCACCGGTCTGATCGAGGCGGAGACCGTGGTTGTTTGCCCAGGCGACGATTTCAAGAGCCTGTTCGCAGATCGCATTGCTGCCTATAACGTCACACGCTGCAAGCTGCAGATGATGCGTGTCGTCCCGGCCCAGCGGGTTTCGCTGAGCACTGCCGTCATGTCCGATCTCGGGCTTGGACGTTATCTCGGCTATGCCGAATTGCCTGAAGCGACGGCCCTGAAGGCGCGCCTTGACCGCGAATTCAAGCCAGAGCGGGAAAACGGCATCCACCTGATCGTCACGCAGTCGGAAGACGGATCGCTGATCGTCGGCGACAGCCACCATTACTCCGAAACGCCCGATCCCTTTGGACTGGAGCGGGTCGACCGACTGACCCTCGACGAAATGGATGCCGTGCTCAACCTGCCGGGTCGCTTCATTACCGAGCGCTGGATCGGTACCTATGCCTCCGCTCCAGACCGCTGGCGGTTTACCGACAAGCCTTCCGATGCGCTGCGCATTGTCGTGGTAACCGCAGGCTGCGGTGCTTCGACCGCCTTCGGCATCGGCGAGGAAACCATCGAGGATCTCTACGGGAGCGCAGCATGACACAATTCAAGGCAGTGGTCTTCGACTGGGCCGGCACGGTCATCGATTTCGGATCCTTCGCACCGATGGGTGCCTTTGTGGAAACCTTCGGCAAGTTCGGCGTCGAGGTGACGATTGCCGACGCGCGCAAGCCGATGGGGCTCCCGAAGCGCGCGCATATCGCCGCGATGCTGGCCGAGCCGCATGTCGCCGCCCGCTGGCAGGCGGCACAAGGCACGCTTCCGGACGAGGCGGCCATCGACCGTGTTTACGAACTCTTCGTGCCGCTGAACGAAGCTGTCGTGAGCGATTATTGCGCGCTGGTGCCTGGAGCGATCAAGACGATCGAATATCTGCGCGAGCGGCAGATGAAGATCGGCTCGACCACAGGCTATACACGCTCGATCATGGAGCGCGTGCTGCCGCTTGCCGCCGAACAAGGTTATGCGCCCGACAATCTGATCTGTGCCGATGATCTGCCGCTTGGCCGACCGACGCCGATCGGCATGTATAAATGCTTCCTCGACCTGATGGTCTATCCGGCCTCTGCCGTGCTGAAGGTCGATGATACCGAACCCGGCATTGCCGAGGGTGCTGCCGCAGGCTGCGTCACCGTTGGCGTGACGCTCTCGGGCAACGAGGCGGGGCTGACATCCGAAGAGCTGGACGCGCTTTCGCCAGCGACACGAGCCGCGTTGCACAAGCGGATTGGCGAGAAGCTAATTGCTGCCGGTGCCGACTACGTTATCGAAACGGTGGCGGACCTGCCTGCCCTTATCGAAGAGCTTGAGGGATAAAGGACCGACGGCGTTTGCAGCGCTGATACAGCGTGGTATCTCCCTCCGGAAACAGGGAGATCGAACCGGCATGGCCGTCACCATCTACGGTATCAAGAACTGCGACACGATGAAGAAGGCCCGCAACTGGCTGGACGATCATAACGTCGCCTACGACTTTCACGACTACAAGGCCGTCGGCATCGACCAAGCGCATCTGGAACGCTGGATCGACGAGGCGGGCTGGGAGACGGTGCTGAACCGCGCCGGTACGACATTCCGCAACCTGCCTGACGCCGCGCGCGAAAATCTCGGCCGCGATAAAGCCATCGCGCTGATGCTCGACCAGCCGTCGATGATCAAGCGGCCAGTACTGGAAACTGGCGGCAAGCTGCTGATCGGCTTCAAGCCGGATATCTACGCGCAGGCGTTCAAGGGCTGAGCCATGTCCAAGACCACTCGCGCCACTCAGGTCCTCACACAAGCCGGCGTCGCCTTCACGGTTCACACCTATGACTATGATCCGAACGCCGAGCGCGTCGGGATGCAGGCAGCCGAAGCGCTCGGCGAGGAGCCGCATCGCGTGTTGAAGACACTGATGGCGGAGGTGGACAGGAAGCCGGTCTGCGTGGTCGTGCCTTCCGACCGCGAGGTCAGCATGAAGAAGCTCGCGAGCGCCTTTCATGGCAAATCGGCCAACATGATGAAACCGGGCGATGCCGAGCGGCTAACGGGATACCATGTCGGCGGCATCAGCCCGTTCGGGCAGAAGAAGATCGTGCCGACTGCGATCGAGGAAACCGCTCTTGCCGAGCCGTTCGTCTATATCAATGGCGGGCAACGCGGACTGCAGGTGCGGCTCGATCCGAAAGAGGCGTTGAAGGCACTGAAGGCCGCCGCCGCACCGCTGATCGCCTGATCAGAGAAAGCGGTCCAGCAGGCTGGCGATCATCCTCGCCTCGCCTTCTGCAAGCTTGCCGCCGATATGAGTTTCGATTGCTTTGCCATAGACGGTCCACATGCGCTCCCGAAGCTGCCGGCCGGCATCAGTGATCACCACCCAGCGGCCGCGACCATCCTGTGCGAAGACCTCGCGACCGACGAGGCCCTCCTTTTCCAGCCGATCGATCAAACGGGAAAGATTGTACTGCGCCAGCAGTGTCCGCTCCTCGAGCTCATAGGGGCGCAGCCTGCCTGATTGCGAGCGCGCCAATTCCCAAAGCACGTCATACCAGGCAAGCGGTGGCATGCCGGCAGACTTCAAATCGGCTTCGATCAAGCCCAGCAGCCGCTCGCGGGCACGCATGAGGCCCGTCCAGGCAGAGACGACGGCTTCGTTCGGCTTCGGCATATTCTCAGACATAAATGCAAATACATCTATCTTGAAACCCAAGACAAGCGATATTAGATGCATCTGCATACATATGAAGCCAACGATCCCTTGCAAACCCCCAGGAGACTTTCATGAGCAAGCTTACCCTCATCAGCCATCATCTCTGCCCCTATGTGCAACGTGCCGCGATCGCGCTCCTCGAAAAGGGCGTGCCATTCGAGCGGATAAACATCGATCTTGCCGACAAGCCGGATTGGTTCCTGAAAATCTCGCCACTCGGCAAGGTGCCTTTACTGCGGATACAAGAGGACGACGGTCGCGAAGAGGTGTTATTCGAAAGCAGCGTGATCTGCGAATATCTGGAGGAAACACAGACGGGTGCGGCGCTGCATCCGGCCGACGCGCTGACCCGCGCCCGCCATCGCGGATGGATGGAATTCGGCTCTTCCGTTCTTTCCGATCTCTGGGGCTATGAGACGGCGCAGGATGGGGCGCAGCTGGAGGCCAAACATAAGGCGCTTGTTGCCAAATTCGTGACGATCGAGGATGCGCTGGCGGACGGACCCTATTTCGCGGGGACGAGCTTCAGCCTCGTCGACGCGGTCTTTGGGCCGATCTTTCGCTACTTCGACCTGTTCGATACGCTCGGCGGCAGCCCCATCTTCGATGGTCTCGAGCGGGTCGAGCGCTGGCGCAAGGCGCTGGCCGAGCGGGCAAGCGTCAGGAACGCCGTCGGCGAAGACTATCAGCAGCGGCTGATGGAATTCCTCGAGAAGCATAATTCGGTCCTACTCCGGCTGCCCGCCGCCGCTTGACGCGTGCGCACCAGCGGCCGGACATGCTTCGGCCGCGCTCAAATTGGAGCCGGCACGCTTCATTTTCGCCGTAAAGGGGTCTAAGTCTTTCACCTCCCGTCGCAGATATCAGAAGGCAGGTTGACCCATGACGTTTATGCCCCAGAGCCACAGCTCCGTCGATCCCGGCAAACTCGAGAAGCTCGCAGAAGTCGCCATCAAGGTGGGCCTGCAGCTTCAGCAGGGGCAGGATCTCGTCATTACCGCGCCGGTCGTGGCGCTGCCGCTGGTGCGACTGATCACCAAGCACGCCTATCTCTCGGGCGCCGGCCTGGTTTCGACCTTCTATTCCGACGAGGAAACGACGCTGGCCCGCTACCAGTATGCCAGCGACGAAAGCTTCGACCGGGCTTCCGGCTGGCTTTATGACGGCATGGCGAGAGCCTACGAAAAGGGTGCTGCCCGCCTCGCGATTGCCGGCGACAACCCGATGTTGCTGGCGGAGCAGGATCCGAGCAAGGTCGGCCGCGCCAACCGCGCCAATTCCACGGCCTATAAGCCGGCGCTGGAGAAGATTTCCAACTTCGACATCAACTGGAATATCGTTTCCTACCCCAATCCTTCCTGGGCGAAGGTTGTCTTCCCGGACGATCCGGAAGCAATCGCCATTGCCAAACTCGCCAAGGCGATCTTTGCCGCATCGCGTGTCGATGTGCCCGATCCGGTCGCCGCCTGGGCCGAGCACAATGCCAATCTGCGCAAGCGTTCTTCCTGGTTGAACGGCGAGCGTTTCGCTTCACTGCATTTCACCGGGCCGGGCACGGACCTGACCGTCGGCCTTGCGGACGGCCATGAATGGCACGGCGGCGCCTCCACGGCGAAGAACGGCATTACCTGCAATCCGAATATTCCAACCGAGGAAGTCTTCACCACGCCGCATGCGCTGCGTGTGGAAGGCCATGTATCGAGCACCAAGCCGCTCTCACATCAGGGCACATTGATCGACAATATCCGGGTTCACTTCGAAGGCGGCCGCATTATCGAGGCCAAGGCCTCACGCGGGGAGGAAGTGCTGAACAAGGTGCTCGACACGGATGAAGGCGCCCGCCGGCTGGGCGAAGTGGCATTGGTACCGCATTCCTCGCCGATTTCAGCGAGCGGCATCCTCTTCTACAATACGCTGTTCGACGAAAACGCTTCCTGCCATATCGCACTCGGCCAGTGCTATTCGAAATGCTTCCTCGACGGCGCATCGCTCAGCCAGGAGCAGATCAAGGCGCAGGGCGGCAATTCCAGCCTGATCCATATCGACTGGATGATCGGCTCCGACAAGGTCGATATTGACGGCATCAAGCCCGATGGCTCGCGGGTACCGGTGATGCGCCAGGGCGAGTGGGCATAGTACCAGCCTTCGGCATCAGGCTGCGCTGGCTGAGCCAGACGCTGACCAGCACCATGGCAAAGCCTGAAAGCTGGACCGGTGTCAGGCTCTGGCCGAGCGCCAGCCAACCGAGCAAGGTCGCGACAACCGGGCTCAGGAAGCCGAGTGACGCCGCGGCCGAAGGCTCTATGAGCGAGAGGCCGCGGAACCAAAGCAGATAAGTGAAGGCAGCACCGACGAGGCCAAGCCAGGCAATGCCGAGGATATTGGCTGTCGTCGGCACAGGAAGCGCCGACTCCAGGAAGAGTGCCACGGGCACGAGCAGAATCCCGCCTGCGGTCAATTGCCAGGAGGTAAAGGTGAGGCTGGAGACGGGCGGCTGCCAATGGCGGGTCAGCACCGTACCAAAGGCCATGGAGACCGCGCCAGCGAGACCTGCGACGACGCCAACGGGATCGAGGGCCGCTTTCGGCGTCAGCACCAGAAGTGCGACACCTGCGATGCCGATCAGGCCGGCCATAACGGCAATGAAGCGGATCGGCTTGCCAAGGAAGAGGCGCGAGAGCGCAATGACGATCAGCGGCTGCACGGCGCCGACCGTCGCGGCCACGCCGCCGGGCAGGCGGTAGGCTGAAACGAAGAGCATCGCCCAGAAGAACGAGAAGTTCAGTGCGCCGAGAATGAAGACGCGGCTCCACCAGATGCCCGTCGGCAGCTTCCGGACAATCAGCAGCAGAAGCAGCCCTGCCGGCAGCGCCCGCAGCATTGCTGATGTCAGCGGGTAGCCATGCGGCAGGAAGGATGTGGTGACGAAATAGGTGCTGCCCCAGATGGCGGGGGCAATCGCGGTCATCAACACATCGGTCGCGTATCGAATGTTTGTCTTCATTTCAACAATCTCTACTTCAAGATAAATTCAGAATAGCGTGTTTTATCTTGACGTCAAGATACCTGCTGATATCGATGCAGCATGGACAAGGAGAAATCAGATCACGTCGACAGGATCCTGGCGCAATGGCGGCGCGAGCGGCCGGAGCTGGATGTCGAACCCATGGGGATCTTCGGCCGGCTGAAGCGGCTGACGACGCATATCGGCCGCGAAGTGGACGCGGTTCTGCTCAAGCATGGCCTTTCCTCTTCCTCCTTCGATGTGCTGGCCACGCTTCGCCGTTCCGGCGCACCCTACCGACTTTCGCCCGGAGAGCTGCTCGGCATGGCGATGGTCAGCTCCGGCACGATGACGAACCGGATCGACCAGCTGGAAAAAGCGGGCTTCGTGCAGCGCCTGTTCAATCCCGAAGACCGGCGCAGCGTGTTGATTGCGCTGACCGAGAAGGGTTTGGCAGCGGTGGAGGCGGCCGTCGGGGCGCATGTCGCCAACCAGCAGCGGCTGACACGCAACCTGACGGCAGAAGACAAAGCCGAGCTCGACCGGTTGCTCAAGAAATTCCTGTCCGATTTCGAATAGTCAGACGGCAGCGAGCGCCTTTCGGACACGCTCCAGATGCGTCTTGCGCTTGGCGTCCGTCGTGCGGTCCATGTCGTGCAGGCTCAGCATCCGGAACTTCACTCGCTTGGCACAGAAATTGGCGATGCCGCGCTTCAGCAGGCGTCGGACGGGATTGCCCATATAGAGATGCACCAGCCACCAGGGCGAACCAGTTGTCGTCAGCGCGTAGAGCAGCTTGATATTGGTCAGTTGCGGCACGATACGGCCGCCGGCAGCATCGTGGGCAAAGGCGACGCCCGGCGCAAAGACGCGATCGATGAAGCCCTTCAATATGGCCGGGAAGTTGAACCACCACTGCGGAAAAACCAGAATGAGGCCGTCTGCCGCTTTCAATCGCGCAACGATGCCGGAAACGGCGGACGCATCGTAGGGCACATCGAAATAACCGCCCCGCTCGGCCCTGGACAGCCTCGGGTCGAAATCCTCCGCATAGAGATCCAGGAGATCGACAGTATGGCCGGAGGTTTCGAGTGCCTCGCGAGCGGTCCGCGCCACAGAAGCGGCGAAGCTTTCGGGCAGCGGATGGGCGAGCACCAGCAGAATGTGCATTGCTAGAACAGGCTTCCCTGCTTCGGTGGCTCGCCGGCCTTGATCGTGCGCTTCCTGGCCCCTGATGGCGCAGCACCGCCTTCTGTCGTCATGGCGCCGACGCGGCCGTCGGCGAACTCAATGGCGATGCCCATGCCGGCGGAGAGTGCCGATGCCTGCGAGACCGGCTTGTTGTTTTCATCACGAATGACGGCATAACCGCGGTTCAGCACGTTCTTGTAGGAGAGAGACTGAAGAACACGGTCTTGCGCTGCCAGAGCTGCGCGGGCGCGAGCGAGCTGATGACCAATGGCGCTGTCGGCATGGCGGGAGAAATTGGCGAGGCGGTCGCGAGCACGACCCGTCTGTGTGGTCAATCTAGTCGGCACGGATGACAGAACGACACCGAAGCGTTCGACACGGGCTTTCAGATTGTCGATGCGGCGTTCGACGACACGCTCGGCCCGCGCCATGCGTTCGTTCAGAAGCTGCCGACGCTCGGTGATGCGGTTGGAGAGCACGTCCGGCCGCAGATGCGAGGCAACACGCTCGAAACCGCGGCGTTTGTTGATGGTGTTGAGCTCCAGCCCGCGACCGAGACCGGCAGCGGCCTCATCAAAGCGGCGTCGGGGCAGCGCCAGCAGCTGATCGAGCGACGGCAGGGCGCGCATCAAGGCGCGGACGGACTGGCGGCGCTGATCCATCTGGCGGCTCATGCAGCCCTGCAGACGGGCAGTGAGACCTGCGACCTGGGCCTCGAGCTCGGCCTTGACGGGCACGGCCATTTCGGCTGCACCGGTCGGTGTCGGGGCGCGGATATCGGCTGCGTAGTCGATCAACGTCCAGTCGGTCTCGTGGCCTACAGCGGAGATCAGCGGAATCCGGCTATCGGCCGCGGCACGCACGACGATTTCGTCGTTGAAGCTCCAGAGATCTTCGAGGCTGCCGCCGCCGCGGGCGACGATCAGCACATCAGGACGCGGGATCTCGCCGCCATGTTCCAGGGCGTTGAAGCCGTTGATGGCGTTTGCCACCTCCTCGCCGGAGCCCTCCCCCTGCACCTTGACCGGCCAAACGATGACATGGACGGGGAAACGATCGGAAATGCGATGCAGGATATCGCGGATGACGGCGCCCGTCGGCGAGGTCACGACACCGATCACCTTGGGCATGAAAGGCAGGCGCTTCTTGCGCGAAGGATCGAACAGGCCTTCGGCGCCGAGGCGGCGCTTGCGCTCCTCGATCAGCGCCATCAACGCGCCTGCGCCTGCGGGCTCGAGCGTCTCGATGACGATCTGGTATTTGGAGGAGCCGGGAAAAGTCGTTACCTTTCCGGTCGCGATCACCTCCATGCCCTCGTCAGGGCGGAATTTCAGTCGGGAAAAAGTTCCCTTCCAGATGACCGCATCGATCCGCGCGCGATCGTCCTTCAGCGAGAAGTAAGCATGGCCCGAGGAATGCGGACCACGGTAACCCGAGATCTCGCCGCGCACACGCACCTGATCGAAAGCTGTCTCGACGGTCCGCTTGATGGATCCGGAGAGCTCAGAGACCGAATATTCCGCAAGGTTGGTAGGCGAATCGCCGTCAAAGACATTGCTCATCCCCTCTTTCTATTTTGATCGCCCTTAAACTGAAAGGTCGGGGCCGGGGAAGGGCGAATTTTTATTCAAAAAACGGTGGGAGACCCAAGAAATAGGGATATCGCTACTCTAAAAAAAATCTTAGTATCATTCATGTTCGTAGGGAGTGGCGAACACCCGACCCGAAAATGAGCATGTTGGTGACAGTGAAAATTCCCCGTCGATGAGCGACGCGGGAGCGGTCGCTTCTATCATCGTCGCCATTGCTCAACCTTATAGGTTTCGGCTCGCCCTCTTTCCGAACAACTGGTCGATCAGGCGCGATCGAATTGACAGCGTAATGCTGCTTCGTGCGAACGCGGATGTTGCAGCCGGAGAGTTCCGTTTACGTAAATGGAAAAGTAACGGAACTTTTCAGCCTGTAACAGAGTTGAACTGTATCGAAACACGTACCCGGCGGAAGCCGGAGGAAATGCCGTCAGGTGAACGCATCCGTAACCATGGCTGCAAGTGCAGCTTTCATTAAGGGTGGCCAATAAACTTTTGTTAGCGGAGGACCCCTAGGTTCCTCGCAAACGACCTGAAGAAGAGGTGACAACATGATCATCCTGACAGCAACCACCCTGGGCCTCACCGCTGGCCTTATGCGCTCGGCCGGCGTCATTGCAATCGTCGCCATGCTGATCGCTGTAACCTTTGCCATCGCCGCGATTGTGTCTGGCGGTGCGGTTTCATTCCTGGCGCTTTTCTACACGATCATCGGTTACAATGCCGGCCTGCTGCTTTACCTCGGCGGCCTCTTTACCACCGATCGCCTGCGGGCTGTACTCGTCCACTCCTGAAAGACGGGACTCAGTCCGACGCCGGCCGATAACGGAAGAACTGGACGCCGCTGTCCGCAGCTTTTGGCAGCGGAGCGAGATACCCAGGAATATTGCCCTTGCCAAGTTGTGCATAAAGCCCGTCGGGCTTCAATTTGGCGATTTCGCTTGTCTGCAGATCATCCGGGCAGAAGGCAAGAACAGTAACGCCCGCTCCCTTCAGAAAGGCCTCTGCTTCCTGCGGCTCGGCCAGACCTATATGCATCTCGGTCAGCATGCCGCCTTGGTTGCGATGATAGGGCGCCGATAAAACACGGTTGGCGGTGTAGCGCAGGATCGGCACACCCATTTCCGACGGCGCCGAGACGAGACCCGCAGGCAGGCCGCCAAGCGGCGCGAGCGCCTGCCTGGAGGAACATGATGGTTTATCCGCCACCTCCGTATCCTTCGTCTTGTTCACCTGCATTTCGACAAGCGCACCGCCGACGGCCCATACCGCCGGCACGCTTGCCAGGACCGTCACGATATAGATGAGGGCAGCCGCGGCATTTTCGCTGTCGCCGTTCGACACGCGGCGCACGTCGATGATCAGCAAGGCAAGCGGCAGGATGGATAGCAGATTTAAGAATACGGCTCCCCGGACCTGAACCAGTGCAACGGCCCAGCTGACGCTCAAGAGTGCCAGAAGGACGAGATGGACTTGCACGCGATCACCCTGCACGGAGCGGAAAATACAGACGGCGATCGCGAGCAGGCCAGGCGCATAGAATGCGCCGATGGAAAAGGGATCTGTCCTGCCAAGAGCGAGAATGGATTGCGCTTCCGAGACATTGCGCAGCCAGAGTTCGACCAGCATGGGATCGAGGTCGGCAAGCGGGTTGCGCAAGCATTCCGGGGCAATAACCATGGCGGAGCCGAAAACAGCGGCGCCGACAGCCGCAATCACGGCAAGACGCAAGCCGCGGCCGAGACGGCTCGCAAAGATCGCGGCGGCGAGCAGCAGACCACCGCCAATGGTTGCCAGGCTGTAGAAGCCGAGCGAAAGATTGTCGCAAGTCACCGCTGAATAGTGCTGTGGCGGTACCGTTACAAAGAAGAGGATGCTGATCGCAACAGCCAGGCTGAGGCCGAAAGCTTTGGTGGCGGCGGCGAACGGCTCGCCTTCCCAGACCCAAAGCAGCGCGACGACAAGACAGTAGATGGCAACGAAGGGCGTGGTTTCCGCGCCGATCGCGATCGCCAGGGCGGCTGACGCGCCAGCAATGACGTAGTTCCAGGCGCGCTGCCTTTCATCGAAGAGCATCGCCACCATGGTTGCGACGAGCGCGAGCTGAGCGTTGTGGTGATCGATGGCACCTGGCGCAAAGCGATTGCCGGTATAGACCGCCATGCCGGCAAAGCAGAAAGACAGGTGCATGCCGGCAAGGCCGCCGACACGCCGTCCGGCAAGACCCATGGCAAGCATGGCAGGAAAAACGAGCGACAGGGGCCAGACCACGAGTGCGGCAGCTTCTGCTGCATCGTGGCCGAGGAAGAGGCCGAAGAAGCGGATCAGTGCAGCGATCGGCAAGTCGATCAGCCGCGACCAGTGCATGAGCGTGCCTTCGCCGAGGCCGAGCCGATACTGCATCAGATCGAACCAGCCCTGCCCGTTCAGAAAGTCCCTGACCTCCACGAGGCGCATGCCGTCATCATTGTCGGGGCCGACATAATCGACCCGACCCCCGGCGTATTTCATGACGACGACAATGCCGATCAGAACAAGGCTGTAGATGAGGGCGGATGGCAGGAGACGCGTCAGCAGCTGCCGAATATTGCCGATGAGACCAGTCCTGACTGATGTGGCTTGCGCCTTGGCGATCGGCTGCACTGCGTTCATCATGATAGCCAGGTCGTTGCGTGATGGGCAAACCTTAGCCTTGGCTTATCAAGAAAGTGTAAACCACAGGACGCGACAGCTTTCGCTTCTTATAGGGGCTTGTTAACGCAGCATGGCGTAAATTCGCCTCGGTTTCTTTGTAACGAGTATAACCCCATGGCGCGATCGCTCAGCGAAAGTCCTGACATTGCCGTTCTGCTTCCCTGCTACAACGAAGCGGCGACGATCGGGGCTGTCGTCAGGGGGTTCCGGGCGGCATTGCCCGATGCGCATATCCATGTCTACGATAACAATTCCACTGACGGCACGGCATTGCATGCCATGCTCGCCGGCGCGCATGTCGTGCGCGAGCGGCGTCAGGGCAAGGGCCATGTGGTGCGGCGCATGTTCGCCGACATTGATGCCGACATCTATATCATCGCCGACGGTGATGGGACCTATGCGCCTGAGGATGCCGAAGAGCTGGTGCGGACACTGCTGACGGAAAGGGCCGATATGGTGGTCGGCACGCGGCGCGGCGTGCATGACGACGCCGGCCGGCAGGGACATGCCCTCGGCAACCGGCTGTTCAACATCCTCTATCGCGCAATCTTCGGACCTGACTTTACCGACATCTTCTCTGGCTACCGGGCCTTCTCGCGCCGTTTCGTCAAGAGTTTCCCCGCAGTTTCTGGCGGTTTCGAGATCGAAACGGAGATGTCGGTGCATGCGTCGCGGCTGAAACTGCCTGTCAGTGAACTGGAACTGCATTACGGTCGGCGCCCGGAGGGCTCGCATTCGAAGCTCTCGACCTTCCGCGATGGTGGCAAGATCCTCTGGATGTTTGCGATGCTGATGAAGGAGACGCGGCCCTTCGCCTTCTTCGGCACGATCAGCGCGTTCTTCATGCTGGCAAGTCTCGGCTTCATGGGTCCGGTGCTGGCGGAATATTTTGCGACCGGCCTCGTCAGCCGCATGCCGACCTGGGTGCTTTCGACGGCACTGGCGATGATCTCCATCATGCTGTTTACTGCCGGCGTGATCCTCGATTCCGTTGCGCGGGCGCGGGCTGAGCAGCTGCGTATCCATTATATGAGCCTTGCAGCACCGGTTTCGGTAAAGGATAAAACCTCAGCCATAACACTCGATGGCAAGAAGGCGGATGCCGCATGAAGAAGCTCATTCGTTTCGCGATCGCCGGTGGCCTTGGCTTCATCGTCGATGCGTGCGTGCTTGCTGCCCTCCTGCACCTGACGCCACTCGGCCCCTTCATTGGCCGGCTGATTGCCATTGCACTCGCGATGGCGACGACATGGGCCTTCAACCGGACTTTCACTTTCGACCGGTCAGGCCGATCGCTGGCAGCAGAAGGCTTCCGCTACGGCTCGGTCGGCGTGACAGCAGCCCTCGTCAATTATGGGCTTTATTCGGCGCTGCTTCTGTCACTACCGGCGCTGCAGCCGCTCGTCGCGATGGTGCTCGCGACCGCAGCGTCGATGTTCTTCAGCTTCTTCGGCTATTCCCGCTTCGTCTTCCGCGGCAAAGCCGAGAAAAACTAGACGGCTTCCCAACCATCCATCTCGCTGGCGCGATAGATGGCGTCGATCGCCTTCTGATTGAGCCTGGAATCTTCCAGCGTGACGATTTCTTCCTTTTCGCCTGCAGCAGCGCGGGCAAAAGCTTCCGCCTGGCACCTGTACTGGCGGCTATCCTGAAAGCGAATGATCCGGGATTCGCTGTGACCGCGATCGGTCACTTCGATCTCCTCCAGGCCCCAGCGATTGGCGTTGAACGGCGACTTGACCTCGATATAGCCGTCGGTGCCGTGGAAGACCATGATCTGGCGGCCGGCCATCTGGGTGGAGATATAGAAGCTCAGTTCGAAATCGCCGAAATCGGCCTTGACGCTGGAATAGATATCGGTGCCGAACTCGGCATCGCGCTCGGTGATCGCCTGGACCCAGGACGGCTCCTTGCCGGTGGAAAAGCGGGTACTGATAACAGGATAGACCCCAATATCAGGCAGGCCGCCGCCGCCAAGCTCGGGGATGTTGCGCATATTGCCCGGGTCGCGGTTGTAATAGGTAAAGGCGCCCTGGACATGGCGGAGCTCGCCGATCGCACCCTCCTGCAGCAGCGAGCGAACCTTCCGCCAGACCGGCGAATAGGTGACCATGAAGGCCTCACTGATAATGACCTTGTTGCGGTCGCGTGCGGCGATGAGATCGTCGATCTCGGAGGCCTTCAATGCAATCGGCTTTTCGCATAGCACATGCTTGCCGGCATTGGCGGCCTTGATCGACCATTCGACATGCTGTGAGGTCGGCAAAGGAATATAGACGGCATCGATCGTGTCCGACGCCAGCATTTCCTCATAGGAGCCGAAGGCATGCGGCACGGAGAAGCGGTCCGCCATCTCCCGGGCACGCGCAAAATCACGGCTGGCAATAGCGGTGATGACGCAGTTTTCCGCGTCCTGAATGGCTGGAACGACATTATCCCG
Source organism: Rhizobium sp. BK512 (assembly GCF_014194915.1). NCBI lineage: Bacteria > Pseudomonadati > Pseudomonadota > Alphaproteobacteria > Hyphomicrobiales > Rhizobiaceae > Rhizobium > Rhizobium sp. BK512. Next base: position 225,124 of record NZ_JACIAS010000004.1, on the reverse strand, counting down.
GCCGATCTTGGCCGTTGAAAGTATACCGAAACGCAACATGAAAGGTCCTCCTGCAATCGATCGGGCGCACCTTATTCAGCCCTCTCATGCGGCGCAATGGCGCGACGGGCGATCACGGAAGTTTGGTTTCCCTCAAAGGCAGTCCGCGCTAGGTTAGTGACGAACGGCGTTCTGCCGTTTCCTCCGATTTCAATCACTTCAGCATTTTGGGAGAGCGCCATGGAAATGCGCCGGCTTGGAAAAACAGGTCTTTCGGTCTCGCCGATCGTCTTCGGCGGCAATGTGTTCGGCTGGACGGCCGACGAAAGGACATCCTTCGACATTCTGGACGGCTTTTTCGACGCCGGTCTCAACACGATCGATACGGCCGACGTCTATTCCGCCTGGGTGCCGGGCAACAAGGGCGGCGACTCCGAGGAGATCATCGGCAAGTGGTTGAAGAAGGGAAAGGTTTCCCGCGACAAGGCGGTCATCATCACCAAGGTGGGCTCGGACATGGGCCAGGGCAAGACGCTGAAGGCCGGCTATATCCTGAAGGCAGTCGAGGATTCGCTGCGCCGGCTGCAGACCGACTATATCGATCTCTATCTGTCGCACTGGCCGGATACGGACACGCCGCATGAGGAATCGCTCGGCGCCTATGCGAAGCTTCTAGAACAAGGCAAGATCCGCTCCGTCGGCTGCTCGAATTATGATGCGAGCCTGCTGCAGGCTTCCTTCGATGCCGCCGATAAGGCCGGCCTGCCGCGCTATCAGGCGGTGCAGCCGGAATATAACCTCTATGAGCGTTCGAGCTTCGAAGGCCCGCTTGCCGACCTCTGTGTGAAGGAAGATATCGGCGTCATCACCTATTTCAGCCTCGCAGCCGGCTTTCTCTCCGGCAAATACCGCAGCAAGGCGGATACGGAGGGCCGCGCTCGCGAAGGCCGCGTTTCGCAATATCTCAACGACAAGGGCCTGCGCATCCTTGCCGCACTCGACAAGGTCTCGGCCGAGACGGGCGCCAAGCCGGCGGAAATCTCGCTCGCCTGGCTTCTGCGCAAGAAGGGCGTGACGGCGCCAATCGCCAGTGCTACGAGCCTGTCTCAGCTTGAAAGCCTGGTGAAATCGGCAACGCTCACGCTCTCCGACGAGGCGATGGCGCTGCTCGACGAGGCCGGCGCCTGAAACGAGGTGATGGCATGACCGTGACGATCCGCGATGCGAGACCCGAAGATGAGGCGCGCTGGCGTGCGCTCTGGGCAGACTATCTCGCATTCTACGAGGTCACCGTCGATGCCGATATCACCGATTCCACCTGGCGCCGGGTCTTCGATCCGGCGTCGGCAATCTTCATGCGGGTAGCGGAACTCGACGGCGAGGTTGTGGGCTTCACACTCTGCCTGACGCATGAAGGCACCTGGATCCGCGGTAAGGACTGCTATCTCGAAGACCTGTTCGTATCAGAGGATGTGCGCGGAAAGGGTGTCGGCCGGGCGTTGATGGACGACCTCGTGGCCCTCTGCAAGAAGAATGGTTGGTCGCGGCTCTACTGGCATACGAGCGAGCAGAATAGGACGGCCCGTGCACTCTACGATACATACGTCGAGAGTGATGGCCACATCCGCTACCGCATCAATTTCTGAGTTGCGGAAAGCCTTCATACCATTCGGAATGATCGCCCTCCCAATTGGCCATGCCCGGCTTGGTCAGGATGCCGCGCGGACGCACGTAACTCTGGATCACCCGCTTCGGCCGCTCGTGCCACTGGATATTGAAAGCCCATAGTTTCGGGAAGAAGCAGAGCGAGGCATAGGGCAAGCGGTCGTGGATCCACCAGGCGAGCCTCTGCCAATCGCTTTCATCATGGTAATGATCGACCATCCAGGGCACGGCAATGCAGACGGCAGCGCCCATGCAGCCGTCGAAATCGCGCATGTCCCATATGTGATGGGCGGCAGTCGTGGCATTGGTCGAGCAGTTGAGATTGTTTTCATTGCCGAAGCGGTTGACCTCGGGCGCCCGGTAGCCGGAGCGGATATGGAGGCGCCCGAAGGTTGCTTCCAGCGGCTCCAGAAGTTCTTCGCAAAGCCGCCTGCCTGTCTCGATGGCGAGATCAGGATTTTCGGGAATATTCGGAATACGGTAGAAATCGGCGATTTCGGAATGAAGGAAATCGCGGAAGAAGAAGTTCTTCGACAGGCGCACCCGCCCGAGATCCTCCAGCCCTTTCATCGATCCTGGTTTCTTCATGTTCCGCCCTCCCCGATCCCTCCTGATATCATTGCCAGGAGGACCAAACCGCGCCACCCGATTTCCACGGGAACAATTAGCATAGTGAATGCTTCTATGCAGTGTCGCCGCAAGGGCGGAAATCTCCCAACAAGGAACGGAACAATGGCCAAGGAAAAGACGCTGGAAGATCTGTTTTACGACACCCTCAAGGACATCTACTTCGCCGAACGCCAGATACTACGCGCCCTGCCGAAAATGGCGCGCGCCGCCCAGTCGCAGGAATTGAAGGCGGGTTTTGAAAAGCATCGCGAAGAGACCGAAGGTCACGTCGAGCGACTGCAGCAGGTCTTCGAAATCATCGGCAAGCGCGCCCAGGGCAAGACCTGCGAAGCAATTCAAGGCATCATTGCCGAGGGCGAGGAAATCATGGAGGAGTTCAAGGGGACGGCAGCTGTCGATGCTGGCCTGATTTCCGCGGCCCAGGCCGTCGAACATTATGAGATCGCCCGCTACGGGACACTGAAAACCTGGGCGCAAACGCTGGGCTTCAAGGACGCTGTTACTCTTCTCGACCAGACACTGCAGGAAGAAGGCAAGACTGACCAGATCCTGACGAAGCTTGCGACATCTGCCGCAAACCAGAAGGCTTCACGCGCAGCTTAGCGCATGCAAGAAGAGCAGCCGTCACGCGCTGCTCTTCTCCCTCTGATCTTGCCTTCGCCCGCCACGCCTCTATCCTTTCCGCTGGGAATATGGGACGAGGTATCGATATGGCCGACAGGCAGGCAATCGAAGCAACGGTTCATCTCTATGTCGAGGGTATGGCCTTCGCCAATGAGGCGGCCTTGAAGAAGGCCTTTCACCCGAAAAGCTCTGTTATCGGGCACTATCAGAACGCAGTGGAATGGCTCTCACGCGACGAATTCATCGCCGCTATTCTCGAAGAAGGGGCCGCGCCGCCCGGCACCCAACCTTACATGGATATAGACAGCATCGATATATCAGGTGACGCGGCAACCGTGAAAGTGACCGACGATTTCGCCGGCATGCGCTTCACCGACTATCTGTCGCTGCTGAAGATCGATGGTCGCTGGACGATCGTGAGCAAGCTCTACCATCTCCATCTATGAAGACCGGCAGCTTACGCCGCCGGTCCTATCACGGCTTTCTTAGCCGGATCAGCTTCTCAGGACACCACCGGTGAACTTGGCTACGCTGGCCATGATCTTCTGCGTCAGCGCTTCGAAATCCTCGTCGGTAAGGGTGCGCTCGGCCGGCTGGATCTGCACTTCGATTGCTACGGACTTCTTGCCTTCGCCGACCGAAGCGCCTTCGAAAATGTCGAAGACATTGACGCCGGTTATCAGCTTGCGATCAACGCCGGTCGCCGCTTTGATAATGGCGCCGGCCTCCACCGTCTTGTCGACGACAAAAGCGAAGTCGCGCTTGACGGCCTGGAAAGGCGAGAGGTCGAGCGCCGGCTTGGTGCGGGTCGCTTTCTTCTTCGGCTCGGCCATCGCGTCGACATAGACTTCAAAGCCGCAAAGGGCGCCGGAGACGTCAAGCTTTTCGAGCGTGGTCGGATGGAACTCGCCGAAGTAACCGAGAATGATCTTCGGACCCATCTTGATCGTGCCGGAACGGCCGGGATGATACCATTCGGGACCGCCCTGCTCGATCTGGATATTGCCCATCGGCAGGCCGCAGGCTTCGATCACGGCGAGCGCATCGGCCTTGGCGTCGAAGACATCGACCGGCTTGCCGCCGCCCTTTGCTGCGTTCGACCACATCCGGCCGGCACCAGCCAGCGATGCGGTGCCACGGCGGATGCCACCGGCCACGCGACGCTGGCCTTCCGGCCTGTCGTTTTCGTACGTGCCTGACACTTCGAAGATCGCTACGTCGCCATAGCCCTTGTCGGCATTGCGCTGGGCTGCCGTCAGCAGACCCGGCAGCAGCGAAGGGCGCATGTCCGACATTTCAGCGGCGATCGGATTGGCAAGCTTGAGGGCTGCCGAACCACCGCCGAAGAGCCTTGCCTGATCTTCCGGAATGAACGACCAGGTGACGGCTTCCAGCATGCCGCGCGAGGCAAGTGCGCGCTTGGCGGCGCGGGTGCGGATTTGCAGCACCGTCAGGATGCGGCCATTGACGGCTGCATGGCTTTCGAGCGGCGCCGGCTTGATATTGTCGACACCATGAATGCGCATGATCTCTTCAACGAGATCGGCCTTGCCATCGACATCGGGGCGCCAGGAGGGAACGGCGACCGAGACGCGCTCGCCCGAACCCGAAACCTTGAAGCCAAGGCGGGTCAGGATCGTATTGCTTTCTTCCGTAGAGATCTCGAGGCCGGTCAGGCGCTTGACCTCCGAATAAGGAAAATCGACGATCTTCGGTTCGTAGCCCTTGTAGCCGACGATCTCGGACTTGGCCGGCTTGCCGCCGCAGAGTTCGAGAACGAGTTCCGTCGTGCGTTCGAGGCCGGGAACCATATATTCCGGATCGACACCGCGTTCGAAACGGTAGCGGGCATCGGTGATGATGCCGAGCGCGCGGCCGGACTTGGCGATGTTCATCGGATCCCAGAGAGCGGATTCGATCAACACGTCGACGGTGTTCTCGTCACAGCCGGAATGTTCGCCGCCCATGATGCCGCCGATCGATTCGACGCCGTTCTCGTCGGCGATGACGACATTGTTCGGGCCGAGCTTGTATTCGCGCTGATCGAGCGCCAATACCGTTTCGCCTTCCTTGGCGCGGCGGACCGTCAGGTTGCCCTTGACCTTGGCCGCGTCGAAGACGTGCATCGGCCGGCCCTGGTCGAAGGTCATGTAATTGGTGATATCGACCAAAGCATTGATGGGGCGCAGGCCGATAGCGAGAAGCCGTTGCTGCAGCCAACGGGGGCTCGGGCCATTCTTGACGCCGCGCACGAGCCGCAGGCCGAAGCCCGGGCAGAGCTTTGCATCATCAAGATCGAGCGTTAGCTTGACCGAAGTTTCGCCCTCCACCGTGAACGACGGTGCCGGACGCGCCTTCAGCGTGCCGAGACCTGAGGCTGCGAGATCGCGGGCAATGCCGTAGATCGAGGTGCAGTCCGGACGGTTCGGCGTCAGGTTGATCTCGATGACCGGATCGTCGAGATGGGAATAGGCGGCGTAGCTCGTGCCGACGGGCGCATCGTCCGGAAGGTCGATGATGCCGTCGTGATTGTCGGAGATCTGCAGTTCCTTTTCCGAACACATCATGCCCCGGCTTTCCACACCGCGGATGTTGCCGATCGACAGCGTCACGTCGATGCCCGGGACGTAGGTGCCGGGGGCGGCAAAGGCGCCGACGAGGCCCGCACGCGCATTCGGCGCGCCGCAGACGACCTGGACCGGAGCGCCCTGGCCGATATCGACCATCAGCACCTTCAGGCGATCGGCCTGCGGATGTTTTTCCGCGGAGACAACCTTGGCAATGACGAAGGGCTTGAAGGCGGCCTTGTCGTCGACATCTTCCACTTCCAGCCCGATCTCGGTCAGGCGGGTGCAGATTTCATCAAGCGTGGCATCCGTTTCCAGATGATCCTTGAGCCAGGAAAGCGTGAATTTCATTGGTCCAATCCTCCCTTAGACGCTGAGACCGCCGAACAGTGTCGGCATGTCAAGCGGGCGGAAGCCGTAATGGTTCATCCAGCGGACATCGGCATTGAAGAAGTCGCGCAGGTCGGGCATGCCGTATTTCAGCATGGCGATGCGATCGAGGCCCATGCCCCAGGCAAAGCCCTGATATTCATCGGGATCGAGACCGCCGTAACGCAGCACGTTCGGGTGGACCATGCCGCAGCCGAGGATTTCCATCCAGTCCGTGCCTTCGCCGAACTTGACGATGGGACCGGAGCGATCGCACTGGATATCGACCTCGAAGGAGGGCTCGGTGAAGGGGAAGAAGGACGGGCGGAAACGCATCGTCACGCTGTCGACCTCGAAGAAGGTCTTGCAGAACTCTTCGAGCACCCAGCGGATATTGGCGACATTGGCCTTCTTGTCGATCACGAGGCCTTCGACCTGATGGAACATCGGCGAATGCGTGGCATCCGAATCCTGGCGGTAGGTCTTGCCGGGAATGATGATGCGGATCGGCGGCTTCTGCGATTCCATCGTGCGGATCTGCACCGGCGAGGTATGCGTGCGCAGTACCTTGCGCTCGCCCTTCTCGTCCGGATTGAAGAAGAAGGTGTCGTGCATCTCGCGGGCCGGATGTCCCTCAGGGAAATTCAGGGCCGTGAAATTGTAGTAGTCGGTCTCGATATCCGGCCCCTCGGCGATCGAGAAGCCCATGTCGCCGAAGATCGCGGTGATTTCATCGACAATCTGGCTGATTGGATGGATGCGGCCGCGTTCGGCAGGCGAGGAGCGGACCGGCAGGCTGACATCGACGGTTTCGGCCTTGAGGCGAGCGTTGATCGCCGCTTCCTTCAACACCGATTTGCGGTCGGCAAGGGCGTCGGTCACTTCGTTCTTCAGGGCGTTGATCGCGGCGCCACGGGTCTGTCGCTCTTCCGGAGTCATGGCACCGAGCGTCTTCAGGAGCTCGGAAATCGAGCCCTTCTTGCCAAGCGCGGAAACACGGACGGCTTCGAGCGCAGGCTCATCATTGGCTGCGGCAATTTCGGCAAGCAGAGAGGATTTGAGCTGGTCGATATCTGACATTGTCTTCTTTCCGTCCGGATCAGGCGGCGTTCGAAAGGCGGGCTCGGCAAGGCCGCGCCAGCAGTATAGAGAAAGAAAAACCCGCGCTAGCCCAAACCAGCGCGGGTTTCCCAAAATTCAAAAAAGCGTCAAGCTTGGGAAGCGCTGGTTAACGAACCGCGCCTTCAAACTCGTTAGCCGTGCCGGTGTCCTTGAGGTACTCAAGGGCCTTCTTGGCGGCAGCAACCAGGGCGCCGAATGCTTCCGGCTCGTGGATTGCCATGTCGGAGAGAACCTTGCGGTCGACTTCGATGCCAGCCTTGTTCAGACCGTCGATGAAGCGGCCGTAGGTCAGGCCGAATTCGCGGACGGCAGCGTTGATACGCTGGATCCAGAGGGCGCGGAAGTTGCGCTTGTTAACCTTGCGGTCGCGGTATGCGTACTGCTTGGCGCGGTCAACAGCAGCCTTGGCGGTACGGATGGTGTTCTTGCGGCGGCCGTAGAAACCCTTGGCCTGCTTCAGAACCTTCTTGTGCTTGGCGTGGGCGGTGACGCCTCTTTTTACACGTGCCATTTCATGATCTCCTTAAATCTAACGCGTTACCGGAATAGTCTCAGAGACCGTTCGGCAGATAGTTCTTCACGACCTTGCGGCCATCGGGTTCTGCCAGAACCATCGTGCCACGTGCATCGCGAATGAACTTGTTCGTGCGCTTGATCATGCCATGGCGCTTGCCAGCGGCAGCCGCCTTGACCTTGCCGGTAGCGGTGATCTTGAACCGCTTCTTGGCAGAGGACTTCGTCTTCATCTTGGGCATTTTGCTACTCCGTTCTGAGAGCTCCTCACCCGCTTCGTTAAAGAAGCCCTTCTGCGAAAGCCCGGTTTTCCGGTCTTCGCCAAAGGCGCGGGAGCGTTTGTTGTTGATCTGCGGGTCCAGTGACGAAACCTGCCCGCAAGCATTCGAAACTGCCACGGCATGCCCTGCCGGTCAGTTCGGACGCGCGCTTATAACCGCAGCGTCATGAAAGTGCAACGGGGCGGATGACGAATCTTCCGCCCCCGGAAAACACAAAAGCCGCCCTGTCGGACGGCTTTGAGCGAAAGAGTGCGGCACCGTCACTTCGGCGCCAGCACCATCATCATCTGGCGGCCTTCGAGCTTAGGCTCGGCTTCAACCTTGGCAATCTCGAGCGTGTCGGCCTTGACCTGTTGAAGAAGCTTCATGCCGAGTTCCTGGTGGGCCATTTCACGGCCACGGAACTTCAGCGTCACCTTTACCTTGTCGCCTTCGTCGAAGAAGCGACCCATTGCCTTCATCTTCACCTCATAATCATGGGTGTCGATGTTCGGACGCATCTTGATTTCTTTGACTTCGACAATCTTCTGCTTCTTGCGCGCCTCGGCGGCCTTCTTCTGGTTGGCATATTTCAGCTTGCCCAGATCGAGGATCTTGCACACAGGCGGTTCAGCATTGGGGGAAATTTCGACGAGGTCGAGGCCGGCTTCTTCCGCCATTTTCAAGGCCTGGTCTGTGGGCACGATGCCCATATTCTGTCCGTCAGCAGCAATCAGCTGAACTTTCGGAATGCGGATCTCCCGGTTCGAGCGCGGTCCATCCTTTACGGGCGCGTCGGTTTTAAAGGGTCTGCGAATGGTCGTATTCTCCTCGCGTTGTTCGGAACGTTGCAGCTTCGTGTCCCAGTTCGAAAAGGGGGCACAAACGGGTCACGCCATCACTGCAACGGATTCAATAACACCCTATAGCGGAAAAATCACCTGCTGTCAGCCTGTCAAGAATCTGTTTTATAGACCGAAACAACAGGAGTTCCGCCCGATGTCCGTTCTTCAGCCTCAGTTCCTCACCGTCGGCGCAGGCGAGGCCGCGCGGCAGATCGCCATGCTGGTGCGACCGGCACGAGCGGACCGCGATCTTCCGGCTCTCGTTTGGCTATCCGGCTACCGATCTGACATGAGCGGCAGCAAGGCCGTCGAAATCGACAGGCTGGCGGAAGAACTGGGGACCGCCTGCATCCGTCTCGACTATTCCGGCCACGGACTTTCCGGCGGCGCCTTCACCGACGGCACGATTTCGCGCTGGCTGGAGGAGGCGCTCGCGGTGATCCGCGACGCCGCCCCCAAACGGATGATCCTCATCGGTTCTTCGATGGGCGGCTGGATCGCGCTCAGGGTGGCGCAGGAGCTTGCAAAGGCTGGTGGACCCAAGCTTGAAGGCATGGCGCTGATTGCGCCAGCACCGGACTTCACCTCCGATCTCATCGAACCAAACCTCAAGAAGAAGGAGCGCGTCTCGCTGGAAGAGCGCGGCTATTTCGAGGAACGCTCGCAATATAGCCCCGAGCCCAACATCTATACCCGCGCGCTGATCGAAGATGGCCGCCAGAACCGGGTGCTGACCGGTATTATCGAAACGGGCTGCCCGATCCATATCCTGCAGGGCATGAAAGATGCCGACGTGCCCTATCTGCATGCGATGAAGCTCGTGGAACATCTTCCTGCCGACGACGTGGTACTGACCTTCATTCGCGATGGCGACCATCGGCTGTCGCGCCCACAGGATATCGAGCGGCTGCGCGGCGCAGTCAAAGGCCTCATCCGATAGACTGAGACCAGTTGTTCGCCAAAGAATATGCAATCACCCTAATAGAGGGCCTTGGTTGAGTAACTCACGCCCGACTATCCCTAAGGTTATGTCGCATTTTAACCATGTCTACGAGTTGCAACGCCCTCCCAAGAAGTAACGATTGACTCCTTTCGGCCCTCTCCGTTAACTGTTTGTTAATAAATGAAGGGCGATGCAGGGAAGTAGGGCGTGCGGATCAAGGGTTTCCTCGTGGCCATGATGGCCGTGTTTGCAATGGCGCCGGCCGCTATTCCGGCTCCGAGCAAAAATGCCTCGATGGTAACCGGCAATGCGACATCGCAGCCGGTTGGTCATTACGATTTCTGTCAGACGCACCGCAGCGAATGCGGTGCCAACCGCAATAGCGGCCCGGTTGCCATGACCGGCGCCAAGTGGGCCACGGTCCGTTCGGTCAACGCGACCGTCAACCGCACGATCACGCCGATGACGGACAAGGAAATCTACGGCAAGGACGAGGTTTGGGCCTATCCGACCACGGCTGGCGACTGCGAGGATTTCGCGCTTCTGAAGCGTCGTATCCTCATCCAGCGCGGCTTCTCGCCCGCGGACCTGCTGATGACAGTCGTTCGCAAGCCTGATGGCGAAGGCCACGCCGTGCTGACGCTGCGCACAGCCGAAGGCGATTTCGTGCTCGACAACCTGGCTTCCGACGTCAAGCCCTGGTTTGCGACGCCCTATAGCTTCATCAAGCGCCAGTCGAGCTTCAACGCCGGTCGCTGGGTTACCATCGAGAATGGCCGCGACGTTCTGGTCGGCGCTCTCAAGTAAAAGGTTTCGTGGGGGGACTGTGAAAAAGCCGGCGACAGCCGGCTTTTTCATTTTCGGTGCTTGGAATTTGTAGCAGCGACGACCGGGACTTTCGCTTCGGGTTGAGGCGACAGTGCCGCAATCGATTCATTGGGCCGGTTGCTCGGGCTTTGCCCGACCGATTAATTACGCCGAGTTTGAGCTACCGGCGCCCGGCCCTTCGCTTTGGCTCAGGGCGTTCGTCGCTGCAATCGATTCACTGGATCGATTGCTCGGCTGCGCCGACCGCTCCTCACCCATTCCCAATCAGAATACCGGCTGCGAGGACGAGGCTGCCGCCGACGACGACCTGGAAGGCCGCGCGCAGGAACGGCGTCTCCATGTATTTATTCTGGATGAAGGCAATCGCCCAGAGTTCGAAGAAAACAATGACGGCGGCGGTGATCGTCGCGGTCCAGAATTGCGGGATAAGATAGGGCAGCGCGTGGCCGAGGCCGCCAAGCGCCGTCATGATGCCGCAGGCAAGACCACGCTTGATCGGCGAGCCGCGGCCGGAGATCTTGCCGTCGTCGTGAGCGGCCTCCGTGAAGCCCATCGAAATGCCGGCGCCGACCGAGGCCGAGAGACCGACGAGGAAGGTCTGCCAGGTATCCTGCGTGGCAAAAGCGGCGGCGAAGATCGGCGCCAGCGTGGAAACCGAGCCGTCCATCAGACCGGCGAGGCCCGGCTGCACATAGGTCAGTACGAACTGTCGGCGTGCCGTCTCGTCCTCTTCCTTCTTCACATCCTCGGGCGTGTGCTTGTCGCCGAGCATGCGGGCAATATCCTCGTGGCCTTGCTCGGCAAGTGCGAGATCACCGAGAAGTTGGCGAGTGGAGGCGTCAGAGGTCTGCTTGATCGCCTCGACGTAGAAGCGATAGGCCTGCTCCTCCATCGCTTCGGCTTCCTGCCTGATCGCATCGAGGGAAAGATTGGCGCGCAGCCAGTCGGGCTTGCGCTCGTAGAAGCCTTCGACATGCTCGCGGCGGATGAGGGGAATACGCTCGCCAAAGCGCTGGCGGTGCATTTCGATCAGGGACCGGCGATGCGTGTCCTCGACCTCGGCCATATCCTCGAACACCTTGGCGGATGCCGGAAACTCCTTTCGCAGGTGCTCAGCATAGGCGAGATAGATCCGCGCATCATCTTCTTCCGAGGCGATGGCAAGCGCCAGAATTTCCTGCTCGGAAAGGGATCGGAAGGAACGTTTCGGTGATCTGAAAAAACGCGCCAGCATGTGTATTCTCCAATAATTTAGAATTATTCTAAATTTAAAGAGGCGTGTGGCATGGGTCAAGATCGAAACCCCGCCAGATTGACAGATTGCCACGGTCCCCTCACCGCAGTTTTGCGAGAACGTGCGCGAACCTATATGAGAGCTGCCAGCTGGAAGTAGCGCCGGGGCTTGAGATGGATAACGAGATACAAGGGCGGGCTGCGCATATTGCCGCGATCCGCGAAAAGGCCGAGGCCGAAATGGCGGCAATCGGCATCGATGACGCCTTCATTTCGAGGCTTGTGGAAACCTTCTACGGGCGAGTGCTGCAGCATGCCGAGCTCGGCCCGGTCTTCGACGCCAGGCTTTCCGGCCGCTGGCCGGAACATATGGCCAAAATGAAAAGCTTCTGGTCATCCGTCGCCTTCCGCAGCGGCGCCTATGGAGGCAAGCCGGTTCAGGCGCATCTCGGCGTTGCGAACATGACGCCGGAGCTCTTCCCGAAATGGCTTTCTCTGTTTTCGCAAACGCTTGACGATGTGGCGCCCACGCCGGAAGCCAAGGCGTGGTTCATGGCCACAGCGGAACGGATCGCAAAGAGCCTGACGCTGTCTCTCTTCTACAATCCGGCACTCGACGATCCCACGAAGAAGACGGTCTGACGTCTCACTGCCTCGCCGAAAAGGTGGCGCCGGCGCTTGCGGCGACGACCAGGGCCGTTCCCGCCATCTGCAGAAAGGTCATGGGCTGCGCCAGTATGATAAAGCCGGCGAATGCTGCAATGGCAGGCTCCAGGCTCATAAGGATGCCGAAGGAAGCTGTCGGCATCCGGCGCAGCGCAATCAGTTCCAGCGTGTAGGGCAGCAACGGCACCAGAATGGCGAGGCCCGCCATTTCAATCAGGCCGTAGGCATCAAGCTTCGGCGCGGCGCCGGCAAAGCCGAAGGGCGTTGCGACCACGGCGGCAACCATGAGCGACATGGAAAGTCCTTCAAGACCCTTGAAGCTTGCACCGATCTTCTTCGTGAGCACGATATAGATCGCCCAGCCCGTTCCCGCGCCAAATGCAAAGAGAACACCGAGGGGATCTCCGACCCAGCCTTCTCCGTCATGGGCGAGGGCGAGAACGCCGAAAGCGGCAATGAGCGGCCAGATGAGGCGCCGGCTCAATCCGTAGCCGATGGTCGCGACGGAAAGTGGTCCGAGAAAATCGATCGCGACGGCGAGGCCGAGCGGAATGCGCTCGATCGACGAGAAAAAACTCATCGTCATCAGCGCCGTCGTCGTGCCGAGAACCAGGGCACTTGTCCATTGCGCGCGGCTGTAGCTGAAAATGCGCGGGCGCACGGCGATTGCCAGGATGATGGCGGCAAAAGCCAGGCGCAACCATGTGGCGCCGACTGGCCCATAGGTGGCAATGGCGGAGGAGGACAATGCCGCACCGAACTGGATGGAAGACATCGACATGAGGCACATCAGGCCGCCGGCAGCCACGCCGCCGAATGCAGTCGATGCTTCAGCAGTCAGCGCATTCGCTCCTGCATTCGTTCTGTCTTCCATAGATGCCTCCGATTGTGCGCTCTTCATACGAAGCCGATCCGCAGGCGACAAATTCAAACTTCTGATCGTGCCAGCAAAAGCCTTGATGGCATCAGAGGCGGCCAGCGAAGATGATCTCCTCAGCATCTTCGAAGGTCATCTCGAAGACCTTTCTGCCGATTTCGAAGCTGAAACCGTTGCGGGCGAAGGCGGAAAGCTCCTTCGCCTTGCGTTTCTCATCCAGCTCGACACGGCGAAAGGGGCCGAAGGCGCGTTTGCGGGCGAATATCGCTGCGGCGTAGAGATCGTCGGTTTCCTCGAGCGCTACCTCCACCTTATCGGTGGAGACGCCTTTGACCGCAAGCTTCTGAGCGATCGCTCGCTTCGACTTGCCGCTGCGCACGGCCGATCGCGTGGCAATCTCGGCATAGGCGCCATCGTCGATCGCCTTGTTGTCATAGGCGAATTTGACGGCAAAATCAGCAACGGCCTTGAGTTGGGCTGCGCTGATGTCCTCGAACTTTTCTTTCGCCTTGCGGGTGATGGCGTCAAAGAGCTGCTTTTCGGTCATCATGCGCCGCTCGAGGCGATAGATGGTCGAGTTGCGCGCCCAGCTCAGCATGCGGGGCGTCGGAATATCGGATGGAGTGCTTTCGTCAGTCATCGGCAGCAGATCAGGCTTCCAGACCCTTGAGCACATTGGCGACATTGAGGCCGATCTCCGGCACACCGTAGCCGCCCTCCATGCAGGCGACGACCGGCAAGCCGGCGGCGGAGATCAACTCGCCCATGCGAATGAAGTCCTCCGACTTCAGCTTGAAGAAGGAGATCGGATCGCGCTCGAACGTATCGACCCCAAGAGCGACAACGACGGCTTCGGCACCGAAAGCCTTGATGCGGGAGAGCGCATCGGCAAGAGCTGATGACCAGACATCGAATGTGGTGCCATAAGCCAGCGGGTAGTTGCGATTGGCGCCTTCGCCCTGCCCTTCGCCGTCCTCGTCGGCATGGCCAAGAAAATAGGGAAAGGCATGGATTGGATCGCCGTGCAGCGAGGCGGTGAAGACATCGCCGCGGCGATAGAAGAGATCCTGCGTGCCGTTGCCATGATGGAAATCGACGTCGAGCACGGCGACCCTCTTCGCGCCATGATCGAGCAGTCGCTGGGCGGCCACGCCGGAATTGTTGATGAAACAATAGCCACCGAAGAGATCGATGCCGGCATGGTGGCCAGGCGGGCGGCAGAGCGCGAAGGCGAAGCGGTTGCCGGCGTTCAGCCAATCCGCGCCCGTCATCGCACAGCGCATCGAGGCAACGGCTGCCTCGTAGGATCCTTTGGTGATGGACGTATCGGCGGCATTGGCATAATGGCCGATCGCGCCGACGATGTTTTCCGGTATGCGCTGGCTGCTGCGGCGGATTGGGAAGGAATTGGCGATCGCCTCGCCCTTATATCCAGCCGCCACCCAGCGATCCCACACCGTCGCCAGGAACTCCAGATAGGCGGGATCGTGTACCTTGCGCGCAGTTTCCAGGCCATGCGCCTGAGGCGCAACAACATCCGTGAAACCTGCATCCTTCACCGCGGCAAGAATCCATTCTGCCCGGAACGGCGCTTCGAAGGGCGTCACAAGCTGGCCATCATGCAGTTCTGTCTTCGCATCACGCAGCTTGTGGTCTTCGGAATAGATGACGCGCACGAGTGTCCTCCGCAAATCAGCTTGTCAGAATCAAGCCTTACACAGGCCCGTCCAAAGAAAAAAGCACCGAACACGGCTTGATCACCGCAACAGGCGACGCCACGTTCAAGCCGATTTCAGAACACCTTCCTTTTCCTCAAGAGTTTAAGCCCATGAAAATCCTGATGGTCGATGTCGATGGGGTGCTGGTCCACGGACGGCCGACAGACGGCCTGCCGCTCTTTACCTATCTCGAGCGCGACCTCGGCCTGCCTGCGCCGTTGCTTCAACAGGAATTCTTCAAGCCTTACTGGGTCGGAATCGTCACAGGCCAGGAGCCGATCGAACCCCGTCTGACGGAAGTACTTGGCCGGATTGCACCGCATCTCAACGCCCAGACACTGCTCGACTATTGGTTCGAAAACGACTCCCGCCTCGACCGGCAATTGCTCGACGATCTCGCCCGCCTGAAGGACAAAGGCACGCTTCTTTATCTTGCCACCAACCAGGAGCACCAGCGCGCCGCCTACCTGCGCGACGTGCTGGGGCTCGGCGCGCTTTTCGACGGCATGTTCTACTCGGCCGCACTCGGCGCGCGAAAGCCTTTCAGCGATTTCTTCCGGCTTGCGACGCAAGAAGTCGGCGCCGCCCCTGATGACATCGGCTTCATTGACGATGTCGAGGAGAATATTGCGGCGGCCAAAGAGTTTGGCTGGAAGGCCCTGCATTGGACGCCGGCCTCAAGACTGGCTGACGCGATAGACGCCTTTACGCACGGCCATCAGGCCACGCGCTTGTAAAAGAAGGTTGTGGCGCACAGGCCACCTTCAGGCCAGAGCGCATAATCGGGAATGACACCGACACGCTCCCAGCCGAGACGCGGGTAGATGGCTTCAGCATCGCTGCCGGTTGCCGTGTCGAGGACGAGAATCGTCTTGCCGCGACGGGCCGCTTCGTGTTCGGCCATGTCCATCAGCAGACGCGCCAGGCCATGGCCGCGAGCGGAGCGGTGAACAAGCAGCTTTTTCAGATCGCCGCGATGCGGCTGGTTCGGCATCTGGGCAGCGCCGACCTGCACCGTGCCGACGATTTTGCCATCAACTTCAGCGCCGAAGAGCAGGGTGGCGCCATCGGCCACGGCTTCGGCGACACTACGCCAGTAGGGTTCGGCATCCCTAGGTGTATAGGGCTGCATGAAGCCGACCGAGGCGCCGCCATTGACGCAATCGGCAAGCACCTCGCAGAGGTCGGGAATAGCCGCGTGTGCCTCGGCGGCAGAGAGAAGACGGATAGTCGGCATGATGATCCCCTGATAAGTGAGCGCGTGATTTAGTGATCGCCGCGGGCCAGCACGACGCAGTAGCGTGCCGGCGCATGACCCGGATTGTGAAAGACATGGCCGTCACCGACCGGCATGAAGAGACAGTCGCCGGGCTTGAGACGATGAACGATCTCGCCGACGGTCATTTCCAGCTCGCCATCGAAGAGCCAGACATGCTGGGTCATGCCGCGGCTGGCGGCATGCGGCGGGAAGCTGACGCGCGCACCGGCCGGAAATTCGACATCAACGATATCGACATCCGAGGATGTACCCGGCGGCGAGACGGCGCGGCGCATATAGCCGGTTTCGGGATCGCGCCAGACCTGCTGATCCTGGCGACGCGATAGCGGCGATGCTTCCTGCCCTTCATCGGCAAAAAACTCTGAAAGCGACAGGCCAAGCGCCGCACAGACCCTCGCCAACAGCGAAGCCGTGGGGCTCGCCTCCGCCCGCTCGATGCGGGAGATCATCGCGCGGCTCACGCCGGAAGCAGTAGCGAGATCATCCAGTGTCTGCCCCTTTTCCGTCCGCAGCATGCGAATGCGGAGGCCGATTGCCTGCTCGAGTTCCTGTTCCATTTTTCAATCCATGATTCTACTATAAGAGAAATACAGGATCCAATGATGGAATCAAGTCCTTGCAAGCAGCCTTGCTTTCACCGCGGCGGCGTCGATATATGGCAGCGGCATTCAAGAGCGGAGAGCAAGATGGACGGTATTGCGCAAGGCACTGAGACGGCGGAAAGCTTCACGACGGCCGCCTGGGACCGGATCAAGCCGATCATGGCCGAGATCGAGCGATTGCCGCTGCTGGAGCGGCTTTCGGATGGTACGCTGCCGCCGGAGGTTTTCCGCCACTATATCCTGCAGGACGCGATCTACCTGAAGCATTATGCCCGCTGCCTTGCGATCGTCGCCGCCAAAGCGCCCGATAATGCGCAGGTGCTGCGCTTTCTTGGGTCGGCGCAGAAGGCGATAACCGTGGAGCAGGGGCTGCATGCCGGTTTCCTGACGCAGTTCGGCATTTCCAGCGCCGATGTGACGGCGGCCGAGCCCTCGCCCTCGTGCTTTGCCTATACGAATTTCCTGCTGGCGACGGCCTACCACTGCTCCTACGCGGTGGCGCTTTCGGCCATCCTGCCCTGCTTCTGGATCTACTGGCATGTGGGCGAAGGCATCAAGAGCCGACCGGCGATCGAGGGTAATGTCTTCCAGGCCTGGATCAACACCTATGGCGATCCGCAATTTGCAGCCGGTGCGCGTGAAGTGATTGCCTTGACGGATATCGCCGCGCGGGCTGCCTCGCCTACAGAGCGCCAGCAGATGATGGACGCCTTCGTGCGCGCCTCCCAATATGAATGGATGTTCTGGGATTCCGCCTGGCGGCTGGAGACCTGGCCGGTCTGAGCCGTACGTCACGGTCTGCAAAATAGGGTAAACCCCGGTATAATTACCGCTTTGCGGGCGGTGAGCGCGCTGCTATATGGCGCGCATGAGCACCAATTCGACGACTCCGCTATCCCATATCCGCAACTTTTCGATCGTGGCCCATATCGACCACGGCAAATCGACGCTTGCTGACCGCCTGATCCAGACGACCGGCGGCCTTGCCGAGCGAGAAATGTCCGAGCAGGTGCTCGACAATATGGATATCGAGCGCGAGCGCGGCATCACCATCAAGGCCCAGACCGTGCGCCTGCACTACAAGGCGAATAACGGCGAAACCTATGTGCTGAATCTCATCGATACGCCCGGCCACGTCGACTTCGCCTATGAAGTCTCGCGTTCGCTCTCGGCCTGCGAAGGTTCGCTGCTCGTCGTTGACGCGTCGCAGGGCGTGGAAGCCCAGACGCTCGCCAACGTCTATCAGGCGATCGACAACAATCACGAGATCGTCACCGTTCTCAACAAGATCGATCTGCCGGCGGCCGAACCCGACCGCATCAAGGAGCAGATCGAGGAAGTGATCGGCATCGACGCCTCCGAGGCCGTGCTGATCTCGGCCAAGACCGGTCTCGGCATTCCCGACGTGCTGGAAGCGATCGTCCACCAGCTGCCGGCGCCGAAGAGCCCGGGCGGCGAGAAAGCACCGTTGAAGGCGCTGCTCGTCGATAGCTGGTACGACACCTATCTCGGCGTCATGGTTCTGGTCCGCGTCATCGACGGCGTGCTCTCCAAGGGTCAGACTGTCCGCATGATGGGCACGGATGCCAAGTATCAGGTCGAGCGCGTCGGCGTGCTGACGCCGAAAATGGTCAATGTGGACAGCCTCGGCCCCGGCGAGATCGGCTTCATCACCGCCTCGATCAAGGAAGTGGCCGATACCCGCGTCGGCGATACGATCACCGAAGACAAGCGTCCGACCGCCGAGGCCCTGCCGGGTTTCAAGCCGGCACAGCCGGTCGTCTTCTGCGGCCTGTTCCCGGTCGATGCCGCCGATTTCGAAGATCTGCGCGCCGCGATGGGCAAGCTTCGCCTCAACGACGCGTCCTTCTCCTTTGAAATGGAAAGCTCGGCCGCTCTCGGCTTCGGCTTCCGCTGCGGCTTCCTCGGCCTGCTGCATCTCGAAATCATCCAGGAACGTCTCGAACGCGAGTTCGATCTCGACCTGATCGCGACCGCACCATCAGTCGTCTATCAGCTGACGATGACCGACGGCAGCGAGCGTGAACTGCACAATCCGGCCGACATGCCCGATGTCGTCAAGATCGCCGAAATCCGCGAGCCGTGGATCAAGGCAACGATCATGACACCGGACGATTATCTCGGCGGGATCCTGAAGCTTTGCCAGGATCGTCGTGGCATCCAGACCGAGCTGACCTATGTCGGCACGCGCGCGATGGTGACTTATGATCTGCCGCTCAACGAAGTCGTCTTCGATTTCTACGATCGCCTCAAGTCGATCTCGAAGGGCTATGCGTCCTTCGATTATCACCTCGAAGGCTATCGCGAGGGCAATCTCGTGAAGATGTCGATCCTCGTCAACGGCGAGCCGGTCGACGCGCTCTCGATGCTGGTGCATCGCGCCGCCGCCGAAAAGCGCGGTCGCGACATGTGCGAGCGGCTGAAGGAGCTGATCCCGAAGCACATGTTCAAGATCCCGATCCAGGCGGCGATCGGCAGCAACGTCATTGCCCGCGAAACCATCTCGGCGCTTCGCAAGGACGTGACGGCCAAATGCTACGGCGGCGACGCCACCCGCAAGCGCAAACTTCTGGAAAAGCAGAAGGAAGGCAAGAAGCGCATGCGCCAGTTCGGCAAGGTGGAAATCCCGCAGGAAGCGTTTATCGCGGCGCTCAAGATGGGTGACGAGTAAACACCTCAGCTTTTTGACGGACGCGCATAATCGGGCACACGAAACCGGCGGCGATAGCTGCCGGGCGTCAGGCCTGTCATGCGCTTGAAGAGCCTGCGGAAAAAAGCCGGCTCTTCATAGCCGACCTCCCAGCTGATCTCATCGACCGGCGCATCCGTGCGCTCCAGCCGGCGCTTTGCATCCTCCACTCTCAAACGCTGAACATAGGCAATCGGGCTGACACCGGTTGCCTGGGTGAAGCGGCGCTTGAAGGTGCGCTCCGTCAGGCCAGCATGACGGAACATTTCCTCGATGGGATTGGCGACCGAAAAATGGCTGGAAAGCCATTCCTGCGCCGTCTGGATCGCTGTATCGCCATGATCCCTGCGGCCCTCGAAAACGATATAGGGCGCCAACCCATCCTGATGCCATTGCAACGCGAAGAAACGGGCAATAGCCTGCGCGGCTGAAGCACCCGCATGGCGGGCGATCAGGTACAGGACGAGATCATGCCAGGTCATGGAGGCACCGGAGCTGATCAGCTCTTCTCGCCTGCCACAAACGACGAGCACACGCTCGGGATGGACGGGCACCTGCGGAAAGCTTGTCCGGAAAGCCTCGGCATAGCCGAAATGCACTGTCGCATCCATGCCGTCGAATAGCCCGGTCTCTGCCAGCAGAAAGAGCCCCGAACAGGCCGAGCAGATCAGCGCGCCACGCGAATGCATGGCGCCAACCCATTCGACAAGTTCCGGATAACGTCCCTTCTGCCATCCACGCGATGGCAGCAGAACGGAGGGCACGATGACGATATCCGTGTGGTCGAGAGACGAGATGCTGCGCTGGACGGTAATCGGCAGACGGCTTGCAAGTTCCAGCGGCTCGGCGGATGTACCGACAATTTCCACCTTGAAGGGCGCTCGGCCGCCGAGGACATCGCTGGCTGCCGGCAGAACCGCAAAGGCATTCATGACATCGAAAATGCCGCTCAGGGTCGATACCACAGCCTCGGGAATGGCCACGAGGCTGACATGAAGCGGCCTGGAAACGACTTGATCGGCGCCGGATTGCATCTCATCCCCCCGGAAGAAACAGGTCCGCTATTTGCTTCTTTTGCCTACACCGGCATGATGATTGGCGCAAATGGCCCGCTTATGGCCCATGCCGCTCTGCCGTAATAGCGCGTCTGCTGTCATTCCATTTCCATTCCTAACATTTCGACAGGAGAAGGAAATGGACCAGATAAGAAGCAACACGATCGATGCGGCCAAGCTCGACCTCATCGTCTCACGAGCAATCGGCGATCTCTCGGCCGGCTATGGCGGCGTGATGGTGAGCATCGGCCACCGGCTCGGCCTTTACAAGGCAATGGCGAAGGTGGGGCGGATCAGTTCGCACCAGCTTGCGGCAATCACGGGCTGCGCCGAGCGGTATATCCGCGAATGGCTGGGCTCACAGGTGGCAGGGGGCTATGTGATCTATGATGCGGCAAGCCACAGCTACGAACTGCCGCCTGAACATGCGCTGGTGCTGGCGCAGGACGACAGCCCGGTTTTCATGGCTGCGGCCTGGGCAATCCCCGCCTCGATGTGGGCTGACGAGGACAAGGCCCTGGATGCATTTCGCACCGGCGCCGGCATTCCCTGGGGCGATCACGATGGCAGGCTCTATTGCGGCGTGGCATCGCTCTACCGCAACGCCTACAAGGCAAGCCTTGTTGCCGAATGGCTGCCGGCGCTCGATGGCGTCATCGAGAAACTGAAGGCTGGCGCACTGGTGGCCGATGTCGGCTGCGGTCATGGTCATTCGACAGCGCTGATGGCCGAAGCCTTCCCGTCGTCGCGATTCCATGGCTTTGATTCGCATCCGGAATCGCTCGATGAGGCCCGGCAGGTTGTTGCTGCGGCGGGAGGAACAGAGAGGGTCACATTCGAAACCGCGAGAGCGGACGCCTATTCTGGTTCAGGCTACGACCTTATTTGCTTCTTCGACTGCCTGCATGACATGGGCGACCCGCTCGCTGTCGCAAGACACGCAGCCAGAACCATCGCCCATGAGGGAACGGTAATGCTGGTCGAGCCCTATGCGAAGGATGGTGTGGAAGACAGTATCTCGCCGGTCGCGCGCATGTATTATGCCGCCTCGACGACGATCTGCTGCGCTCATGCGATCTCTGATGGCGGCCATATCGTGCTTGGCGCGCAAGCCGGTGAGAAACGGCTGGCCGAGATCTTCCGGAAGGCCGGTTTCACGCGGTTCCGTCGGGCGATGGCAACCCCGTTCAACCTCGTACTCGAGGCGCGACTCTGATCCTTGCGGTCGAAGCCGAATGCCGCAGGGCTGATATCGTCAGTTCTGCGGCATCTTCTGTCCGGAGTGAAATTCCTACAGCCCCGCTACCCAGCGGTGCCATTCTTCTTCGCTGCCGCGGAAGGCATTGAGGTCAATGCGGCCTTCGACGCCATGAGAGAGGCCAGAGCCGGAATATTGCCAGAAGAGCCATTTGCGGTTCGGATAGACCTTCGAAGGATGTTCGGCGACAGCGCGCAGCCAGAAGTGATAGTTCTGGAAGGCGCCTTCGAGATTATCCGCGTAGAAATCCGGGGCCGTATAGATGATCGGTCGCTTGCCGTAGTGCTGCTCGATCTTCTCCATGAAGACCTGCATTTTTTCCAACACGCGGGCGCGGGAGAGCTTCACCTTGCAGCTCGATTCGCCGTTCCATTCGACATCGATGACCGGCGGCAGGGCGTCCGGATCGCGCGGCACGTTGCGGATGAACCAGTCGGCCTGCTCACCGGCCGTGCGGCACCAGTAGAAGAAATGATAGGCGCCGCGCTTGATGCCGGCCTCTTTGGCGCGCCGCCAGTTTGTCTTGAACATCGGATCCAGATGATCGCCGCCATCCGTTGCCTTGATGAAGGCGAAGTTGGCGCCGCGGGTCCGGAGCGTTTCCCAGTCGATGTCGCCCTGCCAGCGCGAGACGTCGACGCCGTGGACGGCGAGTTTGCGCGGAGAGACCTTGCCGAAGTTGATCGGCTTGGCATCGCGGAAACCATAACCATAGACGCGCGAGCGGCCACGGGTCGGCGGTTCTATGGCAGGTGCCGCCGCCATGGCGAATTCGACGGGGCGTTCGCTCGGAATCGGCATACCCGGCTGCGATGTGGCTGAAGGCGTCACTGCCGAGAAGGCGCGGGATTCCGGCAGGGGCGCTTCCCAGGCGAGGCTGACCTGCGGAGTGGTGGCATCGGCTGCATCGATCGCAGCGACCGTAGCCTGGGGCACAGGTGCCGGCGGCGGCGTGACAGAAGCCGTGATTTCCTTCGAAGGCTTCGGAGCAACACCAGCCGAAAGATTTTCCGGACCGGAAGCCGAAGAGCAGCCTGCCAGAGCAAGGCAGGCGACGAGGATCGCTGGGATAGCCGTGGAACGCATGGGCACCGTGACGCAAAACAAGAACCAGGGTGCTTCACCAGATCCGTGAAAACACCAATCCGGAATAGCTAATGGAAAATTATCAAAAAAGACTGAATCCGAACTTTCCGTCCGCAGATTCGGTGCCAGGCGCATTGCAACGTCTTTTGCGAGCTTCTAGATCCCTCGGACTAAAGGAGATTCCCATGACCGAGAAAGCCCGTGTGACGATCCTCTACTGCACGCAGTGCAACTGGCTGCTGCGCGCCGCCTGGATGGCGCAGGAACTGCTGCAGACCTTTACCGACAGCCTCGGCGAAGTGGCGCTCATTCCCGGCACCGGCGGCAATTTCGAGATCCGTGTCAATGGCGACCTGATCTGGGAGCGCAAGCGCGACGGCGGCTTTCCCGGACCGAAGGAACTCAAGCAGCGGGTGCGCGACATCATCGAGCCTGACCGCGATCTCGGCCATACCGACCGCGCATCGCTAGAGAGCTGACGTTCAATTATAAGGCGAATTGCAGGTCTTGTAGATGCCTTCATAGGTCAGGAAGCGATCGGTGCGCGGATTGTAGGATCGATATTCGTTCCGGCACCATTGCTGATGGCGGACCTGATTATCCGCCGAAGGCTGCACGCGCGGTGCCGGCGGCGGACCGTAGGTCAGCCGTGGCGGCAATTGCCCGGGCGGCTGATAATAATTCGGCCCGGCTGCATTCGGTGGGAGATAGTTCGGCTGGACGTAGGCGGGGCGATGCCACTGCTGCGGACCGAAGCCGAAGCAGCCGCGATAGTCGCAGATCGTCGACTGCGTATTGAGAGGCCCAAGCGACGGCGAGGCGGCATTGGCTCCCATCAATGGCAATACGGCAAACAGACCAGCAAGAAGGATAGAGCGAAGGTCGAACATGGCGCGTTCCTTTCCAATACCCATTATATAGGGTTGAGAAATGAGCCATGCCATCCACTGATCCGTTGGGTTCGACCACAGCTTCGTGAAGCTTTTTCACAGACTGTCAGGAAAACTTCAAAAACCCTGTTGACAGTAACGAGCCGCCCCCGTACATGGCTCTCCGTCGCCCAGATGGCGGAATTGGTAGACGCGCCAGCTTCAGGTGCTGGTACCCGAAAGGGTGTGGAGGTTCGAGTCCTCTTCTGGGCACCATTCCCATTGATCCTCAATGAGATCAAACAGATACGGGATCTCCCTGTTATCTGTGCCCACCGTTGTGGTGTTCGTTCTCTGCGTCTTTATTCACCGATAATAATTGATCTCGAGCAATGCTTCGCACTGCCATATAAATGCCGATATGCCGCACTTTGATAGAACTATGCGCATCCAAGTTTACATCATCGCGTTTCTCCTCAGCGCCATCATGTGGGGCGTGACATTCGATGCTGCGAGGAACGCGTATCGCGCCGCACATACGGCTGGGTTGATGCCGAATCTGCATATTCAGCATAAGATCGACCGGATTCTCTAGGCTATTCGATCCCGTGGAGGCCTCTCCGCCCGGATCGCCGCCATGTCCCTCCAACTCACTGGCAAAAGAGCCGAAGCAGCACGCAAACGCCTTTTTCCTGCGTCACCTTCGGCGACCATTCGAAGCGTTCGAGGAACAGACTAGCGCGTCATACCGCGGACTTTTCAGGGGAGCGGGCCAAACCACCCTCGAAGGGAAAAGCGTTCCCACTGGCGGGACCAACTCACCGAGATTTTAGGAATATTTAACCTTAAAACGTTAGAAATATTTCCAGATAAGCAAGAGCGAAACCACCTGACATGTCATCCGTAAACGAGCAGATTGAACAGTTGAATGTGCAGAAAGAACTCCGCCGAAAGGCCTTTTCTGAGAGCATGAAACTGCGCCGACAAACGCAGGTCAGGTTGAGCGAGGGGATCTTCAGCAAGGCCGAGAAGACAGACCAGATCTCGTTGGTGAACCTCAAGGCCATCGAGCAGTTCGAGCCCGACACCATCTACATACTGAACAACAATGACATCGCTCAGATTGGGCAGAAGTATGTGGGCATGTTCGCCAACGAACCGCGTGCCCATGTCTGCATCTGGGATTTCGACAATCATCATGATGTCGCGATGTCCCTGAATTTTGCGATGCTGTCCGACTTTTACGTGCCGTGCCATCCGCACAATAATGAGACTTACGCGCAGGTGACCAAGGCGATGGGACGCCCCGTAAGTGCAGCGGTCATCCAGTGGTCACGCGACTATCTGAGCGAACATCGCGATCGCCTCCTGGCCGCCACGCGTGATCCGGAACCCCTTGGACGACATATCCTCTATCCGCAATTCCCCGAGCGCAATGCGCTGCTCCAGACGCTGAACACGCATTTCAAACATGTCGGTCCGGCGGCGCGGACATATCATGACCGCACGGAGTTGGACCGGTTGGACGAATGGGCGGCGCATATGAGCCATTGGATCGTCCCGGTCCGTGGCGATCTGCCTATCCGTGTCTTTGATGCGCTGATCACCGGGGGCGTGCCGATCCTTCCAGCCAGCCTGAGGGATCTTCCCGCGCTGGCCGCTCTGCAGGAGCATCTGTTCTATTTCGAGCCGAGCGATGTGGCGGCCCCGCAGGCCATTGTCGAGGCGGCGAACGCACATTTCCGCAAACAGGGCGAGGCCGGCGTACTCGCGCGTCACGAACTGGCCATGGCGACCAGCCACCTGGACGCGCGCGTTCAGGAAATCCTCGCGCAGATTTACGAATACCTCAATCCGGCCAATTGATCGCGACCGGGGCGCCGTCTGCTGCTGCGGAGCGTTCGATGGCATCGAGGCTGCGCAGCACTTCCTCTGCCTCCTCAACCGGAGACGGGTTGTCGCGCACGCCACGGATCAACTCGACAAAGGCGCGCAGTTCGCGGGTTAGAGGCAGCTCTGGGTCATAGCTGAGGGCGACACTCTTTCCGTCGCGGATGAGCGTGACCTTCTGCGTGGCCTTGTCATCAAAGATGAGACGTCCCCTGGTGCCCGCTGCCGTGATCCGAAAGGCTGGATCTGGCGAAAGCCAGCTGGCCTCAAGGTCGAAAGGTCGCCCTTCGTAGGACAATTGTGCAGCCACGCGAAGCGGGCGCGCTCCGCCTTCAAGCGACCGGGCCGTCGCGCGCTCGGCCGGAGCGGCGAAGATCCGTGCTGCCAGTGAGAGCGGATGCGGCAACCAATCCCATATCACGGACGTATCGTCGCGCGGTTTGCCATTGGCGCAGAGCGCAGTTGCCGATTGGATCGGGCCGATCTCAGGCAGGGCCGCACAAAAGGCCTCTGCGGCCGGGTTGAACCGGTGCAGGTGCCCCGCAAAAACGTGGCCGGCCGCTGCACCAGCCGCCGCCTTGAGGCGCAGGAAATCCTCGAGGCATGTGGCCAGAGGTTTTTCAATAAAGCACGGCATCCCCGCCTCAACGAAAGGGAGCGCCGAGGACACGTGATCTTTGCTCCTGTTGGCGATGATGACGCCGTCAACAGAAGCGCCGGGGCCGTTCAGCGGCACCCAGCGCACTTCGGGCAGGCTGTCCAGAGTGGCGCCGATGATGCGCGCCCAGGCACCCCGCCCGATGAGGCCTAGTGTTACCACCTATTGTTATCCGGCCTTTTTGAGCGCCGCTTCCGGCTCGAAATCGATATAGTTCCGCTCATTGCGAGCCCAGTCGATGAAGCGCGCGAGACCATCTTCGACATCCACCTCGGAGGTATAACCAAAGGTTTCCCGCGCCTTGGTGATATCCGGGCAGCGACGGTTAGGTTCTCCCGCCGGATAGGTGTCCGGATAGTCGATGCGGGTGAAGGAGGCGCCCGGCAGCAGCTTGGGATACATCTCCGCCAGCTTGATCATCGAGATTTCGTTGTCCGGGTTGCCGATGTTGTAGGCCTCGCCGCACTTGCCCTCAAGCAGCGTCATCAGGAAGCCGTAGATGGCGTCGGTGATGTAGCAGAAGGTGCGCGTCTGCAGGCCGGTGCCGTGGACCGGGATCGTACGGCCATTGAGCGCCTGATAGGTGAACATCGGGATCACGCGGCGGTCGTTGTGACCCATGCCAGGACCAAAGACGTTGAACGGGCGCACGATCTTTGCCGGCACGCCGTGGTGCTCTTTGTAGATCGTGCAGAGCGTCTCGCCCAGGCGTTTGGATTCGTCGTAGCAGGCGCGCGGCCCAACGGTCGAAACGTTGCCGTGGTAATCTTCCTTGATCGGCACCGCGCGGGGGTCGGGATCGCCGTAGATCTCGGAGGAGCTGAAGAACAGGAAGCCCTCGAGGTTTTTGTTGCGTGAAGCCAGGTCCAAGAGGTTGCGGGTGCCATGCACCGCGCTCTCGATGGTCTCGAGCGGATAACGCATGTAGAAAACGGGTGATGCGATGCCCGCAGCCTGGATGATGAAGTCGATATCTTCGCGCACGGGCAGCGGATGGGTCACATCGGCCCAGACCTGCATGATGTTGGGATCGCGCACGATGCTTTCATCGAGGTTCTTGGTGCCGGTGATGTAGTTATCCACCGAGATGACCGAGCAGGGCTTGTCCAGCACGTCGCTATTCAGCTTCTGAAACACCTTGACGAAGTGCTTCCCAAGGAAACCCGCCCCCCCTGCCAGCAGGACAGTCTTCCCGGAAAACCGATGGGCATTAGCACCAAGCCGCTCGACAATACGTTGAATTTCTTTCGACATTTCTTTCCCCATTCCAGTGATCAGGAAGCTATGAGTTCAACAAGCGGAATTGGCATGTAGTAGTCATATGCATTGCTAGTCTTTTTCCGAATGTCGTCGATGTATTCGTAGGCGAAGACCACCAGCACTTCGGGCTGATAGGTCTCAAGTTCAGAGGCAGACACAACCGGGATATGCGCGCCGGGCGAGGTGCGTCCCTGTTTCAGCGGACTGTCATCGATCGTGAAAGGCAGCAGCTCTCTGTCGATGCCACCAAAGTTTGTGATGGTCGAAAGCCGGGCAGGCGCACCGTAGCCTGCCACCTTGACGCCCTCTTCCCGCCAGCGCTTCAAGCCAGCGACCAGCCTGTCGGTCAGATCGCGGCAGCGCTGGCCAAAATCTGTCAGTGCCGCAGTGTTCAGCACCTTCAACTCGGTCGCGATCAGCTCCGCCAACTCCGGGGCCTCGGTGCCGGCCGCCTCGCGCATCAATGTGAACCGAAGGGAGCCGCCATGCTGGGCCACAGGCTCAAGCCCGGTGATCACCATGCCGTGCTTGCCGAACAGCTGCTTCATCGACGAGATCGAGTAGTAGAAGATCCGGTCGAGGTAGAATCGCTCGAACTGCACCTGGCTGATCATGTTGAGGATATACTCGACCTCGATCACCAGCTTGCCGTCTTTCGCCATCAGGATGTCCGCTGCGCGGATGAACTGATCCGGTGCGTCGAGATGCGTGAAGACGCTGCTGGCGACGATCACATCCGCCGGGCCGTGGCTGTCCAGCACCTGCCGTGCCGAGGTTTCCTCGAAGAAGGCGCAGAGCGTTTCCAGCCCCTCGTCATTGGCGAGCTTGGAGACATTGATCGAAGGTTCGACCCCCAGCGCCCGAACTCCGAGACCTTTGAGCGGACGCAGCAACACGCCATCGTTGGAGCCCACGTCGACGACGAATTTCGCTTCCTTCAGTTCCTCGGCGAGCGCCTCGAAATGGCGGACGAGGCCCCCATTGACCGAACTCAGGTAATAATAATCCTCGAACATGAGGGATCGCGGCACCATCTCGCCAAGCTGAACATTCTTGCAGGTCTCGCAAAAGAACACTTCGAGCGGGAAGAATTTCTCTTCCTGCAAATCACTCGGTTTTGGGTATTTGTTCGCGAGGGGCTGGCGCCCCAAATCCAGAAATTTGTTCAAGATCTGTCCGTCGCACAGAGAACAACATTTCAACATTGGGAATCCTTACCGTTCGCTGCGCCATCGTGGGGAGCGTGCGCATCCCGCTGCGTTCCGGCTGCCGCGTTCGAGCTTATCGACGCCAGGCCATCACGCCTTCCGATAGCTATGTTTCTAGAGATTTAAGCTTGTGGGAAGCTTTCGAGCGCCCCATCCAACTCTCGCAATATTTGCGCCTCGCTCGGAACAAAGCGGGACAGAGATCCGCGCAGCCAGGAACGGTCATTGAGATAGTTGGCCATGAAGCCCTGCTTCGTGATTGCAAAACTTGCCGGCGACAGAATGGCTTTTGCGGCAAGAAGGAAGCGATACAGGCCCATGAATACGTCCGTCCAATCCTTGGAGGTGCCGTCGGAGGTCGCATCCGCAGCGAAGTAATTCAAGGGATAGTCGAAGAACATC
Source organism: Rhizobium sp. BK512 (assembly GCF_014194915.1). Lineage (NCBI taxonomy): Bacteria > Pseudomonadati > Pseudomonadota > Alphaproteobacteria > Hyphomicrobiales > Rhizobiaceae > Rhizobium > Rhizobium sp. BK512. The sequence continues at coordinate 196,008 of NZ_JACIAS010000004.1, read as the reverse complement.
GCCCTGTTCTTCTCGAGTGCCAGCAGGAAAGGCACGGCATAGAGATGCAGCGTGTCTCGGAAGGCAGCAAGCTTCCCGAGGCTTTCGATGATCAAGCTGCTCCGGTACAGAAGGCCGACATGTCGGGGAACGTGGCCGAGGAAGTGCCGGCGAAACGTTTCCGGCTCGTCCATCAGCTTGGGATTGGTATAGAATGGCGGCGACAGCGTATACGTCAGCTCGGTCGCGAGCATATCTGCCGATCTATATTCGCAATGATTGAACAGAATGGCATCATGCTCCTGCCTGGCAGCGAGTTCGAGCAGATCAAGCGGATTCACCTGACCGCAGCTGAAAACGTCGGCATCGCCTATGCTGAAGATGAAATCGTAATTGCGAGCATGGTCGGCGTAAAAGTGAAACAGGTTGTCGTCGAAGCCTGACCCCTTGTTGGTTACATAGAGATCACAAAGCGGCTCGAGAATGTGTCTGGCGGCGTTGTCGGGATCGGCGTCGGCCACGACTGTCTCGAAGACGACGGGGCCGGTATATTTGCTTCGCAGATCGATGATCTGGGAAAGCAGACGCACCAGCTGGATATCGCGCCTGTACGTTGTTATCAGGAGGCATATTTTCATGATGTTAAAGCTTTCCCGAGTGTTGTCGTAGGCAACTCGACCGGTTCTTCTGGTCCAGGCGTGCATCAGTTCGCTGGTTCCGCGCTCTCAATTTTCGCGCCTATACAGGAAACTTTGATAGGTTTGCTCGAGACCGGTCGTCAGCGGACGGGCATTGTTCCAGCCGAGCTCGCGCAGACGGCGAAGATCGGCAAGTTTGCGCGGCGTCCCATCCGGCCTCGTGGTGTCGAAGGTGAGCGAACCATCGAAGCCAATCGTCTTGCTCACGAGACGGGCAAGCTCGGCAATCGACAATTCCTCACCGGAACCGATATTGATTGGCACCGGGCCGGAGTAATTGCGCAGCAGGAAGATGACAGCGTCGGCAAGGTCATCCACATGCAGGAATTCCCGCAACGGCGTACCGCTGCCCCAGATCGTCAGGGATTCCGCACCATTCACCTTGGCTTCGTGAGCCTTGCGGATCAGGGCCGGTAGAACGTGGCTTGTCTCGAGGTCGTAATTGTCGCCGGGTCCGTAGAGATTGGTGGGCTGAGCCGATATGAAATCGCGACCCTGCTCCTGACGATAGGCCTGGCAAAGCTTGATGCCGGCAATCTTGGCGATGGCGTACCACTCGTTGGTCTTTTCAAGCGGACCAGTGAGCAAGGATTCCTCGCGGATCGGCTGTTCGGCGTCGCGCGGGTAAATGCAGGTGGAACCGAGGAGAAGGAGCTTGCTCACGTCAGCACGAGCAGCCGCTTCGATGATATTCGCCTCGATCATGAGGTTGTCATAGAGAAAGGCAACCGGTGAGGCGCTGTTGGCGGAGATGCCGCCAACCCGCGCTGCGGCGACGATGACGGCATCCGGCTTGTTGTCCTGCAGCCAGCGTCGCGTCGCGGCCTGATCGGTGAGATCGACGTCACTGCGAGGTGTTGTCAGTACCTCGCAGTTCAGCTGCGAGAGCACCCGGACCAGGGCCGAACCGACCATACCGCGATGGCCGGCGACCCAGATCCGTTTTCCCTCTATCTGAAAAGCCGGGTTCATCCGTCAGTCCTTGTCTCGCTGATGAACCGCGCTTTGAGCCGTATTCGTCATGTGTCTTCGCTCTTAGCAGGGACGGGCAACAGAGGCGAAGGCGTCGGCCACGCGCGCAATGTCGGCTTCATTTAGATTATGGTGGTTCGGCAGATAGATGCCGTAGTCGTGCACCTTGTCAGCATTCGGGAGCGACAACCGTGGATGGTCACGGAGCCAGAAGGGATGGCGCGCGATGTTGCCGCAGATCAGCGGCCGGCATTCGATGTCGAGCGCGTTGATATGTTTGTAGGTTTCGAGCCGGTTCTCAATGAAGGTGCCGTAGGCGAAGGACGACAGAACCTCGGTATCCCCCGACTGGGAGAAGAAGTCCGGCAGCGCCTTGCGGTAAAGGTCGAAATTGATACGGCGACGCTCGACGATCTGATCGAGCTTCCTGAGCTGCGACCGGCCGAGGAATGCCTGGAGGTCCGTGGAGCGCAGGTTATAGCCGGCATGGTAGAAGGTGTAGAGGTTCTTGAACTCATCGACCCCGTTCTGTTCCGCCAGAGATTGGCGCAGCTCCGGCTTGAGATCGCGGCTCCAGCCGTGCGAGCGCAGGGAAAGCATAAGCTGGTGCAGATCGGGATCGTCGGTGACGACCATGCCGCCCTCGATCGTCGAGATGTGATGGCCATAATAGAAGGAGAAGCTGCCTGCCGTGCCGATCGTGCCGAGCTTGCGGCCCTTGTAGGTCGAGCCGAGCGCCTCGCAGGAATCTTCCAGCAGGATGACGTCGTAACGCTGGCAGATGTCCCTGACAGCATCCATGTCACCGGCGTGGCCGAGAACGTGGACCAGGATCAGCAGCGCCGGCGGATCCGTGCGGCAAAGGTCTTCCAGATGGTTGAGATCGATACCCAGAGACTTCGAATCGCAATCGCAGAGACGCACATCGAAACCGAGCTGGAGCAGCGGCGAAACGGTGGTGACCCAGCTGACGCCGGCGGCAATCGCCTTGTTATTGCGCAGGCGGCCCGCTTCCTTGAGCGCGGCGATCATCAGGAGGTTCGCCGACGAGCCGGAGTTGACATAAACTGCGTGACGGCAGTTCATCCAGACAGCGAATTCCTGCTCGAAGGCGAGTGTCTGCTCAGCCTTGGTCAGGCGGTTGCCGGCGAGCATCCATTCGGAGAGCGCCTCGAGCTCACCCTGGTCGATGGTTTCCTCTGCGAGGCGGATTGGACGATCTTGAGTAACTAAGCGGATTGGACGCCCTACGGTCATTACGATGCCTCCCTGATACGCACAGCGCGCATCACTTTCATTTCGAGATAGTGGCGGGTAACTTCTGCGTAAGCGGCGCGCAGTCGCGCGGTCTTCTCGCCGGACGCGAAGGCGTCGATGGTGATCGAACCCTCGTGGAAGCGGAAGAAGGCAAGCGGTTCACGCACGTAGCCGATCGCTGGATAGCGCAGCATTGAAAGCAGCGAGACGAAAGCATCCGGGCCGACGCCGCGATATTCGTTGATCTGAAGCGGCAATCGCCCGGGATAGAGCGCGTCGATCAGAATTTGCCGGCGATAGAGCGCTGCGCCGGGCGAAATCAGCGAGCCGAGAATCTGTCTCTCCAACGCATCGACCGGATAGGTGCCAGTCGCGGGCAACCAGTCCATAAATTGGCGAAGTTTGGTGGGCAGGCCTGGGCCATCCATAACGTCGGCGCCGGTAAAGGCGAAGCCGGTTTCCGGAGTGATGACGGCAAGGCACGCCTCGATGAAGGTCGGTGCGATCCAATCGTCGTCATATTGCAGGTGGACGAATTCTCCGGTGGTGTGGAGTGCGCCTTCAAGCCAGCAGAAATGCGGCCCGAAATCACGCTCACGGCGGATGTAGAGGATGCGGTCGCCATAAGCCTCGGCCACCTTCGGCGTATCGTCGGTCGACCCGTGATCGACGACGATAACCTCGCACGCCTTCGTTTGGTTCAGGGCGCTGTCGATGGCGACAGGCAACATCCCTGCCCTGTTAAAGGTCGGAATGACGATGGAAACAGTCTCAGACATCAAAGTCTCCTAATAATTGTCTAAGCCGTGAGATATCGGCGACGAGCGTGTCCGAGCCGCCGGTCGCCCTGATATCGAGGGGCTGTGAGCTGAAACCCTGAACGAAATCGCGGATGGTTGTGCCACGGCCGGAGCCGACATTGACCGGCCCCGTTGCGGAGGAAAGGGCGAGGCGCACGACAAGCTCTGCCGCATCCTCAGCCGGCAGAAAATCCCTGACGCTGTCACCGCCCGGAAGCATGAAGGGTCGGCTCAGGTCCTCTTCTGCCAGCCGACGCTCGATGGACGGCCGAAGGAACGAACCGGTTTGCGCTGGATCGTGAATCGAGAAAACACGTGCCGCACAGAAAGCGCGGCCGGATGCCTCGCAAATGTCGGCCGCAACGCTCTCGCCGACCCATTTTGTCCTTCCGTAGAAGGAAGGTGGCGCCTTTTCGGCATCCTCAGCTATCGGCAGGTCCGACGGCGCATAGATATGGCTCGATGAGCAGTAGAGGAACGTTGCCGGGTGCGCCTCGAGCGCCGAGAGAAGATTGATCGTACCGCCGACATTCACGGCATAGGCACGGGCAGGATCTGCCTTGACCGATGCCACCGGCACCAAAGCTGCCAGATGAACAACCTTATCGATCGGCTGAAGGGCAGAGATCGCGGCTCGCAACGCATCGATATCCGTGAGGTCCGCCTTATTGGCGATCACATCGGCGCCTGGCGCAAATTGGGCGAAATGCCTGATAACGTGCCTGCCCAGAATGCCGCCCGCCCCGGTTACCAGGACCCGCATGGACGCACCTCTCGATGAACTGCGCACCCTGCCGGGAGCCTTCGGCTGGCAGAGGTCAGGTCGCGCTTTTGCTGCATCCAATTTCCTTATTTCCCGCTGGGGCGCGTCCCTTCGCGACACAACGAACACGTTAAAAAGCCGACTTCAGATGACCGGGTGGCCGCCCCCAGGATTTCCAACCACGGCAATTGACGCGAATGCCCGGCTCATGCCATCTCCTTCATGGTTAACACCAATGCCGCCTCTGCCATGCGCGAACCTTGCGCGAAAGGAATTGCCTGAGATGCATTTTATTAAAGCAAGGACGCAGAGTGATCATGGGACCGCGCTGGTGACGGTGTTCTGCGCGGTGTGGCACCGCCAGAACAACAAGCTGGACCTACTGAAGTCGCACTACATCAACCTGCGCCAGCAAAGTGTCGACGTGCGCATCATCTATATTTTCGACAATGGTGATATGCCGCCCGAATGGCTGGATGCGGACTGTTACGTCTTCTCTCAACCACTCTCGATCTATGAGGCCTGGTCTGCAGCGGTGGCATTGAGCAATTCATTGTTCGTGATGAACCTGAATATGGACGACCGCCTGGCCACAAATGCGGTCGAACTCCTGGTCGGAGCGGCGTGCGCTTCTTCTGCTGGAATGGTTGGAGGCGAGTGGCTGGTCTGCTTTGACAATTCCCATCTGGATGAGCCTTTCAAAGCGCCGATACTGACGGCATCCGAATTTGCGCCGGACTGGCCTCCGAGGCCACGTGAACGCCTGAGGCTTGGATCGGGCACGGGCGAGCGCGGCACTTTTGGTCCGGCCACGCTGTGGAGCCCGAAGATGGTCGGGAAATATTATCCGAGCTATTTTGGCGACGGATCCCCGATCAGATCGGTCGGCGATGCGCTGTTCTGGCATGTATTCCAGCAAAAGAATCTCAAAACCATTCGCCTGCCACTGCTGATCGGGAAATATTTCTCTTCACCGTCCGATCAGGCGGAATTCCGGGCAAATCAGGATAATGAGCTGTATCAACGATACGGCCTCTCCAGTCTGTCCTTCGCCGACCGCATCGTTGGTGGCGAGGTACCGCAATTGGCATTTCGGCCCGCTGGCTAAGGTGTAGTGCCGCAGGAAGATTGCTCGCAATCGCCGTCAAGTCGCTGAACGATTATGACGCGGTCAGGATCTTCGGACACAATCGCAACGCAGAAACCGCCCGGCTTTCAGCGCACCGGCTGGTAGTGGCCGCGCAGCGGCACGCGGCTATCCATCGAAATCACGCCGTCGCGTTCGCAGACATACATCAGCGTGGGCATGCCGCCGGAGCGGAAGATCTCGTCGTAGCGGCGGCGAATCTGCACCGTTTCGGTGTGACAGTCATAGGATTCTTCCACCTTCTTGTCTGGCCGCGCCTTCACGCCCGGAAGATCCTTGTAGGGATAGAGCGGCTGCACGGCCTGCTTACCGGAATTCTGCCAGTCTATGGCAGACGCGGGCGCAGCGGACGCGCCGGCAACAAGCGACAGCAGGACAATCGCAGCGAACCGCATCATAACCTCTTTCATGGGCACACTTCTTACGGTGCCCATGTTCTGGATGTAGGAAGATTGGAGGCTGCCATCAAGCGGACGCGCGGATGGGCTTGCGGAAATAGCTTCTGATGGCCGGATGAGAAAAGAGGCCGGCGAGGATCGCAAAACCGGCGCCGACAGCAAAGCCTGCAAGCAAGCCACCGATCATGCCAGCGACCATGATGACTTTCTTGCTCGGCCCATCTGCCTTCACGGGAACTTCTGCGGGGGAGACGACGCGGATATTGCTCTGGCTGAGGTTCTGCTCTTCGCTGGTCTCGCCGGAACGCTTCAGAACTGATTCGTAGAGTTCGCGGGCGGCCGTCGCCTTGCGCTGCAGCTCGTTCAACTGCACCTGCTTGTCCGAGGTCGTGGCCTGCAGGGCTTTCTGCACCGCCAGCTCCTTGGCGATATCGTCCTCGGCCTTCTTCGCCTGTTCGTATTCTGCCCTTGCCGAAGTCGCGACGCGCTGGAGTTCGTCTTTGATTTCCGCTCCGATGCTACCCAGCGAAGAGCGCGCAGCCTGAAGGCGCGGATGGCGCGAACCCATCTGGCTCTGCAGGCTGCCGACGACTGCGGCCTGGGCGGCGTATTGCTGCCGCAGGCTGACGAGCGGTGATGTACCCGTGGCGCCATCCGTCTGGCTGCCTGCGACGACATCTTCGACCCGCAGATTTGCAGCGGCCTCGGCGCGGGCCTTGGCCTGAATGGTCTTTTCCTGGGCGGTAACGAGCAGCGTATTCAGGGACGAAAGACGCTGGTCGGAGATCAGATTGCCCTCGGTCGCCGCCATGTCGTTGTCGGCGCGGAAGGTTTCGACCGCCTGCTCTGCTTCCTGCACTTTCCGGCGCAGATCGTCGAGGCGGCCGTCGAGTGCTGACGAGGTGGTTTCGTAAAGACCGGTCGATGCGCTGCTTTCCTCCTGCATGAAGGAGGTGACGACCTGATTGGCGAGCTTTGCGGACTTTTCCGGGTCGCGCGTCGTTGCGGCGAGCGAGACGACGTAAGTATTGTTCTCGCGCGTGATCAGCAGAGCCTTCTGAAGAGTGCCGATGATGGCAGCACCGTCTGTCCTGCCACCGGTGAATTCCGGATCCTGATCGAGCTTCATAGCATCGGCTACGCGGCGCAATACGTTGCCCGAGGTCAGCAGTTGAACCTGGCTGTCGATCAGCGTCGAAATCATTTCCGGCGACGGGGCCGCATTCTGTGAGCCGCTGTCGGCAAGACCGACCTGACGTGGATCGAAATAGAGCGCGGCAACGGCGGTGAATTTCTGCGGGATACGAGGCGCGATCACCGCGCCGGCAGCGGCACCGACGAGGCAAAGACCGGCAATAATCAGGCGCCGGCTCCAGACGGCGGCAACCGCAGATCTGATATCCAGCAAGGGTCCGGCGACAACAGATGCCTGCTCGACCAAGGGTTCCGGCCTTGAAACGGTTTCGGGTACGGCAGGAATATCGCCGCGGAGCGGCCCGCCAGGGCGGCTTTCCGAAGCTGCCGGGCGAACCGGAGGCGGAGCGGGCTCGGGAGGCGGTGGGGGCGGAACGAAATCTGTCGGCCGGATGATCGGGCTGCGCGCACGAGTGCCTTCAGGCGCAGGCTGAGACGACTCATAACTGCGCCAGGCAGGCAAGCGGCTCACCCTGTTCTCGTCATATTGTTTCATAACACCGCATCCGCCCGGCGAGAAAGCATGGCCAAGCAGGAGCGACTTTAGAAATTCTTAGCTAACGGACCGTTAAGATGCAGGCATCGAAGCCGACGTGGCGACCTGCCGCGACCCCGCGAGGATAGCCATGAGACGGAAAAGACTGCTGCACGGGCTGCTGGTTGCCGCCGTTACGGCCGTTTCGTCCATCGCTCATGCCACCGAGGCACCGCTTTGCTATTACGGGGTCAATCTCTCCGGCGGCGAATATGGCGAACGCGGTGGCGTCTACGGCACGAACTACACCTACCCGACCGAAGAAACGATCAGCTATTTCGCGAAGAAAGGCATGACGATCATCCGCCTGCCCTTCCGCTGGGAGCGGCTTCAGCCGAAACTTGGTGCACGGCTCGACGATGATGAACTGCAGCGCTTGAAGGATACGGTCGCGCTGGTTCGCAAGCACAAGATGAGTGTGCTGCTCGATCCGCATAATTTCGGCTATTACGACAAGGATCAGATCGGCAAGCCGCCGGCGACGAATGCAGCCTTCGCCGATTTTTGGGCTCGGCTTTCCGTCGAATTTGCCAATCACGATGGCGTGCTCTTCGGGCTGATGAACGAGCCGCATGACATTCCCGCGGCCGATTGGCTGAAAGCCGCCAATGCTGCGATCCGCGGCATTCGGGCGGTCGGCGCACGCAATCTCATCCTCGTTCCCGGTACGGCCTGGAGCGGAGCTGCAAGCTGGGAAACCGATGTGATCGGCGGCGCGAACGGAACCATCATGCTCGGCGTGCGTGATCCGCTCGATTTCTACGCCTATGAATTTCATCAGTATCTCGATGCGGATTCTTCGGGCACGCACGAGACCTGCGAGGGCGCAAAGGCCGCGACCGATGCCATCACCAACGTGACGAGTTGGCTAAAGAAGAACGGCAAACGCGGCTTCCTCGGTGAATTCGGCGCGTCTGCCAATGCAGATTGCCTCGATGGCCTGAAGACGATGCTCACCACGATGTCCGACAATAGCGATGCGTGGATCGGTTTCTCCTACTGGGCGGCTGGAGAATGGTGGCCGGCCACCGAACCGTTCAACGTACAGCCGCGTGACACGCCCGAGCGCCCGCAAATGCGTCTGCTTGAGCAGATGGTACCCAAACATGCGCCCGACTGCGCGGCGGTAAAGCCGACGGGGAAGTGACATGGTAGCAGTCGGAGAGACAGGCACGAGATTCGAAACGGTTGCTGATACGGCCAGCCCGGCTTCGCGTCTCGATTATCCTGTTCTAATCCTCGGGCTGCTCTCAGTTCTCTATAACGGCATCCTGGCCTTCATAAATCACAACGTCATGCCGCTTTCGATGACGCATGTGGCGGCCAGCGAAGGCCTGATCATGGCAAGCGCAATCATCTACATCCTGCACAAGGGGATTTATGAGGAAGACCTTCCAGCCTTCCTGTTCATGCTCTTCACGCTGATCGTGACGATCTATGTCAGCGCGATCAACCGCATGGCCTTTATCGATCATCTCCGCAACGTCCTGATCATCTTCTGCTTCACGGGGCTTGGCGGCTGGTGCAACGAGCGGACGCTCAAACTGATCTTCCGGGTGGCCTGTTTCATGGTGCTGCTGTTCCTGATCTTCGAGATCATCAGCGTGCCCTTCTATGTCAGTATCGTGCATCCCTCGGACTATTTCGCAAACACGCGCGGGCTAAAGCCGCTCAGCTTCAACACGACCGGCCTGTTTCAGAATGCGCTCGGTTTTCCCGGCCGATTCTCCTTCGGCATCATCGACCACCGTTCCTCGTCGATCTTCCTGGAGCAGGTGTCGCTTGCCAATTTCTGCGGCGTGATCGCCATCTACCTTATTTCGATGTGGGACCGGCTGACGCGGCTCGACCGGGCGCTCGCCATTGCGACAGCGCTGCTGATCCTGACGACCAACGATACCCGCACGATGCTCATCTTCTGCATCTGCTGTATCGGCGGTTACTTCGTCTTTCCGAAAATCCCCAAGGCCTTCAATCTGGCGCTGATGCCGCTCATCGTTTGCGCCGGCTTCCTCGTCTACATAAAGGACCCCAATGCGATCGGCGACAATTTCACCGGGCGCATCAATCTGACGATGAAGAAGCTGATGGATCTCGATCCGCTGGCGATCCTCGGGCTTTCGGTCGATAAAGTCGCCGAATTCGCCGACAGCGGCTACGTCTATCTCGTCTACGGCGCCACGGTCTTCGGAGTCATCGCCTTCTGGCTGTTCGTCTGTCTGTTTCCCGCGGGCACCAGCCCGGCGCAGAAGCGCTGCGCCCATTCACTTTCTCTTTTCATTTTTCTGAATATGATGATCGGGGGAACGGCAATCTTCTCGATGAAGATCGCCGGCCTTCTCTGGCTTGTCATCGGGTTCATGCGTTTCCGCGACACGCCACGCATCCGGCAGGATCGTCCGGCAAATGTACTGAGTTGACGAAGCGGCCTGCCGAGGGCCGATCCGCAAAGCCTGTGGGAGCAAGACATCAGATGCTTGTCCAGCTGCAATATCTGCGTGCCATCGCGGCGCTGATGGTCGTTTTTTTCCATGCCATTCTGCAGCTTGCCAAGGTCAATCCCGCCATCGACGCGACCTCGTTCATTTATGGCGAAACGGGTGTCGATATCTTCTTCGTGCTCAGCGGCTTCGTGATGTGGCTGACGACAAGCGGACGAAACATGACGCCGGCCGATTTCGCCCGCAAGCGCGCCAAGAGGATCGTGCCGCTCTACTGGCTGGCGACGCTATTTTCGGCGGCTGTCGCGCTTATCGCACCGTCGCTTCTCAAGTCTACCGCTTTCGATCTGCCGCATCTCATGGCCTCGATGCTGTTCCTGCCGTGGATCAATCCGGTCGACCCGACGATGATCGCTCCCGTCATCGTGCCCGGCTGGACGCTGAACTATGAGATGTTCTTCTATTTCGTCTTCGCGCTGCTATTGCCGATCCGCGAGGACTATCGGCTGCCTGCTCTGTTCGGCGCCTTCGCAACCATCCTGATCGTCTGCCATTTGCTGCCGGAAACGACCGCCACCAAATTCTACGGCCAACCCATCATCCTGGAATTCCTGGCCGGTGCGACGCTCGGCTGGCTCTATGGCCAGAAGCTGCTGCTGCCGCAGCACTGGGCCTGGGTTTTGCTTGCCGTCGGTTTCGCCTTCCTCTTCATCAACGAGGATCTGGTGCGGCCCGAGGATCGTTATTATGCATGGGGCATACCGGCAGTCTTCATCGTCTATAGCGCTGTTTCGATCGATTTTTCGAAACTTCCCTTTGTCCGCTGGCTCAACTATCTCGGCGACGCCTCCTACGAGATCTACATCACGCATGCCTTCACACTGGCGTTTCTCCGGATCATCGCCAATCATTTCCCGATCGGCGTGCTTCAGCAGCCTGTCATCTTCGTGATCCTATGCCTCGTGCTCTCTTCCATCGTGGGAGCGATCATTCACGAAATCATCACCCCACGCAGAAAAGTCCGGATCGCCAGCCGGCCAGCCACCTGACCTCAAACTATCAGAAGGCGAGGACGGGATTTCGAACGGCGCAGGCAGAACGGAGTTCTGCGTGGCGTGTCATAAGCTTGCGGTCATGAAAGCAAATGCCACAGGCATGAAGGTTCGGCTTGCAATTTATTGCAGAAATGAAAGCTTGCCGGCCTGTTCGAGGCTGCGGCTTTGATCTAAGCACGGCCGGCGGCTGGAGAGAGGGAAGAGGACATGACGGACTATGTATTGACGGTAACCTGCAAGTCGACGCGCGGCGTCGTGGCGGCGATTTCGACCTACCTCGCCGAAAAGGGTTGCAACATCATCGATAGTTCGCAGTTCGACGACCTCGATACCGGCAAGTTCTTCATGCGCGTCAGCTTCATTTCGGAAGAGGGTGTGTCGCTTGCCGAGATCCGCGAAGGCTTCAAACCGATCTACGAGAAGTTCGGCATGGACGCGGAAGTACATGACGGGAGCGAGCGCCTGAAGGTGCTTCTGATGGTCTCCCGCTTCGGCCACTGTCTCAACGACCTGCTCTACCGCTGGAAGATCGGCGCGCTGCCGATCGATATCGTCGGCGTCGTCTCCAACCATTTCGAATACCAGAAGGTTGTGGTCAACCACGACATTCCCTTCCACCACATCAAGGTGACGAAGGAAAATAAGCCGCAGGCCGAAGCCCAGATCCTCGACATCGTCGAGCAGACGGGCACCGAACTCATCGTGCTTGCTCGCTACATGCAGGTTCTCTCCGATGCCATGTGCAAGAAGATGTCAGGCCGCATCATCAACATCCACCACTCCTTCTTGCCGAGCTTCAAGGGCGCCAACCCCTACAAGCAGGCCTATGAGCGCGGCGTAAAGCTGATCGGTGCCACGGCGCATTACGTGACGGCCGATCTCGACGAAGGCCCGATCATCGAGCAGGACACGGCTCGCATTACCCATGCACAAAGCGCCGAAGACTATGTCTCGATCGGCCGCGATGTCGAAAGCCAGGTACTCGCGCGCGCCATCCATGCGCATATCCACCGCCGCGTCTTCCTCAACGGCAACCGCACGATCGTCTTCCCCGCCAGCCCTGGAAGCTATGCCTCCGAACGCATGGGTTGAACCAAGGACCCACTCCTTCCAATCCTCGGCTGGCACAATCTTCCGTTGCTTGTCGGCAAGTGCTTGATTATCTGTTTCATTAGGTAATCGAATCATGCCGCGGAGGGGTGCCATGACCGACGAAGCGCTTCTTGACCGCATGGCGCTACCGCGCCCCGATGTTACCGCTTCCGAGGCCGCGGATATCCTCCTTACTCATTACGGGCTTTCCGGCACGCTTTCGGAGCTCGGCAGCCAGCAGGATCGCAATTACCGGCTCGACACGGAAGACGGCCGCTATGTGCTGAAGATCTGCCATGCCGCCTACGAGACCCAGGAGCTCGAAGCGCAGAATGCGGCGCTCCATCATCTGCGCGCCAAGGCGGATGCGCCACGTGTTCCAAACGTGATGGCTTCCACCGAGGGCCACGAGATCGTCCCTGTCAGTGTGCGAGGGCAGGATTACCAGGTCCGGCTGCTCGAATTTCTCGAAGGAGATGGTCTGACGCACCGCGCCTATCTGGCGCCGGCCTCGGTCGCGGCCCTCGGCGCGCTCTGCGCGAGGTTGGCGGCAGCACTTGCCGATTTCACCCATCCGGGACTGGACCGCAGCCTGCAATGGGATTTGCGCCGCGCCGGACCCGTGGCCGTGCAGTTGTTGTCCTCCATTAGCGACAGCGCCGCTCGTGACAGGATCGCGAAGACGATGGTCATGGCCGTGCGCCGCATCCAGCCACTTGCACCGTCGCTGCGGCTTCAGGCGGTTCATCATGACGTGACGGATGACAATGTCGTCAGCCGTCCCGATGCGCATGGGCGGCCTGTTCCCGATGGTGTGATCGACTTCGGCGACATCATTCGCGGCTGGCTGGTCGGCGACCTTGCCGTGACCTGTGCCTCTCTGCTGCATCAGGCAGATGGCGATCCCTTTCACATCCTGCCGGCGGTGAAGGCCTATCACGAGATTTACCCGTTGATCGAGGAAGAGCTGAAGGCACTCTGGCCGCTCATCGTGGCCCGCGCCGTCATCCTCGTCGCCAGCAGCGAACAGCAGATCTCGATCGATCCCGACAATGATTATGTCAGAGGAAATCTGGAGGGCGAACGGCGCATCTTCGATACGGCAATGTCCGTGCCGTTCGAACTGATGGAAGCGGCCATCCTGAAAGCAGCCGGTCTTCATATTGCCGATGTCGATACGGCAGACTGGCAGTCGCTTCTGCCGGAGATCGATCCCGCGTCCATTGCCTATGTCGATCTCGGCGTGCAGAGCCCGCATTTTTCCGACGGCAACTGGCTGGCGGCCGACATGGACTGGCGTCTGCTTGCGCGCGCAGCGGCGGAATCGGGAACCGCGGCAACCCGCTACGGTGAATATCGCCTGTCCCGCGCCGGCCTGCACCATGCCAAAGCCCAGGCAACCTATGCGCTGCATATGGATGTCTGCCTCGCAGCCGGCAGCGTCGTTGCTGCACCCTTTGCCGGTCGGATCACCTGGTACGACCAGCATCTCGTCCTCACCGGCGGGGACATGAAACTACATATCGACGGCATCGACCTTTCCGTCGACGATGGAAGCGAGATCGCCGCTGGTCAGACACTCGGTACGGTTTCCGGCGAGACGTCTTCGCTAGGCGGATTGCGCCTGCAGCTTTGCAGCATCGCCGGCTTCGAACCGCCACTCTTTGCCACGCCGGAACAAGCCGAAGCGTGGTCCGCCCTCTGCCCCTCGCCTTCAGTGCTGATTGGTCCGGGCGCCGATGCGCCAAAACCTGAAACATCGGCTCTTCTCGAACTGCGGCGGGCGCATTTCGCCAGTCCGCAGAAGAATTATTATGCGCATCCGCCACGGATCGAGCGCGGCTGGAAGGAGCATCTCTTCGATATCGAGGGACGCGCCTATCTCGACATGGTCAACAATGTCACGATCCTCGGCCATGGTCATCCACGCATGGCGGAAGCGATCAGCCAGCAATGGCTGATGCTGAACACCAACTCACGCTTCCACTATGCCGCTGTCGCGGAATTCTCCGAGAGCCTCGCATCGCTGGCGCCCGACGGGATGGATGCCGTGTTCCTCGTCAATAGCGGTTCGGAAGCCAATGATCTGGCGCTGCGGCTTGCCTGGGTGCATAGCGGCCAACGCAACATGCTATGCCTGCTGGAAGGTTACCACGGCTGGTCGATGGCAAGCGACGCGGTCTCCACCTCCATCGCAGACAATCCGCAAGCGCTGACGACAAGGCCGGACTGGGTTCATGCCGTCGTTTCGCCCAATACCTATCGCGGCCAGTTCCGCGGGCCGGAGTCGACTGCGGACTATCTCGGCACCTTGACGCCGGTGCTGGAGGCCATCGATGCCAAGGGCGAGGGACTGGCTGGCTTCATTGCCGAATCCGTATACGGCAATGCCGGCGGCATACCCCTGCCCGATGGCTATCTGACGGAAATCTATCGGCAGGTGCGCGAGCGCGGCGGGCTCTGCATCGCCGACGAGGTGCAGGTGGGCTATGGACGGCTCGGCCATTATTTCTGGGGCTTCGAGCAGCAAGGCGTCGTGCCCGATATCATCACCATCGCCAAGGGCATGGGCGACGGCCATCCGCTCGGTGCCGTCATCACGACGAAGGAGATTGCCGCTTCGCTGGAAAAGGAAGGCTATTTCTTCTCTTCTTCTGGCGGAAGCCCGGTCAGTTGCGTTGCCGGCATGACTGTTCTCGACGTCATGGCCGAGGAGCGGTTGCAGGACAATGCCCGGGAGGTAGGCGACCATCTGAAGGCACGGCTGGCGGCACTGATCGACAGTTACCCGATCGTGGGCGCAGTGCATGGCATGGGCCTCTATCTCGGCCTCGAATTCGTGCGCGACAGAACGACGCTGGAGCCGGCGACCGAGGAGACGGCCGCGATCTGCGACCGGCTTCTGGAACTCGGCGTCATCATGCAGCCGACGGGCGATCACCTGAATGTGTTGAAGATCAAGCCGCCGCTCTGCCTGACCGAAGGAAGCGCCGATTTCTTCGCAAACATGCTGGAAAAGGTGCTTGCAGAAGGCTGGTAGGCGGGACGTTCCGCCGTTAACCAATTCGGTCTTTTCGAGGCTTTCCGATTTTTAACCAGATGTCCCATTGCCGGAATCAGACAGACTTCCTATCTCTGCCTCGGCGATGACGAGAGACCCTCGAACCGTCACACTGGTTGCACGAAAGCGTGATAGAATTCTTTCTAGAAACCGGGATGTGATGGAATGAAATTTTTCGGATCGTCGATATTTTGACACGTTTCGGAATATGTTTCTTATAGGCTATCGGCTATTTTCTACTAAGTTTGTAGACTATAAAGATGGCTTCAACGGGTCCCGGGCTCTTCCGGGATCATGCAAGTACAACGCCAACATAAGGATCGAGACATGATTGATATCGAAATTCTCGCACGAGTCCTTGGGCGATCTGTGCTTGGCAATGACCGTCCGGACGCGCTCTCCCGCCCGAACTGTCGAATGTGACGATCGTCCCCCTTTCAACGGTACCAGACAAGTCAATTCGCCATAGCCTGCGCATCCGCGCGGCAGGAGTTCTATGTAATGAAAAAAGAAGTTATCGAATATGCAGGCATCCCTGTTGGGATCGTCATTCCGGATGAAGACCGGCTGAAATTCATCGCCGTCAAATTCCATGTCCATGACCTCGACGAGCAGCATTTCAGCTCGCCCGCCGAGGTGAAGCTGGCCATTCACGATCTGATGACCCGCCGCCACCCGAAGCCCCTTCATGCCTGACGCAGAACGCGGCTTTAATACTATCAGAGGATTTCCGACCGGCCCGGCAAAACGGGCCGGTCTTGTTTTTGCCCATCTTGTTTTTTGAGGGCATTTGACTTCCTATCGGCGCGCTTCCCTCAAGACAGGAGACGCGCTTGTCCGATCTTCTCAATCTCCTCACCGATATCGAAGGCGTCTCCGTCGGTCACGCAACCGACCTGCCGCTTGGCTCCGGTGTCACGACTATCATCTTCGATGAGCCGGCAGTTGCCTCCGGCAGCGTGCTTGGCGGCGCACCAGGCGGGCGCGATACGGCGCTGCTCGATCCCTCCATGGTCGTCGATGCCGTCGACGCCTTTGTGCTGTCGGGCGGATCGGCCTTCGGTCTCGATGCGGCGGGCGGCGTTCAGGCGGCATTGCGCGAGATGGGGCGCGGATTCCAGGTCGGCCAGGTTCGTATCCCGATCGTACCGCAGGCGATCCTGATGGATCTGCTGAATGGCGGCGACAAGGGCTGGGGCATACATTCGCCTTACCGCGAAATGGGCTATGAGGCCGCGAGGGCCGCACGCAAGGGTGCGTTTGATCTCGGCACGGTTGGAGCCGGCACGGGTGCAACGACTGCTACCTTCAAGGGCGGCCTTGGCTCGGCAAGTGCAGTCAGCAGCACCGGGCATCGCATCGCGGCGATCGTTGCCGTCAACGCTGTGGGCACGGCGACTATCGGCGAAGGCCCGCATTTCTGGGCGGCCCCATTCGAGCAGAATAATGAATTCGGCGGGCTCGGCATGCCCACGGAAATCGATCATCGATTGCGGCTCAAGAGCGTGAAAACGACAGCCACGACGATCGGCGCGGTTGTCACCGACGCGTCGCTCATCAAGGCGGAAGCGCACCGGCTTTCCATTGCCGCGCATGACGGACTGGCCCGCGCGGTCCTGCCAGCCCACCTGCCACTCGACGGCGACACGATTTTTGCAGCCTCCACCGGCAAACAGAAGCGCAACGACATGGCAAGCCTGATGGAATTGTGCCATCTGGCGGGGATCGTGATGGCGCGGGCGATTGCGCGCGGGGTCTACGAAGCAATGGCGCTTCCGGTGCCGAGCGCGCTGCCTGCATGGCGCGACCGCTATGCGGCGGGGCGCTGATTGCCTAGACTACAGGAAGAGAGCCTGACGGCGGAGAACAGGTAAATGCAGATTCGGGCGCTGATGTATTTCGACGAGCTGGTGCGAACCAACTCCATGCGTCAGGCGGCCGAAAACCTGAATGTCGCCCCGACGGCCATCAGCCGGCAGATCGAGAACCTCGAATATCATTTCGGTGCGCCGCTGGTGGAACGCAGCGCGCGTGGCGTGAAGCTGACGGCGGCGGGCGAGCTGCTGGCGGCCCGTGCGGGTCGGACGCTGCGCGAGCTCGACCATGTGCAGCAGCTGATCGAAGACCTGAAGGGGCTACAGCGCGGGCGCGTCAACATTTACGCGAACGGCGCGACCGTTGCCAATCTGCTTGCGCCGGCGCTGGCAGAATTCAGCCTGAAATATCCCAAGCTGCGTTTTGCCGTGACGATCACCAGCGCACGGGCCGCAGTCGAAGCGGTCAACAGCGCCGAGGCCGATATTGCGGTGACCCTGTTTGCGCCGCCAATGTCGGGTACCAAGGTGCGGCTGCGTTCGGAGATCACCTACGATCTTATCACAGCGCCAAACCACCCGGCAGCATCACGCCAGGATATTCCGCTCAAGGAGCTCGCCGACTACGCTCTGGCACTGCCCGATCAATCCTTTGGTTTCCGCCAGGCTTTCGACGCGCTCTTCGAGAAGGAAGGGCTGAGCCTCGATCCGGTGTTCGTGACGAGTTCGCTGGAGATGCTGAAGGAGCTGGTTCTGAGCGGCGCAGCCGTGACGCTGCTGCCGGCACTGACCGTTCGCCGCGAGATCGACGCCGGCCAGCTTTCAGTCATTCCGCTTGCCGGCAAGACCGGCATTCGCACTCATGTGGATCTCTGTGTGGCGCCTGACCGGCAGCTTTCCTTTGCTGCAACGAAACTTCTCGATTTCATCGAACGCTTCATGCGTGAGCGGTCGAACAGCAAGGCCGGTCATAAAGAGTAAGGCCCGCGGGCTTGCATCAGATCAGAAATTACTGTGTAGCTTTTTTGGCTACACCGAGCACACAAAATCGTCATTGTGTGTGCACCCTCGTAGTGCCACTCTACTCGCAAAAGGGATCTGCCAAGCAGCGGAGCCAGACAGGGGAACAGGATGATCAAGGTTTCGCTCGCGCCGTCAGCGCGTCTCATGCGGCGTCTTTCCATGGGTGCCGCGCTTTCAGCCGGCATCATGATGCTGGCGCTGACACCCGCCGAAGCCGCCAAAACAACGCTCAATCTCGGCATGAGCGTCGAGCCTGCTGGACTCGACCCGACGATTGCCGCGCCTGTCGCCATCGGCCAGGTGACCTGGCAAAACATCTTCGAAGGCCTGGTCAGCATCGACGAGACCGGCAAGGTGCAGCCGCAGCTCGCCAAGAGCTGGGACATTTCCCCCGATGGCCTGACCTATACGTTCAAGCTGCAGACCGGTGTCAAATTCCACGACGGCGAGGCCTTCGATTCCACCGGCGCCAAATTCGCCCTCGACCGCGCCCGCGGCAAGGATTCGGTCAATCCGCAGAAGCGCTTCTTCGCCTCCATCGCCTCCATCGAAACGCCCGATGCCGAGACGCTGGTGCTGCATCTTTCCAGCCCGACCGGCAGCCTGATCTACTGGCTCGGCTGGCCGGCCTCGGTCATGGTCGGTCCGAAGTCTGCGGCCGACGACAAGACCACGCCTGTCGGCACCGGGCCGTTCAAATTCTCCACCTGGGCCAAGGGCGACCACGTGGAACTCATCAAGAATGCCGACTACTGGAACAAGGATGGCGCGGCCAAGCTCGAGAAGGTGACCTTCCGCTTCATCAACGATCCTCAGGCACAGGCAGCAGCACTGAAATCCGGCGATCTCGACGCCTTTCCGGAATTTGCCGCACCGGAGCTGATGAGCTCCTTCGATGGCGACGCGCGTCTTGCGACCAAGGTCGGCAATACCGAGCTCAAGGTCGTTGCCGGCATGAACAATGCGCGCAAGCCGTTCGACGACAAGCGCGTACGCCAGGCGCTGATGATGGCGATCGACCGCCAGACTGTCATCGATGGTGCCTGGTCCGGTCTCGGTACGGCGATCGGCAGTCACTATACGCCGAACGATCCGGGCTATCAGGATATGACCGGCGTACTGCCCTATAATGTCGAGAAGGCGAAGGCGCTGCTAACCGAGGCCGGCTATCCCAACGGCTTCACTTTCACGATCAAATCGCCGCAGATGGCCTACGCCCCGCGCAGCGCACAGGTCATGCAGGCGATGTTGGCCGAGATCGGTGTGACTGTTAATATCGAGCCCACCGAATTTCCGGCGAAATGGGTGAAGGATGTCATGACCAGCCGTGACTACGACATGACCATCGTCGCCCATGCCGAACCGATGGACATCGATATCTATTCGCGCGATCCCTATTACTTCAATTACAAGAATCCGGCCTTCAATGACCTGATGAAGAAGGTGCAGGAGACGGCCGATCCATCGGAACAGGCCAAGATCTATGGCGAAGCCCAGAAGATCCTCGCCGAGGACGTGCCGGCGCTCTATCTCTTCGTCATGCCCAAGCTCGGTGTCTGGGACAAGAAGCTGAAGGGCCTGTGGGAGAACGAGCCGATCCCCTCCAACGTTCTCAGCAATGTTTCCTGGGACGAATAAACTGCTGATGCGGGCGGCGGACAGGGTGTTGAAGACGATATGATCGCACTGCTTTCCCGCCGCCTCGCCGGTCTCGCCATCACCCTTCTCGTCGTGTCCCTGGTGATCTTCGCCGTCATGGACCTTCTGCCCGGCGATCCCGCGTCGATCATGCTCGGCACGTCGGCCAGTCCCGAGACACTGGCGGCACTGCGCCACGATCTCGGTCTCGACCAGCCGCTGCTCATTCGCTACGGCCAATGGCTCGCCGGCGTCTTCTCCGGCGATCTCGGGCAATCCTATACCTATGGCGTACCTGTCGCCGGACTGATCGTCGAGCGGCTGGCGGTGACGCTGCCGCTTGCGATGATCGCTATCGTTCTCTCAGTGGTGATCGCATTGCCGCTCGGCGTGCTGGCGGCGGCACGACGCGGCGGGATCGTCGATGCGATCGCCACTGTCTTCTCGCAGATCAGCATCGCCGTGCCGGCCTTCTGGGTGGCGCTGCTGCTTATCATCCTGTTTTCCTCCACGCTCGGTCTGATGCCGGCAGGTGGTTTTCCCGGGTGGGATGCCGGACTTCTGCCGGCATTGCAGGCCTTGTTGATGCCCGCTGTCGCACTCGCCCTGCCGCAAGCCGGCGTGCTGACCCGCGTGGCGCGCTCCGCCGTGCTCGACACCATGCATGAGGATTTCGCGCGCACTGCGGTCGCCAAGGGGCTGTCGCGCAGGACGGTGCTGTGGCGGCATATCGTGCCGAATGCGCTGGTGCCGATCCTGACCATTCTCGGACTGCAATTCACCTTTCTCGTTGCCGGCGCGGTTCTGGTCGAAAACGTCTTCAATCTGCCGGGTCTCGGACGGCTTGCCTTTCAAGCCTTGTCGCAGCGCGACGTCATCGTGATGCAGGATGTCGTGCTGTTCTTCGCGGGCCTCGTCATCGTCATGAACTTCATCGTCGATCTCTCCTACCTGGCGATCGACCCGCGCATGCGAAAGGCGGCATGATGGCTCCCATCGTCTCCTCCGCCATCTTTCCACGGCGCCGAAGCTTCAGGCTTAGCCGGCGAAAGAATCTCATCGCCGGAATCATCGTCATCGGGCTCCTGGCTGCCATTGCCCTGCTATCGCTCTTCTGGACGCCGCAGCCACCTGCCAAGATGCAGATCATTCACAAGCTGCAGCCGCCGCTTGCCTTCGGCCTGCTCGGCACGGACCAGTTCGGCCGTGACGTACTTTCCATGCTGATGGTCGGGTGCTGGAATTCGCTGTCGATCGCCGTCAGCGCGGTCGCCATCGGCGGCACATTCGGTTCCATTGCGGGGATTTCCGCGGCTGCCATCCGCGGCCCCTACGAGGCGCTTTTGATGCGTGCCTGCGACGTTATCTTCGCACTGCCCCCGATCCTGTCCGCGATGCTCCTCGGTGCCTTCCTCGGGCCAGGGCGCTTTACGGCGATCACGGCCATTGCCGTCTTCATGGTGCCGGTCTTTGCGCGCGTAACGCTCGCGACCTCGCTGCAGGCCTGGAGCCGCGATTATGTGCTGGCGGCACAGGCGATCGGCAACAGCCGTTTCACGATCTCGGTGCGGCACGTGCTGCCGAACATCATGAGCCAGATCATCGTGCATGCAGCGATCCAGCTCGGTCTCGCGATCCTGACTGAAGCCGGCCTCTCGTTCCTCGGTCTCGGCATGGCGCCGCCGGCTCCGACCTGGGGACGCATGCTGGCAGACGCCCAGACATTCCTTTCGCTTGCTCCGTGGCTGGCGATCCTGCCCGGTCTTGCCATCGCGCTCACCGTCTTCGGCTTCAACATGCTGGGTGATGGGTTGCGCGATCTGCTCGACCCGCGCGAAGCGAGCCGCTGATGTCCTCCCGAGACAAACCGCCCGAAAGACCAGACCATGCCAGATATCAATTTCACCATCCGCGAGCTCAGGCGACGCTTCAGCGATAGAACCCTCTCGCCGCTCGAATACTGGCTTGCGCTCGAAAGGCATATCGATGCCTGGGAGCCTTCGATCGCAGCGCTTTATCTCTACGATCCGGAAGCGGCGCGCGAGCAGGCAAAGGCATCGGGCGAGCGCTGGATGAAAGGTGAAACGCTCGGCCCGCTCGACGGCATTCCGGTTACGCTCAAGGAATTGATCGCCACCAGGGGACAACCGGTGCCGCTCGGCACGAAGGCGGTCGAGCTGAAGCCAGCGGAAGCGGATGCGCCGGCGGCGGCGCGGCTGCGGGAGGACGGCGCTGTTATCTTTGCCAAGACCACCTGCCCCGACTACGGCATGCTTTCGTCGGGTCTTTCGAGCTTCCATCATCTGAGCCGAAACCCTTGGAATATCTCACAGAACCCCGGCGGCTCCAGCGCCGGCGCTTCCGCAGCGGCTGCTGCCGGCTACGGGCCATTGCATATCGGCACCGATATTGGCGGTTCGGTGCGGCTTCCGGCCGGCTGGACGGGTGTGTTCGGCTTCAAACCGAGCCATGGGCGCATTCCGGTCGATCCCTATTATGTCGGCCGCTGCGCGGGACCGATGACCCGGACGGTGGAGGATGCCGCCTATTCGATGGCGACGCTTTCGCGCCCAGACTGGCGCGACGGCACCAGCCTGCCGCCGAATGATTTCAACTGGATGGATCTTGCCATCGATCTCACCGGCATGCGGATCGGTCTGATGCTCGATGCCGGCTGCGGTCTTGCCGTCGATGACGATGTGAGGATATCGATCGAAGAAGCGGCCAGGCTTTTCGAGAAAGCCGGGGCGACGATTGTTCCTGTCGGACCGGTGCTGACGCGCGCCATGCTGGATGGGCTGGACACTTTCTGGCGCTCTCGTTTCTGGGGCGACATTGCCGGGCTCAGCGAAGAGCGCCGTGAGAATATTCTCCCCTATATCTATGAATGGGCCAAGGGCGGTGCCGACGTCAGCGGTGTCGATGCCGTGAAGGGCTTCAACCAGACGATCGAGATGCGCAAGACCTGCGGGCGCCTGTTCACCGAGGTCGATGCGGTGCTCTCTCCGACCAATCCGATCGTCTCCTATCCGGCTGAATGGGCTTCGCCCACCAATGATCCGAAACAGCCCTTCGAGCATATCGCCTTCACCGTGCCGTGGAACATGTCAGAACAGCCGGCATCCTCGATCAATTGCGGCTTTTCGGCATCGGGCATGCCGATCGGGCTGCAGATCGTCGGGCCGCGCTTCGATGACATGCGGGTGCTGAAACTCTCGAAAGCATTCGAGGATTGGACGGGTGGCATCAAGGACTGGCCGAAGCCGCCCGTGGCCTGAAGGCAATCTCAGAACGGGCGGCGATAGCCTGTCGGCTGCTCGTAGAGCCAGCCGATGCGCTTGACGGCCGCCTCGAAATTCTCGCGCGCAACAGTCATCGTATGGCCGTTGGCGTGGATGATGGTTTCGGGATCTTCGAAAACGGCAACATGCCCTTTCCAGAAGACCAGATCGCCGCGGCGCACTTCCGAGCGCTCGATCGGCTCGCCAAGGCCTGCCGCCTGCATGTCGGTATCGCGCGGCGCGCTTCTGCCGGTCATCTGTAGGGCAAGCTGGAGGAGGCCGGAGCAATCGATGCCAAGGCCGGAGCGGCCGCCCCAAAGATAGGGCACCTCCAGGAAGCGGGCGGCGATATCGACATAGTCCTGGCCATCCAGCGCTCCAAGCGGCTGGAGATGCTTGGAGAAGATCGCAGTGCCATCGTCGAGCACCAGATAATGATTGCCGCGCGCTTCCGCTTGACCGGCAATGTGGACTCGGCTGCCCATCGACAGCACTGTCTTATACGGTTTGCGCAATTCCGGTTCCTGATAAAGGAAAGTGCGCTGCGGAACGACGATGTGAGTCGGGGCGTTGGCTGCCTCTGCAACTGCGCTTGCTGGCAGGTAACCGACATAGCCATCGGATGTAGCCTTGACCCAGCACCAGCCGTCAGCGCGATCGAATATAGTGACATCCTCGCCATAGAGCAGTTCCGTATCGATCCCGCGGGCAAGGTCCGGTTCGGGGCGCAGGGCGATGACCGGGACACAGACGTGGGCCGGCGTGCCGCTCACAAAGCGCGCCGCTTCGACCTTGCCCTCAAGGCCGGCTTCCGCAAGATCCGGGCGATAGGCATGGAGGCGGCGGTCGAGCATCGTCATGACATTCCTTTCAGCGTGGCCTTTTGAGCTGGCCTTTCAGACCGGAAGCTTGCGGCCCTGCTCGCGCACGAGGTCGCCGAGCTTTTCGAGATAGAGCGCCCCGCCAACGGTGCGCTTGATGATGACGTTGCGCCGGTCGGCATCGTCACGGACGCGATCGACGAGGCCCATGTCCCCCATCGTATCCAGCGCCCGGGTAATAACCGGTTTCGTCACATCCAGCGTTGCGGCCAGTCCGCGCACGGTATGCGGTGGCGGCACGAGATAGATATGCAGCAGGATCGCCATCTGACGCAACGTCAAATCTCTGTCGTCGTGACGGACCTGGTTGAGCGCCACGCCATGCCAGAGGCCAAGCGCCTGCGAGGCGGTCAGTTCAATCGGCACGGCCCCTCCGGAAATCGTTACGCTAACGTTTCATTTTCCGGCACTTACAGCGTGCAAGCAAGAGGCGGCACAGAATGCCGCCTCGCAAGGTGAATAAAATTTTAACGATCGGATCGGCGATGGCCTTGGCGGCTCAGCGCATGCTGTGACGGATATGATGATAGAGCGCGCGGATAGCCTGCGCCTCGCCGCCTCCAGGCGAGTGCGGGCGCTCGTTCGGCGCCCAGCCGTAGATATCGAAATGCGCCCAGCTCTTCGCCTTGCTGACAAAGCGCTTGAGGAAAAGTGCGGCGGTGATGGCGCCCGCCATGCCCCCCGCCGGAGCATTGGTGATATCGGCGAATTTGGTGCGGATATCTTTCTCGTAGCCGGCATAAAGCGGCAGCCGCCAGAGCGGATCATCCGTCTCGAGGCTTGCTTCCATCAGGTCGTGGGCAAGATTCGCATCATCCGTGAAGAAGGGCGGCAGATCGGGGCCGAGAGCAACGCGGGCAGCGCCTGTCAGGGTTGCCATATCGATCAAGAGATCAGGTTCTTCCTCATCGGCATAGGCGAGCGCATCGGCCAGGATCAGGCGACCTTCGGCATCGGTGTTGTCGATCTGGACCGTCAGCCCCTTGCGGCTCTTGTAAATGTCGCCGGGACGGAAGGCATTGGACGAGATGGAATTCTCGACGACCGGGATGATGACACGCAGGTCCACCTTCAGCTTGGCATCCATGATCATGAGCGCCAGGCCCATGACATTTGCCGCGCCGCCCATGTCCTTCTTCATCAGCAGCATGGAGGAAGCCGGCTTGATGTCGAGGCCACCCGTATCGAAGCAGACGCCCTTGCCGACCAGCGTGACCTTGCGGTGTCCCTTCTTGCCCCAGCGCAGCTCCAAGAGGCGCGGCGCATCGGCACTGGCGCGACCGACCGTGTGCACGAGCGGGAAGTTTTCCTTGAGCAGGTCGTCGCCGATGATAACCGACATCTCTGCCTTGTAGTGGGCAGCGAGATCGCGGAAAGCCGCTTCGAGCTGTTCCGGTCCCATGTCGTTGGTCGGCGTATTGATGAGGTCGCGAGCGAGGAAAACGCCGGCTAGCTGGCGCTTGATCTCATTGCCGTCGGCATCGCGCGGGATCATCAGCGTCGCCGCCGGGATTTTTTCAGACTTGTAACGGTCGAAACGGTAGCTGCCGAGGCCGAAGCCGAGCGCCAGGCGATTGGCTGTCAGCGGAGCCGTTTCGATGTGCCAGTCGCCGGCCGGAAGTGCGCGGGCAAGCCTGCCCGTGATGTAAGGCTGCTCAGACGGATTGGTGCCAAGGCCGAAGAGCGCACCGCCGAGGTGACCGTCGGCTGTCGGGATCAGAAGCAGCGAACCGCTTTCCGCCTTGTAGCCGGCTTTGCGTGCCCAATCGAGGGCGATGGGATCGATTGTCGCGGTCTCGATATGGGCGGGCGTGACCGCAAAGATCGGCAGCGTCGACCCGCCCTTGGTGTTGAAAGGCGTCGGTCTCTCGGTGAACTGGAAGGGGGCCATGTTTGTCCTTAGAGGCGGGGGCAGAATCACTTCTTAACGGTCTGTTAGGGTTAACAGACTATTGCTGGAGCGAAGATTGCGTCAAAACCTTTCCCTGTTCCGTTTTGAGGTCCGGCGCCGATTTCATTCAGGAACGCGCAATGTCCGTCTCGGCCTCTACTCCTCTTAAAAAGCGTGTTTTTCAAGGAACCGCCGCTGCTCTCGTCATGCTCGCGCTGGCCGGCTGCTCGACAACGGCAAAGGACCGGATGACGACCGGTTCCATCCCCAAGCTCGACAAGCCGGTCGAGCAGATGGACACCAACGAGTTGCGGGCCGCCACCAACCGCGTCGGCCAGGCCTATGAGAAGAACCCGCGCGATCCGGTCAATGGCGTAAACTATGCCAACCTGCTGCGGATGAGCGGACGCGACGCGCAAGCGCTCGCCGTCATGCAGCAGGTCGCGATCGCCAATCCCGGTGATCGCAACGTGCTGGCAGCCTATGGCAAGGCGCAGGCGGCCACAGGGCAGCTTCAGCAGGCGCTCGATACCATCGGCAGGGCACAGACGCCCGACCGTCCTGACTGGCGGCTGATCTCGGCGGAAGGCGCGATCCTCGATCAGATGGGCAAGCCGAACGACGCACGCCAGCGCTATCGTGATGCGCTCGACATCCAGCCGAACGAACCTTCGATCCTTTCCAATCTCGGCATGTCTTATCTTCTGACAGGCGATCTGCGCACGGCGGAAACCTATCTGCGCTCGGCCGCCGGCCAGCCTTCCGCCGATAGCCGTGTGCGCCAGAACCTCGCTCTCGTCGTCGGCCTGCAGGGCCGCTTTCCCGAGGCCGAGCAGATCGCGCGGCGCGAACTCTCGCCGCAGCAGGCCGATGCGAATGTCGCCTATCTGCGCGGCATGCTTTCCCAGCAGAATTCCTGGCAGAAGCTCGCGGCGAAGGACTCCACACCTGCCGCCAGCAATACCAACTAAGTCATCTGCTGCTCAGTCCCGAGAGGATGAGACGCAGGCCGAGACCGGCCATGACCGCGCCCGCGGCCCTGTCGATCCAAGCCTTGGCAGCAAGATAGACTTTGCGCGGCTGCTGGGCCGAAAAGGCGAGCGCAACGATCGCATACCATCCCGCTTCGACCAGGAAGACGCCAATCGGCAGTGCCAGCAAAAGCTCCACCGGCACCGTCTTGGGCAGCAGCGCCGCGAAGATACTGGCGTAGACCACGATCGTTTTGGGATTGCTCAACTGCGTCAGCATCGCTGCCGTGAAACTGCGCGCCGGTGTGCTTTTACCGGCTATGTCGCCTGAAAGCGCCAGCGGTTCGCTGGCGCCCTTCCAGATCGCGACAGCAATATAGATCAGATAGGCGCCGCCCGCGATCTTGAGAACGAGGTAAAGCCACTCGAATTGCGAGAGCAGCGCCGTCAAGCCGGCAAGGGCAAGGATGGCGAAGGTCACGCCGCCGATGCCCATGCCGAGTGCAGCGGCAAGCCCGTCAAAGCGGGAACGCGAAATGGCGATGCGCGAGACGACGACGAAACTCGGGCCGGGGCTCATGGCGCCGATCATCAAAGCGCTGATGATGCTGATAAAGATGCCCAGAGACGACATGGCAAAACTCCATTCTCACACAATTCCGGATGTAAAACCGCAATGCAATTTTGCTGGAAATGCCCACCCGATCAAGGGCCGCTCGCCGATGATCGCCGTTTGTTTTGCCGTTCTTGGGAAAAGCGGGGTTTCCGGATCTCTTAATCAGAACCGATCGGCGACCTGGATGCCGGCAGGGCCAAGGATGACGGCGATCAGCACCGGCAGGAAGAAGAGGATCATCGGAACGGTCAGCTTCGGCGGCAGGGCAGCGGCCTTCTTTTCCGCCTCGTTCATGCGTTCGTCGCGGCCCTCCTGGGCAAGGACGCGCAGCGCTGTCGCAACAGGCGTGCCGTAACGGTCGGCCTGAATGAGCGCCTGGGTGACGGAGCGGACCAGATCGATCTGGGTGCGGGTCGCAAGATTCTCGAGGGCGACGCGGCGATCCGGCAGGAAGGAGAGCTCAGCAGTTGTCAGCACCATTTCTTCGGCGAGCGGCGGTGACTGTTCGCCGAGCTCTTCGGAAACCCGGCGCATGGCTGCCTCGATGGAAATACCCGATTCCACACAGATCAGCATCATGTCCAGCGCATCCGGCCAGGCGCGCTTGATGGATTGCTGACGCTTACCCATACGGTTAGAGATATAGATGTTCGGCGCATAGAAGCCGATATAGGCGATGCCGATGACGATGAAGATCCGGATCGGCAGGCCCTTGTCGGCAAGATTGCCGAGACCGAACATCCAGAATGCGGCAACCGCCAGGAAAAGAAACGGCAGAAGAAAGCGCGCGACAAGGAAAGTGTTCAGCGCATTTTCCGAACGCAGACCAGCCGCGCGCAGCTTGTTCATCGTGTTGTCGTCGACAAGCGCTTTGCGCAGATTGAACCGCTCGACAATTTGACGGACGGATCGATTGTTCTGGTTTCTGAGCGTCGCCTTGCTGCCAGTGTCGGCATTCATACGGGCGCGCTCGCGGGCGCGGATCTGCTCACGCTCGGTCGAGACGGCCTTCATGCGCTTGTTGAGATCGCCACGCTCGAAAAAGGGAACGGCAAGCGTGTAGAAGGTGGCAAAGACAGCGATGGCGACGAGCACCGCCACGATCATGGCGGGATCGGTCAATGTTGCGGCTAGTTCCTGCGACATGTGCCCTGCTCCCGCTAGATATCGAAATTGATCATGTTGCGCATCACGAAGATACCGATCGACATCCAAACCGCCGAAAAGCCCATGATGAAGTGGCCGCGCGGATCGGTGAACAAGAGCATCATGTATTGCGGCGACGTGAGGTAGACGAGCAGGGCAACGATGAAAGGCAGGGCGCCGATGATGCAGGCCGATGCCTTGGCTTCCATCGACAGCGCCTTGACCTTGGCCTTCATCTTCTTACGGTCACGCAGCACCTTTGAAAGGTTACCGATCGCTTCCGACAGGTTGCCGCCAGCCTGCGACTGGATGGCGATGACGATCGCGAAGAAATTGACTTCCTGCAACGGCATCTGATTGGTCATGCGGGCGCAGGCTTCGGGCACGCTGAGGCCGACCTGCTGCGATTCGACGATACGGCGGAATTCGCCCTTGACCGGCTCGACCCCATCGGTCGCAACGAGGCGGATCGCGTCGTTCAGCGGCAGGCCGGAGCGGATGGAGCGGACGATAACGTCGAGCGCATTCGGAAATTCATCAAGGAACTTGTTCTGGCGGCGCGAAATGAGGAAGCCCAGCACCCAGCGCGGCAGACCAAGCCCTGCGGCCACGGGGATACCGAGCATGACCGGTGTCGATGCGCCGGCAATAAAAAGCAAGACCAGCAGCACAAGTGCGAAGAACGCGCTGAAGAGATAGAAACGGGTTGGCGTGATCGGCAGTCCCGCCTGCACCAGGCGGGATTTCAGCGACAGCGTTTTCTTGGTCTTCTCATGCTGCCGTTTTTCGAGATCCTTCAGGCTGTCCTGTACCGATTTTCGGCGCTTCGACAGTTCCTGCACGCGGTCGCGGGCAGCCTTGACCTTGGTGCGATCGACTTCGGCCGATTTGACGCGGTTGATGCGACTTGCCGATTTCTTGTCGCTCTCGATACGCGAGAACAATAGGGCATAGCTCACCGCTGCCGCCGCAACGGCTGCAAGAACGACAATTGCCAGCACTGTCGGATCGATGCCGAACATCTCAATCCTTCGATTTCAGTTCCATCTCGTCGAGCGCGGCGGCGAGGCGTTTTTCTTCGTTGTAGTAGCGGGCGCGATCCCAGAAATGCGGTTTGCCGATACCGGTCGACATATGGCGCCCAATCAGACGGCCGCTCGCGTCCTCGCCTTCGATCTCGTAACGCATCAGATCCTGAGTGATGATGACGTCACCTTCCATGCCGATCACCTCGGTGATCTGGGTGATGCGACGCGAGCCGTCACGAAGGCGCTGCGCCTGGATGATGACATCGATCGAGGAAGAAATGATTTCGCGCACGGTCTTTGCCGGCAGGGTGAAGCCACCCATGGCGATCATCGATTCCATACGGCTCAGGCATTCGCGCGGGTTGTTGGCGTGGATCGTGCCCATCGAGCCGTCATGGCCGGTGTTCATGGCCTGCAGCAGGTCGAAAACCTCTGGTCCGCGCACTTCGCCGACGATGATGCGTTCGGGACGCATACGCAGGCAGTTCTTGACGAGGTCGCGCATGGTGATCTCGCCCTCGCCTTCGATGTTCGGCGGGCGGGTTTCCAGGCGCACCACATGCGGCTGCTGGAGCTGCAGTTCGGCCGTATCTTCGCAGGTAATGACGCGCTCGTCGCGGTCGATATAGTTCGTCAGGCAGTTCAGAAGCGTGGTTTTGCCCGAGCCCGTTCCGCCCGAGATGATGACGTTGCAGCGGACGCGGCCGATGATCTGAAGCACTGTCGCGCCCTCAGGCGTGATGGCGCCAAAGCGCACCAGCTGATCGAGCGTCAGCTTGTCCTTCTTGAACTTACGGATAGTGAGTGCCGGGCCATCGATCGACAGCGGCGGCGCGATGACGTTGACGCGCGAGCCGTCGGGCAGGCGCGCGTCGCAGATCGGGCTCGATTCATCGACACGGCGGCCGACCTGGCTGACGATGCGCTGGCAGATCGAAAGAAGCTGCGAATTGTCGCGGAAGCGGATTTCGGATTCGATGGTCTTGCCGCCGACTTCGATGAAGGTCTGGCCGGCACCATTGACCATGATATCGGCAATGTCGTCGCGCGCCAGCAGCGGCTCGAGCGGACCGTAACCAAGCACGTCGTTGCAGATATCCTCGAGCAGTTCTTCCTGCTCCGAGATCGACATCGCGAAATTCTTGATAGTGATGATATCGTTGACGATATCGCGGATTTCCTCGCGTGCGCTTTCGCCATCCAGCTTGGAGAGCTGCGAGAGGTCGATCGTATCGATCAGTGCAGAAAAGACCTGCGCCTTGGTATCGTAATATTCATCCGTTCGGGCGGGCCGCTTGCGCTGCGGCGTCTGTATAGGCGGCGGCGCCACCTGCTGGCGGACAGGTTCGCGCGACGGCTCGACGAGCACTGCGGGACCGGATGGCGCTGCCGGGGCGGCAGCCGGCATCGGCGGCGGAGGAGCGGCGATACCGCCGGCACCGGCCCTTCCGAAACCTTCATTTCCGCGTTTTCCGAACATTGATCCGATCCAATTCTACTCGTTCACTTGCGCTTCAGAAGGCCGAGCAGGCCGCCCTTCCTGGATTTCTTGATCGCCACGCGACCCGTGACGATGTGCGAGATCTGCGAAAAGGTCTCTGATGTCGGCGACTTCGGGTCGACCTCGGAGATCATCCGGCCGCTGTTGGCGGCGTTACCGAAAAGACCGATATCGAAGGGAATGATGGCGATCGGTTCGACTTCCAGCGGCTCGCAGAAATCTGAAATCGAAATTTCCGGCCGCTTTGGCATGCCGACCTGATTGAGAATGAGATGCGGCACCTTGTCGTTCGGGCGCATCTTGCGGAGCGCATCAAGCATGTTCTTGGTATTGCGAAGGTTAGCGAGGTCGGGAACGGCGCAAATGACGACCTCATCGGCGCTCGACAGGACCGAACGGGTCCAGTCCGACCAGGCATGAGGAACATCGAGCACCGTCACCGGCGCGCTGCGCTGCAGCACATCCATGACCGGCTGGAAGGCCTGGCCATCGAAATCATAGGCGCGATCGAGAAGCGAAGGGGCAGCCAGAAGCGAGAGATGCTCCGAGCACTTGGTCAGCAGGCGGTCAAGGAAAACCTCGTCAAGCCGTTCCGGCGCAAAGACAGCCTCGGCAATGCCCTGGGCCGGATCCTGATCGAAATCGATGTTCGCCGTGCCATAAGGCAGGTCGAGATCGGCCAGGATCGTTTCGGTCGAGAACAGGTTCGAGATACCGAAGGCGCAATTATGCGCAATGGTCGATGCGCCGACCCCGCCCTTCGCGCCAATAAAGGCGATGGAGCGGCCAAGCGGCTCGGCTTCCGGATCGACGAAGATCGTCGCCATTGCGGCCATGATATCCGGCATGGCGACAGGCTGGACCATATATTCGGAAATGCCGTTGCGGATCAGATCGCGGTAAAGACCGATATCGTTGTAGTAGCCGACGATGATGACCTTGGTGGAGGGATCGCAGACGGCGGCAAGTGGCGCGAGCTCGGCAAGCAGGCCCGCAGGATTCGCCCTGGTTTCAAGGATGATCAGGTTCGGGGTCGGTGCGCTGGAAAACATGTTCGCAGCCGCCGCCGTTCCGCCGCTGGTAATGCGCAGACTGACTTTCGACATGCGACGGTCATTGGCGCAACGCTCCATCACCCGCTGCAATCCCTCGCTTTCGCAGAAGGCGTGAACGGAGATGCGCGGCAGCGGCCGCATATTTTCCAGTTCGCCCATGCGCATAGCCTCTTCGGCATGGCGGAGCTCGCTGGTATTCTTGATTTCGTAGTCGACGGTGCTCATCGTTTCATCCCGCCTGATCAGAAACCGGTCTGGCCGGAATCGACATCATCGATCGTGGTCGTGGTCGTCCGGTATTCCTGGATCGCCTGATTGCGCCGCTCGGCGTCGATCGGAGTCATGCCGCGCGGAGCGACGAAATCTTCCGGATTGGCGACCTGAGCGGCGAGGTTGTTCTGCGAGGCACAGCCGAAATTGTAGTAATTCTGGTTCGTGAAGTCTGCCGAGATATCCCTCGGCCACTGACCGCACTGGGTCGTTACCGCCGTCATACCGGTGAAGCTCAAGCGTATCGGCGCAGCGTCGCGGAGACCGGTTGCTGCATAGGACGTATTGATGATCTTGTTGCTGGCAATGCCACGCGAAGCAAGTTCGGCACGAACCTGGCTGCGCAGGGCGCGAGCCGCGCCTGCATTGGCGGATCCCTCCGGAGACAGGATGTAGACCGGACCGGAAGCGCGCGACGCGTAGTTTTGCGCAAAGCCGCGAATCAACTCGCGCTGTGCAATCGTCAGGCGGCGATCGCTGGAGGCAACGGGAATATCGACCGTTTGTTCGGCTTCCGTCACGACGATCGGGTGGCGCTCCCGGTAATCATCAGGAATGCCTCCGGTCGTGAGCTGGTCACGCGGACCGGCGCAGCCGGAAAGAATTGCAACGGCGAGTGATGCAGCCACGAGTAGAGGCCTTGTCGTGCGGAAATGTATCGCGCTGCAATGGGCCATCGCCTGATCTCTGTTCGTTTTCATCGGTTCAGACCCTGCCCCGCTCATTTGTAGATAAATCCGATGGAACCGTGGAACTGCGCATCGGCAACCGGCGCCTGGGAGCTGCCGTAAACTTTGTTGACGCGGTTCATGAAGAAGGCGGATGCGTCATCCGGCGGGCTGAAATTGTCATCCGGCCGATTGAGCTGATTGCGTGCCACCGGGCGCACCAGGTAGGGCGTCGCGATGATGACGAGTTCCGTTTCCTGACGTTCAACCCCCTTCTGGCGGAAGAGCGTGCCGAGAAGCGGGATCTTCGATGCGCCGGGAGTGCCGTTCATCGTCTGAGAGATGTTGTCGCGGATGAGGCCAGCTAGAGCAATCGAACCGCCCGAGGGGAGTTCGACCGAGGTCTCTGCCGAGCGGCGCTGATAGGTGGGCGCGGTCCCTGATACCGACGGTGCCGGCTCCGAGACATTGGTCTTGATCTGCAGGCTGATGCGGCCCGAAGAGAGGACCACCGGTTTGAAAGCCAGATTGATACCGTAGTTATAGGGAACGACCGTGACGTTGCCCTGGTTGTCCGTCGTCGAATAAAGAACCTGACCGCCTGAATTGAAAGTCGCGGCCTGACCAGAGATCGCGGTCAACGTGGGTTCGGCCAGCGTGCGGACGACCTTGCCCTGTTCCAGTGCGTTCAGATAGGTCGAAATATCGTACTTGCCGATCGAGTTCTTGAAGAGTGCCGCAAGGCCACCACCGACGACGGATGTGGCCGTATCCGCCGAGGGACTACCAAGCTGGGCGACCGTCATGCCCGAGGAGTTGGTAACGAGATTGTCGAAACCGAGTTGCTTCAGGATTTCGCGACGAACCTCGGCTATCGTGACCTTGAGCGTGACCTGGTCTTCACCTTGGATCTGCAAGAGGTTGACCACCTGTGAGACCTGGCGGTTTTCGGCAAAGAGTGCAACTGCACTGTCGCCGCCGGTGCCTGACGCGGTTTCCGTACGCGTGGTGGCCTCACCGCCCTTCAGGAACGCTTCAGCGAGCGATGCTGCCTGAGTTGCATCTTGTGGCGTGCGAACGGTACCCGTCAGCACGATATTGTCAGAAACGATCTCGACCTTGATGGCGGAGTCGGGAATGAAGCGGCGCAGATTGACCTCAAGCCCGGATACGTCGCGCTCGATCTCGATATCGAGACTGACGACCTCCTCGCCGCTGGCGCCGAAAACGAAGATGTTGGTCTGCCCGACCTTCTTGCCGAATAGGTAGATGCGCCGCGACGTACGGGTTACGGCATCGGCCATGCTGGGATCGGAAACGAGAATGTCATGGGCGTCTTCCGGCAGGTCGACCACCAGCGCCTTGTTGAGGCCGAGCTTCAGACGGCGATGCGCGCCGGGACCGCCTTGCGAAATACGGATGAGGCTTTCCGAGCCGGCATTGGCCTGCTTCACTTCGAAAGGCGCATGAAAGGAAAACGGCATAACGCCCGTCGCCGCCATTGCCAGAGAAAGGCAGCCGGTCAGGAAAAGCCTGGTGCGCTGTTTTGAGTTGCCCATCTGCATTTCCCTTACTCCGGCTTCACTGAGCCGGTGGCATCCGTAACGATGGAGCCGGACTTGATGACCTGGACGATTGCGCTGCCGTTGTCGCCGCTCAGCAGGTAGTCTGCCGCGCTGGTGTCCTGCTCTTGCGCGTCGGCAACGGAGCGCAGGGCGAGTGAAAGGCGATCGGCCATCTGCTGGGCGACGGCCAGAACCTTGGTCTGGTCGGGGGTGAGTTCCAGCGTTGCTGTCGTGCCAACCGCAGCCTTGGTGCCGTCTTCCTTTTCCTCGATCTGCTGGTCGATGGCGAGAACGCGGACGTTACTCAAAACGGTTTCGGTTATATATTTGTCCGTGCCCTGCCCCTTACGCACCATGATCACGTCAACGCGGTCATTGGGGAGGATGAAGCCACCGGCACCGGTCGCCACGGAGATTTCGGTCGCTACGGCGCGCTTACCGGCAGGCAGCAGCGAGGACAGGATTCGGCTGTTGGAATCGGCTACCTTCTCGGGACGGATCGGTTCGCCCTCGAAGACGGGCAAGCGCACGACAGCGCCCTGCAGATCCTTGATAGCGTCCGGCCGATCGGTCTCGGTAATAAAGCCCTGGACAACCCCGTTCTGGGGCCAGGCTATCCAGTGGACGGCCTTCTCATCCAGCCGCGCGCCGACGGGGAGATTGGCGCTGGAAACCAAGACGTTGACGGTCGGCTCTTTCTCGATGACGGATTGAACCTTCGTGACGACGTTGCCACTACCGGCCATGTTCATCGCAAGAATACCGGCAAGGCCGGCTGCCACCACGGCGACAGCTAGGATAATAAGGCGGGCCGGTTTCATTGATCATTCCTTAGGGCACGACGCGTTCGCCCCGCAGAATGCTCAGGAATTGGTATAATTATAGTTAATGGAGCACTTACATTTTAAGTTAACGGCCGATTAATACGCCGTCATTTCAGGCTTTCCAGCGCTGCCAGAAACAGCGGCGAGGACGGAAAGGCGAGGAAGCCGCCAATCGCGATGGCAACACCATAGGGGATCTTCTTGGCGAGCAGGAGCGAATTGGGAATGGGCAGGCCGATCGCCAATATCATATTTGCCTGCGAGCGGATCAACAGGATTGCCAACGTCACCAAACCGCCGATGAAACTGACATAAACGAGAAAGGATAGCAGCGCGGGATCGTAACCGAACCAGATCGCAGCCGCGCTCAGAAGTTTCGCGTCTCCGCCGCCCATCACATTGAGCGCAAAGAGTGCAAAGCAAATGCAGAACACGATGGCGGCGCCAAGTGCGTGCATTCCGATTGCAGGAAGAGCCATGCCACTCAAAGGCGCCAGCACGGCGAACGAAATCATCAGGATCAACGACACCCTGTTCGGGATCGTCATCGTCAACAGATCGGATATGGCCGCAAAAACAAGGCAGAGTGGAAAAACCAGAAGGATTGCGGCCACGATCATCTTCTCACCTGCCCCAAGTTTTCATCTGCCCCAAGCCAAACAGGCTCACGGCTGTTCGCTCGTGAGCCTGACCTTACTAAACCAGAGCTACGCCCCAGCAATTATTACTTCACAGCGTCGTCCAGCTTGTTGCCGAGTTCGACGAAGGTAGAATTGAGCTTGCCGCCAAGCGTGGTGGCGCCAGCAACGAGGGCTACGGAAATCAGAGCGGCGATCAGGCCGTATTCAATTGCGGTCGCGCCGGATTCATCTTTCAGAAAACGGCTAAAAAGCTTGGTCATGGTTACTCCTAACTCCAGTTGATGTTCAGCACGTCCGCCAACTGTTGCCGTTGATCGGATGGCTGCAACCTACTGAATGGCCGTTTCCATCGACTTAAAGAAATGCGTTAACAAGGTGTAAACGAGACAACCGGCCCAGTCAGGGTAAGTAATCTCTTACCGCATAGCTTGCAATTCTAAGGAGTTTCCGGAAGTAATGTGTAGCATTAGCTTCCAAGCATCCAGAAACGGCACACGTTTCTGCTATCTGTCGATTCCACGCCTCATCAGAGCGTGCCGATACGGTCCAATACGTTTCGCAAACGAACATGGCAGGAAAAGCTTAAAGCTTCGTTCACCATTTTTTTGCATTCTATCTGCAATCTGCATTGCGATCGTGAAAGAGGGCCAAATGCCATCGAACGGCAAGACCGTTTTCTTTGCCTGGGTGATTGCGGCTCTCACGGCATCCGCGGCCTCCGCCCAGGAGGGCATGCTGCGCGTCTATATGGACCACGCGCGCGTCCTCAAGCTCGACCGTCCGGTCAGCAAGGTCATCGTCGGCAATTCCAAGGTTGCCGACGCAACGGTTGCCGACTCCAAGACAATCGTGTTGACGGGCCGCAGCTTCGGCACGACCAATATCGTGCTGCTCGATGGCGCCGGCAACGCCATTCTGGACGACCGCATCCTCGTCTCCATAGACGAGGGCAATACGGTGCGCGTCTATCGCCAGACCGAACGCTCGGTTCTTTCCTGCACGCCCAATTGCGAACAGCATTCGCAACAAGGTGAAGCAGCCGCCGCAACCAATTGATGTGCGCTCAGCTCACGCCTATTCGTTAAAATAGCTGCTCCGAGCTGAAACGGAAAATCAACGAACGCGGCTTAGTGTGGCGCCCGAAGAACATTTTCGGGGCCAGACTATGGCGATCAGTGAGCAGGAGACGGGCAACGTGTGTGCGTCCCTCCGTCTATCCAGACTTTGCGCCTTGGCACGATCGCGTGATGGTTCCGCCGCGATCGAATTCGCATTGCTAGCCATTCCCTATTTCATCATCATATTCGCCATCCTGGAAACCTTCATCGCCTTCGCTGCGGAAGAACTGGTTTCGAATGCCGTCGATACGATGAGCCGCGAGATGCGCACAGGGCAGATCACATTCGATTCTACCCGCCCTACCTACAAGACGCAGACACAGTTCCGGCAGGCCTTCTGCAACGAGATTTCGATCATCATCCGCTGCTCGCAGACCGAGGCGGCTACACCCAGCAAGCTCTATCTGGATGTACGGAGCTTCACAACTTTTGCCTCGATCCCAACGACGATCCCCCGAGCATCCTCGGATAAGTATTCCGACCTCAAGACTTCGGATTTCAAGTTCACGCCCGGCGGCCCCGGCTCGATCAACATGGTGCGTGCCTATTACCGCTGGTCCATCATTGTCGATCTCGTTCGTCCCTATGTCACAGGCCTTCGCCCTGTCGGCAGTTCCATGCCGAGCGAATATCTGATCGTCGCCACGGCTGCCTTTCAGAACGAGCAGTATCCATAATGGCGCGAAGCAGCCTTTTAATACGATTGAGTTCAACGGCACGACGCTTTGCACGCGACCGCAAGGGTGTCGGCGCCATCGAGTTTGCAATCATCTTCCCGGTTCTCGTCATGCTCTATCTCGGCGCGTTCGAGATCACGATCGGGCTCAGCGTCAGCAAGCGCACGACACGTGCTGCCGGCTCGATCGCCGATATCATTACCCAGCAGCAGAGCGTGACAAAAAGCTCGCTGACGGATATCGCCAAAGCCGCCCCGGCAATCTTCGCACCCTATGACAGTTCCGGTCTTTCGTTGAAGGTCACGGCAATCCAGATCGACGGCAGCGCCAATCCTACCGTTCTTTGGTCCTGGGCCCAGAGCGGTGCGGCACCCTATGCCAAGAACAGCGCGGTTTCCGATGTGCCCACGGAAATGAAGAAGGCAAACAGCTTCCTCATCCGCACCGAACTCAGCATACCGTACACGCTGCTCGTCTTTGCTCCCAGCTTCTTGCCAGCAGAGACACGCACCATCACGATCAGCCGCAGCTACTTCTATCGCCAGCGTCAAAACGACAACATTCCCTGCGGCGACTGCTAAAGCGTATCGTGATCGCTAGGATCCGCTGACACCCTTTAAGTCCCTGTTTGATAGATGTCGTTCTCGCAAAACCGCTTTAGGGCAACATGCGCGGGCGCTTTCACAGCTCAAATTTGCCAAGCGGTTCCCGTCAATATATGGCTTGGCGCCAGACAGATCGTTCCAGCCATACGCTGACGACAGCAGATAATACGGGTGAAAAATGGCGCGGGCCTTTCTCTTCGTTCTGGATTCCTTCGGTGTTGGCGGAGCGCCGGATGCCGCAGCCTATGGCGATGAAGGCGCCGATACGCTCGGCCATATCGCCGAATTCTGTGCGGCAGGTGCAGCCGACCGAGCCGGACTCCGTTCCGGCCCCCTTGCGCTGCCGAACATGTCTGCGCTCGGGCTGCTGCATATTGCCCGGGCGGCCAGCGGCCAGTTTCCGGCCGGCATGCCGCTGCCGGACAAGATCTACGGTATCTACGGCGCTGCCAACGAAACGTCGCGCGGAAAGGACACGCCGTCAGGCCATTGGGAAATCGCCGGAACGCCCGTTACCTTCGACTGGGGTTATTTTCCGAGCGAGGGCGATGCCTTTCCGCAGGAACTGATCGATGCGCTCTGCCGGGCGGCTGACGTTCCCGGCATTCTCGGCAATTGCCATGCTTCGGGAACCGAGATCATCGACCGCTACGGTGAAGAGCATATGCGCAGCGGCAAGCCGATCTGCTATACCTCCTCGGATTCCGTGTTCCAGGTCGCAGCTCATGAGGTCTATTTCGGCCTCGACCGCCTCCTCACCTTTTGCCAGATCGCCCGCAGCCTGCTAGACCCCTACAATATCGGCCGCGTCATCGCGCGTCCCTTCATTGGCCAAAGTGCTGCGACCTTCCAGAGAACCGGCAACCGCCGTGACTTCTCGGTGCCGCCTCCGGAGCCGACGCTGCTCGACCGGCTCGTCCAACATGGCCGCAATGTGCATGCGGTCGGCAAGATCGGCGATATCTTCGCCCATCATGGCGTTTCGCGGGTCATCAAGGCAAATGGCAACGATGCCCTGATGGATGCTTCCCTTGCCGCAATCGACGAGGCGGAAGATGGCGATATCGTCTTCACCAATTTCGTCGATTTCGACATGGTATATGGACATCGCCGCGACGTGCCGGGCTATGCGGCTGCCCTCGAAGCCTTCGACACGCGCCTTACTGAAGTTCATCAGAAGCTGCGGGCCGGCGACCTCGTGGTCCTGACCGCCGATCACGGCTGCGATCCGACCTGGCGCGGCACGGACCATACGCGCGAGCGCGTGCCTATCATCGCTTACGGTCCCGGCATCAGATCGCGCTCGGTCGGCATACGGCGGACCTATGCCGATATCGGCGAAAGCATTGCGCGGCATCTCGGCATTCCCGCGGGGCCGCATGGGAGGAGTTTTCTGTGACATCGCATTTGAAGAAGGTCGAGCTGCACTGCCATCTGGAGGGTGCGGCTCCGCCTGATCTGACCGAGGCACAGGCGCGCAAATATGGCATCGACAGCAGCGCCTGCCTGCAGGACGGCGCCTATGTCTGGCATGATTTCGCGAGCTTTCTGGAATGCTACGACAAGGTTTCCGAGGTTTACAAGACCGAGGAAGACTATGCGCTGCTGACGGAAACCTATCTGCAAGAACTTGCCGGCATCGGTACGATCTACAGCGAGCTCATCGTTTCGCCAGACCACGGCAAGCGCATCGGGCTCGGCGCGGACGCCTATATATCAGGTGTGTGTGAAGGCGTCCGCCGGGCAAAGGCGAAAAGCGGCATCGAGGCACGGCTTATCGTGACCGGGGAACGGCATTTCGGCCCTGAGAGCGTCATCGGTGCTGCGGAATATGCGGCGAAGGCCAATAATCCCCTGATAACAGGCTTCAATCTCGCCGGCGAGGAGCGGATGGGTCGCGTCGCCGATTATGCGCGCGCCTTCGACATCGCCCGCGATGCAGGGCTCGGCCTCACCATCCATGCCGGTGAAGTTTGCGGCGCCTTCAGCGTTTCGGACGCATTGGACGAGGTGCGTCCCTCGCGTATCGGCCATGGCGTACGGGCGATCGAGGACGCTGACCTCATCAGGCGGCTTGCGGACCTCGGCACAGTGCTGGAGGTCTGCCCTGGTTCAAACATCGCGCTCAAGGTCTTTCCAGACTTCGCATCGCATCCGTTGCGCAGACTGAGAGAAGCGGGCGTCAAGGTGACGATCAGTTCCGACGATCCACCCTTCTTCCACACATCGCTCAAGCGGGAATACGAGCTTGCCTCGGAGGCCTTTGCCTTCAGCGATGCTGAAATCAATGCTATGACGCGAACGGCCATCGAGGCCGCCTTCGTCGACGAAGAGACACGCAAGGCGTTGCTTGCCCGCCTTTAAAGGCGCGCGGGATTGTTAATGGTCCAGGCAAATCGGTCTCCGCACTTGCAGTGGAGGCGATTTCCATGGAAGAAACAGCCGATAAGAACAAAGAATTGGAAGGTTTCCCTATGGACGGCGTCACAGTCATCGATCACCCGCTCGTGCAGCACAAACTCACCATCATGCGGCGTAAGGAAACCTCGACAGGCAGCTTCCGCCGGCTGTTGCGCGAAATCTCGACACTGCTCTGCTATGAGGTGACGCGCGATCTGGAACTGACGATGGAGACGATCGAAACGCCGATCCAGGAGATGCAGTCGCCGATCCTCGAAGGCAAGAAGCTGGTCTTTGCCTCCATCCTGCGCGCCGGCAACGGGCTCCTGGAAGGCATGCTCGATCTGGTCCCTTCCGCCCGCGTTTCCCATATCGGCGTCTATCGCGACCATGAGACGCTGCAGCCGGTCGAATATTACTTCAAGGCGCCTGAAGATGTCGCCGAGCGTCTGATCATCGTCGTCGATCCGATGCTTGCGACCGGCAACTCCTCAATTGCCGCCATCGACAAGCTGAAGGAGCGCGGAGCGCACAATATCCGTTTCCTCTGCCTGCTGGCGGCTCCTGAAGGCATCAAGAACTTCCGCGCCGCGCATCCCGATGTTCCGGTCTTCACAGCAGCGATCGACAGCCATCTGAACGAGAAGGGCTATATCGTGCCCGGTCTCGGTGATGCCGGCGACCGGATGTACGGAACCAAATAGTTTCAATTTCCTTTACCAATTCCAAATCCTTCAGGCCCGGGCGGTTCGTCCCGGGCCTTTTTATGTCGCCGTTAGCAACTTTTCAGCACTTATGGCTTAGCTGATTGAAGTGTGAGGTCCCGCATGAGGCGGGGTTTATACAGGAAGGATTTCTGTTTCATGCTCATGCGTACCGTCATATTTGCCAGCATCGCGGCTGCGCTGGCGACACAAGTGCCTTCCCTGCTCACCCGCACGACGCAGCCCGGCAATACGATTTCCGCAAATTTCGTCTCGACCGAGGATAGCGCGCCCGATGCGCCGGCCACGATCGCCGATGGCGGCATGATCCGCCTGCAGGCCGATGCTCAGGGTCATTATACCGGCAATTTCAGGATGAACGGCAAGCCCGTACAGGGGTTGATCGATACCGGCGCCACCTTTGTCGCGCTGAACGAAAGCCTCGCCCGCAGGCTCGGCTTTACCGGCAACCAGCTCGATTTCCGCTATGCAGTCAATACCGCGAACGGCCAGACCAAGGCGGCGCATGTGACGCTCGATCGCATAGAGATCGGCGGCATTCGCGTTCGCAGCGTCGAAGCCTTCGTGCTGAAAGACGAGGCGTTGAGCGGCACGCTTGTTGGCATGAGCTTCCTGCAGAAGCTTGCCTCCTATTCCGTGGCCGACGGCTCCCTCAGCCTCAAGCAGTAAATTCCATCAGATACGGCCGGCGATGACAGGTGGAAGCTCCGGCTTCTCGTCTGCAATACGATAGTTTGCAGCAAGAGAGGCGACGGCCTTTTCGGCCGAAGCCTCGTCTGCCGCGTGAACGAGCGCGATCGGATCGCCCTCATGCACATGCGTTCCAAGCGGCAGCAGGCCGGTGAAGCCGACGCTGTGGTCGATCCGGTCGGCCGGATGGCGTCGTCCGCCGCCGAGATCGATGACGCTGACGCCCACGTCGCGGGCGTCGCAGGCGGCGAGCCAGCCGGCGCGCGATGCCGGAACGGGACGCTCGACCGGCGCCTTGCGCAGATAGGCATTCGGCCGTTCCAGAAGATCGGCCGGGCCGCCGAGCATATGGACCATGCGCGCGAAGATCTCCGCAGCCTTGCCGGAAGAGAGGGCCTCCTGTGCCTTTCTCTCCGCCTCGAGGAGCGAACCCGCGATACCCGACTGCACCAGCATTTCGGCGGCAAAGGCAAGCACGATCGTTTCGAGGCGCGTGCCAGCCTTTCGGCCTGCCAGAAAATCGAGGCAGTTGCGGACTTCCACGGCATTGCCGGCGCTATCGGCAAGCGGCTGGTTCATGTCGGTGATCAGCGCAGATGTCTTCACACCCGCGCCATTTGCGACCTCCACCAGGGAATGCGCCAGCGCGATTGCCTGCTCCGGATCGGCCATGAAGGCGCCGTTACCGGTTTTGACATCGAGCACCAGGGTCTGAAGGCCGGCGGCAAGTTTCTTCGAGAGGATAGAGGCTGTGATCAGCGGGATGGAATCGACGGTCGCCGTTACATCGCGCACGGCATAGAGCCTGCCGTCGGCCGGCGCCAAAGCACCGGTCGGGCCGATGATGGCGCAGCCGACCTCTTTCACCACCTTGCGGAAGAGACCGGCATCCGGATTGATCGTATAGCCTGGAATGGATTCGAGCTTGTCCAGCGTTCCACCGGTATGGCCAAGGCCGCGACCTGATATCATCGGTACGGCCAGACCGCAGGCGGCGGCAATCGGGGCAAGCATCAGCGAGACGTTGTCGCCCACCCCGCCGGTCGAGTGCTTGTCTGCGACTGGCCGGCCGATGCCTTCCCAGGAGAGCATGTCGCCGGAGCGCGCCATGGCGAGCGTCAGTGCAACGGTCTCGGTGCGCGACATGCCCTTGAACCAGACGGCCATGGCGAATGCGCCGATCTGGCCTTCCGACAGATTGCCGGCAGCCAGCGCCGCGATAAAGGCGTCGATATCACCAGTCGGCAGTTCCGCGCCGTTGCGCTTCTGGCGGATGATCTCCTGCGGGATCATCTCAATAGCTCGAGGCTGCCGCCGGCTTCGGCTCCGTGCCGCTGAGAACGGAGAGGATATTGTCGAGCAGGCCGGACGCGCCGAAACGGAAGGTGGAGGGCATCGCCCAGTCCGGCGTCATGATGGTTTCGGCAAGGCTCAGATAAAGGGCAGCATCGGCGACGGTCGATATGCCGCCGGCCGGCTTGAAGCCCACCTTGCGGCCGCTCTCCCTGATCGCGCGGATCATGATGTCGGCCGCTTCCAGTGTCGCGTTGACGGCGACCTTGCCGGTGGAGGTCTTGATGAAATCGGCACCGGCTTCGATCGCCAGTTCCGAGGCGCGGCGGATGAGAGCGGCATCCTTCAGCTCGCCGGTCTCGATGATGACCTTCAACAGGACAGGCGCAACGCATTCGGCGCGCACGGCCGCGACCATATCGG
Source organism: Rhizobium sp. BK512 (assembly GCF_014194915.1). NCBI lineage: Bacteria > Pseudomonadati > Pseudomonadota > Alphaproteobacteria > Hyphomicrobiales > Rhizobiaceae > Rhizobium > Rhizobium sp. BK512. Next base: position 151,872 of record NZ_JACIAS010000004.1, on the reverse strand, counting down.
TTACGGCCTTCTCGTTGCCTGCCATCAGCTTGCGATAGGGGATGACGAGATCGATCTCATCGGCGCCGTCGGCGATCGCCTCACGCGTTTCGGCGGCGACATCGGCGATTTCCATATCACCGGAGGGAAAATTGACGACGGTCGCGATACGGACCGGGTGGCCCTTGCCGAGCACGATACGGGCATGGGCGACGAAACGCGGCCAGATGCAGATTGCCGCGCTGCTGCCATAGGGTGTCTGCGCGCGGGCGCAAAGCGTGTCGATCTGCTCCTGGGTGCAATCGTCCTTCAGGTTGGTGAGATCGAGAAGGGAAAGGGCGACGGCGGCCGTTTCCCGGCTGGAATGGCTATTCATTTTCGCTTCCTCCACCGGCAATCAGTGTCCGGCAATCATTTCTTTGAGTATGGCGGCGAGACGGGCACCGCCAACCGGCGCCATATCCTTGGTTTCCTCGTGGCTGAGCTCGTTTCCGGTCATGCCAGCCCCATAGTTGGTGATTACCGAGGCTGCCGCAACCCTCAGGCCCAGCATTCTTGCGATGATGACTTCAGGCACGGTCGACATGCCGACCGCATCGGCACCGAGAATGCGCGCCATGCGGATTTCGGCCGGCGTTTCGAAGCTCGGGCCTGAGAACCACATGTAGACGCCGCTTGCGAGCGGGATGCCAAGTGTCTTCGCGGCCTTCCGCATGGCCGCCGAAAGCTCGGCATCATAAGCGTTGGTCATGCCGACGAAACGATGATCGCTCTCCTGCCCGATCAGCGGGTTCATGCCGGAATAATTGATGTGGTCGGCAATCTGCATGACCGAGCCGGGCGGAATGTCGTCTTTCAGTGAGCCCGCCGAATTGGTGAGGATCAGGGCTTCGACGCCGAGGGCGTGCAGCACCTCGATCGGCAGGCGCATGGCGTTGGCATCGCCCTTTTCATAATAGTGGACGCGGCCGGAGAGCATGATGACCGGCACCGAGCCGAGATGGCCGGCGACGACCTCTCCGGCATGGCCGGAGACGGCGCTGACCGGGAAACCCGGCAGGTCCTTGTAAGGAATGCACACGACATCGGTAAGCTCGCTGACGAGAGAGCCGAGGCCGGAGCCAAGCACGATGCCGTAGCGCGGTTTGAGCCCGCCGAGCAGAGCCGCGAGCAGATCGATGGTCGCGATCATCCGAGTTCCGTCTCGAAGCTGAAGGGAAGAAGCTCTTCCATGGTCATCGTCTTCTTCACGCCGGCTTCGTCGCAAAGGTAGATCTTCGTCTCCTTGCCGGCGAATTCCGAGATCTTCTGCCGGCAGCCGCCGCAGGGTGGGCAGAGCGGCAGTTTTTCGGCGATGACGGCCATTTCGACGATCTTCTTGGCGCCGCCCATGATCATGGCGCCGATCGCCGTCGGCTCGGCGCACCAGCCTTGAGGGAAGGAGAGGTTTTCGATATTGGCGCCGGTATAGACCTTGCCATCCTCGGCGCGGATCGCCGCGCCCACCGGGAACTTGGAATAAGGAGCGTGCGCGAAGGCCATGGCGCCGCGCGCGGCTTCGAACAGGTCGTGAGACATATCAACGCTCCTTCACATAAGGCACGCCGCCGGCCTTCGGCGGAATTGCAACGCCGATGAAGCCGGCAAGCAGAACACAGGTCAGGATATAGGGCAGAGCCTGGAAAACCTGTACCGGTACCTCGCCGATCAGCGGCACCGATTTGCCTTGCATGAAGTTCGCGAGAGCATCGAGGAAGCCGAAGAGCAGGCAGGCGAACATGACCGGCACCGGCCTCCACTTGGCGAAGACGAGGGCGGCGAGCGCGATATAGCCCTTGCCCGCCGACATGTCCTTGATGAAGGCGGCGGACTGGGCGATCGCCAGATAGGTGCCGGCAAAGCCGCAGAGGATGCCGGCGCACATGACAGCGCGGTAACGCAGCCAGGTCACCGAAATGCCTGCCGTATCCACCGCACCCGGATTCTCGCCGACAGCACGAAGACGCAAGCCGAAACGCGTGCGGTAGAGGACCCACCAGGAGAAGGGCACGGCAAAAAACGCGAGATAGGTCAGGATATTGTTGCCGGAGATCACGCCGGCATAGAGCGGACCAATGAGCGGCACGTCCCTGACGGCCTCGGCACCCGGCAGAATGATCGGTGCGAAGCGGGCGTCGGGCGCGAGCTGCGGCGTGCGGCCGCCCTGCCCGAACCAGGCCTGGCCGAGCACGATGGTGATACCGGCGATGAAGAAGTTGATGGCGACGCCCGAGATGATCTGGTTGCCGCGATTGGTGATCGAGGCAAAGCCATGCACAAGGCTGAGCGCCACCGAACAGACCACGCCGGCGCCAAGGCCTGCCCAGGCCGAGCCTGTGAGATAGGCCACACAGGCGGCGGCGAAGGCCGAGCCCAGCATCTTGCCTTCGAGACCGATATCGAAGATGCCGGCGCGTTCGGAAAACAGGCCGGCAAGTGCGGTAAAGATCAGCGGAATGGAGAGCCGGATTGTCGAGCTCAGAACGTTGATGAAAATTTCATAATATTCCATCGTCCGTTCCTCAGGCTCGCTTGAACTGCTGGTAGATATGCACCATTGCCGGGCGGAACATATATTCCAGAGCACCGGCAAACAGGATCACCAGACCCTGGATGACGAGGATCATCTCGCGGGTGATGTTGGGCATTTCGAAGGAGATCCAGTCGCCGCCCTGATAGAGCACTCCGAAAAGGATGGCTGCGAAGATGATGCCGAGCGGATGGTTTCGTCCCATCAGCGATACGGCGATGCCGACGAAGCCCGCGCCGCCGACGAAGTCCAGCTGCAGGCGAGCCGACGAGCCCATGACCGGGTTCAGCGCCATCATGCCGGCCAGAGCCCCCGACAACATCATGGCGATGATGACGATACGGGCATAGGGAATGCCGGCATAGGATGCGGCAGTCGGGCTGACGCCGAGCGTACGCATCTCGAAGCCGAGCTTGGTGCGCCAGACCAGAAGCCAGACGAACCAGGCGGCGAACAGCGCGATGATGAAGGAGACGTTGAGCGGCGCCGCACCGAGCTTCGAACCGAACATTTCCATCAGCCATGTCAACTTCGGCAACTGGCCGCCTTCGAGGAAGGTGCGGGTTTCCGGCGCCATCTTGCCCGGCACTTTCAGCACATGCACCAGCACGTAGTTCATCAGCGTGGCAATGATGTAGTTGAACATGATCGTCGTAATGACGATATGGCTGCCGCGCCTTGCCTGGAGCCATGCCGGAATGAAGGCCGCGACTGCGCCGAAAAGGGCCGCGCCGACGATGGCGACCGGCATGGTCACGTACCAGGGCACGTAATTGTCGAGCGACAGCGCCACCAGCGCACAGCCGAGGCCGCCAAAATATGCCTGGCCTTCCGAGCCGATGTTGAAGAGGCCGGCATGGATGGCGACGGCGACCGAGAGGCCGGTGAAAATGAAGCTCGTCGCATAATAGAGCGTGAAGCCGATGCCTTCGCCGCTGCCGAAGACGCCTTCGATGAGCAGCGAGAGCGCGGCCAGCGGGCTTTCGCCGATCAGCCAGACGACGAAGCCTGAGATCAGGAAGGCAACGACCAGGTTCAAAAGAGGGATCAGACCGTAATTGATCCATCTCGGTAGGGTTACGGAAGCAGTGCTCATCGAGGCCTCACGCGGCAATGCCGGCCATCATCAGGCCGAGGGTCTGTTCACCGGCATCGGGCGTCTTCTCGCCGACGACATGGCCGGCAAACATGACAAGGATACGGTCTGAAAGGGCGCGGATCTCATCGAGCTCGACGGAGACGAGCAGGATGGCCTTGCCCGCATCGCGTATCTCGATGATCCGGCGATGGATGAATTCGATAGCGCCGATATCGACGCCGCGGGTCGGCTGGCCGATGATCAGCATCTTCGGGTCGCGCTCGATCTCGCGGGCGACGACGATCTTCTGCTGGTTGCCGCCGGAAAAATTCGCCGTCTTCAGGCGCGGGTTCGGCGGGCGGATGTCGTATTTCTCGATCTTTTCCATCGCATCCTTGCGGATGGCGTCGAGATCGAGCAGCGGGCCGCGGCTGTATTCAGGACGGTGGTGATAGCCGAGTACGGCATTTTCATATTCCTCGAATTTCAGGACCAGGCCCATGTGGTGGCGGTCTTCGGGAATATGCGCGAGGCCGAGCTCGCGCAGGCGGGCCGGATCGGCCTTGTCGATCGGCTGGCCGTCGAGCAGGATTTCGCCTGACGCCGGCTTGCGGATACCCGCGATCGCCTCCAGCAGTTCCGACTGGCCGTTGCCGGCGACACCGGCAATGCCGACGATCTCGCCGGCGCGGACATCGAAGGAGACGTTGTCGACCATCGTCACGCCTCTGTTGTCCTTGACCGTCAGGTTGCGGACGGACAGCAGGACATCGGCGGGCTTTGCCTCGCCCTTCTGGACGCGCAGCAGCACGCGGCGGCCAACCATGAGTTCGGCCAGCTCCTCGACCGAGGTTTCGCTGGTCTTGCGGGTGGCGACCATCTCGCCGCGGCGCATGACGGAGACGGTATCGGTGATCGCCATGATTTCGCGCAGCTTGTGGGTGATCAGGACAACGGTCTTGCCCTCGTCGCGCAGCACGCCGAGAATGCGGAACAGGTGATCGGCCTCGGCCGGGGTCAGCACGCCTGTCGGCTCGTCGAGGATCAGGATCTCGGCGCCGCGATACATGGCCTTGAGGATTTCCACACGCTGCTGCAGGCCGACCGGAAGCTGCTCGATCAGCGCATCCGGATTGACCTCCAACCCGTATTCGGTTTCCAGCCGCTTGAGCTCGGCGCGCGCGGAAGCGACGCCCCTTGCCAGCAGCGCGCCGCCTTCGGCACCGAGCATGATGTTTTCGAGAACGGTGAAATTATCGACCAGCATGAAATGCTGGTGCACCATGCCGATGCCGGCTGCGATGGCTGCCTGGCTGTCCCTGATGGTGATGGGCTGGCCGTTGACGCGGATCTCGCCGCTATCGGCCTGGTAAAAACCGTAGATGATGGACATCAGGGTCGATTTGCCAGCGCCGTTTTCCCCGATAATGCCATGGATCGAGCCCTTGGCGACGGTCAGGTTGATGTCCTTGTTGGCGTGAACGGCGCCGAATTTCTTGTCGATGCCGACAAGTTCGATAGCAGGCTGGTCTGTCACAGCAGGCTCCAAATAAGAAAAGGGCGTATGGCGAAAATCCTTGTCCGCCATACGCCCGATCTCAGTTACGACTCACTTCGGGCAGGCATTGTCCGTGGTGTAATCGTGAACCTTGATGGTGCCAGCAATGATGTCGGCCTTGGCCTTGTCGACGGCGGCCTGCATCTCCGGCGTGATCAGCGGCTTGTTGTTCTCGTCCATGGCGGCGGCAACGCCGTCTTCCTTGATGCCGAGAGACTGGACACCAGCCGTGAACTTGTCGTTCTTGGTGTCATTATAGGCGTTGTAGACGGCGAGGTCGACGCGCTTGACCATCGAGGTCAGAACGGAACCCGGATGCAGGTGGTTCTGGTTGGAATCGACGCCGATCGACAGTTTCTTGTTATCGGCTGCCGTCTGCAGAACGCCGAGACCGGTCGCACCTGCTGCCGCGTAAACGACATCGGCACCCTGGTCGATCTGGTTCTTGGTGAGCTCACCGCCGCGAACCGGGTCGTTCCAGGCTGCACCGGTCGTGCCGGTCATGTTCTGGAAGACTTCGATGTCGGCCTTGGCGGCGCGTGCACCTTGCTCGTAGCCACATTCGAACTTGCGGATCAGCGGAATGTCCATGCCGCCGACGAAGCCGACCTTGCCGGTCTTGGAGGCCATGCCAGCGAGAACGCCGACGAGATAGGAGCCTTCCTCTTCCTTGTAGAGGACGGAGCGGACGTTCGGCTTGTCGACGACGGAGTCGACGATGATGAACTTGGTGTCCGGGAATTCAGCGGCAACCTTCTCAACAGCCGATGTCCAGGCGAAGGAAACGGCAACAACCGGGTTGAAGCCGCGGCTTGCGAAGTTGCGGATGGCCTGCTCGCCCTGAGTGTCGCCGGTCGGCTCGAAATCGCGGTAGGCGATGCCGGTTTCCTTCTTGAACTTTTCAGCGCCGTTAAAGGCAGCTTCGTTGAAGGACTTATCGAACTTCCCGCCGGTGCCGTAAACGAGAGCCGGCTTGATGTCGGCGGCAAGCGCCGTCGTCGACATCGCTGCCACGGCAAGGAGGGTGAGAAGGGATTTTTTCATGAGTTTGCAGCCCTGTTGTTGCTATTTGTTTGGGGTCCTCCCGCAAGCCTTTTTCAGGCATGTCTGCGGAACCACCGACCTCCCCCCGGAGGCCTGGCTGCGTGCATCCTTGCATGGCTCCACAAAAAATTCACGAGAAATTTTTCGGTTGGTAAAGATTTGCCATTATTGCCGAAAATCAATCCACAGGTCCTGAATTCTGGGCAAATCGACCGCTAAAATGCGGATTTTCTAACCAGTGGACTGGCGGCATCGGGCTCATCATCCCGCCATTTCGGGAACTGCCGATTGCACTTTTTCACACCCTCCAGATCTTCAGCTATGCGGTAAAGCGGCCGGCTACCGGCGGCTTCTTGTAGCCAATCATCCACAGGATGAGCGACAGCACCAGAAACACGGCAAAGGCCGGCTGCAGCATGAGCCACTGGAAGATGAAAGCGTAGAAACGCGGATGGACATAATAGGAAACGGAAGACTGGAGCGCGGTAAGCGTCGAGGGGCTGACATCCTGCCACGCATCCGACATCGGGGTCATGAGCACTTGCGAGGATGCAACGGACTGAATGGAATCGATGGTTCCGGCAATGACCGCAATTGCCAGCGCAAACAGGCTGGCAAGACGCAACAAGAAACGCATCAAATCCTCCGATGACGGGTGTGCCTTGATGTCCGGCGAGCCGCGCCAATCTCCACTCAAACCTAGAGATAGGCTCGGAGCAGACACAGCGCAATGGACGGCATGCGCGCAGTTTTATCGGAAGAAGTCAAAAAACTGTTAGATTTGGGTTGATCGGCAAAAATTCTTGGGTATATATCGCGCCGTTCCGACGATTTGCTCCTCTCCAAGGCGCGAACGCCCAAAAAGGACAGGTGGCCGAGTGGTTTAAGGCGCACGCCTGGAACGCGTGTGTACGTGAAAGCGTACCGTGGGTTCGAATCCCACCTTGTCCGCCATTTTTCATCTAAATACCTGTATTCCCTTATCCTTTTCTCATTCCCGGTTGGGGTGACCCCGGAATTGATCCCATCAACGCAATGGCTTCGCCTCGTCGCTTCAAACGCACAACCTCTGCAGCCGCGTTAACGCCAACATTTTTCCTGCAAACAAATCCTTGACGGTTCTTTAGCTTCGCCTAATGTGTTCTCTTTATGTTCCGTTGATTGGCCGCAACCTTGTCCGATCAGCGCAAAGCGGGGCCGAGCTCAGAGCGGAGGGAAAAGCATGTGCGGGAGAGTTTTCGTCAAATCCGATCTGGTCACGCTGATGCAGGCTTTTGCCTTTGCCGGCAGAGAAGGTGCGCTCGGCATGGCAAACCAGTTTCCGCGCTACAACGGCGCTCCGAGCCTGGATTACCCTATCATTATCATGGATGTTGACCGGAACAACAACATGGGCGCCAACTTCGCACCGGCGCAATGGGGGCTGAAGCCGGCCTGGTGGAAAGCCGGGATGCCTACGCCGGTCAACGCAAAATGCGAAGAAGTTGCCGACAAGCCAATGTTCCGGAATGCGTACCAGAGCAGCCGCTGCCTCGTGCCGATCGACGGGTATTTTGAATGGAAAAAACTCGAACCTTCGGGAAAGAAGAAGCAGGCCTATGCAATCGCGATGAAGAGCGGACAGCCTTTTGCTCTCGCCGGCCTCTGGGAGAGGTGGCGCGATCCAAAAACCGATTTGCAGGTTCGGACTTTTACCATCCTCACCTGCGCCGCCAACGAAATGATGTCGACTATCCACGACCGTATGCCTGTTATCCTGCATGAAAAGGACTATCAGCGCTGGCTATCCGACGTGCCGCCGCCGCATGATTTGATGACGCAGTTTCCAAGCGATCTGATGACCATGTGGCCGATCGGACCCAACGTCGGCAATCCAAGGAATGACCAGCCCGATATCATCGAGGAGATCGACCCTGATCCAGAGCCGTCTTTCCTATAGTCGGCGGCGAAACAAATCTCAGCATTGTTGAGGCGCGGCTTAATTGCGCGAGGTGTCGATGTCCGAACTTCTCCCTGCCCCATCAACGATGATATCCGCCTGCACATCCCGCCGGCCAAGTTCGGCGGCGCGACGAAATTCGTGGGCTTCTCCACAACTCGACTCTAACGCGATAGGTTGGTCCACATTTTCATTGCCAACGACACAGAGGGGAGACCAGCAATGGCGAATTTCAAGGCTGAAGACGAAGCGATCGGAACGATCATCCTGGTGGAGGAACTGTTTCAAACCATGGTCAAGTCCGGCATCCTGCCTGCATCCGTTATGGCGGATGTCGTGCGCGGCGCAGTTGCGAGGCTGGATACGACCGATCATTTCGGCGCGGGTGCGGCTGTCCGCCACTATTTCGAAAGCTGGCTGTCGAAGTAGATAATCTTATCTGGTGCATAGGGTGCGGCAGCTTTCAACTGCTCTATAGCGAATGTCAGATCAATGCCTGTCATGTCACAATCTGACATTTCCCACACCGCGCATGGGCAATCTTGTGCCAGTTATGCGTCCTATGCGCGGCGGTAGTTGAAAGCCCCACCACCAGGATGGGATTGGCTGCCGCGGCGCCCGAAGAAGGCCTCCGTGCGGCCTAGCGCGGTCGCCTTCACAATGTCTTTGCTTGAAGACACCAAAAATGGACTGCGCGTTTAAATATTGGGCGCTTTGAGGCCCGCGATCGGTAAGGCTTGGCAAAGCAAAAGCCGGTAACGATCCTATGTGGCGCGATCCGGAGCGAGAGGGGCGGCAAGGGCTGCTGCCCGCCGGGACGCGACCATGCGGGGACCGACCATGAAGAAGCTCATCATTGCCGCAGCCTTTGCGGCATTCCTGCCTGTGATTGCCCAGGCGGAAACGCTGGAATTTCCGACCGACGATCCGGTCGCGACCGTGACCATTCCCGACAACTGGGGGCCGAAGGAGACGGAGACCGGCATCGATGCCCAGTCCGAGGATTCGGCGATCTATCTTTCAATCGATGTTGCCGATGAAAAGACCAGCGACAAGATCATCGACGAGGCCTTCGCCTTCCTGCAGAAGAACGGCGTCGCCATCGAGGAGAAGACCCAGAAGGAATCCGAAGCCGAAATCAACGGCATGAAGATGAAAACCTTCGACTGGGACGGCAGTGACAAGGAAGGCCCGGTCAATATCGGCGTCGCCGTGCTTTCGCCTTCTGAGGGCAAGCTGCTCCTGATCACCTATTGGGGCACCAAGGGCAAGCAGGACGCTCATGACGACGAGCTGATCGCCATCATCAGCTCGCTGAAGCCGGCCGGCTGATTTTGAGACGAGGCGCTGCCGGCAAGGCGGCGCCTTTCTTCATTCGGGAACAAGAGCGCACGGGCACAGTTCCCTTTGCATGACAAAAACAAGGGCAAAAACAGGCACGATCCGCATCGGCATATCGGGATGGACCTATGCGCCCTGGCGCGGTGTCTTCTATCCCAAGGGATTGGCCAGGAGGAGCGAGCTTGCCTATGCCTCGCGGCAATTTCCTTCCATCGAGATCAACGGCACATTTTATGGGCTGCAGAAGCCGGATGTTTTTGCCCGATGGCGCGATGAAACACCCGATGGTTTCGTCTTTTCGGTCAAGGGCTCGCGCTACATCACCCATCTCAAACGCCTGCGCGACATCGAAACGCCGCTTGCCAATTTCCTCGCCTCCGGCCTCATGCGACTGGGCCCCAAACTCGGGCCGATCCTCTGGCAATTTCCGCCAAACCTGACATTCGATGCCGATTTCTTCGCAAGTTTTCTGGCGTTACTGCCTGAGGATACGGATGCTGCGGCCGACATCGCGAAACGGCATGACGAACGGCTTGACGGCCGCGCCTGGACGAAGAGCGAGACGAGGCAGCCGATGCGCCATGCGCTGGAAATCCGCCACGACAGTTTCCGCGCACCCGAATTCATCGAACTGCTGCGCAAGTACAAGGTCGGGCTGGTGGTGGCCGATACGGTGGAATGGCCGCTGCTGATGGATGTGACGGCGGATTTCATCTATTGCCGCCTGCACGGATCGGAGCAGCTTTACGTCAGCGGTTATAGCGGTGAGGCGCTTGATCGCTGGGCCCGGCGCATCGATGCGTGGACGCATGGAATGGAGCCAGATGATGCCGACCGCATCAAGCCGCCGCTGAAACGCTCGGCGAGCAGGCGCGACGTCTATGTCTACTTCGACAACGACGTGAAGGTACGCGCGCCGGCCGATGCCCGTTCACTCGCCGACAAGCTCGGCGTCGCCCGGCCGCCGGATGATGGTCTTGTCGTCAAGCCGAAAAGCCGGGGCGGCAGGACGGCGGTCGAGGAGCCGCGCCGGCACTGGCCGGCGCTGCGGTCGACGATTTAGACCAGCACGGCCTGATCGGTGCGGTCCTCGGTGCCGAAGAACTTCAGGTAGCGCTCTACTTCCGCCGGTTCGCCGGTCGCCTTCTGCGGGTTGTCCGAAAGCTTGACGGCGGGGCGGCCATTGGCGTCGCTCACCTTGCAGACGATCGAAATCGGCAGGAAGTCGGAACTGTCGTTCGGTGCACAGCCGGCGAAGTCATTCGTCAGGTTCGTGCCCCAGCCGAAGCTCATGCGCACGCGGCCTTCGAAATGCTTGTAGGTATCGATGATCGCATCGACATCGAGGCCATCGGAGAAGATCAGGAGCTTCTGGCGCGGGTCGCGGCCCATCTTCTTCCACCAGGCGATGATCTTTTCGCCGCCTTCGACCGGCGGAGCGCTATCCGGGCGGAAGCCGGTCCAGTCGGCCACCCATTCCGGCGCGTCGCGCAGGAAGGCGGCGGTTCCGAAGGCATCCGGCAGCACGATCAGCAGGTTGCCACCATAGAGCTTGTTCCAGTCGCGCAGCACCTTGTAGGGCGCGTTCTTGAGCTGCTCGTCGGTCTCGGCAAGGGCTGCGGCCACCATCGGCAGCTCGTGGGCATTGGTGCCGACGGCTTCGAGATCGGAATCCATAGCCAGCAATACATTACTGGTCCCGGTGAAGGCCGGGCCGATGCCTTCCTTCAGCGCTTCGACGCACCAACGCTGCCAGAGGAAGCTGTGGCGGCGGCGGGTACCAAAATCGGAAATGCGCAGGCCCGGGAGTTCACGGAGCTTCTCCACCTTGGCCCACATCTTGGCTTTGGCGCGGGCATAGAGAACATCGAGCGTGAAGGGGCCCATCGCCTTCATGGCAGCGCGCGAGCGCATCTCGTTGATGATGGCAAGGGCCGGGATTTCCCACATGGTCGTTTCCTTCCACGACCCATGGAAATCGAGCACATATTGCCCGTCCTTCTTGGAGAGTTCGTATTCCGGCAGCTGGAAATTGGAGAGCCAGGCAAGGAATTCCGGCTCGAAGATCTGGGCGCGGCCATAGAAGCTGTTACCGGCGAGCCAGATCATCTCCTTCTTGGCGAGCTTCAGCGTGCGCGCATGATCAAGCTGCTCGCGCAACTCACCCTCGTCGATCTGTTCGGCGAGACGCACGCGCTTGGTGCGGTTGATGAGGGTGAAGGAGGCGTTCACATCTGGATAGAGCTTCCAGATCATCTGCAGCATCAGAAGCTTGTAGAAGTCCGTATCGATCAGACTGCGGACGATCGGATCGAGTTTCCAGGTGTGATTGTAGACGCGTCTTGCGATATCGGTCCTGGCCATGAAGCTCCTGCCTGTCCGTCAATCCGGTCAGGCGCGACCGTCTCGCGGCCAACGCACGAAAACCGGCTCGTGCGCCTTCTTATCGAAAAATCGATAAACAAAGTCCAGAAAAAACAACAGCGACACCCCGCAGCCATTCTTGCTGCGGGGCGTGGTTTAAACGTTTGATATCAGCTCGTTATTGTGCGGGTGCAGCGGGCTGGGCCGGCGCTGTGCCGCCATTCTGAGGCGGAGCCGCCGGAACCTGAGACTGCATCTGCTGACCTGGCTGCTGCGGGGCGACATCATCGGCCTCCTTCTGACCCCAGATCTCCACAGGAATCCAGACAAGGAAAGCCAGCACCAGTGCAGCGACCAGTACGGTCAGGATGCGATAGCCGGTGCGGCCCTGCTTGGCCTTGACAGGCGAAATCTGCTCTTCGGCATGAAGCTTTTGATCGGACTTTTCCCAACGCGTTTCCGTATGCGTCATGATCGTCTCCTTGCGGTAATCCGTAGACAAAGGCCTGCGGAGCTTCCGGAATGAAACGAGGAGCAGCGTAGTATGGTTCCGAGAAGGACTCTTTAGAGCGTGTCGTTATCGCAAAACCGCGGCACATTTTTGCGCGACATGCTTAGTACCCCGCCTTGCGATCGATGACGAATTGCAGCGGCTCGCCGCGTTCGAAACGGGCGATCTGGGTCTCGACATGACGGAAAAGCGCGTTCTCTTCCGAGATCGCGGCATCATGCGGGGTGATGAAGACATTCTCCAGATGCCAGAGCGGATCGTCCGCCGGCAGCGGCTCGACCTCGAAGACATCGAGCGAGGCGCCGCCGAGCACGCCGCCTTCTATTGCGGCGACAATATCGGCCTGGACCTGGCTCTTGCCGCGACCAGCATTGATGAAGACCGGCTTGCCGAGCGCACCGCCCTGGCGGAGCCTGGCGAAGAAGGCCTTGTCGTAGAGGCCCGTGGTGTCAGGCGTCAGCGGCAGCAGGCCGACGACGATATCGGTCTTCGACAGGAAGGTGTCGAGCTGCGGGCCGTCGAAGGTTTCGATGCCTTCAACCTGCTTCTTCGAGCGCGACCAGCCGATGACGTTGAAGCCCATGACGCGCAGCTTGGCGACGGCATCCTGGCCGAGAATGCCGAGACCCATGACGCCGACGGTGATTTCGGCGGCTTCCGGCGGGACAAGCTTGCCCCAGATACGGTCGCGCTGGTCCCGGTCATGCGCGCGCTGCAGGCGCAGATGCATGAGGCACTGCATGACCACCCATTCGCTCATGCGGGTCGTCAGGCTGCGGTCGGCGAAGCGGACGATCGGGATGTCGGGCAGATCGGGGATGGAGAGGATGCTATCGACCCCGGCGCCGCCTGAGAACAGCACCTTCAGGTTCGGCGCGCGCCGGAAGATATCGGCATCCGGCTTCCAGAGCAGCGCATAATCGACGCCGGTCAGGTCGAGTTCCTTGCTGGCGGGATCGGCTGAATTGATGCTGCCGCGATCGGCAAAGGCGGTCTTGAGGATGCGGGCGACGGTCTCGGGGTCGAACTTGAGATCGACGAGGATGGGAGGTCTTGCTGACATGATCTTCTTTACTGCTGCCCGTCTTTTATTGCTGAACTGCCGATGTCGGCACCGCCTCGATATTAAAGGCGGCGGCCATCAATGCCTTGGTATAGTCATCCTTCGGCGCCTGGAAGATATCCGCTGACGGCCCCTGCTCCACCACCTTGCCGAACCGCATGACGATGACATCATTGGCAAGCGCTTTCACCACCTTCAGGTCGTGGCTGATGAAGAGATAGGCGAGATCATGCTTCTTCTGCAGGTCGCGCAAGAGGTCCACGACCTGTGCCTGCACGCTCATGTCGAGCGCCGAGGTCGGCTCGTCGAGCATGACGAAGCGTGGCTTCAGCACCATGGCGCGGGCAATGGCGATGCGCTGACGCTGGCCGCCGGAGAATTCATGCGGGAAGCGCCAGCGGGTGAGCGGATCAAGGCCGACTTCCTCGAGCGCCCAGCAGACGCGCTGGTCGCGCTCTTCTGATGACAGCGAACGTTCATGTACTTTCAGGCCTTCGGCAACGATATCGCCGACGGACATGCGCGGGCTCAGCGAACCATAGGGATCCTGGAAGACGACCTGAAGCTGGTTGCGCAGCGGCCGCATGTCCGTGAATGAATAGCTCGCTATATCTTTTCCGACAAAGGAAATGCGCCCCTTCGAGGAGATGAGACGCGTGAGCGCCAGGCCGAGCGTGGTCTTGCCGGAGCCGGATTCACCGACGACGCCGAGCGTCTGCCCGGCCCGGAGCGTCAGGTCTATGCCATCGACGGCCTTCACGTGATCGACCACCTTGCGCATGAAACCGGCCTTGATCGGGAACCAGACCTTGATGTCATTGCCTTCCATGACAACAGGCTTGGAGGCATCGGTCGCCGGCGGATCGCCGCGCGGTTCAGAGGCAAGCAGATGGCGGGTGTAGTCGTGCTGCGGATTGGTGAAAACCTCTTCCACCGGTCCGGTCTCGACGATCTTGCCCTTGGTCATGACGCAGACGCGGTCGGCGAATTTGCGCACGATGCCGAGGTCATGGGTGATGAAGAGCATGGACATGCCGTGCTCGCCCTTCAGCTTGCGCAGGAGCTCGAGGATCTGCGCCTGGACCGTGACGTCGAGTGCGGTGGTCGGTTCGTCGGCGATCAGCAATTCCGGCCGATTGGCGAGCGCCATGGCGATCATCACGCGCTGGCGCTGGCCGCCCGAGAGTTCATGCGGATAGGCTTTCAGGCGCTTTTCCGGCTCGCGGATGCCGACCTGATTCAGGAGTTCCAGCACGCGGGTGCGCGCCGCCTGGCCGGTGATGCCCTGATGCAGCGCCAGGATTTCGGCAATCTGCCCTTCGATCGTATGGAGCGGATTGAGCGAGGTCATCGGCTCCTGGAAAATCATGGTGATGTCGTTGCCGCGCACGGCGCGCATCTCGCGATCGGAGGCTTTCAGCAGATCCTTGCCCTTGAACAGGATTTCGCCGCTCGGGTGACTGGCAGCGGGATAGGGCAGAAGCCGCAGCACCGAATTGGCCGAGACAGACTTGCCGGACCCGGATTCGCCGACAAGCGCCAGAACCTCGCCCTTCTGGATATCAAAGGAGATGCGATCGACGGCAAGCGAGGTTTCGCCCCCCTGATGGAAGGCGACGGAGAGATCGCGGACGGAGAGCAGAGCTGCACTCATTGGAACGTCTTTCTCGGATCGAAGGCATCGCGCACCGCTTCGCCGACGAAGATCAAGAGCGAGAGCATGATCGACATGGTGAAGAAGGCGGTGAGCCCAAGCCACGGCGCCTGGAGGTTGGCCTTGCCCTGGGCGATCAGTTCACCGAGCGAGGGAGAGCCCGGCGGCATGCCGAAGCCCAGGAAATCGAGCGAGGTCAGCGTGGTGATCGAGCCCGAGAGGATGAAGGGCAGAAAGGTCAGCGTCGCGACCATCGCATTCGGCAGCATATGCCGCCACATGATGGTGCGGTTGTTGACGCCGAGCGCCCTTGCGGCCCGGACATATTCGAAATTGCGGGCACGCAGGAACTCGGCGCGCACGACGCCGACGAAGCCCACCCAGGAGAAGAGCAGCATGATGCCGAGCAGCACGAAGAAGCCAGGCGGCAGGATGGCGGCAATGATAAGCAAAATGTAGAGCACCGGCATCGAGGACCATATCTCGATGAAGCGCTGGAGGAGAAGGTCGGTCCAGCCGCCGAAATAGCCCTGAATGGCACCCGCCGTCACACCGATGACGGCCGAGCAGATGGTGAGCACGAGGCCGAAGAGAACGGAAATGCGGAAGCCATAGATGACGCGGGCCAGAACGTCGCGGGCCTGATCGTCCGTGCCGAGCCAGTTGAGATTGCCGAGCCTGCAGCCGGGATCGTTGATGCCCTGCGGATAGGCCGAGCAGCGCTCCTCCTTCGACATCAGCCAGAAGGGCGGGGTCGGGGCCGAATGCGGGATGTTGGAATTGACCGACTGGTAGGAATAGCGGATCGGAGGCCAGATCATCCAGCCATTGGCATCGATCTCATCCGCGATGACGGAAGAGCGATAGTCGGTCTCGGCCAGGAAGCCGCCGAATTTATCTTCCGGGTAATCGACGACGACGGGGAAAAGGATCTCGCCCTTATAGGAGGCGATGATCGGCCGGTCGTTGGCGATGAATTCGGCAAGCAAGCTGAGTACGAAGAGGACGAGGAACAGCCAGAGCGACCAGTAGCCGCGCTTGTTGGCCTTGAAGTTGTTCCAGCGCCTGATGTTGGTGGGCGAGAGCAGGCCTTTGCGGGGCGGGCGGACGGGTGCAGCCGTCGTCGGGTTTGCGGCGACATCCATCAGACGTCCCTCCGCTCGAAATCGATGCGCGGATCGATCCAGGTATAGATCAGGTCGGAAATCAGGCCGACGAAGAGGCCGAGCAGCGAGAAGATGTAGAGCGTCGCAAAGACGATCGGGTAATCGCGGTTGACGACCGAGAGATAACCGAGGCGGCCGAGGCCATCGAGGGAGAAGATGTTCTCGATCAGGAGCGAGCCGGTGAAGAAGGCGGAGATGAAGGCGCTGGGGAAGCTTGCGATGACGATCAGCATGGCGTTGCGGAAGACATGGCCGTAGAGCACCTGCCGTTCGTTCAGGCCCTTGGCGCGCGCGGTGATGACATATTGCTTCTTGATCTCGTCGATGAAGGAATTCTTGGTCAGAAGCGTGGTGGTGGCGAAGGATGCGAGCGCCAGCGAGATCAGCGGCAGCGTGAGGTGCCAGAAATAGTCGAGCGGCTTCTGCCACCAGGCGAGCTGATCGAAATTATCGGATGTCAGGCCGCGCAGCGGGAACCAGTCATAGAAGGAGCCGCCGGCGAACAGCACGATCAGCAGGATGCCGAACAGGAAGCTCGGCACGGCATAACCGACGATGATGACGCCCGACGTCCAGACATCGAATGAGGAGCCGTCCTTGACCGCCTTGCGGATGCCGAGCGGAATGGAAATGGCGTAGGAAAAGATCAGGATCCAGATGCCGAGCGAGATCGAGACGGGCAGCTTCTCCTTGATGAGATTGAGCACGGTCGTATTGCGGAAGAAGCTTTCGCCGAAATCGAAGCGGATGTAATTCCACATCATCTCGCCGAAGCGGGTCAGCGGTGGTTTGTCGAAGCCGAACTGCTTTTCCAGCTTGGCGATGAGCTCTGGATCGAGCCCTTGAGCGCCGCGATATTTCGAGCCTTCGTCGCCGCCACCGCCACCAAGGAGATCACCACCGCCGGACAGGCGCTGGTCGGCGCTGTCGGCCTGGCCAGTCAACTGGGAGATCACTTGCTCGACCGGACCGCCGGGGGCGAACTGCACGACGATGAAGGAAATTGCCATGATGCCGACGATCGTCGGGATCATCAGGAGCAGGCGGCGAAGGATATAGCCCCCCATCAGTCTCGAGCCTCGGGGGATATCTTCGCCTGCACGCCGTCCAGTCTATTGCCGTTCAATCTGCCAGCCTTCCCTTGCCGGCATGTGCCGGCCGTTTCATGATTCGCCGATGCCATTTGGAGCGCAGGCCTCTTCGCATTGCAAGTCTGCTCATTTCGCCGAAGTGGACCACCAGGCATCGGGGAAGCCGAGGCTGTATGCCGGAAACTCTGCCGGACGCGTCACCGTGTTCCAATAAGCAATCGAATAGGTGTCGCGGTAGAACAGCGGAATGACGTAGTGATTGGCGAGCAGCACGCGGTCCATGGCCTTGATGGCGGCAACCTGCTCATCTCGATTGGGAGCAAAAATAATCATGCGAACGAGCGCATCGATGGCCGGATTGGCGATGCCGGCATAGTTGCGCGAGCCCTGCTGATTGGCGGAACCCGATCCCCAGTAGTCGGCCTGCTCGTTACCCGGGTTCACGGTCTGAGCCCAGACATTCCAGATCATATCGTAATCGAAGCTGCGCGCGCGGTTGGTATATTGCGCGGCATCGACCGTGCGGACGCGCGCATCGATGCCGATCTTCTTCAGATTGGTGGCATAGGGCACCGCCCAGCGCTCAAGCACGGGGCTCGACAACAATATCTCGAAACTCATCGGCTGGCCGCTCTTGGCATTGACCATGCGATTGCCCTTCAGCTCCCAGCCGGCTTCCTTCAGAAGAGAGATCGCTTTGCGAAGGTTGTCACGGCTCTTCTGCGGATCCCCGCCGACGGGATTGCTGTAGGGGGTCGTGAAGATGTCCGCGGGGACCTGATCCTTCAAGCCCTGAAGAATTTCAAGTTCCCTGCCCTGCGGAAGGCCGGATGAGGCAAGATCGGTGTTCCAGAAGTAGCTGTCGATGCGCTTGTAGCTGTTGAAGGCGACGGTGCGGTTCAATTCCTCGAAATCGAAACCGTAGTTCAACGCCTCGCGCACCCGCTCGTCCTTGAAGATGTCTCGTCGCATATTCGGCACGAGCGCCTGCATGATGCCGGTGGAACGCAGGGGATTGGTGACTTCTTCCTTCTTGATGCGCCCTTCCTTTACGGCGGGGAAATCATACCCTGTTGCCCAGCGCGCAGCAAAAGTCTCCTGCCAGTAATCGCTGTTGCCCGCCCGAAACGCTTCGAACTCGACGTCCCGATCGCCATAATAGGTGTAGAGAATGTTGCGGAAATTGTTCTGACCGACATTCACATTGAGGTCTTTGCCCCAATAGTCATCCCGCAATTCGTAGCGGATCGTCGCACCAGCCGAGAAGGCGGCAATCTTGTACGGCCCCGAACCCATGACGGGCTCCAGCGTCGTTTTCGAGATATCTCGCGGCTTACCGTCCGGCCCCGGTGCCTCCCACCAGTGTTTCGGCACGATCATCAGCTGACCAAGAATGTTCGGCAGCTCGCGATTGTTCTTTTCATCGAAGGTGAATGTAACGTCCCGCTCGCCCGTCTTCTCGGCCTTGACCACGTGATGGTAGTAGTTTCCGGCAAGCGGGTTCAGCTCCTTGGTCTTGTCGAAGCTGAAAACGACGTCTTCGGGCGTGACCGGCTGGCCATCGGCCCATTTCGCCTCCTCGCGAAGGCGGAAGGTCGCGCTCGAGACATCGGCCGGATAGGAGAGACCTTCAGCAAGCAGGCCATAGGAGACGAGAAGTTCATCATCGGCGGGCTTCAACAGGGTATCGTAAACCAGCGACAAGCCTACCGCCGTCTGGCCTTTGGCCAGCAAAGGATTGAAGGTATCGAAAGTGCCGCTCGAAGACAGGCGCAGGTCGCCGCCTTTCGGGGCATCGGGATTGACATAGTCGAAACGGGTAAAGCCCGGCTTGTACTTCATTTCGCTGATGACCGAGCTGCCGATTTGGAACTGCTGGTCCTGAGCCGCTACAGTCACAGGCGCAAGCGCACCCACCAATGCTACCAGAACACCGATTTTCGACCACGAAGCCGCCATTCATTCTTCCCCTGTTATTAGCTTTCGCCGACAATACGAGAAATGCAGGCGAAAAACAGGAAAGAGTTTGTTTTTTACCAGGCTCGCGAAATTTTGACCTTATCATTGGAGGTCAGGGCGTCACTTCCTCGAGACGCTTGCGAAGCATGCGCCGCAGTTCCCCGACCAGGCGCGGATCGCCCGAGCCGTCGGGGTCGTTGGCGGCGGCGACGACGATGCGCAAAAGCTCCAGGACGAGAGCGCCCAGGAGATCCACATCGCGCTCGACCGACGGTTCGGCATTCTTCAAGAGTGCGGTGATGCTGGTGCGAAGCTCCGCGCGCGATTTCGCCTTGCGCTCCTTGGGAACGTCGCGCCGCGCGGCAAGAACCGGAAATTCCTGATAATCCTCGATGAAGCGGCCAAACCGCGTGAAGATGGCGTCACCGATTTCGGCAGCGCCCTTCCCCCGGGTCTTCTCAGCGAGATCTGCGAGCCCGCTGTTCAAACGCTGCAGGCGATCGATATGCAGCGCCTCGGCAAGCAGAAGCTTGGTCGGAAAGAACTGATAAAGCGAGCCGATCGACGAATTCGCTGCCGCTGCAATCTCCGTCATGGTCGCGGCGTCATAACCCTTTTCGAGAAAGACCCTGGCTGCTGCCTCGAGCAGCACGGCGACGCGCTCATGCCCGCGCTGACGCTTCGGCACACGGGTTTGCGGTTCCGGGCTTGATTTTTGTGAGGCTATCCTCGTATTTTTCATTGTGAGGATATCCTCATATTTCTTCACCACGGAGACTTCCCATGTCCCTCTACGATCCCAAGACCACCGCACTCATTTCCATCGACCTGCAAGGCTTTATCGTCAGCCGGCAACTCGCCCCTCATTCGGCCCGGCAGGTGATCGAGAATACCGCCGCCATCGCTACCAAGCTGAAGTCCGAAGGCGGGACGGTGATACTCGTCACTGTCGGATTCTCCCCGGACTATGCCGATGCTGTCAACCAGCCGGTGGACGAGCCGGCGGTTTTCCCCGAAGGTGGCCTTCCGGCGGCCGCGCTTGAAGCACCGGCGGAAATCGCTGCGCTCGCAGCCGACATCCATATCGTCAAGCATCAGTGGAGCGCCTTCTACGGCACGGAGCTGGATCTCCAGCTTCGCCGCCGCGGCATCGGGACTGTAATCCTGACGGGCATCGCCACGAATTTCGGCGTCGAGGCGACGATCCGCGATGCCTATGCCCATAATTACGCTGTCATCGCCGTCGAGGATGCGATGAGCACCTTCACCGCCGAGATGCATTCACTGTCCTGCGAGCGCATCTTGCCGCGCCTTTCGCGCGTGCGCAAAACGGCCGAGGTCTTGACCAACAACTGACGATGCGGCGATCCGTCCTCGTCCCGCCGGCCAAAACATCGATTCACCAAAATTGCTTTTCACGATAGATTCGATCGCAAATCACTTTGGTAAATGCGGCAAGGGAACGGCATGGCTTTCAAGGCCCAGACTTTCAGGACACTCGGCAAATTGGCCTTTGACTTCAGGACGTTTGGCAAACTGACGCTTGCCGGGGCAATCGGCGCAAGCCTTGTCGCCGGCGATGTAGGCGCACAACAGAAGACGCCAAGCCCCGGCAGCGCCAAGGCCATCTTCGGCGCGGTGAAATTGCCGACGCAGGGGCCTGCGCAGCCGATCGGTTTCTACGCCAAAGGCTGTATGACCGGTGCGGAGGCGCTGCCGGCCGACGGGCCGACCTGGCAGGCGATGCGCCTTTCGCGCAACCGGCGCTGGGGCAATCCCGCGATGATCTCACTTCTGGAAAAGTTCTCGCAGGATGCGCGGGCCAAGATCGGCTGGCCCGGTATCCTCGTCGGCGATATAGCTCAGCCGCGCGGCGGGCCGATGTTCAACGGTCACGCCTCGCACCAGATCGGGCTGGATGCCGATGTCTGGTTTACACCCATGCCCGCCCAACGCCTGACCTACGAACAGCGGGAAGACCTGCCCTTCACCACCATGCTGCAGAAAGACAAGTTCCTGACCGTCGACCCGAAAGTGTGGAGCGAGCAGCGGGCAGAACTTCTGATGCTGGCGGCAAGCTATCCGCAAGTCCAGCGCATCTTCGTCAACCCGGCGATCAAGAAGAAGATGTGCGACACCTGGACCGGCGACCGCACCAATCTCGGCAAGCTCAGGCCCGAATACGGGCACGATTCGCATTTCCACATCCGCATGAAATGCCCGCCGGGCGACAAGGGCTGTACGGGGCAGGCGCCGGTGGCGGCCGGGGACGGCTGCGACAAGTCGCTGGCCTGGTGGTTTACGAAAGAGCCGTGGGCGGCGCCGAAGCCGAGTGCAAAGCCGCCGAAGCCGCCGCGTGAGGTCATGGTCTCCGACCTGCCGAAGGCTTGCTCGGCCGTTGTCAACGCCCCGCCCATCGCCTCCGCGGAAGCCGGGACCTATGGTGGTCCCTCCGCGGCGAGTGCACTGACGGCGGCCCCGGCGGCGGCACCACCTGTCGATACCGGCAGCGCGCTTCCTTCCGTCGGCCCGGTTCCGAACGACAAGCCGATGGTGCAATAGGCTGAACGGGCTGGCGGGCGGCTGTCTTTCAAATCACAAACGCCTGGTGTAGAAGCGGCCAAATCGATTGAATTCTCGCGCGGAGGGTCCGACCATGGCCGGCAGCAAGTGCCTAGCATTGATTGCGCATGACCAGAAGAAGGACGACATGGCGGAATTTGCCCGCCGAAACAGAGATCTCCTCGCCCAATGGAAAATCGTCGCTACCGGCACGACCGGCGGGCGTGTGCTCGATGCCGCACCCGACCTTCACGTGACCCGGCTGCAAAGCGGCCCGCTCGGCGGCGACCAGCAGATCGGTGCACTGATTTCCACCGGCGAGGTCAGCGCCCTGATCTTCTTCGT
Source organism: Rhizobium sp. BK512 (assembly GCF_014194915.1). NCBI lineage: Bacteria > Pseudomonadati > Pseudomonadota > Alphaproteobacteria > Hyphomicrobiales > Rhizobiaceae > Rhizobium > Rhizobium sp. BK512. Next base: position 129,649 of record NZ_JACIAS010000004.1, on the reverse strand, counting down.
GGACCCGCTGACGCCGATGCCGCATGATGTCGATGTAAAGGCGCTGATGCGGCTTGCGATCGTGTACGACATTCCGATGGCGCTCAACGGGTCGACAGCCGAAAAGCTTCTCCCTACCCTCAACGCCTGATCCCTCGGGCTACAGCACGGAACCGGCCATGACTGCATCCTCTACTCCCTTGCCCTTTCCGATCCTGATCGGTGACATCGGTGGCACGAATGCCCGCTTCTCCATTCTGACGGATGCCTATGCGGAGCCGAAGCAGTTTCCCAATGTGCGCACCGCCGACTATCCGACGATCGACGAGGCGATCCAGAAGGGCGTGCTCGACAAGACCTCCGTGCAGCCGCGTGCAGCGATCCTCGCCGTTGCCGGCCCGATCAAGGCCGACGAAATCCCGCTGACCAACTGCCCCTGGGTGGTCCGCCCAAAGAGGATGATAGAGGGCCTCGGGCTCGTCGACGTGCTCGTCGTCAACGACTTTGAAGCGCAGGCCCTGGCGATCGCGGCACTCTCGGACGATAATCGCGAACGTATCGGCAATGCCTCTGGTGACATGGTCGCCTCCCGCGTCGTTCTCGGACCGGGCACGGGCCTCGGTGTCGGTGGCCTCGTCCATACCCAGTCGACGTGGATTCCGGTTCCGGGCGAAGGCGGGCATGTCGATCTCGGGCCGCGCAGCAAGCGCGACTATGAAATCTTCCCGCATGTCGAGACCATCGAAGGCCGCATTTCGGCCGAGCAGATCCTCTGCGGACGCGGCATCGTCAATCTTTACCGCGCCATCTGCGCGGCCGACGGTGTGGGGCCGACCATGAGCGACCCGGCGGACATCACGTCGCATGCGCTTGCCGGCAGCGACAAGGTCGCGGTCGAAACCGTCTCGCTGTTTGCCACCTATCTCGGCCGCGTGGCGGGCGACATGGCGCTGCTTTTCATGGCCCGCGGCGGTGTCTATCTCTCGGGCGGCATCTCGCAAAAGATCCTTCCGGCACTGAAAATGCCGGAATTCCGGGCCGCTTTCGAAGACAAGGCACCGCATTCAGCGCTGCTGCGGACGATCCCGACCTATGTCGTCACGCATCCGCTGGCTGCTCTTGCCGGGCTTTCCTCCTATGCGCGCATGCCAGGAAACTTCGGCCTTTCGACGGATGGGAGGCGCTGGCGGGCCTGAGCCTGTCTAGCCAAAGCTTCTTCGACTCTTTATAGAGCCCGCGAATATGCGTGCCGCGCTCAAGGCATGCGATCCTGAGACAGGAAATCTTTTTTGGAAGCCGCCGACAGCAGACAACCACACGCCAACAGCGATACCGTAACCGGCATCCTGAAACGCATCATTGCGGAAAACGGCCGGGACCATCTCTGGGGCTATGTCTTCGCGATTGCCTGCCTGATCGTTGTGGCGCTTTCGACGGCTTTCACCGCCTGGATCATGCGGGCGATCATCGACGAGGCCTTCGCCAACAGGCGTGCGGACGTTGTCTGGATCATCTGTCTTTCCATTTTTATCGCCTTCATGCTGCGCGGTTTTGCGAGCTACGGGCAGGGTGTCGCGCTATCGCGGATCGGTAACGATATCGTCGCGCGCTACCAGCGGCGGATCTATTCGCATCTGATGACGCTCTCCGTCGGCTACTACAACGAGGCTCGTTCGGCGCATATCGCCGCCCAGGTGAGCCAGAACGTCACCGGCATCCGCGACGTTTTGAACCTGACCATAACCTCGACGGTCCGTGACCTCCTGACTTTCGTCGCCCTGATCGGCGTCATGGTCGTTCAGGACCCGTTGCTGAGCCTTGCCGTTTTCATTCTGGCACCGCCACTGCTTTATGCGCTGCGTTATGTTTCCAAGCGTCTTCGCTCGGCAACCCGCGAGGCAGTCAACCTCAACAGCCATGTTCTCGGCGCCATGCAGGAGACGATTCAAGGTATTTCCATCGTCAAGGCCTTCACGATGGAAGACGCACTTGAAAACAAGGTCAACAAGTTGATTTCGGCGGCCGAAGGCCGGGCAAACCGCATAGCGCGGCTTTCCGAACGCACCTCGCCGCTGACGGAGAGCTTTGCCGGATTCGCCGTCGCGAGCGTGCTTGCCTATGCGGCCTACCGCTCGATCTACCAGGGCGTACCGCCGGGTGCCTTCTTCTCCTTCGTCACGGCGCTGCTGCTCGCCTATGATCCGGCCCGTCGCCTTGCCCGCCTGCAGGTTCAGATGGAGCGCGCCGTCGTCAACGCCCGAATGATCTACGAACTGCTCGACATGGAACCGCGTCAGCGCGAATTACCGGATGCAAAGCCACTTGTCGTGACCGAAGCGAAGATCGAGCTGCGAAACGTCTCGTTTGCCTATGGCAATGAAAGCGTGCTGAACACGGTGACGCTGACGGCCGAGGGTGGAAAAACGACAGCACTTGTCGGCCCGTCGGGCGCCGGCAAGTCTACCGTCATCAGCCTCATTCCGCGCTTCTACGATCCGCAGGAAGGCCAGATCCTGATCGACGGGCAAGATATTGCGCACGTCACCAAGCAGTCGCTGCGCCAGCAGCTCGCCTATGTTTCGCAGCAGCCCTATCTCTTCGAAGGCACGATCCGCGATAACATTCGCTACGGTCGTCCGGAAGCGACGGATGAAGAGATCGAAAAGGCGGCGCGGCTTGCCTATGCGCATGACTTCATCGTTTCCCAGCCCCAGGGTTATGACACACCCGTGGGCGAAAACGGCGTGACACTGTCAGGCGGGCAGCGCCAGCGGCTTTCGATCGCCCGTGCCTTGGTGCGCAACGCGCCGATCCTGCTTCTCGACGAAGCGACCTCGGCGCTCGATACGGAATCGGAAGCAGCCGTGCAGAAGGCGCTCGACGAGGCCATGACCGGCCGCACGGTCGTCGTCATCGCGCACCGGCTTTCGACCGTGGTGCGCGCCGACAAGATCATCGTGATGCAGCAGGGCCGCGTCGTGGAAGAAGGCAATCACGAGACGCTTGCGAAGGTCAGCGACGGTCTTTACGCTCGCCTCAATAATCTGCAGAGGCCTTCGGCTTCTGATTCATACTGATCAGGATGATGGACTGACATGAGCGACGCTGCGATGAAACTGGTTGTGGTCGGAGCGGCGGGGCGCATGGGGCAGACGCTCATCCGTCTCATCCATTCCATCGATGGTGTTACGCTGCATGCAGCGGTCGAGCGGCCGGGCTCTCCTTTCATCGGCAAGGATGCCGGCGAAATATCAGGGCTCGGTCCCAACGGCATCATCATCGGCGACGATCCGCTGGCAGCGTTCCTGCATGCCGAGGGCGTGCTGGACTTTACGTCACCTGCTGGCTCCATCGAATTTTCCGGTCTCGCCGCGCAGGCCCGTATCGTTCATGTCGTCGGCACGACCGGCTGCTCGCAAGAGGACGATGCGAAGATTGCGGCGGCTTCGCGCCATGCCCGCATTGTCAAATCCGGCAATATGAGCCTCGGCGTCAACTTGCTTAGCGTTCTCGTGCAGCAGGCAGCCCAGGCGCTCGATCCTGTCGACTGGGACATCGAAGTCCTCGAAATGCATCATAAGCGCAAGGTCGACGCACCCTCGGGCACGGCGTTGCTGCTCGGCGCGGCGGCGGCGAAGGGCCGCAATATCGATCTTGGCGCGAAGTCCGTACGCGTGCGTGACGGCCATACCGGCGCGCGGGAAGCCGGTACGATCGGCTTTGCGACATTGCGCGGCGGCTCCGTCATCGGCGAGCATTCGGTGCTCTTTGCCGGCGAAGGCGAGACCGTCACCCTTTCGCACAGCGCAACCGACCGTTCGATTTTCGCGCGCGGCGCCATCAAGGCAGCGCTTTGGGCGCGCGACAAGAAACCGGGGCTCTATTCCATGCTCGACGTTCTCGGGCTTTCTTCCCATTGACCATTTCTCGGAGGCATTTTTCATGAGCGGTACCCTCGTCCTCGTTCGCCACGGCCAGAGCGACTGGAATCTCAAGAATCTTTTCACCGGCTGGAAGGACCCTGATCTGACCGAGCTCGGCATCCAGGAAGCCACGACCGGCGGCCAGGCGCTTGCCGACTATGGCATCAAGTTCGATATCGCCTTCACCTCCGCGCTGGTGCGCGCGCAGCACACCCTGAAGCTCGTCCTCGACAAGGTCGGCCAGCCTGATCTCGAGACGATCCGCGACCAAGCGCTGAACGAGCGCGACTACGGCGACCTCTCCGGCCTCAACAAGGACGATGCCCGTGCCAAGTGGGGCGAAGAGCAGGTGCATGTCTGGCGCCGCTCCTATGACGTTCCGCCTCCGGGCGGCGAAAGCCTGCGCGACACCGGCGCCCGCGTCTGGCCTTACTATCTGACGGAAATCCTTCCGCGCGTCCTGCGCGGCGAAAAGGTGCTGGTTGCCGCGCACGGCAATTCGCTGCGTTCGCTGGTCATGGTTCTCGACAAGCTCACCCGCGAACAGGTTCTGTCGCTCAATCTCGCGACCGGCGTGCCGATGGTCTACAAGCTGAAGGCCGATTCCACCGTCGCTTCCAAGGAAGTGCTCGGCGACATGTCCGGCGCGCACTGAGCACGATCAGGCATCGATAAGGTTCAAGGCCGGGCTCGCGCCCGGCCTTTTCGTTTTCAGTCTTCGCCATATTCAGTTCTCGATGGTGAACTGGACGCGGTCGGCGGCAAAGCGGCTGATGGAATATTGCACCGGCACGCCTTCCAGATCGGTGTTCATCGCCTTGGTGATCAACAGGACGGCGCCCGGTGTCAGCTCGAGATCGGCGATATCGCCGGCGTCGGCGTGGGTGGCAGTGATCTCCGTGGTGGCGCGCACATAATCCGACAGGCCAAGTACCGCGAAAGCCTTGGTGATGGACTCGGTCTTCCTGTAGATCTCGCCGATGCCGGCAAAACGTGAGGCAGGGAACCAGCTCGTCCCGCGCGCGACGGGCCGTTTATCCGCATCACGCACCGTTTCCAGCCGGATGACCGGTGTACCCTCGGCCACGCGCAACCAGCGGGCCACTTCGGCATCGGCCACTTCTTCTGCATGGCCGAGCAGGAGCGCGTGTGTCTCGCGTGCCTGATCTCTGAGACCGTCGGTGAAACGGGTACGGCGGCTGATCGGAAAATTCAGGCGCTCCTTGCGCTCGATCAGCGTGCCGCGGCCCTGCACCGCGCGCACGATGCCTTCCTGGGCAAGGGCTGCGAGTGCGCTGCGGACGGTATGCCTGTTGACGCCGAACTGCAGCGCCAGAACGGTTTCCGGCGGCACCATGCCCGTCTCGTCGTAGGCGCCGCGGCTGATCGCCTCGCGGATCCTGTCGGCGATCTGCCGCCACAGCGCCACCCCTGTCTGCCGCTGCACCTGCTTTATTCCTGCCATTGCACCCCTGCTCATCTTCGGGCTCGGCCAATTTCGGTCGCGCCGTGTCACACGCTTGTCACCTCGCCGATTTAGGGATAGGTATAGCTTGTATGGTTGTCTATATCAATAGACATTTCAAGGAAAAGATGATGACGGCAGCGGAGAAGACGGTAGCTGCGGCGCGAACGGATGACGGGCGTAAACGCACCGTCGATCTGCTCGCCCGCGCCGAGACACAGGAATTGCTGGCAGCGTGGGATGCGCTGGCGGAAAAGCCGGTGGTGCAGCCGGTGCGTGGCCCGGAAACCGGCCTCGTCATGGTCCGCGGCCGCATCGGCGGCGGCGGAGCGCCCTTCAATCTCGGCGAAGTGACGGTGACACGCGCAACGGTGCGCCTCGCCTCCGGCTCCGTCGGACATGCGCAGGCGCTCGGTACCGACCGTGAGAAGGCGCGGCTTTCAGCCATCTTCGATGCGCTCTGGCAGGAAGAGGCGACCAAGAGCTTCGTCGAAGAAAACCTGCTTTCGCCGATCGCTCGGCGGATCGGCGACGACGTCAACCGCAAGGCTGAGGAAACGGCTGCGACCCGCGTCGATTTCTTCACCATGGTCCGGGGAGAAGATTGATGAGTGCCAAGACCGATGTTCTGACCGGCGGCTTTGTCGAGCCGGTCTTCCAGGCCCAGAGCGTGTTCAAGATGCTGATGGACGGCATGGCCCGGCCCGGCACGATCCAGACCGTAACACCCGACATCGTGCCACCGGCACCACTCGGCATTGCCGCCGGCGCGATCGGCCTGACGCTCTGCGACCATGACACCCCGGTCTGGCTTTCCGCGGGGCTTGCCAAGTCTGCAATTCCCGAGTGGCTCGGCTTCCACACCGGCGCGCCGCTGACTGCCGAAAAGGCCGAAGCGCGTTTCGCCTTCATCGAGGCGGGCACGATGCTTTCCACCTTCGGCCTTTTTGCTGCGGGCACTCAGGAATATCCCGACCGTTCCACGACTGTCGTGATCGAACTTGCCGACCTCGAAGGCGGACGCCGTCTCGCCCTCATGGGGCCGGGAATCCAGAGCGTGACCGAGATCGCGCCTGTCGGCCTGCCGGAAACCTTCCTGCGCCTCTGGACGGAAAACCGCGCGCTCTTTCCACGCGGCGTCGACATCGTGCTGACGGCGGGCAAGCGCTTCCTTTGCCTGCCGCGCACCACCAAGATCACAGCAACGGAGATCTGAGCTCATGTATGTTGCCGTCAAGGGTGGCGAGGCCGCCATCGCCAATGCTCACCGCCTGCTCGCCGACCGCCGGCGCGGCGACCGCTCAGTGCCGGCCATCGGCATCGAGCAGATCGTCGAACAGCTGGCGCTCGCCGTCGACCGCGTGATGGCCGAAGCCTCGCTCTATGACCGGACGCTCGCAGCCCTTGCCGTGCGCCAGTCGCGCGGGGACATGATCGAGGCGATCTTCCTGCTGCGCGCCTATCGTACGACGCTACCGCGCTTCGGCTATTCGAAGCCGCTCGACACCGCCAAGATGCAGATCGAGCGCCGTATTTCAGCGACCTATAAGGATCTTCCGGGCGGGCAGCTGCTTGGGCCCACCTTCGACTACACGCACCGCCTGCTCGATCCCTCGCTGCTTTCGGATGAGGCCGTGGAAGAGCCGGCGCTGCGGGAGGCGGAGAGCGGCCGCGTCATGCGCGTTTCCGAGATCCTCGGCCAGGAAGGGCTGATCGAGAACGACGGCGAACTGCCCGAGGACCACGAGACGGGCGACCTGACGCGCGAGCCGATGGAATTCCCGATGACCAGGGATCTTCGCCTGCAGGCGCTGGCCCGCGGCGACGAAGGCTTCCTTCTGGCGCTCGGCTATTCCACCCAGCGTGGCTACGGCCGCAACCACCCCTTCACCGGTGAAATCCGCATCGGCGAGGTCGAGGTGGAGTTCGACGTACCGGAACTTGGCTTCGCCGTCTCTCTGGGACCTATCCAGCTCACCGAATGCCAGATGGTCAACCAATTCAAAGGTTCGGCCAAGGCGCCGCCACAGTTCACCCGCGGCTACGGCCTGGTTTTCGGCCAGAGCGAGCGCAAGGCGATGGCCATGTCTCTCGTCGATCGTGCGCTGCGCGCCGAAGAGCTTGGCGAGGATATCACCGCGCCGGCGCAGGACGAGGAATTCGTCATTTCCCATTCCGACAATGTGCAGGCGACCGGTTTCGTCGAACACCTTAAGCTTCCGCATTATGTGGACTTCCAGGCCGAACTCGACCTCGTCCGCCGCATGCGCCGCGATTTCGAAGCCGCCCGCGACAGCGGCGAGACCCAAAAGGAGGCCGCCGAATGAGTGATCTAGCCACCTACAATTTCGCCTATCTCGACGAACAGACCAAGCGCATGATCCGCCGCGCCATCCTGAAGGCGATCGCCATTCCCGGCTACCAGGTTCCCTTCGCCAGCAGAGAAATGCCGATGCCTTACGGCTGGGGAACCGGCGGCGTGCAGGTGACGGCGGCCATCATCGGGCCTGATGACGTTCTCAAGGTCATCGACCAGGGCGCCGACGACACGACGAACGCCGTCTCCATTCGCGCCTTCTTCCAGAAAGTCGCCAATGTCGCCGTCACGACCCATACCAAGGACGCGACGATCATCCAGACGCGCCATCGCATCCCCGAGGAAAAGCTCGGGACCGGGCAGGTTCTCGTCTACCAGGTGCCGATCCCGGAACCGCTGCGCTTCCTCGAACCGCGCGAAACCGAGACACGCAAGATGCATGCGCTGGAAGAATACGGCCTCATGCATGTGAAGCTCTACGAGGATATCGCCCGCAACGGTCGCATCGCCACGACCTATGCCTATCCGGTGAAGGTCAACGGCCGCTATGTCATGGACCCCTCGCCGACGCCGAAATTCGACAATCCGAAAATGCACAAGTCCGAGGCACTGCAGCTCTTCGGTGCCGGTCGCGAAAAGCGCATCTATGCGGTGCCGCCCTATACGGATGTCGTCAGCCTCGATTTCGAAGACCATCCCTTCGAGATCCAGCGCTTCGGCAAGCCATGCGCGCTCTGCGGCGCGGAGGAAGTCTATCTCGACGAAGTGATCCTCGACGACAAGGGCGGGCGCATGTTCGTCTGCTCCGACACCGACTATTGCGACGACCGCCGAGCACATGGACATGCCGGCGAATTGCTGGCCCGGGAGGCTGCAGAATGACCGAAACACCGCTTCTCAAAGTCAGCGACCTCTCGAAATTCTACGGCAACCGCATCGGCTGCAAGAATGTCTCCTTCGAGCTCTGGCCGGGCGAAGTGCTCGCCATCGTCGGCGAATCCGGCTCGGGCAAGACGACGCTGCTCAACTGCATTTCTACCCGGCTGATGCCGACGACCGGCAGTGTCGAATATCACATGCGCGACGGCAGCTACCGCGACCTTTACCACATGAACGAGGCCGAGCGTCGCTTTCTGATGCGCACCGACTGGGGCTTCGTGCACCAGAACCCGGCCGACGGACTGCGCATGACGGTCTCGGCCGGCGCCAATGTCGGCGAACGCCTGATGGCGATCGGCGATCGGCACTATGGCAAGATCCGCTCCACCGCAATCGACTGGCTGGAGCGCGTCGAAATCGACGCCGGCCGCATCGATGACCAGCCGCGCGCCTTTTCCGGCGGTATGCGCCAGCGCCTGCAGATCGCCCGCAACCTCGTCACCGGCCCGCGCCTCGTGTTCATGGATGAGCCAACCGGCGGTCTCGACGTTTCGGTGCAGGCACGCCTCCTCGATCTGGTGCGCGGCCTCGTCAACGATCTCGGTCTCTCGGCCATCATCGTCACGCACGATCTCGCCGTCGCCCGCCTCCTGTCGCACCGAATGATGGTGATGAAGGACGGCCACGTCATCGAGCAGGGTCTGACCGACCGTGTGCTGGACGACCCGCGCGAGCCGTATACCCAGCTCCTCGTTTCCTCGATCCTGCAGGTTTAAGAAAATGGCAACGCCTCTCGTCGTTTCAGAAGTCGCCAAAAGCTTCACCATGCACCTGCGCGGCGGCCTCAAGCTGCCGGTCGTCTCGGATGTCTCCTTCTCGGTGGCATCGGCCGAATGCGTCGTGCTCGGTGGCCCATCGGGCATCGGCAAAAGCTCGCTGCTCAAGATGATCTACGGCAATTATGCCGTCGACAGCGGGCAGATCCTCGTCAACCACAAGGGCAAGATCGTCGATCTGGCCGCCGGCGACCCGCGCACCGTCCTGGACGTGCGGCGCCACACGCTCGGTTACGTCAGCCAGTTCCTGCGCACTGTGCCGCGTGTTGCGGCCCTCGACGTCGTCGCCGAGCCGCTGCTTGCACGCGGCGAAGCGGCCGACAGCGCCCGCGAAAAAGCAGCAAGCCTGCTCGAAAAGCTCAACCTGCCGGAAGCCCTCTGGCAGCTGCCGCCCTCCACCTTCTCGGGCGGCGAACAGCAGCGCGTCAACATCGCCCGCGGCTTCATCACCGATCACACGATCCTGCTGCTCGACGAGCCGACCGCCTCGCTCGACGCTAAGAACCGTGCCGTCGTCGTCGGCATGATCGAGGAAAAGAAGAAGGCGGGCGTCGCTTTGCTCGGCATCTTCCACGATGAGGAAGTGCGTGAAGCCGTTGCCGACCGCATTCTCGACGTCCAGCAATTCTCTCCGCGAAAGGCGATCGCAGCATGAGCCGCAAGCTGGGCATCGAGCCCTATTTCCATGAAACCGCCGCCGTCTCCAACTCGACCTTCGGCCGCTACACGGAAGTTTCCGAGCGCTGCCGCATCAGCGAAGCGGAGTTCGGCGACTATTCCTACATCATGCAGGACGGCTCGATCTGGTGCGCGACGATCGGCAAGTTCGTCAACATCGCCGCCGCAGTGCGTATCAACGCAACCAACCATCCGACCTGGCGAGCGACGCTGCACCACTTCACCTACCGCGCCGTCGATTACTGGCCGGATGCCGACATGGAAAGCGAATTCTTCGAATGGCGCCGCTCCAACCGGGTCGTCATCGGCAATGATGTCTGGATCGGTCATGGCGCCACGATCCTGCCCGGCGTGACCGTCGGCAACGGGGCCGTCATCGGCGCGGGGGCCGTCGTCTCGAAGGATGTCGCTCCCTACACGATCGTCGGCGGCGTGCCGGCCAAGCTCATCCGAGAGCGCTTTCCGAGGGAGATCGGCGAGCGCATGGACAGGCTTGCCTGGTGGAACTGGGAACACGACCGGTTGCGCGGCGCACTGCCTGATTTCCGGGCACTTGGCGCCGAAGACTTCCTTTCGCGCTACGGCGGCTGAGCCGAATGTTGCGGGGCAGAGTTTTGTGACAGGACTTACACAAAACTGACACGCGAGGTTCATGAAGCGGGACTAATGCGATCCCAGAAGCAAGCCTGAAATGCGAGGGAAGAGCATGATGTTCGAACTGAAGAATGTCACACGCCGGTTCGGAAAGAAGCTCGCTGTCGACTCCGTAACGCTGGACATTCCTCAGGGCCAGATGGTCGGCATCATCGGCCGGTCGGGCGCCGGCAAGTCCACGCTGCTGCGCATGATCAACCGCCTGCAGGAACCTTCCTCCGGCACCATCCATTTCGGCGGTGTCGAGGTTTCCGGCCTTCGCGGTCAGGCGTTGCGCAACTGGCAGCGCGACTGCGCAATGATCTTCCAGCAGTTCAACCTCGTCCCGCGCCTCGATGTGCTGACCAACGTCATGCTCGGCCGCCTGAACCACCGCTCGACGATCCTTAGCCTGCTCAACGTCTTCAGCCGTGAAGAGCGCATCCAGGCAATCGCAGCGCTCGAGCGCCTCGGCATCGAGCAGACGGCGCTGCAGGCAGCGGGCACGCTTTCGGGCGGCCAGCAGCAGCGTGTGGCGATCGCCCGCGCGCTGATGCAGAACCCGAAGATGGTTCTGGCCGACGAGCCGATCGCCTCGCTCGACCCCCTGAACGCCAAGATCGTCATGGATGCCCTACGCGACATCAACGAGCGTGAGGGCATCACCGTCATCACCAACCTGCACACGCTCGATACGGCCCGTAGCTACTGCGAACGCATCGTCGGCATGGCAGGCGGCCGCGTCGTTTTCGACGGCAAGCCTTCCGAACTCACCACCGGGGCCGTGAAGGAAATCTATGGCACGGACAAGGACGGTGCGGGCATCGACGAAACGATGACCTCGACCGCAATCAATATCGCTCCGGAAGGAGCCGAAAACCAATCCGCCGGCACCCAACCGCTGGCGCTGGCCGGTCTGTGAGAGGGGCGGCCGCGATCGAATGCCCGCGTCAAGGGCAGATTTCTTCGTACCAAAACGACCGGGCGCCCGGTCATTCAGGAGAGAACCCATGTTGAAGAAAGCACTTTTTGCGGCTACGGCGATCCTGTCGCTCGCAGCCGGCGCTGCCAATGCCGCTGACCTCAAGGAATTCCGCGTCGGCATCCTCGGCGGCGAAAACGAAACCGACCGCCTGCGCAACTATGCCTGCCTTGCAGACCACCTGAAGCAGGAATTCGGCTTCGAGAAGGTTTCGCTCTTCCCGGCCGCCGACTATGACGGCGTTATCCAGGGCCTCCTCGGCGGCACGCTCGACTTCGCTGAACTCGGCGCTTCCGGCTACGCATCCGTTTACATCAAGGACCCGAAGGCTGTTACGCCGATCCTGACGACGCAGCAGAAGGACGGCTCCACGGGTTACTACTCGATCGGTCTCGCCCTGAAGTCTTCCGGCATCAAGACGATCAAGGACGCCAAGGGCAAGAAGCTCGGCTACGCCGATCCGGATTCCACCTCGGGCTATCTCGTTCCGCTGACGCAGATCCCGAAGGACACGGGCATGCCGAACGACAAGTTCTTCGCTTCCACTCAGTTCAACGGCGGCCACGAGAACAACCTGCTCGCTGCTTACGACGGCAAGGTCGACGTTGCTGTTGACGATAGCTCGGGCATCGGCGACTTCAAGGACGGCTACACCTCCGGTACCTTCCGCAAGGAAGTCGACAAGGGCGCCGTCGATCCGAACAAGCTCGTTGAAGTATGGCGTTCGCCGCTGATCCCGAACGGCCCGCTCGTCGTTCGCAACGCTCTCGGCGAAGAGTGGCAGAAGAAGCTCACCGCCTTCTTCACGGCCCTGCCGGAGAAGGACCACAAGTGCTTCGCAGCTATCGAAGGCGGCGACTACAAGGGCTACGCCCCGGTCAAGCACGACTTCTACAACGCTGTCGTAGAAGTTCGTAAGGCTGCTATCGGCGGCTGATTGCGCCATCCGTATACGGGGCGGCCGGCAACGGCCGCCCTTTTTCTTGTGACTACAGCGCCGCGCGTCAGACGCGCAAAGGACGCTGTAGAACTCTAAATTGCTGCATAATTTCATCCTTAAATCGAGCCCGATTAAGGAATTATGCAGTAGGCGGGGCGTTCATGACTATTGCCGATACACAGCAGCATGTGCCGATGCAGAGCACGCAGGAAATCGCCACCGCTTGGGACAGGATGATCGCCAGGCGGCGTTTCTATACTGCCCTTGGTCTGGTGATCCTCATCGCCGCCTTCGTCAGCTCCGTACGCTTTGCCGATGAAAGCAATGCCGGTCACTTCTTCGAACGCCTGCCGCATCTGTTCGATTTCCTGAGCTGGCTTATCCCGAAAGACTGGACCGATGTCTGGCGCGCGCTTTTCGATATTGCGAGCCCGAACGACAAGGGTGGCGAAGAATTCAATTTCGCCAATGGCCGCGTCTATGTCTGGGGCAGCTTCTACATTCCTGAGTATTTCGAGCTGATGATCATCACGATCAATATCGCGCTCGTTTCGACCATCATCGCCTTCATCTTCGCCGTTCCGCTTAGCTTCTTTGCTGCACGCAATCTGACGAAGAACTGGCCGCTGCGCATCTTTACAAAGCGCATCATGGAATTCCTGCGCGCCTTCCCAGAAATCGTCATCGCCGGCCTGTTTTCGGCGATCCTCTCGATCGGACCGGTGGCCGCCATCATCGCGATCACGCTCCACACGATCGGCGCACTCGGCAAGCTCTTCTATGAAGTCGCCGAAAACATCGACATGAAACCGGACGAAGGCATGCGCGCCGTCGGCGCGAACTGGCTGGAGCGGGTGCGTTTTGCGGCGCTGCCGCAGGTCATGCCGAACTATGCGTCCTATGCGCTGCTGCGCCTCGAGATCAACGTGCGCGCTTCGACCATCATCGGCGCCGTCGGCGGCGGCGGTATCGGTGAAGAGCTCAAGCTTTCCATTTCCCGCGGTTTCGGCGCGAAAACCGTGGCGCTCGTGCTGCTGCTCTTCGTGACGATTGTCGCTGTCGACCAGTTCTCCGCCTGGCTGCGCCGCCGGCTCGTCGGCGAACACGCCTTCCTCCTGCAACATTGAGGCTGCCATGACGGTCATCGACGCAAACCGCATGCATGAGATCGAAACGCGCTATCCGGAATATTTTCACAAGTCGTTCCGCCAGCGTTTCGGTGGTCTCCTCATTGTTCTCGCAACAATCCTCTACGGCTTTTATGCCGTCTGGTTTTTCGACCTGCCGAAGCTCATCGCCGAAGCCCACTGGGAACGCTTCGGCATCTATATGAGCCAGTGGATCAGCTATGACGTGCAGCCGGAATTCCGTATCCAGGACGATGGCACGATCCAGACGCGCTACCCGCGCTTCTCACCGCTTGGCGACGATCCGCATCCGGATTGGCTGAAAACCAACACGGACGGCAGCATCACTGTTCTCGTCGGCGGCAGCGGCCGCACAGTGACGGTCAGCAAGAGCCAGACGACGATCGTTGCCCATGGCATGACGGTGCCGGTCGATGTCAGCAGCGGCGCACCGAAAGTCGTCGGTCCGGTTCCTGGCTGGATGACGGTCTATGACGACAACGTGCTTGCCAATCTCGGTTTTGCGGGGGATGTCAGCATTTCCGTCGACCGCGTGAAAGTGCGCAAGCGATTTATCGGCTGGGCGAACTTCGTCTTCGATACGCAGTCGCCCTTCTTCGACAAGCCGGCAAGCGAGGTCATCAGTCTCATCGTCTCCGGCCCGCGTATCCATCCCGATCAGTCGAACCTGTCGCTTGCTTTCGACAATATCTGGAACAACAGCGAATGGCAGCATGGCGATGTCTGGACCAAGCTGTTCCAGACGATCGTGATGGCCTTCCTCGGCACGTTGCTCGGTTCGCTCGCGGCCTTCCCGCTCGCCTTCATGGCAGCGCGCAACATCACGCCAAACAGGTTCCTGAACCAGGCCCTGAAGCGCTTCTTCGACTTCCTGCGTTCGGTCGACATGCTGATCTGGGCACTGTTCCTGACGCGCGCCTTCGGCCCCGGTCCTCTTGCTGGTTCCGGCGCCATCTTCCTCACGGAGACAGGCACGCTCGGCAAGCTCTACTCGGAAGGTCTCGAGAATATCGACAACAAGCCGCGCGAAGGCGTGAAGTCGACGGGCGCCTCGACCGTGCTGGTGCATCGCTACGGCATCATGCCGCAGATCGTTCCTGTTATCGTCAGCCAGACGCTCTATCAGTGGGAATCGAACGTACGCGGCGCGACGATCATCGGCGCCGTTGGCGCCGGCGGTATCGGTCTCAAGCTCTGGGAAGCCATGCGCACCAATTCCAATTGGGAAAACGTCGCATACATGGTCATCCTGATCCTGATCGTCGTCTTCCTGTTCGATACCGCATCGAATGCACTGCGCCATCGCCTGATGGGCACTAAGGCCGGCCACTAAGCCCGATCAAATGATGATGACGGCCCGCCGTCATCATCATTCTGTCATGGAAATCTTTTAGCCGGAGCGTGCTTGCGGTTCACCGCCAAATCAATGCACATTGCGCTCCCCATTCGGACGATCTCCAGGATAAAAGCCTTGCGCTACGCTCTCTATTTTTCGCCGTCTAAGGATCATTCCCTGACGGATGCGGCCTCTGTCTGGCTCGGCCGCAATGCCTTTACCGGCGAGACCTATCCTGCACCCGAATACAAGACATTGCCGTCAAACGAACAATTCGAACTGACCGCCGATCCGCGCCGCTACGGCTTCCACGCGACGATCAAGGCGCCCTTCGAGCTTGCCTCCTCCGTGACCGAAAAGGACCTGATGGCGGTCGTCGAAGATTTTGCCGCCAAGACGCCGGCCTTTGAAATCCCCGAGCTGGTGCTCGGACAGCTCGGTCGCTTCTTCGCACTTGTTCCGGGTTCGCTGCACCAGCCGCTTCAGGATTTCGCCGCAAAGGTGGTAAAGTCTTTCGAGCCATTCCGGGCGGCACTCTCCGAGGCCGATATTATCAGGCGCAAACCGGAAAGGCTCTCCGAGAGCCAGCGCAATAATCTCATGCGCTGGGGCTATCCATATGTCATGGATGACTTCGGCTTCCATATGACGCTGACCGGTCAGGTGCCGGAAGAGCGCGCGGAAGTGATGAAGGCGATCCTGACGGAGCGTTTTGCAGCTTTCACCGGCAGGCCGCTTCACATTTCCGGCCTTGCCATCTTTAGCGAGGAGGCGCGCGGCGCGCCTTTCAAAGTCCACACATGGCTGCCTCTTGCTGGCGCCAAAAGCTGAAAGATTTCCTGACATGAGCAAAGAAACCGTTCTTTCAAATGCCCGTATCGTTCTCGAGGACGATATCCTTTCGGGTTCTATCCTGATACGCGACGGCAAGATCGCCGATATTTCAAAAGGCATTTCGGTAGCCGGCGAAGACTTTGAGGGCGACTACATCATTCCTGGACTCGTCGAGCTGCACACGGACCATCTGGAAGGCCATTATTCGCCGCGTCCGGGCATCCGCTGGAACAAGACGGCGGCCATCCAGGCTCATGACGCGCAGATCGTCACCTCGGGCATCACCACGGTCTTTGACTGCCTGCGCATGGGTGCTGACGAAGACGGCGGCTTCGAGCACGGCGAGATGCGCGAGATGGCCGATGCCATCCAGTCCGCCGAAAAGGAAGGGCGCCTGCGCGCCGAACATCTCCTCCATCTGCGTTGCGAGGTTTCGGCCGACAACGTGCTGCAGCACTTCGCGGATTTCGAAAACGATCCTTATGTCGGTCTCGTCTCGCTGATGGACCATGCGCCGGGCCAGCGCCAGTTCCAGACAATGGACCAGTACATCTTCTACTATCAGAAGAAGCGCGGTCTTTCCGACGAGGAGTTTGCCCGCTTCTGCGCCAGACGCATCGCCGAGTCCGATCGCAATTCGACGCCAAATCGCGACGCGATCTCCAAGGTCTGCGCCGAACGCGGCATTACCGTCGCAAGCCATGACGATGCCACATCTGCCCATGTCGATGAGGCGATCGAAAACGGCGTTCGCCTGGCCGAATTCCCGACCAGCATCGACGCAGCCCGGCTGTCGCACGAGAACGGCATGAGCGTTCTGATGGGCGCGCCGAACATCGTGCGCGGTAAGTCGCATTCCGGCAATATTGCCGCGCGTGATCTAGCGCAGCTCGGCGTTCTCGACGTGCTTTCGTCCGACTATGTGCCGCTCAGCCTGCTTCATGCGCCCTTCATTCTTGCCGACGAGGTCGAGGGCATTACCTTGCCGAAGGCAATTGCAATGGTGACGGCAACGCCAGCACGCACCGTCAGCCTCAACGATCGCGGCCGCATCGAAACCGGCCTGCGTGCCGATCTCGTCCGCGTCCACCGTTCACATGGCGTGCCGGTGACGCGTTCCGTCTGGCGTGAAGGACGCCGCGTCGCATGATGATGTCACACGAACCCCATCCGGGCGCTGGTGCCGAACGCGGCATCATGGTCGTCGTCGTCGGCCCGAGCGGGGCTGGCAAGGACACGCTGATGAACCTTGCGGCCCGGCATTTCGATCGCCGCGAAGACGTGCATTTTGCCCGCCGTGTTATCACTCGCGATGGCGATGCCGGTGGGGAGGATCACCTCGCCGTTTCGGATGCCGGTTTCGCATCGATGGAGCAGTCCGGCGCCTTTGCCGTCTGGTGGGAGGCGCACGGCTTGAAATATGCAATTCCGGCGGAGGTTTCCGTTGCACTTTCCAGGGGTCACCTCGTCGTGGCCAATGGCTCGCGCTCGGCCCTGCACCGTTTCCAGGCTGCTTTCCCGCGGCTAAAGGTCATTAATGTGACGGCCCGCCCGGAAGTGCTGGCCGGCCGCCTGGAGGCGCGCGGCCGCGAGACGCACGAGGACATCATGGCCCGCCTCGCACGCGGCCCGCTGACGGTGCGCGGCGATTACGATGTCGTGGAGCTCGACAATAGCGGCTCGCTGGAAGAGGCCGAGCGCAAGATGGTCGACATCCTAGATGGCTTCCTGAAGGAAATCGTCTAAACGAGGCAGGAAACGAGAATGGCCATTCGTGTCGTCCGCTATGACCCGGAATGGCCGTCTCTCTTCCGCCGGATCGTCGGCGAACTGGAGCCGTTTCTTGCCGATCTCGCCCCCGTCTTTCATCACGTCGGCAGCACATCGGTGCCCGGATTGGCGGCAAAGCCGAAGATCGACCTGCACGCTGCCTTCGCTAATGCGGATGTGCTTCCCGAAGCAATCGAGCGCGTAGATTCGCTTGGCGCCTTCACCTTCCATGGCGACAAATACCAACAGCAGACCTGGACCTTCACCAGCGGCAAGGGCTCCTACGGCGCACGACTATATCTCTGCTCGGCGAACAATGTCGTTTTGCGAGACCGGCTCGCGTTTCGGGACTATCTACGCTCGCACGCGGAGCGCGCGAACGCCTATGCCGCCCTTAAGATGAAACTCATGGGCGAGGCCAATGACGACTGGGATTATTATACCGGCGGCAAGCGTAACTTCGTGCTCGAGACGCTGCGGCTGGCCTCCGAAGAAGGATAGCCAGCCGCGCTCCGATTATTCGTTGTCGCCGCGGCCCGAGACGATCTCGCGTTTACCGACATGGTTTGCCGGGCCGACCAGCCCTTCCTTCTCCATGCGCTCGACGAGCGAAGCTGCTCTGTTGTAGCCGATGCCGAGGCGGCGCTGGATATAGGAGGTCGAGCACTTCTTGTCGCGCAGGACGACCTTGACGGCCTGCTGGTAAAGCTCGTCGCCATCCTCGGCACCCATGGCGCTCTTGTCGAAGACGGCGCCGTCCTCTTCGTCCTCGGCTTCTTCATCCTCGCCGGCCGTGACCGTATCGAGATATTCCGGCCGACCCTGCGTCTTAAGGTGTGCCACGACCTTCTCGACTTCGGCATCGGAAACGAAGGGACCATGGACACGGGAGATGCGGCCGCCACCCTGCATATGCAGCATGTCACCCTGGCCGAGCAGCTGTTCGGCACCCTGTTCGCCGAGGATCGTGCGGCTATCGATCTTCGAGGTCACCTGGAAGGAGATGCGGGTCGGGAAGTTCGCCTTGATCGTGCCGGTGATGACATCAACCGAAGGACGCTGTGTCGCCATGATGAGATGGATGCCGGCAGCACGCGCCATCTGCGCAAGCCGCTGGATCGCGCCTTCGATCTCCTTGCCGGCAACCATCATCAGGTCGGCCATTTCGTCGACGATGACGACGATGTAGGGCATCGGTGCAAGGTCCAGCTCCTGCTGTTCCTCGATCGGCGCACCGGTCTGCCGGTCGAAGCCGACCTGGACCATGATATGGATGGTCTCGCCCTTCTCACGGGCCAGGAAGACGCGGCCATTATAACCGTCGATATTGCGCACGCCGAGACGCGACATCTTGCGATAGCGCTCCTCCATCTCGCGCACCGCCCATTTCAACGCCATGACGGCCTTCTTCGGATCGGTGACGACGGGTGTCAGCAGATGCGGAATGCCGTCATAGACGGAGAGTTCCAGCATCTTGGGATCGACCATGATGAGGCGGCACTGTTCCGGCGTCATGCGGTAGAGCAGCGACAGGATCATCGTGTTGATGGCGACTGACTTGCCCGAGCCGGTGGTGCCGGCAACGAGCAGATGCGGCATCTTCGCGAGTTCGGCGATGACAGGCTCGCCGCCGATCGTCTTGCCGAGGCCGAGCGCCAGCTTGTAGCCGCTCTTGTCGAAATCGTCGCTCTCGATCATCTCGCGGAAATAGACGGTTTCGCGCGTCGCATTCGGCAGTTCGATGCCAATGACGTTGCGGCCGGGAACGACAGCCACGCGGGCAGACAGTGCCGACATGGAGCGGGCGATATCATCGGCAAGGCCGATGACGCGGGATGATTTTACGCCGGGCGCCGGCTCGAATTCATAGAGGGTGACGACCGGACCGGGGCGGACATGGATGATCTCACCCTTGATGCCGAAATCCTCCAGCACGCTCTCCAGGAGGCCGGCATTCTGTTCCAGCGTTTCCTGCGACATGATCTCGCCGAGCCGCTCCGGCGGCTCCTGCAACAGGGCACGCGGCGGGAATTCGTAGCCCGATGCATCAACCTTCTCGACGATCATGCGGGCAGAGCGAACCGGGGACAGTGCAGGTGCGGTGATCTCGACGCGCGATGCGGGCGGTGCTTCTGCCGGTGCCTGGTTCGACTGGACCACAGGCGCCTGTATTTCCGGGGTCTGAACCATCGGACCTTGGGCGACGGGAGCTGAAGCGACCGGAGCCGGAGCAACGCGTACTGCCGGAGGGCGCGCGGGGCGGGCCGGCGCTGACGTTACGGGCAGCGATGCGCGCGGCGCCACCGGCGCCGGGTTATGTCGGCCCGGGCGCCATTCCATGATGCGGAAGCGCGAGGTGATCGATTCTGATTCGACCTGCTGCAACGCGATGACCGGAGTACGCGACGGACCGGCATCGGTCTCCTCGAAGGCCATGACCTCCCAGAAGGCGAAATCCGAAATGGAGGAAAGTTCTGTCGCCGCGCGTAGCGTCGTTTCGACGGCAATTGCTGCAACGGGCTGCAGCTGAGGTTCCGGCTGCGGCGCGACTGGTTCAGCCATTTCGGGCAGGTAAATATCGAAGGGTACGTTCACCGCGATCGGCGCGCGCATCTGCGGTGCCGCCAGGGGCTGCGGCACTGCTACCGCCTGCGGGGCAGGCACAACAATTTCCTCGCGGACAGGCTTCTCCGGCGCGTGGCGCTTGCTGATCAGCGTTTCCGGGGTGCGGGTGAAGCGGACATTCGGGGCGAGCGAGAAATTGCTCTGCCAGAGCGGCGGAATCGGCTTTTCGCCTTCATATGCCACAGTGGCTTCTTCCACGTGATGGTCAGCTTCAAGTCCCGAAGAAAACTCTTCGGCGTCCGTCAAATTGGTTCTGGGAAAACGCATGCGACAGCTACTCACTCACGTCTGGTAATTTCTGACATCCTTCCGGATAGAAAATGAAGGTTAATAAGTTCCTTCCAGCAGTCCCGTTGCGGGACGGCTAAAAAGATGAAACATCATCAATTTCATAGGCTTGATGAGAAAGGAAAAATCTTTGGCCGAATGAGACAAGCGTCCTAAAGCACGCCGCGATCTTCCAGATTCGCTTGTCGCGCTTCAAGCCATTGTTTTCGCACGTCGTTATCGCAAAACCGCTGCGCACTTTTGCGCGACATGCCTTAGTGCGCTTCGTCCCAATTGGTCGCGGAGCGAGCGTCGACCCGAAGCGGCACGCGCATTTCCAGCGCCGGCGAGGTGGCGTTTTCCATGACCGAAACGATGATCGGCGTCGCCTTTTCGACCTCTTCGTCTTCGACCTCGAAGATCAATTCATCGTGCACCTGCAAGAGCATGCGCACCCTATCGGCAAGGCCGGCCTCGGCGAGCGCCGGCTCGATCTTGATCATGGCGCGGCGAATGACATCGGCGGCCGAGCCCTGGATCGGCGCGTTGATGGCGGCCCGTTCGTTGAAGGCGCGGACCGAAGGATTGGACGAGCGAATCTCCGGATAGTTGATTCGGCGGCCGAAGATCGTCTCGACGTATCCCTTGTCGCGGGCCATCTGCTTGCGGCTTTCCATGTAGTCGCGGATGCCGGGAAAGCGCTCGAAATATTTCTTGATGTAGTCGCCGGCTTCCGATCGCTCGATAGAAAGCTGGTTGGCGAGGCCGAAGGCGGAGATGCCGTAGATGATGCCGAAGTTGATGGCCTTGGCGCGGCGACGCACCTCGCTCGGCATGCCCTCGACGGGCACGCCGAACATTTCGGAGGCGGTCATGGCGTGGATGTCGATGCCGTCCTCGAAAGCGCGCACGAGCTGGGGAATTTCGGCGACATGGGCCAGCACGCGCAGCTCGATCTGGCTGTAATCGGCCGAGATCAGCTTGTGGCCGGGCGACGAAATGAAGGCGGTGCGAATCTTGCGGCCTTCGGCAGTGCGCACCGGAATGTTCTGAAGGTTCGGCTCCGAAGAGGAAAGGCGGCCTGTCGTCGTCGACGCCAGCGAATAGGAGGTGTGCACCCGCTTCGTTTCCGGATGGATGTAACCCGGAAGCGCGTCCGTGTAGGTCGATTTCAGCTTGGTGAGCTGGCGCCAGTCGACGATCTTGCGGGGCAGATCGAAGCCGGCCGCCGCAAGGTCTTCCAGCACGCTTGCCGAGGTCGACCACTGGCCGGTCTTTGTCTTGGTGCCACCGGCAAGACCCATCTTCCCGAACAGGATGTCGCCGAGCTGCTTGGGAGAGCCGATATTGAACCTCTCGCCGGCGAGCTGATAGATTTCATCCTCGTACCTGGCTGCACCCTGAGCCAGTTCGCCCGAGAGGCGCGACAGGATCTGGCGGTCGACAGTGATCCCTCGTTCTTCCATGCGCGCAAGAACGGGCACGAGCGGACGTTCCAGGCGCTCATAGACGCGTGTCAGCTGGGTGGCGGCAAGGCGCGGCTTCAGCACCATCCACAGGCGCAATGTCACTTCGGCATCTTCGGCTGCATAGTGTGTCGCGCGTTCGATATCGACGAGGTCGAAGGTGACGTTCGACTTGCCGGAGCCAGCGACGTCCTTGTAGGCGATCGGTGTGTGACCGAGGAATTTTTCAGACAGCGGGTCCATGCCGTGCGCGCCGGTGCCGGCGTCGAGCACGTAGGATATCAGCATCGTGTCGTCGAAACTCTTGGTCTCAACGCCATAACGTTTCATCAGCAGATAGTCGTATTTCAGATTCTGAGCGACCTTGAGGATCGATTCATCCTCCAGCAGCGCCTTCAGCCGCGACAGCGCATCGCGCATCGGGATCTGGTTGTCGGCGAGACCGCCACCGAGAAGGTCGCCAACGCCAGTCTTGTGACCGATCGGCACATAGGCGGCGCGAATGCGTATGCCGGTCGGATCGGCGGTGTTATCGGCGATCGCCAGGGAGAAGCCAACGAGTTCGGCCTGCATGGCGTCGAGCGAAGTCGTTTCCGTATCGAAGGCAACGAGTCCGGTATCGCGCGCAGCGGCGATCCATTGATCGAGAGTCGCAAGGTCGCGAATCGTCACATAGGAAGAATGATCGAACGGAAGGGTCGCGAACGCCTCGGCGCGCGCCTTGGCAAGATCGGCAGGCGCAAACGTGCCTTCGACCGCAGTTTTCGCCTTTGCGCGTGGTGGAACGGCCACGGCTTCGCCATTCACTTTGGGTACCACGCCAGCGACAGGTTCCGGCTCGGCTGAATCGAGGTCCGGCCCATGCGCATCCGCGCCCCATTCGACCTTTACGAAGGCCGGGTCGATCTCGCTGGCGTCACAATTGCAGAACTCCGCAACACGGCGCGTCAGCGTGGTGAATTCCATGGTTTTCAGGAAACCGATCAGCTTGGGGCCGTTCTGCGGTTCGAGGACGAGCGCGTCGAGATCGAGCTCCAACGGTACGTCGGTGCGCAGGCGCACGAGTTCGCGGGACAGCTTCGCCTTGTCGATGTTTTCGAGAATGGTCAGGCGGCGCTTTTCCTGCTTGATCTCATGGGCACGCTCAAGAAGCGTATCGAGATCGCCATATTCGGCGAGAAGCTGGGCTGCCGTCTTCGGGCCGATGCCGGGGATGCCGGGAACATTGTCGACGGAATCGCCGGTCATCGCCTGCAGGTCGATCATCTTTTCCGGCGGCACACCCCATTTCTCGATCACATCGGGGATGCTGATCTGCTTGTCCTTCATGCTGTCGTACATGTGGACATTCGGGGTGACGAGCTGCATCAGGTCCTTGTCGGAGGAGACGATCGTCACGTCGGCGCCGACCGCTTCAGCCTGGCGGGCATAGGTCGCGATAATATCGTCGGCCTCGAAACCTTCCGTCTCGATGCAGGGCAGATTGAAGGCGCGTGTCGCCTCGCGGATCAGGCCGAACTGAGGCACCAGCTCTTCGGGCGGCGCCGAACGGTTCGCCTTATAGGCGTCATAGAGATCCTTGCGGAAGGTCTTCGACGAGTAGTCGAAAATGACGGCGAGGTGGGTGGGCGTGGCAGCCACATCGGTACCACGTGCATCCCTCAGCAGCTTCCAGAGCATGTTGCAAAAACCGGAGACAGCGCCGACCGGCAGGCCGTCGGATTTGCGCGTCAGAGGAGGCAGTGCATGAAAGGCCCGGAAGATGAAACCCGAACCGTCGATAAGGAAGAGATGATCGCCTTTTTTCATGGCAGCATGGATAGCGCGGCGGCCCTTCAAGGTCCATATAAACTTGGTTGCGCAAAAAGATTCCGCCTCACCAAACTGTTACTAATTTGTAATAGGTGGTTTTTTCTCTTTCCCTTGAAAAACCACATTCTCCATCACAAATCAAAGTCACCGGCGTTTGATCGCGCCGCGGGTCTGATAGCCGGCTTGTCCCCCGCCCGCGTCAGGCTTGGACAAAGGCCTCATCCCCCTCTCCGGGCCTTTGTCCTCACTTTCAAGCCGCCATGGCCTTCCTCCAGGCCTTGGCGGCTTTGTTTTTTGCGCAATTCGCTGCGGCACTCAAAATTTGAGAACTTCGTTCCTATTTTTTGATGGATCGTATGCGATTTGTTGCATTGTCTACCGAGCGATTTTGAGCCTAACTTACAATCATGGGATTTAATCGAATGGATTCCGGCGCCTACCTTGCCAGCCAGCTGGCGAAGGGTTTTGCCCGCTCGCTGCATCAGCGCGCGGCAGGGCTCGGTTTTTCTCCCGGACAGTTCCCTATCCTTCTGGAGCTTTGGGCCGAGGACGGGCTGACGCAGAAACAGCTTCTGGAGCGCGTCGATATCGAACAGGCGACGATGGCCAACACGCTCTCACGCATGGTGCGAGACGGGTTGATCGAGCGGCGTCCGCATCCTACCGACAAACGCGCGCAGCTAATCTTTCTGACAGAAAAAGCCAGGGCAATGGAGGCGCAAGCCATCGACACGGCGCGCGAGGCCGACCTTGCGCTGTTCAAGGGTTTTCGGGTCTTCGAACGAGAGCTGATGCTCGAATATATCCGGCGGCTGATCCAGAACGCCAAGGCGCTCTGACTTCACTCTGCCGCCGCGCGGTCGCGCTTTGCTTGCGTCACCTCTGCTTCGGTATTTGCCGAAAGGAAGTTTTCGCGAGCGGCGAGCTTGATACTCGGCTCGATATCCGGCTTTCCAAGCAAGAGCCCCTGCAACTGGGTACAGCCTTCTTCCACGACGATCTGACGTTGCATCTCTGTTTCGACGCCTTCGGTGACAACAGGCATGCCGAGACTATGCCCCAGCCCGATGATGGCGCGGACGATCGAGCGAGCGCCGGCATCATGCTCCAGTATGCCGGTGAAGCTGCGGTCGACCTTGATCTTGTCGAAAGGGAAGGAACGCAGGTTGGAAAGCGAGGAGAAGCCAGTGCCGAAATCGTCCATGACGATGCGCACTCCGAGGTCGCGCAGGCGCTGAAGCGTGTTCATGACCCGGTTGCGATCGCGTATGAGCGCCACTTCGGTGATCTCCAGTTCCAGGCGTTCCGGCGCGAGGTCCGCCTCCTTGAGAATCTCAGCCACCCGCTGACAAAGATTGGGCAACAGAAACTGAACCGGGGAGACATTGACGGCGATCGATAGCGGCTGCGGCCAGCGGGCTGCCTCCATGCAGGCTTCGCGCAGGATCCATTCGCCGAGCTGGACGATCGAGCCGCTTTCCTCGGCGATCGGAATGAAGATATCCGGCTCGCTCATGCCGTGGCCCGGCCGGTTCCAGCGCATCAAGGCTTCATAACCGTTGATCTCACCGCTGCGCGCATCGAGGATTGGCTGATAGCTTACATGGAGCTGATTGCGGGTGATGGCGTGGCGAAGCTCGTGTTCGATCTGGCGACGGGCACGCACCGACTCGTCCATTTCGGCGTCGAAGAAGCAGGCTGCGCCGCGCCCGGCATGTTTGATGCGATAAAGAGCTGTATCGGCATTGTTGCAGAGCTCTTCGGCCGAGTCTCCATCCGCTGGATAGATCGCGATGCCGATGCTCGCGCCGACGGCCGTCGGATCGCGGGCAGTATCCATCTCGGCCGCGAATTCGTCGATGATACGTCGCGCAAGGCGATGGGCCGCGTCGGGTTGCTGCTTGCTCGGCTGGACGATGGCGAATTCGTCGCCGCCAAGTCGCGCGATCGTATCATCCTTGTCGACGCAGCGTTTGAGGATCGTGGCGACCTTGCGCAGGATGCGATCACCTTCGGCGTGACCGAAAATATCGTTGACGGCCTTGAAGCGGTCGAGATCGATACAGAAGACGGCGACCTGCGTTCGCTTGCATTCGGCGACCTGCAGAGCCTGGCGAATGCGCGTATCGAAAAGCGAACGGTTCGGCAGGTCCGTCAGAACATCATGATGGGCGAGATGCTCGATCATCTCTTCGGCGCGCTTGCGTTCGGTCAGATCGCGGACGACGAGAACGTCGCAATGGCGTCCGCGATAGACGATCCGCCGCATGACAACCTCGACGGGGATTTCCCTCTCATCCTTGGCGATCAGCAGCATTTCTTCATGCTCGCTCTCCCGCTCAGCATGAATGAGAGCCGGCACGGACGAGGGAATGTTGCCCGTGAGTTCCGAGAGCTTCCAGCCTGAGAGGGCCAGGAAGCGTTCATTGGTGTCGATGATCTTGCCTTCTCGCAGGATGACGAGTCCCTCCTGCGAGACATTGGCGAGGCCGCGAAGATCAGTGAGATGGCTTTCCAGGAAGACCGCGCCGAAGGCCATGAGGATGAGACCGGTGGCGACAGCCATCACGATTACGGCAAGCACCTGGGGCTGAAGCGTCATCGCCGGCACCTCGCGCGTCGGGTCCGACACCAGTGCAATGCTGCTCATCGAGATGAAATGCAGCGTGCAGATCGCCAGCACGAAGGCGCCGGAGGATGCGGCAAAGCGCTTCATGCCTTTCAGCTTGAAGAAGGCGAGGAAGGCAATTGTTGCCAGAGCCGCGCAGGAGCAGAAAGCGACGACCGACATAAAGGCATCATAGACGACGATGGCCTGGGCCTCGATCGCCTGCATGCCAGTCATATGCATGGCCATGATGCCAAGCGCCATCAGCACACCGCCGAAGGCGAAAGAATAACTCCGGCCCTCCGACGCGATCAGGATGGCTACCCAGGCGCCGAAAATCGACAGGAATACAGAGAGAAACGTGAGACCCAGATCGTAGCTGATCGGCATGCCGCCGTCATAGGCGAGCATGGCGATGAAATGCGTAGCCCATACGCCGACACCGCAGGCAAAGGCTGACGTGGCGATCCACAGCTTGCGCTGTCCGGCGTCGCATTCCTGGGCACGGAAGAGAAGGAGCATTGTCGTCAGGCTGCCGACGAGACAGACAATTGCGGCGGCAATGACCAGTCGCCAGTCGTGGTTGTCTCTGATGCAGGCAATAACTGAGAACATTCGCCACCTCGAAAATCCACCTCGGCGCGAGATTATTTAGAACATGCTAAATAACTGTAAATTGCATTAGCGATGCCTACTTCAGCCTTTCGGCATTTGGCGCCAACAAAAAAACTTGAAAATTTGACGCTCGAAACGGCAGCCGATTGGGTCTATCGTCCGGCCGAATTTCAGAAGGAGTCGGAAATGACCGAACTAAATCCTATCCTTGCGCGTGCGGACCAGAATCTCGATTCAAGCCTCGAAAAGCTGTTCGAGCTCTTGCGCATCAAGTCGATCTCGACCGATCCGGCCTACAAGGCTGAATGCCGCAAGGCAGCCGAATGGCTGATCGCCTATCTCAAGACGCTTGGCTTTGACGCCTCGGTTCGCGACACGCCCGGCCACCCGATGGTGGTCGCCCATCACGAGGGTGCCTCTGCCGATGCGCCCCACGTCCTGTTCTACGGTCACTATGACGTGCAACCGGTCGATCCGATCGAGCTCTGGGAAAACGACCCTTTCGATCCCGCCGTCAAAGATGCCGGCAACGGCCGCAAGATCCTGACCGGCCGCGGCACCTCCGATGACAAGGGCCAGCTGATGACCTTCGTGGAGGCCTGCCGCGCCTACAAGGAGATCAACGGCGCCCTTCCCTGCCGCGTCACCATTCTTTTCGAGGGCGAAGAAGAGTCCGGATCGCCGTCGCTGAAGCCGTTCCTCGAAGCCAATGCCGCCGAACTCAAGGCCGATTACGCCCTCGTCTGCGACACCAGCATGTGGGATCGCGATACCCCGGCAATCGCAGCTGCGCTTCGCGGCCTCGTCGGTGAAGAAATCGTGGTGACAGCCGCCGACCGCGACCTGCATTCCGGCCTGTTCGGCGGTGCCGCGGCCAATCCGATCCATATTCTCGTGGAGGCGCTGGCCGGCCTGCATGACGAAACCGGGCGTATTACACTTCAAGGTTTCTACGACGGTGTGGAGGAAACGCCTGCCAACATCAAGGCATCCTGGGAGGCGCTCGGCAAGTCGGCGGAAAACTTCCTCGGCGAAGTCGGCCTCTCCATTCCCTCAGGCGAAAAGGGCCGCTCGGTCCTGGAACTCACCTGGGCGCGACCGACGGCCGAAGTCAACGGCATTTGGGGTGGCTATACCGGTGAAGGCTTCAAGACCGTCATTGCTGCGAAGGCATCGGCAAAAGTCTCTTTCCGGCTGGTCGGCACGCAGGATCCGGCAGCGATCCGTGAGAGCTTCCGCAACTACGTTCGCTCGAAGATCCCCGCCGACTGCTCTGTCGAGTTCCACCCGCATGGCGCCTCCCCGGCCATTCATCTTTCCTATGACTCGCCTGTTCTGACCAAGGCGCGCAATGCGCTCTCCGACGAATGGCCGAAGCCTGCCATTGTCATCGGCATGGGCGGCTCTATCCCGATCGTCGGCGATTTTCAGAAAATGCTCGGCATGGAATCCCTTCTCGTGGGCTTCGGGCTTTCCGACGACCGTATCCATTCGCCGAACGAAAAGTACGACCTGGCCTCCTACCACAAGGGTATCCGCTCCTGGGTGCGCATCCTTGCTGCACTGAAGGCTTGAAACAAAAAAGGCGTGCCTGCGATCTTCGCGGCACGCCATCCGAAATCTGCAAACAAAAAGGCCGGGCAAACCGGCCTTCCGTTATCCGCCTCATCTCAGTGCCAGTACATCCGTGGTCAAAGGAGAAGCGGACAAAGCACAGCCAGACTGATCTCGAAAAGTTTACAGCCGGTAAACGGCCGATCCAACCAGATCGCGGAAATGATGCAACAGATGATGCGCACGACATTTCCGGGCTGCGATTTCTGAAACAGAATATCGGAAGCCGCCTTTCACATTTCAAGGCCCATGGAAAACCTTGATTCCCGTTCAAGCTGCCTTCATCCTGCCCCCTCTTATAAGCCTTTGAAAGAAAACCGAAATCCGTGCGGCGTGACCTATGCCGCAGACGGTCTATCTTTGATTTTCCGGGTAAACCTGCCTCCCGATGCGGGTCGCCCATCGTTTATTGCGAGGAGTAAGAGGTGAAAGTGAAAACCCTGGTGCGACGTGGAATTCTATGGCGGTCGCGGGTGGGTCTCAGGCCAATATGTCCAGACGATCTATGAACGGCGCCGTATCTGTGTCGGTCCGCAATATTATCGTCCGCTCAGCATTCCGACGGTCACCTTCAGCGTCGGCCCCTATTGGGATCACTACTACCGCAACCTCGACTTCTATCGTGAACGTGACCGCTGGCGCCGCGGACCGGACTATTATTACCGCGATCGCGGTCCCCATCGCCCCTGAAACAAAAAGGACCCGACGCATCTGGTGATACGCCGGGCCTGATATCGATCGGCACGTGTTGAGGGGAGACGGCCGATCTTGGCGGGACGTGAGGGGTTTGTCCCGCTCATCATAGAACTGCGGGCAAGCCTATTGGTTCCCTCACCAGCCGGAAGATATGTGGCGCTGTGTCGCGCATCCGCGCATAGGGGCCGAGCAGCATCTTCAGCCGGCTCTCGTCCATCCAGTCGAGACGGTGATGCTGCGCAAAAGCATGCACGCTCCAGACTTCGCGCGGGCGTGCCTCATCCATTCTGACGGGATCAATCGTCATGTTCTGCCTGGATATTGCGCATTGCGCTTCTTCGATGCGCAGAAGTCGCGGCGATATATGTCGGTTTTGGGGCGGTCACATGAACGCCAGCCATGGGAGGAAGTCATGGCTGGCTGACGGAGAAAATGCAGGCAGAGGGTGCACTTGGCCACATTGATGTTGTTCTTAACAGCCCGTTAATTCGCCGCATTTACAGTTCACTCGGATAAAACCGTTGCCTGGGGGCGCGGTCTTGCAGCAAGGGTTCAGCCGCTCCACGATGGTAGCCAGACGTAGATCAGATGACAGGATCGAACCGTCCTTCAACGGCCGTGGCGGTCGTGAGGAAGACGACGAATTCGCGCTCGATGCCGATGATCGCATCGACGGACGGCATGGCTCCAAACGTACATCGAAATCGCCCGCTCCACGGCGCGCACCGGCAAAGCGTCGTTCCGAGCCACGCGAACGGGAAGGCGGCGGGCTGTTCGCGTTCCTGCGCAGGGTCGTCTACTGGTGTATCGTGCTTGGAATCTGGGCCGGCATCGGTGTTGCCGGGCTCGTTTTCTATTACGGTTCGCGCATGCCAAGCGCCAGCACCTGGGCCATCCCGGAGCGGCCACCGAACGTCAAGATCACCGCCGTGGACGGCAGTGCGATCGCCAACCGCGGTGCGACCGGCGGCGAGGAGCTCTCCCTGGAGAACATGTCTCCCTACATTCCGGAGGCGATCATCGCGATCGAAGACCGGCGCTTCTATTCGCATTTCGGCGTCGATCCGTTCGGGCTGGCGCGCGCCTTCGTCAACAATGCGACCGGCCAGCCGATCCAGGGCGGCTCGACGCTGACGCAGCAGCTTGCCAAGAACCTGTTCCTCTCGCCCGAGCGCACTCTGGAGCGCAAGGTGCAGGAGGTGCTGCTCTCCTTCTGGCTGGAGCAGAAATATACCAAGGACCAGATCCTTGCGATGTATCTGAACCGCGTCTATTTCGGCTCGAATGCCTACGGCGTGGAAGCGGCGGCGCGGCGCTATTTCAACAAGTCGGCGCGCGATGTGAACCTCGGCGAGGCCGCCCTGCTTGCGGGCCTTGTGAAGGCGCCGTCGCGCCTTTCGCCGGCCCGTGATCCGGAGGCCGCCAATGCCCGTGCGCAGGTCGTGCTGCAGGCGATGCGCGACCAGGGCTATATCAGTGCCGACGAAATCAAGACGGCGATGTCGCAGACGCCGGCTTCTGCCCGCAGCTACTGGTCGGGCGCCGGACAATATGTCGCCGATATGGTGATGGACGAACTGCAGGGGCTGGTCGGCGACGTGAAGGAAGACGTCATCGTCGATACGACGATCGACAAGAATCTCGAAAAGAAGGCCGAACAGTCGCTGGTCGACGTGCTCGACAAGGAAGGCGGCAAGTTCGACGCATCGCAGGCCGCCCTCGTCTCGATCGACGGTACGGGCGCGATCCGGGCACTCGTCGGCGGCAGGGATTATGCGACGAGCCAGTTCAACCGCGCTGTCAAGGCGAAGCGCCAGCCGGGCTCGTCCTTCAAGCCGTTTGTTTATGCGGCCGCGCTTGAAAAAGGCCTGACGCCGGACTCCGTCTTCAACGATGCGCCGATCCGCATCGGCAACTGGACGCCGGAGAATTACGAGAAGAAATACAATGGCGAAGTAACGCTCCGGACAGCACTTGCCAAGTCGCTGAATACGGTGGCGGCGCAGCTCGTGATGTATGACGGGCCGGATCAGGTGATCAAGCTTGCCCACCGTCTCGGCATCCAATCGGATCTGCAGCCCAACGCATCGATCGCGCTCGGTACTTCGGAAGTCTCTCTGATGGAGCTGACGGCCTCCTATGCCGCCTTCATGAATGGTGGCTACAAGGCAACGCCGCACGTGATCCGCCGGGTGACCACGACCGACGGCAAGGTGCTCTACGAGAACACCTATGACAATCCGCCGCGCGTGCTTTCCGAGCAGATCGTCGCGGAAATGAACATGATGATGATGGGCGTCATCAACGGCGGCACAGGCTCGAGCGCCAAGCTTCCCGGCTGGCAGGCTGCCGGCAAGACCGGCACGACGCAGAATTCGCGCGATGCGCTGTTCGTCGGTTTCACCAGCAACCTGACGACAGGCGTCTGGTTCGGCAATGACGACGGCACGCCGATGAAGAAGGTGACCGGCGGTGGGCTTCCCGCCAAGGCCTGGAAGGAATTCATGGTCGCCGCGCATAAGGGGCTTTCGCCAGCACCGCTCTTCGGCATGGGCCAGACATTCTCTGATCCAGCCGCCGATCCCGGCAACGGCCAGCCGATGGCGCAGGCGCAGCCGGCACCCGAGCAGCCGTCGACAGTCGGCAGCATCATTTCCGGTGTTTTCGGCGGCAATGCCGATGTGAACCGCTATCCGCCGGCGCCCGGACAGCCGCAGGCAGCGATGCCCGTCAACGGCGGGCCGGTGCCGCCTGCCGATGTTGCCGGCGGGGGTTACGACGACATGGTGCAACCCGGTGATGTGGGCGGACCGCAAGCAACGTCAGGGGCGCAGCCGCGACGCACGACCCTGCTCGATCTCATCATGGGACAGTAGGAGCCGGAGACAGTATTGCGACGGAAATGGATGCCTTGCGGGAGCACGTCCCGCGCAAGGCTCGGCGTGCAAGATTTGCACGGTTTGAAGGTGCAAAGCAGACCCTTTTCCGGCTACTGTAAAAATTGAATGCAACACATTCGTTTTGCTGGATTCCGGGCCATTTCTCGCCTTGCAGTCCAGAAAACCGCTCCTTATATACGCCGCATCACCGCAATCACGATTGCGTAATCTTAGTAGACCCATCCCGTAAGGGGCTGTCAGGGAAATGCCTTACCGGGGTTCCGACAGCTTGCTTCAAGGAGAGAATGACATGGCAAAAGTAATTGGTATCGACCTTGGAACGACAAATTCCTGCGTCGCGGTCATGGACGGCAAGGACGCAAAGGTCATCGAGAACGCGGAAGGTGCGCGTACGACCCCTTCCATGGTGGCATTTTCCGATGACGGCGAGCGCCTCGTCGGCCAGCCGGCCAAGCGCCAGGCGGTCACCAACCCCACGAATACACTCTTCGCCGTAAAGCGCCTCATCGGCCGCCGTTACGAAGATCCGACCGTCGAGAAGGACAAGCACCTCGTTCCCTTCACGATCGTCAAGGGCGACAATGGCGACGCCTGGGTCGAAGCCAACGGCAAGGGCTACTCGCCCGCACAGATTTCCGCGATGATCCTTCAGAAGATGAAGGAAACCGCCGAATCCTACCTCGGTGAAAAGGTCGAAAAGGCCGTCATCACCGTTCCCGCATACTTCAACGACGCGCAGCGCCAGGCAACCAAGGATGCCGGCAAGATCGCTGGTCTTGAAGTGCTCCGCATCATCAACGAGCCGACAGCTGCCGCTCTCGCCTATGGCCTCGACAAGAAGGACGGCAAGACGATCGCCGTTTACGACCTTGGCGGCGGTACCTTCGATATCTCCATCCTCGAGATCGGCGATGGCGTCTTCGAAGTGAAGTCCACCAACGGCGACACGTTCCTCGGCGGTGAAGACTTCGACATGCGTCTCGTCGAATATCTCGTTGCTGAGTTCAAGAAGGACAATGGCATCGACCTGAAGAACGACAAGCTTGCCCTGCAGCGCCTCAAGGAAGCTGCCGAAAAGGCAAAGATCGAGCTGTCCTCTTCGCAGCAGACCGAAATCAACCTGCCGTTCATCACGGCTGATGCTTCCGGCCCGAAGCACCTGACGCTGAAGCTGACCCGCGCCAAGCTCGAAAGCCTGGTCGACGATCTCGTTCAGCGCACGATCGCTCCGTGCAAGGCAGCCCTCAAGGATGCCGGCGTCACCGCTGCCGAAATCGACGAAGTCGTTCTCGTCGGCGGCATGAGCCGCATGCCGAAGGTACAGGAAGTCGTCAAGCAGCTGTTCGGCAAGGAACCGCACAAGGGCGTCAACCCGGATGAAGTCGTTGCTCTCGGCGCCGCCATCCAGGCCGGCGTTCTGCAGGGCGACGTCAAGGACGTTCTGCTTCTCGACGTTACCCCGCTGTCTCTCGGCATCGAAACCCTCGGTGGCGTCTTCACCCGTCTGATCGAACGCAACACGACGATCCCGACGAAGAAGAGCCAGACCTTCTCGACCGCCGACGACAATCAGCAGGCCGTCACCATCCGCGTCTCGCAGGGCGAGCGTGAAATGGCTGCCGACAACAAGCTGCTCGGCCAGTTCGACCTCGTTGGCCTGCCGCCGGCACCGCGTGGCGTTCCGCAGATCGAAGTCACTTTCGACATTGACGCGAACGGCATCGTGCAGGTTTCGGCCAAGGACAAGGGCACCGGTAAGGAACAGCAGATCCGCATCCAGGCTTCCGGCGGTCTTTCCGACGCCGACATCGAAAAGATGGTCAAGGATGCCGAATCGCATGCCGCCGAAGACAAGAAGCGCCGCGAAGGTGTGGAAGCAAAGAACCAGGCCGAAAGCCTTGTTCATTCCACGGAGAAGTCGCTTAAGGATTACGGCGACAAGGTTTCCGAAGCCGATCGTACCGCAATCTCCGATGCGATTGCCGCGCTGAAGTCCGCGACCGAAGCAACCGATGCCGACGCCGAAGACATCAAGGCCAAGACCCAGACCCTCATGGAAGTTTCCATGAAGCTCGGCCAGGCTATCTATGAAGCCCAGCAGGCTGAAGGCGGCACGGCCGACGCTTCGGCAGGTGATGACAATGTCGTCGACGCCGACTACGAAGAAGTCAAGGACGACGACCGCAAGAAGTCCGCTTAATCCGGGCTGCGGCCTACGCTAGACGATAGACATCCGGCTGCTCACCATGGCAGCCGGAAATCCATTTCCGGGGCTTAAATTGGCAAAAGCGGACTTTTACGAAACTCTGGGTGTAGCCAAGACGGCGGATGAGAAAGAGCTGAAAAGCGCCTTCCGCAAGCTGGCAATGAAATACCATCCGGACAAGAACCCGGATGACAAAGACGCCGAACGCAAGTTCAAGGAAATCAACGAAGCCTATGAAACGCTGAAGGACCCGCAGAAGCGCGCGGCCTACGATCGTTACGGCCATGCGGCCTTCGAGCACGGCGGCATGGGCGGTCCCGGTGGCTTCGGTGGCGGCGCCGGATTTGCCGGTGGCGGCTTCTCCGATATCTTCGAGGACATTTTCGGCGAGATGATGGGCGGCGGCCGCGGACGGCAGCGCTCTTCGGGTGGTCGCGAACGCGGCGCCGACCTCCGCTACAACATGGAAATCTCGCTGGAAGAGGCATTCTCCGGCAAGACGGCGCAGATTCGCGTTCCGACCTCGATAACCTGTGACGTCTGCTCCGGTTCCGGCGCCAAGCCAGGTACACAGCCGAAGACCTGCGGCACCTGCCAGGGTTCGGGCCGCGTGCGCGCAGCGCAGGGCTTCTTCTCGGTGGAACGCACCTGTCCAACCTGTCACGGCCGCGGCCAGATCATTCCCGATCCGTGCCCGAAATGCCACGGCCAGGGCCGGGTGACCGAAGAACGCTCGCTCTCGGTCAACATTCCCTCGGGTATCGAGGATGGTACCCGCATTCGCCTGCAGGGCGAGGGCGAGGCCGGCATGCGCGGCGGTCCGGCAGGCGATCTCTATATCTTCCTGTCGGTGAAGCCGCATGAGTTCTACCAGCGCGACGGGGCCGATCTCTATTGCGCCGTGCCGATCTCCATGACGACGGCAGCGCTCGGCGGCACCTTCGATGTGGCGACGCTCGACGGCACCAAGTCACGTGTCACCGTTCCCGAGGGTACCCAGGCCGGCAAACAGTTCCGCCTGAAGGGCAAGGGCATGCCGGTGCTGCGTTCCAGCCAGACCGGTGATCTCTATATCCAGATCCAGATCGAGACGCCGCAGAAGCTTTCCAAGCGCCAGCGCGAGCTTCTGCAGGAATTCGAGCAGCTCTCCTCAAAGGAGAACAATCCGGAGTCGACCGGCTTCTTTGCCCGGATGAAGGAATTCTTCGAGGGCTAAGCTCGATATCCCCCAAAGGTTACAAAAAGCCGGAGGTTCCGCCTCCGGCTTTTTTTCATACGCGTTCCAATTCAAAACACCTGTTTCAAGTCGGGACGCGCGCCTGTGCGCAGATGTCTTGCGTTAACGCACAGATCCGATCACACTTGCAAGTTCCTGAAATCCATACTGTCTTTGGCCCCGCAATCCGGGACTAACAGAGGGTATTTCCATGTCGGCAATGAACTTTTCAACCTGCCTGTCCGAAGATGTCGATGCACTGGCAGGCGCGCTCTATTCGTGGTGCGCCGAACGCAACATCAAGCTTCGCAGCCAGCAAGGCCTTTCGATCGCCAGCATCGCGATCGACCTTTATCATGCCGGCCATCAGACGCAGGACGCCCTGCTCGTCGCGCTGCACGAGCGCGAGCTTCACTGAATTTCCCTCAAATTCAAGAATAGGCGCTGGAGCCGTCAAGCGGCGTTTTCGGCTGCCTGACCGCATATAAGGTTGAGGATCGTCTTGAGCGCCTGCTTGCCTGCAGTCGAGCTCAACCTGTCATAGCTGATCGCCAGTTCATAGGCCTCGGGGCTCAGTTCAACGCGGTTGGCAAACTGGGAAATTCCAGTACCCTCGAAAAGCTCGGAAATATCAACACCAAGAAAGACCGCTATCTGATGCAGCTTGCTGGCGGAGACGCGGTTGGTCCCCTTTTCGTATTTCTGAATCTGCTGGAATGTAAGGCCAAGCGCTTCGCCCAGTTCCAGTTGGGAAACACGTCGGCGGGCGCGAAGCTGTCTCACGTTGCGGCCGACAATGATATCAATCGGATCTGGCACTGCTGCACTCTTTCCCGGTAAACCCTTCATTTACCATATAGCGTCAGCTGAATATCTCAACCCGGAAGTTGCAAATTTCAACCGACTTTTTTTGGGCATTAGGCCACGAAACAACTACCTCTTCCGCCGATTCTACAACTTCTACTTCTCATTTGATGACTTAGCGGCGATGTCGCGAAAAGTTGAACACCCTGTAGTTG
Organism: Rhizobium sp. BK512; assembly: GCF_014194915.1. Taxonomy (NCBI): domain Bacteria; kingdom Pseudomonadati; phylum Pseudomonadota; class Alphaproteobacteria; order Hyphomicrobiales; family Rhizobiaceae; genus Rhizobium; species Rhizobium sp. BK512. Next base: position 92,885 of record NZ_JACIAS010000004.1, on the reverse strand, counting down.
ACTTCATTGCATGCGACGATAGTTAGTCGCGCCGGGACCCTTATGTACGAGTCAGACAAGAGGCTTCGAGTACTGCATGACATCCGCTCCCACCGGGAAATCTGATGCCGACAGTATCGTCATCGATATGCGCCGCCAGAAACTGACGATGATCCTCGATTCATTGAAATCGCTCCGCGGCTCGATCGAAGATCGGCCGGATCTCGTTTATTGGATCGAAAGGGCAATCGCAGAGGCCGAAGCACAGCTCGAAGAGCCGGCCCCGCGCAGCCATTGACGGCTGGGACAGCTCTCAGCCTTGATATCCCTGACGCTTCGGCTTAGAGCCTTCCCTTGTCAGATTGAATCATTCTGACGAGGAAAGGCTCCAACTGTCAGCCTTGATGATTCCGGATATTCGATGCCGCACAAGGTTGCCCTTTCCCGTTTGAAGCTGACCGACTTTCGCAATTATTCGTCGGCCTCGCTTGCGCTCGACGCCCGGCATGTGGTGTTGACCGGCGACAACGGCGCGGGCAAGACCAACCTGATGGAGGCGGTCTCGTTCCTGTCGCCGGGGCGCGGTCTGCGCCGAGCCGCCTATGGCGACATCACCCGCGTTGGCGCTACGGGCGGATTTTCGATCTTTGCCGAGCTCGATGGCATGGAAGGTAACGTCGAGATCGGTACCGGAATTGATGCCAGCGACGAGACGACGGCGCGACGGCTGCGCATCAACGGAACGACGGCAAAAACAGTCGACGAGCTGACCGATCATTTGCGCGTGCTCTGGCTGACACCGGCGATGGACGGGCTCTTTACCGGCGGCTCCTCGGACCGCAGGCGTTTCCTCGACAGGCTGGTGCTGTCGCTCGATCCCGAGCATGGCAGGCGGGCGAGCGACTTCGAGCGCGCCATGCGCAGCCGCAACAAGCTGCTCGACGAGAGCCGTTTCGATCCATCCTGGCTTTCGGGTATCGAGGAGCAGATGGCGAGCCTCGGCATTGCCATGGCGCTCGCCCGGCAGGAAATGCTCGGCCTGCTGACGCGACTCGTCGAGGAAAGCCGGGAGATCTCGCCCTTCCCATCGGCATCGCTGCAGCTTTCGGGCTTCATGGACGGTCAATTCTCCCGGCCCTCGGTCGATCTGGAAGATGAGTATGCGGCAACGCTCGCCGCCAACCGGTACCGCGATGCCGGCGCCGGTCGCACGCTGGAAGGGCCGCATCGCGCCGATCTCATCGTGCATCATCGGGAGAAGCAGATGGAAGCGGCACGCTGCTCCACCGGCGAGCAGAAAGCCCTGCTGGTGGGCCTTGTGCTTGCCCATGCACGGCTCGTCGGCAACCTTACCGGCCATGCGCCGGTTATGCTCCTGGATGAGATTGCCGCCCATCTCGACGAGGGACGCCGTGCCGCGCTGTTCGACCTCATAGACGGGCTTGGCGGCCAGGCCTTCATGACGGGAACGGACCGTCAGATGTTTGGAGCACTTGGCGAGCGGGCACAGTTTTTCACAGTTGCGGACGGAAGGGTTTTCGAATGAGCGATAGCGCTTCTCCCGGCGGTTTGCGGCGTGATAGCATCACGGCCATGGAACCTCTCAGCCCAGACGAAATTGCACGCTATCATCGCCATATCCTGCTGCCGGAAATCGGGGGCGCGGGCCAGCAGAAGCTGAAGGCCGCGCGGGTGCTTGTCATCGGTGCGGGAGGGCTCGGGGCACCGATCCTGCAATATCTGGCCGCTGCAGGCGTCGGCACGCTCGGCATTGCCGATGACGACCGTGTTTCGCTTTCCAACCTGCAGCGACAGGTGATCCACGATTCCGGCACGATCGGCGAAATGAAGACGGAGAGCGCTGCCAATGCGATCGCGCGGCTAAACCCGCATATTAAAGTCGTCCGTTTCACCGAGCGCCTTGCCGCCGACACGGCACGCCTGCACCTCTCCGGTTTCGATCTCCTGATCGACGGCTCTGATAATTTCGATACGCGCTATATGGCGGCCGATGCAGCGGAAAACGCGCTTATCCCGCTTGTGACAGGTGCAGTCGGCCGGTTCGACGGATCGCTGACGGTGCTGAAACCCTATGAGGCGGCCGAAGACGGCACCCAGAACCCTGGATATCGTGATCTCTTTCCCGAAGCACCGCCGGCCGGATTGATCCCCGCCTGTGCGGAGGCCGGCATCATTGGCGCACTGACGGGCGTGATCGGCACGCTGATGGCCATGGAAGCGATCAAGTTGATTACGGGCGCAGGCGAACCGTTAATCGGTCGCCTGCTGCTCTACGACGCGTTGTCTGCCCGTTTCGATACGATCCGCTACAAACGTCGGCGCGCGAGGCAGAACAGGACCGCATGACGCCGTTTCGTATCGATGAGAGCTTTGTGCGCTGGAACGAGTTGCTCGATCTCATTCTCGCGTCCTTCGCCTATATGGAGGGCCGCATCGATCCGCCCTCCTCCGCAAGCCGCCTGACGGTGGAATCCCTGGTGGAAAAGGCAAGGGCAGAAATCGCCTATGCCGTTGAGCAGGCCGGGCAACTCGTCGGCTGCATTTTCCTGCGGCCCGAGGCAGATTGCCTGTATGTTGGAAAACTCGCGGTCCTGCCATCCGCGCAAGGCAAGGGCATCGGACGGCGCCTGCTCGATACTGCCGAAGGGACGGCACTCGATCTGGGCCTTCCGGCATTGAGGCTCGAGACTCGGATAGAGCTCGTCGGCAATCACACGACCTTCGCTACCTGGGGCTTTGAAAAGACCGCAGAGAAATCTCATCCGGGCTTTACACGGGTGACGTTTGTCGAAATGAAAAAAGCGCTCGCCGGCTGACTAGCCGGCCAGGGATGCGAGCGCTCCGGCCGTCATCGGCCCGGCAGCACCCGATTCGGCGGACGATGGCCATCGATGAAGGCGCGAATGTTGATGATGACCTTGTCGCCCATCTCCGCACGTCCCTCGATCGTTGCCGAGCTCATATGCGGCAGCAATACGACCTTGCCCTCATTGGCAAGCTTCACCAGCTTCGGATTGACCATGGGTTCGTTCTCGAAGACATCGAGCCCGGCGCCGGCGATCTTCCCCTCCCTTAGGCATTTGATGAGCGCCGCCTCGTCGACCACGTCACCGCGGGCTGTATTGACAAGATAGGCGGTCGGCTGCAGCAGCGCTAGGCGGCGAGCCGACAGGAGATGGAAGGTCGCGGGGGTCGAGGGGCAGTTCACCGAGACGATGTCGACGCGGGCGAGCATCTGGTCGAGGCTCTCCCAATAGGTCGCTTCCAATTCGTCTTCAGTCGCGGGATTGACGCGCTTGCGGTTGTGATAGTGGATCGACAGGCCGAAAGCCTTGGCGCGGCGCGCAACGGCCGTGCCTATACGGCCCATGCCGACGATGCCGATACGTTTTCCGTGAATGCGCCGGCCGAGCATCCAGGTGGGGGACCAGCCAGCCCATTCACCGGGCCGGTCCGTCAGCACGCGCGCACCCTCGCCGATCCGCCGCGGCACGGCGAGGATCAGCGCCATTGTCATGTCGGCAGTGTCTTCGGTCAGCACATTCGGCGTGTTGGTGACGGTGATGCCACGGCGCGCGGCCGCTTCGATGTCGATGTGATCGGTGCCGTTCGAAAAGCTGGCGATCAGCTTCATCTGCGGCCCGGCCTGATCGATGAGGGCTGCGTCGATACGATCCGTCACGGTCGGCACGAGCACGTCGCAGGTTTTGACGGCTTCGACGAGTTCGGGAACGGATCGCGGCGTATCGTCGATATTCAACTCGGCATCGAAAAGCTCGCGCATGCGGGTTTCGACGACATCAGGCAGCTTGCGGGTTATGTAGACCTTCGGTTTTTTCTTCGTCGTCATAGCGGCCTGCTGTGCCTTGTTCAGAGGTCTTTAACCAAGTTGGGCGATCATTTCCCCGTTCCGGGCATTTTCTACCAGACCCGCACGCGAAGACAAACAAAACTCGCGAGGCGACCGGGGAATCCCGGAAGACGAGCAGGCAGGGCCTGATTCGAATTCGAGCCAACGGAAGCTTCCATGCGTCGCACAGTTATGAAGTCCTGCCTCGCCCTGGCGGTTGCCTTTGCCGTATCGGCAGGCACCATCGAATTTGCGCAAGCCCAGGCGGCCAAGGGGCCGAGCGGCCTGCCGCTGCCGCGCTTCGTGACGCTGAAGTCCAAGCGCGTCAACCTTAGGATCGGTCCGGGAACGGACTACGCCGTTTCGTGGCTCTATCTGAAATCGGGGCTGCCGGTCGAAATCGTCCAGGAGTATGACAACTGGCGCCGTATCCGCGATGCCGACGGCACAGAGGGCTGGGTCAATCAGTCGCTACTGTCAGGCCAGCGCGCCGCTATTGCCGCGCCGTGGATGAAGGGCAAGGGCAAAGGCGTCTATGTCAATCTCCGCCGTGAAGCACAGCCGTCTTCCAGCATCGTCGCCAAGCTGGAGCCCGGCGTGATGATCACGATCGGCGAGTGCAGCGGAGAGTGGTGTTTCGCAAAGACCGACGGCGCCGAAGGTTGGGTGGCGCAGTCGGAAATCTGGGGAGCCTATCCGGGCGAGGCCTTTAAATAAGGCCCGCCTCCTTTGCGGCTTCGGACAGGGACTTCATCGGCCGCGGGCCGATCTGCTGAATGACGATGCCGGCGGCAAGGCAGCCGAGCTTGCCGCAATCTTCGAGAGAACGGCCCTGCGTGTAACCGTAGAGGAAACCCGACGCGAAGAGATCGCCCGCCCCCGTCGTATCCACTACTTCATTGATCTTGATCGCGTCGACGTAGTGGCGCTCGTTGCCCTTCAGAATCACGGCGCCGTTCTCGCTCATGGTGACGGCGGCAATCTTGCAGTCCTTGGCGATCTTGTTCAGCGCTTCCTCGAAATCGTCCGTCTCGTAGAGCGACAGGGCCTCCTGGCGGTTCGAGAAGACGATATCGACCTTGCCCGAACGCATCAGATCCAGAAATTCGGCGCGGTAACGATCGACGCAGAAGCTGTCCGAGAGTGTCATCGACATTTCGCGGCCATTCTCGTGGGCGATGCGGGCGCAATCGAGGATCGCCTCCTTGGCGCGCGGCGGGTCCCAGAGATAACCTTCGAAATAGGTCACCTTGGCTTGAGCCACCACATCTGCTTCGACATCCTCGGGCCCAAGCTCGACGCAGGCGCCGAGATAGGTGTTCATCGAACGCTCGCCATCATCGGTAACGAAAATCATCGAACGTGCGGTCGGCGGAAACGTGCCCTTGGCCCGCGTCTGATAATGGACGCCCTGCGCTCGGATATCATGCGCAAAGATCTCGCCGAGCTGGTCTTCCGCAACCTTGCCAAAATAGGCGGCCTTGCCGCCGAGGCTCGCCACGCCTGCAGCCGTATTGCCGGCGCTGCCGCCGGAAGCTTCGAGCGCCGGGCCCATGCGGGAATAAAGCAGTTCGGCACGATCGGCATCGATGAGGTTCATCGCCGCCTTGGTGATCTTGTTGTCAATGAGGAACTGGTCGTCGCAACGGGCGATAATATCGACGATTGCGTTGCCGACTGTCAGAACATCGAATTTGGTCATGAAATGGGAAGTCCCGGATTTGTGATAGCCGGTAATCGGTCTTAGCGAAATTTGCCGGTATTGAAAGGCTAAACAGCACATCACCTTCCAAAGACTTCGCAAAACTGCCGTTTATTCGTCACGCCGCTGTCACCTTGCCTGCCTAAAACTGCATCAGGAAGACCGGCATGCAGGTATCTCGTGTGGCCGGCTACGGGAGGGATGATCCCTCCAGTCTTACCGGGACGACGCTGACCACGGATGAACTGGCAGCATCGGGACCGGCTATCCGGCAGGACCGGATGCGGAAAAGCGGGCCAAGCCCGCTTTTTTTGTTGCGCCGCGAAAGATATTGCATCCATGGCATTTGTCATGGCCGGCGATTTGCTGTCTTTTGTTTTCGTATGTCGCTATTGCAAAACCGCTGTACACCTTTGCGCGACATGCTTTAGACCTCGTCTATCCCCGCGCAGAGCAGCAGTTTATGTCAGCCATCATCTTCGACGTTCTTCCGATCTTCCTTCTCATTCTCATCGGCTGGCTGATCGTCCGCGTCGGAATACTCACCGCAAGTGTCGGGGATGCTCTCAGCGAATTCGTCTTCAAGATCGCTGTGCCCCTGCTGCTTTTCCGCACTATCGCCGAGGCCGACTTCCACGGCGCGTCGCCGTTCCGGCTCTGGCTCGTCTATTTCTCCGGCGTCGCGGTGACATGGGCGGCCGGACACATCGTCGCTACGCGTTTGTTCGGGCGTGATGAGCGGATCGGCGTGCTTGCCGGCGTGTCCTCCGCTTTTGCCAACAATATCTTCATCGGCCTGCCGCTGGTCGAGCGCACCGTGGGTAGCGAAGGGCTTGTCGCCCTTTCCATCCTGCTTGCCGTGCATCTGCCGATCATGATGGTTGCCGGCACAATCATGATGGAGCATGCCGAACGCAAGATTTCCGGCAAGAGCGACCGCAGCATGACCCTGGTCCTGAAGCAGATCGGCCTGAACCTGCTGCACAATCCGCTGGTCATCGGCATCGTGGCAGGCGCCATCTTTCACGTCTCGGGCCTGACCATGCCGGCAACGATCCGTTCCGTCGTCGCGCAGATCGCCGGCACGGCCGGTCCGGCGGCTCTGATTTCGCTCGGCATGGCGCTGCAGAAATACGGAGTCTCCGGCAATGTCGGGATCGCCAGCGCAACCTCAGCCTTCAAGCTGCTGCTGTTGCCCGGCTGCGTGTGGGCAGCAAGCCATGTTTTCGGTCTCAGCAACGAATGGGCAGCGGCCCTGGTGCTGACCTCATCGGTGCCGACAGGGGTGAATGCCTGGCTGATCGCCAACCGCTTCGGCGTCGGCCACAGCCTCGCCGCGTCGACGATCACGGTGACGACAGCGCTCGGCGCCATCACGGTTTCCTTCTGGGCCTATATTCTCGGCGCTTAAGCCTGTCGCGATCCTTCAGATTCGCTGACCGCGCTTGAAGTCTTTGTTTTCAGCATGTCGTTATCGCAAACTCGCTGCACACTTTTGCTCGACATGCTTTAAGGTAACAAAAAAGCCCGGCTTTTGACCGGGCTTCTTCTCAAAAAAATCGTCGCTGCTTACTGCGTTGCGGTCGGAGCATTCGGATCCGGCAGCGGAGCCGGTGAATCTGCCAGCGTGTGCAGATAGAGAATGACGTTGGCGCGGTCCTGATCCTTCGGCAGACCGGCAAAGCCCATGGCGGTGCCCGGAACATCCTTCTTCGGTGCCAGCAGGAACTTGTTGAGGTTTTCGAAGGTCCAATGTTCGCTGCTGCCCTTGGAGAAATCCTTCATGGCGGAGGAATATGCAAAGCCTTCATGCGAGGCGATCGGACGATCTACGACACCAAAGAGATTCGGGCCGACCTTGTTCGGTCCGCCTTTGGTGCCGTCATGACAGGCCTGACACTTCTTGAATACGGTCTCACCAGCCTTGGCGTCGGCACTGGCAAGAAGCTGGGCAATCGGAACAGCAACGGCAGCAGGTGCGCCTTCACCGCCGGCGGCGGGTGCCTCTTCGGCGACGATGGCAAAACCTTCCTTTTCCGGCGCCTCGGAATGGAAGATCCCCTCGGACGCGATGGAGACAGACATCAGAACGAAGATCGTTCCCAGCAGCGCCCCCACGGCCGTATTGACGTATGAATTCATCTGCAATGCTCCCCTTGCAGCCGGCAGACCAGAAACCGGACCATCTTGAAATTGCGCGGAACCTATGTCTTTTGGCTATTCGTTGCAACTGTCTAAATGGTCTTGTGCGTGAGACTTTTTGCCACTTTTCAGCCCGGATTAGAAGGCCCGAACAATGACGGATTCAAAATTACATGACGTGCTGGTGCTGATCCCCGCGCGGATGACTTCCACCCGCCTTCCCGGCAAGCCGCTGGCCGATATTTGCGGTTTGCCGATGATCGTGCAGGTCGCGAAACGGGCCGCTGAAGCTGCAATTGGCCGGGTCATCATTGCCGTCGACGACCAACAGGTTTTCGATACCGTCGCAGCTGCGGGCTTTGAGGTGGTCATGACCCGCCAGGACCATCAGTCCGGTTCCGACCGCATCTTTGAAGCGCTTACCAAGGTCGATCCGGATGGCAAGGCAAAAATCATCGTCAATGTCCAGGGCGACCTGCCGACGATCGATCCGGAGACGGTGCGCGCAGCACTGCGTCCCCTTGAAAACGAGGCGGTCGACATCGCCACGCTGACGACCGAGATCGACAATAACGAGGACAAGACCGCGCCGCATATCGTCAAGGTCGTTGGCTCGCCGGTATCTGCCAGTCGCCTGCACGCGCTCTATTTTACCCGAACGACCGCGCCCTATGGCAACGGGCCGCTCTATCATCATATCGGGCTCTATGCCTATCGACGCGCAGCGCTCGAACGTTTCGTCTCGCTCGGTCCTTCTACGCTCGAAAAGCGCGAATCACTGGAGCAGCTCAGAGCGCTCGAAGCGGGCATGCGCATCGATGTTGAGATCGTTGACACGGTTCCTCTCGGTGTCGATACTCCCGCCGACCTCGAAAAGGCGCGGCGCATTCTCTCCGCGAAGGCCAACTGACGGATTTTCCTCATGAACATCAAGACCAACAGGATCGCCTTCCAGGGCGAGTTCGGCGCCAATTCCGACATGGCGAGCCGCGACATGTTTCCGACGATGGAGCCTCTGCCCTGTCAGACCTTCGAGGATGCCTTCACGGCGGTCGACAATGGGGATGCCGACATCGGCATGATCCCGATCGAAAACACGATCGCCGGACGCGTCGCCGACATCCACCACTTGTTGCCGGAATCGCGCCTGCACATCATCGGCGAATATTTCATGCCGATCCGCTTTCAGCTCATGGTGCTGCCGGGTGTGACGAAGGATGAAATCCGCACTGTGCACAGCCATATCCATGCGCTCGGCCAGTGCCGCAAGATCGTGCGCGCCAACGGTTGGAAGCCTGTGATCGCCGGCGATACGGCAGGGGCGGCAAAGCTCGTCAAGGAAACCGGCGACCGCTCCATGGCGGCGCTCGCGCCGCGCCTTGCAGCCGATCTTTACGGTCTCGATATCATCGCGGAGAATGTCGAGGACACGGAAAACAACGTCACGCGCTTTGTTGTGCTGTCGCGCGATGAAGAATGGGCGGAACGCTCGGCCAACGACGAGAAGATCGTCACCACCTTCGTCTTCAACGTCCGTAATATTCCGGCCGCCCTCTACAAGGCGCTCGGTGGCTTTGCGACGAATAACATCAACATGACGAAGCTCGAAAGCTACCAGCTCGGCGGCAAGTTCGTGGCGACGCAGTTCTATGCCGATATCGAGGGCCACCCGAACGACGCGCATGTGCGCCGGGCACTGGAGGAACTGCGTTTCTTCTCCGAGAAGGTCCGCATCCTTGGCGTTTATAAGGGCCATCCGATGCGCGGGCTTCTCTAAGCATGCGAAAAGCCTCTCTGTCGGGTCGTCAGAGAGGCTTGAATCTCACTTATTTATCCGGCTCACAAACACGCAGGCGATGGCCATCCGGGTCCAGCACGACGAAAGTCGGGCCGAAGTCGAGTTCGGTCAATTCCTGGGCGACCGGCAGGCCACGGCTGCGCCAGTCTTCGTAATGCCTGGCGACAGCATTCTCACCGTCAACCATGAAGGCGACCTCGCCACGATTGCCGATGGCAGAGGGTTGCGGCTCGACCTTGCTGCGGCGCCAGAGGCCGAGAGTAAAGCCGCCGTCGAGCGGGAAGGCGACGAAATTCGGGGCCTCCACCGCCGGCTCCCGGCTCAGGATATTGCGATAGAAAGCTGCGCTTTCAGCGGGGTCCTTGACATAGAGGATAATAAGATTGGGGCTGGCCATTTCAGTTCTCCACAGGGTTGAACAGTGCCCGGCCGAAAGCTGCTGCCATAAAATGGCAGCAGCTTTCCGAATGCAGCGCTATAGACAGCGCCGCTTCGTCACCGGGAGGAAATTCGATGAAGCCGACGTGCGGCCTTAACGGAAGAGGTCGTCGCCGACGCGCCAGTCCTGTCCGTCCGCAAAGCCGAGATCGCGCTTGCGCCATTGCGGCAACATCTCGAGATCAAGGCGGGGACGGCGTGACGATGCTACGGTGAACCTGTCGGCGAACAGGCGCACGAGGCGTGAACGAAGGGTTTTTCCGGCTTCGACGGAAGTACGACGGCCGGCATATTGAACGACTTGAGGCATTCCCATGATCAGTACTCCTTCCTGCTGGACTGGTACTGATAATAGCGCTGCCTGCTGACAGTTTATGGCAGTAGCGTTAGTGCTCGATGGGAGTATCCTGCGTATCCCGCCACTCTTTCAGGAGAACGGTGCGGCGACGCGGATAACGTGTGTCGTGGATCGTCATATCGATGATACGATCGGTGCGGAAATGACGGAAATCCTGGCGCAGTTCGCACCAAGCCATGATGATGCGCACATGCTCGAAGTAGCCGAGCGCGAACGGCCACACACGGCGACGGGAGACACGACCCTGTTCGTCGCCATAATGCAGTTCAAGAATACGCTCCAGGCGGATCGCCTTGCGGATGGCCGAAACATCCGCCTTGTCCTCATCCTGCCGTTTGCGGCCGACAAAAAGTGTGGCCGAATCGACCATATCGCGCATGTCGGGCGGCAGCACGGCGGCGATCTTTGCCAGCGCATCAGCGCCGGCATTGGCCAGGCGCGGCTCGGCGGCGCGCGCGACCCAACGCGAGCCAAGCACCAATGCTTCCAGCTCCTCCTCGGAAAACATCATCGGCGGCAGCATGAAGCCGGGTTTCAGCACATAGCCTATGCCGGCCTCGCCCTCGATCATGGCGCCCTGCGCCTGAAGGCTCGCAATATCGCGGTAGAGCGTGCGCAGGCTGACGCCCGTTTCCTCTGCCAACACGATGCCGGTAACCGGCCGCCGATAGCGCCGGAGCGTCTGAAGCAGGGTCAGCAGCCGTTCGGAGCGGGCGACCATGATTATATCCTCATGCAGAGGTGACGATCATCCGTGCGCACCACCGCTACTCACCGTTTCCACTCGACCCAATCGCGCATAAGTCGATGGGCAATCGCCCCCTTCGGCGGCGACGCCTTGCCGTTGACGCCAGGACGCTCCAGCATTTCGATGGTTTCCTCGCGGGTGAACCAGCGGCAATCCTCGAGTTCGGTCTCATCGCGATGGATATCACGCGACTTTGCTTCGGCATAACAGCCGATCATCAGCGAATGCGGCATCGGCCAGGGCTGAGAGGCATGATACCGGATGCGGCCGGTCCTGATGCCGGATTCTTCCAGTGTCTCGCGGCGGACGGCATTTTCGATCGTCTCGCCGGGCTCCAGGAAGCCCGCCAGACAGGAATACATGCCCGGCGCAAAATGCGGGCTGCGACCGAGGAGGCAGAGATCGCGCTCTTCATCGATCGTGAGCATGATGACGACGGGATCGGTGCGCGGGAAGATCATGTGCTCGCAGGCGGTGCAGACCCGCTTGTAGCCGCCGATACGGATTTCCATGACCGAGCCGCAGCGACCGCAAAACTGGTTGTCGCCGTTCCAGCGAATGAGGCTTGCTGCCTGGGAGAACTCGCCGAGCAACATCTCGTCGACAAGCTCGTCACGGAAGAGCGAGCGTCCGTCGACCGGCTTGTACTGGCTCGCCATATCCTCGACATCAATGCCGACGGGTACGGCAAGGCGCGGCTCGCCGGTTTTGCGATAGCCGAGCAGTACAATTTCATCCCAATTCGGTTTCAGCTCCTGCAGCTCATAGCGGGCAAAGAGCGGATCGAGCACCTGGCCATCGTGCTTGAGAACCAGCTTGTCCTTGGCGAAGGCGAAAATATGCGTGCCATCGCGGGCAAGCGCCTTTTCGACCGAGCCTTCATCGCGATGTTCGCTGTCACGGTTCAGGTCGTTGGCGGCAAAGGCGGTGAGATTGCTGGGTTCCGGATGCGGCACATCCGAATCGAAAAGCGAATGACTCATGATGAAAGGGCTTCCCGCAGCTTTGCTATGAATTCGTCTCTTGTCGCATCCTCGTAGGGTTCGGCCTTGCCGAAACCCCAGACGGGACCCGGCCAATTCGCATCACCTTCGGAACGCGCAATAACATGAACATGAAGCTGGCGGACGATATTGCCAAGAGCCCCGACATTGATTTTCGTGGCACCCGTAACCTTTTTGAGTGCTGCGGAGACGAGTTCGATCTCGAAGGTCAGCAGCACCTGATCAAGCGGCGTCAGTTCGAAGATCTCTGTAATATCCGCCCGGCGCGGCACCAGGATCAGCCAGGGCCAGCGAGCGTCCTTCGATAACCTGATGTCGCATAGGCCAGCCACCATGATGCTGGTGCTGTCGTTTTCGAGCCTGGGGTCGAGCGCGAAATCGCTCAAAGGCATTCTCCTCATGTTTTCCAATGGACTAGCAGTTTTTTTGGAGCTTGGCTTGCTTTTGATGAGGATTTTGCCGATATGTGCATCCGGGAGGTTGGTGGTGGACGAGCCACTCGCCAACCGGGTCAGGTCCGGAAGGAAGCAGCCCTAACGAGCCCCGGCACGGGTCATCGTGCCAGCCTCCCACCTTCTCTTCCAAGAAGCCCGGCTTTCCGGGCACAAGCAGGGCGATGAGCGACACCGAGCGACAATCACAAGATGCCGCCTCGACGGGCACCGGATACCGGGTGCTGGCACGCAAATACCGCCCCAAGGATTTCACGGACCTGATGGTCGGCCAGGAGCCGATGGTCCGCACACTCACCAACGCCTTCGAAACAGGCCGCATCGCGCAGGCCTACATGCTGACCGGTGTTCGCGGGGTGGGCAAGACGACGACTGCGCGCATTCTGGCCCGCGCCCTGAACTACAAGACGGCCGACATCGACAAGCCGACGATCGACCTTCGCGTGCCCGGCGAACATTGCCAGGCGATCATGGAAGGCCGTCATGTCGATGTGATCGAGATGGACGCCGCCTCGCATACCGGTATCGACGATATCCGAGAGATCATCGAGCAGGTCCGCTACCGGCCGGTTTCGGCCCGCTTCAAGGTCTATATCATCGACGAAGTGCACATGCTCTCGACGGCAGCCTTCAACGGATTGTTGAAGACGCTCGAAGAGCCGCCGGAGCATGTGAAATTCATCTTCGCGACGACGGAAATCCGCAAGGTTCCGATCACCGTACTCTCGCGCTGCCAGCGCTTCGACCTGCGCCGCATCAGCGCTTCCGATCTCGTCGGCCTGTTTTCGACGATCGCCGCCAAGGAAGGCATCGAGGCGGAACCGGATGCGCTGGCGATGATCGCACGCGCCGCGGAAGGCTCTGCCCGCGACGGCCTGTCGCTGATGGACCAGGCAATTGCCCATGGCGGCGGCGTTGTGCAGGCGGAAGCCGTGCGCGGCATGCTCGGCCTTGCCGACCGCGCCCGCATCGTCGATCTCTTCCAGCATATCGTGCGCGGCGACGTCGCGAACGCGCTCAATGAATTCCAGAGCCAGTACGAGGCCGGCGCGAACCCGGTCGTGGTACTGACGGATCTCGCCGATTTCACGCATCTGGTCACGCGGCTGAAATATGTGCCTGATGCCGCAAACGACCCCTCGCTCAGCGAAGTCGAGCGCACCAAGGCGGCGGAATTCGCCCAGGGTGTGGCGGTTACCACGCTTTCGCGCATCTGGCAGATGCTGCTGAAGGGCATTCCGGAGGCGGAAAACTCGTCGCGCACGGCGGGTGCTGCCGAGATGGTGCTTATCCGGCTTGCGCATGCAGCGCATCTGCCCGCCCCCGAAGATGCAGCACGCCGGCTCGCCGAATTTTCCACTGAAAATGGTGCGCCACGTCCGTCCTCACCTGCGCCTTCGGGCAATGGCGGCGGCACGCGCGTTCCCTACCAGACGAACGTAACGGCACGGGCTCCGGAGCCTGTGCCGCGGCCTCAGCCCTCGGGGCCGACCGCCATGCTGCGGGCCGTGCCCAATCCCGAGCCGCAGAGCATCGGCCGCGTCGAAACCAAGCCGGCAGAAGCGCCGAAGCCGCTCGTGCGGGTCAATTCGATCAGCGACATCGTCGATCTCGCTGCCGAAAGGCGTGACGTCAAACTGAAGGCGCTGGTGCGCAACTTCGTACGGCCAGTGCGGATCGAGCCCGGCCGGCTGGATGTGAACCTCACCGAGGGAGCTCCAGGCACGTTGCTCAACGAGCTTGCCGTCAAGCTCAAGGAATGGACCGGCATCCATTGGATCGTCAGCACCAGCCGCGAAGAAGGCGGACCGACGATGGTGGAGGCGGAAACCAAGGCGCAGGAGCAGCGCGTCAGCGATGCCCGCCAGGATCCAGACGTAGCAGCGATCCTGGCCCAGTTTCCAGGCGCCAAGATCATCGACGTACGCGTGCGGGCCCCGACGCCGGAGGAAGAGGCAGAGGAGGTCAAGCCACCTGCCGCAGCCGAATCCGAAGAGGGCGATATCCTGCCCGGCGACGACATAGAATTCTAGTTTCAAGAAGGAGAAGACGATGCGCGACATCATGGGCATGATGGGCAAAGTCAAGGAAATGCAGGCCAAGATGGAGCAGATGCAGGCTGAGATCGCCGAGCTGACTGCCGAAGGCAAGGCCGGCGGCGGGCTCGTCACCGTCATCATCTCCGGCAAGGGCGAGCTCAAGAGCCTGAAGATCGACCCTTCGCTCTTCAAGGAAGACGATGTCGAAATCCTCGAAGACCTGATCGTTGCCGCCCACAAGGACGCCAAGGACAAGGCGGAAGCCATCGCCGCCGAAAAGACCAAGGCGCTGACGGCCGGCCTGCCGATCCCGCCCGGTTTCAAGCTGCCTTTCTGATTTCGTCGACTGGTCCGGTAATAACTGGCCCCGGAAGAGGAGACGGAAGATGATGACCTTGACGACGCTGCTGGTTTTCGCAGGCGCTCTTTTCATTGCCGCCGGCACACCCGGACCGAGCGTTGCAGCGCTCGTTGCCCGGGTCATTTCGAAAGGCGCGCGCGATGTGCTGCCTTTCCTGTTCGGCATGTGGGCTGGGGACGCGATCTGGCTCACCTGCGCCATCGCCGGCCTTTCGGCAATCGCCGAAAGCTTCTACCACGTCTTCGTCGTCATCAAATGGCTCGGCGTGCTCTATCTTCTTTATCTCGCCTGGCGGATGTGGTTTGCCAAAGCTGATGTCGAGGAAGAAGAATTGCCGCAGGAACGTTCGCGTGGCCGGATGTTTTTCACCGGCCTGGCGATTGCGCTCGGCAATCCCAAGATCATGATGTTCTACGTGGCCCTTCTGCCGTCGATCATCGACATTCCCTCGGTATCGCTTGCCGGCTGGGTCGAACTCGTCGTCACGCTGTTCGTCGTTCTGGCTATCGTCGATTTCAGCTGGATGTTCCTTGCCGCAAAGGCGCGCGGTTTCCTGAAGAGCCGACGTGCCGTGCGGATCGCCAATCGGGTGAGTGCGGGAACGATGGCAGGGGCTGCGGTCACCATCGCTATGCGCTGAACTATTGCTGTGCTTCCAGCACGGCTCGCAGCTTGTAATGAACGGGCGCTGCCAGATAGCGCTCGCGGTCTGCGGCTGAAAGCCGGCGTCCGAAGGTTTCCATCATTTCCGGCATCGTGACTGGGGCGCCCGGAAATGGCTTGTACTCGACCTGCATTCCGGCCTCCACGATCCCATTTGATATCACGCGGCAATAGATGCCGGGACGTGCCGCCTTGGTATAGCGCTTGACGAATTTCGGATCGTTCATCCTTGCTGCGAAGGTGGCGCAGGGAATGCGGCAGGACGTCACTTCAAGGATCAGTTCGCTGATAATAAAGCGGTCGCCGACCGTGACGTCACGGTTATCCAGTCCTTCGATGACGAGGTTTTCGCCGAAAGTGCCGGGCTCGACGGGATAGCCGAGTTCGTTCGCCCACCAGTCGAGGCTCAGAGAACCTTCCAGATAGACAGCCTGATCGACGCCGCCATGATGTTTTCTGTTGCAGATGGCATCGCCAACGAGACCTTCGGCATCGATCATGACGCCGCCGCTGACGGCATGTTTGAAAATACCGGTCTTGTAGCTCTTGCCGGGCAAGCGTTCAGCTGCGCCCTTGCAGACTGCGAGGATTTTCATCGGTCAGCTAATCCTTCGGCGATTCCGTTTTCGTTCCATATCAGCTAAGAACGGCGCATGGCAAAGCGAGTCACCGGTCCCGAAATTGAAAAACTGATCCAGCTTCTGGCGAAAGTGCCGGGCCTCGGGCCGCGCTCGGCGCGGCGAGCGGCACTCCATCTCATCAAGAAGAAGGACCAGCTTCTCGGTCCTCTCTCGCATGCGATGGGCGAAGCCTATGACAAGGTGAAGATCTGCTCGCGCTGCGGCAATGTCGATACCGTCGATCCTTGCACGGTCTGCACCGATGCACAGCGCGACCAGTCCGTCATCATCGTCGTCGAGGATGTTTCAGACCTCTGGGCGCTGGAGCGCGCCGGCGCGCTGAATGCCGCCTATCATGTGCTCGGCGGCACGCTCTCGCCACTCGACGGTGTCGGGCCTGACGATCTCAATATACGCGGACTGATCAATCGCGTCGGAGAAGGCGGCATCAAGGAAATCATCATCGCCGTCAATGCGACCGTCGAGGGGCAGACGACGGCGCATTACATCACCGATCAGCTTGCGGATCTCAACGTGAAGATCACGCGGCTGGCGCATGGCGTACCCGTGGGAGGTGAACTCGATTATCTCGACGAGGGCACGCTTTCGGCGGCGCTTCGAGCGCGCACGGCAATTTAGGGGGATATGCGAATATGCGTTTCTTTGGCCGGCTTGTTTTGACAGGCGCCGCATTGCTGGCGCTTTCAGTCTCCACCAATGCCGCTCCTTCGAAAGCCGATGTCGAAGCGCAATTTGATAAATGGGTGCAGGCCGATCTCTGGCCTGACGCAAAGAAGAACGGCATATCGGAAAAGACTTTCCGCGCCGCCTTTTCCGGTGTCGAGCTGGATTGGACCCTGACCGATCTTGCGCCTCCCGGCTTTCCGCCGCCGAAGGAACAGAAGCAAACACAGGCAGAGTTTTCCTCTCCCGGCCCCTATTTCAATGAGGACCGGCTGAAACGGCTTGCGGTGACCGGACGCAGCTTTGCCTCGCAATATGCCTCTACGCTCAGCCGCATTGAAAAGACCTATGGCGTGCCGGGTTCGATCGTGCTGGCAATCTGGGGACGCGAAACCGGCTTCGGTGCGGCGAAGATCCCGAATTCCGCCGTCGAGGTACTGGCGACCAAGGCCTTCATGTCGACCCGCAAGGACATGTTCCGCATGGAACTGATCGCGGCGCTGCATATTCTCGACGGCGGCGACGTTACTCCTGCAGATTTCAAGGGTTCGTCGGCGGGCGCACTCGGGCAACCGCAGTTCATGCCGACGAGCTACCTTAAATATGCCGTCGATTTCGACGGCGATGGGCATCGCAATATCTGGACCTCGGTTCCCGATACGCTCGCCTCGATTGCCAATTTCCTCGTGAAGAAGGGCTGGCAGCGCGATCGCGACTGGGGGTTCGAAGTGACAATCCCGGGAGCCATCTCCTGCGCGCAGGAAGGGCCTGATCTTGCCAAGCCGCTCTCCCATTGGGCGTCGCTCGGCATCGACCGCATTTCCGGCAAGGGCTTTCCATCCGGCGAGTTGAAAGCGCAGGGCATGATGCTGGTGCCGGCCGGGCGCGACGGGCCGGAATTCATCGTCACGCCGAATTTCTACATCATCAAGGAATACAATAACTCAGACCTCTATGCGCTCTATATCGGCAATCTGGCCGACCGCATCGCCTTTGGCTCCGGTGCCTTCCAGGGACAATGGGGCGACGTTGGCAAGATGCTGCGCTCGGACGTTGCCGCCATGCAGCGCGCGCTGGAGCGGCAAGGCTACGATGTCGGTGGCTCCGATGGCCTGCCCGGCTACAAGACACGCCGCTCGATCGGTCAGTGGCAGGAAAAGAACGGCATGAAGCCGACCTGCTTTCCGGAGGCATCGATGAAGGGCAAGCTGAAGTAACAGCTGAGGCGCATGCCCTGGTCAGAGGTTGCGCTTCAGTCCTTCATGGCTCGCAACAAAGCCGAGCTTTTCATAGAAACGGATCGACTCTAGCCGTGCCTTGTCGGATGTGAGCTGCACGAGACCGCACCCGCGCTCGTTGCAGCGCGCGATCGCCCATTCGATGAATTGCGAACCGAGCCCGGAGCCGCGATGACCCCTGGCGATGCGCACGCTTTCGATCTGGCCCCGCCACATGCCCGTTCGTGAAAGGCCGGGAAGAAAGCTCAGCTGCAGACAGCCGACAACCCGGCCGGTCTCGTCGGTCGCGACGGCAAGCAATTGGTTGGGATCAGCCTCTATCGCGGCGAAGGCCGCGAGATAGCGCATATCGACGGGATCCGAGACGACCTCACGCGTGCTGCCGAGATCGTCATCGGCAAGCAGCCTGACGATGACGGCAAGATCGGATTGTCGTGCGCTTCGGAAGACCGGCATGCTGACCTCAGTGATGCAGGTCGATCGGCGCCTTGTGAAAGACGTCATCGACAGGTGGGATGGCCTGGCGTTCGATCATGCGCTGAACTTGCGGCAGGCCCTCGCCCCGATGAAGCGCACGAAGCCGGTCGGTATTTTCGGCATCGGCCTGCGTGCGGCGCTGGTTATGCCTGATATATTCGACCCAGGTCGGCGTGTGATAGGTTTCCGTCCAGAGACCGGGGTTTTCAAGGTCGCGCATAAGCGCCCAGTTACGAGCGCCGTCGCGAATGCGGATGCGGCGGCGCTCTCCCATCAGTGTCATGAACTCGGCCAGGTCTTCGTCGGCGATCTGGTAGCCGACCTGGATGACGATCGGGCCGCTACGCGGCGTGATATCCAGCCCGAGAGCGGGCTCGGTGAAGCGGTTGAGCGGATCGAGATTGAGCGAAGCGAAAGCCGGCATGGAAAAGCGCAAGCCAATAACGACGCCAAGCAGCAGGACGGCAGCCGACATCAGCAGGGCATCCGAAAGACCATACTGGTCGGCAACAATGCCCCAGAGCCAGCTGCCGCCGGCAATACCGCCGAAGGTGACGGTCTGGTACAGCGACAAGGAACGGCCAACCACCCAGCGCGGCGTCGATAGCTGAACGATGGTGTTGAAGAGGGAAAGGGCCGAAACCCAGCAGGCGCCGGCGATCAGAAGTCCGGCAGAGGTGAGTGCGGCGCTTGAGCTGAGCGCCGCGATCACGGCACTTAGCGCAAAGCCTGAAAACGCCAGGCGGATAATCATCTCGCTGGAGAACATTACGCGCAGCCTGGGGCTGAGCACCGCGCCGCCAATCGCGCCGATGCCGAATGCGCCGAGCATGAAACCATAGGTCAGTGGTCCGCCAGAAACGAGATCGAGCGCAACGACCGGCAGCAGCGCCTGAATGGAGCTTGCGCCAATGCCGAATACCAGCCCTCTCAGGAGGATCTTTTCGAGATTGGGCGACATGGAGACGTAACGCATGCCGGCAAAGATGGCGCTACCGAGGGTCTCGCGCGGCAGTGTCGAGGCAGGCGTACTCGGCCGCCACCGAAGCAATGCATAGATGAGAGCAATATAGCTCAGCGCGTTCACCGCAAAAGCCGCAGCGGCACCGGCAGCCGCCACGATGGCACCACCGATCGCCGGACCGACGCTGCGGGTAATGTTGAAGCCCATGCTGTTCAGCGTGACCGCGTCTGGCAAATCGGCACGCGGCACCATGTCGCCGACCGAAGCCTGCCAGGATGGATTGTTGAGCGCCGTGCCGCAACCGATGAGAAAGGTGAAGAATAGAAGCAGTCCAGGCGTGATCCAGCCGAGAAGGGCGCATGCCGTCAGCATGGTCGAAACCACGAGCATCATGGATTGCGCCGTGAGCATGATCCGGCGCCGATCATAATTGTCGGCGAGAGCCCCAGAGAACAGTGAGAACAACATGATCGGCAGCGCCGTCGAGGTCTGCACCAGCGCAACCATATCCTCCGACGAGGTGATGACCGTCATCATCCAGGCGGCACCGACGGCCTGGACCAGGCCGCCGAAATTCGAGGCGAGGCTCGCAAACCAGATAGTGCGGTAGGTTTCATGCCGCAAAGGCGCAAATGTCGAAGACGTATAGGCCACGTTTCCCCCGCTTTTATCGTAATGCCGCAACAGCAATATATGCGGAAGATGAGCACTCGCCATAGGTTAGCGCATGCGCAAGGGGCCAAGGAGGCGGAATCCGCGCCGACCTTGCAATTTCTGAAAAACGGGACTATATGGCACTCAAATTCTTGATCGTACGATGAAGAGTGGGCCGCAAGGACCCGCTCTTTTTTATTAGCGCGATCACCCCGAATGCCAGAAATCGCAGGGAGCGCACCGCTTGTCGGATCTGACAAACGCAGACAATCAACATGAGCCGCGGCTGATCACCGAGACCGGGCTTAACCAGCGTCTTGCCGACATTATCGAACCCGTGATCGTCGACATCGGCTTCCGTCTCATTCGTGTACGGATGCTCAATCAGAACGGCATGACGATGCAGGTCATGGCCGAGAAGAACGATGGCACGATGACCGTCGAGGACTGCGAGCAGGTCTCAATGGCGATTTCTCCAGTGCTCGATGTGGAAGATCCGGTCGATAAAGAGTATCATCTCGAAGTGTCTTCGCCGGGCATCGACCGCCCTCTGGTGCGGACGTCGGATTTCGTTCGCTGGCAGGGCCACCTCGTAAAGTGCGAAACGTCGATCATGATCGGCAATCGCAAACGCTTCCGCGGCAAGATCGTCGAAGCGGACGCCGACGGGTTCACGATCGAACGTGATCAGATTGCCTATGGCGAGGAGCAGAAGGTCGTCATTCCCTTCACCGCGCTCAGCGATGCCAAACTCATTCTGACCGACGATCTGATCCGCGATGCACTGCGCGCCGACAAGCTGGCAAAGGCGCAGGCTGCGAACCAGAACGAAGCGGACGACGAAGAATAACCGATCAACGCAAGCTCCAGGGACGGGAACCCGGGTAGTCAAGGACGGAGAAACATAACAATGGCAGTCAGTGCAAACCGGCTCGAACTTCTGCAGATCGCAGATGCAGTGGCGCGCGAAAAGGTCATCGACCGCGAAATCGTGCTTGCCGCGATGGCCGATGCCATCCAGAAGGCAGCGCGTTCCCGTTACGGTACCGAATCCAACATCCGCGCCGACATCAACCCGAAGACCGGTGAAATCCGTCTGCAGCGCCTGCTCGAAGTCGTCGAGAAGGCCGAGGATTATTCCACGCAGATCCCGCTGGAACTGGCCCGCGACCGCAACCCCGACGCCGCCATCGGCGACTTCATTGCCGATCCGCTGCCGCCGATGGATTTCGGCCGTATCGCCGCACAATCGGCCAAGCAGGTCATCGTGCAGAAGGTGCGCGAAGCCGAGCGTGACCGCCAGTTCGACGAATTCAAGGATCGTACCGGCGAAATCGTCAACGGTACGGTCAAGCGCGTCGAATACGGCAACGTCATCGTCGACCTCGGCCGTGGCGAAGGCATCATCCGCCGCGACGAAATGATCCCGCGCGAGAACGTGCGCTATGGCGATCGCGTCCGCGCATACGTATATGATGTCCGTCGCGAACAGCGCGGCCCGCAGATCTTCCTGTCGCGCACGCATCCGCAGTTCATGGTGAAGCTCTTCACCATGGAAGTGCCTGAGATCTACGACGGCATCATTCAGGTGAAGTCGGTTGCCCGCGATCCGGGCTCACGCGCCAAGATCGCCGTGATCTCGAACGATAGTTCGATCGATCCGGTCGGTGCCTGCGTCGGTATGCGCGGTTCGCGCGTTCAGGCCGTCGTCGGCGAGCTTCAGGGCGAGAAGATCGACATCATTCCCTGGTCGCAGGACCCGGCGACCTTCGTCGTCAACGCCCTGCAGCCGGCTGAAGTCGCCAAGGTCGTTCTCGACGAAGATGCAGAGCGCATCGAAGTGGTCGTTCCCGACGAGCAGCTCTCGCTCGCCATCGGCCGCCGCGGCCAGAACGTCCGTCTCGCCTCGCAGCTGACGGGTTGGGACATCGACATCATGACGGAAGCGGAAGAATCCGAGCGCCGTCAGAAGGAATTCAACGAGCGTACCAACCTCTTCATGGATGCGCTCGACGTCGACGAGATGGTCGGTCAGGTCCTGGCTTCGGAAGGCTTCGCCGCCGTCGAGGAACTGGCTTATGTCGATCTCGACGAAATCTCTTCGATCGACGGCTTTGACGAAGACACCGCGCAGGAAATCCAGACCCGCGCTCGCGAGTTCCTCGAGAAGCTCGAGGCGGAGATGGACGAGAAGCGCAAGGCACTCGGTGTTTCCGACGAGTTGCGCCAGATCGCCGGCATGACCGCACAGATGATGGTCGCGCTCGGCGAGGACGGCATCAAGACGATCGAGGACTTCGCAGGCTGCGCGGCCGACGATCTCGTCGGCTGGACCGAGCGCAAGAACGGCGAGACGAAGAAGTTCGAGGGCCTGTTCTCGAAGTTCGACATTTCCCGCGTCGAGGCAGAACAGATGGTTGTGCAGGCTCGCCTGCTCGCCGGCTGGATCACCGAGGAAGACCTGGCGAAGGACGCTGAGGCTGTCGAAACCGACGCAGCCGAGCAGGAAGCGTAATGACGGCGAAGCCGGACACATCTCCTGAGGACGACGATCTTGCAGGTTACGACGTGAACGGCCGCATGTGCATCGTGACACGCGAAAGCGGATCGCCGGAAGAGCTGATCCGCTTCGTGGCCGCCCCTGACGGGACGGTGGTGCCGGATCTCAAGCGCGAGCTGCCCGGACGTGGCTGCTGGGTGAAGGTGGACCGGTCGTTGGTCGAAAAGGCGGTGGCGAAGAAGCTCTTCGCCCGCGCACTCAAGGCCGATGTGAAGGCAGCCGAGGATCTCGGCGAGCGCGTGGAGCGGCTGTTTCTGCAGCAGCTCCTGCAGATGATGAACATGGCGCGCAAGGCGGGCCAGCTCGTCACGGGCTCAGCCAAGGTGGATGCCGCAATTCGCAGCGGAGCTGCGCTTGCGGTGTTTCATTCGACGGATGCCGCCGCCGACGGCGTGAGAAAGATAGACCAGGCCCGCAAGGCCTGGCACCTCGGAATGGAAACCGAGGAGGAAATACCTTCCTTCCGTCTCTTCTCGGAGGGCGAAATGGAAGGGGTGATGGGCCAGAATGCTTTTATCCATGCTGCAGTGCTTGCAGGGCAGGCGGGTGAAGGTGTAGTGAAGCGCGCAAAGATGCTCGAACAGTACCGTAACGGCGGTCAGTCCCGGGCACCGGGCGGCGCTGGCCAGCAAAAACAATGATGCGGTCACCGGCGGAAGCCGGCCGCAATATCATTGATCGATTGTATGTGATTGACAGGGTCTGATGGCTTCATCGTTCCCTGTCCGAAGGAACGGGAACGAATGACCGACAGCAACGACGACAAGACACTCAGCGTAGCGGGGAAGAAGACCCTCACCTTGAAACCATCAGGGATGAGCCAGGGTACCGTTCGCCAGGATATGGGTCGCGGTCGCACCAAGGCGGTCGTCGTGGAGACCCGCAAGCGGCGCCCGATGCGCCCTGAAGATGAAAAGCCGATAACGCCTGCTCCGGCAGCTCCGGTGCGTGCGCCCGAACCGGCGCCGGCGCCCGTGCAGGCACGCCCGCAGCAGCCGGCTCCGGCTCAGGCTCCGGCTCCGCGCCTTCAACAGCCCGGCGGCCAGAACAATCAGCGCCCACAGCAGGCCAGCCAGCGTCCGCAGCAATCCTACCAGCCGCAGCGCCAGCAGGATCGTCCACGTCCCGTGGTTCTGAACCATCTTTCGCCCGAGGAAATGGATGCCCGCCGCCGCGCGCTTGCCGATGCGCAGGCCCGTGACGCACAGGACGCCGTCCGTCGTGCCGAGGAGGAAAAGCGCCGTGCCGTCGAAGAGGCGGCACGTCAGGCTGCCGAAGCGGAAGAAGCCAAGCTGCGCGCTGCCGAAGAGGCTGCACGCCAGGCCGAGGCTGCGGCAGCAGCCCTGGCCGAACCACCCGCCGCTCCTGTAGCGGAAGCACGTGTTGAAACTCCGCGTCCGCAGCAGCCGGCACCGGCATCCGCGCCGGCCGCTCGCCGTACGGAAACCGCGCCGTCGCCCTCAACCGCCCGGCCGGCACCTGGTGCACCGGCTGGCGTCCGTGGTCGCCGTAGCGAAGGCGAAGAGGAAGATCGCGGTGCTTCGCGCGGCGGTCCGGTTCGCGGCCGCCCGGTTCGTCCGGAGCCTGCAAAGCCCGTGACAACCCGTCCGAAGAGTGAGGAAGACCGCCGCCGCGGCAAGCTGACCGTGACGACTGCAAACGTCGATGAGGACGGCAACGCACGCGGGCGTTCGCTTTCGGCCATGCGCCGCCGGCAAGAAAAATTCCGCCGCAGCCAGATGCAGGAAACGCGCGAGAAGATCACCCGCGAAGTCGTTCTGCCCGAAACCATCACCATTCAGGAACTGTCGCAGCGCATGTCTGAACGTGCCGTTGACGTCATCAAGTACCTGATGAAGGAAGGCCAGATGATGAAGCCGGGCGACGTCATCGACGCCGACCTCGCAGAACTCATTGCCGGTGAATTCGGCCATACGGTCAGACGCGTCTCTGAATCCGACGTCGAACTCGGTATCTTCAACGTGTCAGACGACCAGGGCGAGCTGGTTTCGCGCCCGCCTGTCGTCACCATCATGGGCCACGTCGACCACGGCAAGACCTCGCTGCTCGACGCCATCCGCCATGCCAACGTGGTCTCCGGCGAAGCCGGTGGCATCACGCAGCATATCGGCGCCTATCAGGTAGAGCAGAACGGCCAGAAGATCACCTTCATCGATACTCCCGGCCACGCGGCCTTCACGGCAATGCGTGCCCGCGGCGCGCAGGCTACTGATATCGCGATCCTGGTGGTCGCGGCGGACGATAGCGTGATGCCGCAGACGATTGAATCGATCAACCATGCCAAGGCGGCCGGTGTTCCGATCATCGTGGCGATCAACAAGGTCGACAAGCACGAAGCCGATCCGCAGAAGGTCCGTAACCAGCTTCTGCAGCATGAAGTCTTCGTGGAATCCATGGGCGGTGAAGTGCTCGACGTCGAAGTTTCGGCCAAGACGGGCAAGAACCTCGACAAGCTGCTCGAGGCGATCCTGCTGCAGGCTGAAATTCTCGACCTCAAGGCCAATCCGAACCGAACGGCGGAAGGCACGGTTATCGAAGCCCAGCTCGACCGCGGTCGCGGTGCGGTTGCGACGGTACTTGTCCAGAAGGGCACTCTGCGTCCGGGTCAGATCATCGTTGCCGGCGACGTCTGGGGCCGCGTACGCGCCCTGGTGACGGACAAGGGCGACCATGTGAAGGAAGCCAGCCCGGCGACCCCGGTCGAGGTTCTCGGTCTTTCCGGCACACCGCAGGCAGGCGACAAGTTTGCCGTCGTCGAGAGTGAAAGCCGCGCCCGCGAAATCTCGGAATATCGTCAGCGTCTTGCCCGCGACAAGGCGGCTGCCCGCCTGTCGGGACAGCGCGGTTCGCTGGAACAGATGATGACGCAGCTCCAGGCCACGGGCGTCAAGGAATTCCCGCTGGTGATCAAGGGCGACGTGCAAGGCTCGATCGAAGCCATTGCCGGCGCGCTGGAAAAGCTCGGCACCGACGAGGTTCGTGCCCGCATCGTTCATTCGGGCGCAGGGGGCATCACCGAATCCGACATCTCGCTTGCGGAAGCATCGAACGCTGCCATCATCGGCTTCAACGTTCGTGCGAACGCGCAGGCACGCCAGTTCGCCGAGCGCGAGGGGATCGAGATCCGCTACTACAACATCATCTACGACCTCGTGGATGACGTGAAGGCAGCGATGTCGGGTCTGCTTTCGCCGGAGCGTCGCGAGACCTTCATCGGCAATGCCGAGATCCTGGAAGTGTTCAACATTACCAAGGTCGGCAAGGTCGCGGGTTGCCGCGTCGTCGAAGGCAAGGTCGAGCGTGGTGCGGGCGTGCGCCTCATCCGCGACAACGTCGTCGTGCACGAAGGCAAGCTCAAGACCCTCAAGCGCTTCAAGGACGAAGTCTCCGAAGTGCCGATGGGCCAGGAGTGCGGCATGGCCTTCGAGAACTACGAAGACATGCGTAAGGGCGACGTCATCGAGTGCTTCCGCGTCGAGCACATCACGCGCACGCTCTGATCGGGCGACGATTGAAATCTTGAACGGGCGCCGGATGATCCAGTCCGGCGCCCGATCCATTTGGGATAAAGAACAATGGCAACAAGACCCACCACCTCGGCACCCTCGCAGCGCATGCTGCGCGTCGGCGAGCAGGTTCGCGCAGCGATCACCCAGGTGCTGCAGCGCGGCGACGTGCGCGACGACATTATCGAAGCGACCGTAATCTCGATTTCCGAAGTGCGGATGTCGCCCGACCTGAAGATCGCGACGGCCTATGTCACGCCGCTCGGCGTTTCCAACCACAGTGTCGTCATCGAGGCGCTGAACCGCAATGCGAAATTCATCCGCGGCCGGCTTGGACCGCAGCTGAGACAGATGAAGTACATGCCGGAGGTGCGCTTCCGCGATGATACCAGCTTCGACAATTACAAGAAGATCGACGACCTGCTGCGCTCACCCGAGGTGAGCCGCGATCTCGACAATGACGAAGAATAACAGAAGAGACTGATGTCCAAACCACGCAAACCCAAGGGCCGCCCGATTTCCGGCTGGCTGATCCTCGACAAGCCGGTGGACTTCGGCTCGACGGAAGCCGTTTCCAAGATCAAGTGGCTCTTCAAGGCGCAGAAATGCGGCCATGCCGGCACGCTCGATCCGCTCGCGTCCGGTATGCTGCCGATCGCGCTCGGCGACGCCACCAAGACCGTTCCCTATGTGATGGATGGCCGCAAGATCTACGAATTCACCGTCAGTTGGGGCGAAGAGCGGGCGACCGACGACCTCGAGGGTGACGTGACGCAGAATTCCGACAAGCGTCCGAGCGAGCAGCAGATCCGCGATATCCTGCCGAAATATATCGGTACGATCAGCCAGGTGCCGCCGCAGTTTTCCGCGATCAAAATCGCCGGCGAACGCGCCTACGATCTGGCGCGTGACGGCGAGGCCGTCGAGATCCCCTCGCGCGAGGTCGAGGTTCACCGCCTTACACTTCTCGCCTGCCCGGATGCCAATACCGCGCATTTCGAGGTGGAATGCGGCAAGGGCACGTATGTGCGTGCACTTGCCCGCGATTTCGGCCGCGAGCTCGGCTGCTACGGCCACATTTCAGGCCTGCGCCGTACCTTCGTAGCACCCTTCGCCGAAGAGACGATGGTGCCGCTTGAAAAGCTCACAGCGCTCGAAGAGATCGAGGACATGGATGAGCGTCTTGCCGCGCTCGATGCACTCTTGATTGACACCTGCGAGGCACTGTCGGCCCTGCCACACCTTATAATCAGCGATGATCAGGCGCACCGCCTGAAGATGGGCAATCCGATCCTGGTACGCGGCCGCGATGCGCCTGTGGCCGAAAGTGAAGCTTATGCGACGGCCCGCGGCAGGCTGATCGCGATCGGCGAAATCGGACAGGGGGAGTTCCGGCCGAAGCGCGTTTTCGCCTGACGGTTACAACCAGCGGCAATTGTCAGAAGACAGTGATGCGATATGTTTCCCGACGGGCCATGACGGCCCGTCGAAGGGGAAGAATATGCGCAAAATCGCTTTGGGAATGCTGACGTTCTTTTCGCTGTTTCTTACGGTTACGATCGCTCAATCTGACGATCGCTGAGCCAAACTTCCAGCCTTTCCTCCCATGCCGGAGCCGAAGGCGAGCGGCATGGCTGAAGTCAACGATATCAAGATGTATTACGCCGAATACGGCGAGGGCGACCCGATCCTGTTCATCCATGGAGGGCTCGGAAATGCAGATGTCTGGGGCCATCAGGTAGCCGATTTCGCGAAGGATCATCGCGTCATCGTTGCCGACAGCCGCGGACATGGGCGCTCGACACGCAGCCAGCAGCCCTTCGGCTACGATCTGATGACATCGGACTATGTTGCGCTTCTCGACCATCTGAAGATCGGCAAAGTAACCCTGGTCGGATGGTCGGACGGCGGCATCATCGGCATCGACATGGCGATGAAACATCCGGAGAAGCTTACGCGCGTCGTCGCCCAGGCGGCCAATGTGACGACCGACGGCGTCAAGTCCGACGTCATGAGCAACAAGACCTTCGCCGACTACATCAATGTCGCCGGCCAATATTACCAGAAGCTGTCGCCGACGCCGAAGGAATACGATGCCTTCGTCAAACAGATCTCGGAAATGTGGGCGACACAGCCTACCTGGACGGCTGCGGATCTCGGAAAGATCACCGTGCCGGTCACGCTCGCCATCGGCGACCATGACGAGGCTGTGAAGCTCGACCATACAGAAATGATGGCCAAGGAAATTCCGGGCGCAAAACTCGTCATCCTGAAGGATGCCAGCCATTTCGCCATGCTGCAGGATCCCGAGGGATATGATGCGATGATCCGGGACGCCATGGCGGGGCGCTGAAAAACCGCTGCGGGGATCCCTCTTTCCATTGCCGCATATTTGGTTTATAGGCAGCGCCAGCATTGGGGTATCCCCGATTGCATTCGCGGCCAAGGCTGGACGACATCCCGGCTTTTGGCGACTTTAACTCCTCTCATAGAAAGGATTGTCCGATGTCGATCACTGCTGAGCGCAAGGCTGCGCTGATCAAGGAATACGCGACCGTCGAAGGCGATACCGGTTCCCCGGAAGTCCAGGTTGCGATCCTCACCGAGCGCATCAACAACCTGACCGAACACTTCAAGGACCACAAGAAGGATAACCATTCCCGCCGTGGTCTGCTGACGCTCGTTTCCAGCCGCCGCTCGCTTCTTGACTACCTCAAGAAGAAGGACGAAGGCCGTTACACCAAGCTGATCACCGGCCTGGGTATCCGCCGCTAATGATTTTTCGGCGGGCGAAGCACTTCGCCCGCCGAATGTTTTTTCGGGAGCACCTCTCCCGGTGACATTTTCCAGGTGCGCGCTATCTGCGTGAATGGAAGACGGCAGGCCCGGATGGGCCGGTTCTGCCAGACCAACCGTTGACCTGTCATGGGGCAGGATTGCCGGATGCTTTCGGCCAGAGTTTCGCAAGAGCTTTGGCCCGATTTCCCAAGGGAAATCGTCCGCTCGAAGCTTCCCGTTGTCTTGCCCGTGATGCGTCACACTGATTGCGGTCGACTCTGCGCTGCTCCTGACGGAGAAGGCGCGCTGGCTGCATTGAAGGACAAGACATGTTCGATACACATAAAGTAGAAATCGAGTGGGCAGGCCGCCCGCTCAAGCTCGAGACCGGCAAGATCGCCCGTCAGGCTGACGGCGCCGTTCTCGCTACCTATGGCGAAACCGTCGTTCTCGCGACCGTCGTTTCCGCCAAGGCTCCGAAGCCTGGCCAGGACTTCTTCCCGCTGACGGTCAACTATCAGGAAAAGACCTACGCAGCCGGCAAGATCCCCGGCGGTTACTTCAAGCGCGAAGGTCGCCCGAGCGAAAACGAAACCCTCGTTTCCCGCCTGATCGACCGCCCGATCCGCCCGCTCTTCCCGGAAGGCTACAAGAACGACACGCAGGTCGTCGTCACCGTCATCCAGCACGACCTCGAAAACAATCCCGATATCCTGTCCATGGTCGCGACCTCGGCTGCCCTGACACTGTCGGGTGTTCCCTTCATGGGTCCGGTCGGCGCCGCACGCGTCGGCTACATCAATGGCGAATACGTTCTCAACCCGCATCTCGACGAGATGGATGAATCGAGCCTCGACCTCGTCGTTGCCGGCACATACGATGCCGTCCTGATGGTCGAATCTGAAGCCAAGGAGCTTCCGGAAGACGTCATGCTCGGCGCCGTCATGTTCGGCCACAAGGGCTTCCAGCCGGTTCTCGACGCGATCATCAAGCTCGCCGAAGTTGCCGCCAAGGAACCGCGTGACTTCCAGCCGGAAGACTATTCCGCTCTCGAAACCGAAATGCTCGGCCTTGCAGAAGGTGAACTTCGCGAAGCCTACAAGATCACCCAGAAGGCCGACCGCTACGCCGCCGTCGACGCCGTCAAGGCGAAGGTGAAGGCGCACTTCCTCCCCGAAGAGGGCGAAGCCCGCTACACGGCCGAAGAAGTCGGCGCGATCTTCAAGCACCTGCAGGCCAAGATCGTCCGCTGGAACATTCTCGACACTAAGAGCCGCATCGACGGTCGCGACCTCGAAACCGTTCGTCCGATCGTTTCGGAAGTAGGCCTTCTGCCGCGCACGCATGGTTCGGCGCTCTTCACCCGCGGTGAAACGCAGGCGATCGTGGTTGCCACCCTCGGCACCGGCGAAGACGAACAGTATGTCGATTCCCTGACGGGCATGTACAAGGAGCGCTTCCTGCTCCATTACAACTTCCCTCCCTACTCGGTTGGCGAAACCGGCCGCATGGGCTCTCCGGGCCGTCGTGAAATCGGTCACGGCAAGCTCGCATGGCGCGCAATTCGCCCGATGCTGCCGTCCGCCGAACAGTTCCCCTACACGCTGCGCGTCGTCTCCGAGATCACCGAGTCCAACGGCTCGTCCTCGATGGCCACCGTCTGCGGCACCTCGCTCGCTCTGATGGATGCAGGTGTACCGCTTGCCAAGCCGGTCGCCGGTATCGCCATGGGTCTGATCCTTGAAGGCGATCGCTTCGCCGTCCTCTCCGACATTCTCGGTGACGAAGACCACCTCGGCGACATGGACTTCAAGGTCGCAGGTACTGCCGACGGCATTACCTCGCTGCAGATGGACATCAAGATCGCCGGTATCACCGAAGAGATCATGAAGGTCGCTCTTGGCCAGGCCCAGGGTGGTCGCGCCCACATTCTCGGCGAAATGGCGAAGGCCATCACCGAAAGCCGTGGCCAGCTCGGCGAATTCGCTCCGCGCATCGAAGTCATGAACATTCCGGTCGACAAGATCCGCGAAGTCATCGGCTCCGGCGGCAAGGTCATCCGCGAAATCGTCGAAAAGACCGGCGCCAAGATCAACATCGAGGACGACGGCACCGTCAAGATCGCCTCCTCCTCGGGCAAGGAAATCGAAGCCGCCCGCAAGTGGATCCACTCGATCGTCGCCGAGCCGGAAATTGGCCAGATCTACGAAGGCACGGTCGTCAAGACCGCTGACTTCGGCGCCTTCGTCAACTTCTTCGGCGCCCGTGACGGCCTCGTCCATATCTCGCAGCTTGCTTCCGAGCGTGTCGCGAAGACGCAGGACGTCGTCAAGGAAGGCGACAAGGTCTGGGTCAAGCTGCTCGGCTTCGACGAGCGCGGCAAGGTTCGCCTCTCCATGAAGGTTGTCGACCAGGCCACCGGCCAGGAAATCCCGGCGGCCGAAAAGGGCGACAAGAAGAAGGACGAAGCAGCCGAATAAGCTGCGTCTTCCACGCTGATATCCGGGCGCGGAATTGTTTCCGCGCCCTTTTTGTATTCGACCTTCGCACAGTTACGAACGGCTGTGCATTTTCCCTGGAGTTGCTCCAGATGACGGGACCAGACCATGAGCCGCGAGACGCTGAAGACCCTCTTCCATCCCTTTGCCAGCGAAACCGTCACGCCACCAGGCGAAGGCCAGCGTGTGCTCTTCCTCGGTGCCGAGGCGGGCTTTGCGCTTCCTGAGGGCTTTGCCGGCGCTCTGGATGCCGTACAGGGCTTCAAGCCGCTCTACAGGCAGCTCTTGGCCCAGCGCATCGAGGCGAAGCCAGAGATCGAAGGCGAAGACTATGATGCCGGCCTGGTGCTCTGCACCAAGCACAAGGGTGAGAACGAGGCCAATATCGCCGCTGCCCTTTCGCGTGTGAAGGCCGGCGGCCTGATCGTCATTGCCGGCGGCAAGGAAGACGGCATCCAGCCGCTGCGCAAGCGGATGGAAGGCTTCGGCCTCGATATCGAACACATGCCGAAATATCATGGCGTCGCCTTCTGGTTCGGCCGGCCGGCCGATGTCAGCGAGATCGTTTCGAAGTTCGGCAAGTCGCCGGTGCGGGTCGAAGGCCGCTTCATCGCCTCGCCCGGCATGTTCTCGCATGACAGGCTCGACGCCGGTTCACAGCTCCTCGCCTCGCGCCTTCCGACCGATTTCACCGGTGACGTGGCCGATTTCGGCGCCGGCTGGGGCTACCTCTCCGTCGAACTGGCAGAGAAATCCCCCAACCTGGCCCGCCTTGACCTCTACGAGGCCAACTACGAGGCTCTGGAGGCTGCGAAGGCCAATCTGGCGGAGAACTGCCCGGACGCGCCTGTGCGCTTCTTCTGGCACGATCTGGCGGGCGAGCAGGTGCGCGACAAGTACGATCTCGTCATCATGAACCCGCCCTTCCATGAGGGCCACGCTGCCGAACCTTCGCTCGGCCAGGCGATGATCAAGACCGCAGCCTCTTCGCTACGCGGCGGCGGTCGGCTGATGCTGGTCGCCAATCGCGGCCTGCCCTATGAGCCGGTTCTGGCGGAGCACTTCAAGGATAGCGGCGAAACCTGCCGCAACGCTCGCTTCAAGGTGCTGTGGGCCGGGAAATAGGCGAACAATAAAATCAACGGGCAATAAAAAAGGCGGCCATTGGCCGCCTTTTCTTTTGAAGTGTTCGTCGCTTATTCGACGTCTGCGTTGCGCAACGTTTCCAGCGCCGGCATCGACGTAATGTTAAAGCCGGCATCGACGAAGTGGATTTCGCCGGTCACGCCGGTTGAAAGATCCGACAGCAGGTAGAGCGCGGAGCTGCCGACCTGGTCGATCGTCACGGTCTTGCGCAGCGGCGCATTTCGCTGGTTCCACGAGAGGATCGCGCGGGCATCCGAAATACCCGCGCCGGCAAGCGTGCGGATCGGGCCGGCCGAGATCGCGTTGACGCGAATGCCGCGCGGGCCGTAGTCGGCCGCCAGATAGCGCACGGAAGCTTCCAGAGCGGCCTTCGCGACACCCATGACATTGTAGTTCGGGATGACGCGCGTGGAGCCGTTATAGGTCAGCGTCAGCATGGTGCCGCCGTCTTCCATCAGCGGCGCGCAGCGCTTGGCAATTTCCGTGAAGGAGAAACAGGAGATGACCATGGTGCGGCTGAAGTTTTCACGCGTCGTATCCGCGTAAAGGCCCTTCAACTCGTTCTTGTCCGAAAAGCCGATGGCATGGACGATGAAATCGAGCTTGCCCCAGCGCTCCTTGATCGCGTCGATGACCGTATCGACCGAAGCGATATCCTCGACATCGCAGGGGAGCAGGAAGTCGGAGCCGACTTCTGCCGCCAGCGGCTTGACGCGCTTGCCGAGTGCATCGCCCTGGAAGGTGAAAGCCAGCTCTGCGCCCTGTGCAGCGAGCGCCTTCGAAATCCCCCAGGCGATCGAGTGGTTGTTTGCGACGCCCATGATGAGGCCGCGCTTACCCTGCATGATTCCCGTCATGTTATTGTCCGTTATAGCGCTGGAATACGAGCGTGGCGTTGGTGCCGCCGAAGCCGAAGGAATTGGAGAGAGCAATGTCGATCTTGGCATTGTCGATACGCTTGCGGACGATCGGCACGCCTTCGAATTCCGGATCGAGTTCCTTGATATGCGCGCTTTCGCCAATGAAGCCTTCCTGCATCATCAGCAGGGAATAGATCGATTCCTGCACGCCGGCGGCACCGAGCGAATGGCCCGTCAAGGACTTGGTGGACTGGATATGCGGCATCTTTTCGCCGAAGACTTCGCGAATGGCGCCGATTTCCTTGCTGTCGCCAACCGGTGTCGACGTGCCATGCGTGTTGATGTAGTCGACATCGCCCTTCACGGTCGCCAGCGCCTGGCGCATGCAGCGAATAGCACCCTCGCCCGAGGGGGCGACCATGTCATAGCCATCGGAGGTTGCCCCGTAGCCGATGATTTCGGCATAGATCTTGGCGCCGCGCGCCTTAGCATGTTCCAGTTCCTCGAGGACCAACACACCAGCACCGCCGGCGATGACGAAGCCGTCACGGCTGACGTCGTAGGCGCGGGAAGCGGTATCGGGCGTATCGTTATACTTGGAGGACATGGCGCCCATGGCATCGAAGAGGTTCGACATGGTCCAGTCGAGGTCTTCGTGGCCGCCGGCAAACATCATGTCCTGCTTGCCCCACTGGATCATTTCCACTGCATTTCCGATGCAGTGCGCGGATGTGGAGCAGGCAGACGAAATCGAATAGTTGACACCGTGAATCTTGAACCAGGTGGCGAGCGTTGCCGATGCAGTGGACGACATGGCCTTGGGCACGGCGAAGGGGCCGATGCGCTTCGGGCTGTTGTTCTTGACGGTGATCTCGGCGGCTTCGATGAGCGTGCGCGTGGACGGGCCGCCCGAGCCCATGATGATGCCGACGCGTTCGTTTTCGCTGTAATCCTTGTCTTCGAGGCCGGAATCGGCGATCGCCTGCTTCATGGCGACGTGGTTCCAAGCGCCCCCCTGCGAAAGGAAGCGCATCGCGCGGCGATCCACCAGTTCGGCGAGCTTGTCTGCGCCGAGCTTGGGGCTGCCCCAGACCTGGCACTTGAAGCCGTGTTCGGCGAAAT
This sequence comes from Rhizobium sp. BK512, assembly GCF_014194915.1. Lineage (NCBI taxonomy): Bacteria > Pseudomonadati > Pseudomonadota > Alphaproteobacteria > Hyphomicrobiales > Rhizobiaceae > Rhizobium > Rhizobium sp. BK512. The sequence continues at coordinate 58,202 of NZ_JACIAS010000004.1, read as the reverse complement.
CGCTGGAGAAGGAAATACCGGACTTTGCCTGGCGCAGGGATTCGGTGACTTCGGCCGCGTCGTTTCCGATCGAAGACACGACACCTAGACCCGTGACAACTACCCGTCTCATCTGATCAAACCCTTGTTGTTTTCGTGAGCCGCTCGAAATGCGGTTTTCAGGCCGTCTTATCTTTCGAGAGACCGACGCGAAGATCGGTCGCCTGATAAATGGTTTCGCCGTCCGCCTTCAGCCAGCCGTCAGCGGTGCCGAGCACCAGACGGCCACGCATGACGCGCTTGAAGTCGATGCCGTATTCAATCAGCTTCGTGTGCGGGCGAACCATGCCCTTGAACTTCACTTCGCCGGTCGAGAGCGCCATGCCGCGGCCCTGTTCACCGAGCCAACCCAGATAGAAACCGGTCAACTGCCACATGCCGTCAAGGCCGAGGCAGCCCGGCATGATGGGGTTGCCTTCGAAATGGCAGGGGAAATACCAGTCGTCGGGACGAACATCGTATTCGGCCCGTAGATAGCCCTTGTCGAAGGCGCCGCCGGTCTCGGAAATGTCCGTGATGCGATGAACCATGAGCATGGGTGGCAACGGCAGCTGCGCATTGCCAGGCCCGAACAGTTCACCATGTGCGCAGGCGATAAGTTCTTCGTAGGAGTAGCTGGACTGTCTGGTCGTCATAAATCTCTGTTTCCCCCCGCGTTCTTGGCGATGGATGTGTGTCTTTAGTCCAAGTTCCTCAGAAAATGAAGCGCAAGCATGGCAGCTTCATTTTTTGGTCCTGGACCGGGCATAAGCCACTATTTGGTGGTCGCATACAGGAAGGCCAAGGCCGCGACCAGAGCTATTTGCGTCAAAAGCCCGTTTTTGCGGCCTTTCGAAGGCTCTTGTCCCCATTGAACTATTGAAAGGCTTTTGCGCAAAAGTTATATCGCTTGAACAAACATGATTGCTTTTCGCCAGAATAACCGGAGTTGGTGTTAATGACGGGTCAGACCCCGATCGCCATTGAGGTCAGGCTGCGCAGCGCAGGCCTGCGTCCCACCCGCCAGCGCGTTGCGCTTGGCGATCTCCTGTTTGCCAAGGGCGACCGGCATTTGACCGTCGAGGAACTGCACGAGGAGGCGGTTGCCGCCGGTGTGCCGGTATCGCTTGCGACCGTTTACAATACGCTGCACCAGTTCACCGAAGCCGGCATGATCCGCGTTCTCGCCGTCGAGAGCGCCAAGACCTATTTCGACACCAATGTCTCCGACCACCATCACTTTTTTGTCGAAGGCGAAAACGAGGTGCTCGATATTCCGATCAGCAATCTGACCATCGACAATCTGCCGCAGCCACCCGAAGGCATGGAAATTTCCCATGTCGACGTGGTGATCCGCCTGCGCCAGAAGCAGGGCTGATCTTACATCACATCGTCAGGATGCCGGCCCGGCATGTGTTTGTAGGTCGGGAATGTCCAGCCGAACCACAAAGCTCCAGCGCGCACTGCGAAGGCCGCCGCGACACCGCAGGCCGATGCGACATAGAGTTCGGCGCCAAGCGCATTGACGCCGGTAAAGACGCCCGATCCGACCAGCGCCGCCGTCACGTAGATTTCGGGCCGCAACAGCACCGAAGGCTCGTTTGCCAGAAGATCGCGCAGAATGCCGCCGAAGGTCGCCGTCAGGGCGCCAGTGACGATGGCAATCGTCGGCGAACCGGTAGCGGCTAGTCCCTTTGCGGCGCCAAGCACGCAATAGGCGGCAAGACCGACCGCATCAAGCCAGATCAGCAGGCGATAGCGCGATTCCAGCAGATGGGCGGTAAAGAAGACGACGACTCCCACAATACAGCAGATGACGATGTAGAACGGATTCAACACCCAGAAGACCGGTACGCGGCCGAGAATGATATCGCGCACAGTGCCACCGCCTGTTCCCGTCACGATCGCAAAGAACAGGAAGCCGATCAGGTCCAACTGCTTTCGCGAGGCAGCGAGCGCGCCCGTCGCGGCAAACAGGGCGATGCCGGCATAATCGAGATAGACGAGCAATGACATCGAGGCCTCCAGACCGGCAGAACGGGGCACACTGAATCATTGCGGCAAGGGCGGCGCAAGGCGGCGCATGGAGAATGGGAGGCCAGAGAAGCCTTTATCCATAAGAGGAAAGCCGTGAAGACGCTGCTGCCCGTACTCCTGAACGTCATTTTGCTGCTGGTGATGCCAGTCGCAGCCGTCGCACAGCAATCGCTGATCTCCGACCCGGAGATCTACGAAAAGAAGCATTTCCAGGAGCAATGCACGGAAGCATCCTTCGGTGACGGCTTCCTTATTCGTCAGGATATCAACAATGACGGGCTGATAGACGCCGTCGTCAACGAGGGTCAACTTACCTGCGACGGCCAGAAGGGTCCGCAATGCAACGAAGACGGCTGCACCTATAATTTTTATCTTCAGGTGGCTGAAGGCGGCTACTTCATGATCGCCACCGCGCAGATCTACGGCTACGACTTCGTCCAGCGTTTCGGCAACATGGTGCTCGCCATGAAGATGAACCCGCGCTTCTGCGACCGCACCGGCGACGATCCTTGCATCGTCACCACCCGCGTGCGGGGTACGAAATTCGTCACCATCTCCAAGAAATAGGTTTCCGCGCGGAAAAGGCGCCGGGGTTGGCCGACGAAGTGGCGACCTAGGAAGCCGTACCTTTAGCGAAGCGCGGCGGCCCGCTCAACTTCGCAACGTTCAGGCTCGCCTGCTGTGCACCTGATGCGTTTGGGAAGCGATCTTCTGATTGAACCGACGCTGTAGCGGGCGGGGAATAAACAGACCTACAATCGCCAGCGCCATCGCGAAAATGGAGACCAGCCACAGCGCCGGCGCGCCCACAAGACGCGTCATAAGGGCTCCGCTGATGGCTCCGAGCACCATGCCGCCCAACGGCACGATCTGGATAACCCAGTCGAGGCGCCGGTCGCCGATAATCCAGCGGCCAATGCCGCGACCGAAGCGCGACAGCGCACCGGTCACATAGGTCAGGCCGATCGGCAGCCCTTCTATATGCTCGACCGCCGCATTCACCATGCCCATTGCGAGAACGATCATATAGAACCGCGCCATCAGCAGATCCTGCAGCGTCATCATCGAGGCCAGCGCCAGCATGAGGCTGACACAGCAGAGCACGACGAAAATGCGCCGTTCGGCCCGGTGCGCGACGACGATGCCGGCGGCATTGCCGAGCACGAAGACGATGATGGCCGACATAAGCACGGCAGCATGCCTGACATCGCCGCTGCTCAGCGCCAGTGCTGCGCGCGTCGTATTGCCCGTCATGAAGGATACGAAGTCGCCGGTCAGAAGCAGGCCGGTCGCATCCGTCATGCCAGCCAGAAAGGAAATCGAGCCGACCAGCGCCAGTCCGGTCGCGGTCCTGCGGGTTCTGATGATGCGGCGACGTCTTGCTCGTGTCATGGTCCGGGTCCGGGAGGCGCCGAATCGGCCGGCCTCAACGACGGATATGAAAACCCGTTTCCAGCTGTTGGCAAACCGGCAACTGAACAATCCTGACAGATGTCAGTTATGCTGACCTAAAATGCCTGTTGACGTGCATCCGGGAAGATTTGGTGGAGCTAAGCGGGATCGAACCGCTGACCTCTTGCATGCCATGCAAGCGCTCTCCCAGCTGAGCTATAGCCCCATCAAGATGGTCCGGTCTGGCCGGTCCTGGGATACTCCGGAGGGCGTTTCCTCTGGAGTGGCGGCTTCTTACTTGCGGTTTTCGCAGATGGCAAGCCTAAAAAATCCGGCCCGGAATATTTTTGTCGTCCGGGCCGGTATTCGTTCGATCAGACTTCGTCTTCGTCGCCGGTGACGCCGATGATGTCGCTCATGTCGTCATCTTCGTCATCTTCGTCGGCTTCGAGGAAGGTATCGTCGTCATCGCCTTCGATTTCGACATCGTCATCGCCCATATCGGGGATGTCGTCGCCGCCGGAATTGTCATCGGCGTCCTCGAGCGAAACCAGTTCGACTTCGGTGTTTTCGGTATCGACCTCGGCAACCTCGTCCTCATCCTGAACTTCGGCGACTGCCGAGGTTTCTTCGAAGAAGGACAGGGGGTAAGATTTACCGGTATAAGGAGAAACGATCGGGTCCCGGTTCAGATCGTAGAACTTCTTGCCGGTTTCCGGATCGGTGCGCTTGGTTCCAAGTTCCGCTTTCGCCACTATAAGCCTCGTGAGAATGGCCGAATGCAAGATTCGGCAAATGCCGTCAAACCGGCGTTCTATTCGGAATTTATAAGCCGGTCCCCTTAATCGGTACGGCTTCCCGTGTCAAAGCTAAACTTCACGGGGGGCCTCAGGCTTTCGCCCAGCCTGCCGGATGACCGCTCGGCAAGTTTGTGCTAACCAACCGCGATTGCCGCAAGGCCGACCGGAAAGACATACCGGCACCAAGCCGTGAGTGGCGCGAATATATCGCCTTTGCAAGGGATTAACCCATGTCGCAGGGTTCCGCATCGAAGCCGGCCATCGCCCGCAAATCCTCCGGGCTTTCCGGAACCATCCGTATTCCCGGCGACAGATCGATCTCGCATCGCGCACTGATACTCGGCGGACTGGCATCGGGCGAAACGCGTATTGCCGGGCTCCTCGAAGGCGAAGATGTGCTCAATATTGCGAAGGTGATGCAGGCCATGGGTGCCGTGATCCGCAAGGAGGGCGACACGTGGATCATCAACGGGACAGGCAACGGCGCATTGCTTGCGCCGGAGATTCCGCTCGATTTTGGCAGTTCCGGCACTGCCGTACGCCTGATCATGGGCCTTGCCGGCGCGTATGATTTCGACACCGTCTTTACCGGCGACGCCTCGCTTTCCCGGCAGCCGATGGGCCGCGTGCTTGATCCGTTACGCCGCATGGGTGTTCAGGTGAAGTCAGTTGAGGGCGATCGCCTGCCGGTTATGCTGCGTGGGCCGGAAACGCCATCCCCGATCCACCACACCCTGCCCCTCGCCTCCGCGCAGGCGAAGTCGGCGATACTGCTGGCCGGCCTCAACGTTCCGGGTGTGACGACGGTTATCGAACCGGCGATCACGCGTGACCATACGGAAAAGATGTTGGCCGGCTTCGGCGCAGAACTGTCCGCTGAGACCGACAAGGAGGGCACGCGGACGGTTCGACTGCAGGGACGCGGCAGGCTGATCGGACAGAAGATCGATGTACCGGGCGACCCCTCCTCCGCCGCTCTCCCGCTGGTGGCGGCTTTGCTGGTGCCAGGCTCCGACATCGTCATTTCCAATGTACTGATGAACCCGACGCGGGCAGCACTGATCCTGACACTGCGGGAGATGCGTGCGGATATTGAGATCCTCAATCCGCGGGTTTCGGGCGGCGAGGATGTGGCGGATTTGCGGGTGCGTCATTCCGAACTGACCGGAACCACCGTTCCAGCAGAGCGGACGCCATCGATGATGGACGACTATCCTGTTCTTGCTATCGCCGCCGGCTTCGCCAAGGGCCGGACGGTCATGAATGGGCTGCAGGAACTGCGGATCAACGAGCCGGAGCGGCTCTCAATCATTGCGGAAGGGCTTAAGCTCAACGGCGTCGATTGCGAGGAAGGCCTGGACTGGCTTGCGGTCACCGGCCGGCCGGACGGAAAGGGGCTCGGGAATGCAGGCCTTGTGCCGGTCTCCACGCATCTCGACCATCGCGTCGCCATGAGTTTCCTTGTCATGGGATTGGCTTCGGAGCATCCTGTCAGTATCGATGACAGCAGCATGATTGCGGCCCGCTTTCCGCAGTTCATGGATCTGATGAAAAGCCTCGGGGCAGAGATCGAACGGGCCTGACATGTACCAGCCACCGCATTTTCGCGAGGATGATCTCAATGTGCAGCATGCGCTTATCCGCGCACATCCGCTTGGCCTGCTGATCACGGCGGGCGCCTCCGGTCTGATTGCCAATTCGGTGCCATTCCATCTTGATGCCGAGGCTTCCGGCAAAGGAACCTTGCGGCTGCATCTGGCGCGCGCGAACGGTCAGTGGCGCGATATCGCCGCCGGTACACCCATACTTGCCGTCTTCCAGGGTTCCGATTCCTATATCACGCCGTCCTGGTACCAGACCAAGGCCGAGACCGGCAAAGTGGTTCCGACCTGGAACTATGCGGTCGTGCAGGCGCGCGGGCCTGCACGGGTAATCGAAGATGCCGCCTGGCTCTTGGCGCAAATCAGCGCGCTCACCGGTCAGCAGGAGGGCCTGCGTGAAAAGCCGTGGGCCGTCAGCGATGCACCTGACGATTTCATCCGTGCGCAACTGAAAGGCATCGTCGGCATCGAAATCGAAATCGCCGAGATCGACGGTAAATGGAAAGTCAGCCAGAATCGGCCGGTTGCCGACCGCGAAGGTGTTGCCAAGGGCCTCACCGAAGTGGCAGAGCAGGCCGAAATGCAGGAACTGGTGCGCCGCTATGGCGGCCTTGGCACGGAATGACGTCATGACGGACAGTTTCATCATCGCCATCGACGGTCCGGCCGCGGCGGGCAAGGGCACGCTTTCGCGAGGGATCGCCGAGCAATACGGCTTCCATCACCTCGATACAGGTCTGACCTACAGGGCGACGGCCAAGGCGCTCATCGATGCCGGACTGCCACTTGATGACGAGACTGTCGCCGAAAAGATGGCACGTGAGGTTGAACTCGCCGGACTGGATCGCGATATATTGTCGAGACACGAGATCGGTGAGGCCGCATCGAAAATTGCTGTCATGCCGGCAGTGCGCCGGGCGCTGGTCGAGGCGCAAAGGCGGTTTTCTAAGAAGGTGCCAGGAACGGTTCTCGACGGGCGCGATATCGGCACCGTCGTCTGCCCTGCGGCACCTGTGAAACTCTATGTGACGGCATCGCCGGAAGTGCGCGCAAGACGCCGCTACGACGAGATCATCGGCAAGGGTGGCACAGCAGATTTCGACGCAATCTTCGAGGACGTCAAACGACGCGACGATCGCGACATGAACAGGGCGGACAGCCCGATGAAGCCGGCCGTCGATGCGCACTTGCTTGACACGTCGGAAATGAGTATAGAGGCCGCGTTTCAAGCTGCTCAGTCGATTATCGACGCCGCCTTGAGCCGAAATGCCTAAATCAAGCGGTTTCCGTGTTCGTGCGCGGGACGCTCATGCGAAAGCAAGCCTGAAATTCCGTCCAAGCGCCGGATTGCCTTCTTGAAAGAGGGCGGACTGGGTTCAGGCCCATTCAACTCGAACCAACCGGCGCATACGTGAGCCTTGACGCTATCGAAGGCCACGCAGGAGATTTTATGTCAGTAGCAACTCCCTCTCGCGAGGATTTCGCGGCCCTTCTCGAAGAGTCCTTTGCCAAGAACGATCTGGCCGAAGGCTATGTAACCAAGGGTATCGTCACGGGCATCGAAAAGGATGTCGCCGTTGTTGACGTCGGCCTGAAGGTCGAAGGCCGCATCGCGCTCAAGGAATTCGGCGCCCGCGCCAAGGACGGCCAGCTCAAGGTTGGCGATGAAGTCGAAGTCTACGTCGAGCGTATCGAAAACGCGCTCGGTGAAGCCGTTCTGTCGCGCGAGAAGGCTCGCCGCGAAGAAAGCTGGGTCAAGCTCGAAGCCAAGTTCGAAGCTGGCGAGCGTGTCGAAGGCGTTATCTTCAACCAGGTCAAGGGCGGCTTCACGGTCGATCTCGACGGTGCGATCGCCTTCCTGCCGCGTTCTCAGGTCGATATCCGCCCGATCCGCGACGTTACCCCGCTGATGCACAACCCGCAGCCCTTCGAAATCCTCAAGATGGACAAGCGCCGCGGCAACATCGTGGTTTCGCGCCGTACGGTTCTGGAAGAATCCCGTGCCGAACAGCGTTCTGAGATCGTTCAGAACCTCGAAGAAGGCCAGGTTGTTGACGGCGTCGTCAAGAACATCACCGATTACGGTGCGTTCGTTGACCTCGGCGGCATCGACGGCCTGCTGCACGTCACCGACATGGCATGGCGCCGTGTGAACCATCCGTCGGAAATCCTGAACATCGGCCAGCAGGTCAAGGTTCAGATCATCCGCATCAACCAGGAAACCCACCGCATCTCGCTCGGCATGAAGCAGCTCGAGTCCGATCCGTGGGATGGCATCCAGGCCAAGTATCCGGAAGGCAAGAAGATTTCCGGTACCGTCACGAACATCACCGACTACGGTGCGTTCGTCGAGCTGGAGCCGGGCATCGAAGGCCTGATCCACATCTCGGAAATGTCCTGGACCAAGAAGAACGTTCACCCCGGCAAGATCCTGTCCACGAGCCAGGAAGTCGAAGTCGTCGTTCTCGAAGTCGATCCGTCCAAGCGCCGTATTTCGCTCGGCCTCAAGCAGACGCTGGAAAACCCGTGGGCAGCATTCGCCCGCAGCCATCCGGCCGGCACTGAGGTTGAAGGCGAAGTCAAGAACAAGACCGAATTCGGCCTGTTCATCGGCCTCGACGGCGATGTTGACGGCATGGTTCACCTCTCTGACCTCGACTGGAACCGTCCGGGCGAACAGGTCATCGAGGAGTTCAACAAGGGCGACGTCGTCAAGGCTGTCGTTCTCGACGTCGACGTCGAAAAGGAACGCATCTCGCTCGGCATCAAGCAGCTCGGCAAGGATGCAGTTGGCGAAGCCGCTGCTTCCGGCGACCTGCGCAAGAACGCTGTCGTTTCGTGCGAAGTCATCGCTGTCAACGACGGTGGTATCGAAGTGAAGCTCGTCAACCACGAGGACATCACTTCCTTCATCCGTCGCGCCGACCTCGCTCGCGATCGCGACGAGCAGCGTCCGGAACGCTTCTCGGTCGGCCAGACCGTTGATGCCCGCGTTACCAACTTCTCCAAGAAGGACCGCAAGATCATGCTGTCCATCAAGGCTCTGGAAATCGCGGAAGAGAAGGAAGCCGTTGCTCAGTTCGGTTCGTCCGACTCCGGCGCTTCGCTCGGCGACATTCTCGGCGCGGCTCTGAAGAACCGCGGCGGCGAATAATCCTTCGCTGATCCATTGAAATGAAGAACCCGCCGGAGCAATCCGGCGGGTTCTTTCGTTTTGGGAGGTTTCTAAAATTCCTTGCTCCCACGCAAAATCGTCAGGCGCTTTGCTGGAATTGCTCCGGATTACTCCCAGCCGACCATGCGCTGGTAAAGGGCATAGACCGGGTCAGCGACGGTTGCCGGTGCAGTCGACGGATCGGGATCGAACATCTTAGGCTGGCGCCGCTCCTCACGCGGGGCTTCCCCCTCCCCGGCCTGCTGCTCTTCACCGCCCTGACCGGATTGCGCCTGCTGCTGTTGCTGCTGATCCTGAGAGCCGCCATTTTCATGTTGCCGATGAGGCGGCTCATCGGCCTTGGTTGCCTTATATTCGTCGCGAGCGAACTGGTAGGGCGTCTGGGCGTAGGGCAGACCGTCCGGCATACGTGCCGCGAGCGGTATGTATGAGGGTGTCTCGACTACCGGGAGAGGAATCGGCTGCGGCTGAGCGGCAACCTCCCTGGCAGGACGCGTCGTCTGCGCGGCTGCAGGGATCTCCGCCTGGGACGAGCGAGAAACTTGGTTGGGCTGGGCCGATACAGGCTCGACCACGTCTTCCGGGGTTGTGCGAACCAGGCTCTCTTTCGCCTCACTGATGACGGCCTCGTCCAGCATGGCATCGATTTCGACGGCGGCTTCGACCGGTGTATCCGCCAACAGGGCAGTTGCCTCCTGCTCGCGGATGATCGTTGCGATCATCTGTGAAACCCGCTCGGTCATGGAATTGGCGATGCCGGTCCAGTTGCGCGGGATAACCGGGTCAGCCCTGGCGGAGATTGTCTGCTGCTCGGCAGCGGGTCCAGCCTGTTCCGGTTCGACCACTTCCCCATCCACGAATGCGGCCAGGGCCTCTTCTGTCTCTGCCTGCGCGGCTGCCTGCGGTGAAGCTTCATGCGCTGCTGTCGCGGACTGACTGCCGGTCTGCCGGTCCTCGACAGTCAGATCCGTTGTCACGACAGCGGCTGCCTCGGCCGGAGCGATTTCTTCGGCAGGAGGCATTGTTGCAGTTTCAGCCGGCTTTGCTGCGGACGGACGTGCAGCGGGAAGGTTTTCTTCCTGAAGCCTGATTTCCGGCCGCTGCTCGATCCGCGGCGGTGCGGCATCGTTCTGGCGATAGGAGCGGACCACGGCACGGGCTGCGAGATCCCTGTCCTTGTAGTTGATCATCTCGACATAGGTGATGACACGCGTCGCCTCCGGCCCGGTGGGGTCCCTGAGGGCAGCGGCGATCATTTTCAGCGGCAGGCTATGTCCGTCATCGGAAAGCTGGCGCTCGACCGCGTCGATCTGGGCATCGGGCATGCGACGGATGGCATCGGCGACACGGGTGGCAAAAGCCTGATCGGATTCGCCTTCACCGCGTTGCAGCGCGATGGTGCGCCCTGTTGCATTGATGATGTCGAGAAGTGCTTCAATCATGCGCTGGCGCGCGGCGATGAGCAGAATATTAAGCTTGCCGGCAATCGCGGCATTCAGATCGGCCGCTTCAACTGCATTTACCGGGGTGGGGGCGACCACCGAACGGCCGAGGCCACCGGCAACGATTGCCGCCGTCTGACCCTGAGAAGAAAGGCTTGCATTGGACGCTGAACGAATGGGAGACAACACAGGCACGCTCCTTTCGCAAAGTGGCTATGAAAGCAGGTCGTACAACGAGACCGCGCTCATCCGGCCCCGTGCATCCCGGCAGATCCTCCTGTCCGCATCGGCGCGTTTTGCACCGTCGAATGCATAAAAATTGAAGAGAATGTTACTGAAAATATCTTAACGAACGGCTAACGGCCGCAGACGCCAGTCTACGGCCGTGCGCGCATGTCCGATAAGAGGCCGATGTCAGCTATGGGCGAAGATGTCTGCCTCTTCCCAGCCGAGAAGATCGAGCTTGGCGCGCGTCGGCAGGAATTCGAAGCAGGCCGTCGCGTGCTCGAGGCGGCCGTCGCGAATCAGGCGCTCGTTCAGCTTGTCGCGCAGCGCATGCAGATAGAGGACATCAGAGGCGGCATATTCGAGCTGCGCCTGCGAGAGCGTTTCGGCAGCCCAATCGGAGGATTGCTGTGTCTTGGAGATATCGACGTCGAGCATCTCCTTGAGATTGTCCTTCAGGCCGTGGCGATCCGTGTAGGTGCGGATGAGGCGCGAAGCGATCTTCGTACAGAAGACCGGCGTAGTGGTGACGCCGAACGTGTGGAAGAGCACGGCGATATCGAAACGGCCATAATGAAAGATCTTCTGGCGCGACGGATCGGCAAGCAGCGCGACGAGGTTCGGCGCTTCCTTCTGACCGGCCGCTATGCGGATCACATCGGCAGAACCGTCGCCCGGCGAAAGCTGTACGACGCAGAGGCGGTCCCGGCGCGGCACGAGGCCCAGCGTCTCCGTATCGATCGCGATCGCACCGGTGTAACGGGCGGCGTCCGCCGCGGAAATATCGCCCTGGTGATAACGGATGATGGCCGCCATGGGATGTCTCTCGTTCAGCTTCGTCTTTCCGGGCTATATCGCAAAGGCGGAAAGCGCGAAACCGCTTTCCTGCTGCAGGTCGGTCATCGGCTCCGCTGCGCTGTCCGCTCAGTAGTGCGGCGGTTTGGTGATTGCCGGCGCTTCCAGCGATTGTTCCTCCAGGCTCAGGAACCGCTCGGTCAATCGATCGAGCTTGGCGCGCGTCTGCTCCATGACTTTCCATTGTTCGGCAAGCTGATCGGAAAGCTCATCAATTGTCTTTGCCTGATGGGCCAGCATTTCTTCCAGCTTCGTGATGCGGGCTGCCTCGTCGGACATCGGTTTTCTCCGGGGAAATCAGGTGGCATTCCAAAGCCCAAATAGGCCGAAGCGTCAATGGTTTCGAGGCCTCACGAAAACGATTCCGAAATGAACCATTTGGTTACTAAAAGCCCTTGCCGCATTCCGTCTTGTGGGGTAGGCCCTTATCCCATCAGGGAGGATAACTGATGGATGTAGGCAATGGCTTTCTTCATCCGGACCGGCTCTTTCCCGCCGATCCGGCAACGCGAACAATAGCACGCGATCTCTACGAGACCGTACGCGCCCTTCCGATCGTCAGCCCGCACGGGCATACCGAACCGTCCTGGTTCGCAGACGACAAGGCCTTCGAAGACGCCGCTTCGCTGCTCGTCATTCCCGACCACTATCTCTTCCGCATGCTGCACAGCACCGGCACCAAACTCGATGAGCTCGGTGTGCCACGACTCGACGGCAAACCGGTGGCGAGCGGCCGGGATATCTGGCGTGCTTTCGCCGCCAAATATCATCTTTTCCGCGGAACGCCGTCGAGCCTTTGGGTCGACCATGCCATGTCGGCCGTGCTCGGCTGCACCGAGCCGCTGACGACTGAGAATGCCGATGCGCTCTACGATCATATCAATACGCAGCTGAAACTTCCGGAGTTCAGGCCGCGGGCGCTACACCAGCGCTTCGGCATCGAGACGATCGCCACAACCGAAGGCGCGCTCGACCCGCTTCCGCACCATCAGAAGATGGCGACCGACGGCTGGATCGGCAAAGTGCGCACCACTTACCGACCGGACAGCGTCACCGATCCCGATGCCATCGGCTTCCGCGACAATCTCATCAAGTTCGGTGAGATCACCGGCTGCGACATCACCAAGTGGGATGGGCTGATCGAGGCGCACCGCAAGCGGCGCGCCTATTTCCGCCAGTTCGGCGCAACGGCGACCGATCATGGCGTGCCGACGGCCTTTACTGCCGATCTGCCGCTTGCCGAAAAGCAGGCGCTGCTCGACAAAGCGCTGAGGGGTCCCGTTTCGGCCGCCGATGCAGAGCTTTTCCGCGGCCAGATGATGACGGAAATGGCTGGGCTCTCGGCCGAAGATGGCATGGTGATGCAGATCCATGCCGGTTCGCGCCGCAACACGGACCGTGAACTTTTCGAAACCCGTGGACCGAATATGGGCGCCGATATTCCGACGCGCACGGACTGGGTCGGCGGCCTCAATGCCCTGCTTTCGAAATACGGCCATGCGCCTGGCCTGCGCATCCTGCTCTTCACGCTCGACGAGACGACCTATGCCCGCGAGCTTGCGCCGATGGCCGGCCACTGGGCCTGCCTGATGATCGGGCCGCCCTGGTGGTTCCACGACAGCCCGCTCGGCATTCGTCGTTATCTCGACCAGGTCGTCGAGACGGCCGGTTTCGCCAATCTTGCCGGCTTCAACGACGATACGCGCGCGCTCCTGTCGATCCCCGCCCGTCACGATGTCTGGCGCCGCGAGATTTGCCGCTTCCTGGCGCAGCTTGCGGTCGAGCATCGGATTTCCAAAAAGGAAGCCGAGACCGTGGCGCGCGAACTCTCCTATGATAATGCGAGGAAGGCCTACAAACTGTGAGCGACAGATTACAGAACGTGACCGGCCTTGCGCCGACGGCGAAGCTTCCTGCCTATGACAGGAATGCGCTAAAGGCCGGCATCCTGCATCTCGGTCCCGGTGCCTTCTTCCGCGCGCATTTCGCGCCTTTCACGGATGGCGCGCTGGCAGCCGCCGGCGGCGAATGGGGCATCGAGGTGGCGAGCCTGCGCACCCCCGATGTCGCGGATAACCTCTCCGCCCAGAACGGGCTCTATACCGTGCTGATCCGTGATACATCGGGCACGACGGCTCATGTTATCGGCTCGATCCTGGGGGCACATGTGGCGCCCCGCGATCCGGCGGGCCTGCTGACACGGCTCGAAGATCCTGAAATCCGCATCGTCAGCATGACGGTGACGGAAAAGGCCTATGGTTTCGATCCGGCAACCGGAGGGCTTGACCTCAAGCATCCCGATATTGTCGCCGACCTCGCCAACCGGCATGCGCCGCGCGGCGTCATCGGCTATCTCGTCGAGGGTCTGAGGCGGCGCCGGGAGAAGGGTATCGCTCCCTTTACGCCGCTCAGCTGCGACAACCTGCCGAGCAATGGCGCGGTGCTGAAGCGTCTGGTGCTGGAATATACCGCCCGCATCGATGCGGATCTGCATCGATGGATCGAGGCGAATGTGCCTTTCCCTTCGACGATGGTCGACCGCATTACGCCGGCAAGCACCGATGAGACCTATGCCGATGCCAAGCGGCTGACGGGCCGCACGGACCTGGCGGCAATCGAGACGGAGCCCTTTACCCAGTGGGTGATCGAGGACCATTTCGTCAACGGCCGTCCGGCGTGGGAAAAGGTTCATGGCGCGCTGATGGTCGAGGAAGTCTCGGCCTATGAGAAGATGAAGCTGCGTATGCTGAACGGCGCGCATTCGCTCCTCGCTTATCTCGGCTATATAGCTGGCTATGAATTTGTCCGCGACGTCATGGATGATGCAGGATTGGCAGCACTGGCACGCCGGCACATGAGTGCGGCGGCGGCGACCCTGGATCCGGTTCCCGGCATCGATCTCGATGCCTATGCGAACGAATTGATAGCACGCTTTGCAAACAAGGCGATCGCCCACCGTACCTATCAGATCGCCATGGACGGCACACAGAAACTGCCGCAGCGCCTGCTGGAACCGGCAACGGAAGCGCTTGCCAAGGGTAGCAAAGCGGAGACCTACGCGATCGCCGTCGCGGCCTGGATGCGCTATGCGACGGGCATCGATCGGAATGGCGAGCGTTATGAGTTGCGTGACCCTCGCGCCGGGGAGATTGCGGCTTTGATCGCCGATGTGCCGCGCAACGGCGCGGCGGTCTCGGCTGCACTGTTCAAGCTGCCAGGCCTATTTCCGAAGGCTCTGACCGGGAACATCGCCTGGACGGAGGACGTGGCGAACAAGCTGGAGATTCTTATCCAGGACAATAGGCTGCCCCTTTATTGAAGCACTTCGCGCCGTTCTCATCCCGTGGCTGCCATGGGATGAGAAAGCGTCAAGGGAAGCCGGTTCTCGCCGCAGTCGTCCAAAGCGCGTCGTCATCCCGAGGCTTCGCTTGCCGAGCTTTAGGTCTTTGCTTTTACGCACGTCGTCATCGCAAAACCGCTGCGCACTTTGGCGCGACATGCTTTAGGCCTTGATCCGCTTCATTTCGGGGTCATAGAGCGGCTTTAGCGAAACCTTGCAGGGCACGCGTTCGCGCGCGACATCCAGCTCATAGACGCCGGAGAGGACAAAATCCTCCGTTACGCCATCGCTATGACGCACATAGCCGTAACCGATTGGCTTACCGATGGTATAACCGAAGCCGCCACTGGAAAGCCAGCCGACGCGCTGTCCGTCACGGTAGATGGTTTCACGGCCAAGCAGCACGATATCGGGATCATCGGGCACAAAGCAGGCGAGTATCTTCTTCACACCGCTTTCGAGCTGCCGCTCGATCGCCGCCCGCCCCTTGAAAGGCGTAGTCTTGCGTGTCTTTACCGCCCAGCCGAGCCCAGCTTCGATGGGCGTGTGATCAGGACCGATATCAGAACCCCAGGCGCGATAGCCCTTTTCCAGCCGGCAGCTCTCGATCGCGCGATAGCCGGCGTTGACGAGGCCGAACTGCCCGTCTGCGGCCATCAGCGCATCATAAACGGTCGTCGCGTATTCGATCGGCACATGCAGTTCGTAGCCGAGTTCGCCGACATAGGTAATGCGCAACGCCCGCACAGGGCAGCCGGCAATGCCGATGGTCTTGACCCGACCGAAGGGGAAGCCAGCGTTGGAGATGTCACTTGTCGTGACCCTTTCCAGGATGGTGCGGGAATTCGGGCCCATCAGCGAGAGCACAGTATAGGCGGAAGTGACATCGACGAGTTCGGCGTGGAGGCCATCGGGAATGCTGCGCGAGATCCAGTCGAAATCGTGCGTGGCAAAGCCGGTGCCGGTGACAATGTAATATTCGTTTTCGGCAATGCGCGCGCAGGTCACGTCGCATTCGATGCCGCCCTTGTCGTTCAGCATTTGCGTGTAGATCAGTGATCCCACAGGCTTTGAGACATCGTTGGCAGCAATCCATGACAGTGCCGTCTCGGCATCCCTGCCCTTCAGCACGAATTTGGCAAAGGAGGTCTGGTCGAAGATGACGGCTGCTTCGCGCACCGCCTTGTGCTCGCGGCCAACGGCCTCGAACCAGTTCTGGCGGCCATAGGTATAGATATCCTTCGGCTCCTCATTGGCGAAGAGATCGGCAAACCAGTTCGGCCGCTCCCAGCCGAGTTTTTCGCCGAAGCAGGCGCCCTGCGCCTTCAGCCGTTCATAAAGCGGCGACTTGCGGCAGGGACGGCCACTTGCATATTCCTCAAAGGGAAAGGCCAGCGTGTAGTGTTTGCCATAGGCCTCCAGCGTTCTCGTGCGAACCCAGTCCGTGTCGAAATGCGGGCGGCCGAAGCGGCGGATATCGACCGGCCAGAGGTCGTAGGGCGGCTCGCCTTTCGTCACCCATTCGGCAAGCGCCATGCCGGCGCCACCGGCAGACGCGATGCCGAAGGCATTGAAGCCGGCACCGACGAAAAAATTCTTCAGTTCCGGTGCTTCGCCGAGGATGAAGTTGCCGTCGGGCGTAAAACTCTCCGGGCCGTTCAGAAGCTGCTTGATGCCCGCGTTTTCAAGAGCGGGCACGCGACCGAGCGCCTGCTCCATGATCTGTTCGAAGTGATCGAAATTGCTGTCGAGCAGCGTGTAGTGGAAACCTTCGGGTATGCCGTCCATGGCCCAGCCGATAGGATTCGGCTCATAGCCGCCCATGACCATGCCGCCGACCTCTTCCTTGTAATAGGTGAGGCGATCGGGGTCGCGCAGTGTCGGGAGATTGGAAGGCACACCGAAGGATTCGGTAATGATGTACTGATGTTCGACGGAAACAAGCGGCACGTTGACGCCGAAGCGGGCGGCGAAGCTGCGGGTCCATTGGCCGGCGCAGACCACGACCCGCTCGCATTCGATACGGCCTTGAGCAGTGATGACGGCGCGGATCCTGCCCTTGTCGATTTCGAGATCGAGTACTTCTGTGTCCTCGAAGATAGAAACGCCGGCCATACGGGCACCTTTTGCCAGCGCCTGGGTAATGTCGGAGGGATTGGCCTGGCCATCCGTCGGCAGATAGGCGGCGCCGACGAGATCGTCTGTCGTCATCAGCGGCCAGAGATCAAAGGCCTCCTGCGGATTCAGAAGATGCATTTCGAGGCCGAAGGACTGGGCCGTCGTCGCCTGACGCTTGACCTCGATCCAGCGCTCCTCGTTACAGGCAAGCCGCAGGCCGCCATTCATCTTCCAGCCGGTGCCGAGGCCGGTCTCGGCTTCGAGCTTCTTGTAGAGATCGACGGAATATCCCAGAAGCTGGGTGATATTGGCGCTGGTGCGCAATTGCCCGACGAGGCCAGCGGCGTGGAATGTCGTGCCGGAGGTCAGCTTCTTGCGCTCCAGCAGCACCGTGTCGGTCCAGCCGAGTTTGGCCAGATGATAGGCGGTCGAGCAGCCGATGATGCCGCCGCCGATAACCACGGCTTTTGCCGTCTTCGGTAATTCCTTCGTCATTCAATGATCCTGTTCAAATGCCCGATAGGCGCGCTCGAAACGTGCAAGATTTTCGACGGTATAGGTGGCGTAGTCGAAATCAATGGTCGAATGGATCTCGGAGATCATGCTCCAGAGGGTCTCGCGCAGCAGCGAGGCGCACTTCATGGCCTGGTAGCGGCGGCTCAAATCATCCGTCAGCGGCCGATCGAAATAGGTTTCCAGCATCATGCGCTCCGCCTCTGCAGAAAACTCGCTGTTGGACGCAAGACCGCCGAGATCGAATAGCGGCGTATTGAAGCCGGCGTAATCCCAGTCGATCAGCCAGAGCCGTCTGCCATCGTCGAGAAAATTGGCGGCGAGCAGGTCGTTGTGACCGAAGGCAATCTCGAAGGGGCCCGCGGCTTCTTCGAGACGCTCGGCTTTGGCAAGCAGCTCGTCCAGCAGCGGCGAATAAGGACTGCCGGCAGCCTTCAAGTTTGCGATGTAATCGCGGATCACATGGAAAACCCAAAAGATCAGCGCCTGACCGCGAAAATGGCGGGCCATGTCGCGGTGGCAGGCGCGGATCAGTGGAATGAGACGGGCAAGCGTTTCGGGCTTCCTGACATCATCAGGCGACAGTGGTTTGGCATCGATGAAATCGAGAACCAGCACGCCTGGCGCATGATGGATAACGGCAGGCGAGATGCCGGCCGCATGGCCTGCACGGCTTGCCGCAAGCTCGTTCTGCCTGTTGATGTGGTGGACCGGGATATCGTCGCCCAGGCGGACAACGCGACGCTGCGCGCCATCTCTCACCAGATAGTTCCGGTTGGTGAGGCCGCCGGTGATCGGGACTATGTCGATCGGACCTTGCCAAATGCCAAGCGCATGGATCCTCTCTTCAGGCGTCACGCCTATCCCCCTCGTCACCCTCAAGGAAATGATGGGCTTGAGAGGGATCGGCTGTCAAGCGGCGGCTTTTTCAGATCGTCTTGCCGCTGGCGTCGAAAACGTGACAGCGGGCGGGATCGAAGGATGCCTTCACATTGGTGCCGCGCTCGACCTTCTGCTGACCATCAAGCGCTATGGTCAGCGCCTGGTTGTCCGGCGTCGTTGCGTAGAGCATGGTGGCGCCACCGAGATTTTCGACGAGATCGACGTTGACGGTCGAGAGCACGGTGCCGCCTTCCGTCACGGCAAGATGTTCTGGACGGATGCCGAAGGTAACATCCTGGCCCGGCTGACCGGCAAGCCGACGGCCGAGCTGGATTGAGCTGCCGCAGACGTTAAGCGTCGAGCCGGCGTCGGCGACACTTTCGATCCTGGCATTGAGGAAGTTCATCTTCGGGCTGCCGATAAAGCCGGCGACGAAACGGTTGGCGGGATTGTTGTAGAGGTCGAGAGGGGCGCCAACCTGCTCGATCCGACCGGAATTCAGGACGACGATCTTGTCGGCCATCGTCATGGCTTCCACCTGGTCGTGGGTGACATAGATCATCGTGTTGCCGAGGCTGCGGTGCAGGCGGGAAATCTCCACGCGCATCTGGACGCGCAGTTCAGCATCGAGGTTGGACAGCGGCTCGTCGAAGAGGAAGATGCGCGGCTCACGAACGATGGCACGGCCGATTGCAACACGCTGGCGCTGGCCACCCGAGAGTGCCTTCGGCTTGCGCTCCAGCAGCTTCTCGATTTGCAGGATCTGCGCGGCGCGGCGTACTTTCGGTTCGATTTCCGCCCGCTTGTAGCCTGCGGTTTCGAGACCGAAGGCTAGGTTCTTGTAGACCGACATATGCGGATAGAGCGCATAGGACTGGAAGACCATGGCGATGCCGCGCTTGGCGGGCGTCACCTCGTTCATGCGCTCATTGTCGAGCAGCAGCGCACCACCGGAAATTTCCTCGAGGCCGGCGATCATGCGCAGCAGCGTGGACTTGCCGCAACCAGACGGGCCGACGAAGACCGCGAACTCACCGGGATCGATCGTCAGGTCGATGCCGTGGATGACGTCGAGCTGCCCATAGCGCTTCTCGACCTTCTGAAGAACGACACTCGTTGCCATGTTCCGAAATCCCCTCTTATTTGGTTCTTGCACGCCAGTCGGCGTATTTCGGGCTGTCAGGACCGATCGGCAGGGCAACATCGGCGCCGCTATCGGAAGATTGGTAGATGGCCGTGACCAGCTCCAGCGCGCGCCTTGCATCCGCGCTCGTCACCGGAAGCGGTCCCTTGCCCATCAGATAATCGTGGAAGCGCAGCATCTGCGTGTTGAAGCGCAGCGGTACGGGCTGCCAGTCAGCGATGACGGCATCTATCTTCGCCTGAACTTCGTCATCGGCAGCAATAATC
The DNA here is from genome assembly GCF_014194915.1 of Rhizobium sp. BK512. NCBI lineage: Bacteria > Pseudomonadati > Pseudomonadota > Alphaproteobacteria > Hyphomicrobiales > Rhizobiaceae > Rhizobium > Rhizobium sp. BK512. Next base: position 38,394 of record NZ_JACIAS010000004.1, on the reverse strand, counting down.
TGCCAAGGATCCTGGCCGGGCGCATAGGCCTCGTGATTGCTCTCGAATGTGATGTTTTCGAAGTGAAGCCTGAGCCGGCTGATCTCGTTCTGCGAGCCGAGCGTGCAGGACAACGAAACGAAGGCGCCGTTCTGCATCTGCAGGCTGACGGAGGCGCAGTCTTCGACCTCGATCTCGTTGACGCGGGTCGCCACGCGGCCGAATACGCGGGTGGCGGGGCCGGCAAGGTAGAACAGCATGTCGTGCAGATGGAGCGCGTGGGTGACCAGCACCCCGCCGAGTTCGGTCGCCCATTTGCCACGCCAGGGCACGGCATAATATTCCGGCTTGCGACGCCAGAAGGTTTCGACCGAACCCATATAGAACTTGCCGGCGAGACCGGCATCGATGATGCGCTTGGCCTTCTCGACACCATCGCCATAGCGATATTGGAAGATCGGCATCAGCGTGCCCCTGGCAGTCTTCTCGGCCGCAATGATCTCGTCCGCACCGGCGAGCGAGCCCGTCAGCGGCTTTTCGCAGACCACGTTCTTGCCAGCGGCCAAGGCAGCGATGACCTGTTCCTTGTGGATGCCTGGTGGCGTGCAGATATCGATGATGTCGATGCTGTCATCGGCAAGCAGCTCGTCGAAGGAGGTCGTGCGCCGTTCGATGCCGAATTCGTCGCCGATCGTCTTCAGGCGATCTTCGTTCAGGTCGCAGATCGCTACGACCTTGAACTTGTCCGGATGCGGCAGATACCCCTCGACGATATGGGAGCGGCCGATACCGCAGCCGATGATCGCGACTGTCTTGATGCTCATGTCACTTAATCCTGTCTGGCTTTTCCGCCCGATCCATCAACGCTTCATGCCGGTCGTGGCGATGCCCTCGATCAGCAGGCGCTGGAAGAACAGGAAGAAGAAGAACACGGGCACGAGCGTGAGCGTCGACATGGCGAACAATCCGCCCCAGTCCGATGCGCTGGTGGAGTCCACGAAAGTGCGCAGGCCGAGCTGGATCGTGTAGGTGTTCATGTCGTTGAGGTAGATCAGCGGGCCGAAGAAATCGTCCCAGGTCCAGATGAAGGAGAATATGGCGGCTGTGGCCAGAACCGGCAGTGACAGCGGCAGCATGATCTTCCAGTAGATGCGCCAGGCGCTGCAGCCATCCATCATCGCGGCTTCATCGAGTTCGCGCGGGATGCCGCGGAAGAACTGCACCATCAGGAAGATGAAGAAGGCGTCGCTTGCGAGGAACTTTGGCACGACCAGCGGCAGGATGGTGTTGACCCAGCCGAGATCGAGGAAGAGCACATATTGCGGGATCAGCGTCACGTGATAGGGGATCATCAGCGTGCCGAGCATGATCGCGAACCAGAAGTTCCGGCCGGCAAAACGCAGCCGCGCGAAGGCGAATGCCGTCAGCGAACAGGCAATGACGTTGCCAGCGACAACCAGCAGCGAGATGACGAGCGAATTCCAGAAGAAGCGGCCGAAGCTGATGTCGAGGCCGGTCCAGCCGCGCACGTAGGACGAAAAATCGACCGAGGACGGAATGAGCGAGGTCGACGAGAAGATCTCGTTTTCCGGTCTGACCGATGCCGACACCATCCACAGCAGCGGATAGAGCATCAAAAGCGAGGCGGCGATCAGCAGCGCGTGGATGACGAGCGTTGCCGGCAGGCTGCGTTTGGTAATGTCCGATGGCGGCCTGGCCGCGGTGACGGAAGCGGTCATCTCAGTCATCGTAGTGTACCCAATAGCGCGAGGTCAGGAAGGAGAAGGCCGTAAAGATCGCGATGATCACCACGAGGATCCAGGCGAGCGCCGAGGCATAGCCCATGCGGAAATTGCCGAAAGCTTCCTGATAGAGATAGAGCGTATAGAACAGCGTCGAATTGATCGGGCCACCCGTGCCGCCGGATATGATGAAGGCCGGCGTGAAGGCCTTGAAGGCGTCGATCGTCTGGACGACGGCATTGAAAAAGATCACGGGCGTCAGCAGCGGCAGGGTGATCTTGTAGAACTGGCGGAATTTCGATGCACCGTCGAGGCTTGCAGCCTCATACATATCCTGCGGGATCTGGCGCAGGCCGGCCAGGAAAATGATCATAGGCGAGCCGAACTGCCAGACGGAGAGTGCGACCAGCGTGTAGATCGAATAGCTCGGATGCGAAATCCAGCTCGGGCCGACGATACCGAAATGCGAAAGTGCGGCGTTGACGAGACCATCGCTGGCGAAAAGCTGGCGCCACAATACGGCGATCGCCACGCTGCCGCCAAGAAGGGACGGAAGGTAGAAGATCGCGCGGTAGATCGGCAGGCCGCGCAAGCCCCGGTTCAGGGCAAGCGCAACAAGAAGCGCAAAGGTCAGCTTGAAGGGCACCGACAAGACGACATAGGTCAATGTGACGGACATGGCCGATGCAAATTTCGGATCGGCCGTCGCGATGCGCACGTAATTTGCGGCTCCCACCCAACCCGGCGCCCTCAACATGTCGAAGTCGGTGAAGGAGAGGTAGAGCGAAATCAGGGCCGGGCCGAGTGTCAGGCCGAAAAAGCCTATCAGCCAAGGAAGCAGAAAGAGATAGCCGGGAGCATTGGCATTCCACAGCCGCCGGAGGCGTCCGTCAGCCCGTACTCCCTGATATCTTTCCACGGTTACCGTCCCTGCGGACGTGCGCATCGCATTGGTCATATAAGATCAACCCCGCGCGAGAATTCGCGTGATTTCATCCACGAGCTGCTTACCGGCATCAGCCGGGGTAAGTTGGCCGAAAGCGACCTGCTCCGAGATAGTGCGGAGCACGACCTGACCTTCGCCGGCGCCGGTCGGCGGCGGGGGCGGAAGCGGGCCTGCGAGATCGCCGAGACCGCTGACATATTCGAGCGGGACCTTGCCGGTTTCATCGAGCGTGCCGGCAACGACGTCACGCATCGCCTTCGATTCCGGAATACCGCGCTCGACATCGAGGATCTTGGCAGCATCGGGGTTCTTGACGAAGAAGTTGACGTAGTCGACAGCCTGATCGATCGCCTTGGACTGGGCGGAAACCGAGAAGAACATCGAAGGCTTACGGTAGTGTCCGCCCTTCGAATCCGGCTTGATCCTCATATAGTTGCTGAGCATCAGCTTGTCCTTGACCATCGCCTGATAGCCAACGAACTGGTTGGAGTGGGCGTAGTCGCAGGCAGCCTTGCCGACGGTCAGCGGACTGGTGTCGATCGTATCCTTGTAGAGCGCCTGAATGTCGGGCGTTACGCAGGCGCCGGCCTCACGGAACTTGGCCCACATGTCGAACCATTCGGACGCATCCTCGGCACCGAAGGCAATCTTCGAATCCGCCGTGTAGAGCGCCTTGCCGCGCTGGCGCAGGTAGTTTTCGAAGAGCGGCTCGCCGCCACTGCCATCGGCAAAACCGAAATAGCCCTTGCGCTTGCCGGCCTTGGTGATTTCAGCACCGATCTTGCCGAATTCTTCCCAAGTCGTCTTGTTGGTCGGCACGTCGATGCCGGCCTCCTTGAAGGCAACCGTGTTGATGACGGTCGCTGCCGAGTTCGCGCCGAGGCTGACACCATAGAAATGGCCGTCGACCTTGCCGCCTTCGATCTGCGCCGGATCGAAATCATCGAGCTGCAGTTTCGAGGGCATATAGGATTCCAGCGGAGCAAGAGCGCCGCGTCGGGCATATTCGACGATGTAGCGATAATCCATCTGGATGACGTCGGGGGCGTTGCGGCCGGCCACCTGCGTGGCGAGGCGCGGCCAGTAATCGGCCCATCCTAGGAATTCGCCGGTGATGGCAACACCGCTGTTTTTCGCCTTGAAAAGGTCTGAGACCTTGTTGGTGCGGTCAGCGCGCGGCTGAGAGCCCCACCAGATGAGACGCAAGCGGTTTTCCTGGGCAAAAGCGCTGTTTCCGAGCGCCGAAAGCGAAAGGAGCGTTGCTCCGCCCGCCATGAAATTACGTCTGCTTACACGAAAAGACATATTGGTTTCCTCCTCCCAACAGGAAGCGCCTCCACACGCTTCCGAATTAGCTATCTTGCAACAAATAACTAATTGGTTACAAGTTATGTTCAAAGTCTTCGGGCTGTCAAGCGGTGTTGGTGACCCGATTGCGCCGACCAATTCGGGTTTTTACATTCTCCCGCTTAAGCCTTATGAGCGCAACATGGGGAAGATAGGGGAAATCGTATGAACGACACAGGGGAGAGCGCAAAAAAGAAGATCAAGCGTCCGTCCACCGAACGAACCGCCCAACGCGATCCGGAGCGCACGCGTGCGGCCATTCTTGAAGCCGCCACACGGGAATTTGCCGAAAACGGCATGGGCGGCGCGCGGGTCGATTCCATTGCAGAGCGCGCCGGCACCAACAAGCGTATGCTCTACCATTATTTCGGCGACAAGGAGCAGCTCTATCTTCGCGTCCTCGAGGAAGCCTATGTCAGCATCCGCACCGCCGAGCGCGCCCTGAACATCGGCACGCGCAGCCCTGAGGAAGGCATTGGGGAACTCGCCCTCTTCACCTGGCGCTATTTCTTGCAACATCCGGAGTTCCTCAGCCTGCTCGGCACGGAAAACCTGCACCGCGCCCGCTGGCTGCGCCAGTCCGTACGGCTGAAGGAACTGCACTCGCACCTGATCGGCGAGCTTTCGCAGGTGCTGGAAGAGGGCAAAAAGGCTGGCGTCTTCATCGAGACCGCCGATCCGCTGCATGTCTATCTGACAATCGCGTCACTTGGCTATTTCTACCTATCCAACCAGTACACGCTCTCGACGATCTTCGGCCGCGATCTCATCACCCCAGCTAGTCTCGAGACCTGGGAACGCCACATCGTTCACGTCACGCTCGCTTCGATAAAGCGCTGATTTTCAAAAAACCGAATTGGCTATTGACAGCAATATTCCTCTTCTGCCATCAAGTAACTGTTTAGTTACCAGCTCGGGAGGGCCGGGCCTGACTGCCCGCTCCCGACGCATAAAAGCTTCCAGGGAGGAAAAAGTGGCACGTTTGGGGATCATTTTGCACGGCGTTACCGGCCGTATGGGTTACAACCAGCACCTCGTTCGCTCGATCCTCGCCTTTCGCGATCAGGGCGGCATCACGCTGAAATCAGGCGAGAAACTGGAAATCGATCCGATCATCGTCGGCCGCAACGGCGCGAAGATGGAGGAGCTTGCCCGCAAGCATAACATCAAGCGCTGGTCGACCGATCTCGATGCTGCGCTCGCCAATCCCGATGACGCCATCTTCTTCGATGCCGGAACCACGCTGATGCGCGCAGAGCTGCTGTCCAAGGCGCTCGATGCCGGCAAGCACGTCTATTGCGAAAAACCCATCTCCGACGACCTGCAGGTTGCGATCGACCTGGCCCGCAAGGCGCGCGCATCCGGCCTCAAGCACGGCGTGGTGCAGGACAAGCTCTTCCTCCCCGGCCTTCGCAAGCTGGCGCTGCTTCGTGATTCCGGCTTCTTCGGCAAGATCCTCTCTGTGCGCGGCGAATTCGGCTACTGGGTCTTCGAAGGCGACTGGGGCGTGCCGGCCCAGCGCCCGTCCTGGAACTACCGCAAGGCCGATGGCGGCGGCATCATCCTCGATATGCTGTGCCACTGGCGCTATGTGCTCGATAATCTCTTCGGCGAGGTGAAGGCCGTTTCCTGCCTGGGTGCAACCCATATTCCCACCCGCATCGATGAACAGGGCAAGCCCTACAACTGCGACACCGATGATGCCGCCTATGCGACCTTCGAGCTGGAAGGCGGCGCGATCGCGCAGGTCAATTCATCCTGGGCCGTGCGTGTTCGTCGCGACGACCTCGTGACCTTCCAGGTGGACGGCACGCATGGCTCGGCCGTTGCCGGGCTGACGAAATGCTGGAGCCAGCATCGCGTCAATACGCCAAAGCCTGTCTGGAACCCCGACCAGCCGCAGACGATCGACTTCTACAAGACCTGGGACGAAGTGCCGGATACGCAGGTCTTCGACAATGGCTTCAAGGCGCAGTGGGAAATGTTCATCCGTCACGTGGTCGAAGACGCTCCCTGGCCCTATGGCCTGGAAGCCGGCGCCAAGGGCGTGCAGCTTGCAGAACTCGGCCTGAAATCCTGGGCCGAGCGCCGCTGGCTCGATGTCCCCGCCCTGGAGTTCTGAGCCGTGACGACGATCAATCTTCCTCTCGACGGCAAGATCGCTCCTTATGCGCTGACTGGCACGCCGATCGAACTCAAGAAGCGGGACGCCAAGAGCTTCCCGCGCATCGCTTTTGCCGCGGCCCATGTCGTCGCCGATCCGCTGGCCGACAACGATCCCTGGTTGACGCCGGCGATCGACTGGGAGCGTACGCTCGCTTTCCGCCATCGCCTCTGGGATCTCGGTCTCGGCGTTGCCGAAGCTATGGATACGGCGCAGCGCGGCATGGGGCTTGGCTGGCCGGAGGCCCGCGAGCTTATCCGCCGCGCACTTGGCGAAGCCGCCTCCCGCAAGGACGCGCTGATTGCCTGTGGCGCCGGTACCGACCATCTGACGCCCGGCCCCGACGTGACGATCGACACGATCATCCGGGCTTACGAGGAACAGATCGAGACGGTGGAAGCCGCCGGTGGTCGCATCATCCTCATGGCAAGCCGTGCCCTAGCCGCGGCAGCCAAGGGGCCGGACGATTATATCAAGGTCTATGACCGCATTCTTCGCCAGGTGAAGGAACCCGTCGTCATCCACTGGCTCGGCGAAATGTTCGATCCGGCGCTACAGGGATATTGGGGCAATGGCGACCATCTGAAGGCAATGGAAACCTGCCTGCAGGTGATCGAAGCCAATGCCGCGAAGGTCGATGGTATCAAGATCTCGCTTCTTTCCAAGGAGAAGGAAGTGACGATGCGCCGGCAGCTGCCGAAGGGCGTGCGCATGTATACTGGCGATGACTTCAACTACGCCGAACTGATCGCCGGCGATGAGCATGGCCATTCGGACGCGCTGCTCGGCATTTTCGACGCCATCGCACCTGCGGCTTCGGCCGCACTCGACGCGCTTGGCCGCAAGAGCAACCACGAATTCTTCGACCTGCTCGAGCCGACCGTTCCGCTGTCGCGCCACATCTTCAAGGCACCGACCCGCTTCTACAAGACCGGCGTCGTCTTCCTCGCCTATCTCAACGGTCTGCAGGACCATTTCACGATGATCGGCGGCCAGCAGAGCACACGTTCGCTCACGCATCTGGCGGAGCTTTTCCGCCTTGCCGACAAGGCCCGGGTTCTCGCCGATCCGGACCTTGCAACTGATCGCATGAAACAGGTGCTTGCCGTTCACGGCGTTCATTGAGCGCCGGCGCGGCAATGGGAGGGGAATGACATGCAGATCGAAGGACTTTCGATCAACCTTGCGACGATCCGCGAGCAATGCGGCTTCGCCGAAGCCGTCGATATCTGCCTGAAACACGGCATCACCTCGATCGCGCCCTGGCGCGATCAGGTTGCCAAGGCCGGGCTCGACGAGGCTGTGCGGATTGTCAAATCGAACGGGATCAAATTGACGGGGCTCTGCCGCGGCGGCTTCTTTCCGGCGGCAAACGAGGCCGACTGGCAGAAGAACCTGGACGACAACAAACGCGCCATCGACGAGGCGGCAGCGTTTTCTGCCGATTGCCTTGTGCTCGTCGTCGGTGGCCTGCCAGGCAGTTCGAAGGATATCGTCGCGGCGCGCCAGATGGTGTTCGATGGCATTGCCGCCGTGTTGCCGCATGCTCAGGCTGCGGGCGTGAAACTCGCGATCGAGCCGCTGCACCCGATGTATGCTGCCGACCGCGCCTGCGTGAACACGCTTGGCCAGGCGCTCGATATGTGCGAGCAACTCGGCCAGGATGTCGGCGTCGCCGTCGATGTCTATCACGTCTGGTGGGATCCCGATCTTGCCAACCAGATTGCCCGTGCCGGACGGATGAAGCGCATCTTTGCGCACCATATCTGTGATTGGCTGGTGCCGACCAAGGACATGCTGCTCGACCGCGGCATGATGGGCGATGGCGTTATCGATCTCAAAGGCATAAGACGGATGGTGGAGGCCGCCGGCTTCTTCGGCGCGCAGGAGGTCGAAATCTTCTCCGCTGAAAACTGGTGGAAGCGCCCTGCCGACGAGGTGATCGCCACCTGCGTCGAGCGCTTCAGGAGCTGCTGCCAGATCTAGTTTTAAAATCCAATCCGTTTCATCACGTATGAAGGAGGAATCATTCGATGGAGAAACGCCGTTTTGCCCTGATCGGCACCGGTAACCGCGGCACCACGATGTGGGGCAAGGATCTGCTTTCCGGCTGGCGCGAGCATGTCGACCTGACTGCGATTGTGGAGAAGAATTCGCTGCGCGGCGAGCGCGCCCGCACCATGATCGGCAGCAACGCGCCGCTTTATGAAAACATCGATGCGATGCTGGCAGAGCAGAAGCCGGATCTGGCGATCGTTTGCACGCCGGATCATACACATGACGATATCATCGTGCGGGCGCTGGAATCCGGCATTGACGTGATCACCGAAAAGCCGATGACGACGTCGGTGGAAAAGATTCGCCGGATTCTGGATGCCGAAAAGCGCACCGGCCGCCGGGTCGACGTTTCCTTCAACTATCGCTATGCCCCGACGGCTGCAAAGATCAAGGAGCTCCTGAATTCCGGCGAGATCGGCCGTGTTACCTCGGTCGATTTTCACTGGTACCTCAACACCAAGCACGGCGCCGACTATTTCCGCCGCTGGCATGCCTATACGGAAAATTCCGGCAGCCTCTTCGTTCACAAGGCGACGCACCATTTCGACCTTCTGAACTGGTACCTGGACAGCGACCCCGATGCCGTAACCTCCTTTGCCGACCTGCAGAATTATGGCCGCAAGGGACCTTTCCGCGGCCCGCGCTGCAAGCTCTGTCCGCACAGCCATGAATGCGATTACTATCTCGATCTCGAAAAGGATCCCTTCCTCGACACGCTTTACGAGGATCCCGCGAAGATCGACGGCTATTTCCGCGACGGCTGTGTCTTTCGCGAGGATATCGACATTCCCGATACGATGGTCGTTTCCATCCGCTACCGGAACAACGTTCATGTCTCCTATTCGTTGAACACGTTCCAACCGATCGAAGGTCATCATCTGGCCTTTAACGGCACAAAGGGACGCATCGAGATCCGCCAGTATGAGGCGCAGCCCTGGGAAGAGCCGCGGGAAGACACGATCCTGCTGATCCGCAACTTCCCGCATGGAAAGGAAGCGGTCGAGCGCATCAAGGTACCGCATTCCTCCGGCGGTCATTACGGTGGTGACGACCGGATGCGCAACATGATCTTCAAGCCAGACATGCAGGACAGGCTGGCGCAGCGGGCCGGCACCCGTGCCGGAGCCATGTCCGTGCTTTGCGGCATCGCGGCACTGACGAGTTCGCGCACGGGCCGGGTCGTCAATATTTCCGATCTGATGCCGGAGCTTGCCAACGACGGTTCGCCGAATTCGATGAAGGCGTCCTAGGCCCTCAGGCCGTATTTTCCAGACCTTCGAGGGTGAGCCCGTAAAGCATGGGCTCGCCTTTGATGAAGCGTTCGGCCTCGTCTGCCGCCATTTCGCCGAGGCGGCTGCGCTCAAGGCCGACTGCGCCGGCTATATGCGGTGTCAGGAAGACATTAGACAGATCGTAAAACGCCGATTCCGGTCCCGGTATTTCGGGATCGGTCACATCGATGACTGCGTCGATGCGGCCAGTCTTCAGAACGGCCAGCAGAGCATCCTCATCGATCAGTGCACCACGGGCCGTGTTGATCAGGGTTGCACCGTCCTTCATCAATGCCAGCTTCGACGCATCAATCATGTGCCGGGTGGAGGGCAGAGACGGCGCGTGAACGGAGACGATGTCCGACCGGCGCATCAGGTCGTCCAGCTCGACTTTTTCTGTACCCAGAGCGCGCGCCTGCTCCGCATCGACGGTCGGATCGAATAGCAGCACCTGAAAATCGAAAGGTTTCAGGAGTTCGATGACGCGTCGGCCGATGCGCGAAGCGCCGATGATGCCAACCGCGCGGCGATAATTGCCGATGGCTTCATGCTGCATCGGGTGGGTTCGGTCCCGATGACGGTCGGCAACGTAAAGGTCGCGAAAGCGGAAGACATGCTTGCCGGCAAAGATGATTGCGGCGAGCGTAAACTCGGCGACCGGGACGGCGTTGGCCTCGGCCGCATGGCTGACGGCAATGCCGGCGTCAAAAATGCAGGCATCGACGATGCCCTTCACGGTTCCCGCTGCGTGGACCACGAGCTTCAACTTCGGCGCAAGCGTCAGAACCTCCCGACCGACATAGGGCGCGCCCCAGCCGGTGATCAGGATTTCCGCCTCGGACAGCAGACGTCTCGCCCGTTCGTCATCGAAGTGCTGAAGCGGTTCGGCATCGAGCAGACGCCCGATGCCATCCAGCCGGCGAAGGACCGCCTCGGGCAGCACATGCTCCGTGCGCGATGGCTGCATGGCGAGGACTATGGCAGCACGGTTCATGGCATATGCCCTGGCGCTTCTATGGCGCTGACGGTCACGCCCTTCTCACCGACCAGCTTCTGCAGTGCGTCGATATCGGGTGCTTTCGGAGGCGTGGTCCATGCCCCCGATACGGCAGCCGGATCGTTCAACGCCAGTACAGCCGTAACCAGAACCGTTTCGCCAGCCGGAATCTCGCCCCGGAGTTGGGGAACGAGTGTCTTGGACACGATCATGTTGGTATTCGGCAGCGCCTTCTGGGCAAGGCCGTTTCGCCTGATCGACGAACCGAGGTCGACGATACCGGTGAAATCTGCCTCGCCGATCGCATGAGCCGATCCCTGCTCTGCGAACAGCGTATCGGCATCGAGATCGCGTTTGGCAATCGCGAAACCACCTTCCGCGGTCTGTAACGGGCGTGGTGTCGTGATGCGGTGAACGCGAATATGCCACGGGGCCGTTGGCACGAGCCAGGTTTCGACCTTGACGTCGCCGAAGGCCGACCATCTGGAGTAAAGGATGTTGCCGGCGATCATTGCCTCTTCATTCGTTTCCCGAACGCGGTAATGCAGGCCGTCGTCGCTGAAGGCGAGCGCGGAATCGAAGGCGCCAAGCGCAAAAGCGCGCTCGTCGGCCTCGACGCTGAAGCCGTAGCGGGCGGAATAGGCGAATTTTGCGTATTTCTCCGTGCCGAAGCGCATCTGCAGATTTTCCTGACCAGACGAGAGCGCCACGACATCATTTCCGGCACGCATGATAACCATGCCCGGATGACGCTGCGGAACGACTTCCGGGGCTTGCTCGGGTGCCCTTTCCTCCGCGGTCCAGAAAGGATGATCCTCGGCAATGGCGAGCGGCAGGAAGGCCTTGAAGGCCCAATAGGGTGAGCCGGCTGAATTATAGCTTTCAGACATCAAGAGGTTCGGGTAGCCGAAGCCGATGGAAAGAACGCCGTCGTGACTGGCGATCGGCTTATCCCGCCACCAGCGCAGATGCTCGAGGCAGAGATGCTTGACCTCGCCCCAGGGCAATGCCTCGAGATCGGCGAAGGCGAGCGCGGACCAGAAACCGGCACAGGCGAATCGATAGGTGAGGCTGCGGCCGAAGGGGATTGTCGCGCCATCGGGCGCAAACCAGTGACGGAAATCCCTGGCGAAGAGCACGGCGCGCTCGCGATAACGCTTGGCATAGTCGTCATCGACCAGCTTCGAATAGATCAGGCCATAAAAATGCATGGCGAAGGGAATGTAGTGGTCGATGCGACGGATATTGCCGTCCCGGTACCAGCCATCGCCAATGTAGAAACCTTCGAGCTCTTCCAGATATTGCCTGGTCAGGCTGCGATCGAAATCGGCGCCGAGGCGGTCGAGGGCGATATCGACGAAGATGCGAAAGAACTTCCAGTTATTGTCAGCATAGTCGAACTGCCGGACATGCTTGAAATAGGCGATGATGTTATCGCGGGCGCGTTTGTCGAGCGGCTCCCAGATTTTTTCCGGCACCAGCGCCAAGGCAAAGCCAAGGGCTGCCAATTCCACCATGCGCTGGTCGCGGGCGTTGACCGTACCCCAATATTCGGGATGCGCCGGATCACAGCCATTCGCAAGACCTTCGGCAAATCGGTGCCAGTGATCGAAAGCGTTGTTGCCGGCGCCGAGCGGTGCAAGGCCCCAGAGTGGACGAGCGAAACCCTCAAGATCGGCAGCGGCCCGGTCGAAATGGGCGCCGGCGCCATCGAGGCGAACACGGGCATTGCCATCGGAGAAGAAAGGAAGCAGCGGATTGAAGAGGTCGTTGATGGCGCGGATCATGTCGTCGCGGGTCTTCAGCGGATTGCCTGCAAGCGGATTGGCGCTGGCGGGATCATAGGTCATCGGCATCACTCACAGCTTGTCGGTATCGGGAACAGTGCCTCCGGCAACGGGAACGACAGCCTGGCAGATGTGGCGGGCCGGGGCGGTCCTGTCGCGGTAGCGGGAGATCATCAGAGAAACGGCCTCGCGGCCAAGGGCCGCGCGGTCGACGCGCATGGTGGAAAGCCTGGGATTGGTCATGACGGCACAGGGCAGGTCGTCGAAGCCGACGATCGCGAAATCCTCGGGAACGCGAAGGCCTGCTTCGGTAACGGCTTCGAGCACGCCGACGGCAATGAAATCATTCATGCAGAAGGCGGCCGTATAGCCGGAATCTTCCGCGAGCATTTCGACCGTGCGCTCATGCGCCTCGCGGCTGGCACTACCCTCGAAAGTGAGCGGAACGAGCCGGCCCTCGGCATCAGGAACTGCGGCAATCGCCGCCTCGAAGCCGCGCACACGTTCACGGATGGTATGACGGTGCGAACCGGTGAGATGCAGGATACGGCGATGACCGGCTTTCGTGAGCCGGCTCGTCGCCTCATAGGCGCCGAAGAAATTTGAGGGAGAGACGCCGTCAAGGCGCAGGCGCGGATCAGTGCCATTGACGAGAACGGTCGGTGTTCCCGTCTCTTCCAGCCAGACCCGCAGCGTATCGCCTGGATCGATACCGACGAGGAAAAGTCCTTCGGCTTGCGCCGTCTGCAGATATTCGCCGACCACATCGGGCGTCGTTCGATCCTCGCGCACCAGCCGTACTTCAAACGGCATGCCGGCATCCGCGGCACCGGCACGAAGGCCCTCGACGATCGATTCGTAGAAGACGCTGAGGCCGCCGGTGGCTCCGTCACTGGCAATCAGGGCAAGCCCGCCCGGAACGCTTTCCGAAACAGTCTTCACCGGATAGCCGTGCTCGGCGGCAACTTTCAAAATGTGCCGTCGTACGGTTTCGCTGATACCAGGCTCGTTGGCGAGCACCCGCGAGACCGTGGAAACGGAAACGCCGGCCAGACTGGCAATATCGGCCTGGCGCGGCTTTCTGATCCTGGTCTCGTTCATTTTGACCTCATTCATACAGCAAAGATTATGCAAATTATGCAAATTTGCAAGAGAACTATAATTTCTTGCAAAGAGAAATTTTTTGCGTACTCTACCTGCCGAACGCTCGAAAAGACCATTGGAGGATGGCATCGGGCATCAGACAAAGGAGGAAATCATGCAGGTCAATCGACGTTCATTCTTGATGGGAACCGCAGGTGCCGCGGCCGGTCTCGCCTTCGGCGCCGGCAGCTCGATTCCCGCATTCGCTGAGGACGCCTCGCTTCGTGCAATGTGGTGGGGCTCCAACGACCGTGCAAAGCGCACACTCGATGTCGCCAAGCTCTACCAGTCGAAAACCCCGGGCGTTACCATCGTCGGTGAATCACTTGCCGGTGACGGCTATTGGACGAAGCTCGCAACGCAGATGGCCGGTCGCGCAATCGCTGACGTCTTCCAGCTCGAGCCGGGAACGATCTCGGATTATTCCAAGCGTGGCGCCTGCCTGCCGCTCGACGAATTCGTGCCTTCGACGCTGAAGGTCGATGATTTTGGCGCCGACATACTGAAACTGACGACGGTTGACGGCAAGCTTTACGGCGTCGGCCTCGGCCTCAACTCCTTCGCGATGTTCTATGACAGCGTGGAATTCGAAAAGGCCGGCATTCCGCTGCCGACACCTGATCTCACCTGGGATGAGTATGCCAAGCTCGCCGTAGAGCTCGGGAAATCCTCGGGCAAAAGCGGCCCCTACGGGGCACGTTATACCTATGTCTTCGACGCCTGGCTGCGGCAGCGCGGCAAGAGCCTCTATGCCAAGGAAAGCCCGACCCTCGGCTTCACAGTCGATGATGCCAAGGAATGGTTCGATTACTGGGAGAAGCTACGCAAGGCCGGCGGCACCGTTGCTGCGGATGTGCAGACGCTCGACCAGAACAATATCGACACGAACTGCCTCACCCTTGGCAAATCGGCCATCAGCATGGCCTATTCCAACCAGATGGTCGGATACCAGCTGGTCATCAAGAACAAGCTCGGCATTGCCATGCTGCCGCGCGAGAAGAAAGGCGGCCCGTCAGGCCATTATTACCGCCCGGGACTGATCTGGAGCGTGGGCGCTACCACCAAGCAGGGCGAGGCGGCCGCAAAATTCATCAGCTTCTTCGTCAATGATGTCGAAGCCGGCAAAATCCTCGGCGTGGAGCGCGGTGTGCCGATGTCGCCGGCAGTGCGGGAAGCCATCCTGCCGCAGCTCAACCCGACGGAACAGGAGACGGTCAAATACATCAACTTGCTCAAGGACCAGGTTGGCGAGTATCCGCGGCCGGCGCCGATGGGTTCCACCGAATTTGATCAGCGCGTTCTTCGCCCGACCTGCGATGAGCTCGCCTTCGAGCGCGTCTCGGTGGCAGATGCCGCCCAGCAGCTTGTCGAAACCGGTAAGGCGACAATCAAGGGATAATCATATCCCGGAGGAACGAATTCAGGCCCGCCATCGGCGGGCCTTTCTTTTCCAGCAACCCCAGCTTAGTTGCTTGCGTCTTCAATGACCCGCCAGTCGGGCCGGCCGAGATCGAACGGCCAGGCATGGACATCGCGGTCATTGAAGTAGACGACTTCCTGCAGCTCGGGAAAGTCGCTCTGCTTGAGCGTCGCCGTCTCCATCCACGGCTTTATGTATCCGTCACTGCCCTCATAACCCAATTCGGCCACCCAGACCGGCTTCTGATACTGGGCGACGAGGTCGTAACCCGGCCTCAGTGCCTCGGTGAAGGTCCGGGGGCCGTTGTGAGCGATACGGTCGTACGGTTCGAGACCAAAGATCGACAGGCCGACGAAGTCGACATAAGTGTCGCCGGGATAATAGGCATTGAGGCCAGGCAGGCCCTTCGGCGACCACATGAGCTTCGTACCGGGCGCCTCCCGCCGCACGATATCCATCATACGCCTGTAGGCGGATATATAATCGGAAGGATTCCAGCCAGACCACGAAAAGCGGCCGGAATTGTCCTCCATTTCCTGCCCCCAGCGGACGATGACCGGGCTTTTCAGCTGAGCGATCATCCTGGCGATCGCCCGCATGTTCACATCGTAGTCGCCGTGAAACAGCTTCCAGCGAAGTTCGTCTGACGTCAGCCGCCAGTCCACGTCCCATGACCAGGGCTCGATCGTGATCAGCAGGTTGCGGCCCCTCGCCAGCGCATAGGCATCCGCCACACGCAGAGTTTCAAGATCGACGTCTTCCCATGGAAGGAAAGGTGTTCCGTTGTCACGCTCTGTTGCGCGCCGAAATCGCCATGCGGATCATAGGCGCCGAACTTGATGCCATCGGCATGAATGGCGGGCCGCTTGTCTCTGATCGTCTTGTCTGTAATCGTCTGGGCACCAGCATTCATGACGGTGGCGGCGCCCTGCGCCACGCTTTGGTGCGACACGTCGGCAACGCCGAGCAGAAGCATGGCGATCGTTGCCGTCGAGATCTTCTTCGCCAGGGTTTTCATGGTCTTGTCCTCCCCTTCGGCTATTTGTCGGTTGCCAGAACCTGCTTCAGCCCCTGCGCTTTCAGGCTCACCGTGTCTGCCGGAACCAGCTTCCGGAACTCATCATCGGCTTTCGTGGCAGCGTGCCGGAACACGTACCAGTCCCCGCTCGGTTGACGCCGCTGGTAGATCGTGTTGCCGATCTTGCGGTGGCCGAAGCAGGTACTGGCACGTGCCGCCCCCTCATTATTGGTCCAGGTCGCGCGCATGCACATCTGACCGAGATCATCGACGACCCAGCGACCCTCGGCGAAAGACTGCTTGCCGCCATTGTCGACCCAGGCGACGAAACGCCTGTCCTCGCCGATGAAGCGGCCGCCGCCCGTATTCCAGGTCCAGGTCTTGTCGGCGTAGATCATGTAGAGTTCCGCGGCAGTGAGTGGCGTCGGTGCCGGTGCCCTATTCTTTTCTGCTGCGAATGCGCCGATCGGGAGGATAAGGCCGAGGCACAGAGCCAGCGCTCCTCCCGTCAATCGTTTTGCCATGCTCATTTTATCCTCCTCACGCATTTCTGCTCTCCCCAACGTCCTTTCGTGCACGGCCGGCTTCGGCAAAACCGTGCCATTTGAGACTGAATTTCACGATCCTGGTCTTGCCGCCGCCGAGCCCCGCACCCGCCACGGTAAATTGCGACCGGGTAAAGGTGACGAAGGGCTGGCCGTGCGAAAGCGCTTCCATGGCGGTCAGCCCGTGATTGCCGAGCTGCGCGCCGCCGACCAGGCAGGCGACGAGACAGCCGGCGGCGGAAAACCGCAGACCATACGCTTGCGGCAAAAGGGATTGACCGTTCTCGAGGGCGTGACGGGCGACAACCAGGATTACGAGCGATACATAGATCAACAGGTTGATCGCCGCGAAGATCTGGAAGCCACGCGCACCGTCGCCATCGTCGGCAAATGCCATGGCAGCAGCACAAATGCCTGCCAGCGCGATGTAAGGTGCGATAATCCGCGCCGGCAGTTTGCGCAGCCCCTGATCACCCTTCGGGGTGATGCGGAAATCCACGAAGGAGCCGGTCACATGATCGCGCACGGCCGCGAGGCTGCCGGCAAGCGACCAGGGCCAGCGCAACAGGATGAAGACCACCCCTTCCCACCCGAAAAGCCTCGCATCGTATGGCCGGAATGTGCCTGATGCACGCCAGAAGATGGCGAACACCGTCAACACGAGCGAAAGCGGCAGAGAATGCAACAGGAATGCCGGATAGCTGACATTGGCGAAGACATGGCCCGTGAGCAGGGCTGCGACGGGCAGCAGGAACATCGACGCCATGAACGCCGAAAACAGCGGATACCAGATCTGCGAAAACAGGAACTGGAACTTCAGCTTGAGCGGCAGGCGGGCGACATGTCGGCGAGAATGCCGAAGCAGGATGGTAACCAGGCTGCGCGACCACTGGAATTCCTGAACAACCAGATCGGAAAAGGTCGCCGGCCCGTCGCCGTGTGCTATGGCATTGACCGCATGGACCCCGCGCCAGCCGCCGGCATTCATCATCAGCGTGGTCGAATGGTCTTCCGCGAGCTCGGGACCGAGGCCGCCGATCTCCCTCAGGGCCGCCGTGCGGACGGCATAGTGCGAACCGATGCAGAGCGGCGCCCAGCCATTATTATAGCCCGCCTGCAACGAACCATGCAGGCTGGCTTCCGCATAGAGCCTGCCGCGGGCGGCCCAGCTTTCGGCCGCATTGGCATCGCAGATGCTAGGTGCCGAGACGTAGCCGACTTCGGGATCGGAGAAGGGTCTCAGGACTTCGCGAAGATAGGTCGGCGTCGGCACGTGATCGGCATCGAACTGGGCGACGAAATCATAGCGCTCATAGCCGAAGTGATCATAGAAATAGGCGAGATTGCCCTCCTTGCAACGCGTGCGGCGCGGCCAGACGGGACGGTGATATTCGCTGACGCCCTTGCGCGTGGAGATCATGATGCCGTGCTGCCCGCACCATCTCCTCGCCTCTTCGGACGGATCTTCGTCGGCGAGCCAGATATCGAACTCGACACCCTTCTGATCGAGCATTGCAAGAAGCGTCCTGCGCACGACGGCAAAAGGTTCTGATGGCGCCTTGGTGACCACCATGGCAACGCGACCCTCCGGCAGGGGCGCAACCGATCTGACCTGTCTTGCATCCAGGAAGATGAGGATGAAATAGGCCGGGATCAGGGTGACCCAGGCGAGAATGAGCGTGACGAGCAGGTATGCCGGCCATGAGACGACGTGAATTGGCGTGGCCCACCAGAGCCAGAAGTAGTCAAGGGCTGCCAGCCAGCAGACGATGCCAAGACCATAGGCGGCTCGATTCCATCCGGTAAAGACGGGCTCGAACATCCCGGATCTGCTCGCCGACGACAGACGTGCGCGGTCGATTTCGGCTGTGGTGCTCATGCGATCACCTCCAGTCCGAAAGTCGGGCCAGCCGTGCGGATGATCGTATCGATATCCGAAAGTGTCGGCATGAAGTCGAGCTCCAGGCGAGCCCTCTTCGTATCGGCGAAAAGCACCGGCGGATCGCCAGCGCGGCGCGGCTGACAACGGATCGGCACCCTGTGGCCGGTCTTTCGTTTGACGGCATTCAGGATCTCGCCGACGGACGTGCCGCGGCCGGAGCCCAGATTGAGGCTCAGGGAATTGCCGCCAACCAGAAGGTGACGAACGGCCGCAAGATGCGCCTGGGCAAGATCGCTGACATGGATGTAATCCCTGACGCAGGTGCCGTCATTCGTCGAATAGTCGATACCGAAAATATCGAGGCTCTCGATCCGGCCGCTTGCGGCGAGAAGGGCGCGCGGGATCAGATGGGTTTCGGGATAGTGCCGCTCGGCAAGCTGGCCTTCCGGGTCGGCGCCGGCTGCATTGAAGTAGCGGAGCGCGGCGAAGCGGGTGCCATAGGCGGCCGCATAATCCTCCAGTGCCATTTCGAAGATCAGCTTGGTCCTGCCATAAGGATTGACAGGCTGTTGCGGCGTTTTCTCGCAGATCGGCAGCATCTCCGGAATGCCGTAGGTCGCGCAGCTGCTGGAAAAGACGATCTTGTCGATCCCGCAATCGAGACAGGCATCCAGCAACGACAGGCTGCCGATGACGTTGTTGCGATAATAGATGCTCGGCCTTTCGACGGATTCACCGACATAGGCATTGGCGCCGCAATGGATGACACAATCCGGCGAGTACTCGGCCATGACGTGCCGCAACCTTGCGCCATCGGCGATATCCGCCTGGATCAGCGGCCCCCACCGGACGCTGTCGATATGTCCGGTGGAAAGATTGTCATAGGTGACCGGAACCATGCCGGCACGCGCAAGCGCCTTGCAGATGTGGCTGCCGATGAAGCCGGCGCCACCCGTAACCAGGATGTAGCGGGGCATTTCATACGGCCTCCACCACTTCCTTGCGGGCAAGCAGCGCGTCGAAATAGGATATCGTACGCTTCAGACCGGTCTTCAGCTCGGTCGTCGGCCACCAGTTCAACTCCTCCCTGGCTCTGGAAATATCCGGACGGCGCTGTTGCGGATCGTCTGCGACGGCCGGCAGGTAAATGATGCGCGAGCGCGAATTGGTCAGATCAAGGACGATTTCTGCCAGATCCCGCACCGTGATCTCCGTCGGATTACCGAGATTGATCGGACCGGTGCAATGTGCGCCAGTTTCGGCGAACCGCAGGAAGCCGCCGACGAGATCGTCGACATAGCAGAAGGAACGGGTCTGCCTACCGTCACCGTAGATCGTTATGTCGGTGTTGGAGAGTGCCTGGACGATGAAGTTGGATACGACGCGTCCATCATCAAGGCGCATGCGCGGACCGTAGGTATTGAAGATCCGGCCAACCTTGATATCGACGCCATACTTGCGGTGATAATCGAAGAACAGGGTTTCGGCTGAGCGCTTGCCCTCGTCGTAGCAGCCGCGTGGACCAATCGGATTGACATTGCCGAAATAGGTTTCGTGCTGCGGATTCTGATGCGGATCTCCGTAGACTTCCGAAGTCGAGGACTGCACGACCGTGGCGCCGCTACGACGCGCTGCATCGAGCGTATTGACGGCTCCAAGCACGTTGGTGAGCAGGGTGCCGACGGGATCGCGCTGATAGTCCGGAGGTGAAGCCGGCGAGGCAAAGTTGAAGATGAGGGATGCCTCGACACCAAAGGGCTGGCGCACATCATGTTCCAGAAGCCGAAAACGGTCGTTCTGCAGCAGATGTTCGATATTGACGCGGCGGCCGGTGTAGAAATTGTCGAGACAGATGACCTGATGGCCCCGCTCAAGAAGGCGCTCGCAAAGATGCGACCCCAGGAAACCGGCGCCTCCGTTGACCAGGACGGTTTTTGACCCCGGTGGTGGCGATGCGAATCCTGAATGTCCTTCGGTGGGAATGCTACGCATTACAAAACCCTTCCCATGTCACGTGGTCTTCTTAGACCCTTCTATACTTTGGCATCCTTCTTCTCCGTCACACTAAATTCAACGGGAAGTAGTATACTTGAAACAACCTCCTCTGCCATTCTTCGGATAATTGTATTCATGACTCAAATGATAGGAGGATATCAGGGAAGGTCAACTTCAAAACATGGGAGCAATTCTAAATAGCTACAGTATTAAACTCCGGAATTCGCTTGATTAATCCCCCTCAATGAGTATGGTGCCATGCTCTCCATCCGGCCACTCCAGCTTCACCCAATGAAGCCGATGTACCGAGATGGCTAGCTATTGGTGTGCGAGGGCGCGTCGCGACTGCCCTGATGATCGAGGGGTTATTCAATGACGGTTCATGATCGCATGCATGGCCGAGCGCCATGCAGTTTCAGCTCTCTGGCTTTGGCCGCGACAGTTGTTCTCTCGGCCATTGGACCGATCTCGTGCGCGGTCGTCGATACGGCAATCGTGGGAAGCACCAAGGCGAATGTTGTGGCGGCAACGGTGCCGCATGCCGCGAAGGACTTCGCCTATACTGCCGAAGCGAAGACCGCTTCGGCTGAGATAAACGCTACGGTCTATCCGGGTTCCGCACCTTACATCTGTTCGCCGAGCGGTTTCGGCCAGAAATCACGCTGTTTTGCCCGCTCGTCCCGGACGGATTGATGGCCTAGTGTGGCCATCTGCCGGAGAGATCGCCGTTGTCCGAGGTATCGTTGAAGAACCGCGAGGCCGCTTCAGTGCGATTTCTCACATTCATCTTCTTATAGATATTGCGGACGTGGACCTTCACCGTATTTTCGGACAGGTGAAGCTTGTCGGCGATGATCTTGTTCTGCGTCCCCTTGCAGATGAGGTCGAGAATCTGGACCTCGCGAGTGGTCAGAGCCGCCATGCTGCTGCGCCGAAGCTTCAGCGCATTGGCGCGTGCTGCGTCGACAGACTTCGTCTGATACAACGAGGGCTCGAGCTGCGCCGTAGCACGGTTTGAAAGTCGGCCCAGAAGCGCGGATGGAAAATGTTCGCCGCCCTTCATCAGCAGATCGATTGCCGCCATGAAGACGTCCAGGCGCAGATTGAGCGGTAGGACGCCGTCGACGACGCGGGCCTCGACCAGCCGACTGATATAGGGCTCCATCATATCGATGGCTTCGACGACAAGACCGATGGATGCGTCCGGACGGTTTTCACGAACGATCTGCAGCGCATCGTGCAACTCGGCGCCGGCGACATGATAGAACAGAACAAGCCGCATATCGTGAATATCCTTTTCGGATATGGACTGCGCGCTCGATACGCTTACGACATCGAAATTCGGGAATTTCTTTGCCAGTGCTTCAACCATGCACTCGGAGAACAAGTCTGCCTTGGCGATTACCAGGACTGTTTCTCCATTCGGGCTCAGTCTTCTTGCCTGATCCGAATCTCCTACTTCCGACCCAACCATGAACATATACGCCTCCCCTAGCGCTACACTATACTAAAACTCGGAGCATCTACTCCCATTGGCGCGGTGGCGGGTATTACATGCCGACGAACATTGCCCCTAGGCATGCGGCCGCCTTATCTTTTAGGCATTTCTTAATTATGGTAATATGGATTTCAAAGGAAAGAAATGGCCCAAATGGGTTAGTTGTCACGAAGTTATATTTATTTTTTGCCACTTTATGGTTGCATTTCAGACAAGAAACATACTAGCGGGCGGTATTTCGACTAGATCACGGTATAAAGCAGCATGTATTAGTTCGAGACATACAAAAGCAAAGCGGTAATGGGCAGACGATATTTCAAAATAAGACGGAGAACCTTCCGAGCTTAACTTCACGATATCATAATCCGTCGACTCCCCCGGATTCCGAGGTAGAGGACGCGGTCCCCAAATCTTACAGAGCTTTCTTCGATGCCTGCGATCCGGCCCTGACTTAAGCGGATTATCGAGCTGGGCCTCCGATGTCTTAGCCCGAATTGGTATCTATCGGGGGCCTGCTTTTTCCATCAATCTGTGACTGTCGCTGAAAGTGGCGACGTGAAAATCGAGTATCAGCATGTGTTTTTGATACTTGGTCTTCTTTCGAGGGAACTCAAAAAGAAGTTCGAATGCCTTGCTCGCGCTCATATCGAGTCCGGGACTGGATTAGTGCGTCTTTGTACTGAGTAAGCACGATCCCAATACAGAATTTGGTCAACAAATCACGATGAGGCTGCAGATGAAAAGGTACCGTGTCCATCTGCCGACATTAACGTATTGGAGCAAGCGCGAGCAAAGATCCCATTTGAGATGAGAGGGACTTCGAAAGCTGCTCCAGTTTTTTTCTGGAGGAAACCGAAATGCCTTATGACCCCAAGCCCGGGCCGGGCTCTGATGACGACACCGTCAAGGTGGGCGCCTTGGCCGATGGCCTTTCCAGCGCTATAAATTCAACAGAAATCGATGATAATTCAACGGGTTACGTCGGCGGCATCGCCAATGGCGACAATCGCAACAACACCGACAACAGCACGGACGTTGACGTCAAGGCAAACGTCGATCTCGATGTGAAGACCGACAACGGCGACAACCGCGACAACGACTACGACTGGAGCTACAAGTCGGACGACGACACGAACATCAAGACGACCAACATCAACGATAACGACACGACGACGACCACAAAATCGGACTACGACTGGAGCTATGACGCCAAGTCGTACAGTGACGACGACGTCGACATCAAGACGATCACCGACAACGACACGACCACCAAGACGGACACGGATATCGACACCGACATCAAGACGATTACCGATACCAAGACGACCACTGACAGCCACAATACCAGCGACAGCTTCAACAAAACGGACACGGACTTCGCCGTTATTGACGATGTCAAGGACTTCGGGAACCTCGGCGTAGCCGGCCACGACCTCACCTTCGACATCGGGGATGACTTCTCCTTCACCCTCAATATCGACAATATCCTCAACGGCTCGCTTTCCGGCGAAGGCGCCGATTCCGTCTTCAGCACTGTCCAAGCCAACCATCTTGCAGACCAGGATAAGGCCTGGAACATCACGATGGAGAATGGCGGCGCTCAGAACCACCTGAGTGCGAATGCCGGCACGGCGAACGGTGCTGACGGCATGGATATGGACAGCAAGGGCTGGGACCTCAAGGCGGGTGACGACGTCGCAGGTACTTCCACGGCAGATGCTTCGGCAATTCTTGCCAATTCGGGCTTCCATCTGGAGCTCGTTCAGGGCGCGAACATGCTCAGCAACGCTGTGGACTCCAGCGTCATCGGCGGTAACTCGCATGTTTCCGATGTCGGCGAAGATTCCAGCGGACACTGACCTCCAAGACCAAGAAAAGACTGCACCGGCTTCCGCCGGTGCAGTTTGAATGCTTGCGTGCGAATTGACGAACAGCGCGGCTCCAGCAGAAGGGGATCGCATGGCCGGTCGTTTCTTCGAAAGGGAGGGCCAAGGCAATGCAAATCGAGAAATTCTCAGAAATTATCGCCCATTTCATCGGCATATTCGAAACGACGACCGAAGAAATGAGACTGCGTGCAGAGCTGACCGCGGGCACGGGTCCTGTTGAAAATGAGCCCACGCTCGACGACCTCGTCGCCAACACCCCCGCCTTCGCTTCCGATCTTATGCTCAAAGACTACGATCCCGACGTCGACTACAGAAGCGTCAGTTATGAGATCGTCTATGGCGGGGCCCGCCGCTTCGGCCGCCCCTTCGAGGAAAGCATCGAAAAGCTCTCCGAGATTGCGCACCGCGATGTGTCGTCGTTGCCTCGGTTCGGCAGTCCGCAGGACATCAACGTCGAGGACGACGAACAGCTGCAGGTTTTCAATGGCCCCGGATCGGTGATCGGATACGTTACGCAGGTCAACGTTCTCTTTGACGACGACTATCTCGATATGACGGATGGCTACCACGCCCCCCGGGACACGAGCTTCGTCACCGAACGGCTGGCAGAGTTCAACGACCAAACCGAAATATTCACTCCCTTTGCCAGTCTGCAACGGACCGACACTTTCGAAGGTGTCAAACATATCGCCAACGATATGGAATCCTACATTCAGGTGGTGAAGGATTCCGGCCAGACATCGCTCGGAACGAACGAACCGCCGGCAGACAATCCAAACGACCAGGCGCATGATTTCGTCCTGGCGGGATCCGAGATCACCGGAACCCACATGAACGGCAAGCTTGTTTCAGAAATACCGGCGCTGGACGATCTGCTGCCGGACCGTGGCCTTGCCAAACTGCCGGAAGATCCCGACGAAACCCAGACCTCGGTCGAGCAGCATGACCCGGCTTCAAGCAGCCTGGAGGTCACTGCCGGCGCAAACCTCGTCGCCAATATAGCCTCCGTCATCAATACCGCGGTAATCTCTTCCGTGACGGCCATCATGGGCGACTATCACCAGATCGATGCCATCACGCAGGTTTACGCCTACAGCAACGATGACGATATCGCCTCGATGTTCCACTCCTCGGCCGATGCTGCCGATGACGCCGGTGTCACGGCCTACAATATAGCCAGCTTTGAACGCAGCACGTATCAATCGCCCCAACCGGAGACGACCGTCGATGCACATGGCGACCCCATCTTTCCGATGGCCTGGCGGGTCAGCATCGTCAACGGCGACGTATCCTTCGTAAACTGGATCGAGCAGTATCATTTCGTCAGCGATAACGACACGATGACCGTCACGACGAGCGGCTCGCAAACGACCGTTCTGACCGGCGGCAATACGACACTGAATTTCTCGTCGTCCTTCCAGATGGGCCTGCAATACGATCTGGTGATCGTCGGCGGCAGTGTCTACGACATCAATAGCATCACGCAGATTTCACTTCTCTACGACAACGATTGGGTTCGCGCCGAGGACGGCGCGGACGGCAATGCCGCCGTTCAGTCCGGCAACAATCTCATCTGGAACTTTGCAGCGATCCACAATGTCGGGGCCAACGACCGGTTCGAGACCATGCCCGACTATATGCATCAGGCAGAGAAGGGAATTCTGGAGCGCGATCCGTCAATGCCTGAGGGCTTGTCCACCGATCTCAATTTCCAGGGCTATGTCGGCCTGAATGTTCTCTACATTACCGGCAATCTCTTCGACATGACCATCATCAAACAGGTCGCCGTGCTCGGAGATTCCGACGACGTGACCCAGGCAGCAGCCGAGCTCCTTAAGAATAACCAGGACGCCGTGATCACGATCGATACGGGCAGCAATACCGTCGCCAATATCGCTCAAATCGTCGACTATGACAGCTTCGGCAATACTACTTACGTTGCCGGCCAGCTCTATTCCGATGCCATTCTCATCCAAGGCGGGATCATAGAACACGATGCCACTGCGCCCGAGGCGGCAGGGGCAAAGCTTGCCAATGAAGTCATTGCCTTTCTCGATGACGATGGCCCCCATGGCACGGACAGTGGCGATGGCATCATCAACGGCGGCCATGACCTTTCATGGTCGTCCGCCCACCCCTCAGATGTAATGCAAGTCGTGGTCGCGTGACCTGGTATTGGGAGAGACCACGATGAACCAGATCTCAAAACAGATTTTTGCCAATGGCAGCGCGCTCGATCTGCGTGGCGACAAGCCGTCCCCCACAGCGGCGGATCCTCAGGATTTCATGACGCAGGCCTGCGTTTCGGCAATCGATGATGCGGTGGATCATCTTCGCCAACTGACACACACGGCGCCCTCCCATCCAGATGAAGCCGGCACTGTCGCCGAAGAGAAAGTGAACGAAGTGCAAGCGATGCCTATCGTACGATCTGAAAGGCAGCTTTCCGGTCATGATGTTCCCGCCGTCGATACCGTAGAACCAGAAATAAAGCCGCAGTCCGGCGAAGAATTGCGAACGATGCCCGATATCGAGGCACGGCGGGCGCCTGGCGACGCCGACGAGATGAAGGCCAAGCCGGATATTCCCTTTGCCAAGACGATCGACGGCAACACCGGTCCGCTGAAGGAAAATGAGCGCCGCCCGCGGACTGGAGACGGTGGCGGTGGCGGCAAGGAACCGGATCTCGGTGGCGGTGGCGGCGGTGGCGGCGGCGGAAACAGTGGCTTCCACAAGCGCAGCGAGCCGGTGAATTTCGCCTTGAGCCTTGCGCGAGGTATCGCGGTCATCAGGCGCAACCTCGCCATCGTGATGGTCTTCACGGTCGCGATCAACGTGCTCCTGCTGGCGATCCCACTCTACCTCTTCCAGATTTCGGACCGCGTCCTGACCAGCCGTTCGATCGACACATTGGTGATGCTTTCGATCGTGGTGGTGGGCGCGGTCCTCATACAGGCTTTCCTGGATTCTGTCCGCCGCTTCATCCTGATGCGGACCGCGGTGGAACTGGAAGTCCAGCTGGGCGCCCCGATCCTCAGCGCGGCGGCTCGCGCCTCGCTGCATGGAAGCGGCAAGGATTACCAGATCCTGCAGGATCTTCAGCTGCTGCGAAGCTTCCTGACGTCCGGCACGCTGATCGCCTTCCTGGATGCTCCGTTGATGCCGCTCTTCGTGATCGTTGTCTACCTGGTGCATCCGCATCTCGGCATCATCATCATGGTCTGCTGCGCGGTCCTGTTCCTGATCGCCTTCCTGAACCAGAAGCTCACGGCCAAGCAGTTCGCCGAATCCAACAGCTATCTCAGCCGCGCGAACTTTCATCTCGATTCCATGTCGCGCAATTCGCAGATCATCAATGCGCTCGCCATGATTCCGGAGGCAGTGAAGATGTGGGGCCGGGAAACGGCCGGCTCGCTGAAATCCCATGTGCAGGCGCAGGACCGCAACATCGTCTTCACCGGCGTTTCCAAGGCTTGCCGCATGATCACGCAGGTCGGTCTTTTGGGCTGGGGTGCCCATCTGTCGCTATCGGGCGAACTGACTGGCGGCATGGTCATCGCAGCTTCGATCATTTCCGGCCGCGCGCTGGCGCCGATCGAAGGGGCAATCGAAGGCTGGCATCAGTTCAACCGCTCCGCCGCCGCCTATGGCCGCATCAAGAACCTGCTGCTCACCTCGCCGCTCAACTTCCCGCGCCTGCGACTTCCCAATCCGGAAGGGCGGCTGGACGTTGAGCGAGTCCTCTTCGTCCCTCCACCTCAGAAGAAGGTGATCCTGAACGGCATCTCCTTCTCGCTGAAGAAGGGTGAATCGCTGGCAATCATCGGCAATTCCGGTTCTGGCAAGACGACACTCGGAAAGATGCTGGTGGGCTCAATCCTGCCGACCTCGGGCAATGTCCGCCTCGACCTCATGGATCTGCGCAACTGGGACCAGCGGCAGTTCGGCGAAAGCATCGGCTACCTGCCGCAGGATGTGCAGCTGTTTCCAGGAACCATCAAGGCAAATATCTGCCGGATGCGTGACGACGTCGAAGACCGACAGATCTACGAGGCAGCTGTCCTGGCCGACGTGCACGAGCTGATCGCCGGTTTCCCGCAGGGTTACGAAACCGTCGTCGCCGCCGACGGCGCGCCGCTTTCGGGCGGCCAGAAGCAGCGCATCGCACTGGCCCGCGCCTTCTTCGGCGACCCCAAATTCGTCGTGCTCGACGAACCCAATTCCAACCTTGACACGCAGGGCGAAGCCGCTCTGGCAAAGGCGCTGATCCACGCCAAGAAACAGGGGATCACGACCGTCACGATCACGCAGCGCCCGGCGCTGCTGCAATGCGTGGACAAGATCATGGTCCTCAAGGACGGCACGGTCGCCATGTTCGGCGAACGTACCGAAGTGCTGCAGGCAATCTCAAAGGGCAATGGCCGCAACGGCCAGCAGCCCCCGCGTATCGAAGGGTGACGGCCATGGGAAAGAAGAAACAGGAAACGGCCGGCCCAGCGCAGCTCGAGTGGTACGGCGACGTGCCGCGGTCTATCCGTCTGCACAGCTTCGTTGGCCTAACGGTGCTTTTCGCTTCGTTTGGCGGTTTTGGATATTGGGCCGCAACCGCGCCGCTTGCCTCTGCAATCATTGCCCAGGGCAGTTTCGTTGCGACCGGCAACAACAAGGTTGTCCAGCACCTTGAAGGTGGCATCATCAAGGAAATGATGGTTGGCGAAGGCGCAACCGTCAAGGAAGGCGACGTACTGCTGACGCTCGACCAGACAGCCGCCCTGACCAACGAACGCATGTTGAACTTGAGGCGTCTGCGCCTGGAGGCGGTTGTGGCGCGGTTGAGGGCGGAAGCACAGGGAACAAATGAATTCAAGGCTCCCGAGATCGTCATGGCAGAGGCCAGCGATCCGGACGTCAATGCGATTATCCAGAGCCAGAACGTGGTCTTTCACAGCAAGCGGGTCAAACTCGAAGAACAGCTGAACCTCATCGAGAAGAACATCAAGTCGCTGGAATATCGCTTCGATGGCTACAAGGGACAACGCGAATCCTTCGAGCGGCAGCTGTCATTGCTGTCGGACGAACGGGACTCCAAGGCGCGACTCGTCAAGGTCGGCTATATGCGCAAGACCGATCTACTGGCCATCGAGCGCGCCATCGCCGATGCGATGGGCGATATTTCGCGCCTGAATGGTGAGCTGAACGAGAGCGAGGCAGAAATCGCCAAATTCCGCCAGGAGGCAGTCATTGCGGTCAATTCCAACAAGCAGGCGGCACTCGATGCGCTGGAGACGGCCGAATCCGATCTCGACAGCGTTCGCGAACAGGCCCGGGAAGCAACCGGCGTCCTGGAGCGTACGGTCATCCGCTCGCCTGTGACAGGTACGGTCGTACGCTCCTATTACCACACTGCCGGCGGTGTTATCACCACCGGCAAACCGATCATGGAAATTCTGCCGGCCCATGTGCCGCTGATCCTGGAGGCGCAGGTATTGCGTACCTCCATCGATCAGCTTCACGAGGGCCAGACGGCAGCGATCCGCCTCACTGCCCTCAACAGACGCACGACGCCGGTCCTGGAAGGAAAGGTCTTCTATGTTTCGGCAGATTCGGTCGAGGAAAATTCCGGCTTGTCCGTAAAGGACGTGTATATCGTGCGTGTGCAAATTCCGGACTCTGAAATCGCCCGCATTCACAATTTCCACCCGGTTCCCGGCATGCCGGCCGAA
The DNA here is from genome assembly GCF_014194915.1 of Rhizobium sp. BK512. Lineage (NCBI taxonomy): Bacteria > Pseudomonadati > Pseudomonadota > Alphaproteobacteria > Hyphomicrobiales > Rhizobiaceae > Rhizobium > Rhizobium sp. BK512. Next base: position 8,990 of record NZ_JACIAS010000004.1, on the reverse strand, counting down.
GTGCTGATCCAGACCTCGGAGCGTACCTTCTTCGAATATCTGAGCAAGCCAGTTGCCGACAGCATGTCGCGCGCGTTCAAGGAGCGTTAAACACAGAAATGGCCGAAGCACTCAACGAAATGATCTGATATAATCCATGTATCATCAACGTTGAGCCGAGGGAGTTCAGCATGACGGCCATGTCCGATGTGTTATTAAGGGTTGGCCGGCTAAACTATGTTTGGACGAATACAGAAAGCCTGCTGATCTATATTATCGCCCATCTTCTCAACGTGGAGAAGGAAGCTGCAGTGGTTGTTTTTCTGACACTCAACACGACGCGCGCGCGCATCGATCTCGTCGAGCGTCTCGCAAAGCTTCCTTCGACTCCGGCTGCGGACCGCAAGGCCGTTCTTTCGGCCATGTCGCGCCTGAAGAAGGAATCGAAGATGCGCAACAAATACAATCACTGCATCTATTCCTTCGATGAGAAGGGCGAAATTTCCAGCACGCAACTCATGCGCCTGGTGGAGGACGACAAGGAAATCCGCTACGGAAAGATCGAGCAGATGAATGACCGGGAAATCGAGCTTCTTGAGAAATCGATTGCTGAGATCGTCAATATCAGCAAGGCGCTTTGGGCCTTCATCCACGCAAGCCCGCGGATCGTGGCGCTCTGATATTGCTGTCTGAAAACAATCGCTTCGGGCTAATCCGATTTCGTCCCAAGGAATCACCCGGACGGTTTATTTGAAGATCGATGTTTCTCACTAGACTGGATTCTCCCGAATTACGTATGGAGTATTGGGAGGGGGCATGCGCATCGATATCATTGATACGGTAGCCGGCTTCGATGCCGTACGCGATAACTGGGATCAGGTTTATCGGGACGATCCGGACGCCCAACATTTCCTCTCCTGGACATGGCTCAAAGACTTTCTTGCGCACCGTGGCCGTTGGTTTGTCCTGGCGCTGCGCGAGCGGCAGCGGGATGCTCGCTACGTCGCCTTTTTGCCGCTCAGGTTGCTGACCAAACTCGATGAGCAGAGCGGGCTTTTCTATGACGAAATCGTCATGGGCGGAAATTATTCGGCCGACTATACCGGCCTCCTCGTCATGCCCGGCTACGAGCAAAAAGCCATCGACGGCTTCGCGGCGTACCTCAAACAGCAGAACTGGACGCATCTTCGGCTGGAACATTTCAGCGGGCCGGCGGAACGCCGGGAGAAGATGATCACGGCGCTGCAGGGGCCGCTCGTCATGTTTCGTGATAATGCCCCGACCAGCAAAGACAATATCGACAATACGATCTGCCCGGTCGTCTTTTTGCCGGAGAGCTGGGACGATTATCTGGAGCAGAAGATGAGCAGTCAGACGCGCCAGAAGCTGCGTCGCTTCCTGCGCAAGCTCGATGGCGACGAGGGCTACCGGATCACCATGGCGACGCCCGACACCATCGATCGGGACCTTGGCATTCTCTTCGATTTCTGGCGCACGCGGTGGACGGAGCGCAAAGGAGCGGAGCGGACGGAGCGGCTCATCAATTCCACCCGCGAAATGCTGATGGACTGCTTCAGGAGCGGCACGCTCGAAGTCCCGGTCTTCTGGTTCGGGGAACAGCCGCTCGGCGTCCTCGCCAACATCATCGACCGCCCGAAAAAAACGATCCTCTTCTATATCACTGGCCGTGACGAGAACTGGAGGACGCCATCTCCCGGTCTGGTGCTGCATGGCTATTGTATCCGCCGGGCCATCGAGGACGGCTTCCGTTTCTATGATTTCCTGCGCGGAAACGAAGCTTACAAATATGCCTTCGGCGCTGACGAGCGGCGGATCAGTTATACGCTCTTCAGGACCCGCAACGGACACAATCTCGGCGGCGTCCTGCATCCGCGCAGCGTCAACTATGCCTACCAGCAGGCGCTCGAAATGTATCAAAAGGGCGAAAAAGGAAGGGCCGAGATTATCTTCTCCCAGGTTCTGCAATCCTCGCCGGGCCATGTGGGCGCCGAATTCGGGATTGCCAACCTGCTCTTCGACCGGGGGAAGCTGACCGAAGCCCTTGCCGCCTACCAGTCGCTGCTGGAGCGCACCGCCGAGCCGCTGCCGATCGCGCTTCGCCTTGGAGATACGCAACTGGCGCTGAAGCTCTATGAGGATGCGGTCGTGACCTTCCGTCGCGTCGGCGAGCAGGCGCCCCATTTGGTACAGGCCCGCTATAAGGAGGGTATCGCGCTCATCGCAGCTCGCCATCTCACGCAAGCCGAGACAGTCCTCGCGGCGATCCAGGATATCCATACCGACGATCCGGCCGCCATCCCCTATACCCAGCTTGCTTCCGTTGCGCTCGAGCGCCTGCGCCAGCATAATGCGGCACTGGCAGCCGACGAGCAGGTCCCACAAGGTATGATGGGACTGCCGCGAAAACGCGGCGGCGAAAAACGCCGCCCCCGCATGCACTAAAATCCTTGTCAAGCATGTCGCCCAAAGCCGCTGCGCAATGCTTCGGGCATGCAGAGTCTAGGCACCTGTTTCGGTCTGGTGCCTGATATCATCAGCGAGCGGATGCAAGATATCAGCCGGCAGGGCGCCGACGAGGCTGTAGCCCATGCCGCCGGATGCCCAGCTCCAGCCTTCAACATTTCCCTCAGCATGCGGCGCCATGGGCTTGTTCTGATCGACGAGCATGGGCCGCGTCAGCACGACGAGACGCGTTCCCCGATCATCGTCATACATCAGCATCAATCCGGCACCATGCGACGTCGAGATCATCCTGCCACCCATCAGGCGATAGCCCGATCCGGAGAGATCCGGCACTACCGGCTTGCGGCCCATGCGCTCCGTCGCCCAGTCGACGAGTTCGGCCATATTGTCGGCACGAAGCTCGACCGGCCTTATTTTATCGGGAGCGTAAGTGGCGAAGCTGTCGGCTGCTTCATCAGCGAGCGCCACTATGCCTTCGCCTGGATGCCGATACATTCCATGCAGCATCCAGCCCCCTGAACCGCCTGCGACGAGAAGAACGACAGCGGCAGCCGCCATACGCCACAAGGGCAGCCGGCCCGGCTTGCGCGCTTCCAGCAGATGGCTGAGGTTCAGCCGGCTCGGGATCGGTTCTTCGGCGATGGCGCTGAGCGCAGTCCGCAAATCGAGCCGCTGCCTGCCGTAACTATCGATTCGCGCGGCGATATCAGGGTGGGTTTCAAGATAGGCGCAAACCTCGGCTTCACGTGCCTCATCCAGCGCACCGTCCACAAATCCGTGGAGATCATCCTCGGTGATCGGTTTTACGCTCATTTTATTCTCCGAAGATGGGCGGCTGCTCCCTGTGTTGCCTGCCCGGGGTTCTCCAACATCTGCCTTAGCCGCTCACGGGCGCGCGACAGGCGCGACATGACGGTGCCGATCGGGATGGCCAGGACCTCGGCTGTCTGCGAATAGGACAGATCCTCGACCGATACCAGCAGCAACACGCTGCGCTGCTCTTCGGGAAGCAGCTCCAGCGCCTGAAGGATATCGCGGCTCATCAGGCTGTCTTCCTGTGTCGGCTGTCGGGCAAACGCACTTTCATCCACCTTCTCAATGGGCAGATGTTCGCCACGGCGTGCGTTCTGCTTCAACCGGTTGACGGCCAGATTATGAAGGATGGCGAATACCCAGGTGCGCGGATCGTCGTTTCGGCGATGATGCCAATGAGCAATGACCCGCTCCAGGCAATCCTGAACGAGATCGTCGGCTGCCGTTGCATCTTTCAGCAATCCGCGGGCGTAGCGGCGGAGCGCCGGTATGATCGGTTCGACAAGCTGCAGAATATCACTCATGAGAGGCTTACCTTCAGGAGCTTTCGCCCGCCACCCTATCACAGGCGGCGGGCGAGAGGGATTTACTTCGCTTCGACCTGGACGACTTCGGCTGGCCCCTTATCCCCCGAGGCGGTGATGACGAGATAGCGGCGCTCAGCCTTCTCGCTGCTCTGGACGATCTGCCGGATGGGGCCAACGGCATTGACGATCGCCGAACCGGCCGGGTTTGTCATGAATGACGCCAAGGGTTGAAGATCGCCAGAACCGTCAGCCCGCGTGGAGAGTGCGAGGATATAAGGTTTCTTGGGCTCCAGGCCGGTCACGGATGCCTGCAGCACCTGTGACAGACCTTGGTCGAAAAGAGAGACACTCGTTGGTGCAACGTCGCCCTGGCTTGCCTTCGGTGCGTGCAGGGCAAGATGCGCCACCTGGCCGGCGATGCCAAGCGGCTGGAGATTCTGCATGCCATCGCCCTCAGGGACTGCATCGGGGACATAGTTGACAGCCTGCGGCGCCTGGCCGATCGGTATCGTCGCGATGACCTTGTTTGTCAGTGTGTCGATTGCTGCAAGCGCATCGGCATTTTCGAGACCCACATAGACGCGCGTACCATCGCCTGATGGCCAGACGCCGTGCGGAAGATTGCCGACAGGAATTGTCGCGACCTGTTGGAAGTTATCCGTGCGATAGACCTTCACCTGATTGAGTCCGCCGACGGAGACATAGGCAAAGTCGCCATTGGCATTGTGAACGATGTTGACGTGATTGGTGATCGGCCCGGTATCGATCGTCTTGATAAGATCAAAGGGTGCTTCGGCGTTGAAGACCTGCGTCTTGCCGGTATCCTTCAGGGTAAACCAGACCTGCTTGCCATCAGGCGTTGCCGCAATATTGGGGCAGAAAGGGCTTTCCTGCTTGATGTGGCCGACGATCTGGTGATCGGCGACGGAAACGACTACGGTCTCAGGGTTGAACGAGGAGCAGATATAACCGTACCTGCCGTCCGGCGAGAAGATCTGCATGCCCGGACCAGCCGGCACCTTGATCTGCATCTTCTCCTCATAAGTATGCGCATCGATGACGGAGATGTAATCCTCTCCGCGAACGGTGACCCAAACTTCGTTGCCGTCGGGTGTAAAGAATGCCTCATGCGGCGAGCGGCCCACATAGGTGGTGTGCTTTACCGTATTCGTGGCCGTGTCGATGAAAGTCACCGAATTCGAGCCGATCGAAACGACGGCCAGCGTTTTGTGGTCCGGCGAAAAACCCATGCCATGGACCAGGACCTGCCCCCGATAGAGCGGGCTCAGATTGCCGGGCTGCGGATCGCCGAGACGGATGACGCCGAGCAGTTTGTTTGTGGATGGATCAGTGACTGAAACCGTATTGGAGAACTGTTCTGCAGCATAGACGCGATCCCTGCTGCTGACCGGGATATCCGGATCGGAGACCGCGCCCGGTGCCTGGCCGGCAAAGCTTATTGAGGGCACCAGTATCGTGCCGGCGAGAAGGCTGAGGGCGAGAAGGCTAGACTTCATGACAGGGTCCTTTCAGTTGCCCATTTTCATATTCGGATCCATGGCCGGCATCATCGACATGCCTGCGCCGGAGGGGACGGGAGTTTGCGGAGAAACCTGAGTTGGTGCGGGATCGGACGGCGGAAGGGGATCACCGAGAGCCAGTCGCATCGCAGCAATTTCCTGCTGCTGATCGACGATGATTTCCTGGGCAATGCGCTTGAGCTGCTCATTGCTGCCGTAGCGCAGATAGGTCTGCGCCATATCGATCGCCCCTTGATGATGAGGGATCATCATCTCCACAAAATCCCTGTTGACGTCGCCCGTCGGTCTCACCGCCATGTCGTTCATCATCTTCGCCATGGCGGCGTCATTTTCCGACAGAAACGGGGCCTCTTCCGTAACCGCGGAGGTGGCATGTTGATGCGATGCAGGGCCGTCGGCAAAGGCAGAAGCGGACAGGATCACGAAGATCGGCGCTGCCAGCGGAAGGAATCCTTTTCGGGGAAAGACGTTCATGCGGGCTCCTTTTTCATGCAGAGCGGTTTCATGAACGTAGACAACAGCACTGTTGTTTTATTCCGATTGGTCTGGATATTTTTCCGCGAGCAGAAGGCCCTTGTTTGTGGCTGGCCGAGCGCCTCGCTTCGTCCTGACGGTGAGGGAAGAGAGCGCCGCGGGAATGCACGGCCATTCCGCGCCGTTACCTTTTCCGACTCGGAAGAGGCCGAAGACGCCGAGCATCAGGCTCGCGACGAACTTCAGGCTGTTTTCCGGACCGTCAACAGGGGCTTGTGGATGAATATGCCGATATTGAGAACCAGGACGCCAGGCTCCGAGGCTGGCGTAGCTCAGCATGCCAAGTGGCCCCAGTGGCGATGACGACGAAGACCATCGGTCCGATGACTACCGCTCGCAGCTTTGCCGGAATGCGTCTATCACAGGCTTGAGCGGCGTATGGCCACGGCTGGGCCGGACGCGCGCAACGGAAACGGGTGCGTCTCGCTCCACAGACGTTCGTGTTTTGCGCGCGGAGCAGGGCTGCCCAAGGAACTCCAATCGAGACGTTTTTGCCGACCGTCACGCGAACCGATTGTGACAACCTTTGTTCCAGGTTTCGTAAACTTCCTTGTCGTCATCCAATCCCTTCAGCTGCGGCAGAACTTCAGCCCCTCTCTTCTGGAGGGGCTGCCGGGGAGATCGAGCGAAGCTCACACAAATTGGAAATCCGCCGACTGCAGGCTCGACACGGCCACGTTCTTCAGCGTGATGGTGTTGTCAGCATCGGCTGTGATGATCGTGTCGTTGCCTGACAGGGTCGATACGGCGAGCAGCGATGCCCAGTCGGCAAAGATCGTGTGATCGATCCTGATCGTATCATGTGCCCCGCCAGCCACCTCGAAATACATGATCGTGTCGTGCCCCCAATTCGGCTCGTAGACGAAAAAGTCCGCGGCCATTCCACCGATAAGGACGTCGTCTCCGGCGCCACCTGTCAGCGTATTCGACCCGAAGGCATTGCCCACAATCCGATTATCGAGTGCATTGCCTGTTCCGACAAAGGCTTCCCAGCCGTCGGCACCCGAGCTCAAGTTTTCGATGTTTTCTCCCAACGTATAGTTGGCGAGGGACGTTTGCACCTGGTCGATCCCTTCACCGGCATTTTCGATGACGGCGTCTCCGGCGCTGTCGACGATGTAATAGTCGTTGCCCTTGCCGCCGATCAGCGTATCGCTACCGTCTCCGCCGTTCAGCGTGTCGTTGCCGGCACCCCCGGTGATCGTATTGGAGAGCGCATTGCCGATACCAGTAAAGTCGCCGGTGCCGGTGTAGGTGAGGTTTTCGACATTGGCAACAAGTGCCAGGCGGTCGAGCCCGGTCTTCACCGTGTCGGTGCCTGCACTTGCATCTTCAGTCACCACGTCACCGGCGACATCCACGATGTAGGTGTCGTTGCCGGCGCCGCCGATCAGCGTATCCTCACCGGCTCCCCCGTTGAGCGTGTCGTCACCGTCGCCACCCGACAGCCGGTCGGCCGCAGCTCCCCCGGTGATCGTGTTGGCAAGGCTGTTGCCCGTTCCGGTGAAGGCCACTGTGCCCGTATAGGTCAGGTTCTCGACATTGTCGGCAAGCGTATAGGCCGACGACCCAGCCTTGACCGTATCGATGCCCGCATCGACACTTTCGGTGACGACGTCACCGGCATTGTCAACGATGTAGGTGTCATTGCCGGCGCCGCCGATCAGCGTATCCGCACCGGCTCCGCCGTTCAGCGTATCGGCGCCTGCACCGCCGGTGATCACATTCGCCGCAGCATTGCCGGTGCCGGTGAAGGCTGCCGACCCGGTGTAGGTCAGGTTCTCGATATTGTCGGCAAGCGTATAGGCCGCAAGCGCGGTCTTGACCGTATCGGTGCCCGCACCTGCTGCCTCCGTGACAACGTCGCCCACGACATCCACGATATAGGTGTCATCGCCGATACCGCCGATCAGCGTGTCGGTACCCGCCCCGCCATCCAGCACGTCGTTGCCGGCGCCGCCGGTGATCGTGTTGGAAAGGGCGTTGCCGGTCCCGGCAAAATTGCCGCTGCCGGTGAAGGTCAGGTTCTCGACATTGGCAATGTTGGTCAGCGCATAGGCTGAAAGCGACGTCTTGACCAGATCCGTGCCTTCGTTGGCGGCTTCGGTCACGACGTCACCGGCGACGTCCACGATGTAGGTGTCATTGCCCGCACCACCAATCAGCGTATCGGAGCCCGCCTTGCCGTCCAGCGTGTCGGCACCTGCCGCACCCCTGATCGTGTTGGCAAGATCGTTGCCCGTTCCGGTGAAGGCCACTGTGCCCGTATAGGTCAGGTTCTCGACATTGTCGGCAAGCGTATAGGCCGCCGACCCAGCCTTGACCGTATCGATCCCCGCATCGACACTTTCGGTGACGACGTCACCGGCATTGTCAACGATGTAGGTGTCATTACCGGCGCCGCCGATCAGCGTATCCGCACCGGCTCCGCCGTTCAGCGTATCGGCGCCTGCACCCCCGGTGATCACGTTCGCCGCAGCATTGCCGGTGCCGGTGAAGGCTGCCGACCCGGTGTAGGTCAGGTTCTCGATATTGGCGAGGGCAGCAATCGAATAGGCAGCAAGCGACGTCCGGATCTCGTCCGTACCCGCACCTGCTGCTTCCGTGACCACGTCGCTCGCGGCATCCACGATATAGGTGTCATCGCCGACGCCACCAATCAGCGTGTCGGCTCCCGCTCCACCGTCCAGCACGTCGTTGCCGGCACCCCCGGTGATCGTGTTGGCCAAGGCATTGCCGGTCCCGGCAAAATTGCCGCTGCCGGTGAAGGTCAGGTTCTCGACATTGGCAATGTTGGTCAGCGCATAGGCTGAAAGCGACGTCTTGACCAGATCCGTGCCTTCGTTGGCGGCTTCGGTCACGACGTCACCGGCGACGTCCACGATGTAGGTGTCATTGCCCGCACCACCAATCAGCGTATCGGAGCCCGCCTTGCCGTCCAGCGTGTCGGCACCTGCCGCACCCCTGATCGTGTTGGCAAGGCTGTTGCCCGTACCGGTAAAGGCAACCGTACCCGTATAGGTCAGGTTCTCGACATTGTCGGCAAGCGTATAGGCAGAAAGCGCGGTCTTGACCGTGTCGGTGCCTGCATTTGCAGCCTCGGTGACGACGT
>NZ_JACIAS010000003.1:0-944180 GCF_014194915.1 Rhizobium sp. BK512 | reverse complement strand
GCCCCCGCTGAAACCACAGGGGATGATTGAAACATGGGTCAATTCTCAGTGATATTTTCCCGCAATCCCGGGTCAGCTCTCAGTGCAAATCAACAACCAGAATGCCATCCAGATCCAAGCGATGGCTGATCGCGCCGCAACCCAGGTCAAGATCCAGCGGGCGGTAGAGGGCTTCTCCATCATCGCTATCAGCTATTATCTGCTAAGCCTGTTTAAGGTCGTTTTGGAAACCGTCGATCACGCAGGCTATCACGTCAGTCCGTTGGTGATGCTTGTGTCGATCCCGCTCGTTATCGGAGCTGTTGCCGTCGCCATCCTGCGCGTCAAACATGCGCTCTCGACAGAATGAGCCCCCGCTAAAAAGAAAGCGTCTTGTTAGAGTGGTTGTTCACCATTCGCCGAGAAGTCAAAGCCGACTGGCGCACCGTCGGATGATTTATTGAGCAATTTCAGATAATAGCGGAAGCATCGATAATGGAATTGCCTCGGAGTAACATCGTGAAGTCTCGATTGTCGTCCAAGCTTATACTTTCAGCATTTGCGCTGCTCGCCAGCTCAACGCTGGCCCCTGCCGACGGCTGGCAAACCGACACGCAAGGCACGTCCAATTGGCATGTGTCGCCACCGGTCGGGCAGTGCAATGTCAGTCGGGCCAGGAACAGAGCAATACGCGCGGGTATTTACCGAAGCGAGATCGTCTATCGCGATGAGAACGTGTTGACCTTCAGGGGGCTGACGCTTGGCGGATACCGCAGGGAGATCACCTTCGGAAACGAGCCAAGCTGCCCGGAACTGGAGTCGAGGGACATTCCATAGGCCACCGGTAAGGCCAGACAGTTAGATCCGGGCGCATCGAGAACGGGAAGAGCGTGGTGGCGCATTAAATTTTATGCATCGCCGCAGGATACTTTCGCATTTCGATTAATAATTAGGCATGAGTATGCACTTTTGCCGCTTTAAAGTAAGCGGCATATCTACCAGTCCTTACAAATCAAACACATAGATAATCTGGCATAGCGCTTGCTTCGATATGAGCAGAGTTGGTGGCTAGGGTTCCGGCGCTTTCGAAGGGCGTGACTGGTCCGAGAGCCACCACCGGCGGGGGAGAAATTCCGCCGGGTGCACGGCGGGACAAAAGCCCGGGAGACCTCGTAAGCCAAGGGATTGGCGGCACGATGGTCATTGCCGATCCCTTTTGAAGAAAAGCAAAAGGGGAATTTCAATGCAGACTTTTTCGAAGATCCTTTCCATCACCGCGCTTTCCGCTTCGCTGGCAATGGGCTTCAGCTCCTTCGCCAAGGCCGAACAGAAGACCGAATTCAAGGTCGCTTGGTCCATCTATGTCGGTTGGATGCCCTGGGGCTATGCGGCTGACCACGGCATCGTCAAGAAATGGGCCGACAAATACGGCATCAAGATCGATGTCACCCAGTTCAACGACTATGTGGAGTCGATGAACCAGTACACGGCAGGCGCCTTCGATGCCGTGACGCTGACCAACATGGATGGCTTGTCGATCCCAGCTGCCGGCGGCGTCGACACGACGGCTGTGATCGTGGGCGACTTCTCGAACGGCAATGACGCCGTCATCCTGAAGGACAAGGCGGGCCTTGCCGATATCAAGGGCCAGAACGTTAATCTCGTCGGATTCTCCGTCTCGCACTATCTGCTCGCCCGCGCGCTCGAAAGCATCAAACTGACCGAGCGGGACGTAAAAGTAGTCAACACCTCCGACGCCGATATGGTCGCTGCCTATAAGACCGCCGATGTCTCCGCCGTCGTCACCTGGAACCCGCTGGTCTCTACCATCCTGGAAGATCCCACGGCCAAGAAAGTTTTCGACAGTTCGCAGGTGCCGGGCGAAATCATCGACCTGATGGTCGCCAATAGCGGCGTGCTCAAGGACAATCCGAACTTCGGCAAGGCGCTGGCCGGCATCTGGTACGAGACAGCCGTTCTTCTGCGTGCCGATACTGCCGAGGGCAAGGCAGCCCGTGAAGCAATGGGGTCCGCTTCGGGCACCGATCTCGCCGGTTTTGAAGCCCAGCTTGCCGCCACCAAGCTCTTCGACAAGCCCGCCGATGCCGTTGCCTTCACCGCTTCGCCGAACCTGCCGAAGACGATGGATCTGGTCCGTAACTTCCTCTTCGAGAAGGGCCTGCTCGGCAATGGTGCACCGTCTGCCGATGTCATCGGTATCGAAATGCCTGATGGCAAGGTGCTGGGCGATACCGGCAATGTGAAGCTGCGTTTCACCGAGACCTACATGAAGGCAGCCGCCGACGGTTCGCTCTGATCGCAACGGAGGCGCGGCCTAATCGCGTCTCCCCTTTTTCACCAGCGGAGCATTTCCCATGCGTTGGATCAACACGAGGCCGAGCCGGGGCGCACAGTTTGCCTTGATGCTGCTGCCCTTCGTGCTGCTCGCCCTTGCCTATGCCTTCGGCTCGGCTGCGCGACTGGCGGAGAACGCCAATGACAAGCTTCTGCCGAGCCTTGCGGGATTTGCCGATGCGATTAACCGTCTAGCCTTCGTCGCTGACCCGCGCACCGGCGAGTATCTGCTTTGGTCGGATACCGGTGCGAGCCTGATCCGCCTGCTATCCGGCCTCGGCATTTCCACGGCGATCGCGCTTGTCGTGGGCATGCTGATCGGCATGCTGCCCTATCTGAGGGCGTTGCTTGCCTCTTTCATCGCCGTGATCTCCATGGTGCCGCCGCTGGCGCTGCTACCGATCCTCTTCATCGTCATGGGGCTCGGAGAAACCTCGAAGATCGCCCTCATCGTCATCGGTGTCGCGCCGACGATGGTCCGCGATCTCGCGCTAAAGGCGCTGGAACTGCCGCGCGAACAGATCGTCAAGGCCGAAACGCTCGGCGGCTCCTCCTGGCAGATCGGCCTACGGGTCGTGCTGCCGCAGATCCTGCCGCGGCTGATCACCTGCCTCAGACTGCAACTCGGCCCGGCCTGGCTGTTCCTCATCGCGGCCGAAGCGATCTCGTCAGATTCCGGTCTCGGCTACCGCATCTTCCTCGTCCGCCGCTATCTCTCGATGGATATCATCTTCCCCTACGTCGTCTGGATCACACTACTTGCCGTGGTCATGAATGCACTGCTCGATCGCCTGCGCATCGCCGTCTTCCCCTGGTCGGAACTGGAGAAGCAGGCATGAGCGAATTGAAGATCGAAAAGGTCTGGAAGGAATATGGCGACCAGATCGTGCTTGAGGACGTGTCGCTGACCGTCGCCTCCCGCGCCTTTGTCGCCCTCGTCGGCCCGTCGGGCTGCGGCAAGACCACCTTTCTGCGCATGCTGCTCGGTCAGGAGCAGCCGACGAAAGGCAAGATCCTGCTCGACGGTGAACTCCTGCCGCCTGAACCGGGACCGGATCGCGGCGTCGTTTTCCAGCGCTATTCCGTCTTTCCGCATCTGACAGTGCTCGGCAATGTGCTGCTCGGCAAGGAATTGTCAGCCGCGCGCTACAAGGCCAAGCTCTTCGGCGCAGTTCGCCGCAACGCCATCGAGGAAGCGCGCCAGCTGATTTCAGAGGTCGGGCTCGCCGGTTCGGAAAGCAAATATCCAGCACAGCTTTCCGGCGGCATGCAGCAGCGCCTGGCGCTTGCCCAGGCGCTCATCATGAAGCCGAAGGTGCTGCTGCTCGACGAGCCTTTCGGCGCGCTCGACCCCGGCATCCGCGCAGAGATCCACACGTTGATGAAGCGGCTCTGGCACGAAACGCAGATGACCGTCGTCATGGTCACGCATGACATGCGCGAGGCCTTCACGCTCGCAAGCCGCGTCGTCGCCTTCGAGCGCCGCCGTGACCGGCCCGAAGAGAAAGAGCGCTACGGCGCCACTATCACCAAGGACATTTCCATCTGGCCGCCGCGCCTTGCCGGCCAGTCATCGATTTTCAGCCCCGACCGGGACGGCCCGGTCGCTTCCCTGGGGCATGGCCGGGACGACCTGGCACCATCAAGAGAGATGCTATGATGCATGTGAGACGTTCGCCCGAAGAGATCGCCGCCAATCGCGCGCGCTACGAAGAGCATCAAAAGAAGGGTCTGGAATTCGCGCCCAAGGCCTTGCCCGGCCCAAGCGCGCTGCCGGCACCGGCGATCGAAGCCGCCGCGGTCATCCATCAGCAAACCATTCCCGGCGGCTGGTACTGGTCCACCAAACTTCAGCGCGGCGAGGCGATCCGGGTCGATCAGGCCGAGGGCAATTCAACGGTGGCCCTCGTCGCCTGGAATGCCACCGATACGAGCGAACGGATCAACCTCGTCGATACGGCCAAGGTCCAGTGGACGACGGCGCTCGGCAAGGGACGTGTGATCTTTTCCGACATGGGCCGCGTCATGTTCTCGATGATTGAGGATAGTTCCGGTGCCCATGACTGCCTGATGGGAGGCTCGACGGGGGCCTCGAACGCAGCGAAATATCCCGGCGAAAAGACCCGCAACACCCGAGACAACCTTATCCTCGTTGCCGTCAAGCTCGGCCTCGACCGTCGCGACATTCCTGCTATCCTCAACCTCTTCGCGCCCGTGCGCCTTGCCGAGGCCGGCGGTTTCGGCTGGCAGGGCAAGCGTTCCAACAGCGGCGACTACGTCGAACTGCGTGCCGAGATGGACATGCTGGTCGGCTTTTCCAATTGCCCGCATCCGCTTGACCCGGACCCCATCTACCAACCGAAGCCCGTTGTCATCACCCGCTACAAGGCACCCGTGCCGGCTGCGGACGATCTTTGCAGCACGGCGACCGCCGAAGCCGTGCGCGGCTTCGAAAACAACACCTTGCTGCAGGCCTGAGGAGGAAACGATGTCCGATTTCATCCAGACCTCCCCTGCCCGCAGCCTGCAGAACGCCGCTCAGGATCATTTCATTGCGGCCGAAGCCCCCTGGTCCGCCATCGTGCGCAAGGGCCAGACGATCCGCATCGAGGACAGTTTTGGCCAGCAGGCGATCGATACGCTCTTCTATCGTGCCGATGATTTCTCCGAGCGCTATTCCAATCAGGATACGATGCGCATGCAGGGTGCCGCCTACATCGGCATTGGCACGAAAATCATGTCGAACGAAGGCAATGTCATGCTGACCATGACGGCCGACAGCTGCGGCCGTCATGACACCTCGGCCGGTGCCTGCTCCTGCGAGAGCAACACGGTACGCTTCGGCCATGGCACCAAATATCTGCATGCCTGCCGCGACAATTTCGTACTCGAAGTCAGCAAGCACGGCATGGGCAAGCGCGATATCGTGCCGAACATCAATTTCTTCATGAACGTGCCGATCAAGCCGAATGGCGAGATGACGATCGTCGACGGCATTTCCGCGCCGGGCGACTATGTCGAACTCGTCGCCGAGATGGACGTGCTCTGCGTCATCTCCAACTGCCCGCAGATCAACAATCCCTGCAACGGCTTCGACCCGACGCCGATCCGGGTGCTGATCTGGGATGGCGAGTATTGAGCATGTTCAAGAAAGTCCTGATCGCCAACCGCGGCGAAATCGCCATCCGGGTCATCAAGACACTGCGACGAATGGGTATTGCGTCCGTCGCCGTCTATTCCGATGCCGACCGTTTCGCCAAGCCCGCCCTGATGGCCGATGAGGCTGTCCGCCTCGGGCCGGCGCCGGCGAGCGAAAGCTATCTCAATATCGATGCCGTGATTGCCGCCTGCAAGGCCACAGGAGCAGAGGCGGTTCATCCCGGCTACGGCTTCCTGTCGGAAAACATCGGTTTTGCCGAGCGCCTTGCCGCCGAAGGCATCGCCTTCATTGGCCCCCGTCCCGAACACCTCTCGGCCTTCGGCCTGAAGCATACGGCGCGCGAACTCGCCAAGGCGAGCGGCGTGCCGCTGCTGCCCGGCACCGGCTTGCTTTCAAACGCGGATGAAGCGCTCGCTGCAGCCGAAGCGATCGGCTATCCCGTCATGCTGAAAAGCACGGCTGGCGGCGGTGGCATCGGCATGCAGCTTTGTGCCGATGCCGAAAGCCTGAAGGCGTCGTTCGAAAGCGTGCAGCGCACTGCGCGGGCGAGCTTTGGCGATGCGCGCGTCTATATCGAGCGTTTCGTGGCCGAAGCCCGCCATGTCGAAGTTCAGATCTTCGGCGACGGAAAAGGCAAGGTCATCGCGCTCGGTGAACGAGATTGCTCGCTGCAGCGGCGGAACCAGAAGGTGGTCGAGGAGACCCCTGCCCCCGGTCTCTCGGCCGTCACGCGTGCGCGCCTGCACAAGGCAGCCGTCGATCTCGGTTCGGCGGTCTCCTACGAGTCCGCCGGTACCGTCGAATTCATCTACGATCCCATTCGCGAGGACTTCTACTTCCTCGAGGTCAACACTCGTCTGCAAGTGGAACATCCTGTCACCGAAGCCGTGTTCGGCCTCGATCTCGTCGAATGGATGATCCGCCAGGCCGCGGGCGAAGCTGTGCTCTCGGGCGCGGAGGCTCTGCAGCAGAAGGGAGTGGCGATCGAAGTGCGCGTCTATGCCGAGATGCCGCATGCCGATTTCCGCCCGAGCGCTGGCCTGCTGACCGAAGTCGCCTTTCCCGAAGATGTGCGTATCGACGGCTGGATCGAGACCGGCACGGAAGTAACACCCTTCTACGACCCGATGCTCGCCAAGGTGATCGTCTCGGCCGAAGATCGACCGGCGGCGATCGAAAAGCTCAAGTCGGCCCTTGCCGAAACATCGATATCAGGCATCGAGACCAATCTCGATTATTTGCGCGCCATTGCCGGCTCCGAGTTGCTTGCCGGCGGCAAGGTGGCAACGACGGCGCTGCGCGACTTTTCCTTCGTGCCTGATGTGATTGAGGTCATCGCACCCGGTGCCCAATCGAGCGTCCAGGAATTGCCCGGCCGACTTGGGCTCTGGCACGTCGGCGTGCCGCCGAGCGGGCCGATGGACGAGCGCTCGTTCCGGCATGCCAACCGTCTCGTCGGCAACGGCGATACGGTCGCAGCATTGGAACTAACGGTCTCAGGTCCGGTCCTGAAATTCCATACCGACACCGTGATCGCTCTTGCCGGCGCCGGGATGCCAATGAGCGTCGACGGCGAGAAACTGCCGCATGACGAGGCGCTTACCATCCGCGCCGGCCAGACCCTCGTAATCGGCAGCATCGATGGACCTGGGCAGCGCGCTTACCTTGCCGTAGCAGGCGGTTTCGCCGCCCTGGTCGTGCTTGGCTCGCGGGCCACGTTCGGGCTCGGTCAGTTCGGCGGCAACGCCACCGGCACGCTGAAGACCGGCCATGTTTTGCATCTTGCCCGCCAGGCGGCCGCCAAAGCGCCGACACCGGCAACCGAAGCGGCAAAACTGACGCGCGAATGGGATGTCGGCGTCGTCTACGGTCCGCATGGTGCGCCCGATTTCTTCGAGGACGACGATATCGAGACGCTGTTTTCGACAAACTACGAGGTGCATTTCAACAGCGCCCGCACCGGGGTGCGCCTGATCGGTCCTGCACCGAAATGGGCGCGCAGCGATGGTGGCGAAGCCGGCCTTCATCCGTCCAACCTGCATGACAACGCCTATGCGATTGGCGCGATCGACTTTACCGGCGACATGCCGATCATCCTCGGGCCGGACGGGCCGAGCCTCGGCGGTTTCGTTTGCCCGGCGGTGATCGCTCGCGACGAACAGTGGAAGATGGGCCAGTTCAAGCCAGGTGATCGCATCCGCTTCCATCCCGTTGCACGGCCGGACGATCCGATTGCCGGACCGGTCGTGCATCGAGCGAAGGAAGAGACGGGCTCGCCCGTTATTGGCAAGCGTGAAAAGGGACCAGTCTCTGTCGTCTATCGCCGCCAGGGTGATGACAACCTGCTGGTCGAATATGGGCCGATGTCGCTCGATATCGCACTGCGGCTTAGGGTGCATCTTTTGATGCAAGCCGTGGCGCAAGCGCGTCTGCCCGGCATTATCGATCTCACGCCCGGCATCCGCTCACTGCAGATCCATTATGACGGTACATCGCTGACCCGCAAACGCCTGCTCGGCCTGCTGGCCGAGATCGAAGCGAGCCTGCCGGCGGCGCACGACGTCAAGGTACCGAGCCGCATCGTGCATCTGCCGCTCTCCTGGAATGATCCGGATGCGGAACTTGCCATGCGCAAATATCAGGAACTCGTGCGGCCGAATGCGCCCTGGTGCCCGTCCAATATCGAGTTCATCCGCCGCATCAATGGGCTGGCGGACGAACAGGCCGTGCGCGATGTCGTTTTCGATGCAAGCTATCTCGTGCTCGGCCTCGGTGACGTCTATCTCGGCGCGCCGGTCGCCACTCCGGTCGATCCCCGCCATCGGCTGGTGACGACGAAATACAATCCCGCCCGCACCTGGACGCCCGAAAATGCCGTTGGTATCGGCGGGGCCTATATGTGCATCTACGGCATGGAGGGCCCCGGCGGTTACCAACTGTTCGGCCGCACCATCCAGGTCTGGAATACCTGGCGTCAGACGCCGGTCTTTACCAAGGACAAGCCGTGGCTGCTCGATTTCTTCGATCAGATCCGCTTCTTCCCGGTCAGCCATCAGGAGTTGGCGGAAGCCCGCGGCGCCTTCCCGCATGGTGGTTATCCCGTCCGCATCGAGGAGACGGAATTCTCCTACGCCGCCTATGAGCGGGAATTGCAGGCGAATGCATCTTCGATCGGAGCCTTCAAGACGCGCCGACAGGCCGCCTTCGATGCCGAGCGCCAGCGCTGGAAGGAAGCCGGACTCGACAGCTTTGTCACCGACGAAGGTACCGGCGAAAGCCCGGATGGGGACATCCCGGATGGGTGCTTCGGGGTTGCCAGCGCCGTGCCCGGCAATATCTGGAAACTGCTGGTCGAGCCGGGCGCACCGGTCGCAGCCGGAGATACGCTTGCCATCATCGAATCCATGAAAATGGAAATCAACGTCACCGCACATGCGCCAGGCCGCGTCCGCGACCTGCGTGCAGGCCCCGGACGAAACGTCAAAGCGGGTGATATCATTGTTGTTCTAGAGGAGTGCTGATCCATGCTGCCGACCATTCTTGATCTGACAAGCCTTCGCGCAGCCTATGAGGCCGGCCACAGCCCGCTCGAGATCATCGAGACGATCATTGCCCGGCGGGCCGCCTCGCAGGATCCGGCAATCTTCATCACACCGACGCCTGATGAGACATTGCGGGCAGAAGCTCGATCCCTGATGGATCGTGCGACGCAGCCAAACAGCCTGCCGCTTTGGGGCATTCCTTTTGCCGTCAAAGACAATATCGACGTGGCGGGGCTGCCAACGACAGCCGCCTGCCCGGCCTTCACCTATCATCCCGAGAAGGATGCAACTGTCGTTGCTAGATTGCGGGCAGCCGGCGCGATCGTGATCGGAAAGACCAATCTCGACCAGTTTGCGACCGGTCTCAACGGCACGCGCTCACCCTATGGCGCGCCGCGTTCGGTCTTTGACGCCGACTATATTTCGGGCGGCTCGAGCTCCGGTTCGGCGGTGACGGTGGCCTCCGGGCTCGCCGCTTTCGCACTTGGTACCGACACGGCCGGTTCCGGCCGCGTGCCGGCCGCCTTCAACAATCTCGTCGGCATCAAGCCGACGCCGGGCCTGCTGCCAAATACGGGCGCGGTGCCTGCCTGCAAGAGCGTCGATTGCATCACGATCTTCGCGCCGACCGTTGGTGACGGGGTCGCGATCCGCAAGATCGCCGAGGGCTTTGATGCTGCCGATGCCTTTTCGCGGCGTGCCAAGCCCGCCACCCTGCCGGGCACGGGCCTGCGCGTCGGCGTTCTCGCAGGTGCGGAACGCGAGTTCTTCGGCGATACCGATGTTGAGGCGCTTTACGATCAGGCGATCGAGCGTCTGAAGGCACTCGGCGCTACTATCGTTCCGTTCGACTATGTTCCGTTCCGCGAGGCGGCTGCGCTTCTGTATGACGGCCCCTGGGTTGCCGAGCGTCTGGCAGCTGTCGAGGACTTTCTGGCCAGCAATGCCGCCGACTTCGATCCGACGGTTCGCAAGATCATCGAAGGTGCGAAAGGCAAGACAGCCGTTGAGGCTTTCAACGGCCGTTACAAGCTCGAAGAGCTCAGGCGCAAGACGGAAGCCGAATGGGCAAAAGCGGATATCCTGTTGCTGCCGACGGTCCCGACGACCTACAAGGTTGCCGACATGCAGGCCGATCCGATCGTTCTCAACGGCCGGCTGGGTCGCTACACGAATTTCGTCAACCTGCTCGATTGCGCGGCCATCGCCGTCCCTGCTGGCTTCGGCAGCAATGGTCTGCCCGGTGGCGTGACGCTGATTGCGCCGGCTTTCACCGATGATGCGCTGGCCCCGCTTGCCGACGCACTACATCGTGCTGCTGCTGCCGGCATGGGGATTGATCGCGGTGCGGCCGTCCCCGAGCCGAGCCGTGTCGCCTTGCCGGCAGACAATACCATCGCCATCGCGGTGGTCGGTGCGCATTTGACGGGCATGCCGCTCAATCACGAGCTGACAACATTGGGCGGCACGTTGGTAAAGGCCTGCCGCACCACAGGCGACTATCGCCTTTTCGTGCTGCCGAATACCGTGCCCCAAAAGCCCGGCCTCATTCGCGAACCGGGCTATGACGGGCGTGGTCTGGAGATTGAGGTCTGGACGTTGCCGCCTGATGGATTCGGCCGTTTTGTCGCCAAGATCCCAGCACCCCTCGGCATCGGCAAGGTCACGCTGGAGGACGGATCGAGCGTATCCTGCTTCCTCTGCGAATCCCATGCGGTGAAGAATGCGGAAGAGATCACTGCACTAGGCGGCTGGCGCGGCTATATGCGCCGCACATCTGCCGCCTGACCAGGTGGACACCGCAATGAGATTCATACTTCGATTGCTGATGAACGGACTGGTTGCGCGCACGAACGCAATACGGGGACGACCGATACAAACCGTCAGCCGCAACCATGATGGACCGCGCTCCGGCGGCCGACATCGTTAGTCCGGGTCCCAAACAAACACCGGGCGGGAGAGTAGATGGTGCCTACTCTCCATTCTCTGCAATGCGATGGCCGGCGGCGCACGCGAGCCGATCGGCCTGACGATGGCCTTCGTGGAAAAGTCCCTCTGTTTGCGTCATCCGGCCCAACCGGGCTGATCAGTCCGGCCAGGCGTAAATCGCTGCTGGGCGAGCGACGCCCTTGAGCGGAAACGTGCCCGCTTTCTCGAAGCGACCCGGCGCCTGAACGACGAAATCGGCGGATGCCAGCAGGCTATAGCCGATCTCGTCGGCCAGCTTCTCCATGCGTGCCGCCTCGTTGACCGCTCTGCCAATGGCAGTGAAGTCAAGCCGACGGACCGCGCCGACATTCCCGTAGAACACTTCGCCGACGTGAAGGACGATATCGACGAGAAGCTCCGGCTCTCCCGCGTCTGCTCGCCTGCGATTGACATCAGCATTGGCGCCCATGGCCGCTCGCGCCGCCGACAGAGCGCGGCCGCATGCCTCGGCCGGGTTGTCGATATCGGCAGGGAATATGGCAAGCAGACTGTCGCCCATGAACTTCAGTATCTCACCGCCCTCCTGCTCGACCGGAGCGCCGATCGCCTGGAAGTGCTCATTGAGCCAGGCAACGATGCGTTCGGGTTGATGCTTTTCATTGAGCGAAGTGAAGTTCTTGAGATCGGCAAGAAGGATTGCGGCATAGATCGCGGTTCCGTCGCCGCGCCTGATATGACCGTTGAGGATACGCCCGCTGGTCCGTGCGCCCGTATAGACAGCAAGAACATCGCTCGCAATCCGTGTGGTCGCGATGCGGCAGCACGCGAGTGACAACGCCGGCACCAATCTATCCAGATCTGCAATCAACCTGTCCGAAAAGCCGTCGGGGTCATCAACGGCGATCGAGAAGCTGACGCCCGCCAATGCCGTATCGCCAGGGAATGAAACGAGCTTCATCAGATAATCGGTGGCTCCGAGTTCAGCCAACTCTGTCAGCAACGGAATCGGCGGAGCATCCGATCCCGGCGGCAATCGCCATCGGGCATATTGCAGATTGTTTTCCAAGAGGTAGAAGATGGGAGAGCGCCGGAACAATTCCTGCCCCGCTTCATCATGCCCTTGAACTTCCGTCGAGAAGCCGGAAGACCGATACCAGGCGACCGAAAATCCCCGCTGCAGAGGATCGATCGACGGCATCGCTATAGACGCACGCAGGATCGGATATCCGAGATCCGTCAGTCGTTCTACGACGCCCTGCAAAATGGTCTCGATGGAGTCCGCCGATAGTCCTTCGGCAATGATCCAGTCGATCAGGTCTTGCAAACGCGGCATAGTCACGGTCCCTCTGGCCTCCAGATTTGATGGAGGTCTGTCGTTCTACCGCAATTTCGTCCGCGGTCCATCGCGGCAGCAGATAAGCTCCGTTGCAAAAATCTTCAACGCTCGCATTAGTCGATGGAACAAAATCGGCGCTGCTGCGTATCCTCTCACTGGGACGCACAAAAACCTGTTATCGCTCTAACAAGAAGCACAACCCCACTTCGAGGAAGGAAAGGAATGTGTCTATGACCGCACGGATTGCTGAAGTTGTGCCGCATGACGATCACGTGGTTACGGCCAAAGAGGCCCTTGAGGGACTGTATCTGAGGCTTGAAATGGAGGCGGAGGTTCGGCTCGTTGCCGCGGCATTGCGCGCTGGCTGGACGGCGGACGAAGCGCTTGACGCGATCGACCAGCTTCGAGCCGACGATACGAAGCACTGAGCGCTCCCGGCGCCGACAATTTGCAGACCGTGGCAGCGATGAAAGCTGGCAGCCGCGGCCTAGAGGCGTTATCAGACGGCGACAAGATGTCCCGGCGATACCTCGCGATAGTCGAGCGGTTTGATACTGTAATCGATTGGGCGGATCGGGCTCTTGATCTCGTCATTGGCGACGGCCCGCTTCTCGCGGCGGCGATCAGGGTCGGGAACGGGTACCGCCGCCATCAGCTTTTTTGTGTAGGCATGCTGCGGGTTGCCGAAAACGGCCGCCCGTGGACCGATTTCGACGATTTCACCGAGATACATGACGGCGACGCGATGACTGACACGTTCGACGACGGCCATGTCATGAGAAATAAACAGGAATGCAAGGTTGAGGCTCTGCTGCAGGTCCAGCATCAGATTGATGACCTGCGCTTTGATCGAGACATCCAGTGCCGAAACACTTTCATCCGCCACGATGACCTTCGGCTCTAGTGCGAGTGCACGCGCAATACAGATGCGCTGGCGCTGTCCGCCAGAAAATTCATGCGGGAAGCGTGAGCCCATGTCGGGCGTCAGGCCGACTTTGACGAGAAGGTCTGCGACGCGCTCCCTTGCCTGTTTTGCGGTCCCCATCCTGTGTTCCAGATAAGGCTCGGCAATGGCGTCGCCGACGCGAATGCGCGGATTGAGGCTGGCGAAGGGGTCCTGGAAGATCATCTGCACGGTTTTGCGCATCTCCCGCATGCCCGCCTTATCGAGCGCCAAGACGTCCTTGCCGTCGGCGATGACGGAACCGCTCTGAGCATCGATCAAACGCATGATCGCACGCCCGGTCGTGGATTTACCGCAGCCGGACTCGCCGACAAGCGACAGTGTCTCGCCGGCATGAAGATCGAAGGAGACGTTCTCGACCGCATGGACGCGACCAGTCAACTTGCCGAACATGCCGGAATGAATGTCGAAGCGTTTGGTGAGGTTCTTCACCTCGAGCACCGGGCGGGCAGCCGCGGCGACCGTATCGGCGGTCTCGACCGGAATGTCTGATTCTCCCGTTGCCGTATTGACGACGGGAAAGCGAAGCGGCCGCTCGTAACCCTGCATGGAACCGAGCACCGGCACGGCCGACAGAAGAGCTCTGGTATAGGGGTGTTTGCCGCGATGGAAGATATCGGCGGTCGCTCCCGTCTCCACCTGTTCGCCGCGATACATGACGACGGTTCGGTCGGCGATCTCGGCCACGACACCCATGTCATGCGTGATAAAGAGAACCGAGGTCCCCTCTTCCTCCTGCAGCATCTTGATCAGATCGAGAATCTGGCCTTGGATCGTCACGTCGAGCGCCGTCGTCGGCTCGTCGGCGATCAAAAGCTTCGGCCGTGAGGCAAGCGCCATGGCGATCATCACGCGCTGGCGCATGCCGCCGGAGAAGCGATGGGGATATTCGTCGAAGCGCGAGGCTGCCGAAGGAATACGCACCTTTTCGAGCAGGCGAACGGTCTCCGCACGCGCTTCGGCCTTCGACATCGACCGGTGGCAGAGCAAGGCCTCGGAAATCTGGTCGCCGATCGTGAAGAGCGGATTGAGGCTCGTCATCGGCTCCTGGAAGATCATCGCAACGTCATTGCCGCGGACCTTGCGCATCTGGTCCTCTGGCAGGGCGAGAAGATCACGCCCGCCAAGCATGATCTTGCCTTCAATGCGGCTCGAATCCGCCTGCAGAAGGCGCATGATCGACAGCGAGGTCACGCTCTTGCCGGAGCCGCTCTCGCCGACAATGGCAACCGTTTCGCCCGGAGCGACATCGAAGGAGGCATTGCGAACGACGGGCTTCCAGGCGCCATCGACCAGAAACGATGTCGTCAGATTCTGGACGGAGAGAACGGGCTCTGCCGTTACGATGGATTGTGCCTGAATGCCTGTCATGATCGCTTCCTTAGAATTCGCGCCTTTGGTCTCGTATCAATCCGGCCACTTCAGAACGCCTTCAAAGCGGCGCTTGCTGCGGTTTTCGATGGGCGTTGCGATGATCTCGTTGGAGGCACGCGCCTTGTCGAGTTCCTCGGCCAGACGGCTGGCAACCATCTTCTCCTGACCCGGATGCAGATTGCACGGATCAAGATAGAAGTAGCGGTGCTCGACTTCGTGGTCGCGCACGATGATCGGCGGAGAACCACGGCCGAGCGCATCGGCGAGGTCCCAGGCGGTGATATGGGCCTCATCGGTATCGATGATAACGCGCATGCGATCGAGCGGGTTGCTGGTCGGATCCGGCTCGATCAATGCAGTTACGCCGGGGCGGCCATCGAGTGTCTGCTTCCAGAGGTTGAGATAGCTCGTTTCACGCTCACGGATGCCGGCATGGTCACGCTTTTCCCAGGCCTCAAGTGCTGCCATGACGCCGAAGATGCTTTCCTTGCCGACCTTCATGCCACGGCCGATGCCCATATTCTGCAGGAAGGCGTTGCGCACCAGTTCCTTCTTGCCGGCAACGATGCCCGAGGTCGGACCGCCCAGGAACTTGTGACCGGAATAGAGCGCCACATCGGCGCCCTGTTCCAGGAATATGCGCAGGTCATATTCCGAGGCTGCGTCGACGATGACGGGAATGCCCTTTGCGTGGGCGATCTCGACGAATTCCTTGAGGTTCAGCAGACCATAATCCACGACATGGTGCGAAACCACATAGACGGCTGCCGCGGTCTTTTCTGTAATCGCATGCTCCATGTGGAAGCGGTGCGTAGAGGTTGCCTGACCAACCAGCACGACCTTGCCGCCGGCAAGGCGGATCGCCTGATCGACCGGCGCGCCATAGCTGACGACGTGGCCCATCTGGACGATAACTTCGTTCTTCTCCGGAACGACATCCGGCAGCTTCTCGATGGCGAGAAGATTATTGCCGGTAATCGCGCCCGCGACAGCAAGCGATATGCCGGCCGAGCAGGAGGCGGTGACGAAACCCGCTTCGCCGCCGGTCAGCCGCGCAATAACCGCACTTGCCTTGCGCTGAAGATCGTTGATCTCGACGAACTGCGGCAGGATCGACGACATGGCGGCAATCGCCTCGGGAACGACGATCGAAGCGCCGAGGCTGGTCATCGTGCCGGAAACGTTGATGACCGGCCGAAGGCCGATCGATGTGCGGATGTCCTCAGACATGGATGTCTCCAATTTCAAACTGTTGGGCCGGAGCAATCATGCTCGGCCTCGTTAATCCCTGAGCGCGACGATAGCCTCGATTTCGACGGTGATATTTCCCGGCAGCGATCCGAACCCGACCGCCGAGCGCGCATGCTGCCCGATCTCCTCACCGAAGACATCGATCAAAAGATCCGAGCAACCGTTGATAACGGCGGGATGGTCGACAAAGTGCGGCACGGAATTGACCATGCCGAGCAGCTTGACGACACGCTTGACGCGGCCGAGATCGCCCAGCGCCTCATGCATGACGGAAAGCAGATTGATGCCAGTGAGCCTTGCATGCGTGTAGGCGGCTTCGATGCCGACCTCGGCGCCGACCTTGCCAGCATGCATGAAGCCGTCGGCCTCACGCGGCCCCTGCCCTGACAGGTAAAGCATGTTGCCCTCCTGCACGTGGGTGACGAAATTGGCGATCGGCGGCGGTGAAGCCGGAAGTTTTATGCCGAGCGCGGCAAGCCGCTCGTAAGGCGACGTGCCGATGGTGCCGGCGGTGGCGGAAGACTGGTTCACGCGAACTCCTGTCATGCGATTATCTTTTATGCTTCGGTCTTACCGGTAGGAATAACCGTGGCTATGGCGCACCAGCTTGCGGGCGCGCGGCACATAACGGCTGGAGGTATAGGCCTCGTTACCGATGACTGCATGCCGCGGCTCGAAGAGCTTCTTCAGGACCGACACGTCGCCATTGGAATCGGTGGCTTCGAGATCGGAATCGACGAGATCGAAAACGGTGAACTCGGCCTGAGTGCCAACCGAAAGGCGGTTGTCCATCGACAGCTTGATGACCGATGCCGGTGCATGGGTCACCGCATTGATCACCTTGTCAAAGGGCATGCCGACCGAGAGCAGCTTCGACATCGTCGTTGCCAGATCCCACACCGGGAAGTTCATCGAATGACCGTGCAGGTCGGTCGAGATCGAATACGGCAGGAGACCGCGGGCAATCGCTGCCTCCGCCACCTTGAAGGAGAAGGAAGCGCCGCCATGGCCAATGTCGAGGCGGATGCCTTCGGATGCGCAGCGTTCGGCAAGATTGAAGAGATCCTCGTCCTCCATGATGCT
Source organism: Rhizobium sp. BK512 (assembly GCF_014194915.1). Classification (NCBI taxonomy): domain Bacteria; kingdom Pseudomonadati; phylum Pseudomonadota; class Alphaproteobacteria; order Hyphomicrobiales; family Rhizobiaceae; genus Rhizobium; species Rhizobium sp. BK512. The sequence goes on along the minus strand of NZ_JACIAS010000003.1, from coordinate 927,207 downwards.
GGAGCCGGCCTTGCCGTTGAAGCAGTGGGTGACGACATCGCCGGGCCCAAGAATTTCCAGCACTTCGTCATAGAGCGCCGGCGGCTCGCCGACATGCACCATCATAGGCACCTTGAGGATCTTCGCGATCTTCTTGCCGAGCTTGACGGGCGTGACACCCCAGGAGCCGGTGATCACATGGCTGGCGCGCACCTTGATGCCGACGATGTGCTCACTGTTTTCGGCATAACATTCGAGGATGCGATCAAGGTCGATATCTCTGATGTCGCGCAGTTCCGCGACACGGTTACATGCGACCAGTCCGATGGAGCCGAGATTGAGGAAAGCCTTGATGCGTTCCTTCGACGGCTCGATGATATATTCACGGAAACCGTGGAAGTTGGCCTCACCGGCGGAACCGGCATCGACCAATGTCGTCACGCCCCGTTCGACGCCGCATTCGGACGGACGGATCGAGATATCGGTACCACCGTGCCAGATGTGGACATGCAGGTCGACCCAGCCGGGCGAGACGAAGGCACCATTGCCGTCAACACGTGTTACGTCATCGGCCACGGCCAGGGACGGGCCGAGCCTGGCGATCTTGCCATCCGCATCGACCAGAATGTCTATCGCTCCTTCAGGAGTACCAGCACCAAAGCCAACGGGCTTTACGTTGGTGAGAAGGAGCGGCTTGCCCGCTGTTCCACCGGTCATTTAGAGGTCCTTTCGAAGTTTGGGATCGAGCATGTCGCGCAGACCGTCACCGACCATCTGGAGCGAAAGCACGGAGAGAATGATGGCGACGCCGGGAAACAGCGTCATCCAGTCGGCCTGCCCGATATATTGCCGGCCGGCGGCAATCATCGTGCCCCAGGTCGGAATTTCCGGGCTGACCCCGAGGCCAAGGAAAGACAGGCCAGCTTCGGCGAGCATGGCGCTCGCAAAGAGGAAAGTCGACTGCACCATGATCGGCGAGAGCAGGTTCCTCAGCACATGGCGCGTCATGATATGGAAGGTCGAAATACCGAGCGCCTGCGCCGCCTCGACATAGGGCAATTCGCGGATGACGAGGGTCGAGGCGCGGACGATGCGGGCAAGGCGCGGCGCATAGACAATCGACAGCGCGATGATGACGGTCGTCAGCGACGGGCCGAGAGCCGCGACAAGCGCAATCGCCAGCAGGATATCCGGGAAGGCCATCATCGCATCGATCAGGCGGGCGATCGGCGTGTCGAGGTTTTTGAAAAATCCGGCAAGCAGCCCGAGCGTCACCCCGATCGCCGCCGAAAGTGCAACGACCGCGACGCCCACGAGCAGCGACAGGCGACCGGCAAAAATGGTGCGCGACAGGACGTCTCGGCCGAATTCGTCAGTCCCGAAGAAGTATGTGCCGCTCGGCGGCTTCAACCGGTTGACGATCGAAAGCTTGGATGGCGAATAGGGCGTCACCCATGGCGCCAGGATCGCCAGCAACACGAAAACCGTGAGGATGAGCAGGCCGAAGGCAACCGTCTTGCGCTTCAGAAGGCGGCGGATGAATTTACGGCCTTCGCTTTCGGCCGGTTTGATCGCGATATCCGTCATCAGTAGCGCACCCTCGGATCGACGAGCAGATAGAGCATGTCGATCGCAAAATTGATCAGGACGTAGAGGGCCGCAATCACCAGAAGCGCACCTTGAATGACCGGATAGTCACGGCGCAGGACGGCTGACACGACGAGATTGCCGACACCCGGGAGACCGAAGACGGTCTCGGTCACCACCGCGCCTGAGATCAGCACCGCAGCGGTGAGACCGAGAACTGTGAGGATCGGGATCAACGCATTCTTCAGGGCATGCTTGAGGATGACCCGGCGTTCGATCAGGCCCTTGGCACGGGCGGTTCGGATGTAATCGTCGCCCAGCACATCGAGCATCGAAGCGCGCGTGAAGCGCAGGATGAGCGCCGAGGAGACGATGCCGAGCGCAAAGGCGGGTAGTGTCAGGTGATACATGCGATCGAGGAATGTCGAGCCAGGCCCGCCATATCCGGAGACGGGAAACAGACCGAAACGCACGGCAAAAATCTGCATGAGGATGAGACCGAGCCAGAAGCTCGGAATGCTGGCGGCAAACATCGCAAGCGTCGTTGCCGCCTGATCGATGAAGGAGCCACGGCGATAGGCGGCATAGATGCCGATCGGAAGCGCGATGATGCCGGCGATAACAAGCGAGAAGATCGTCAAGAAGAAGGTCGGTTCAGCGCGATCGAGCAGCGCTGACGTCACCGGCATATTGAGGAAGATCGACTGCCCAAGATCGCCCTTCAGCAACTGGCCGATATAATAGAGATATTGCACGCCGATCGACCGATCCAGACCAAGGTTGGCCCTGAGATCTGCGATATCCTGCGAGGTCGCATCGGGGCCGAGCATGACGGCGGCTGGATCACCGGGCGTGACGCGCACGATGACGAAGACGATCGTGACGACGAGGAACATCACGACGATCATGCCAAGCAGGCGCTGAAAAATGTAACGTATCATGAGGTCTGCCTCGGTGCCGGGCGGGCCGATGGAAAAAGGATACCGGCGCGAGTGCACCGATATCCCGCGATGGAGAGCGTTACTTCTTGACCGATGCGTTCCAGAAGTACGGCCACGGAGCCGGGTCGACGCCTTCGAGCTTGGTCGATTTTGCTGATACGGCGTTGAAATCGCCGATCTTCATGTAGGGCACTTCGTCGTACATGGCCTTCTGAACATTGGCCCAAAGTGCCACACGCTTCTGCGGGTCGACTTCGGAGGTAAAGGCATCGACGGCGGTCTTGCGGGCCGGCGTGTCCCACCAGCCAGGCGAGCTCGGAGACAACGAACCGATCAGCGCCGGCTCCGGCAGGAAGGGGCTATGAGTGATGTAGATATCCCAGAGCTTCGGATCGGTACGGCGCTGCGTCAGCGTCGCCCAGTCGACAACCTGCAGGTCGACGGCGAAACCGGCAGCCTTCAGATATTCGGCAGCGACCTGCGCCATCTTGTAATGGAATTCATACTGGCGGCTGGTCAGAATACGGATCGGCTCGCCATTGTAGCCGGCCGTTTTTGCTGCCGCGGCGGCACCTTCGGAATCGGCGACATTATAATTGCCCTCGACACCGGCATCCGTATTCCAGGCGTAAGGCTTCGGATAGATATCGCCGTCGAGCGTGTAGAAATCCGTGCTGCCGAAAGCGGCGGCAAGCATGTCTTCCATGCTGAGCGCCTGGCGGATCGCCTTGCGGACCTCGACGTTCTTGGCAAGCCCTTCCTTCGTGTTGAAGACGAAGACCGGATAGCCGAAAGGCTTCAGGATGACTGGCTGCGAAGCGCTCGACGCCTTCAATTTGTCGAAGGATTCGACTGGGATCGAGTCAACGTAATCGTACTGGCCGGAAACGGCGGCCTCGACGCGGGTGTTGGCATCAGGAACCGGCACGAAGCGGATTTCGTCGAGATACTGGTGGCGAGCGCCGCCATAACCGTCGCTCTCGCCATCCCGCGACTTATAACCATCGAAACGGACGAGCTGGATATATTGGTCTGCCTTGCGCTCCTTCAGCATATAGGGACCGGTGCCGATGAATTCCTTCATCGGCTCATCCTGCTTTTCGGCGGGAATGATGATGGCTGCGGAGTTGTTGAAGGCGAGCAGCGAAGTCAGCGGCGCATAGGGCTGTTTCAGCGCGATCTTGACGGTCGCCGGATCCACCGCAGTAATGGAGTCGATGAAGCCCGCAACCTGCTTCCCGCGCGAGGCGATTTTCATCCAGCGGCCTAGCGAGGCAACGACGTCTTCCGAGGTCATGTCGGAGTTATCGTGAAACTTGATGCCGGTGCGCAGCTTGATCGTATAGGTCTTACCGTCCGCACTGATTTCCGGCAGGCTTTCAGCCAGAAGCGGCGTAACATTCCACTTCTTGTCGAAAGTGTAGAGCGTTTCGAAAATGTGCTGCGTGACAATACCGACGAGGTCGGCGGTCGAGGACATCGGGTCAAGCGTCGGCGGCTCGCCGATCGTCGCGACGTTGATCACGCCACCCTTTTCCTGAGCCATCAAAGTTGTTGGCAAAGCGACCAACGCCGTGCCGAGAAGGAATGCGACCAGTGTCTTCATTTCATGCTCCCGTTTTAATGTTCCACAATTATGTTATGTCGATTTTTATAATAGAATAGCGGCGCAAGTGGTCCTGTCAATCAGGAAAGTGGCTCCATCGTTCGAAATGAACAGATGCACGCGACCGCGATCGTTTTCGATTTTCCAATGGTTGCGCGAATGCCTTATCGGATTGTAATTATAGGTTGAAAAAGAGAAGTGAGCTGCTCTGCCTGTGGTGGCACGGTCACCGGTTAGTGACGCACAACAAGAGCCCGTCACCAGTTGTTATTCGCCCGATAGGGCTAACTGCCTCCAGTTCTTAGCGACGTGGAACATGGATAAGGCCGCGCCGGCTCTCTAGATCGAGGAAAAGGGCCTTAAAGTTTCAATCTAGAATTAAGTCCGATTTGGAAAGCATATCCTCGGTTTCTTTAACTACTTCGCATGAGGTAGACCACATCAGACTAAAGTCCGTGTTCTGCACCGCACAAAAAAGCTAAAACGCGACCGTGTTGCTTTTAGTCGAGGACATTGTAGGTGCGTTGAAAGCGGTCCTCCAAGACGGTCCATTAGATGGAGTTCACTCCGCTAGCGCTCCGACTGCATATGGAAGCGCAGCAACAAATCGAAGGAGACCTCCCTGATCTGGGGCAGATGAATCGTTGCGGCCTGCGCGATGACGCTTGGCTATGCTTTCCAGCCGGGGATCTCCGTGCAGATTTACTACCATTATCGACATTATTCACAGATCTTAACGCTAAATTCCCAAAATGGACCGGAGTTATTGACGATTTTAGATCGCAGCATTCGAACATAAGCAAAACGAAACATTCGATCCGCAGGAGAAGTCATGAAGAAAGTGCTTGTAGCAGGCGGAGCCGGTTTTCTCGGATCCCATTTGTGCGATAGGCTTTTAAATCGCACCGACATCGAAAAGCTGGTCGTCGTTGACAATCTTTGGACCGGTCTTGAGGCCAATATTTCCCATATTAGGGATCCGCGCTTCCATTTCGTGCGATCGGACGTGGAAGAGCTTCAGACGTCGGACAAATTTGACGAAGTTTACCATCTTGCTTCTCCGGCCTCGCCGCCCTGGTACATGAAGGAACCCAAGAGAACCATTTCGGCAAATCTCATCGGAGCGTACCGTCTTCTGGACCTTCTGAAAAAGGGAGGCCGCTTCTGTTTCACCTCTTCCTCGGAAGTTTATGGTGATCCTCTCGTCTCGCCGCAGCCGGAATCTTACAAGGGCCAGGTCGATTGCACCGGGCCACGCTCATCCTATGACGAAAGCAAACGCTGCACGGAGTCCCTGCTGTTCGAAATGCAGCGTACGCAAGGGCTGGACGTCAAAATTGTTCGGCCCTTCAACGTCTATGGACCAAGGACGCGGGCGGACGACGGCCGGGCCGTCTCCAACTTTGTAGCCCAAGCTCTCACAGGCCGCCCGATTACGGTGTTCGGAGATGGCTTGCAGTCCCGCAGCTGGGGTTATGTCGATGACATCATCGATGGTTTTGCGCGCTACTTCTGGATGAACGAGACGGATTACAGAGGCCCGCTCAATGTCGGCAACGATCGGGAAATCTCCGTCCTCGAAGTAGCTCAATATGTCTCGCGCCTGATAGGCGGGATTCCGATCGTCTTCGAACCTTCGCCGCCGCATGATCCGACAAACAGACGGCCGGATTTGACGAATGCAAACTACGTGATGCCCGAATGGTCGTGCGCGATCAGCTACGAGGAAGGCGTCGCAAGAACTTTGGACTGGTTCAGGCAGGAGATGAAAATTACTGCCGCGGAGGCTCCCAAGGCGGACACGCGCCGGCTGGCCAACGCAGGACGCTGAACAGTTCCCCGGCATCTGGCGCAGAGTATGGTAATGAGTGACGCCGTCCCGCGTGACATGAAAGACAATGTTTTTCCTGTGCCCATCCAGTACCTGGATCTTTTGGATGACGTCCGTGCGGATGCGCGGGCGGTCGCTGCCGGCTTGGTCGTCTTCACCTCCGACGGCCTTCCCGTCGGTCAGGCCTTTATCAAAGGGCCAGAAGAACTGACCGAACTGGCAGCACACACCGTACTGCCAGAGACCACTGAACACGCCCGAACTGTAATGCAGACGCCAATCAGGAACCGCGACGTCAGCCTCCTGATCTGCACCAAGGACCGGCCGGATGAACTGGCCAGATGCCTCGCATCGATCCCGAACCAGTCTCTGCCGCCGGTTGAGGTCATCGTCGTCGACAACGCTTCAGCCGGCGACGGCACGCGCCGCGTCGTGGAGGCGGCCGGCGCGACTTATGTGCGGGAAGACAGAATAGGCCTAGACTTCGCCCGCAATGCCGCCGTCCGCGCGGCAAGTACCGAGTTCGTGGCCTTCACGGATGACGACGTTGTCCTGCATGAACGCTGGCTGGAAAACCTGATGAAGGCCTTTGACCGGCCCGAGATCGGATGCGTTACCGGCCTTGTCCTTCCCGGAGAGCTTTCCACGCCCGCGCAACTAATCTTCGAAACCCATTGGGGATTTGGCAGAGGCTATAAGCGCCTGGATTTCGGTCCCGACTTCTATCGCCAAAGCGCACCATACGGGGCGCCTGCCTGGCTGATCGGCGCTGGCGCAAGCCAGGCGTTCCGCCGTCAGGTGTTCAACGATATCGGATTGTTCGACGTGCGGCTGGATATGGGCGCGGCGGGGTGCTCGGGTGATTCGGAATTCTGGAATCGACTTCTGCATCACGGTCGCACCTGCCGCTACGAGCCGACAGCGGTTTCCTGGCATTTCCATCGCAAGGAGATGAAAGGGCTCGCCAAGCAGATCCGCCAATATATGAGTGGCCATGTGGCTGCCTTGCTAGTCCAGTACCAGAACACCGGAAACCGGGGAAATCTGCGGCGCATCCTCGTCGCCCTGCCACGATACTATTTTCGAAAGTTGAGGAAACGGCTGCCCAAGGGAGCGACCTCGGACGACTTCTTTCTCAAGGAGGAAATGCTGGGATGCGTCAACGGCGCCTGGTATGTCCTGCGCCGCTGGAAGATGCAGGCATGGTAACAGTATCAAAGCCTGTCATATCGTTCCTGATCCCGGCATATAACGCGGCGGAAACTCTGGCCGACTGCTTGGGCAGCTTGCAGAGACAGTCGGTATCAAACTGGCAGGCAGTGGTCGTCGACGACGGTTCGAAAGACGATACCTGGAATGTGCTCGAAGGCCTGGCAAAATCGGACAGCCGAATCCTGGTCCATCGTCAGGCGAATGCCGGCGCATCCGCAGCGCGCAACGCAGCCGCCCGTTTTGCGACCGCTCCTCTGCTGTGCATGCTCGACGCCGACGACTGGCTGGATCCTGCATTCATTCAGAACATGCTACCGGTCGCCGATGGTCTGAAACCGGTCATTGCCTATTGCAGCTATCGCCGCGTCACGCCAGACGGCCGGAAGCTAGGCGTCGAAACGCCCCCCGATCTCACAGGAGACAGGGCAAAGCGGGAATTCTCGTCGTTCTGCGCTCTGGCGATTCATGCCGTAGTCTTTCCCAAGGACCTTTTCGTCCGCATGGGCGGTTTGGATGTCGAACTGCAGACTTGCGAGGAATGGGATCTCTGGCTCCGCATGGCATTTGCGGGAGCTGTGTTCCGACAGGTCGAGGGATGCTTTGCATTCTATCGCATGAAGACTGGTTCTCTCTCCAGAAATCCGTTCAAAACGGTGAGGGATGCAATCCGTGTTACCACCAGGGCGGAAGAGCTGCGTTTGAAAGAGGGACTTTCGCAGTCCGATGAGGACGCCCAATGGACCGCGCCTGCTCTCGGTCAATTGCGGATGCTCGCCTGGGCCGCTTCCGTCAACCTGTGCACGGGAACCGATCTTGCCGAGCTGGCGAAACTTCTGCCCGAATTCCCCAACGCTTCCGGCTACGAGAGCTTCCTGGCCGAGGTTATATTGCACGGGTTGAAGGTCGGCCTGGCAGTTGAACGTGATTCCGATCTTGTCGCGTTGCTTGAGCGCTGGAAGCCAGCGTTCCTCGAGCTGGTACAATTGCTTGAGCGGCACTCTCTTCCCGGAACCGGACGCCGGATAGAAGAGCTCATTGTCTGGCCGATCTCTGCGGCTGACCGGTCTCGCTCCTTCGCGCTCGGCCATTTGCAGGTGGTGGCAACCGACATCGGCAAGCTAGCCTTGATCAGAAAGGCGGACGAGGCCGATACGCTGCTGCTGCATCTCTATGCCGGTCGGCACCATGTCGGATCGCATGTCGCCGCCCTGTGGGGAGACTTATCCATCCGCGCCCAGGCCGATCTGATCATCAATGAACTAAAGACCGCAGATCGTTTGCCGACGCCTTTGACATTTTCCTATGCGCGCACCTGGGCAACTGGAGCCATCCGCAATGCGAGGGTTTTCAGCAAAATTATGAGGCAGCGTCGCGGACGGCGAAGGCAACTCAATCATCTCTTCAAAACGATCCAGGTAACCGCACTCGTCGGGCCGGCAGCGAACGCGCGAGAGGATGATGCAGGCTTGCCCGAGGCGAGCTCGCATTCCAAGCATCCACTCGTGGTAACTGTGTCCAGCGACGTGTCTCCTGACGTGGAAGACAAACAAGCGTATCTATCCGAAGCAGCGACGAAGAAGGAATATTGGGAACGTTTTTTCGAGCGCCCGGACCCCTGGAACTATGTCTCAGTATACGAACAGGTCAAATACGAGCAAACGCTGAGCCTCATTCCTGATGGTGTCGGCAAGGCTCTGGAGCTCGCCTGCGCTGAAGGACTATTCACGATAAAACTCGCACAGAAGGTGGGTTTCGTGACGGCGGCCGACATTTCCTGCCGCGCGGTTGAAAGAGCAACCGAGAGATGCCGCGATCTTCCAAATGTGGAGCTTCGCGTCCTGGATTTCGTCGAAGGCGAACTTCCGCCCGAACAGGATCTCATCGTTTGCTCGGAGGTCCTCTACTTCATCGACGATGAAGCAAGCCTCGAACAAGTATGCCGGAAGATCGCCGCCGCCTTGAAACCGGGGGGCTGCCTTGTCACGGCACACGCCCATCTCCGGCGCGACGAGCCCGACAGAACCGGTTTCGACTGGGACAATCCGTTTGGCATGGGGACGATCAAGAAGGTCCTGTCAAACCTGCCTGATCTTGTGCTTGAGGAAACGATCGAGACCGAGCTTTACGCAATCCATCGGTTCGCAAAGCGCGCTACGGCAACGCCAGTCGTGCATATCGCGGCCCATGGTGTGCCTCTCGATGCGAACGTCGCCAAGTACATTATCCGGGGACCGGCAGGCGTCGACCGCGAGGCTGCATGGGCAAATGAAGTCGTGACCTCGATCCCGGTGCTCATGTATCACAGGGTCGCACTTGACGGTCCGGACTCGCTCCGTCGCTTCCGCGTGCCCCCGGAAACCTTCCGTCAACAGATGCAATTCCTCCGGCGGCAGGGCTATTATGCGCTGACGGCCGAGAGCCTGACCAATCTGTTGCGTAAGGGCAACCCTATCCAGGGCCGGCCCGTCGTTCTGACCTTTGACGACGCCTATCTCGACTTTCTCACCGATGCCTTTCCGATTCTGGCGGAAAACGGGTTCAGTGCAGACGTCTTCGTGGTGACGGATAAGGTGGGCGGCAGGTCGGATTGGGATGCCCGCTACGGGGATACGGCACCGCTGATGTCCTGGGGCGATATCCAGAGCCTGCACCGACAAGGCATCCGCTTCGGGTCTCATCTCGCGTCTCACAGGCCGGCAAGTTCGCTTGATAACGCGACATTGCTCGACGAGGCCGCTCTTTCGCGCGATGCACTGGAACGCCGGCTCTGCGAGCCCGTGAGGTCCATCGCCCTACCCTTCGGCTCCACCGATTTCCGTGTTCCCGGCATCCTTGTTCGCGCGGGCTACGAGATCGGCTTTTCAACCAAGCCCGCGAGGACGAGCTTTGTTGACCACCCCTTGTCTCTGCCACGCCTCGAAGTTCGCGGCGACCTTCCTCTCAAGGCCTTTGCCGAAATGATGGGCCAACCCGACGCTTTCATCGGATAGCGCGCCATGAATGTCGATCCCCTCCCCTTGGTCACTGTTGTTATTCCGGCCTACAACGCGGCAAGGACGCTCGTAGATACACTTCGAAGCGTCTCGAGCCAGACCCACGAACGCCTGGAAATCCTCGTGGTCGATGATGGCTCGCAGGATGGGACCTACGAACTGGCAATCGATTATCGGCTCCAGGATTCACGCGTCAGGGTCCTGAGGCAGGAAAACGGCGGTGTTGCTCGCGCCCGCAACGCAGCAATCGGCGAAGCGATCGGCAGCTACATTGCCCCCATCGACGCCGACGATCTCTGGCATCCGCGCAAAATCGAATTGCAGCTCCGGGCGCTCGCAAGCCTTCCCGATGGGCGCGGCGTCGCCTACAACTGGTATGCGGCCATCGACGCGAATGGCATGATTTTCGCCCATTCGAGCCCGGTCTTGTACAAGGGCGACGTCTTCGAAATCATGATACGCGAAAATTTTATCGGTAACGGCAGCACGCCGCTGATGCCGCGTGCGGATGTCCTGGCGTGTGGTGGCTACGATCCGTCGCTGCGCGATCAGGATGCCGAAGGATGCGAAGACCAGAAGCTTTATTTGGCGCTGGCCGAAAGGCTGCCTTTCGCCCCAGTCCCTGATTTTCTGACGGGATACCGTTTCACCCAGGGGAACATGTCGAGCAACGCCTGTCGCATGCTGAGATCACATGCCCTGGTGATGGCAGAGGTAAAAAAACGCCATCCGCATCTTGCCGCCGCCGCCGCCACCGCGGAATTCGATACGGCGCGATGGTATTTCCATAAGGCGCTTTCCAGCAAAGACCATGATCAGCTCAGAAAGCTCGCGCCGATGATTGCTAGGCGGTTCCCCGTGAGGCTTGCTAGGCATGGGGCCAGCCTTGTCTGGCACTCAGCCAAACGCCGGGCGCGACGATTGGCAAGACGCCTGACCGGGAAGCGCCCTGTCCCGCAGGCCGCAGATACAACGGCCGTTATCGCCCTCCCCGAGAATGGTACCTCATTCCAGTCCCGTGTTGAAACGGCAGCGGTTGGTCGGAGCGGCGTCTTAGCCAAACCACGCGGGAATGGCTTATGACAACGCAGCAAGAATCCGTTTCCGCCAAGTCGGCCGGACCCTTCAATTTGGTCATCGCAGCTCGATTCCGTGAGCTTCTGAAACTCGTGCCGTCGCTTCGGCTGAAGACGTCGGTGATGGTCGTGATCGGCATCCTGAGCGGCCTGATGGAAATGGTCGGGATCACCTTTCTGGTGAGCCTCGTTTTTGTTCTCGGCCAGCAAAGCCCCTCAACCGGCGCTGCGATCCCTGGGCTTCCGGCATTCTTCGGTGGGTTTGAAGCTGCGATATCGAAATCGATGCTGGTCGCCATCCTCGTCTGCGCGATCATCCTCAGGATCGTTCTTGGCTTCGCCAATTCGATCATCGCGAGCGCCGTCAGCCATCAAATCAGCGGCAGCATCCGCCATCGTCTCTATTCAAAAATCCTGACGATCCCATTTCAACGCTTTCAGCGCTACGAACGCAGCGATCTGATGAATGTCATCGCAACGGAGTCCTATGCGGTCGCTTCGGCTCACGCGAGCCTGGTACGCCTGGGAATCAATCTCGGGACCATCATCATCTTCGGTGCCGGGATGCTCGTGATGGCATGGCCGATCGCCGTGCTCGGCCTTATTTTCGGTGTGGTCCATAACCTGACCCTCGGCCTGTTTGCCGAGACCTATCGGCGCACAGGCGCGGCCGCCATTTCGGCGATGGAGGACCTGACCCAATTAACCTGGACCACACTGCAGACCGTAAAGGCAGTGAAAAGCTTCGGCCTGGAAAAGCGCCACGAAAGCAGTTTCGATGCCCTTTCAACAGATGTCGGAAAAACCTGGTCCCATTCCGACAAGATGGGTGCGATAACCTCGCTTTTGAGCGAGGCGCTGACATTCGGCGTAGTCCTGACGATCATTCTGTCTTCGCAATTTCTGCCGGTGGATTTCCGTGCAGCCTTGTCGGCGACCATCCTCCTCTACAGGCTTCAACCATATATCAAGGAATTCGATTCCCAGATCCTTGGCCTGCATGCCCTGGAAGCGCCCTTGCAGAACGTTCTGGCGATAATTTCCGAGGCGGATGATGCGAGGCAAGTTGCCTGTGGAGAAAAGCTCAGACATCTACAGCAGGAGATCGTTTTCCATGATGTTTCCTTCTCTTATGAAGGCAGCAGCGCTCCCGCCGTCAGCCATGTGAGCTTCTCCATCAAAACAGGAGAAACGACCGCGCTGACGGGGCCAAGCGGCTCCGGCAAGACAACGATCCTCAACATGCTGCTTGATCTCATCCAGCCGAGCGAGGGGCGCATAACTCTCGACGGCCGGGATCTTTCAACCATCGAGCGACCGAGCTGGTTGCGACTGCTCTCCGTCTCGGGCCAGGACGTCGAATTGATGGAAGGCACGGTTCTGGACAATATCCGGTTCCGCCGCGAAATTTCCGAGGAGGATGTCCGTTGGGCGGCGGATATGGCTTGCGCCACTGAATTCATCGAGAAACTGCCCGCCGGCTTCGACGAATGGCTGGGCGATGAGGCAATCAGGCTTTCTGGCGGCCAGCGGCAACGCATTGGCCTGGCGCGCGCACTCGCCGGTCGGCCTGAAATATTGCTCCTCGACGAAGCAACCAATGCGCTCGACGAGGCGACCGAAGCGCGGGTGCTTTCCCTCCTGCTTGGGGAATATCGGACCAGGACACTGATCATCGTCACTCACCGATCGTCTGTCGCCAGCCTGATGAAGCATCAGATCTGCCTCGTCCCGGCGGGGATATAAGGAAGAACCGATGGACCGAGGTGATGCTTTTCATTCCACCCAACCGTTGGTTTCGGTGGTCATTCCAGCCTTCAACGCTTCCCGCTATATTGAGCGCACACTTCGGTCGGCTATGGCCCAGACCTATGCTGCGCTGGAGATCATTGTTGTCGATGACGGCTCCACGGATGACACGGCAAAACTGGTTGAGCAGATAGCGATGACGGATTCACGGATCCGCCTCCTGTCCACACCAAACCATGGTGTCGCCGCCGCAAGAAATACTGGAATCGATGCATCATCAGGTCGATATGTGGCATTCCTCGATGCCGACGATCTCTGGCACTCGACGAAGATCGAGAAGCAGGTAGACGCTCTCATCCGCTTATCCCCACGATGGGCCGCGGTCTATGTACTGCATTATATCATCGATCAGGATGATGAGATCATCGGGCTCGGCGGCTCCAAGATCGCAAGGGGCTATATCTATGCCCGGCATCTGAATTTCAAATATGTAGGTAACGGAAGCGCGCTTCTCGTCCGGCGGGACGCTGCGCTTGAGATTGGCGGGTTTGATAGCTCATACGCTGCAGAAGATATCGGAGGCTGTGAAGACCTCGATTTCGAACTCAGGCTTGCCGCGCGTTATTGCATGGAAGTCGTTCCCGAACGCCTGGTGGGATACAGGAAATATCCCGGCAATATGTCGTCCAACCACGCGCGGATGGGTCGAGGTGTTTTGGAAGTAATCAAGCGCTCGATCATCGCAAATCCGCAGCTTCCGAGATACGCGGCCAGAAGTGCTATCGCGCTTACTCAGAAATATGCGTTCCGGCAGTACAGAAGGGCAAGGCACCTGCGTCTGTCCATCGTGACCGCCTGGGCGATTTTTCAGAACCCGCGTTTCATGCTCAGCTTCGCATGGCAGGCTTACCTGCTTGTCATGAAGCAACGCCATCTTCCGAAGCCAGATATCGCGAACGGTGAGCGGCAATTGAAAAAGTCGAAATTCGACGAGCAAATCCTGCTTTCAGTTGAAAGCCCGGAGGAGACCCCGCGATCACGCCACCACATGATGCGACTGACTGCGGCGGATGCCAAGCTCGGTGCAATCCATGTGGGTGATGAGCACCATGCCCATCGGTGAAATCACCACAGAACCGCGTGACTTCTAATGCCCATCGGGCGGAACGTCGGCTTTGGGCGTGACATCCACGATGTTCTTGCGATGGAAGATGAAGAGGCCTGCCAGAACAATGATAACGGAGCCGATCAGAATCTGGCTGTCCGGCAATTCGCCGAAGAAAACATAGCCCAGCACGATTGCCCAGAGCAGCAGGCTGTATTGAAGCGGGGCAAGGAGGGAGGCCGGAGCGAGCTTCAGGGCGCGCGTGATCATCAAATGCGCGCTGCCCGCGACGACACCCAGCGCCAGCATCGCGATGAAGTCGAGGGAGGACATTGAACGCCAGTCGCCAATGCTCAGGATTAGACCGGTGACCAGGGCGCCGACTGTCTGCCATGTCACCAGCGTCGCATCGCTCGTTTGTCGCAACCGACGGCCGAGGATCAGTGTCAGCGCGAAGGACAGGCTGCCGATCAGACCGAAGATCGAGGGCCAGGATAACATTGCCGTTGAAGGTCTCAGGGCTACCAAGACCCCGACAAAGCCAATGATGACGGCTAACCAACGGCGCCAGCCGATCGTTTCGCCAAGGAAAAAATGCGACAGAGCGGCCACGTAGATAGGCCCGGCCATGTAGAAAGTCATGACGTCGGCGAGCGGAAGGTAGGCGACCGCGGCATAGAATAACGCAACATCCCCTGTCGTCAGGATGACTCGCAGGACCTGCAGAGGCACGCGCTCGACCTGAAACAACGTGCGAGGTCCTTGTCTGGCAATCATGGGAGCAAGGATGAGAAAGGAACCGAACGAACGGATCACCAGGACCTGACCGACTGCAAAGCTCGCCACCAGCCATTTGCCCATGGCGTCATTCAAGGAAAATAGGAGATCTCCGAGAAGCATCAGAAGCACGCCGAAGAGTACGGTGTTTCCTGCGGTGCGGCTGACGCGCAAATTCATGATTCGCCTCAATTGGTTAGGCATTCCGCCTGCCATAGAACTTCATCCTGGCGCCGTCGATCCTGGCAAACGATTTTCACGACAAATCTCTTATCATTCAGGGGAATTCGATGCCCTGTCCGGCACCGTCAACAGCATCGATGCCTGCGACACCGTCGTTAAAGTGATACTTTAAGAGCCGACGAAACAATCGGCATCAACTGTCGTGGCGATCACATTGAAAAGACTGCACACTTCTGCCCTTTCCCACATGATCGTCTTGTGGCAAAGGTGATATTCAACTCCTATAAAAGACACCATGAAGGCTATTTCAGGCACCAATCTCGAGCAGGCCAAGTCACACAACAGGCGTGTCGTGATCGAGGCTATCCGCACCAATGGCCCGTTGTCGCGCGCCGCAATCGCCCGCATGACAGCGCTGACGGCGCAGACGGTCTCGAACATCGTCGAGGAATTGCAGCGTTCCCACCTGCTCGTGCCCGCCAAAGCGCAGAAGCTTGCGCGCGGCCAACCGATCATCCCCTACTCGATCAACCCACACGGCGCCTATTCCATCGGTCTCGAACTTGGCCGCCAGCGCGCCAGCGGTGTGCTGACTGATCTCTCCGGCGCCGTGTGTGCACGCATCGAGCGCCATGTCGAACATCCCGATCCCGAACAGGCCATGCCAGTCCTCGGGTCTATTGTCGAGGATCTGCAGCAGGCCTTCTCCTTCGACCGCAATAGGTTGCTGGGTGTCGGCATGGCCCTGCCTGGCCGTTACGCGGATGGCGGCGTCACCTCGCTGAGCCCACTGAACCTGCCCGGCTGGCAGGACTTCCCGGTTGGCTACGAACTGGAACGGCGCGTCAAGGTCCCGGTGCTCGTCGAGAATGACGCGACGGCGGCGGCTATCGGCGAACGCCTGCATGGTGTCGCCCGCGGCTTCAGCAGCTTCGTCTATCTCTTCCTAGCGGGTGGCGGCGGCATCGGCGCCGGGATGTTTCTCGATGGACACCTCTACAAGGGCAGCCGTCACAATGCCGGCGAGATCGGCCACATCATCGTCGAGCCGCACGGCCGGCTCTGCAGTTGCGGCAAGCGTGGGTGTCTCGACCGTTACGTTTCGCCGACCGTCGCTTATGAGGTTATGGGCATAACCAACGCGGATGAGCTTTCGCCCGACGATCTCGACGCGCTAATCGCCAGAAGCGGCGATGGCCTCGATACATGGTTGGATCAGGCCGTGCAGCCGTTGCGACAGACTATCGATTTCCTCGAGCTTGCCTTCGATCCGCAGACAATTGTGCTCGGCGGCAGCATCTCGACCATCATGATGCGCCGGCTAGCCGCGCGGCTGGAGCCGTTGCACGTACCGATCGACCCCGCTGAAGAGAGAACCATTCCGCGTGTCATGATCGGCATGACCGGCAAGGATACCGCGATCCTCGGAGCGGCCGCCCTGCCGATCTTCTCGGAGACCAATCCGCGCTTCGACGTGTTGCAGAAGCCGGTCGGCTGATCTCCTCCTCGACCGGGAGGTGAAGATCAGCCGTCTCCGTTTCATCAATCGATCAAGACTGCTGCAGCCCGTAGAGCAGTGGCATCAGCCCTGCGAGTGCCTTGAAACGTTCCCAGGATTTCGCAGACGGCTTCGTCCAGCCCGTTTCGGCAAGTGCCGAAAGGCGCGGGAAGACGAGCCGGTCAAAGACGGCACGATCCGTCATCGGCTCGGACCAGATGCAGGCCTGGATACCGCGAAGCTTCTGCTTCTGAGTTTCAGTCCAGCCGCCCACCGGATCGAACGTATAGATCTTTTCGGCATCCGAGGTGCCGGCCCAGCTCGCACCCGGCTCGTCCCAATCCGGCCGCAGCGCCATGTCCAGATAATAGACCTGCCCGGGGCAGACGACGATCTCGTAACCTCGATTGGCAAGTTCGGCGGCAACTTCGACATTGCGCCAGCTGCAAAGATAGCTCTTCGATTTATCGATGACATCGCCATGCGCCGCTTCTTCCCAACCGCCGGTGATACAGCCCTTGGAAGCAAGGAAGCGCTGAACCCGCTCAAGAAACTCGGCCTGAAGGTAGGCAGCACCAGAACCATGGATATCGTCGGCACCATGAGTATTGGTAATGACATTCAGGCGCTTCGCATGCGCATCGGCAACCTCGTCACCGGCGAGAGAACGCAGATTTGTGAGCGCCTCCGGTGAGCCTGACCAAGCGCCGAGCGGCACTTCGTCGGCACCGATGTGGATGGTCTTGAAGGGGAAAAGCTCGATGAGTTCCGAGAAGATCGTTTCGATTACCTCAT
Organism: Rhizobium sp. BK512; assembly: GCF_014194915.1. Lineage (NCBI taxonomy): Bacteria > Pseudomonadati > Pseudomonadota > Alphaproteobacteria > Hyphomicrobiales > Rhizobiaceae > Rhizobium > Rhizobium sp. BK512. The sequence goes on along the minus strand of NZ_JACIAS010000003.1, from coordinate 909,875 downwards.
AGGTCTTTTCACGAGCGGGGTTGATGCAATTATCGGGGAAGCCCTGAACGGAATAGTAGCTACCGGCCTCCTGCGGATCTCGCAGCTCCGGTATGGCCTGCAGCATTGCGTAGCAGTGGCCGGGTATATCGATCTCCGGTACGATTTCGATACCGAGCCCCTGGGCGTAAGCGACGATCTCGCGGATGGCGTCCTTGGTGTAGTAGCCGCCTGTACGGGCCGGGCTGGAGCCGAGCAGTGGCGGCAGGGCAAGACCGTGGCCACGCCACGCACCGATCTCGGTCAATGCCGGGTATGCGTCGATCTCCACGCGCCACGCCTCGTCATCGGAGAGGTGCCAGTGGAAGCGGTTGAGTTTGTTCCAGGCGAGTACCGCCATCAGTTTCTTGATTTCCGCCTCGCCGTAGAACTGACGAGCAACATCCAGATGCAGACCGCGCCAGGCCATCGATGGTTCATCGACAATTTCGCCTGAAGCCGGGAACTGGAAAGTCTGCGGATGCAGGCGCGCACCCCGCCAGATCTGGCCGAGGGTCACGAGGCCGTAGAGAAAGCCGGTCTGGCCATTTGCCTCGACGGTGATCGCCTCCTCTTCGAATGTCAGCCGGTATGCCTCGGGACTGAGACCGGCAGACTTCTTCAAGCTGACAGTTGCAGCCCCTTCCGCAGGCGAGCGGACGATACCTTCGACGGCAAAGAGATGGGAGACTAGGGTCTTGAAGCTATCAGCTGCACCTATCGCATCCGCATCTTCAGCCTGCAGTGCAAAGCCTGCCGGCAAGGGTCGCCGTGAAGCGACAGCCACATGGTTCGGCCAGGGAATGATCGAAACCTGCACCGGCGCCATGGCCGGCACGGGGAAAATCTCCGCGCCACGCTTCAGGGGCGCATTGCTGGCAGATGACCGCGTAGGTTCGATCCCGAGCGAAACGGTGCTACCGTCGGCAAGAGCGAGATAGGCGCTGGTCGCACCATCCGTCCAATGGCGAAACTGCCAGCTCAGCGCGTGGACTGATATCGTCCAGGTCTCGCCCTTGCCGAGAACGAAACCTTCCGGCGGCTGGAATTCGGTGAAGTTCGACAACCTTTTCAAAACTGTTGCACCCTCCACGCGTCCAGCGGGATCGACCCGTCCTGGGCCACTGACGCAGAGCGAGAAGCCCGAGAGTGGCTCGGCGGCCAGATTCTTGAGCTGCAGGACATAGGAAAAATCCTTGCCGTCGGCTGGCGGATTCCAGAGAGTTTCGAGCCGCAGGGCCGGATGTCGCGGTTTGGACATGTTTGCTTCTTTCTGTTCGGATTGTCGTGATCAGCTCTTGAGCATGCCGGCATAGATGCCGGGAGCGGAATCGGGGATGGGAGTGGCGCCGACGGCTTTCTCGTAAAAGGCGGATGGGCCGACATCGCCGATGATCGCGTAACCATAACCCATGGTCTTCAGGTCGTTGAGGCTGGCAAAGAGCAGCGCCCTGCCGATGCCGAGTCCACGCATGCTTTCATCGACACCGGTCGGCCCGAAGAAATCGGGAGCGGTCGCCTCGTGGCAGGCAAAGCCGACGAGCTTGCCTTCGCGCGTAGCGATGAAGCAGGTCGGCGGCTGGCGCGTCATCGCAACCGTTGCCTCGCTTGCCCACGCGTCGCCGAAATGCTCGCCGATCCAGCGGACAATCAGCTTCAGTTCAGGAGGCAGTGCCCGGCGGATAGTGACGCCCGCTTTTGCCATCGCGTCGGGTGATTTTGTGTCCTGCGGAAGAGTGGACAGGTTCACGAGATAATCCATTGGCGTATGTCCTGTTAGCTTTGGGCGCCGAGTGCGCGCATGAAATGATTGGGGCCGATCTGTTCGATCACCGTGGATTCCGGACGGCTGAGCGAACGGACGCGCTCTGCCTGCTCGAGGAAGCGTGCACTGCCGCCTGTCACGAAAGGGCGTCCGCCATCGGGCACCGCCGATAGCAGGAGCTGGGTATAGGGATGGCGGGGGTTGGAGAGCACTGTTTCTGTATCACCCCATTCGACCATTTGACCGGCAAACATCACGACGATCTCTTCGGCCACATGCGCCGCCGTTGCGATGTCATGGGTAATATAGAGCATCGCCAGTTCGTTCTCCCTCTTCACCCGGGCAAGCAGATCGAGAATGTCCTTGCGGATGGAAACATCGAGCATCGACGTCGGCTCGTCTGCAACCAGCACGCTCGGCGCGACCGCAAGCGCCCGGGCAATGTTGACGCGTTGCCGCTGGCCGCCGGAAAGCTCATGCGGAAATTTCTGCTTCGACACGGCCGGGTCCAGACCGACGCTCGTCAGCAATTCCGCAATGCCATCCTCAAGAGCTATCCGCGACGTGTCCTGGCTATGAAGTTGCAGTGGCCGGGAAAGGTGATGACTGACCGTGAAGGCGGGGTTGAGTGACGAGAACGGATCCTGGAAGACCATCTGAACGTCCTTGCGATAGAGACGTTCATCCCTCGCCGTCCCCTGCGCGGTCAGATCCTGCTCGCGAAAGAATAGCTTGCCGCCGGTCGGCCGGTCGAGACGCGCGATGATACGGGCACAGGTCGTCTTGCCACAGCCGGACTCGCCGACAAGCGCCAGTGCGCGGCCGGGATGGAGCGAGAAGGAAACGCCTTTCAGTGCATGCACCGGCCCGAATTGTCGCCTGATCTCTTCGATCCGTATGACGGGTGCGGCCGCGGACGGATGTGTCTCGGGCTTCATGCCAGTGCTCCTGAAAGATGGGGCGTGCTCGGAAGCTGGGGAATGGCGTTCCAGAGCTTGCGCGTATAATCATGCAACGGCGCCTGACTGACCTGGCTGACATCTCCGACCTCAACGAGTTCGCCCTTCAGCATGACGCCAATGCGCTGGCAGAGTTGCGCCATCAGATGCAGGTCATGGGTGATGAACAGTACCGAAAACCCGTAAGCTCGCTGCAGGTCGACGACCTGTTCGAGGATTTCGCGCTGCACGACGACATCGAGCGCCGTTGTCGGCTCGTCCATGATGATGAGCTCGGGCCTCAGCGCCAGGCAAATGGCGATGACAATGCGCTGTCGCATACCGCCCGAAAACTGATGCGGATAGTCGCTGATGCGCTGCGACGGTATGCCCACGAGCCGGAACATCTCCTCTCCGCGCGCCCGCGACTCCTGACGCGAGCAGCCGGTGTGCCTTTGAAGCACATCATGAAACTGCGCTTCGACCCGCATTAGCGGATTGAGTGAGTTCATCGCGCTCTGAAAGACCATACCGATGCGCTTCCAGCGGATCTTCTGCAGATCGCGCTCGGGCATCTTCAGAAGATCCTGCCCATCCATGCGGATGCTACCGCCGCTGATCCAGGCCGGGGCCTTGGACAGTCGCGTGATGGCATAGGCGATTGTGCTCTTGCCGCAGCCGGATTCGCCGGCAAGCCCGAAGATCTCGCCCTTGCCGATATTGAAGGAGACATCCTTGACGGCGCGGAACTCTCCCCTGTCGAGCAGGTAGTCGACATTGAGCTTTTCGATTTCCAGGAGATTGCTGGTCATCGGCGTGCCTCCAGTTCACGGTTGCGGGCACGGGTGAGCCGGAACCAGCGCGTCAGTGCCGGACCGGAGCGAAGCTGCGGATTGGCGATCTCGTCGAAGGTAAAGTTAAGCAGCGCAAGGCCGAGGCCGGTCAGCGCGATGCCGATGGCCGGCACGCCGACGTCCCACCACGCGCCGACCATGATCGCCGATGCATTCTGGGCATTATAGAGCATCGTGCCCCAGGAAACTTTCAGTGGATCGCCGAAGCCGAGATATTCGAGCGTCGTCTGTGCGACGATCGCGTAGATGATGCTGCCGACGAGGTTGATGCCGATCAGCGGCGTCAGGTTCGGCAGGATCTCGACGAAGATGATACGCCATGCCGGTTCGCCGATCATTTTCGATGCGGTGACAAAATCGCGGTTGCGCAGCGCCATGGTCTGAGAGCGCGTCATGCGCGCGCCCCATGGCCAGGAGGTCAGCGCGATGATGGTCATGATCGTCATCGGCCCGACCGTGCCGGCAAAGGAGGCAAGCAGGATCAGAAGCGGCATGTTTGGAACGACTAGAACTGCGTTTGTCGCAAGATCCAGCGCCGCGTCCGTCTTGCCTCCGGCGTAACCGGCGACGAGGCCGATCGCGGTGCCGATGACGGTGATGGCAATGCCCGTTGCAAAACCGACCGACAGCGAACTGCGGGCACCCCAGACGAACTGGCGATAGACGTCTCGGCCCATTTTCGTCGTGCCAAGCACATGCTCGATGGAAGGCGGCTGGTGCGAACGGCCGACACGTGCGCCCGGCTCGCCAGGGGCGATGACAGGGGCAAGCAATGCCATCAGCCAGAGGCCGACGACGATGATCAGGCCGGCGACGGCCTTCTTCTGACGAAGAATGGATCTGAGCGTGGCTCCCATTACACGGCATCCCGCAGCCTGGGGTCGATGAACCCGTAGATGATGTCGACGAGGAAATTCGCGCCGAGCGTTGCGAGCGTCATCAGCAGGAGCTGGCCCTGGATGACCGGATAGTCGCGGGCGATGCTTGCGGTATAGAGCGTCAAGCCGAGTCCCGGATAGTTAAAGACGATTTCGGTGACGATCGAACCGCCGAAGACGGCGCCGAGCATCAGAGCGAGGTTCGTCAGGACCGGAAGCATGGCATTGCGCGCGCCATAGCCGAACATCACACTCAGATGGCTGAGGCCCTTTGCACGGCCCATTGTGACGTAATCCTCCCCGAGCACCGAGATCATCGACGAGCGCATGGTCGTCTGAAACTCCCCGATCAGGAACGGCGACAGCGTCAGCACCGGCATGATGGCGTGGATGAAGACGCTGCCGGCGAAAGTGAAGTTTAACCCCGGATCGAGGTTCGGATCATAGGCGTAGCCAACGGGCAGCCACCGCAGCGACACACCGAACATGAAGAGCGTCGTCAAACCCACGATGACAGGCGGCACCGAAATCATCACGACCGCGAGCGGGGAGATGATCGTGTCGAAACGTCCGCCGCGCCGCCAGGCGGAAATTGCACCCAGAACCACACCGACGCTGAGCGAAAAAATGATGGCGGTGACGACAAGGAAAATCGTCCAGATTGTCGAGCGGCTGAGGACCTGGACAACCGTCTGAGGGTAATATTTGACCGAGACGCCGAGATCGAAGGTTGCAAGTCCCTTCATATAGTCGACGAATTGCAGGAGCACCGGCTGATCGACTGCGCCGAAGCGTGCCTTGATCGCCTCGACGGCTGCAGGTGTCGCCCGCGGGCCGAGCTGCGCGACCATGGCATCGACGGGCGTCCCCGGCATAAGCCGGGGAAGTATGAAGTTCATCACGATGGCGAACGCCAGGGCGACTGCATAGACGCCAAGGCGCCGTCCGGAAACACGCATGTCCCTTGCCTCGCCGGTCTTATTGGACCGGCTTCAGGCGGAGCAGATGCATGAGGCGCATCCGGTTGTTATCGTGATCTTCCGGGTTCATGACCGGGTCCTTGTCGGTTACCCAGCCGGTAAAGCGCTTGCTGGAGAACTGATACCAGGTCGGGCCATTGAAGACAGGCACGACGGGGAAATCTTCGGCCACCAGCAGCTGAATATCGTTGAAGATCTTCTTGTGATCATCGTCGGACGTCGCCTTCAGATATTGATCGAAGAGCGCGTCGAGTTTCGGGTTGGAATAGCGCGAGGGAGCACCTGTGACGCGGCCGGCATAAGCCGTCGACAGGCTTTGGTAATAGCCGCGGAATGGAGTCGCCCCATCGGCACGCGAGTTCATGACGACCTCGAAACTACCGTCGAGAATCTGCTTGCGCCACTGTTCGTATTCCGGTGTCGTGACCGAAGCATTGATGCCGGCTGCGCGCAGGCCTTCGACGGCGATCTGCACGGCATCGATCCAGTCTGTCCAGCCATTGGGAACGATGATCGGGAAATTGATCGGCTTGCCGCTCGGCGTCGTACGAAAGCCGTCCGAACCCTTCTTGTAGCCTGCGTCGTCGAGGATCTTGCTGGCCTTCTCGGTATCAAAACCCATGAAGGCATCCTTGTCGCCTTCGGCAGCCTTGTTGCGCCAGCCTTCAAAGCGGGGCGGCAGGCCGGAGGCATGTTCGTTGACGACGGGATAGCCGAAGCCGGCAATGTCAACCATCGACTTGCGGTCCATGGCGAGACTGAAGGCGTGACGGAAGTTCAGATCCTTGTAGGCTTCCAGATTGCCCTCGTCCTTGCTCTTGAAGTTCATCTGGAAGGCGACGGTTTCAGCCGGTGGCTGCCAGTAGCCGTTGTGATCGGCGTCGAGCGCCACGAAGGTCTTGTCGATCTCGGGGATGAAGGAGCCGATCCAATCCATATTGCCTTCCGGCAGGATCGCGAGCATCTGGTCGTTGCCGGAAATCTGCGGCAGTCGCAGGCAATCGACATGCAACGAAGCGGCATCCCAGTAGTTCGGGTTACGGCACTGTTCATAAACCTGCGGCGTGAACCGGCGCACTTCCGTCATCGGACCGGAACCGATCGGCTTCTCATTCTTGAAAGCAACCGGATCTGAAACATCCTTCCAGACATGTTGGGGAACGACGGCAAGATCGGCAAGCGATTCCGGGAAGTCGGAATTGACGGCCTTGAGCTTGATCGTCACCTCCGTCGGCGACGGCGCCTCAACGGATGCAACGGTCTCGCCGACACCAACCGTGTCGAGCGCGGCATTCTTCAGCATCAGATCGATTGTGTACTTGACGTCGGCCGAGGTCAGCGGCTGTCCATCAGACCATTTCGCGCCGGGCCGCAACTCGTAGGTGATCGACTTCATATCGTCGGAAAACTTGTAGCTTGTCGCCAAGCGCCAGACCGGCTTGCCGCCATCCTGCGCGTTGAAGATGACCAGCGGCTCATAGATGAAATCCATGGTGCTCTGCCGACGACCGGCAAGATCGAACGGATTGAAGTTTTGCACCCAGCTCGACTGCTCTTCGATATGCATCGTCAGCACGGTTTCGGCAGCCGAAGCAGCCGATATACCAAAGGTCATCACCACCGTCAGGGCGGTGGCCGCGGCCCACGCGGCGCGCGCGGAAACACTGCGGAATACGCTCTTATCCAGTCCCATTTTTTCGTTCCCTTAGTTGTTATTTTTTGATTCAATCAAATTGATTTAATCAAGCTAACGCAAGGTTTCCGATCCGGTCAATCGGGTGGAAACTAAAAATTTCGGCTTCCTGGAAACTGAATTTTTTGTGCTGATACACAGCGCGGCGAACGGCTCATCAACTGTGGCACGGCCTAGCAAATAAAATTGTCATACTTATTGTGCGTTGCGAAAAGTCTCGCGCAAGCGTCACCGATCATTCTGGATCTGTTGAAATGTGATTATTTGATCCAGCTATATTGAAGCCATGACGGCCCGCTTTTCAGTACCCTCTAGCCGTCCAGCACCCGCTGGACGGCTATTCCACTGATCATCAGATCGGATCAGCTTCTTAAAACCCTACCGGAAAACCTTCGAACGGTTTGATTTCCTTGAGAACAAACGTGGTCTGCATTTCCTTGATGCGCGGTAGGCGGCGCACGACCGACATGGCGAAATCGGCATAGGAATCGAGATCAGCCGAGACCACCTGCAATAGAAAATCCGAATCTCCGGCAATGCTGTAGCAGGCGACGACCTCCTGTAGCCGTGCAACCTCGGCGGCAAAGGCGTCCGCCTCTGCCTCGTTGTGACCATCTATCTTCACTCGAATGAAGGCAAGGACGCCGAGCCCGAGTTTGCGCCGGTTGAGATCCGCCTTGTAACCCCGGATCACACCTGTCTCTTCAAGCTGCCGCACCTTTCGCCAGCAAGGGGATGTGGACATGCCGACACGCTCGGACAATTCCTGATTTGTCAGTCGTCCCTCGGCCTGCAGGCTCGAAAGGATTTTCAGTTCAACCGGCTCAAATGTCGTCATGGGAAGCATCTACCTACAAATTGCACAAAGCAGGTTGATCCTACCAAGTTTCGGCCAAGGACAGCAATATCAGACAGGATTGTTCTGCTGCGATCACTTAGGCTGTCGCCATCGTAATCTCAGGTCTTTCAGATGCTCTCCGATATCCGCATTGCCATTGTCGTCGACCCCAAACTCCCGTCCGCTCTCATTGCAAATACAGTCAGCGCCATCGGCATTGGCGTAGGCGCCAAAATGCCGCTCCTTGGCGCCGAGAGGCTCAGCGACCGTGCTGGCAGGGCCACCGATATCGTCTCCAATCGACCGGTGCCGATCCTGCAGGCCGATGGCGAGACGATCCGACAGATCCTGTTGAAGGCGCTGAACCAGCCGGAGGAACACGCCATCGTACCGTTTCCTGGTTTTGCCCGCTCACTGCACGACTATACTGACTACCAGCGTCAGTTCCCGAACAGGGACTTGAGCGATGAGGAGATCGATGGACTGGGTCTTGCCGGACCGGCTAAATGGGTAAGGTCGCTGACCGGCTCCCTGAAATTGCTGCGGTAAATTGCCGGGCATACACAAGTGCAGGTTTTGTTGTCGCCGCGACATGTTTGGTGGTGCAAAGTAAGATTTCATTCGATAACCAAGGCCCACCGGTTAGGAGTGGATCATGGGCGCCCTTCGAGTTCTTGGCAGGCAATCATCCATCAATGTTCGTAAGGTGCTGTGGACCTGCGAAGAGATCGGCATCGACTATGTGCTGGAAGATTGGGGAACGGGATTTGCCTCGACCAGCACACCGGAATTCCTTGCGCTTAATCCGAATGGTCTCGTGCCGGTCATCGATAGCGATGACGGCATCTTATGGGAGTCCAATACGATCTGCCGTTATCTTGCGTCCAGGTACGGCCGCGACGATCTCCTGCCACCCTCGCCATGGAAACGGGCGCTCGTCGAACGATGGATGGATTGGCAAGCGACGGACCTCAACAGTGCCTGGCGCGGCGCATTCCAGGGCCTTGTGCGCAAGGACCTCGCCTATTCCGACCCCTCCGTCATTGCCGACAGTGCCAGGAACTGGAATCGCAAGATGGAAATCCTGGAGAACACCCTCGCGACGACAGCACCTTTCGTAGCGGGAGACGAATTCACGCTGGCCGACATCCTGATCGGCCTTTCGGTCAACAGATGGTTTCACACGCCCATCGAACGACCTAGGTTACCGGCGGTTGCGGCCTATTTCGAGCGCCTCAAGGCACGACCGTCCTTCCGCCGCGGCGGTTACGACATGTTCCCGTAGATATCGGGCATCCGACAACGCCGAGTGGCGCTGTCTTGCCTATTGTTGTTTGGGCGCAGGTGCCTGTTGGGGTGTGTCGCCCGGTCGAATGACCGGCATGTCCCCGGTTGGAGGGGCCGGTTCAACCATCCCGCGATCGCCCGTCGGCGGAGGCGTCAATACGCCTTTGCAGCGAGATATCTTGCTTTCCGATCCCTCATTCTCCGTCTGCCGATCGGTCTCGACTGACGACGGGTTATCGGCCTGACATCCCGGTTGCTGCTCCTTGCTGCCGGCTTGGCTCATGGCAGTATGGGGAGCGGCGATAAGAAGCCCGAAGGCAAGCCCAAACATGAATGGCTTACCAAAAAGGCGATGCATCGGGCGCCTAGCCAAGGGTATTTGCCGCGAAGTCCACATCGGCGTCACTCCCGGTTCCCCCAACCTGCGACGAGCTTTAGGCAGGTCATCGCTTTCCTTCGCGAACGCGAATGCCTGGCTTGCCAATCGGCATAAGGCGGGGATCGTTGATGCCCGGCCTTATGGCATCTTGCTCGCTCGACCCCTTGATAGGCGGGCCGCGCCCGACCTTGTTTTCCGGGGCGTCTAGAGGTGTTTCCAAATGTTCGCGATGTTGCTTGTCGAGTTTGGTCATAACCGGCCTCATTGCATCCGATCAATCGTGTGTCTGGCCAGGTATCCCGGGGCAGTTTTTCACGCATAAGCGCGGATTGGTATCGCCAACGCCAGGGCGAAAAAGCCACAATGAACACCCATTTTTCCGGACACCGTCTTGCGATTGACGCTCTTTATGTTCAGTCCAACCAGCACGAACTTCGAAAGTTCCGGACAGAGAGAGGATTCGACCCTCGGAATCTCCGCACACAAGCGCTACGTCATTTCTGGTGTGACCATAGAAAAAGGTGAAGCCGTGCAAACGGACCTGCAGAAAGACATGACGGATTGGTTCCGGTCGCTCGAGCCTGTCGATCCGCTTGAGATGACCGGGCTTTGGAGAGGCGCCGGCATTCCGTCGGGGCATCCACTGGACGGCGTTCTCGAGAATTTGCGATGGTTCGGCAAGCGCTTTCACCCCGACAGGCGAGCGGACGCCCTGCTCTTTCAGTGGCTTCCCGGGAGGCTTGTGGCCGTTGATCCACGCTTCGTTCCTCTCGGGCTTGCAATCAGGCTTGCGCCGTTGGGACGGACGTCCCTTGCCCGAAGCCTGTTTTCGCTTCTGCACAAGGCGTTCCGCGCGCGGGGCACGACAGCAGCCCTGGAAGTTCGGGCATTCGAGCACGTCGCGAGCGCTGCAATGGTTTACGACAGGCAACCGATCGTCGACCATTTCAGACGGGTGAACGATAGCACGCTGGCTGGCATGATGTGCGTGCGCGACGACGAAAGGCGGTTCTTCTTCAAACTCACCAGGATCGATGCGCAGGCCTAGAACGACGTTGAAAACAATCGCATTGGCAATTGCGGCAGCTTCAGTTGCGAGCAATAGTTTCGCGGCTGATGCAGATCGTGGCGTGAGAATTTTTCGGGCCTGTTCTTCATGCCACATTGTCGATGACACCAGAAGTACATTTGGCCCCTCACTGAAGGGTGTCGTGGGAAGGCGGGCAGCTGGCCTAGACGACTACGCCTACTCCTCTGCCTTGAAGAAAGCCGGCGAAGAGGGGCTCGTGTGGAACGAGCATGAACTTGCAGAATTTCTGGCCGCGCCGAACAGAAAAGTCCCCGGAACAAAGATGCGCCTCTGGGGATTGTGGAGCTTCGAAGTCGACGATCTTATCGCCTTTCTAAAGGCAAATCCGTAGTTCACCCGTCATCTGCATAGGCCTGACGGCAACCATAATTCTCAAGACGATCACTCACGACGCCCTTGCTGGGAGAGATCTTCCCCCTAAAATAATTGAGGACACCGCGTCGTGGCCTCAATCGGCGCAGACCAATTTTGGGAGAAAACGATGCAGGAAGCCCTCGTTGTTCGCCGCGAAACGCATCTTTCTGCGCCGCCTGCGGCAGTGTTCGCCCTGCTGACGGATCCGGAAAAGATCCTCCGCTGGATGGGAACTGAGGCGGATATCGAGCCCCAGCCGGGAGGGCTTTATCTCGTCAACGTGACCGGTGCGCGTTTCGCGCGCGGATCGTTCCGTGAAGTGGTGCCGGTCCACCGCCTGGCCTACAGCTTCGGCTGGGATGGCAGCGACGTGGTGCCGCCGGGGTCGAGCCTCGTCGAGATCGATCTGATCGAACAGCCTGATGGAACGCTCCTGCGTCTGACGCATACCGGCTTGCCCAATGTCGAGCAATGCGCCGGCCATGCCGAAGGCTGGGCTCACTACCTTGGCCGCCTGGAAGCAGTGACGGCGGGACGCGACCCGGGACCGGATATCTTTCACGGCAGGAAGTGACCTAGCTTTTCGTTTGAACGGGAGGCCAGCTTCACGAAGAAAGCGCGTCCGACTGTGGCAGTCGTCTGGCTGACATCAGGCGGGCGCTATGGCATGATCGAGGGATGGATTTGCCCGCCCACCTCGCCTGGCTGGTCGATGAGGCCAGTGCCTCGTCCAGCCCCGAACAATTCATAGCCGAGCTTGGCCGCCAGTTGCTTGCAGACGGTCTGCCACTTGCGGGCGGGGCTCTCACTCTTTCCATTCCGCATCCGATCATTGCGCGTCGGACCTGGTTGTGGAGGGCAGGAACCGGCGCCGTCATCGAGGCACTCGATTTTGCCGGCAGCTCGCTCAACAAGGCTGCGGGCGAGTGGCTTGCCGGACTTGGACCAATATACGAAGGAAAGATCGGTCGCGGCTCCGACAATCCGATATTGGGCTGGGCCGGATCCTGCTCGTTCACCCCGTCCGAGACAGAGCGGCTGGACGAAGCCGCGCGTTTTGCAGCGGCACCCTTAACGGCACTAACCGCCCGTACAGCGCTGACAACCCTTCTTGAAGCTTATCTCGGCAAACGCAGTGCCGCACAGGTACAGGCCGGGGCGCTCGGCCGCAACAATGGTGAAACCATTCGCGCCGCTTTGCTCTGTGCTGACCTCCGCGATTTCACGGCGCTCTCGGAAGCGACCGACCCCTCCCTCATGATCGCCACCCTCGACGCGTGGTTCGATCGTATTGCGGGTGCAGTGCATGCTTTCGGGGGCGAGGTGCTGAAGTTCATCGGGGACGGAGTTCTGGCGATCTTTCCCGTTACCGGAACGCCCGCTGAGGCCTGCGAAGCATCTCTGCGCGCTGTCGCTGCCGCCCGTGCAGGCATGGTCCATCTCGACGCCACACGGCAAGCACAGGGCCTGGTCCCGTTGCCCTTCGGCGTGGCGCTGCATTTCGGCGAAATGCTCTGGGGCAATATCGGTGCTGCCGACCGGCTGGATTTTACGGCCATCGGCCCCGCAGTCAATCTGGTCAGCCGGCTGGAAGGGCTCTGCAAGTCCCTTGGTCATCGTGTGCTGATATCAGGTGCGCTTGCGGCAGAGACGACAACGCGGCTGGTTCCACTGGGTGAACACCGATTGCGCGGCATCGCCGATCCCTGCACCGTCTTCACCCTGCCGACGGATTGAACGAGCCTGGTCGCGACAATCGCCGGGGCAGTGACACCAGTCAGACTGCCCCGGCAACGAGTTTTACTTGGCCGCCAGCAGATATCCTTCGTTCAGATCATCAACTGCCGCGCCGTTGATGGTCACGGAGCAGCGATCCGAGTCCACCTTCGAAACGGAAACCTGATATTTCCCGCTCGGCAGATCGAGTTCGGCGGAGAAGCCGTCCCATCCGGCCGGCAGGACCGGCTTGACGTGCAGTCGGCCATTCTCCGAGCGGATGCCGAGGATGCCCTCGACCGCCACACGGTAGAGCCAGCCGGCCGAACCTGTGTACCAACTCCAACCACCACGGCCCTTGAGAGCACCTTCGCCATAAACGTCGCCGGCGATCACATAAGGCTCGATGCGATAGACGTCCGCAGACGATTTATCGAGCGAATGATTGATCGGATTCAGCATCTCGAAGGCGCGCCAGGCGTCCTCGGCACGCCCCATGCGGGCGAGAGCGAGCACGGCCCAGGTGGCGGCATGGGTGTACTGGCCACCGTTTTCGCGAACACCGGGCGGATAGGCCCTGATCACGCCGGGATCGTTGACCGGCTTGACGAAAGGCGGCGTCAGCAGGCGGATGAACTTGCCCTCCTCATCGACGAGCTTGTCGAGGACGGCCTTCATCGCCATGCCGCTGCGTTCCGGATTGCCCTCGCCTGACAGCACGCTCCAGGACTGGGCGATCGAATCGATCTTGTCCTCTTCGGATTGGCTGGAGCCGAGCGGCGCGCCGTTGTCGTAATAGCCACGGCGGTAATATTCGCCGTCCCAGCCCGCCGTTTCGATCGCGCTCTTGAGCTTCTCCAGATGGGCGGTCCAGTGGCTGACACGCTGTGTGTCGCCACGAGCTTCGGCATAGGTAATGAAGCGGCGCAGCGCACCGGCGAGGAACCATCCAAGCCAGACGCTTTCGCCACGGCCGGCCATGCCCACCCGGTCCATCTTGTCACACCAGTCGCCGCTCATCATCAGCGGCAAGCCGTTGACGCCGGTGCGTTTGATCGCAAGCTCGAGGCCGAGGGCCGCATGCTCGTAGAGCGATGCCGTATTGTCGGAAACACGCGGCTGGATGAAAGCATCGTACTGACCAGGGCTGAGCTGCGCGCCTTCGACGAAGGGCAGCATCTCGTCCATGATCGCGCCGTCGCCTGTCGCCGTGCAATACTGATCGACAGCATAGGCAAGCCAGACCGGATCGTCGGAGATGTTCGTGCGAACGCCGGCGCCGCTGTCTGCCAGCCACCAATGCTGGAAGTCGCCTTCCGGAAATTGGCGCCGGCCGGTGTTGAGGATCTGCTTTCGGGCGATTTCCGGCGAATGCAGAAGGAAGGCCAGCGAATCCTGCAACTGGTCGCGCAGGTTCCAGGCACCGCTCGACTGATAGAAGGCGGTGCGCGCCATGATACGGCAGCCGTAGGTCTGATAGGGCAGCCAGCTGTTGACCATGAAGTCGAGACGCTGATCCGGTGTCGAAACACGCGTCTTGCCGGTAAAGTTCTTCCAGAAATCGCGGGTCTGACCGAGAACCTCTTCGAAGCCGACGGTGCGGATCTCGGCGATCAGAGCGGCCGCGTCCTCCTGCGAGGCGGCATCGCCCATATAGAAGCAGATGTCGCGCACTTCGCCAGGCCCGATCGTCAGATCGAAGGCCATAGCGGCTGCCGGATCACCATCGAGATCCAAAGCGTTGGAGAGACGCGAGCCCGCAGAAACGGTGCGCGGCTGCTGGATCGTCCCGTGACGGCCGATGAACTCGCGGCGGCTGGTGGAAACGCTCGCCGGCGTTTCGCTTGCCGCAAATGCGGCGACACGCGTGCCGAAGTTCACGCTGAACGGATTATTCGCAAAGACCGCCCCACTCGCACTGTCGAAGTTCGAGATGATGAAGGGCTTGCTCTTCGTCGGGTTGTTGCCGAGGATCCATTCGGCATAACCATAGAGACGCAGTTTGCGCGTCTCACCCGCTTCGTTGCGGATGCGCAGCTGCGTCAGCTTGACCGACTTCTGCATATGCAGGGTCTGCGTAACCTCCAGGGCGATTTCGTCCTGAACCGTCGAGAACACCGAGTAGCCGAGGCCATGACGGGCCTCGAAGCGCGTGTCGGAACGCTGCGCCAGCGACGCATAGGGCACGATGACCGAACCGCGATCGAGATCCTTCAGGTAGAAGGCCTCGCCCGGCCGGTTGGTGACCATGTCGTTGGTCCAGGGTGTCAGCTGATGGTCGCGCGAGTTCTGGCTCCAGGTGAAGGCGGCGCCTTCGGCCGAGACATGGAAGCCGAAACTGTCATTGGCCATGATGTTGACCCACGGATGCGGCGTCTGTTCGCCGCCCGAGAGGCGCACGACATATTCGCTGCCATCGGCCGCAAAGCCGCCGTAGCCGTTCCAGAAGGCGAGATCGCTGCCATCGGCCGAGGTCGCATCGCCTGCGTTGCGAACCATCCTCGGAACGAGGGTGGAATCGCCCCACTGGCCGAGCAGCGCCGGGGAGCCGGCAACGGAGCGGGCCTTCTGCACCTGGTCGATCAGGCTGCCGTCGCGGCCGCGCAACACGACACGCGAGGCGGCAATGATGGCATCATAGGCTTCCGGCGTCGTCAGATCCTTGCGCAACACGTAGATGTTGCGCTGGATGCCGGCAATCTCGCTGGCGTGACGCGCGGCGTCACAAAGCTGGTCGATCGTGCGCTGCATCTCGCCAGCCGCCTCACCGGCGCGCTCATTGAAGATAACGAGATCGACCTCTACGCCGCGGGCCTGCAGGAGGCCCTGGGCGCGCAGCAGTTCCTTGACAAGATCGGTGCCGAGCTCATCAGTGATGCGCAGCGTCATCAGTGGTGTGTCGCCGGAGAGCGTTGCGCCCCAGAGCACGGACTGCGACTTGAGGCCCTCCCGAACCAGCTTGCTGTCGGCGCGCAGCGCCATGTCGGGATAGATGATGTAGCGGGCAAACCGCTGATAGGCGGCCGCTTCCTTCGAGTTGACGCCAATCTGGCGCAACTGGCTCTGCGTTCTCGTCCAGGTCTGGACGAGGCCCTGGGCAAAGCTTTCCGGCTGACGATAGTGCTCGAGCGCCGCTTCGAGTTCGGCGCGTTCGCCGGCCGCAATGGTCCAGAAGGTCACGCTGACCTTTTCGCCGGCCGGCACGCGAAACGTACGGCGCAGCGACACGCAGGCATCCATGGTGAAACCGTCCGTGCCTGACAGCTTGGCATCGGCATCGAAAGCCGCAGCTTCGGTCAGGGTACGGCCACGACCGAGGAAGCGCATGCGGTCAGTCTCGTATTGCGTCGGACCGTTTTCGCCTGACGTATCAACGACAAGCTGCGCGATGGCGACATCCGGATCCGTCAGGCCACGCTTCTGGCGCTCGACGACGATCGCATCGCCGGCCGCGGCGATTTCGGTCTTCAGGAACATGCGGGCAAAGACCGGGTGGCCCGTATCGACGATATCGAGTGTCGCGACCGGCTCCATATAGGAGGTCACCTCGATCACGCGATCTTCCGTGCCGGTATTGGTGATCGTCAGACGGCGACCTTCCGCATCGTGATCGCTCGCGACGAAGACCTCCATCTCGCTCGTCAGTTCACCGACGGTCTTGACGAATTCGGCCTTGTCGTCGCTGAAGCTGACGCGCACGTGCTCGTTGGCAATCGAGCGCGGCTCGGCCGTCGCGGACCACCACTCGTTCGATGCGGTGTCGCGCAGGAAGATGAAGGAACCCCAGCGATCCTCGGTCGGATCGGCCCGCCAGCGGTTGACGGAGAGGTTCTTCCAGCGGCTATAGCCGGATCCTGTCGCCGTCAGCATGGTCGAATAGCGACCGTTGGAGAGCAGCAGCAATTCGCGTTCGCGCGATGCCGGGTCTTCCAGGCGGCGCACTTCCGGGCGCATGAGATCGCCCTGGATGGTGGCAGGCGCATCGGTTTCGTGCTTGGCCGCCATGACGGGGATGTCGCGCGGTGCCTTTTCCTGCAGGAGCAGCTCCGCTGCTTCGATGACCGGATCGGCGTGGAAGAGTTCGCGCAGCATGCCGTCGAAGGCGACGTTGGCAACGGCCGCAATCGACATGCCGTGATGGTGCGCATAGTAGTTGTAGACCACAGCGCACTGCTTGCCCTCAGGCACACGGTTCGGCGTGAAGTCCACGGCATCATGGAAACCATACATGCCGAGCGCGCCGACGGCCCGCAGCCTGTTGAGGTTTTCGAGTGCTGCGACCGGATTGTACTGGCTCGCCAGCAGCGAAGCGTAAGGGGCGATGACGGCATTCTGGCCGAGACCGCGCTTCAGACCGAGCGTCGGCACGCCAAAATTGCTGTACTGATAGTTCATCTGGTGGTCACGAGCATTGAAGGCCGCTTCCGAGATGCCCCAGGGGGTGCCGAGCTTGCGGGCATAGTTCATCTGTTCGAGAACGATCAGATTGTTGGTCTGGTTGAGAATACCGCCGCTGCGCTCCTGCATGACGAGCGGCGGCATCAAATATTCGAACATCGAACCGGACCAGGAAACGAGCGCCCCGCGCGGGCCGACAGGCACGACGTGACGGCCGAGCTTGTACCAGTGCTCCGTCGGAAGATCGCCCTTGGCGACGGAAAACAGGCTGGTCAGGCGCGCTTCCGAAGCAAGAAGGTCGTAGCAGGCCGCATCGACTTCTTCCGTCTCCACCCGGAAGCCGATCGACAGGAGCCGACGCTCGGGGCGATAGAGGAAGCTGAAATCCATGTCGAAGGCGATTTCGCGGGCACGGTTGCCGACGCGCGTCAGCCTTTCGCTGATGACATCCACCTGCGCAGGATCGAAGGCTTTATCCACCTGATGAAGCTCGCAGGTTGCCACGAGCTTCTCGGCCCAATGAACAACCTCGTCACTCTGCGCCGTCTTGACCTCCCGGTCGAGGCTGCCGGCGAGTTCGCGAATTTCCCGCGCCTGTCCGGCGAACCGCTCGATCAGGCCCGATGAGAACTCCTTCTCGCGTTTGCCGGTGGCAACCGCAGCTTCGAGGTCGGCGATCCGGCCATCCAGACGATCGTGAAGGGATCGGACAGACCTGTCTGCTTCCCGAAGCTCGTTCAACACCTCGCGAAGAATGGCCGCTACATCGCCGATGCCATCGAGGTCAGTGTGAATATGGGCAAGCGGCGACTGCGCCCAGATGCGGCAAGCTGACGATACTGCAATCAGATGGCCGGCAAAGTTGCCGCTGTCGACCGATGATACATATCGCCGGCCAAGCGGCTTCAGGGTGTCTGTATGATACCAGTTGAAGAGATGGCCGCGATATTTCTCGAGCCTGTCGACGGTTTCGATCGTCTGTTCGATACGCTTGACCGCGTCTTCAAAGGAAATCCAGCCGAAACGACGCGCCGAAATCACCGAGAGCAGGTAGACGCCGATATTGGTCGGCGAGGTGCGCATGGCCACGACGGCATGCGGTGTTTGCTGGACATTGTCTGGAGGCAGGTAATGCTGGCCGGGAACCACGAAGTGGTCGAAATAGCGCCAGGTACGCCTTGCGATCTTGCGCAATTCGTTGCGGACAGTCTCCGGCACATCGAGCCGGTCTTCGGTTTCCGCCGTCTGGCTGACCGTCCAGGCGATAGCCGGCGAGAGCGCCCACAGAATGACAAAGGGAAGACCGACCATCCAGGCGCTGTCGCCGGAGGAAATGACGAAAAGCAATGCCAGGATGGCAAGCACTGGAGCCCGCCACATGACCTTGTAGTGGCCGAGGATGGTCGTCTGCGCCATGGCCTGGGCGCTCGCGGCCGTACGCCACTGCAGCATCAGCTTGCGGCTGACGAACAGTCGGTAGAGCGAGCGGATGATGGCGTCGGCCATCACACAGGCAATGTCGGCGATGAAGACGATGCGCATCGCCACCTGGGCGTTGGCATTCTCGATGTCTTTCCAGACCGTATGCAGGTGCGCCTGAAGGATGATGTCGCTGGTGCGCGGGATGATACCATTGATCAGCGACAGGGTCGGCGCAACGAACAGGCTGAAGATCAGCAGGATCTGCCAGATGAGCGCACCAAGCGGGTCCATCCAGTACCAGCCGAGAACCGATGCCAGGAACCAGGCGATCGGGGTCAGCGAGCGGCGAAGATTGTCGAACATCTTCCAGCAGCCGAGCGCAGTCACGCCACGGCGATCATCGAAGATATAGGGAAGAAGTTGCCAGTCGCCGCGGGCCCAGCGATGCTGGCGCGAGACTTCCACCTCATAACGGATCGGAAAATCCTCGACCAGTTCGCAGTCCGTCACGAGTGCGCAGCGCGCCATCGAACCTTCGAGCAGGTCGTGGCTCAGAACGGAGTTTTCCTTGATCCGGCCCTTCAGCGACGCCTCGAAAGCATCGACGTGATAGAGCCCCTTGCCGGTAAACGTGCCTTCGCCGGTAATGTCCTGATAAACGTCAGAGACGGCAAAGACGTAAGGGTCGAGACCGCGATTGACCGAGAAGACGCGCTGGAAGGTCGATGCATCCTTGCCTGTCGTCAGCGACGGCGTCACGCGGGGCTGGAGCACGCCGTAACCATCGACGACACGCTGTTTCTTTTCGTCGAAGACAGGGCGGTTGATCGGATGATGGAGCTTGCCGACAAGCTTGGTCACCGTATCGCGGACGATACGAGTGTCACTGTCGAGCGTCATCACATATTTCACGTCCTGCGGCACGACATCGGCGCCCGGCAGGAAACTCGTATTCGGCTCGCCACGCAGCAGCATATTGAGTTCGTGCAGCTTGCCGCGCTTGCGCTCCCAGCCCATCCAGGCGCCTTCGGCGGGATTATATTGGCGGCGGCGATGCAGGAGGTAGAAGCGCTGCTTGCCGTCTTCGGCGTAACGTGCCTCCAGATTGGCAATCTTGCTCAACGCATAGTCGAGCACTTCCAGATCGCGGGCGTTCTGTTCTTCTTGTGCATCCGGCCAGTCGCTCAAAAGCGCGTAGTAGATCTCACCGCGCGCATTGGCGAGGTAATGAACTTCGAGGTTCCGAACGAGTTCATCGACATGTTCGCGCTTGCCGATCAGGCAGGGAATCGTGACGAGCGTGCGGGCTTCCGCCGGCAGGCCCTTCTTGAATTCGTAGCCGACGAGGCGGTCGGGCGTGATGAAGAAGGTGGCGAAGAAGTTGAAGAGGCCGGTCGCTCCCTCGGAAGCCGGAAGCGCAAACATCAGCAGCAGCACGATCGTCGCAAAAAGCGGCATGCCGGCGTCAACGAAAATGGCATCGGTGATGACCAGTGCCAGCAGCGTCAGCAGCAGAACCGGTACGGCGATCGCCAGCCAGTTGAGCTTGCGGATCACGCGCATGAAGCGCAAGCCGAGCGGTGGCCGGAAGCCGATCTCGGTTTCGAGCGCCGGACGTCCATTGCCGACGAAATAATAGCCGACATTGCCGGCTGAAGCCGAACGGTCCTGGCTGTCGGCCTTCGCGCGCTCAGCCAGGTGCACGGCCGCCTCGGCGATATCCATTTCCGTCTTGTCGGAGCGCTTTGCGAGCTTTTCGATCTGGCGGCGATAGCTGTTGCGGGAACCGGAATCGAGCTCGGCATAATCCGTCTGCTGCCAGAGCAGCTTGTCGATGGTGCTGACCTCTTCGACCCATTCGGACCAGTCGGTATCGTTGATCTCGCGCAGGCTCTTGATGATACTGCCCATCAGGGCATTGGCCGCGCCAAGACGAGTCTGTTCCGCCGACATCACGGCTTCGGCGTCGGTCCCCTTTGCGGCAAGCTTGCTCTCAAGCCAGCTCAGCGCGGATTCGGTCGGCTCGAGCGCATTGCGCAGGCGATAATGCAGCTGGGTGACGAAGGTCGTATCGTCGAGGCTGGCAGCCAGCGTCTCCAGATGATCGGCCGCGCCTGCGTCGCCGAGCGCGATCGCCTGGGTCGCCGCGGCATTGGCGCTTGCCCGCATCAGGCGGCTCTTGTCGATATGAGACGCGACGCGGCGAAGGTTGTCGATCAGCACATAGCGGACGAGCGACGGTAGCGCCCAGAGTTCGCCGATGCGCAGCGTTTCCTTATCTTGGAACCCTTCCGTGACGGCTGCCATGCCGGCATTGCTGATATTGCTGTGGGCATGCGCCATGTAGAGCCAGGCGAGCGCCAGCGTGCGCGGCACTTCCGTCCCGTCGAGCGTAATCTTGCGCAGCTCGCGATAGAACTTCTTCGGAAAGTCGCGACGGACTTCCTGGATCGCCTCTTCGACGATGTAGTGATTGTCGAGCAGCCATTCGGTGGCGGGCGTAATGCTCTCGCCGGCATCGACGTCAGCGGCAGCGGCGCGGTAGACCCTCAGGATCTCGGCCTCATTCTCCCGGTGGCGCTGGAAGAAATCAAAATTCTTGAAATTCGTTACATCAAGGGCGCGGCTTTCCGCAAACTGCGCAGCCCTGGCCCTCAGCTGGTCGTTCGACAGGAGCGGCGCGCGAATGCCGAAATCAGGATCCGCGGACGATGCTTGAACATGCACGCTCGTAGCACCCATAACATTTTGAGAGGTCATAGTGTTTTCTCTTCTACTGGGTTCGTGTCCAACGAATGCATTCTTGCGGAACTGGATGCGAGCAGGAGCACGAGCGTTTCGAATTAGGCATCTTCATCGCTTTTGAAAGGGAGTTTACATTCAAACTGGGATTGTTCGAAATGGCGGATAGCGGTCAATAGCGACCACAAAATGAACAGGCGATTAATCGGGTTGCTCGCCGGATAAAATGGCCTCGCCAGGGATCGGCAACCTGCCGAAAAGGCGAACTCCTCGCCTGACAAGCGGCTGCCATCTCCGTCCAATTTATGGTGTCAAGACGGTCTTTATAACGAAAGCGACCAGGCGAAGCCTAAGCTGGCTTCGCCTGGTCGCGAATCTGGAGGTGCTGGATCGGACGGCCGAGCAGATAGCTTCAGGCGGCCAGCGCCTCATCGGTCGGTCCGAAGAATTCGTAGTGAATGCGATCGCGCGAAACGCCAAGGCCCAGCAGCTCACCGACTATTGCCCTCAGAAACGGCTTCGGTCCGCAGAGATAGAAATTGGCCGTTTCAATCGGCGTATTTGCGGCCAGCCATTTCCCGGTAACGAAACCATCCTCGTCATGAGAATAGCCCGCGGCATCCTGAGCCGTCGGTTCACTGTAGAAGGTGCTGACCGATACCCGGCCGTG
Organism: Rhizobium sp. BK512; assembly: GCF_014194915.1. Classification (NCBI taxonomy): domain Bacteria; kingdom Pseudomonadati; phylum Pseudomonadota; class Alphaproteobacteria; order Hyphomicrobiales; family Rhizobiaceae; genus Rhizobium; species Rhizobium sp. BK512. The sequence continues at coordinate 887,853 of NZ_JACIAS010000003.1, read as the reverse complement.
GCTTTGCGCAAGGGAGCGGACGTGCTTGTCCATCGCATGCGTCGAGCTGTTGAGCGCGCCGTGTACGAAATGCGCTTCGACTTCGGGATAATCGGCAGCGATCGCTTCCAGCATGCTGACCATGGGCGTAAGACCCACGCCGCCGGACAGCAGAACCATTTCGCTGGTCGGCTCTTCGGGCAGGTAGAAATCTCCGGCAGGCGGAGTGACTTTCAAGATCGCCCCCACCTCGACATTATCGTGCAGATAGCGCGACGCGCCCTTGCCGTTTTCTTCCCGCTTGACCGATATGCGGTAGAAATCCTGGTTCGGGCCGGATGAGATGGAATAGTTCCGCTTCATCTTGACGCCTTCGGGAAGGCTGAAATCGAAGGTCAGGTACTGGCCGGCACGATGCAAGGCCACCGTTTTTCCGTCGACAGGACGCAGGACAAAGGAGGTCACGACGTCGCTTTCCTTGATTTTTTCGGCAACCCTGAATTCGCGCCATCCGTTCCAGCCGCCTGCCCGCTTTTCGAGTTCGGCTCGTATCTGCTCCTCTCTTTCGATCAGAGTGTCGGCAAGGAACCAGTAGGCTTCACCCCAGGCATCGATAAGTTCCTCGGATGCTGCTTCGCCCAGGACTTCACGAATTGCCGCCAGCAACGATTTGGCGACGTAGGGATAGTGCTCGGCGAGGATATGAAAACCGATGTGCTTGTGGGCGATCCGTTCGATGACGGGCACGAGCGGTGCGAGGTTGTCGATATTCTGTGCATAGCCGACGATTGCCGCCGCCAGTGCATGAACCTGAGAACCATTCTCACCGTGATTGGCCTGATTGAACAGCGCCTTGATGTGCTCATCCTTGAAGAGCAGCCCGTACATTGTTTTCGTGATGTCGCTTGCATGGGCGGCGACCGCCGGGGCGCTCTGCTTCACCAGTTCGATGGTGCGCGGCGAAAGTGGCTTAGGCATATTCTTTCCTTTCAATGCTATCAGTGTGGAGAGGATCGCGATCGAAGAATTCGATCTGAAATTGAACCGGGCCGTGGAGCTCCAGATGATGCTCGACCTCAGGCAGGACCCGGCCGATACAATCGGGGCTCAAGGAGGTCACGGTCTGCCCTGTCACCAGACGCACGCCGCCCCTCAGAACGCGGATGAGCGCCCAAGCGCCGGACTTGAGCCGATGGCTTTCGAGAAGCGCCGTCGGTACAGTCGTTTCATCGAAGATCTTTGTCGTCTTGTACGGCGTCAGCGCCAGCACTGCATCTGGGGCCCGTAATTCAAGCACCTCCCCAGTCAGCGCCAGGTTCAGGCGCGAGGCAATCCGCCCCGCCTTGATTTGCATCTCCTGCGCAACCGAAGGCGGCAACATCTCGTTCGTTGTCTCGTGCCATATCGCAAGCCAGCGTTCGAACATCGCGGGCTCTATCCTGTCGGCATGGATCAGGTGCATCGCGACGGGATTGCCCTTGTATTTGCCTGATGTCAGCATCAGCGAAGACCAGAAGTCGGTTAGTCGCTGCAAATGCTCCGGCCAATCCGCAACCACGGCGAAAACCGGGCCAAGCATCGGATCACGCCGGACCTTTTCGTAAAACCGCTCCAGTACCGGGAGGATCTGCCCCTCTTCCAATTTGGCCGTATCCATCGCGTTGCTCCATAACCATGCATCTTGAATGCATGTATACGATGCCGATAAAAGATGCTATTGGAATGCATCATTTCTTTTCGGGCGTTTTGACGCAGGTGCGATGAAGCTCACACGCTACACAGACTATGCGATCCGCGTGATGATTTACCTTGGATCACATGAGGGAGAGATCTGTTCGATCAGACAGGTCGCCGACGCATATAACATCTCCCAGAACCACCTGATGAAAGTCGTTCAGGATCTCGCCAAAGCCGGGTTCGTGGAATCGATCAGAGGCAGAAATGGCGGGATCCGGCTCGATCGTCCGGCGGCCTCCATCAATCTTGGCAGTTTGCTCCGACATACCGAAGGTCTGGACAATATTCTCGAGTGCTCTTCCTGCTCCATCAGACAAGGCTGCGGCATGCCCCCTATCCTGCGGGAAGCGACGGCCGCTTTTGTCGGGGTCTTCGATCGCTATAGCGTTGCCGACATTATAGAGCGGAAAGACGTCTTAAGAACGCTCTTTGCCGCGGCATAGGCTGCAGACCGCAGAAAGGCTGTAGCGTTCAGGTGCTTCCGCGCATCTCGACATGCGGTTCGATCAGCACGTGACGAGCCTCTTCGCGGCCATCAATCCTGCTGAGCAATACCTCGGCAGCGGTTCTGCCCAGTTCGGCGGCGTTCTGGTCCACGCTGGTCAGGCCGACGAGCGGTATGACCGCCATCGGCGAGTTGTCGTAGCCGATAATCGCAAGATCTTCCGGAACCCGTATACCGCTCATGCGCGCGGCATTGATGAGCGGCACGGCATCAAGATCCGACCAGACGAAGACCGCGCGCGGGCGGTCCTTCAAGGCCAGGAAATCATTGATCGCGGCGCGGCGGTCGGCTCCCACCAGAGGCAGACGGATGATGCGAGCCGCCAGACCCGCCGCCTTCATGCCGTCAAGATAACCGTTCTCGCGCTGGAGGGCGACGATGGTCGGCGGTGAATCAGCGAGCTCATAGCTCAGCATCGCGATGTTCTCGTAGCCCGACTGCAATGCCGCTTCCACGGCCAAAGTTGCACCTTTGCGATCATCGGAATTAACGGTGTCATAGGTCTGGGCGTGCAGCTCGTGATGAGCAATAACGACGATCGGGATCTGACGTGCATAGCGCTCCAGTACCTTGCCCGATATGCGAGGCGCGATGATCAGTACGCCATCCATGCGGTTGTCGATCATCGACTCGATCATCGATGCCTCGATCGGGCTCGTGGAACGACCAATCCCGATCAGCGCCTTGAAACCGTTTTCGGCCAGCGTGGCATTCGCCTCCTCGATGACCCCGGCCAGGAACGGGTTCGACAATTCGATGACCAGCACACCGACTGTCTGCGTGCGGCCGCGCATGGCGCGCGCTGCCACTGAAGGTCGGTAATTCAGCTTCTCGATCGAGGTCTCGACCTTTGTTCGCAAGACTTCGCTAACGCCGTAGGCATTGCGCAGAACCTTCGACACCGCAGCGACGGAGACACCGGCATCCTGCGCCACGTCCCGGATGGTGATCCTATCCCTCGTCACGTTAACGGCCTGATTTTTCATTCCAAAATGCCTTACTCTCAAGTTTGGGGAAAACTATACGCACAAAAGCTCTTGCGCGGCAATCGATAGTGTAGAATGATATACATAGAACGATACACACGGAGCAACCGCCGGAGGAATTGGCGGTTGAGGGAGGTTCTCAATGAAGACTGTTTCGGCCCACGGCATCGCCGGGGAGGACGGCCTTGCCGGTTCTGCTTTCCGGTTCACGGCGTCAATGATCGGCCCGTCCTGCGACGGTGGCCAGGCAACATCGGGCACGTTTGTGTCGCGTGAATTCGCACTCGACGCCGTTCCTGCCGAAACAACGCTGCGTATCTCCGCGCTCGGCCTCTATCGTGCCTTCATCAACGGACAGCGCGTGGGCGATGACCTTCTGACGCCCGGATGGACCTGTTATGATGACCGGATCGCCTATCAGGCCTATGATGTCGCGAAACTCCTGCAGCCCGGCGACAATCGCATCGAGATCTGGCTCGGCGACGGCTGGTATCGCAGCCAACTGATGTGGGCGTCCAATCCGATCATCAATTGCTGGGGCGAGCAGACGGGGGCGATCGCAGAATTAAGCGCGGGCGGCGAAGCGCTCCTTAAAACCGACGACAGCTGGAAGAGCGGCTTCACTCCCGTTACGCGCAACGGGATCTATTATGGCGAAGATTATGACGCCCGCATCCGCCCGCGGGACAGCCACGGTATCGATGTTCTCTCATTCGACAAGGCTTTGCTCGTTCCGCATGAGACCGGCGCAGTCAAGGAACTGCCCGGCCTCGCTCCTGTCGATCGCTGGACCGAGAGCGACGGCCGGATCGTCTATGATTTCGGGCAGAATGCGGGCGCCTATATAAGGCTGCGGCTCGAAGGTACTGCCGGAGCGCAGGTGCGCGTCGAGCATTCCGAAGTGCTCGGCGCTGACCGCTTTTTCGACAATCGCAATTACCGCAGCGCGCGTGCCGAGCTGATCTATACGCTGTCGGGTGAAGGCGAAGAGGAATATGCGCCGCTCTTCACTTTTATGGGCTTTCGCTATGCACGCATTACCGTCACCGGCCAGGCCGAAGTGATCGCGGTCACCATGGTCCCGGTAACCTCGGTGCCGACAAGCGCCGGCGGTTTCACATCAGGCATTGCCGCCGTCAACAAGCTCGTCGACAACACCATCTGGTCGCAGCGCTCCAATTTTATCGAAGTGCCCACCGATTGCCCGCAGCGCGACGAACGCCTCGGCTGGACCGGCGATGCGCAGGTCTTCGCCGGAGCGTCCTGCTGGCTTGCCGACAGCCAGTCCTTCCTCAAGAAATATCTTCGCGATGTGATCCACGACCAGCGCGCCAATGGCGCCGTTTCGCATTTTTCACCCGATCCCACTCGATTACACCCGATCGACGGACGGGGCGACTGGGCTGGCTCGACCGGCTGGGGCGACGCGATTGTCATCATTCCCTGGCAGCTCTACCTGCATTACGGCGATGGCGCAGTGCTGGAAGAATGCTTCCCGGCGATGCTGGGCTGGCTCGAGTATCTCTGGGGAATTTCGGACGGACCGATCATACGCCCGCCCGCCGTCTGGGGCGAGCATGGCTTTACCTTCGGTGACTGGCTCCAGCCGGTTGGCGACAACAGGAAGCCACGGCCGACCGTAGCGGATGATTGCGCAGCCACCCTCTACCATTTCATTTCAACGCAGCTGACAGCAAAAATCGCCCACATTCTCGGAGAGACTGGCGAGGCCGCTCGGCTGGAAAAGCGTGCCGCCGAGATCAGGGCAGCATTCAGGAACGAGTTCTTTTCGCCCTCCGGCCGCATTGCCCATAACGACCAGACATCCTGGTCTCTGGCGTTCCTCCATGGCCTTGTCCCACCCGAATATGAGGAAGCCGCTCGCGGCTATTTCCGCAGAGTGGCAGAAGAGACCGACGGCGTCATCGGTACCGGATTCATTGGTACCCCTGCCCTGCTGCCGGCGCTAACGCGGCTCGGCATGCTGGATCTTGCCGAAAAGATGTTCCTCAACCGGAAGGTCCCAGGCTGGCTTTATCAGGTCGAACGCGGCGCGACATCGATCTGGGAACGATGGGATGCGCTTGCCGAGGACGGCACGATCTATGATCCCGATATGAACAGCTATAACCACTATGCCTACGGCGCGGTGTGCCAATGGCTCTTCGAAGATGTTGCCGGCATCAAGCCGCTGGAAGACAAGCCCGGCTTCGAGGAAGTGGCCTTCGACCCCGCGATTCTGCCTGCTCTCTCGCCGGTTTCGGCCTGGCATGACACGCGCTTCGGTCGCATCGAAGCTGGATGGACCCTGGAGGAGGGAACCGTCACATGCCGCCTGGTGCTGCCGCAGGGCGTGACCGCGCGTCTGCAAGGGAGAGGCGATCGCAAGTCGCTGCAGGCAAATGGCGCCCCGATCGAGCAAGGTGAGGAGACCAGGCTCGATGCAGGAGAACATACGATTACGTTTTCCATCTGATGCGATTGCCCGCGGGTTTTCGATCCGCGGGCAATCAGCCCAACGCATTCCGGTCTTCAAGAGGAGGAAATGACTATGCGAATGACGAAGTGCAGCATCCTTGCAGCCAGCATCATGGCTCTTGCCGCTGGAGTGGCACATGCAGATGTGACCCTCAGCGTGCTGATCGATACCAATCCGGAATCCATTGCCTCGTTCGATGCCGTTTCCAAAGCCTATATGGAAAAGCATCCGGACGTCACATTCGACGTCGAACAGCGTGCCGGTGGCTCTGAGGGTGATAACATCATCAAGACCCGGCTTGCTACGGGCGAAATGGCTGATATTTTTCAGTATAATAGCGGTTCACTCTTCCAGGCATTGAAGCCGCAGGAGACGATCGCAGATCTTTCCGACCTTCCGTCTGAAGCCGGCATTCTCGACAGTTTCAAGAAGGTCGTCACCAGCCCCGACGGCCACGTTCGCGGCCTTCCTTTTGGTCCCGCCATGGGCGGCGGCATCTTCTATAATAGAAAGATCTACGCCGATCTCGGCCTCACCCCGCCGAAGACCTGGGCGGAGTTCATGAGCAACAACGAGAAGATCAAGACAGCCGGCAAGGTAGCCGTGGCCCAGACTTACGGCACGACCTGGACGTCGCAGCTCTTCGTGCTGGCGGATTTCTATAACGTTCAGGCCGAGGTTCCGAACTTCGCGGGCGACTACACCGCCAACAAGATCAAATATGCCACCACACCTGCCGCATTGCGCGGTTTCGAACATCTCGAGGAGGTTGCGAAAGGCGGGTTCCTCAATGCGGACTTCGGCGCGGCCACCTTTGACGACGGTATGCGGATGGTGGCCACGGGAGAAGCCGCGCACTATCCGAATCTCACCTTCGGCATCGGCACCATCCAGCAGAATTTCCCTGACAACCTGAAGGACCTGGGCTTCTTTGCCCAACCCGGGACGGACGCTGCCAAGAACGGCCTGACCGTCTGGATGCCCTCGGCGCTCTATGCTTCCGCCAAGTCCGAAAACCTGGAAGAGGCCAAGAAATTCCTTGATTTCGTCGGCTCCAAGGAAGCCTGCGATCTGATGGCGAAAGCCGTTCCCTCAGGTCCTTATCTCGTCAAGGGATGCGAACTTCCGAAGGATATTCCGCCGGTCGTTTCCGACATGCTGCCCTACTTCAATGCTGACGGGCACAATGGTCCGGCACTCGAATTCCTGTCGCCGGTGAAGGGACCGGCGCTTGAGCAGATTACCGTCGAGGTCGGGACCGGCATACGCTCTGCCAAGGACGCAGCCGCTCTCTACGATCAGGATGTCGAGAAGCAGGCCAAGCAGCTTGGCCTGCCGAACTGGTAACCTTCCAGCCGCTCCCCCGCTCACCGCGTCGAGCTCTGAGTGGGGGACGCTTCACGGTGTCCGCATGACAACACGCAAGTCGCCTTATCCCTATTGGTTCGTACTGCCGGCGGCGGTGATATTCACCGTCCTCTTCCTGGTGCCAACGATCGCATCGTTCTGGTTCAGTCTCACACGTTGGGATCTCTTCACCACGCAGTTTATCGGTCTCGAGAACTACCGGCAGTTCTTCCGCGAGCCCTTCCTGATCCAGGGCCTGGTCAACACCATCATCTACGCGGTTCTGACGTCGGGCACGAAAACCGTCCTCGGTCTCCTCCTCGCAGTGCTGTTGACCTCAGGCCTGTGGGGACAAGGTCTGCTGCGCACCGTGATCTTCTTTCCGGTTCTCGTCTCGACGATCGGCGTCGGCATCACCTTCTCGGTGCTCATGCATCCGACCCGCGGGCTGATCAATGTCGCGCTTGCAGCCATTGGCATCCACGGCCCCGGCTGGCTGACCGATCCGGCTCTTGCGCTCTACTCCATCGTCTTCGTCGATCTCTGGAAAGGCATCGGCCTTGCGACCGTGATCTATATTGCCGGGCTCGCCTCAATCAGCCCGGACTATTATGAAGCCGCCCGTATCGATGGCGCGACCCGTACGCAGATGTTTTTCCGTGTCACGGTCCCGCTGGTGCGGCCCGCCACAGTGACGGTCGTGACGCTCTCGCTGATCGGCGGGCTCAGAAGTTTCGACCTGATATGGGCAATGACCCGCGGCGGGCCGGGCTTTTCCTCTGATGTTCTCGCAAGCGTCATCTACAAACAATACCAGGCAGGCTTCTATGGCCTTTCGACGGCCGGTAACGTGATCCTCTTCCTGCTCATCGGCCTCATCGTCCTGCCACTGACGGCCTGGTTCAATCGCAAGGAGGTGGATCTATGAGCCGCCGCCAGCTTTATACCGGGATTGCGGCACTGGCCGCCTGCAGCGTGATCTTCGTGCTGCCTTTCCTCTTCATCTTCGTAACGGCGGCCAAGACGAAACAGGATGCGGCTGCGCTGAAATTCAGCTGGCCGGCCGAGTGGCAGCTCTGGCAGAATTTCATGGAGGTCGTGCAGACCCGCAACTACATGCTGCTGCTCGCCTATTTCAATTCGACCGTTATCACCGTGGCGGCCGTCAGCCTGCTGGTATTGTTCGGCGCGATGGTCGGCTACGTGCTGCAGCGCCGCCCCTCGCGTTGGAATACGGTCATTTATGGATGTGTGCTCGCCGGCCTGATGATCCCGCCGGCCATTGTTCCGACCATCTGGGTACTGCAGCTGCTCGGCCTCTTCAAGACACTGTCGGGCATGGTGCTCATCCAGGTCGCCTATGGCCTCGGCTTCACGGTTCTGCTGTTTCGCAGCTTCATCGCAACCATTCCGCGGGATCTCGATGAGGCAGCGATCATCGACGGGGCAAAGCCGTTCCAAATCTTCTTTCGCGTCATTCTGCCACTTTTGAAGCCCGTCACCGTGACTGTCATTGTCGTCCAGTCTATTGCCATCTTCAATGATTTCACCAACCCGCTCTACTATCTGCCGGGCCGCGAGAACGTGACTGTGCAGCTGACGCTTTATAACTTCCAGGGCCAGTTCCAGACCCAGTTCAACCTGCTGTTCATGAACATCCTCCTGGTAACCATTCCGCCCCTGATCGTCTTCATCTTCTTCAACCGCCAGATCGTTGCAGGCATGACTGCCGGCGCAGTCAAGGGATAGGCCATGACATCAGTTGTTCTCGAAAGTGTCCGCAAGAATTTTGGCAGCCTGGAAGTCATGAAGGGCATTGATCTCACTGTTGAGCCGGGTGAGTTCTGCGTCTTCGTCGGCCCGTCCGGCTGTGGGAAATCGACGCTGCTCCGCATCATCTCGGGATTGGAGACGACAACATCGGGGCAGGTCTTCATCGACGGCAAGGACGTGACCGATGCCGAGCCATCCGAGCGCGGTATCGCCATGGTCTTCCAGTCCTATGCCCTCTACCCGCATCTGACCGTGGCGGAAAATATCGGCTTCGGCCTCTCGCTTGCCAGGCGCCCAAAGGCGGAAATCACCGAAAGGGTGAAGCAGACCGCCGATATCCTGCAGCTTTCGCATCTGCTCGATCGCAAACCAAGGGCGCTTTCGGGTGGACAACGGCAACGCGTCGCAATCGGCAGGGCGATCATCCGCAACCCCAAGGTCTTCCTGTTCGACGAGCCGCTTTCGAACCTCGACGCGTCGCTGCGTTCGCAGATGCGCATCGAGTTGACCGAGCTTCATGCCAAGCTCGGTGCCACGATGATCTACGTCACCCATGACCAGGTCGAGGCGATGACGATGGCCGACAAGATCGTCGTTCTGAACGGCGGCCAGATCGAGCAGGTCGGGACGCCGATGACGCTCTATAACAATCCGGCGAGCCCCTTCGTTGCCGGCTTCATTGGCTCTCCGAAGATGAACCTGTTCGACGGAGAGATCGCTGCGCGGGAGAATTGCCGGACCTACGGTATCCGGCCGGAGCATATCGCGCTCTCATCGATCGAAGGAAAGTGGCAGGGCAAGGTACGTCACATCGAGCGGCTCGGTGCCGACACGGTAGTCTATCTCGATGTACCGGAATTGCAGACGCTTGTCGTACGAACGGATGGCGACCGGCCGATCAAGATCGGAGAAATGCAATTCGCCTCGCCACTCGCCGAGAAGGAACACAGGTTCTCCTGATCTTACCGGACGATACGAAAGTCGCTCGGCACCTCGTCGAGCGCGGCCTCCTCTGTTTTCACCTCCGATACGGAGGAACCGGCGGGACCGCTCCAGAAACGCTCAAGCATGGAACCGGTGGCGGCTGGAGAGCCGACAATCAGAGCGCTGACCGAGCCGTCGGCCTCATTCCGCACCCAGCCGGTCAAGCCGAGCTGCAGGGCCTGATCGCGGGCCCAGGCGCGATAACCGACGCCCTGCACCCCGCCGGTAATGCGTACACGAAAAGCATCCTGGCTGGTTGTCATTTTGAAGTCCTCTCTGACATCCGGGTAGTCATTCCAGGCTGTCGCTCGTTCCAATCGCGCAAACGGTTCCGAGAGGCAGATCGAACGGCATCTCAACCGGCGACGGAGATGTTTCCTATCACTGAGCGTATATCGCGCCGGAAGTCGGATGGGGACATGCCGGCAATATTCCGGAACGACTTGTTGAATGCACTGATCGACCCGAACCCACTATCCATCGCGATCTGAAGCACATTCGAGCCCTCGCCCATCAACTGTGCCTGGGCATGCGAAAGACGCAGCAGATTGAGATATTTGCTGATCGTCATGCCGGTCGTTTTCTTGAACAGGTTCATCGCATATTTCGGATGGAGCTCGACCGCGCGGGCAATCTCGACCGTATCGATATCCTGCAGGAAATTGCTCGCGATGAAGTCGCACATGCGAGCAACGCTGCGGGACAAATGTGCGTTGGGCTGCTCAAGTTCGTCGGCGCTATCGTCGGGCGTCATTGAGTAGGAATCCAAGGCAATCCGCTCGATGCGGAGAAGCAATTCGTCAACGGCATGCTGCGTTTTCCGCGGGTCGCCGGACCTGGCATAGTCATACCAACGCGGAAAATTTGCCTCGTCGGCCGCATCGGTCGCAGATGTCAGCAGGATCTCCCCCTTCATCAGACGGGTGCCTATGGTCGGAGGCAGGCGCATCTTGAAGAAATAAACGAGCGGCAAATGCGCGCCGGCATAGAGAGAATCATCTGAGGATTCGTCCATCTGATGCGGCTGCCCGCCCCAGAACAGGCACATCTGACCGGCCTTGAGGCTGACTTCATGGCCATTCATGCGGTAGTGAACGTCGCCACGCATGATATAATTGACCTCGACCTGCGCATGCCAGTGCGGCATCGCCATGACCGGCGGATGGGCGTAAAACATCTGAAGCGCCATCGGCATGCCTTCAATGGTGCTCGCACCAGGCTGGTAAACAGGTTTGCCGACGACCTTACTTTCCGCCAATTCGATATTCCCTTTTTATGAGACAGCCGTTTCCGCCGCGTTAGATTAGCCCTGTTCGCTCAGCGACAGCAATTGAAAAGGGAGGATTTTCATGCGCTCTAAACTCATAACGGCAACGACAGCGCTCGTGCTGCTTGCATCCGGATCTGCCTATGCGCAATCCGCTACGCTTACCATCTGGAGCTGGAACGTCGCAGCTTCCGCTCTCAAATCGACGATCGAGGGCTTCAACAAGCAGTTCCCCGACATCAAGGTCGATGTCCAGGATCTCGGCAACCAGCAGGTCTTCGACAAGACGCTCGCCGCCTGCGCCGCCGGCGGCGACGGCCTTCCCGATATCGTGACGATCGAGAATTTCGAGGCGGAAATCTTCTGGAGCCGTTTCCCGGATTGCTTCGCCAATCTGAAGGATCTCGGTTACAACGCCGACATGCAGTCGAAATTCCCTGACTTCAAGCGCACCGAGCTTGAGATCGGCGATGTCGCCTATGCCATGCCGTGGGATTCCGGTCCGGTTACCGTCTTCTATCGTCGCGATTACTACGAAAAGGCCGGTGTCGATCCGAAGTCGATTGCAACCTGGGACGATTTCATTGCCGCCGGCAAGAAGATCTCGGCAGCCAATCCCGGCGTCGTGATGGGCCAGGCCGATTTCAACGGCGACAGCGAATGGTTCCGCATGCTCGCCAACGAACAGGGCTGCGGCTATTTCTCGACCGACGGCCAGTCGATCACCGTCAACCAGCCGGCTTGCGTCCAGACGCTGGAAAAAGTCAAGGCGATGAAGGATGCCGGCACGCTGACGGCAGCAAATTGGGACGAAAAGATCTCCTCCAACACCGCCGGCAAAGTCGCAAGCCAGGTCTTCGGCGGCTGGTATGAAGGCACGATCCGTTCCGGCTCTCCCGATCTGTCGGGCAAGTGGGGTGTCTACGCCATGCCCGGCATGAGCGCCGACAGCCCGCATGCTGCCAACCTCGGCGGCTCCTCGCTCGCCATCAATGCCAATTCGCAGAACAAGGAAGCAGCCTTCAAGTATCTGACATACGCACTCACCACCAATGAGGGCCAGGTCACGATGCTGAAGTCGTTCGGCCTCGTGCCGTCGCTGCTCTCGGCCGTGCAGGATCCCTTCGTCAACGAGCCACAGCCCTATTGGGGCGGCCAGAAGATCTGGGCCGACATCCTCGCTACCCTGCCGAAGATCGTGCCGAGCCGCGGCACGGCCTTCCAGACTGACGCGGACGCAATCTACAAGACGACGCAGACGAAGTATTTCGCCGGCGGCTATCCCGATGCGAAGGCGGCTCTCGACGACGCCGCCAAACAGATCGCCTCGGCGACGGGTCTTCCTATCGCTCAATGAATGGCAAGCCGGGTGCCTAAGCGCCCGGCCTCGCCTGCCGCGGGAGGCGGCAGGCGCATTCGTTTCGGTAAGGAGGTACCATGCCGATCAGAAACCGGAGCGCCTATGCGTTCCTAGCGCCCTATCTTCTGGTCTTCGCCGCCTTCTGGGTGTGGCCGATCATCAATTCATTTCTGATTTCGTTCCAGAACACACGCATCAATCCGTGGAAATTCAGCCTGCAGGCCAATTGGGGGCGCCTCTTCGCCGACCCGGCCTTCTATAACGCCGTCTATAACACGCTCATCATCCTGGTCATTCAGGTGCCGGTCATGATTACGCTGGCAACCATCATGGCCGTACTGCTCAATTCGCCGCTTCTGAAAGCGCGCGCCCTGTTCCGTTTCGCCTTTTTTGCGCCGGTCGTGGTTGGCGAGGTCGCCTATGCAGCGGTGTTCAGGCTGATGTTCAATCTCGATTTCGGCATCATCAACAAGCTGATCGGGGCAGCCGGTCTTGCCCCCGTTTCCTGGTTCGACAATGCCAATGCCGCCATGGTCGTCATCATTATCGCCGTTACCTGGCGATGGGCGGGTTACAACGCCATCATCATTCTGGCTGGCCTGCAATCGATCCCCGAGGATGTCTATGAGGCGGCAACACTCGATCGCGTCAGCAAGCTGCAGCAATTCTTCCACATCACCCTGCCCCTCCTGAAGCCGATCATCCTCTTCTGCGTGGTCTTGTCGGTCATCGGCACGATGCAACTCTTCGCCGAGCCCTTCCTGATCACCAATCGCGGTGGTCCAGGCGGCGGCACCGAGACACTGGGCCTGCTCCTCTATCGCCAGGGCTTCACCTCGCTGAATTTCGGCTACGCTTCGGCAATTGCCTATACGATGGCAGCACTCGCAGTGGTGATCTCGCTTCTCAATCTCTGGGTCGGGAGGGAACCGAAATGAGATCCAAGTCGCAATCGCTTCTCCTGCGCAAGATTGCCCTGCACGCTTTCCTTCTGCCGCTGGCGATCATCTGGCTCTTTCCGCTCTGGATGATGTTCGTCTTCTCGACCATGCCGGACTACGGCATTTTCAGCCCGCAGATCGTACTCTGGCCCTCAACCAATTTTGTCGCGAACTTCCAGAACCTGCAGGCGGACACGAACTTCATCGGCGCCATGATGATCTCAATCGTCGTCGCCACCGTCTATACCGTTCTGTCGGTGATGCTGACCTCCATGGCCGGCTGGGCGCTCGCCCGCTACCGCTTCGTCGGCCGGTCACTTGTCATCGCCATCATTCTCGGCACGATCACGCTTCCCTATTTCGTCGTGGTCATTCCGCAATTCATCATGGTGGCGCGTGAGTTCAAGCTCGCCAATACCTGGATCGCACTCATCGTGCCGCCGCTCTTCAATTCGCTCGGCGTGCTCTTCATGCGGCAATCCTTTTCCATGATGCCGAATGATCTTTTCGATGCGGCCCGCGTCGAGGGCGTCAAGGAGTGGCAGATCTTCCTGCGCATTGCATTGCCACTGGCGCGCCCGACCATGGCGGCACTGGCGATCATCCTCTTCCTCGCCTCGTGGAACAATTATCTCTGGCCGCTGCTGATCAATTCGAAGCCGGGCATGATGACGGCTCCTGTCGCACTCGGCGTGCTGATCGGCCTCACCAAGGTTTCCTGGGGCGGCATCATGGCGGGTGCAGTGCTTCTGACGGCACCGATCCTCGTCGTCTTCGTGGCTCTGCAGCGTCACTTCATCGCCGGCATTGCGGCCGGCGCAATCAAATAATCGAGGTGCCTATGGCAGAGCTTTCACTCAACAATATCGTCAAACGCTACGGCGCGCTTGAAATCATTCACGGCGCCGACCTCGACGTGAAGGACGGCGAATTTGTCGTCTTCGTCGGCCCCTCCGGCTGTGGCAAGTCCACGCTCTTGCGCATGATCGCCGGCCTTGAGGATATTACCGGCGGTGAACTGAAGATCGGCGGCCGTGTTGTCAACGACGTCGAGCCGGCCGACCGTGGCATCGCCATGGTCTTCCAATCCTACGCGCTCTATCCGCATCTGACCGTCGAGGAGAACCTGAGCTTCGGCCTGCGTATGAATGGCAATCCGAAGGCAGATACCGAACGGCGTGTGCGCCATGTCGCAGAGATCCTGCAGATTACTGAACTGATGAAACGCCGGCCGAAGCAGCTATCCGGCGGCCAGCGGCAGCGCGTCGCAATCGGCCGGGCCATCGTGCGCGAACCACAGGTCTTCCTCTTCGACGAGCCATTGTCGAACCTCGACGCGGAACTGCGGGTGCAGATGCGCGTCGAGATCTCCAGGCTGCACAAGCAGCTCGGCACGACGATGATCTATGTGACGCACGACCAGACGGAGGCAATGACGCTCGCCGATAAGATTGTCGTTCTGCGCGCCGGCAATATCGAACAGATCGGCGCGCCGCTCGATCTCTATGACGATCCGGCTAACCAGTTCGTCGCCGGCTTCGTCGGCTCGCCGAAGATGAATTTCCTCAAGGCCGAGGTGGCCGAGATACAGGCGGGCAAGGCGACAATCGTGCTTGTGGACGACAGAATGGTGCGCCTCGAGGTACCATTGCGCGACCCGTCCATCACATCGGGGACATCGGTCACACTCGGCATTCGGCCGGAGCATTTCGGTGAGGCAGGTCGGGGCGAAGCGGACCTGACGGTTGCCGTCGATGTCGCCGAGCACCTCGGCAACACCAGCTACATCTACGCAAACTTCGGCGGCGACCAGCTCATCATAGAACAGCCAGAATCCCGCAACCTCGGCAAGACCGAGCGGCTGACGGTGTCGCTGTCCGCCGCCCGCACCTTCCTGTTCGATACCGCCGGCAAGCGGCTTCGATAACGTGATCCCAAGACTGAAATACGAAAGAGGATAGTCATGACTTCAGATAATCCGATCCGCTGGGGCATTATCGGCCCCGGCACTATCGCCCGCACCTTTGCCGATGGCGTCGCGCATTCACGCACCGGCAAGCTCGTGGCCATCGCGACCCGCAACCCCGATAAGCCGGGCCTCGCCGACGGCTTTCCTGGCGCGCGTATCGTCAATGGTTACGAAGCACTGCTAGGGGACAACGAAGTCGACGCGATCTATATCGCCACGCCGCATACCGGCCACGCCGAATGGGCCATCAAGGCGATCCGCGCCGGCAAGCATGTGCTGGTCGAAAAGCCGATCGCTCTCTCAGCCTATGATGCCGAGGCGATCTACTATGAGGCGAAAAAGGCCGGCGTCTTTGCCGGTGAAGCCTTCATGTATCGCGTCCATCCGCAGACCGAAAAGCTGGTAGAACTCGTCAAGAGCGGCGTGATCGGCGAAATCCGCATCATCCGCTCGAGCTTCGGCTTCAGCATGGGGACATACAGGCCGGAACACCGCCTGTTTGCCAATGAAACGGCTGGCGGCGGCATTCTGGATGTCGGGGGCTATCCCGTTTCCATGGCCCGGCTGATCGCGGGTGCGGCGGCGGACAAACCCTTCCTCGATCCGGAAAAGGTTTCGGGTGTGGCCCATCTCGGCCAGTCCGGTGTCGATGAATGGGCGTCGGCCGTACTCAAATTCCCCAACGAAATCATAGCCGAGGTCTCATGCTCGATCATGGCGCAGCAGGACAATGTGCTGCGCATCATTGGCTCGCAGGGCCGTATCGAGGTGAAGGATTTCTGGTTCGCCTCCGGTCACAAGGGCGGGGTCGGCAAGATCGAGATCTTCAAGAATGGCGAGCAGGAAACAATCGAAGTCAAGGAAGACCGCTGGCTTTACTCCTTCGAAGCGGATGCTGCCGGTGACGCGATCCGCGCCGGCGAGAAGGAATTCCGCTCACCCGGCATGAGCTGGGCGGACTCGATCAACAATCTGAAGGTGCTCGACCAATGGCGCGCTTCGGTTGGCCTCGAATATGGTGTCGAGAAAGCCGCCAAGCGCACCGTGAACATTGCCGGCGACGCCGTCCGGCGCGGCAACTCCATTCCGCAGCGCCAGATCCCCGGCATTTCCAAGCCCGCTTCGGTCGTCACCCTCGGTTTCGAATTCTTCCCGAGTTTCGCAGCCGCCTCTCTGACGCTCGACACCTTTTATGAAGCCGGTGGCAATGTCTTCGATACGGCCTTCGTCTATGGCGGCGGCAAGACGGAGAGCATTTTTGGCGACTGGCATACAAGCCGGCAGGTACCACGCGAGGAGATCGTGCTGATCGGCAAGGGCGCCCATTCGCCGCTCTGCTATCCTGATGTCATCAGCAAGCAACTCGACCAGTCTCTCAACCGCCTGAAGACCGATTATGTCGATATCTACTTCATGCATCGCGACAATACCGATGTACCTGTCGGTGAATTCGTCGATGCCATGGATGCCGAGGTCAAGCGCGGCCGCATCCGCGGCATCTTCGGTGGCTCGAACTGGACGCGCGAGCGCTTCGACGAGGCGATTGCCTATGCCAAGAAGAACGGCAAGGCAGCGCCCGCCGCGCTTTCCAACAACTTCTCGCTTGCCGAAATGCTCGATCCAATCTGGGCCGGCTGTGTTGCCGCCTCCGATGACGAGTGGAAAAAGTGGCTGAACGAAAAGCAGATCCCGAACTTTGCCTGGTCGAGCCAGGGCCGCGGTTTCTTCACCGACCGGGCCGGCCGCGACAAGCGTGGCGACGAGGAGATCGTGCGCTGCTGGTATTCGGATCGCAATTTCGAACGGCGTGACCGCGCGATCGCGCTTGCCAAGGAGCTTGGCCGGCATCCGATCCATATCGCACTTGCCTATGTCATCGCCAAACCCTTCCCGGTCATTCCGCTGATCGGGCCGCGCACGATCGCCGAACTGGAAGACAGCCTTTCGGCGTTGGACATCAAGCTTTCGCCCGAACAGGTGAAATGGCTGGAAGCCTGATAGCCTCTCACGGAGAACGCGTTACGATAAGCGGCAGGCCTCAGCGCCTGCCGCTTTTCTGTTGCGCGACGGCGCACGGGCCGACGACAACTAATCCGTCAGTGTTGCATTCTCGCCATTGCCCTCAACCATAGGTCATCTAGTGTGTGCCCCGCACCAGGGAGCAAGGCAATGACGCGAACGGTTTGGCCGAAAGAAGTCCTGACGTCGGAGACGATGAATTTTCTTGACGGCATTCACCAGGAATGGTGTGCGGCCGCGCGTTGCGTCCGTAGCAGCAATCTCGGAATGGCAAAGGCGAAAGCGCTGGTCGACTGGTTCGAATTCGGTGTGCGCGATCGCGGTGAATTGCTCGGCCTGCTGTCGGAAGATTTTTCCGGCGCCGTCTGATGGCCCCACTTGTTTTTGCCGTATCGGCGCTACCTCACTCAGAACGATACAATGAGGAGACGCGCTTGCGTAAACATCTAGTATTATTCGGCATTATCCTGTTTCCAGCGGCAGCTTTCGCGCAATCTCCGGATCTGGAGGCGACATGTCAGTCAGTCGCCAAAGGCTTCTTCATGAGCGATCAGCTTTTGATCGGCACCGTTCAATCTTTCCCGGAACTCAAGCCACCCGGCGTCCGCATGACCTATTCGACGCGACCGGGGACCGCACCGGGAGAGATGACCGACGAGTTCGAGTGCGAATTCGACAAAGCCGACAAGCCGCATCATCTCGCGCGGTTCTGCGTGTCGAATACCTGTTATTCGCCGAGTGAAGATGATGCCGATCGAAAGCGCCGCTTCGAGGAAGCCCGAATTCTACTGGAGCGAACCGAGAAGTAATCTACCTATGCGCGACTAGCGGCGCGTATGAATGTCTCCGCTCTCACCGGCGCCTTGGAGCAAAGCAGCATCGTCGCGATCGTCCTCATCGATCAATTCCTGCATCGTCTCGTGTTCGTCGTCGTCGCTGAATTCGTCGGATGCCTGGAGCCAATGCCGAAGCGCCGCTCCTTCCGGTCGGCCCTCCTGCTCCCAAATCTCGTAGGCGCGCTGCCGAATTGCTTCTTCTTTGTCCCTAGCCATTCTGTTACCTCCAACCGCTCCAATCTGCCGGCGTCTTCTCGTCAGTGAGCAACGCCGGTGATCGGATCGACGATCGGCCGCTCGCTTTCATCCCTTGCGCCTGGCGGCTGGATGGTCGGCGGGGCAATGGACTCCCTGTCTGCACGATCCGCTGTTTCCGCAATCGGTCCGACATCCCTCGGACGGCGTTGTTCGGCTTTGGCGTTGGTGTCCTTCGTGCCCATGACGCATCTCCTTTTTCAGAAAACACCGGCATTCGTTCGAGGTTCCGCCGCAGAGTTCAAATGAGGGTCTTGCCAGGCCGCTCCGGCCGACTGGCGGGAGCGATATGGCGGAGCCGAGGATTTTCTCGGCTATCAGAACTTTTCGGTCGTATCGGCCTTGCCGTTGACCCAGTAACCTGAGGCCTTGATCCAGCTCAGCGGATAGCCGCGTTCTTCGACAAGATAGGCACGGATTGCCCGCACCACCGACGCCTCTGCTGCAATCCAGACGAATGTCTGGGGAAGGATGTCGATCCCGGCCAGAGCAGCAATCAGCGGTTCGGCATTCGTTGCATCGGAAAGAGGACGGTAGATCCAGCGGATCGTGAGTGCCGCTGATGTCTGGAAGGATTGCTGTTCTCCCGAATCTGCGACAGCGGCGATTGCCGTTATGGTCGTGTCGGCACCGCTCTCTTCGATCCGCCGGCCGATGGCGGGCAGCGCCGTCTCATCGCCGATCAGAAGCCATCTCTTCACGCTGCCGGCAACCACGGCGGAGCCGCGCGGGCCACCGATCTCAAGAGGCGCGCCGGGCTGGGCGTCGACCGCCCATTGCGTGGCCGGACCCGCCTCGTGCAGGGCGAAGTCGATCGTCAGGCTGCGGGCGGCGTTATCATAGCTGCGCGGCGTATAGTCCCGACGTTCCTCGGCGCCGCCGACGCCGGGCACGATGATCTTGATGTGATCATCCGGTGCAAGGCTGGTGAAATCGGCAAGATCATCGCCTTTCAACACGATGCGCCGCATGCCGGGCGTGATATCGGCCACACTCTCGACAATCAGCGAACGGCGGCGCAATTCATGGCGTACCCGCTCGATAGTGGGTGCTGGAAACGGGTGATGTGCGGATTGTTTGTTATCCATTTTGTCCTTCCGGGGCTTCGGGAAACGATCCGCAGGACACAGTCGCGCAGATCGAAGCCGCAAAGCCGTTCGATCATACGCGTTGAGTGACGTTAACGCTTACGTGGCCGGATCATCTTCGGCCAATAACGATCCCTGTTTAGCGAAGGCGAAAACGGGACGCAATAAAAACTTGAGTTTCACGCTCCATTTTGTGCATGATCCACACGTCAAATTCGACCCACAACCCTAAATCTGTCGGATGCACGATTTTCACACGCGATCGGTATGGTTCTTGCAACGTTACCAATATCCTTACGTTGGGGAGACCAAGTGTAATGGAATGGAACACATACGAACGCTTTCCCCCACTGGTGCTGATGCTGGGTGGCCGGGAAAAATACAGGGTCCTCAGGACGTTGAGAGACGCCGCTGAGGTTTTGATAGCGGACTGGCCGTCCGAGGACGGTGAGGAATATGTCGTGGCCGTCAAGGCCTGCGTCGATGCGATCACGGGACAGATCGATGTCGGTGAGCTGCAGGACGCCATTCGCCGTGCGGCGGCTGAAGCCGGCATTGCGATCTTGACGGTCGTGCACTGAAACCCGTCGCCCGTGGCCTAGGCCGCGGGCTGACAAAGGAAGCTTGCCGTCTCGCCCGAAAACCGCGACGATGCTGTCAGGCAAGGTTTGGCGATGATGAGATGGGCATAGGCCTGACGGCAACGGCGCTGGTTTCTGCCGTGTGGGTTATCATGGCGTCTGCGGTCAGCGCGGCCGAGCCATCCGTTCCCGAACCGGCTTGCCTTTACCGGGGCAACGCCGAGGACGGGCAGACGCTCTGCATTCGAAAAGATCACTTCAATGCCGATCTCTGCGCCGTCATGGACCGTTTCGCAGCAACCCATAACATTCCGCCTGCCTTCTTTGCCCGGTTGATCTGGCGCGAAAGCCTGTTCCGCCCGGAAGCGGTCAGTCCGAAGGGTGCAGAGGGCATCGCGCAATTCATGCCCGGCACAGCCCGAATGCGAGCGCTGGAAAACAGCTTCGATGTCGTCCAGGCGCTCAAAGCGTCATCCGCCTACCTTGACGAACTCAGGCTTCGTTTCGGCAATCTCGGACTTGCCGCTGCCGCCTACAATGCCGGAGAATCCGGCCTCAGCCGGTTTCTTTCCTCCGGCCGCCTGCCGATCGAGACCCGCGACTATGTGTTCGCAATTACCGGACAGACCGTCGAGACCTGGCGGGACAGCCCTCCGGAGGCCGCTGCGCCTGAGCTGCGCGACGGGATGGCGTTCCGCGAGGCATGTGTGGCGCTTGCCGAGACGCGGCAGATGAACGAGCCGGTCCTGACGGGATCGGCCGACTGGGCGCCATGGGGCGTACAGCTTGCCGCCCATTACAACCCGTCCGTGGCTGACCGGCTCTTCACCATATCGCTGGCAAAGCTTCCGGAACCGCTGAACGCCGAACGCGCCCTGATCGTGCGCCAGAGGGGCGGAAACTTCGGCTATCGTCCACGCTATGCCGCGAGAATCGGTCGGGAGACACGAGCCGAAGCGACCAAGCTTTGCAGCACGATCCGCTCGGCCGGTGTTGCCTGCACAGTCTTCCGGAATCGCTGATCCGAAGCACATTACAGCTCGCCCCTATCCGACAGTTTAGTGCCGACCTACCGCCAGGCTTGCTAAGTTGGTGAGATTACGCATCAAGGGGATTGAAATGATCAGACCTGTCGAAACTGCCAACAAGCATAACAGGACAGATACATCCGCACAGGAGCAGGACGAATATCTCGAGGAATCGCTCGAGGAAACATTCCCGGCAAGCGATCCGATCGCACCCGGTCGCCCGTCGCGGCAACCGCCAAAGGATGTCCCTCCAACTGACGGGACGTGATCGACAACCACCAGTATCGGTCCAGGAGCCAGCCGCTTCCAAGCCAAAAAATGAGTGCATCCCCAGTTGCTGCAATGCAGCCTGCGACTGCACGGATCGTGCATGATGCCTGCAAAGCACTGAGCTTGTTGAGACTATTGGGGAGTGTGCTATCGCCCGAAAACAATAAGGCGTCTGCCGGGGGAGGAGATCCAGCAGACGCCCTTATCACGCGTGGCGACGGGAGGAGGATGCCGCCACGTAGATGCTGGCTCGGGAGGAGGTAAGCCGCGTCTAGGACAAAGCGACGAGGGAGGAGTTTCATCGCTTCGTTGAGTTTGAATATAGGCCGATCGCTGCCGGCCTTCTAGGCATATATTTGCAAAGCTGCCATGCGCTATGCGTTAGAAGAATAGCTTATATGATACAAAAACGCGCCCGCCTTCATCCGGCGAGCGCGTTTGACATCAATCGAAAACTGGGTCTTAGCGGCCAGTAGCCGCGCGTGCGACGTCACGAATATCGCCACGAGCGATACCCAGGTCGTTCAGTTCACGGCTCGACATACGGCCAAGCTCAGCAACCGTTTGACGATACTTGCGCCAGTTATTGAAGGTGCGTGCGATGCTCATTACAATCCCCTTTCCGTGGGTCCAGCGACAGCTGCCAGGTATCGGCGCTTCGTTCGCTTTGATGAGGAATATATAATATGGGGCCGCGAAAATGAGTAGCGTTCAGACTACAGCTCACCCATGCATAAAACGCATAGATAGGCAGCGCATTGGCTGCTTATGAGGCAGTTTCCTATCCATGAGTATAGTTGAAGGAGGCTCGCCGAAGCCCCACGTGAACTCACGATCCTTCAAAGCCGCTCAGGGGCAAATCGATGTCTAGCTCAGTCTGCGAAACCTACCCCGGAATATGCAGTAAATCCCGCCTCGCATACCCACGTCCTCTCCGCCTGCACCATCCCGCAAACGACAATATAAAAAATGCGATCCGGCCATCTGTTGTCACTCTAACGACCAGCCTTCCAGTATTCCCGGCCAACCCGATATCTGCCCTGGAAGTCGGATCGGCGATTTCAATGCTGGGGCTGCTTGTCTTCGCCGCTCACGAGGAGATCGTGGCCGTCGCCCCCGCGGTCGCTTCCGCTCTCGAGCAGTTTTTTGCAAACGCACCCGCCGCCCTCTGGTAGCCGCAACATCACGTCCTGTTGCAAAGCTCGTCGGCATTACCCAAGTGCAGGCAGGTAGCGCTGGATATGACCGATGCTCTTTGAAGATTCACGACTGACAATTGGTGTCGTACTCCCCATGCAGGAGCGAGAACGGGGCGACATCGACTTCGGCCTTCAGCTGGAGCTTGCCCGTCGCGCCGATGAGCTTGGCTTCTCCGCAATCTGGGTCCGCGACGTCCCCTTGAACAGTCCGACCTATCCGGATCCCGTCGGTCATTCCGATCCGTGGGTATTGCTTGGTGCACTGGCGGCATCTACCCGCTCTATCGCGTTGGCTACCGGTGCGATCGTCCTGCCCTTGCGTCATCCGCTTCATATCGCCAAAGCGGCCCTGTCGATGGAAGTACTGTCATCGGGCAGGTTCGTTCTCGGATTTGGCTCCGGCGACCGTCCGTCAGAGTTTGCGGCATTCGACCGCAATGTTGACGACCGGCGCGAATTGTTTCGGTCCAACTGGGCCGTACTCAGCGATGCGCTTGAGGGCCATGCCGGCTCACAGACCGGCGAGGACCAGTTCGAGATCCGCCCGCGCAGCGGGCGGCGCGTGCCGCTGGTGGCCGTCGGTTCGTCCTCGCAATCGCTCGAATGGATTGCCAGAAACGCCGGCGCCTGGATGACCTACCATCGCCCCCTTAGCGCTCAGAAAGACCGGATAGCACTGTGGCATGGAGCGGTGCATCGCACGACCACCGAATTCCGTGGCATGGGTCAGGCGATGGCCCTCGATCTTGTGGATGCCTCATCAGACCATGTCGACGAGATCGCACTCGGATATCGAACCGGACCAGAAGGATTGCTCGCCGCACTCCGAGCCCTGCGCAATCTCGGCGTTCACCACGTCGCATTCAACCTGCTGGTCAATGGGCGCAAGGCTCTCGCAGATCTCGAGACCATCGCACGGGAAGTTCTGCCGCGGCTGAACCAGGCCACAGAACTGCAGGCGTCGCGATGATCTGCGGAGTGAGCGACTAGCGGTCGAAGAAATTCTGCCAAAGCTTTTCGCCAACAAGGCAATCCGTTGTCGGCTGGTTCATGGCAATTCTGCGGATCTGTGCTGGTGGCCCGAGTCCGCTTATTTCCCAGACGAGCTTCCGGCGGACGGCAACGGCGAAATCCTCGATCTTGTGGACCGGCAGAACGAAGGAGCCGGGGCCGCCGATCACGCAATCACCATAATATTTGTCGAGCCCTTCGGGCACGTCAGATGGCCGCAACATGATGGCCAGTCCATTGATGATGATGCCCGCCTTCAAAGCAGCATCGCGTGCAGGTGTGACGGGATCGCCGGAATTGTTGGGACCGTCGCCGGAAACGTCGATCACCTCACGATTTCCCTTATAGGGGCTCGCCGCAAGCATCGTTGCGCCTTGAACGATCGCTGCGGATATGGATGTGCGGCGCTGGGTGGCAATCGGCCGCGCCTCCAGTTTGTCGGCAAAATCCATCGCATCCTTTTCCGTCTCGATCACCTGCCAGTCGATAACGGAACCGGGCACGACATACCCGGCCCATTCAAAATAGCTGACGGCGATCCGCCCGGTCAGCCCTCCTTTCACAGCGTCGAGGAACTCCTTATGCCGCAGCGCCTCGACATAACCCTCGCGCTGGATGCGGACTTCTTCGTAATCCATCGAGCGCGAGGTATCGACGGCCAGCACCAACTCGACGTCGACTTCGTTTTGGCTTGATTGCGCGATCGTGGCGGCAGCGCCGGACAGGCTCGCGAGCATCGCAAGTGTCGTCAGCATGATCACTTCCCATCACTGCGTTATGTCGAGAACTCTAACATAGCCTGGCGTGGCCGCGACTGCCGTCAGATTGCATCCTGTCAATTTTCAGTGATGTCGGGTGCCATGCGATAATCGAACAGTATCTGAGGAGTCATGTCTCCGCGATCGGCTTCACCACTTGTGAAGAACTCATAGCCATTCTGCGGGACACTTGGCGATTCGCCCAGCAATGACGGAGATAGCATGCCGCTTCTGCAGTTTCCCGCCGACCGACGCACAGCCGATATCAGGCGCTGTGCCGAGGCCCTTCAGAACCTTCACGGCGAGGCCGCCAACCGCTTCTGGCGGACGGAGATGGCCGGGTTCGCAGCCAATTTGAGAGAACAGGGCTGCAGCGATGCTGAACTCTCGCGGCAGGCCGCCCTGTTCATGGATGCGATACAGATGGAGCTTCAGGTCGTCTACGCTGCAGCAGCAGAGCGATAAAAACACTACTTGGGAATGCGGTTGTAGAAGGATTGCGGGTCGTAGACGCACTCGTAGTCGAGGACGCACATTTCCCCGTTAGCTGCGCGCACTCTGGCCACGCTGTATTTGTCGCCCAGCTGGCATCGCGCCGGCGGGGAACGGAAGCTCCGGCCTCCAAGGCCCATGCGAACGAACACGGCCTTTTTCTGCTGGATAATTTGTGCAAGCTCGCGGCAGGAATGGTCGCGCGCGTTGACCTCTACGGCGTCCAGCGCAAAGGCAGCCGTAGGGAGCAAGAGGGCAGCCGCTAAAATCAAACTTCTCATAAGACCTCCTGATGCGGGCGGGTTGGCAACAGCACCTACGGGCTTCAATCACAAAAACTGGCGCCTATGTCGCGCCATAAAGGTAGGATTTGGGCGGATGGCAAACCAGATCTATCCATCCACATTGAAGACGTGCCGGCCTTAGATCTTGCCGCGTGTCGCAAAGACCAACGTCTTCAGTTGTTCTTCGTCGTGAACGCCCTGGCGGTAGAGTTCGATGATAATGGCAGCCGACCGGCTCACTTCCTCATCGTCGTCAGCAAGCCCGAATTCGGCCTTCACAATATCCAGCACTTTCTGGCATGTGGCGAGATCATCCGATGTCAACGCTTCGTCGCGAGGTTTGATGTGGCGGCTGATCATGATGCGTTCCCATGTTGGACCTGACACGTCGTCAATAAAGACATTTCTACCGCGCTTCGATTGACAGCGACAAATAGCCGGCGTCAAAGCCGGCAATCTTCTGCAGCTTGTCCCAGTCGATGATGGTAATCACTCTGCCCTCCCACGTGAAGGCCCTCTCCTTCCGCAGCGATTGCAGCGTCTTGTTCAGGTGAACGAGGGAAACGCCCAGAACATCCGCCATGGCGTTCTGTGTCAATGGTAGCTGAAAGCTCGGCCCATTCGTTCTGTTTACCGTTCGCAGCCGAACATAGAGCTCGCAGATAAGATGGGCGATATGCGCCTTCTTCGAGCGACGGCCCATCGCAACAATCCATTCGCGGTGCACCGCGCCGTCGACAAGCGTATCAAGCCATAGCAGCCGTGTCAGATGCGGATTGGTCTCGGTTATCGCCTTGAGTTCCTGGTGATCCACCGATGCAACACGGCAATTCGAAATCGCGAGAATGCCGTGGTCCATGACCTTCAGCGGAAAGGCATGAAGATCGACGAAATCGCCGGCTACTTGCAGCGCGGTGATCTGCCGGGTGCCGTCCTCCAAAACCTTATACCTGGCGGCAAATCCGTCGAGGAGCAGCGTGGAATGATTGGGTCGGCTTCCTTCGGAGACGAGGTCTTCGCCCGCGGCCACGGATCTTTCGCGACCGAAAATAGAGCGCAAGAGCTCGATTTCGGCAGCAGAGAGGACATCGTGACTTTCAAGATTGAGAAGGAGCGGCTCGATCACGAACGGCTCCCCCTCTTCGAGCCGGCGACTGAAAACAGATTATATTCCAACAGGGTAGAAAAGGGGAACAAATTGGACAGCCGGCACTTCATGGTGAAATATTCTGATGGTGGGAGCAGATGGCCCGATATTTTTTTGACCTTCACAATGGTGACGGCCCGATCCGGGACAATGAGGGAACGGAACTTGCGTCGCGAGCTGAGGTAGTCAGGGAAATGGCGCGAATCCTGGTGGATATCGCACGTGATGAACTGCCAGCCGGAGAGAGAACGATCATATCATTGACGGTCCGGTCCGAAGGGCGGCCAATTTCCGTTGCAAGCCTCGCCTTTTCAAACGAATGGCTGGATTGACCCCACCCTGAATCAAGCCGGATAGCCGGTGAATAACTGATCGAACGTGCCAAACTTGCGCCCCTGACATGACATGCAAGACGATGCATGAGGCAGGACCATAGCTGGCGGTCTATTTGCCAGCATTTAAATTTGACACAACCGACCACCGCTTCGAGATGTCAGCTGAACGACTTGCGATATCCCTGGACCGTCTTCGCAAGACCGTATTGCCTCCTGTCCCGCCGAATGCGCGAGGGCATTTCGGATATCGCCGGCCTTGTGAACGGCGAGGCCGCCCCCGTGAGAAGAGGTTTATTCGGCGACCTACTTTGCTGCAGTCACACGCCAGACGGTGTTGCCGACATCATCGGCAATCAGCAGCCCGCCGGATCTGTCGACGGCAAGGCCGACGGGCCTGCCATGTGCCTGGTCCTCCCCTTGAAGAAAGCCGGTGACGATATCCTGCGGATTGCCGCTCGGCTTACCATTCTGGAAAGGCACGAAAACGACCTTGTAGCCATTGAATTCGTGGCGGTTCCAGCTTCCATGCTCGCCGACGAAAGCACCGCCTCGATATTCGGCCGGGAGGTTGTCAGCCGTATAAAAGGCCATGCCGAGCGGTGCGACATGCGAGCTCAGTGAATAATCGGGGGCAATCGCCTTGGCCACGAGATCTGGCCTCTGCGGCATGACACGCGGATCGATATTCTGGCCGTAATAGCTGTATGGCCAGCCATAGAAGCCGCCATCCCTGACCGATGTCATGTAATCGGGAACAAGATTGGGGCCAAGTTCATCCCTTTCATTGACGACCGTCCAGAGCATATGGGTCTGTGGCTCCCAACTGAGGCCATTGGGATTGCGCAGCCCATCGGCGAATATCCTGAATCTGCCAGTCTGGCGGTCGACCTGCAGAATGGCGGCGCGGTTCTTCTCTGCCTCGATGCCATTTTCAGTGATATTGCTGTTCGAACCAACGCCGACATAGAGCGTGTTGCCGTCTTCGCTGGCGAGGAGGCTCTTCGTCCAGTGATGGTCGATCGGCCCGCCGGGGAGCTCGGTCAGCACGACGCCGGGTTCGGTGATCTTCGTCTCGCCTTGCTGATAGGGATAACGCCTGATGGCATCGGTATCGGCGACATAGAGATCGTTGCCGACGAGGGCCACGCCAAAGGGCGAATTGAGATGGTCGAGGAAGATGTCCTTGACCTCGGCAATACCATCTCCATCGGCGTCGCGCAGCAGCGTAATGCGATTGCTGCCCTCGTTGCTGGAACCACCGCCCGAGGTCGCCATGGATTCGATCCAGCCCATGATAAGATCCTTGGGCCGCTTGATCGATGCAGCCGGAGGCGCAATGGACTCGACTGCCAGGACGTCACCATTCGGTAGCACATAGACCGAGCGCGGATGCTTCAGATCCGTTGCCAGCGCCTTGATCTGCAGCCCGTCCGCGACCTTCGGCGTTTCGCCTTCCTTCCATCCGATGACCGAAGCGACATGCATCGGTGGGACGAGATATTGCGACTGCTCCGGCAGCTTTGGACCTGGGCCGATTTCGCTCGTCGGATTCGGTTCATTGTCACTGCAGGCCGTAAGAACGCAGCTGCCGCACATAAGAAACAAGGCCAAAGCGCCGGAACAGGAAGGGGCAAGAGACCGGGTCATCATTCGAGCCCTCCGATGCGCTGGCGCAGAACAACCCAGCCGAGACAGGCATTGATGACGATCAGCGCGGTTGCAGCGACCGACAGCATCAGCCCTGTCGGCACGACGGATGTCCAGGCATCGCGGCTATGAATGAAGGCGTTGAACAGCGACACCAGGAAAGCTGCGATGTTACCGATGACATAAAGCCATCCCACACCGCGTAGCGGCAGCCGGCCGATGAAGATGTCAACGAGCGCGGCGAGGGCGGCCAGTCCACCGAGCAACAGTCCCGATGCCAGGAGCCAGGCGGAAAAATTGGTCCACATCATCTCTGCCGTTCGCCAATAGGTGATGTCCGTCAGCAGAGCCCCGATAAAGCAGCCGGCTGAACAATGAAGCGGGATCGAGCGCAGAGGTGGCGCCACGATCGAGATGTAGGCGCGTGTGGTCGAATAGGTCATGTTCTTGATCCATAGAGGTCGCCCGGCGTTGGCTTAACCTTCGCCACCTGGAATTGTTCCTCAGCTACAGTTGCTCTAGGAGGTCTTGCGGCATTTTGACCGGAACCGAAGCCGATGATCCGGCGTTGGTTTCAGGTTTTCATAATGAAAGACATTGCCGTGCCCCAGAACCAGCGCGCCGCCGCCGGGCAAGATCAGTCCTCCGGTCCTGCAAAAAACGAAGCCCCGGACCGGGAGGTCAAGAACGAAACGGAAGATGAGAAGCGTCCCTCCATCATCCGGCGCCATCCGATAGCGACCATACTTGTCGTTCTTGCCCTGATCGTTCTTGCTGCCGTCGGCTATTTCATCTGGCTCATCTATTTTCATCCCTACGAAACGACGGACGATGCCTTTGTCGATGCCCGCAGCTTCTCGGTCGCTGCCAAGGTATCGGGTTATGTCTCGGATGTTCCCGTCTCCGATAACAAGCATGTCGACGCCGGCGCGATCATCGCCAAGATCGACCCCCGCGACTATCAGATCGCACTGGATCAGGCCCACGGCCAGGTCGGTGTCGCAAAGGCAGCAATCTCCAACGCCGAAGCGCAGATTGCAGCGGCAGCCGCAGCGATCGACGAGGCCAAGGCACAGCAAACCTCCGCAGAAGCGGCCCTTCAATATGCACAGGATGAAAACGACCGGCAGCAGCAGCTGGTCAAAAGCGGCGCCGGTTCGGAACAGGCCGCACAGCAGGCAGCCTCAACATTGAGGCAAAACAGAGCAAGTACCGCTCAAGCGCAGGCAAGCGTCAC
Source organism: Rhizobium sp. BK512 (assembly GCF_014194915.1). Taxonomy (NCBI): domain Bacteria; kingdom Pseudomonadati; phylum Pseudomonadota; class Alphaproteobacteria; order Hyphomicrobiales; family Rhizobiaceae; genus Rhizobium; species Rhizobium sp. BK512. The sequence continues at coordinate 858,339 of NZ_JACIAS010000003.1, read as the reverse complement.
CTCGGCCATCAAGAACAAGGCAGCTGCCGAAGCGCAACGGGCCAGCGCCGTCGCCAATCTGCATCAGGCGGAAGCCCAGGTTGAAGCGGCCGAACAGAATCTGAGCTACACGACGATCACGGCCGCGCAGCCCGGCCGTGTCGTCAAGCTCAGTGGCTCGAAAGGGCAATATGTCCAGGCTGGGCAGGCAGTCTCCATGTTCGTGCCCGACGAGATCTGGGTGACGGCCAATTTCAAGGAAACCCAGCTGACGGACATGCGGCCGGGCCAGCCCGTCGATGTGACGATCGACGCCTATCCAGATCATGCGCTTCGCGGCAGTGTCGATTCCGTCCAGCCCGGTTCGGGCACTGCCTTTTCACTGCTTCCGGCTGAAAACGCGACCGGCAACTATGTCAAGGTCACACAGCGCGTGCCCGTCAAGATCGTCGTCGACAACTGGCCGAAGGACGTGGCCATCGGTCCCGGCATGTCCGTGGTGCCAACGGTAACCGTGCGCCCGAGGAACTGACATGACCGAAGCCACGACAGCCGATGGCACGCCGGCATCTGGTGCCAGGATCGCCAATCCGTGGCTGATCGCGCTCGTCGTTTCGCTCGCGACCTTCATGGAAGTTCTGGATACGACGATTGCGAACGTGGCGCTGCGCTACATCTCCGGCGGCCTTGCCGTCAGCGCCGATGAAGCGTCATGGGTCGTCACCACCTATCTCGTGTCCAACGCCATCATTCTCGTCGCCAGCAGTTTCATTGCCAAGCGCTACGGGAGACGGCGCTTCTATCTTCTGTGCCTTGCGACCTTCACCATTGCCTCTCTCTGCTGCGGCCTCGCCTGGAACCTGCAATCCCTGCTGATCTTTCGCATGATCCAAGGCTTCGCAGGCGGCGGCATGGTTCCGATCTCCCAGTCGATCCTCGCCGATTCCTTCCCGCCATCGAAGCGCAGCCAGGCATTTGCACTCTTCGGCGTTGCCGTTGTCGTAGCTCCCGTCGTCGGCCCGACGCTCGGCGGCTACCTCTCGGACAATTTTTCCTGGCACTGGTGCTTCCTGATCAACGGACCCGTCGGCCTCTTTGCCTTCATCCTCGTTTATTTCCTCGTGGACGAACCGGACTCGCTGCGTCAGGAACGCGCGCGGATGCGCCGGAAGGGCGTGCGCTTCGATATTGTCGGCTTCCTGCTGGTCGCGACCTTTCTCGGCGCGCTCGAATTGGTTCTCGACCGTGGTCAGACGGAGGACTGGTTCGACTCGAACTTCATCATTGGTGCGACGGTAATCTGCATCGCAGCTCTTCTTCTTGCGATCCCATGGCTGATGAAAGCGACCAGCCCCGTCGTCGACCTGCACTTGCTGGCAAGCCGGCAATTCGGTTCCTGCTTCATCGTCATGCTGGCAACGGGCGCGATCCTGATCGCCACAACCCAGTTCATTCCGCAGGTCCTGCAGCAGAATTTCGGCTATACAGCGACCTGGGCCGGCCTTGCGCTCTCGCCCGGTGGCCTGGTCACGATGTTCATGATGTTCGTGGCGGGCCGGATCTCCAACAAGGTCCAGCCGAAATATCTGATCGCGATCGGCACGGCGATCATTGCAGCTGCAATGTACGACATGACGCGCCTCAATGCCGATTTGAACTTCGGTTTCTTCGTCTGGTCGCGCATCTATCTCGGCTTCGGCCTTCCGCTGATCTTCATTCCCATGACCGCAGCTTCCTATGACGGCCTCAGGCCGGACCAGACCGACCAGGCATCGGCCCTCATCAATGCGGCGCGCAATACCGGCGGCTCTATTGGTGTTTCAATCGCATCGAACGTGCTTGCCCATCGCGAACAATGGCATCAAAGCCGGTTGGTCGAACACATCATCCCCTCCGACCCCGCCTACAATCATGCGCTGCAGGGGGCGACTCAATATTTTGCCGACAGAGGAAACGGAGCGATCGATGCACAATCGCAGGCCATGGGCTGGATCGGTCAACAGGTGCAGATCCAGGCAAGTTATCTTGCCTATATCGACGTCTTTCACACGTTGATGTGGCTGTCGCTGGCAGTTTTGCCGCTCGCCTTCATTCTGCGCAAGATCGACCTCGGTGAGGGCTCAAGCCACCCGAGCGGGCATTGATCTGCCCGACATCAACAACCTCGTGTATATCCCCTAATCTGGGGGTTCATTCGAATCACCGCATGTACTATGTATGCGACGTGATATTCACACGAGACAGGTACTGATGACCCCAGAAATGTCCGGCTTTGAATGCACCCGCGGCAATGCCGTTTCCGGCAAGCTGAAGCTTTCAAGCAAACTGCCCTATTTCATCGTTGCAGGACTTGCTGTGGCTGTATGGGCGAACTCCAGCGAACGACCGCATGATACGGAAGTTGCAGCCAAGAAGGCCGCGACAGCTTCGCTCGCTCAATAAGCATCGCGATGGCTCGGCCGACGCACATGGCCGCCGAGAGCATTCAGATTTGTCGCTGATAAATCATGGCCAAGCAGGATCCCGCAGTGGATAGCTGCGGGACCTTGCCCGAGTGCGACATCAAATTCTGATGCCGCTCGTCTCATCAAAGAGATGCACCTGTACCGGATCGACAGTGACGCCGATTGTCTGGCCCGGCTGAACCGATCCCCTGCCCGTTTCGACGATCGTCATTTCAGGTGTCGTAGCCGCGGTGATGAAGGTCGATGAGCCCGTGGATTCAACGACCGCGACCGGCACGTCAAAGCTCCCCTGCCCCTGATTGGTGATGCCTATATGCTCAGGCCGGATGCCGGCGGTAACCTTGCGGCCCGGCTGGATCTGATGATCGATGGCAATCTGCTGCCTGACCGAACCGAGATCGAGCGTCAGGCTTTTTCCATCCTCGCCGGCCACGGCCGGAATGAAGTTCATCGCAGGTGAACCAATGAAACCTGCGACGAATTTGTTGGCAGGCCTGTCATAGAGATCAAGCGGACGGCCCTGTTGTTCGATGATGCCGTCGCGCATGACGACGACGTGATCGGCCATGGTCATCGCTTCGATCTGGTCATGCGTTACATAGACCGAGGTCGCGTGCAGACGATCGTGCAGCGCGCGGATCTCCTTGCGCATATGGACGCGCAGCGCCGCATCGAGGTTTGACAGGGGCTCGTCGAAAAGGAACGCCTTCGGGTGGCGGATGATGGCACGGCTCATGGCAACGCGCTGGCGCTGACCGCCGGAAAGCTCACGCGGATAGCGCTTCAGCAGATGCGAAAGGCCTGTGGTGGCAGCGACCTCCTCGGCCGCCTTCTTCGCCTCCGCCTTTGCAACGCCACGCATGCGCAGGCTGTAGGTGAGGTTTTCCTCAACGGTCATATGCGGATAAAGCGCATAGGACTGGAATACCATGGCAACATCGCGTTTACGCGGCGGCACCCCGTTCATCATCTCGCCGGCAATCTTCAGGCTGCCATCGGAAATGGTCTCCAGTCCGGCGAGCGAACGCAGCAGGGTCGACTTGCCGCAGCCGGAAGGGCCAACGAGTGCGACGAAGGTGCCCTTGGCGATGGAAAGGTCGATATTCTTCAAGGCATGGAAGGCGCCGTAATATTTGTTGACGCCGGCAAGCTCGATCTGTGGGGTCATTTGAGGGCTCCCGAAGTGAGGCCGGATACGATGCGGCGCTGCAAGAGAACGAAGATGGCAAGGATCGGCGTCACATACATCGTGGCGTAGGCCATGATGTTGTTCCATTCATTGGTATTCGGCCCCATGAAGGAATTGAGCCCGACGCTTGCCGGCTGAAGCTCGGCGGCCTGGATCATCGACTTGGAATAGACGAACTCGCCGAAGGCCTGCATGAAGATGAGGATAGCGCTGACCAAAATGCCGTTGCGGGCAAGCGGCAGCACGATATTGAAGAAGGCGCCGACACGCGAATTGCCGTCGACGAGCGCCGCCTCTTCGAGCTCCATCGGGACCGCCATAAAGGTGGCGCGCACCAGCACCACGAAGAACGGCATGCTTTTTGCGGCAATGGCGATGATGACGGCAAGCCGCGGATAATTCAGCATGCCGATCTGCGAGAAACCGACAAAGATCGGCGTGATCATCAGCGAAGCCGGCAGAACCTGCAGCATGAGAATAAGAAAGAGGCCGATATCCACCCAGATGTTGCGGTAGCGCGCCAGCACATAGGCGCAGCCAACGCCGAGCACCGTGATGATAACGACAGCGCCAATCGCGATCACCAACGAGTTCCAGAGATAGAGCCCCATGTTCCGGCTTTCCCAGACATAGGTATAGGTGCTCCATTGCGGCGAGGCCGGCCAGAAGCTCGGGGGTGTGGCGAACATCTCCGAGCCGCTTTTCAGCGCCGTGATGTACATCCAATAGAGCGGGAAAAGATAGATCGCCGCCATGATGATGGCGATCACGAGCATCAATCGATTGCGTGCAGTCTCGCTCATCCGCGCACCTCATGGCGGGTTGAGCGCACGTAGACGACAGAGGCGAACATCACGAAGACGATCATGATGACGGAAATGGTCGCGCCCTTGGCGAAATCGTATTGGCGGAAAGACAAATCCCAGGCCCAGTATTGCGTGACGTTGGAGGAATTGTTTGGTCCGCCTGAAGTGATGGCGGCAAAGAGGTCGAACTGCTGCAGCGTGAAGATCAGGCCGAGCGAAATGATGGCGCCAATCGTCGAGCGCATCATCGGCAGCGTGATCGTCCAGAAGCGCTGCCAGGCCGTGGCACCGTCAAGTTCGGCGGCCTCATAGAGATCACCCGGGATCCCGGAGAGACCGACGGACAGCAGGATCATGTTGAAGGACGTGCCCAGCCAGATATTGGCGATGATGACGGCGTAGAGCGAATAGTGCGGGTCCGAGCGCCAGAAGATATTGCCGGAGATGATACCGCTTTCCTTCAGGATGAAGTTCAGCACACCGAAATCACCTGACAGGATCCAGTTCCAGATCGCACCAACGACGAGGCCAGGCATGACCCAGGAGACAAGAAAGAGGCCGCGCAGCCAGGAGGCGCCTGGGAAATTGACCCAGAAGAACAGTGCCAGACCGAAGCCTATCAAGAACTGGCCGGCGATCGAACCGACGACGAAGATCGCCGTATTGTAGAGGATCGGCAGCGTTTCAGGCTGTGCAAAGAGGTCCACGTAATTCTTGAAACCCACCCAGGGGCGCGAGAAGGTACCGAGGCTGAACATGTCAACCTCCTGAAAGCTCATCACCACATTGTAGATGAGCGGCAGGCCTGCCATCAGGAACAGAAAGCCGAGCGGAAAGGCGACGAGCACGATATCGAAACCGCGGCCATCCCTGACGCTGGAAAGGATCCTTCTCATGGGTCCTCCATTGCTCCGAACGGGGCTGCCCGACGCTTTCGCGGGAGACAGCCCCTGCCGGGAGGAAAAGATGGATGGCCGGTGGCCATCCGGTGATGGTTAGCCGAGCACTGCCTTGATCTTGTCGGCAGCCTGATCAAGCGCGTCCTTCGGACTCATCTGGCCGGTGAGTGCGGCCTGAATGGCGTCCTGGATCGCCTTGGAAATCTTCGGCCACTGCGGATGCGGGCCGCGCGGCTTGGCGTATTTCAGCTGTTCGAGGAAGACCTTGAGGGCAGCATCCTTCAACGGCTGGCCGGTCTCGGGGATCGAGATATCGGAACGGGCCGGAAGCTGGCCGAAGTTCTTGAACATCTTGTCGTCCTGCGACGCGAAATATTCGAGCGCCTTGAAGGCTTCAGCCGGATGTTTGCTCGTCGAGAAAACAGCCCAGTTGAAGTCGCCCATGGCCGAGGAACGCTCAGCACCTTCTTTCGGGACCGGCAGCAGAGTGACACCCCAGTCGAACTTGGCTTCCTTCGTCATACGGTCCAGCTCCCACGGACCGGAAATCGCCATGGCAGCGTTGCCGGAATTGAAAGTGCCGGTCGAATCCCACTGGCCACGGGTCAGCGTATCCGGAGAAGCAAGCTTCTCGTCCATGATCGTCTTCCAGACTTCAAGCGCCTTGACCGCACCGTCGGAATTGATGTGTTCATAACTGCCGCCGCCCATCTGCGCCCAGGGCAGGAACTGGAAGGTGCCTTCCTCATTGGCCTTGGCCGAGAAGGCGAGACCATAGACGTTCTTAGCCGGATCCGTCAGCTTGCGGGCATCTTCGACAAGTTCGTCCCAGGTCTGCGGCGGCTTGTTCGGATCAAGGCCTTTCGCCTTGAACATGTCCTTGTTATAGTAAAGCGCGATCGTGTTCGTTGCCTTCGGCACACCGAAATATTTGCCGTCCCACTCGACCGACTTCAGCGGTCCGGGGAAGTAGTTTTCGGGCTTGATGACCTTGGAATTCTTGATCATATCGGTCAGATCAAGGAAGGCGCCGCGCGATGAAAATAGCGCGTGCTCGGGATTGTCGACGGCGATGATGTCGGGAGCCTGGCCGGTAGCATAGGCGCGCATCGCTTCGGTAACGACGTCATCGAACTGGATCAGGCGATATTCGATGGTAATGCCATTGTGCTGGTCATTGAATTCCTTGACCAGGTTCGGCGCCGGCTGGATGTCCTTGTCGAGCGACCACAGCGTCAGCTTGACGTCTTCCGCCTTGGCGGAAAGACCGAAGAGCGAAACGCCAGCAAGCGCCAGCGCACCCAGAACTGCAAATTTGCGGATAGCCATAGTTCTCCTCCTTTGTGGTTATCCCTTGAAATGGCCGGCATGTCCTCCGTGCCGGCCATGTTTCCTCACACCGGATCGATGACGAAATCGCCGCCCCGGGCATGTTTCAGATGATTGAGCGCATAGACCTGACCGGTCATTTCCAGCGCATCACGATAGACCGGGTCATGCCAGCCTTCGATATCGATGGAACCGGACCAGCCGGCGAGCCGCAGCTCGGAAATGATGTCTGTCCAGTTGCTGTCGCCGAAGCCCGGCGTGCGCATGAAGACGAACTTCTCCTTGCCGAAAATACCGTGTTCCTTGATCACATCCCAGCGGATGGTCGCATCCTTGCCGTGGACGTGGAAGATCTTGCTCGCCCACTTGCGGATCTGCGGCAGCGGCTCGATCAGATAGACCATCTGATGGCACGGCTCCCATTCGAGGCCGATATTGTCGTCGGGCGTCTCGTTGAAGATCAGTTCCCAGGCATCGGGGTTGTGGGCAATGTTCCAGTCGCCGGTCGCCCAGTTGCCGTCCATGGCGCAATTTTCGAAAGCGATCTTGATGCCCTTGTCGGCAGCGCGCTTGGCGAGCTCGCTCCAGATCTGCTTGTAGCGCGGCAGACTTTCGGTCAGCGGCTTGTTGCGGATGCGGCCGGTAAAACCGGCAACGCAGGTGGCGCCGAAGTGATGGGCGTTATCGATGCAATCCTTCCACCCCTGCAGCGTCTGCAGGTCGATATCGGTCTCCTCAAGCGGATTGCCGAACATGCCGAGCGTCGAAATGGTGATGTCGCGATCACCGATTGCGTCGACGCTGCGCTTGCCGAGTTCGGCGAGATCCTGGCCATTGGTGGTCTGCCAGAAGAAAGGCTCGAAGCTTTCGAAACCCATATCGGCGATCTGGGCAATGCGCTTGTCGGCGCCGCCCTTGGAGGCGCTGACCATGGTACCGATGCGAATGGCTTTGGCGGGGTTGCTCACGTCATCTATCCTTATGCTGAAATTTCGACGCGACGTCCGGTCTTGGCGCTTTCGATCGCACCGAAGACCATGGCGAGGCTTCTGATATTGTCGGAACTGGCCGTCTCCGGCCGCTTGCCGGTGCGGATCGCTTCGACGAAGCTGGCGATCACGCTGGCATGGCCATGCGTTTCTTCCTCGCGCTCGGGTGCGGGAACCTCCACAGGCGAAAAGCCGTGAAGCAGGCCCGTCTCATTGCCGGAGGTAGCCGCCTTAAATCCGTCCTCGCCATCCCAGGTCAGCATGCCCCTGGAACCGACGATCCGCCATTGGCTTTCCCAGCTCGTGCGCTCACCCTCGGCACACCAGGAGCCGCGATAGGTGAAGACGACATCGTCGGAGAATTCGAAAGTGGCATTGGCCGAGGCACCATGGCGATACCAGGACCCTCTGGGATTACGCTCAACGCAATAGACGGCGAGCGGCTTTTTGCCGGCCACATATCGTGCAGCATCGAAAGTGTGGATCGCCATGTCCAGCAACAGGACATTGTCCATCTCTTCGCGGAAGCCACCGAAATGCGGGGCGATGAAGAAGTCACAATGAATGCCGGTCAACTCGCCGATCGCCCCGCTCTCGACGAAGCGACGCAGGCGGCGCACACCGGATATGAAACGGCGGTTCTGAATGATCGCATGGATCTTGCTGGTCTCGGCGGCAAGATCGATGAGTGCTGCACCTTCAGCAAGCGAGGTCGCCATCGGCTTTTCACTCAGCACATGGCAACCGGCCTTCATGGCCGTCGAGACGACGTTGAAACGAGCGGTCGGGATAACGACATCGAAAACGATGTCTGCTTTGGTTTCGGCGATGACGGCGGCGAGATCAGTGCCGATGCGAGCCGCGCTCAAGCCGAATTCCTCGGCGAGCTTCTCAGCGGCAGCCGGATTGACGTCGACAAGGCCGACGACTTGGATTGCCTCGGCAAGGTCGGGCGTTTCCTTGATAGCACGCAGCCAGCCTTTGGACATAGCTCCGCACCCGCACAGAATGGCATTCAATTTCACGATTTCCTCCAGCGGTGCGCTTCAGATTTCCTCCCGAAACGCCTTCCGTAAACGTTTACGATACTAAGCGGAAACGTTTGCTGCTGTCAATGCCGGCACGGTTGTCTGATTGCTGCGGAAAATCACAATGCGAACGGGCGCTTAGGCAAAAGCTTCGGCAATGCAGCAACAAATTTTTTTTCGGACCGCGCAAAAATACAGTCCGCCGTTACGGCAAATGCTTTCCGTAAACGTTTTCCCATGGCAATAAGATCAGAGGATCCGCCTACCGGAAGAAAGTTTGCAGATGAAGGGTATCCGCCAGCTCGCCGAACATCTCGATATATCGATCGGGACGGTTTCGCGTGCGCTGAACGGCAAGGCCGATGTCAACGAGGAGACCCGCAAGCGCGTGCTGGCCGCCGCCCAAGAATTCGGTTACGTGGCCAATCAATCCGGCCGCAGCCTTCGTCAGGGAACGACCAACGTCATCGGCCTGATGATTGAATCCAGCAAGGAGACGGTCGAAAACAGCGACAACTTCTTCCTCGGCGTCACCGGCGGGCTCCAAAGCGTGTTGTCGCGACATAAACTCGATCTCGTCATGCTGCCCTGCCCCAGCGACGAGGATCCCTACGAGTATCTGAAGCGTATGGTGGCGCGCCGTGTCGTCGATGCCATGATCATCTCCGCAACTCAACGCATCGACAAACGCATCGATTTGCTCGTCAAGGCGAAGATCCCCTTCGTCGCACTCGGTCGCAGCTCTTCCGGCGGCGGCAACTTCACCTGGATCGACCTTGATTTCGAAGGTGTTGCGACCTGCGCCGTCGACCGGCTCGTCGGCAAGGGGCATCGCCGCATTGCGATTGCCGCACCGTCAGGGGAGATCAATCTCGGCTATATCTTTGTCGATGCCTACCGGAAGGCCCTGGAGAAGCACGGTATCGGCTATGATCCGAAGCTGGTGATCCGCGTGAAGTCCAGTGAACAGGGCGGGTATCAAGCCGGCGACGAACTGTTGCGGATCGAGGACAAGCCCACAGCGATCATTTTGATCTACGAACTGATGGCGATCGGCCTCTACCGCCGCCTTGTCGAAGCCGGCATCGTCCCCGGCCGCGATCTCGCTGTTATCGGCTTCCGCGAGGAACCCCGCGCCAGATTCCTGCAGCCGACACTCACCTGCTTCCGCATGTCGCTGCCTGACCTCGGTGCGGCACTTGCCGAAACCTTGCTTGCGGGAATGCCTGCCTATTCGGAAACCTACAGCAACGGAGTGCGTAACCGCATCTGGCCGCTGGAACTTGTGCCCGCGGAAAGTGACGCCTTTTTGATGGAGCCCAGAACGTGACGCAATGGGCGTCACGCCATCCATGTTCGTGATACGAAACCAACGGCTCGGCTAAGAACCGTCTGTCCGGCTGGTTTTACGGTGCAGCAAATCCAATCAGAGTTCGTACCATATCCGCGGGTTATCGCCCGACTGGATCATCAGCCAGCGAAGATCCGTATCCCTCCAGCCCTTGATCACATTCGTGCGGTTGTCGAGCACCAGATCGCCCTGATCGGTCTTGACAACCAGAACCGCGTGTCCTTCACCGTAGGGCGTCTTCGTCACCGCAATCCGCAGTGCCTTCGGCGACCAGCCCATCGCAATGAGATGATCACGCTTCGTCAGCGCGAAATCCTCGCAGTCACCCGATTTCACGTTCACCTGCCAGACATCGCCCTGATCCTGGCTGTCGTTCACCGGGCGGATCGAACGGTTGACCGAGGCATTGACCGATCGAAGCTGCTTGTTCGCGAATTCATTCAGCGAAATTTCCGAAGCTCCACCGCGTGCCTCGCATTCACCGGGGTTTTGCGCGCAGAACATCACATGGGCGAAAGGTGCCGTAGTCCGGCGCTTTTCGGAAATATAGCTGAATGCCGGCGCGGCCTTCAATCCGCGGGCAATACCGGCAGGACCGGCGGCCTGCGCGGTCTGAACCGCAAACAGAGATGCAAGCGTCACCGCAGCAACCAGCGCGTGCTTAAACATTTTCTTACCCCGTTTCGACGACCGCATTGCGGTCGAATATCCATGCCGGTTGAAATCCGGCTTCCATTGGTCGAAGCTCTATCCAGCTTCAGCCAACGACGGGAACATACGGAGGCAGGGCTCTCGATCCGTTTAAATGGCCGCCATGATGAAGAACGGAATAAGAAGCCGCTTTGCGCGCTTTGACGTATAGGTCGACAGCGACCCCTTCAGTTTGTGAGCGCCGACATAGACGAAGACATAACCACTCAGGAACATGAAGAGCGGCATGTGGAAAGCGTAGATCGCCTTACGCAGACCAATAGCCCATACAGGGAAAGCTGCATCATAGGTATGCCCCCAAACGACAAGGATGATAGCCAATCCTTTGAGGCGTTCGATATCACCCAGCCATTTACGCTGAGGCCTTGCCATGGGCTGGGGAGCTGAATCCATTTGCGACGTGTTCGCCGCGTCTTCTTGCTGGGACATATGATCTCTATTTAACATTTGAGATAAAGGCGGGCGTCACCGGGAATATCACGCTGTCAGCTACCTGCAAAGCATAAAGCACCGCAGCGTTCGACCAGTCGGACCCGTGGACAGAAGCCCGACCACCCTTCACCGGCGCATTCGATCACGGCCGAACTGAAGCTCTCCGTCACCAGGCATCGGACTTAGAGACCTCGCCCTCCTCTGTCACGAAAACTTCGCACAGCCTTCAACAAACTGTCTCGTCTGCGCGCTATCCGTCGCCAAAACGGAATGCAATTTTTTTTGCAGAGGAGAAAATTATGTCAAACAAATTGCAGAATACGGCTGCCATCAGCCTTGTCGCTCTGATGTCCATGGTCGGTTCGGCGCATGCCGATACGACCGTGAAGTTCTGGCACAGCTTCAGCAAATCGTCCGGCGAAGCGCTCAACAAGATCATCACCAATTTTGAAGCCGCCAATCCCGGTATTCATATCGAGGGTGAGTTTGTGGGCGATTACAATGATATCGTCGCCAAGCTGCAGGCCGCCATTCCCGCCAACCGCGCGCCTGATGCCGTCATCATGGAAGTCACCCGCTACGGCCTCTTTGCCGATCGCGGCGCCTTGACCGACCTGACACCCTATTTCAACGCCGACCCGCTGAAGGACGACCTTTACGACTACGCACGTGAGGTCGGCGTCTATAACGGCAAGAACTACATCGTGCCGTTCAACTCCTCCACGCCGGTCCTCTATTACAACAAGGACATCCTGGCGCGCGCCGGCTTCACGACGGAGCCGCCGCTGAAGACTTTCGCAGATATTCTTGCCGTTTCGAAGACAATCACCGAGAAGCTCGGCTCGGAAGGCATCACCGGCATTGCAGCCCCTGGCCAGTTTGCGCGCTGGGGTCTCGTCATGTCCAATGACAGCGAGCTCATCGATTCCAAGACCAACGATATCCTGCTCGACTCGCCCAATACGATCGAAGCCTATCAGTGGATGGCCTCGCTCGTGCATGACCAGAAGGTCGCCTCCCCGGATAGCGTCACCGATGAAGATGTCGGCCGCGACGCTTTCTTTGCCGGCAAGGTCGGCATCTCCCTGAATTCGACGGGCGATTACGGCGGTGCCAAGAAGGCGCTCGGTGACAAGCTGGAAGTGCGTCCGATGCCCTGCAACAAGGTCTGCTCGGTTCCGATCGGCGGCGCCGGTATCGGTATCCTCTCAACCTCTTCGAAGGATGTTCAGGACGCCGCTTACAAGTTCATCAGCTACGCTGCTTCGCCGGAAGCCAATTCCATCTGGTTTGCCGCAACCGGCTACCTGCCGATCAACAAGAAGAGCGCCGCCCAGCCGGCTGCCATCGAAGCGCTTGCCAAGAAGCAGGGCATCGACGTCGCCATCAAGCAGCTTGATTTCGCTCATGGCCGTGCCCGTCCGCCCGTCGTCACCTGGATGCGCTCGACCGAATACAAGATGTGGGAAGCCATGGCGCTCGGCCAGCGCGATGTCACGGAAGCGATGACGGATTTTGCCGCGCAGACGCGCGAAGAAGCCAAGCGTTCCAGCAACTGAGCCTCTCACTTCAGCAATACGGCGGGTCTTGAACGGCCCGTCGTCTCAACTGTTCCGGTCCCATGCTGCGCAAACTCACACCCTATCTTCTCGTCGCACCGTTGATGATCTTCATCACGGTCTTCACCTACATTCCCGTCATCACCAGCGTGAACCTCAGTTTCCGGCACTGGGACTTCCTGTCGCCGACTATGCCTTTCGTCGGCTTTGAGAATTACCGCCTGCTTTTGAACTCCCGCGACTTCTGGAATTCCTTGCAGGTAACCGCGATCTTTGCGCTGTTCTCGGTGCCGATCCGGCTGGCGTTGGCGCTTGCCGTTGCAAGCTATCTCGTGCGCGAAACCCTGCCCTCACGGCTCCTGCGTGGAGCGCTGTTTCTGCCTTCCGTAACCTCCACAGTCTCGATCGCCGTTGTTTTCTCCTGGGTCTTCGCCACCGATTACGGCATGGTCAATGCGGCGCTGACCTCGCTCGGCCTCGGCAAGGTGCAATGGCTCCAGGATCCGCAACTCGCGCTCTGGGTGCTGATAATAGTCAACACATGGAAGCAGCTCGGCTACGATATCGTGATCTATATCGCCGGCCTGCAGGCGGTGCCGCAGGAACTTTATGATGCTGCCGCCGTGGATGGCGGCCGGCGCCTTCATGTCTTCCGGCGCGTGACCGTGCCCCTGGTCATGCCGACCACCTATTTCCTGCTGGTGATTTCGGTGATCGAGGCCTTTCAGGTCTTCACCATCGTCAACATCATGACCCGCGGCGGCCCGGCGGGTGCGACCGATATGCTGGTCAATCTGCTCTACCGCGTCGGTTTTACCCTTTTCGATATCGGCAGGGGATCGGCGCTCGCCGTCCTGCTCTTCATCTTCCTGATCGTGCTCGCGCTGATCAAATCCTTCGTCATCGGCCGGAGGGTTCACTATGAGGCTTAAGAACCGTCTTGTGACCGGGCTCGCGCTTGCTGCCGGCCTGATCTTCCTGTCGCCCGTACTCTATTCGATCTGGATGTCGTTCGAGACAGCGCAGTCCTATTACACGGGCCAGTACGAGTTCACGCTCGACAACTATGTCCGGGCCGTCGCCGAATACAATTTCGCCCGCTACCTGCTGAACAGCATCATCGTGTCGGGCCTGGTCACGCTGCTCGGCATTACGGTCGCAACCATGGCAGCCTTTGCCTTCGCGCGCTACCAGTTCCGCGGCGGCAACCTGCTCTTTGGCGCGACCGTCGCCACGCTGATGATCCCGAGCCATATCAGCCTGATCCCGAACTACCTGACACTCGCCAAGGCCGGCCTGCTCGATACTTATGCCGGTCTCATCCTGCCCGCGATCTCGAATGGCTTTGCCGCCTTCTTCCTGCGCCAATATATCAAGGGCATCCCGAAAGCGCTGGACGAGGCCGCCTATATGGACGGCGCAACACCGCTGCAGGTGCTGTGGCGCGTGATCGTGCCGATCGCGAAGCCCGCCATCTTTTCCATGGGGCTCTACATATTCATCAGTGAGTGGAACAACTACATCTGGCCGCTCGTCGCCGTTGGCAAGGAAGACCTCTACACACTGCAGATCGGTCTTGCTCGCCTTTATCGCATCAATCCCGGCGAAGGTCTGGTCGATTGGCCACTCGTCATGGCGGCCTGCACCCTCAGCATGCTGCCCGTGCTGCTCGGCTTCCTGCTGGTCGAGCGACATCTCGTGCGCGGCATTACGCTCGGCGCGGTCAAATAATCATGAACAAGGACAAGCATAGAATGACACGCATCGCTTCGCATCGCGGCGGCACTCTGGAATTCGGCGACAGCACGCCGCACGGTTTTGCCGCGACGGCAAGAATGGCGCTGGAAGAAGTCGAGTTCGACGTCCATCCGACAGCCGACGGCGCAATCATGGTTCATCACGACGCCACTCTTGACGGAACGACGGACCGCAGCGGCGTGATCGCGGCGATGAGCGAGGCGGAAGTTCGCGCCGCCGTCATCAATTACGGCGCCGGCGGACATCCGATCTCGCTTGCCGAACTCTGCGCCCTCTATGCCGACAGCACGGTTGACTTCCGCTGCGAGATCAAGCCGGGGGTCGACGGTCGCCCCTATGAGAATTTCGTACCGCATGTCGTAGAGATTCTCGCCCGCCACGGTATGCTCGAAAGGACGATATTCTCCTCCTTTCTGGTGGAATCGCAGGATGCGCTTTCAGCGGCAACCAGCCGGCCGAAACTCTGGCTCGTTAGCCCGCCGGTGCTGCGTCAGCTCGGGGCCGCAGCTGTTATCGAAGTCGCGAAGTCTCATAATATCCCGGAAATCGGCGTCCACGTGGACACCGCCGATACGGCACTGATGGCTGAAATTGAAGCCGCAGGGCTCGATTTTGGTTGCTGGGCCGCCCATTCGGCCAGGCAGATCGAAAGGGTGCTGGCACTTGGCGTGAAAGTCTTCACGACAGACCGCCCAAGCCTTGCCATCGCCATACGCAATCGCTTCGAGGTGGAGACTGCGCAATGAGCGGGATCGTCGTACGCGATATCAGAAAATCATACGTCGGCGGCCCGCAAGTCCTGCATGGCGTCTCCATGGATATCAAGTCCGGCGAATTCATCGTTATCGTTGGCCCTTCCGGTTGCGGCAAGTCTACCCTGCTGCGCCTCATCGCAGGGCTTGAGCGATGCGATGAGGGCGATATCGAAATCGGCGGTCGGCGTGCCAACGATCTCGCTCCGCAAGATCGCGACATCGCCATGATCTTCCAGAACTACGCGCTCTATCCCCATATGACGGTGCGCGAGAATATTGCCTTCGGCCTGGAACTGCGCGGCATGCCGAAAGCCGAGCGCAATGCGCGGGCTCAAGATGTGGCAAAGACGTTGCAGCTCGAAGCCTATCTCGATCGCAAGCCGGGTGCCCTTTCCGGCGGTCAGCGTCAGCGCGTGGCGATGGGCCGGGCCATGGCGCGCAACAGTTCCATCTTCCTGATGGACGAGCCGCTGTCAAACCTCGACAACGCGCTGCGGGTCGCCATGCGCACTGAAATCAAGGAGTTGCATCGCCAGCTCGGCGCGACAATCGTTTATGTCACGCATGACCAGACCGAGGCGCTTTCACTGGCCGACAGGATCGCGGTGATGAAGGACGGTAATCTCCTGCAGTTCGACACGCCGGAGGCAATCTATGACCAGCCGCAGAACCGCTTTGTTGCGGGCTTCCTGGGTGTTCCCGCGATGAATTTCATGCCTGTCGAGCACCTTCCCGGTTGGCAGGGCCGATCGGGCCTGACCGCCGGGCTAAGGCCCGAATCCATGACGATCCGCGCCGAGGAACCTGCGGAGCCTGCCCTGCCCGTCCGGCTCATGCTGTCGGAGATGACAGGGTCTGATATCATCCTGCATTGTGAGAGCCCGGCCGGACGCATCACGCTTACCAGCCCGCGCAAGGATGTACCACGCCATTCCGACAACTTCTGGGTCATGTGCGACCTTGACCAGGCCGTGTTTTTCGATAACCAGAGCGGGAGCCGTGTCGATCTTTCAGCTGGAGATCGTCGAATTTAGACGCCGCTGATCGTTCCGGTTTGGAAAAGCGCAAGAAGTGATGCAATGGAAAGACAAAGCGAGATTCCGCAGCTTCTCGGCGATCTTATCAGCCGCAACTCGACGAAGCTCACCGAGGCCGATACGCGCCTTCTCGACGTGATGATGCAGGATCCTATCCGCGCGGCGATGGAAAACGGCAAAGCGGTCTCCTTCCGCGCCGGAGTACATCCGGCCTCGGCGGTGCGGCTGGCACGCCGCCTTGGCTTTAAAGGCTATCCGGAATTCCGGACCTTTCTGCAGGCGAATCTCATCGAAGGCGGCGGCGATTTTGAAAGCCCGGCCGCCCGCATGGCCGCCCGTCTCGTCCGGGCGGAAGACGGCGGCGTGCTTTCCTCCGTTCTCGACAGCGAGATCACTGCGCTCCAGCAGGTGCGCAACGCCGTTGCCGACGCCGATATCAGAGGTTTTTCCGAAGTGCTGCGCGATTGCCGACGCGTCTTCGTCTTCGGGCGCGGGCATTCTGCCGCCCTCGCCTCGCTCATCGCCCTCAGGCTCAATCGCTCGGGCTATCCGTCAGTCGATCTCGCCAGCCAGATGCATCTGATCGCCGAAGTGCTGGCTACGTTGGAAACCGGCGATGTCGTCTGGCTGCTTGCCTTCCGCAAGGCCTCGCCCCTCATCCAACAGATCCGAAAGATCGCAGCCGAAAGAGGTGCCAGGGTGCTGGCGCTGACCGATCTGCTCAGTATCCGCATCGATCCGGCACCCGACAGGCAGATTTCGGTCTCCCGCGGCGACGCCGGCGAATCCCAATCTCTCGTCGTTCCCATGACAATCGCCAACGCGATCATTCTCGACCTGGCCGCAATCGATGACGGCCGCTCGCTGCGGGCGCTTGGGGCCTTCAAGGCTTTCCGCGCCGACTGCGGTCTCTCACCGGTGATCCTGTAAGGCCAGAAATCCGCCACCGTGAGGAACATGAGATTTTCCCGGGAGACATTTCAGCCTCCCGGATAAATCAGCTCGTAGCTCAAGCCGCCCGGGCGGCCTTGGCGGGGATTTCGACGTCGATTTCGAGGATTGAGACGTTCTCGCCGCGATCGATCCTGATCTGCAGGCGATCGCCTTCGATTTCGACATGCTTGGCGATCACAGCAAGGATCTCTTCTCGAAGGATCGAAACGAGATCCGATCCGGGAGAGATTCGTTCATGTGCCAAAAGCAGTTGCAGGCGTTCGCGCGCAACCGGCGCGGTTTTCCTCTTCTGAAAGAAATCGAATACGCTCATGCTGCCCTCCGTCCGAAGATCTTGCCAAACAGACCACGCTTCTCGCCGGGGATCGAAACCGGAAGAACTTCGCCATTAAGGCGACGGACCGCTTCGAAATAGGCCTTGGCCGGCGCACTACTCTGATCTGCAAGCGTCACCGGAGCGCCAAGGTTGGACGCACGCAACACATCCATGCTTTCCGGGATGATACCGAGCAGCGGGATCGACAGGATCTCGAGCACGTCATCCACCTTCAGCATGTCGCCGCGTTCGGCACGGGTGACATCGTAGCGGGTGAGAAGCAGATGCTTTTCGATGCGCTCGCCGCGCTCCGCCTTTTCCGTCTTGGCATCCAGAAGACCGATGATGCGATCGGAATCGCGTACCGAGGAAACTTCCGGATTGGTGACGATCACGGCGATATCGGCATGCCGCATCGCAAGCGTTGCACCACGTTCGATACCGGCCGGGCTGTCGCAGATGACCCAGTCGAAATGCTTCTTAAGCTCGGTGATGACGCGCTCGACGCCTTCTTCGGTGAGGCAGTCCTTGTCGCGGGTCTGGGACGCCGGCAGCAGGAAAAGCGTTTCGAGGCGCTTGTCACGGATCAGCGCCTGGGTCAGCTTGGCGTCGCCCTGAATGACATTGATCATGTCATAGACGACCCTGCGCTCGGCGCCCATGACGAGATCGAGGTTGCGAAGGCCAACGTCGAAATCGACGACCACGACCTTCTCGTTTCTTTGCGCCAGCGCGGCCCCCAACGCTGCAGTCGAGGTTGTCTTGCCAACGCCGCCCTTACCCGAGGTTACAACAATGACCTTTCCCATATCCCTCTCCTGTTTGAACCATTCACCCGTTAAATCAGTCGCGACGCCATGATCGCATCATTCTCAAGCCATAATTGCGCAGCCTGGCCACGCAGATCCGCCGGCAGATCGTCGGCGGTCTTATAGATCCCGTCGATTGCCAGAAGCTCGGCCTCCAGCTTGCGGCAGAAGATTCGCGCCGCTGAATTGCCGATCGACCCGGCGAGTGCGCGTCCGCGAAGCGCGCCATAAACGTGAATCGAACCACCAGCGATAACTTCAGCGCCCGAAGCGATGGATCCGATGACCGTTACATCCCCCTCGGGAAAAACAATCGACTGACCGGAGCGCACCGGCTCATGCAGTACAAGCGAAGACGGAGCTGCACGAACAACCGGTGCAACGACCTCTCGCACTTCGGGCGCCTGCGCCTTGTTCGGTTTCCGCGCCTCGGTCTCCGCGCTAGCGGTAGGCATCTCCACATCAGCGGCCGGTCGCCCACCAACCATGCCCGGCGGCATGCTGGCGTCGAGCTGCGATGGTCGCGCGCCTTCAATACCCATCACCCTGACGCCGCGCTCGCCGAGAGCCGCAACCATTCCCTTGAGGGCGGCACGATCCAGCGCGAGTTCACTGACATCCAGAACAACCGGCCTGCCGAGGAAGAAACCAGCTGATCTCGCAGCGAGGTCGTCGAGACGTACGAGCCAATCCTCGAACGGCAAATCAGGTGTCAGCACGACCGCAAGAAACGATCTGCCTTTGATGCGAATGGAGCGCGCTTCAGTTAACACGTTAGTAAACTTGGTTAATTTCGGTTTAAAAGCTTTAGCTGCTTCATGGTTAACAAATCGTTAACGCAGGGTTGATGGAGCCAAAAAATGGCTCCCTGAAACGGTAGCGAACAATCACTCAACGCCGCACCTCATGCGGGTTATATTTCAGCCTTTTGTCGGAAAAATCAGGGCCTTGCTTGATTTGAGGGGCAATAGAAACCGGAAAGCCTTCGGTCGATTGGGAGCCATGCTCTTGCTAAGATCGCATGTTCGCTCGCAGAGTATCGCCGCCTGTATGACAGACTCACATCAAGGGCAGGCGGAGAAGAAATGACCAGCTTTTTGATTACGGGACCGGAAACGGCGAGTTTCACCATCCTCCTTGCTCATGGTGCAGGCGGAGCGATGGATTCTGCGTCGATGACCGGTCTATCGAAAGCGCTCGCAGACGGCGGCTTCAAGGTGGCGCGATTCGAGTTTGCCTATATGGCCCAGCGTCGCCAGACCGGAGCGGTAAAGCCGCCGCCTCGTGCAGACCATCTGCTCGGCGAATATCGTGCAGCCATCGGTGAACTCGATGCCGGCAACCTGATCATCGGGGGCAAGTCGATGGGCGGTCGTGTCGCAAGCATGATCGCAGACGAGACTTTTGCGGCGAAGAAAATCCGGGGCCTGCTTTGCCTCGGATATCCGTTTCACCCGCCGGGAAAGCCGGACCAGCTTCGCACCGCGCATCTGCAGAGCCTGCAAACGCCCACGCTGATCTGCCAGGGAACGCGTGACCCCTTTGGATCAAGAGACGAGGTCGCAACCTATTCGCTCTCCAATCAGATCGATCTGCTCTGGCTGGAAGATGGCGACCACGACCTCAAGCCACGGAAGAAGATCTCAGGCTATTCCGCCGGCGACCACATGCAAAAACTATCCGCATATGCAGCGGCCTGGGCAAAACGATTATAGTAGTCGGGAAATACGCGCATAACGCGATTTTTCTGTCGAAAGCGGCCACTTCTCTGCATTTTAAGACTATTCACTAAACATTTTTAAAGGGTTTGCTTGATCGAATGGCGCCCTCGCGCATCCGCGCGGAAATCAGGTCCTGAACGAAGCGGCTCTCAACTGAACATGCGCTTTGTCATCCGGCGGGAAATAAGGCATGGGCGCGACTGACAGCAGGAAGATCCACGGCAATCTTTCCATCTATCTCGACCTGCTGCGGTTCGGCGCAGCCGTTGTCGTATTTCTCTCCCACGCGCATGTCTTCCTTCTCCCCTCCATCAAGATCGGACCTCTTGGTTGGGGGCGGGAAGCGGTCGCCGTTTTCTTTGTTCTTTCAGGATTTGTTATCAGCTATGTCAGGCAGGTGAGCGAAAGGGAGTGGCGCGTATACCTTGTCGCCCGTCTCGCCCGAATTATGCCTGTTGCCCTGCTGGCGATTGCGGTGATCTTCGTGGCCGACAATATCGGGACACATGCGAACGCCTTCTACTACGATTTCATCAACACCGGATTTTTCACGCCAGTTTCGGTCGAAGCCGCGCTCGCCTACGTGACCTTCACCAATCAACTATGGTTTGCACATGCCGTTTTCGGCAGCGGCGAACCTTACTGGTCGCTGGGCTTTGAAGTTCAATACTACCTGTTCTTCGGCCTGTTGGCCTTTTCGCCGAGCCGCACGAAAATACCGTTGCTGTGCCTCTGGGCCGCTTTGGCCGGTCCGAAAATCCTGATGTATATGCCGCTATGGCTCATGGGCTGGTTGACGATGAAGTGCGTCATCGAGCGCCCACCCTTTCGGCGTCCCATCGCAATCGCAATGATTGCCGCATCGGTCGTGCTGTTCTTCAGCTTGAAATTTTTCGCCGATCGCGCCGCAACCAACATGTACGAGACCTGGTCACCACCTCAAGAAGCGATCAATTTCGTCTACTTCAATCTCATTGGCGTTGCCGTGGTCTTGCATCTTATCGGTGCGGCATCGCTGCTTCGACAGGCTCCGGCACTGTTCGAAAAGACGGGTCCGGCGATCAGATGGCTGGCTGGCGGCAGCTTTACGCTCTATCTTGTCCACCAGCCGCTCATCCTCATGTTTGCATCCTTCCTGCATCCGGTGGAGGAGCATGTTCCGACGGCGGCAGCCCTGCTGGTTGCCTGCTTCGTCCTTTGTTTCCTGCTGGCTGAGGTCGCCGAACGCCGAAAGAAGTTCTTCGCCCGGCTCATCGTGAGCCTGCTGCCAGCGCTGTCGCGGACAGGCCAGAGAATGCCCGTCGATATTGCTGCCGACCCGGTTATCTCTAGCCACGCAACGCCGACGACTTCGCAGCTCATTCGCGTTCTCGAGGAAATGCAAAACGCGCTCGATGGAGAAGAAAAAGTGGTCGACAATCATGACGCACCACCTCGAGACCGCGTATCGCGCGCTTGAGTGCCCTCCTCAGTGAACGCTCGGGAGCCTTACCGCGGAGGCGAAATCTTCTGCCACCAGTTCGCTGATCGCAATCAGTGTTTCCTCGATCGTAAAACCAGAAGCCACAGTCGCCTCGATCAGATCCTGCAGATCAGGTCCGATAGCCTCGCGGCAATCGTCAAGCCGATCATCGGAAACCGTCAAACTACGCAACTCTTCCATGATGTCCCTTTCCAGAACAGAGGGGCAAGAATAGAGCGCCACCGGCTTATTGCGGCAGCGCTGCCGTTATCAGCGCGCAGACGCGCGGCGTCTTGCTGCCGGTAGAAGCCCTTCACGCTGCATCTTCTTGCGGGCAGCCTTGCGCTGCCGGGCTATAGCCTGGGCTTTTTCACGGACGCGTCGCTCGGAGGGCTTCTCATAGGCCCGGCGCTCCTTCATTTCTCGAAACAGTCCTTCGCGCTGCATCTTCTTTTTCAGCGCCCGCAGAGCCTGTTCAACATTGTTGTCTCTAACGATGACCTGCATGTTTTCTCCTTGCGAATGATGGTAGCGAACCCGCTCGCCTGGCGATTTCACGGCATTCGTCCTGCACGGGTGGGCGCAAATCCAAGCAGGCTTGGATCAAACGATCAGAGGATCTGGCTTTGCCGCTGCGTGGTCGCGGCTGCGATAGGTACTGGACCAGCCAATGGTCGATGTTTGCGAAAGTCTTGTCTGGACCGCGCTTCCTCAAGAGGAGATCCTGCGGTCCGATGGGAGCTTACCCATCCGATACGGGTGATAGGAGGTAAGTAAGAGCGGGGTGACGTTATTGCAAGCCGGCCTGATTCCACCTCGGCGTCCGGGCAAAGGAACTTTCTGAAGCCATGTACATTCCCCTCGCCGAGTGCGGACCGTGTCAACCGGACGCGACGGGGATGGTGAACATGGCGATTTTTCCGGTTTCCCGCCATGGCCAACGAAATGGCAGACGAGCACCCAACCTGTCCGGCCCGCCTCGCCGTCTGGAGGTCGATTGAAAATAGCCACCTACAATATCAACGGAATTGTCGGCCGCCTCCCAATACTCGTGCGATGGCTGCAAGAAGATGCGCCGGACATCGCCTGCCTTCAGGAGCTGAAGACTCCCGATGATAAATTCCCCCAACGGGAGATCGAACGCTTAGGCTATCGCGCCGTCTGGCACGGCCAAAAGAGCTGGAATGGCGTGGCAATCCTTGCGAGAGACGTTCTGCCGGTGCTTACGCGCCGAGGCTTGCCGGGAGACCTGGACGACAGCCACAGCCGCTACATCGAGGCTGCTGTAAGCGGTCTGCTGATCTGCTGCCTCTATCTTCCAAACGGCAACCCTGCGCCCGGCGCCAAGTTCGACTACAAGCTGCGCTGGTTTCAACGCCTGCATCACTATGCCGGAGAGCTCCTGGACATCGAAGTCCCGACCCTCCTCATCGGCGACTTCAACGTCATACCGACAGACATGGATGTCTATTCGCCGGAACGTTGGCGCGATGATGCCCTGTTCAGACCAGAGGTCAGGAAGGCCTATGCCAGACTGGTTCAACAGGGATGGACGGATGCGCTTCGCCACCTTCATCCGGACGAGCGAATCTACACCTTCTGGAAATACTGGAGAAACTCATTCGAACGGGATGCCGGACTGCGGATCGACCATGTGCTTCTCAGCCCAGACATCGCCCCACATCTTCGCTCTGTGAGCGTCCGGCGCAATCCGCGACGGTGGAACCACACGAGCGATCATGCACCCGTCATGATTGAGCTCGACCTGCCTTACGTGGGGGGCGAGAGCCGTTGAGTTCACAAGTATAGAGCGCCGGCGAAACCTCCTCATCCGCACGCTCCGGAAAAAGTTGCCGGCGTATGCGATCCAGTGCCTCTGCTTCCTTGCGTGTTCTTGCAAGCAGATCGGGGGTAACATCGCCGTAGCGTTTACCATCCGCCGAAGCAACACCGACCGTCCCGCCGCTCGACAGGAAGTCGCAGAAAGATCGCACGGATCGAAGACGCGTGGTGATCTCGATATAATAGCTATCGTAGCCGGCCATGCTCATCTCCTTCGCTCTCAAAGGTTAACGCGCACTGCGTCAATATGATGGCGCTCATTGCGTGGCTCGGCGGTACCTTCCTGAAAGCACGGCCCTGAAAGCACGGCCGCGATCGAAGCCGTGGGTCATCACCCACGCATGGGCGTTATTCTCTTTTGGTGGAACATTCATCCGTCCACCGCCTTTGTTCTCTCAAGGAGAAATTGCCATGGCCAACGCTCGCACCACTTTCCACGAAGTCGTCTCGGAGATCGCCGCGCTCACGATTTCAAATGCAGCCGATCATATCGGTCAGTGGACGGTTGAATATCTGACCCGACGCGAAATCTTCTATCAGTTTTCGGGAAATTGCAGTCTCGCAGGTGAGGACGTTACCGGGCATCGGTTCGACGGCACACGCGACACGCTGACAGCCTTACCACCAAATCTGCTCGTTCCCGCCATCTCCGATTTCGACAACAACACAATCATGGCCTTCTATATCGGGCCGAGCATATCGGTGACGACGATCGCTCGGGAAGCGGTCGATTGCTCCGTGCGGGCTCCGGAAGTACTGCTGGTAGACATCACCGTCGATGACGAAGATTTGCTTTCAGGTACAAGATCACTGACACGGCTGGCTTTCGTTGGCCTCGATGCCGATGAAGGATGGTCGCCGCTCGTTCCATGCGCCGATATCCTGACTATAAGTGACATGATCCACCCGTTCTGGTGCCACGGTAGACAGGTTGCCAGGGGCGGTCTGCTGCAGATCAGGATCTGACGAGACGATCCTGTGCCAGATGCGACCTCATGTTCGTGAGCGGTCGCCGGGTCGTCACTCAGTCGAATAACTCACCACGCCCAATCTGTCCTTGCTTCGCATCGATATCGCTGATCGACGGATCCTCGGCGGGATCTGGATCCCTTGTGTTTGCTTCCTTGAGCGAGCGAGCCGCCTCAACCAGTGCCACTGTTATTTCATCCGTGCTCCAGCCCGCCGCGTTGGCATCAGCGACAAGCGCCTCCAAGGCCATACGGGCAGCGTCTGTCGCCTCCTGATACCGACGCGTAGGATCAATGGTTGTCGGAAC
Source organism: Rhizobium sp. BK512 (assembly GCF_014194915.1). NCBI lineage: Bacteria > Pseudomonadati > Pseudomonadota > Alphaproteobacteria > Hyphomicrobiales > Rhizobiaceae > Rhizobium > Rhizobium sp. BK512. The sequence continues at coordinate 833,672 of NZ_JACIAS010000003.1, read as the reverse complement.
TGGAAAACTCATATGCGTTCCTTTCGAGCGTTCGAACAGATGTGGTGTTTGAAGTGAACGCAGAGGATTGCAATTGGATGCGTCGATCATCTCGACTTGCGACGCAAGCCAGCTTGTATCAAGCAAGGCTCCTCGATGAATGCCCGTCTCTTGGCAGCGCGGAGTGAAGCCTTGAGTGAACCACGCCCACGCAGAGCCCAGGAAACGAAGCCCCCGGAACCAACCGCGAGCATATCGGTTGATACAATGAATTCCAAGCCACGAGAGAAGCGTAGCCCGCGGAAAAGCCGAAGGGAGGTTTCAATGTATGTGAGCGACGCAAAGGTAACGCACCGGCACAAGGTCTGGCATGTCGATTTCTTCGGCGACGCCGGTGAGCAGTTGACAGTACGCCTTCCCGAAGCGGCGGCGGCGAGCGAAGAAGCCGCACTCGATCGCGCCAGGGAAATGATGGTGCAGTTGACGCCCTTCGGCACGCGCGGCGGCAAGCCAAGCCTCAATCGCTACGACAGTTTGAGCAACGGCAATTTCGACGACGATCAAACGCTCGTCGGAGTGAAGCATTAAGGGAGGGAGTTGGATGACCATACGACAGGGGAGCTGCGGTTGCGGCAAGATACGCTACCAGGTCGAGGGTGAGCCGAAACGGATCGGGCTTTGCCATTGCACCGACTGCCGACAGGAAAGCGGCGCAGCCTTTACCTACTACGCCATCTGGCGGAAGGACGCCTTCCAAACCACGGGGGAAACCGCAGTGCATCACGGCCGCCGTTTCTGCCCGACCTGCGGTTCGCGGGTCTTTGCCTACGACGAAGACGAGGCCGAGATCAAACTCGGAACGCTTGAGGATGCGCCAACCGGCCTCAAGCCCACCTACGAGCTTTGGATCAAGCGGCGCGAACCCTGGCTACAGCCGGTGGAGGGAGCAGAACAGTTCGTGGAAGATCGTATCTGATCGACGTGTAGAGCTCGGCAATCGCCCACACGCGATCGATCCCGGTTATCGCCGAACTCCCCGTCAATAATTCGCTTCGGCTGATCACCCTTAGCGAGAACGCAAAAAGGCGAGAGGCATCGCTGTCATGCCAGAAGAAGGCAGTGACCTGGACCGTGCCGCCACCAGGAGCGTCACGGCAACGATGCCGGCGAGTTTCAGCCAGGGATAGTTCGCAAGCCGCTGATTGGCTCTCCCATCCGCCGATTGGGCGCGTGTCGAAATGGCGGTCTTTGCCTGCTCGCGGAGGAGAGCGACGCGTCGGCGCAACGACGTCAGGTCCGCCTGCAATCTTGCGAGCTCGGCAGTCTCCTGCTCCTCCGCCGATTGATCGACCCGCGGCAACATAGCCTCCTCCGCTTCGGCCGCCTTTTCGATATCGGCAAGATGTTCATCAAGCTCGGCTTTCGTTTTGAATCCGCGCGTTCGTATATCCGTCATGGGCACCTCCATCCGGCGGGTCGATTATCGCAAGATGAGAACGCGCTCAGCGGTCATAAGTTCGAAGCTCGCGGATACATCCCGCCTTGTGCCCGGAATCTCACGCGACAGACAATCGAGTGGGCATCTCGTCCCCCACTGCACGGTCGAGGCGCTCGACCAAAGCTCGGTTTTAGAGGGCATCAGCATCCGGGCCGCTAGCGCGCACCTGTCACATGGTTCAGCTCCGCCATCAGGGCGCGACCGCTGGACCACGCGATGACGACATAGGCAAGCAAGCCAACCACAACCCCCATCAACAAGTCCACCAAGGGCAAATGCAGGCTGCCGCCTGTCATATGCAGGGCCAGACCCACGGCGCCGACCATGACGCAGGCGCCCAGCCCGGCGGGAAGAACCCTGCGCAACAGGGAGGGCCAACGAAAACCCGTGCCGCGCTGCAGGAAGTAGAGAGAGATTGAGGTGGTCAATGCCGCAGCCACGACCTGCGCGATCGCGATATTGACGAGGTCCGGGCGGACCCAGCCGGCAATCGCAAGGCAGGCGAGGCTTGTTGCCGTGAACAGCATATTCAGCCGTGGCAACAGGGAGACCCGGCCGATAATGCTGAGTACGGGTTCGTTGAGCATCTGGATGACGGCAATGCCGCGCGCAGCTGCCAAAAGGATGAGCACTGGGGCGGCCGCGAGCCACTGGACCCCAAGCAGCACGTTGACGAGCTGCTCGGATACGACGGCAAGCCCCATGAAGACGGGAAGAGCGGCAAATGCGGTAGCCGCCATTATCAATCCCGTGAGCCGGCTGAGGCCTTCCGCCCCGCCGCCCGCCGCACTCTGCTGGCGGGAGAAATAACTCCATGCCAGCATTCGCACGGGTTCAGAAATGAGCTCTGTGACCGCGCCGACGATGCGGCTTGCCATTCTATAGAGGCCGACCTCCGTCGCGCCGATAAAGAACACGATCAGGAATTCCGCACCGTAACTTTGCGCGAACTGCATCAGGCGCGACGCCAGGAGCCGTGTAGAATAGGCAAGCGCCTCGCGGGCGGTTGTGAGTTGGAATTCGAAGCGCGGAAGCCAGCGCGCAAAGCCCGTGGACATCAGAAGTGCGACAACGACGACGCAACAGCGTCCTGCCGCGAGCGCGACAATGCCCCAGCCGAGCAACAGTCCCCCGGTCGTCACCAGAAGGCCCGCAAACTCCGATGCCGCCTGATAACAGGCAAGTTCACGCAGGCGTCGTCCCCTGACCAGTACGCCGCTCTGGCAGATAATGAACGTTCCGGGCACGATGGTCGCCATCAGCAGCAAGAGAGTGACAAAGATCGATCCGGTGGGTGCCAGCCAGACGAGCGAAACGGCAAGCCCGATCAGGCCAAGGATGGTGAAGGCGAAACCGCTTGCAAGCGCGCAAAAAAGGACCGTACCGGGCAGCTCTCGATCGTGCGGCGCAGCAATCAGGTATTCGCTCCATCCGGCTTCGGCAATCTTCGATTGCAGCAACACGGTCGAGGAGACCATGGCAAAGACGCCAACGTCGGCCGGTGAGAGGACGCGGGCCGCGACGAGCAACGTACCGATACCGCAGAGCTGACTGACCAGACGAGCGCCCGAAACCCATAGCGCATCCCGCGATGTAGAGACACTACGCGGCTCCTGGTCCTGATCTGTGCCGAGTAGTGATGCCGTACTAGATGTGCCCATGGTCACATGTTCTATTGAGTTTATCTGGCATTTATATTTGCATTATTACGCGTACCGCACGTGTTACCAAAGTAACAACTTTGGTGTATATTCTATGTTGACGATCTATACTCACTTCTGCATAGTCAAGATGGAATTACAATCCTGCATATGAAGATTGGTCGGCACATGCATGGATTTCATCCGGCCCTTTGTGACGACACAAAATCGTTTATTGGCCAATTTGGCCGGAGGGACATAATAATGATCATACTTGCACATCGTGGCTGGTGGCTTGCCCCCCATGAGCGGAACACTTTAGGGGCATTCGACAAGGCTTTTGCCGCCGGACACGGCGTCGAACTGGATGTTCGCGACCTGGATGGCGAACTGGTTATTTCACACGATCCCGCCACAACCGGCGCATTGTCCTTTGCGCGCGTTCTTGAGTGCTATGCAGCAAATGGCGCCCCGGGCCGGCTCGCCATCAATATCAAGGCGGACGGCCTCTGCCCTGCCCTGGTGCCGATGCTGGAACAGTATGGGGTGACGAAACGTTCGTTCGTTTTCGATGCCTCAGTTCCCGATCTCAGGCCCTATCTCGACAGCGGCATCCCGGTTTTCACCCGCTACAGCGAAGTCGAGCTCTACCCATCCTTCTACGAACGTTGCGAGGGTGTCTGGGTAGATTCCTTCACCGAAAAGCCGGCATCCATCGAACGCGCGATTGATGATCTCCGACGCGGAAAATACGTCGCGATGGTCTCGCCGGAACTGCACAAGCGCCCGCATGAGGCAGTCTGGGCTGCCTGGTCCGGCGCATTGCGACAGGCTGCGAAGAGTGGGCTTCCACTCGAGCGGCTGATGATCTGTACCGATCTGCCCGATGCAGCCGAGCAGAGCTTTGCCTGGATGGTTGAGGAGGAAGTCACATGATCCGTGCTGTTTTGTTCGACATGGATGGCGTGCTGATCGATGCCAAGGAATGGCATTATGAGGCGCTGAACCGGGCGCTCGATCTTTTCGGCATGCCGATTGATCGCCAAGCGCATCTCACCACGTTCGATGGCCTGCCGACCCGCCGCAAGCTGGAGATCCTCTCCCGTACCAACGGTTTGCCGAAGGGACTGAACGAGCTGATCCATGAGCTGAAGCAGGACTATACGATGGAGCTGATCTACACCCGCTGCAAGCCGGTGTTTGCCCATCAATATGCGCTCAGCCGTCTCAAGCACGACGGCTACAAGATCGCCGTCTGCTCGAACTCGATCCGTGTCACCATCGAGTCCATGATGCGGCGCGCCGGACTGGCGGACTATATCGACCTCATCGTATCCAATGAGGATGTCACCCGGGCCAAGCCGGATCCGGAAATGTATGTGACGACGATGGAGCGCTTCGGCCTCAGGCCGGATGAGTGCCTTATTCTCGAAGACAATGAATATGGCCTGAAGGCCGCGCGCGACAGCGGCGCTTACGTCATGCAGATCGGAACACCGGCCGACGTTGTGTATGGCCGGATCGTGTCCGAAATCAAGCGTGTATCGGAGGTGATGGCATGATCGTCCTGTTCCCCACGACGGGCACAAGCCCGCATTTCAGCCCGGAAGACTACGCCTATCCGCGCCCGCTCATCGAAGTGGCCGGAAAGCCGATGATCCTGTGGGCGATCGAAAACATGAAGTCGCTAGGCAGCGACGCGCATTTCCTCTTCCTCGTCGATCAGCAGGATGCCGTCAAATATTCCTATGAGCGGATCTTCGACCTCAGCACCAATGGTCGCTCCGAAGTCGTGATGCTGAAAGGCGCGACCGCCGGTGCGCTCTGCACCTGCCTGATGGCGATCGACAGGATCGACCCGACCGAGCCGCTGGTGATTGCCAACAGCGACCAGATCATCGACACCCGCCTTGCATCCGTGATTGCCGAATTCGAGGCAGCCAAAGCGGATGCCGGCGTCATCACCTTCGAGACGATCCACCCGCGCTGGTCCTATGTGACGCTTGGCGATGACGGCCTGATCAACCGTACATCCGAGAAGGATGTGATCAGCAACAAGGCGATCGCAGGATTCTATTATTTCCGCGAGGCCCAGATTTTCTTCAAGGCCGCGACTGCTGCCTTGAGGCACGGGGTGACGGTGGATGACCGCTACTATGTCAGCTCCTCGCTGAACGAGGTCATCCTGGATGGCGGCCGTGTCGTTTCCGCAAGCGTTCCGGCAGACCGCTACCACAGCTTCTACAATCCGAAGATGATCGAGAACTTCGAGCTCAATGGGGTCCGCCGCCTGTCCTCCGCACAGGCCCAGCGACCCGTGCAGCTGGTAGTTCCGGCCGCCGGCCGGGGCAGCCGCTTCGCCAAGGTCGGGTTCACCCGCCCAAAGCCCTTCATCGACGTGCTTGGCCGGCCGATGATCCAGCATGTGCTGGAAAACACGCTGCCGCCCGGCGGACAGCCGACGGTCCTGCTGCTGCGAGAACATCTGGACAGCCAGGCGGATGCGGTGGCCGAACTGCGCTCGCAGGGCGTCGGGATCGTTTCGGTCGATCAACTCACCGAAGGCACCGCCTGCACTGTTCTGCTGGCGCGCCAGCACCTCGACGAGGAAGCTCCGCTTCTCATCGCCAATTCCGACCAAGTGGTGGACATGCGTATCGTCGATTTCATCGATGACTGCATGTCACGCGATCTCGACGGGTCGATCCTCGTGTTTCGCGATCCGAAGCGCGATCCGAAATGGTCTTTCGCCGAAACCGATGCGGCAGGCTTCGTGCTCAGGGTTGCCGAAAAGCAGCCGATCTCCGAACTGGCGACGGTTGGCATCTACTTCTTCCGCCGCGCCGGCGATTTCATGAAGGGCGCGCTCGACATGATGGTGCACAACGACCGCACCAACAACGAGTTCTATGTCTGCCCTGCCTATAATTACGCCATTCGCAACGGTGCGCGCATCGGCGTTTACGAGATCGACGTCAGGAACATGCACGGGCTCGGCACGCCCGAGGATCTGGCCGAATATCTGCAGGGTCGCGAGCCTGCCTATGCGTGACGTCGCAACCAGCCCGAGCGCGACAGCGCCGCTGAACATCGTCATTCCCATGGCCGGGAATGATTTTGAGCGACCTGACGGCTCGGTGAAGGCGGAAACGCCGGTTGGAAAGACAACATTGCTCGGCGCCACGCTGGAGGCGCGCGCCTGGTGGAGCGGTGCGGCCGTGCCTGTTTTCGTGCTGCGGGACAGGCCAGCATCACAGCGCTACGCCCGTGAAACATTGCTGGCACGCTATCCAACAGCGCGCATCGTTTGGCTGTCCGAAATGAGCGGCGGCGCCGCCTGGAGCGCTGCGGCCGGTATGGCACTCGTCGCGTTTCCGGACGCACCCGTCGTCGTCGATCTCTGCGATATCATGTTCGATTGCGATGCTGATATTGCCGACATCTTCGCTGCCGACGCCAATCTCGGCGGTCTCGCGCTCACATTCGCTTCCCGCCATCCGCAATACAGCTATCTCAGCCTTGGAGAGGATGGCCGGATGCAGGAGGCAAGGGAAAAGGTCGTCATTTCCGATCATGCATCGGCAGGCGTTTATGCTTTCCGCAACGCAGCCGTTTTTCATCTGGCTCTGGCCCACAGCCTGGAGAACCGAGCGCGCCTTTCGCACAACGGCCTGCTCTTTGTCTGCCCGATGCTGAACGGCGTGGTCGCTCACGGCTTCGATGTCCGGACGCTACCGGCGCGCAATGTGTTCGATGTGAAGATCGCAGACGCGGCCCTTGCCGGCTAGCGTCGACGACGGAGGAAATACTTGTGCCGTCCCGCTTCGACCGGGACAAGCGGAGCCTTGCTGACGATCCCTTGACACGCTTCGCGGGATCAGAGGACGAGTAAACGGGAGATCATCATGACGGCCGGAACATCAAACAGATTACCCTCTCTCGCCATTATCATACCCTGCTACAACAATTCTGAAACGCTTGCCGAGGCGCTCGACAGCGCTCTGGCACAGGATTATCCGGACTTCGAGGTTCATATCTGCGACAACGGCTCCACCGACGGCAGCCGGGAAATAATCGAATCCTACACGTCTCCCTTGCTGAAGCCGGCTCTGCACCGCGACACCGTACCGCGCACGGACAATTGGAACCGCGCCTATACCGCCGGCGCGAATGCTGATTACCTCGTCACACTGCACGCCGACGATCGCCTCGCTCCGGGCGCGTTGCGCGCCATCGGGCGCGCGGCAATGCGCAACCCCGCCCTGATCCACGGCCGTTTCAGGCAGATCACCTATGAAGGAGACCCTATCCCTGGCCACCGCTTCGGGTGGAGTTACAGCAACAGCGGTGAGGCCTTCCGGGAATTGCTGCTGCTCAACAACATGGTCGCGATGCCGGGTGCGACGATCCGTACGGATGTCTTCTTCAAGGCCGGCCGCTGGGATCCAGCCTGGCAATATCTGCAGGATATGGAACTCTGGTGGCGCTGCGGCGAGCTCGGAGAAGTGGCGTTTGTCGCCGACATGCTTGGCGACCACAGGGCATACAAGCATCCGCAGGCGCTGCACCGGCACGCTGAGGAACATCTGCGCTGGGCGACGCGCAGACTTCGCAACGCTCCGACCCCCCGCCTGCGGCAAGCCGCCGCCGACGGGCTGAACGCCTATCTCACGCGCCTCGAAGCGGAAGTGGATACCTTGCCGGATGTCGCCGCCAGTCTGGTGGAGCCCGTAAGGGCAGCCAGGGCGGCACTCGCGAAGGCACCGGGAACACGCGTCGATGCCCTTCGCCGGCAGAGACTGTTGCGCATGCGGGCCGCCTCGCTCTCAGCTATCACAAAGCTCTTTGGGAGACTTTCACCCTGGCAGGCCTTGTCGCGTTGACGATCGACAGCATTCTCAGTTGAGATCCGTGTAAGCGGTAGTCTTTCAAATCGTTTTCGTGGCACGACTACCGACTGGGTTGGATCTAATCCCCGGGCCGTTTGACAGGAGGTCGTGATGAGCTTCATCGCGGCCGGTCACCACTTGCTGCAGGGAATCCATACACGGCCGCCGCGACGGTCATCGTGATCCCCTATGGCAAAGAGGAGTGCAGAGAGAATGCGTGCCATCGCAAGCAGGATCGCGATGACAGGCATGGTCAAGCCACCGGATCTTTCTTAGTGATGGAAGGAGACGCGGCAGATGCCGCGTCGATGTTGAGGTTAGTTGATGACCTGGATCACCTTGCGGGAAGAAGGCTCGACGATGACACGTTCATCGTTCACGATCGCATAGGCATATTTCGGATTGTCCGGAATGGGCGTTACGACAACAGTCTCCGGCAAGGCGTGGCCGACAACGACCTTTTCCTTGACGACCACGCGGGCCGAGGGAGCCGGAGCTTCGCGAACATAGGTGACGACCTTCTGCGGCGGCGGATCGATGGCCGTGCCGACAATTGCACCGGCTACGCCGCCGACTGCCGCACCAACCGGGCCACCGACGATCGCCCCGGTTACAGCGCCACCAGCGGCACCATTGACCGTCGAAGACTGGGCGAGTGCGATGCCTGACATGAGAGACGCGGCAACAGCCGTGCCCACAACTAGTTTGGAGAGCATTTTCTCCTCCTCTGGTTTCGAGGCGGCCTTTTTGACCGCTGCCAAACCAACGACCGGTTTTCCTTGCTGTTCCGGATCCCGGACCTCAGTCGGACTGGCTTCAGACTTTGGTCCGATCCCGCGCGGACTGAAGTCCCTGCCCCGGAACGCACTGCCTCCTCACCCGTTCGGCCCTCCATCGAAAGAGGAGTTAGTCATGGACGACAGGAACGAAATCCCGGAAATTTCCAGCGCATGGAACGCATCCCTGCTTGCGCTTGTCATCTTTCTTGCCGTCATGCTCTACGTCTTCGGCACGGCCATGTCGGGTGATACCGACGAGTTGACCGCCAGCATTCGCGGCGCCGATGTCGTCCAGTCCAGGTGAGGTGGAAAAGTCCGGCCGATGCGATAGTTTGCATGGATCGTCGCAAATCAGGTTGGAAATGAACTGGCTCATACGGTGGAACGCCCGCTCCCTCGCCTCCCAATTCTTCATTATGGGAGGACTCGTCTCACTTGCCGCAATGTTCGGGATCGGGCTCATCGTCACCCGACTTATCGAGAATGCCGTCATTCACAATTCCGGGGCTGCAACAGCGCTTTACGTGGACAGCGTGGTCGCACCCCTGCTTCCCGACATGCAGACGGAATCGCTGCTCGATGACGCAAGTGCCCAAGCGCTCGATGAAACACTTGGACAGGGCGCACTTGGCCGCCGCCTCGTGTCGTTCAAGCTGTGGCGCCGTGACGGCACGATCCTCTACTCCAATGAAAAGGAGCTGGTGGGGAAGACATTTCCGGTCAATGGCAAACTCGCCCAGGCGTTTGCCGGCTCGCTGGTCGCGCGTTACGAAGTCGCAAGCGACCCTGAAAGCGCCGAAGAGCGCAATCTCGGCAGGGCGCTCATGGAAATATACAATCCTGTTTTGCAGCCTTGGTCGGGAGAGGCCGTGGCTGTGCTTGAATTCTATGAGACTTCCGAAGGGCTGGAAGACAGCCTTGCACAGGCACGGCTCTGGAGTTGGCTGGCCGTGGCCGGCCTGACCGCGATTTTCTTCCTCACCCTCTCCATTCTTGTCTTTCGCGGCAGCCATACGATCGAAGTGCAACGCGAAGCGCTAAAGGCCAGGGTAGACGAACTCTCCGCACTTCTGGCTGAAAATCGCGGCCTGCAACGCCGACTTCAATTGTCTTCCCAGCGCGCCGCGGCCCTGAACGAAACCTATTTGCGCGGCATCGGTGCCGATCTGCATGACGGCCCGGCGCAGCACATCGCCTATGCCTCGCTGCGGCTCGACAGCAACCTGCTTGTCGACGCCGCTGTCCAGCCGGAGGCACGCGAAAAGGAGCTCACCTGGATCCGTTCGAGTCTCGCCGAGGCGATGAAGGAGATCCGCGACATCTGCAAGGGACTGGTACTGCCGCAAATCGAGAAGGCTTCGATTACGGAAATCGTGAAACGCGTTGTCGAAGCCCACCAAGAAAAGACCGGCACTACTGTCGATACAAAAATTGACGAGGACGATCCGGAACTTGCCACCGCTCTCAAAATTTGCATCTACCGCTTCGTTCAGGAGGCGCTCAACAATGCCTATCGCCACGGTGGCGGCGTGGAGCAGGCAGTCAGAGCAACATCACACGGCGGCGCCGTCCGCGTCGAAGTCAGCGACCGAGGCGAGGGTTTTGATCCGACACTGGTGAGGCCGGCGAGCCTCGGCCTTGCCGGGCTCAAAGAACGGATCGATAGCCTTGGCGGGGAATTCGACATAATAACCGGCGAAGGCGGAACGACTGTCATCATGACCTTCGCGCCTATGGAAGTGGAGGATTAGGATGACGTCCATCAAAATCGGCGTGGTAGACGACCATCCCCTGTTCCGCGAGGGGGTCACCCGCAGCCTCTCCGAGGTCAGCGATTTTGTCGTCGTCGGAGAAGGTGCCAACACATCTGATGCAGCAATGATCGCCGCCGATACCCGTCCGGACGTGCTGCTTCTCGATGTGTCGATGCCCGGGGACGGCCTTTCGGTGATCGACGAGATCCTTTCCATAAGCCCGGAGACCAAAATTCTCATGCTCACGGCTTCAGAGGAAGTCGATACGCTGGTCGAAGCGCTGCAACGAGGCGCAAAGGGTTACATTCTCAAGGGTGTCGGCTCCCGCGGGCTGGCGGACGCCATCCGCACCGTTTTCAAGGGAGCCCGCTACGTCTCCCCGGCGATGTCAGCCAAAGTCATGGAATATTCGTTGAGCGGGCAGGCATCGGACAGGGACGCGCTTACTCCTCGGGAACGCGAGGTGATGGATCTCGTGGCGCAAGGCCTTTCAAACAAGCACATCGGCCTGCGTCTCGACCTGCAGGAGAAAACGGTAAAGCATCATATGACCCAGATCCTGACAAAACTCGGCGTAACGAACAGGACGGAAGCTGCCTTGCGGTGGCGCGAAAAACGCTAGCGCAGGAGGCGCGTGAGCCGCGTGCTGTCAGCCGACGTCGCCCGCCGGTTGATGATCGTACGGCCTTTCGAATCCTTCATGATGTAGCGTCCTGCACGTAGGGTTTCGGTTATTCCATTCGTATGCCGGACATCGATCGAGCCGTCCGTATCTTCGGTTGCGCGTGCTCCCGATGTCGAGGACGCATTGCCCGTGCTGCCGCCTCCGGTCGAGCTGGATCGTCCGCTCCCGCTACTATTGCCGCTGCCACCCGAATTGCCGTTTCCGTTCCCCCCGCCGTTGCCGCTCCCGCCGCCATTGCCGTTGCCGTTTCCCCCGCCGTTGCCATTTCCATTTCCCCCGCCATTACCATTTCCGTTTCCGCCGCCGTTGCCGTTTCCACCACCTCCGCCATTACCGCCGTTGCCGTTCCCATTTCCCCCGCCATTGCCGTTATCGTTCTTTGCAAAGGCTGCCTGGCTGGCGAGCGAGGGAAACGAACCCGCCACATCAACCTTCAGCGGCGCAGCGGCAAGAAAACTCGCGCCGCAGCCCATCAGAAAATTGCGCTTGGAGATCACCATCGTCGCTTGCCTTGTCCTTTTTCCTCAAGTGTCTGCTCAAAGCAGGAAGCATGAGATTGACCGCTTGTTCCGAAATTGCAAGACGGTCGGACATAGGTGCCAGATGACCTCGGACTTTGGTCCGGGGCAAAAAGCAAGCGTCATCACCAAGGACGCGATCTTCTCACGGGAAGACTAAAATGATCTTGCCTAGATTACGGGAGCTACACACTGACGTCTTGGCCCGTCGAATGGCTGATAGCTGTTGTCCACAGCGCGATAGGAATTATAGCGGGCGGCGCACCATGATATATGCGGGCTCTGGGCTGCGCCCGCCGCGGGTAGCCCGACGGAGGGCTCTCTTTCTTCAATCACGCACGGTTTGCGGGGTCCCCCGTCAAAAGGCTGATATGTGTTGTCGGCCACATTATAAGACCGATAACGTTGCTGGCACCGGCTGAGATGACGACCGTCAGCAGTCCATTCCTGCTTCGGCTGCTCGATCGCCCCTGTCATCGTTGCATCAGGCGGCGCAATGGCCGTTACGCCAACCAGCTTGGCCGGCGTTGAGGACAAATCGTTAGCCGCGGCCTGAAGGGGCGGAAGCCGCTCGTAATTTTGCGTTTTTGGATCAACGTGTGTCGGTACCGTCGTCCAGAGCGGCGCATCGAGGTTGGCGAAATGATGCGGCGCCGGTTCGCGAACCCCATAGGAGGCAAAGCCGAGACCACCAACCAGAACGATCGGGATCACCGGCAGAAACATGGATGGTGTAGCAAGCGACTTCATGACTCAGTCTCTCATTCCCAGTTGACATAGAAATTAGGAAGTGAGGTTTCGGTTCCGCAGCCGGATGGGAAATCGCATCTTTTGATGCTTATTTTGCCGGGATGGTGAGCCGCCTCCTGTAAATAGGAATTTATTGCCATCGCCCCGATTTTGACGGATAGCTGTTCTATCGGTTGATCCCGTCGACCGCAGCAGATTACGGGCAGAAAGAGTAAGCATGTCGCAGAGAGCGGGCAGCGCCGACCTCCCCCTTCACGGAGGGCGCGTGCCGCCATGGCTGGGTAACCGTATGACGACACTCGGCGCTCTGATCGCCGAGGCAATCGTGCACCACTACGGGCGCGATGAATTCCTGCGTCGGCTTGCCCATCCCTTCTGGTTCCAGTCCTTCGGCGCCGTCATGGGCATGGATTGGCATTCCTCCGGCATTACGACCAGTGTACTCGGGGCGTTGAAACGTGGACTGAAACCACTCTCCAAGGAACTCGGCCTTCATGTCTGCGGCGGGCGCGGTGCGCAATCGCGCAAGACGCCGGACGAACTGATGGCGATCGGTGATCGCACCGGCCTTGACGGTGCCGGCCTTGCAAAGACAAGTCGCCTGGTCGCCAAGGTAGATAGCGCAGCGGTGCAGGATGGTTTCGATCTCTATCTGCACGGCTTCATCGTCGCCGATGACGGCCATTGGGTGATCGTCCAGCAAGGCATGAACGGCGACAAGCGCCAGGCGCGGCGCTATCACTGGTTTTCCGAAGGACTGGAGAGCTTCGTCAATTCCCCGCATGCGGCAATAGAAGGCCGCTCGCAGGGTGAGATCATCAATCTTGCCGACCGCCGCGCTGAAAAATCCCGTCACGACCAGCTCGATCTCCTTGCAACACTTGGACCGGATCGCATCATCCGCGAGGCGGCAGCCCTTGCCCTGGCGGCCGGTCCCGCACCCGCTCCTGAGCCGGCAGAACAGCCGATGCTGCCGCACCTCATCATGCCCGCGCACCATGATGTCCGCGAAAGCGACGTCAATATGCGGCGGCTGCACGGCAACCTTGCTGCCGCTGCTGATCGTGGACCGGTCGATTTCGAGAATCTGCTGCTTGTGCCCGGCGTCGGCGCGCGCACAGTCAAGGCGCTGGCGCTCGTCGCCGAAGTCGTGCACGGCGCGCCCTGCCGTTTCTCCGATCCCGCCCGCTTTTCGATCGCTCACGGCGGCGAGGACAGGCACCCCTTCCCGGTACCGCTCAAAGTCTACGACGAGACCATCAATGTGATGAAATCCGCGATCGTGAAGGGCAAACTCGGGCGCGATGAGGAACTGCAGGCCTTGCGTCGTCTCGACGACCAGTCGCGCAGCATGGAGCGCTACGTCACCGGCCCCGACCTCAAGGAAATTGTCGCAGGCGAATTCCGGCAGTCCTCGGCCTTCGGCGGCCGAAGCGTCTTTGGCTGGGAACAGCCGCCGGAAGATACGCCTGTGGAAGAAACAGCACGCCCTCGTAAAGATCTCCGCTGAGCGCGTGCATGCCACCGGTATCGAGCATTTCGGCGGCTTTCATCTCGAAACGATGAGGAAGCGGCGCGAACGGAGTGTTCGTGGCCGAGAAGCGATCGACAGGAACATCCAGTCCTGAGATCGCTTCCTCGACATTGTTGAACGGCTACCCGATCAGCAGCTTAACCCAGGCCTCGACATCATCGCCGCTGCTCAGGTCCGGCCGCACCAATCCGTCGATCATAAAGGTCGGCGAGACATGGATGCCGTTCTGGCGGGCATATTTGCAGTGCCATTTGATCTCCTTGTCGAGATCGGGGATAGCGAAGGCCTCTTTCAGCGCCACGCCGCTGTAGTGCTCGAGGCGCTCGATGATCTCATTCGGGGTGGCATCCATATTAGGACCGTCGGCGTGACGCTCGAACTCGAATTCCTCACGATGGGCGGCGACAGCCGCCATGACCTTCTTTGCGGTTTCCTTGCCACCATTCAGTGTCGAGGCTGCAAGAACAGAACGCACGATCACGCCGGAATAGAGATGCCAGGGCTGCGACTGCAGGCGGATCTTGATTGTGATCCTGTCCGCTCCTGCCTGTTCGAGCAACGCATCCAGCTTGTTGAATGTCCTGACGGAATAGGGGCAGGTCGGCTCCAGAAAGGCCTCGAAAATGCGCGGTCCGAAACCCCAAGCGAGCGGGTCTGCGTGCCATGAAGTCGTTGTCATGTTCATGTCCTTTTGTCCTGCGGATCGATGTTGCCGGTCAGCATAATCACCGGAGCAGCCTCCGTCGCTGATGATATGGCTGTTTCCTGCCTAATTATTCATGGCACATGAAAGGCATAAGACCGTTCGTTCCATCATCCCCCTTTCACAACGGCACCAAGCCGCTATGCTGTCCTCACGGATCAGATGATGGATAATTTGATGACGCAGACACGGCAGGGGGAATTGCGCGAGCGAATGACGATCCTCGGCGATGTCGATGCGGCCTCGTTCATTCCGTGGATCCGTCGCCATGCCGATAAGCTTGGACTGTCCCAGGATTTCTTTTACACAGGCACCAACCGAATCGAACTTGAGGTCGCGGGCCCCGTTGAGCTGATCGACATGCTGGAAATGGGGTGTTCGCTCGGTCCGATCGACGTCTGGGTGGACGAGATTCAGCGCAGGATTGTAGACCCTGCCGACACACCGTAGCCCTGACCACATTTGGGGCCTGCCCTTTATTTAATCATTGTTGCCAATGCGGTTTTTTTATGCAAGCCTCTGACAGCTGAGGCCGCCAGCTCGGGAACCGTGCGCGGCCGGCGGCGCTAAAGCCCTGGAAATATTGAGGACTTATACGTTATGCCATCTGATACGGCCGGCTCTTGGACGCCAGTCGCCCTGTCTGCTGATCTGCCGCCGGCAACCGTCATACCGGCCTGGACGCCAGCAGGATCGATCGCTCTCTGGCGCACTCAGTCGGGGCGCGTATCGGCATCGTCGGATCGCTGTCCGCATCGCGGGATGCGATTGTCCCACGGCTTCGTGCGCGGCGAGGCACTCTCCTGCATCTATCACGGCTGGAGCTATTCTCCGGCGGGAGGATGCATCCGCATCCCTGCCCACCCCGACCTCGTGCCGCCGGAAACGATCCGTGTCGCAGTTCATAAGGTCGAGGAATCGGGTGGTGTCATCTGGGTTGCCGTCGGAGAACCCTCGGCGTCACAGCCATCGCTTGATGATCTCTTGCCGTTGCGCTCGTTGACTGCCGAGGCCGGCATTCCGGCGCTCGAAGGCGCTGCGGGCGCGAAAATTGGTATGGACGGGCTCATTCCAATTGCGAACTGTCCATGGGTCCGGCTGCTATCGACTGAGCAAGCAGGGCGCACGCTCATTCACGTCATGATCGAAAAGGATCGCAGCCCGGCGGACCGAGTCACGGCGTCCCGCGTCGCCGAAGCCGTGCGTCGGCAGGCGGAAGCGCGGCAGAAGGAGGTGGCATGACGAAGGCTGGCGCAATGATCGACGAATGGTATCCGGTCGGCCTTTTTTCCCGCCTCGGCGAAACCGGCACAAAGACCGCTCTGATGGGCGAGCTCATAGAAGTCGCGCGCACCTCCGATGACAATGCGCAGGTGACATCAGCCGATGGGCGCAGCCTTCCGGTCCGCATCCGCTACGGCCATGTCTGGTCGTCGCTCGGCAATCCCGGCAAGGAGCTTTTTGCCATTCCCGAGGCGGACCAGCCCGGCCGCCGCTTCGTCGATGTGGGCGTCGTGCGGGTGCGCTGTTCGCCGCTGCGGGCGGTCGAGAACTTCCTCGACATCGCCCATTTCCCCTTCGTCCATACCGGTATTCTGGGCGCCGAGCCTCATACGGAAGTCCAGAACTACAAGGTCGAGATCCGCGAAGACGAGGACGAGGTCTGGGCAACGCAGGTGAAATTCTATCAGCCGCAGGCCGCCAAATCGGCGACCGGCGGCATCACCACCGAATATATGTATCGCGTGCCGGCACCTACCTGCTCGGTACTCTACAAGACCTGCCCTCCCCGCCCCAGCGAATGGGACGTCATTACCCTCTTCGTCCAACCGCTTGCGGAAGACCTTTGCGACGTGTGGCCATGGATGGCACTCTTTGATGACGACACACCGATGACAGATCTCATTCATTTCCAGCAGATGATCTTCCTGCAGGACCGCTCGATCCTCGAGAACCAGATCCCAGCCCTTCTGCCGCTCGATCCCGGCATGGAAATACCGACGCGCGCGGACCTGACTTCGGTCGCCTACAGACGCTGGCTCAAGCGCCACAACTATACCTACGGTGCACAGTTGGTCGCGCAATGAAGCTCTACGACTACATTCTCTCGCCGAGTTGCTACAAGATCCGCCTGATGGCGGCGATCCTCGGTGTCAAGCTGGATATCCGGGCGGTGGATTTTCATCCAGGCGCTGAACATCGCGGTCCGGAACTTCTGGCGCTCAATCCGGCAGGGTCGATTCCGATCCTGGAAGATGGCGATCTCGTTCTGACGGAATCCTCCGCCATTCTCGCCTATCTCGCCGCCCAAGGCGCGCCGGAATGGTTGGGTACAAGCACGCCTGAAGAGACGGCGCGGGTGCAGCAGTGGCTGTCCTTCTCGCATCGGCTGACCGCCAGTCTCGGCGGCGCGCGGCTGCATGAAATGCTTCTGCGCCCCGGCAATATCGAAAGCCTTCAGGCGCAGGGCATCGCCGCGCTGCGCGAGCTGGAGGCTGGTCTCTTCGAACAGCAGCTTCGCGGTATGCGCCTCCTGGCGTCGAACCGCGCCACGATCGCCGATATTGCCTGTTTCCCCTATGTGGCGCTCGCGCCCGATGGCGGCATCTCGCTCGATCCCTATCCAAACATCCGGCTCTGGTTGAGGGCCGTCCGCAGCCTTGGCGGCTTCATCGAGATGCCCGGCATTCACCGCCTGCACGAGCTGAAGCCCGATCCTCATCCTGCTAAGGAGGAAAGCTGAGATGGCCGGCTACTTCTTGAAAAATTGCGCAGCCGTCATCGTCAATGAGGGCAACGGACCAAGCGTGCGCCGGAACGTGGACGTGCTGACCAATGGTCCGGCGATCCAGGCAATTGGCACGAACCTGTCACAGGAGCCCCTGCCATCAGGCACGATCGTCCAGGATGCCGCCGGCTGGTTCGTTTATCCCGGCCTCGTCAACACGCATCATCATTTCTTTCAGTGCTTCGTGCGCAACCGGGCCGATCTCGACTGGACGAAACTGTCGGTCATCGAGTGGCTGGACCGCATATACCCGATCTTCTCGCGGCTGAACGAGGATTGCTTCTACCATTCCTCGGTTACCGCCATGGCTGAGATGATCAAGCATGGCTGCACGACGGCTTTCGACCACCAATATTGCTTTCCCCGGCACGCCGGAAAGCGCCTGATCGACCGACAGTTCGAGGCGGCCGAGCTTCTCGGCATGCGTTTCCATGCAGGCCGCGGCGGCAATACGCTGCCAAAATCCGAGGGATCGACGATCCCGGATGCCATGCTGGAAACGACGGATGAATTCATAGCCGATTGCGCCCGGCTGATCGACAACTACCACGATGCCGGTCCCTTCAGCATGCGGCAGGTGGTCGTTGCGCCCTGCCAGCCGGTCAATTGCTATCGCGAGACCTTCGTTGAATCCGTCGCACTTGCCCGTGA
This sequence comes from Rhizobium sp. BK512, assembly GCF_014194915.1. NCBI lineage: Bacteria > Pseudomonadati > Pseudomonadota > Alphaproteobacteria > Hyphomicrobiales > Rhizobiaceae > Rhizobium > Rhizobium sp. BK512. The sequence goes on along the minus strand of NZ_JACIAS010000003.1, from coordinate 815,504 downwards.
CCGCGGCGTGTTTTTGCACACCCATGTCGGCGAAGGCGAAAGCCCTGTCATCGAGGCGCGGCATGGCATGCGTACGGTCGATTACTGCACGGAACTCGGCTTTGCAGGTCCCGACACCTTCTATGCTCACTGCTGGGAACTGACGCATGACGAACTCCGCAAGATGGCGGCAAGCGGCACCGGCGTCTCCCATTGCCCGGAGCCGGTCTATCTTGTCGGCGCAGAGGTGACGGATATTCCGGCCATGTCGGCCTTCGACCTGCGCGTCGGGCTTGGCTGCGACGGCGCTGCCTCGAACGACAATTCCAACCTCATGCAATGCATCCACTCAGCCTATATGCTGCAATGCCTGTCGGCATCGACACGCGCTCACCCTGTTCCGCCGCCGGTCGATTTCCTTGGTTACGCAACGACGGGCGGCGCAAGCCTGCTCGGCCGCAGCGATATCGGACGTCTCGCGCCGGGCATGGCAGCAGACCTTTTCGCGATCGATACACGGCGGATGGACTATGTCGGCACGCGGCACGACCCGCTGAGCCTGATTGCCAAGGTCGGGATCGGCATGCCGGCTGACCTCACCATGATCAACGGGCGCATCGTCTGGCAGGCAGGTGAATTCACCGGCCTCGACGAATTCAAACTTTTCGCGGATGCCGAAGCGGCGCTCGCGACTGTGGAATTCTGAACAACCAAAAGAGGGGAACTGACATGTCCAACAATCTGACCCGCAGAACGCTGATGAAGAGCGCCGCGGCTGCTGGCCTTGCCACGGCCTTTGCCGGCCGCTCTGCATTTGCTGCCGACGAACCGCTCGGCATCGCTCTCGTCGTACCTTCGCCGATCGGCGATGTCGGCTGGGGTCATGCGCTTGCCGCCGGCATCGATCCGATCAAGGCCGCCTATGGCGACAAGGTGAAGGTCACGATCATCGAAAACATCGCCGAGGGCCCGGATGCCGATCGCATCATGAACAAGACGGTCGCAGACGGAAACCATTTCCTGATCGCCGGCTCCTTCGGCTATCAGAACGGTGCACTGCAGATCGCCCGCCGCAATCCAAAGGTCACCGTGCTGCATGCCTCGGGCTTCCAGGTCGCGCCGAACTTCTCGCCCTTCGCTGCCAAATATTTCCAGGGCACCTATCTGCTCGGAATGGCCGCCGCCGCTGTCTCCAAGACCGGCAAGCTCGGCTCGGTTTCGGCCTTTGCCATTCCCGAACTGATCACCTCGATCAATGCCTTCACGCTTGGCGCGCAGGCCGTCAAACCCGACATCGAAGTCTCTGTCGTCTGGGTCAACTCCTGGTTCGATCCGGCCAAGGAACAGGAAGCCGCCAAGGCTTTGATCTCGCAGGGTTGCGACGTCATCTTCTCGAATGCGCAGGATACGCCTTCGGTCATCTCCGCCTGCGAGGAAGCCGGTATCTATGCCTTCAACCTGAACTCCTCGATGAAGAAATATGCCGAGAAGACCTATCTCGGCTGCGTGGCCACCGACTGGTCGCCCTTCTTCAAGGCGTCCGTCGATGCTCATCTCGCCGGCACCTTCAAGGGCGCCAACGCCTTCCTCGGCGTTGCCGACAAGGTGGTCGAGGTTGTCGACTGGAACCCAGCCATCCCAGCCGACACGATGAGCAAGATCAAGGAAATCGAGGCCAAGATCGCCAGCGGCAGCTTCTCGCCGTTTACAGGCCCAATCGCCAAGGCGGATGGCAGTGAAGGTGTCGCCTCTGGCGCCACGCTGACGGACGCGCAGATCGTCGCGATGGATTGGCACGTCAAGGGTGTCAAGACGCCGTTGCCGAAATAAGCCATGGAAAGCCCGCTCCTGTCGCTACGCGGCATTTCCAAGAGCTACGGCCAGGTCCATGCCAACCAGCAGATCGACCTTGACGTCGCTCCCCGCTCGATCCATGCCATCCTCGGAGAAAACGGGGCCGGCAAATCGACTCTGATGAAGCTGATCTATGGCGTCGAGCAGCCGGACAGCGGAACTGTTGCCTGGAACGGGCAGAACCTCAGCCTTGCCTCTCCCGCAGAGGCAAGGCGTGCCGGCATCGGCATGGTCTTTCAGCATTTCTCCCTGTTCGAGAGCCTGACGGTCGTCGAGAATATCCGCCTGATCGTCGCCGGCAACAAAGCCGAACTTGCGGAGCGTATCCGCAAGCTCGGACACGAATTCGGCCTGGAGGTCGATCCGCTCGCCCATGTGCACTCGCTTTCGGTCGGCGAGCGACAACGCGTGGAAATCATCCGCTGCCTGATGACCAATCCGAAGCTGCTGATCCTGGACGAACCAACATCCGTCCTGCCGCCGCAGGCCGTGGAGAAGCTTTTCGAGACCCTGCGCCGACTGCGCGACGGCGGCGTTTCCATCCTTTTCATTTCCCATAAGCTGGAAGAAATCCAGTCGCTCTGCGACCGCGCGACGATCCTGCGCGGCGGGCGCGTGACCGGTCATGTCGATCCGCGCGAGCATGATGCCCATGACCTTGCCCGTATGATGATCGGCCGTGACATGCCGGAACCCATGCCGGCGCTGCCGCTTGACGAAGGCGAGAAGCGGCTGGAACTGATAGGGCTCGATTACAGGCCGGATGATCCTTTTGCCGTGCCGCTCTCCCAGGCCAGCCTTGTCGTCCGCGCCGGAGAAATCCTCGGCATTGCCGGGATTTCCGGCAACGGCCAAAGCGAGCTTGCCGCGCTGATCTCCGGCGAAACGATCCTGCCGCGCGACCAACGCGACCAGATCTTCATGATGGGCAAGGATGTCGGCATGCTCGAGCCGGCAGCCCGCCGGCAGCTCGGATTTGCCTTCGTGCCGGAGGACCGGCTCGGCCGTGGCGCGGTCCCCGAAATGTCGCTCACCCTCAATAGCCTGCTAACCGCCCATCCCCTCAGTCTCGTCAAACGCGGCCTGCTCGACAAGGCACAGGCGACCGCGTTCACCAAAGAATGCATCCGTGACTACGACGTACGCACGCGCGGTCCCGAGGCAGAGGCCGGCTCGCTCTCCGGCGGCAATTTGCAGAAGTTCATCGTCGGGCGCGAAATCATGCTGGCGCCGAAGCTGCTCTTCCTCGCCCAACCTACCTGGGGCGTCGATATCGGTGCTGCCTCGGCAATCCGCAAGCGGCTCATCACGCTGCGCAACGAAGGCATGGCGATCCTCGTCATTTCCGAGGAGCTCGAAGAATTGTTCGAGCTCAGCGACTTCATCCAGGTCCTTCACCACGGCACGCTGAGCCCGCCGCTCGTCACACGCGATACGAAGCCCGAGGACATCGGCCGATACATGATCGGCGCCCAGTCACAGCGCGAGAAAGCGATTGCATGAGCAGACCCGTGTTTGCCGCCTTGCCAACCCTTGTCCGCCGGGAACGCGCCTTGCTTGCCGCTACGCTGCTCGCCCCGCCGATCGCCCTCGCTGTCACGATCATCCTCAATCTCGGCCTTTATGTCGTCATGGGGCGTGACCCGGCCGCAGTCATCTATGCGATGCTGATCGAGCCCTTCTATTCCTGGGCGTCGTTTTCGGAGGTGCTCCTGAAGACCGGGCCGCTGCTGCTCATCGCGCAGGGGCTTGCGATCGGCTTTCGCGCCAAAGTCTTCAATATCGGCGCCGAGGGGCAATTCGTGCTGGGAGCGATCTTTGCCTCTGCCATTCCGATCTGGTGGCCGGACGCCACCGGCCAGTGGATCTGGCCGGCAATGCTGCTGCTCGGCATGATTGGCGGCGCGCTCTGGGCATCGCTGACGGCCTTCTGGCGCGTCCGGCTCAATGCCAACGAAATCCTGGTCTCGCTGATGCTGAGTTTCGTCGCCGCGCAACTTCTCAATTATCTGCTGCTCGGCCCCTGGAAGGATCCGAATGGCTTCAACTTCCCGCAGTCGGTGATGTTCCAGTATGACGCCATGGTCCCGATCCTGTTTGAAGGAACGCGCGTCAACGTCTCGCTGATTCTCGCCGGTATCCTGTCGGTTGCTGCATGGATCTTCATGCAGAAGAGCTTCATCGGCTACAGGTTGCAAGTCGGGGGACTGGCGCCACGCGCTGCAAGCTATGCCGGCTTCAAAGAGAGCTGGGCAATCTGGCTGTCGCTGCTGATCGGTGGCGCAGCCGCTGGGCTGGCGGGTTCAGCAGAAGTCGCCGGCCCGCTCGGCCAGTTGCAGCGCTCGATCTCGACCGGCTACGGCTATGCGGCAATCATCGTCGCCTATCTCGGCGGCCTGCATCCGATCGGCATCGTCATATCCTCTATCGTCATGGCCGCACTCTATATCGGCGGCGATAATGCCATGGTCTCGGCCAACCTGCCGATTGCTGCCGTCCGTGTCTTCCAGGGCAGCCTGCTGCTCATCTATCTGATTGCTGTTGCCTTCGTCCGCTATCGCCTTGCCTGGCCCCCGGCCGCCATCCGGAGCCCATCATGAATGCGATCGAGTTCATCCTGGCCGGCATGCTGGCGGCTGCGACACCCTTTCTGCTGGCGGCCCTCGGTGAACTGGTCGTTGAACGGGCCGGGGTTCTCAATCTCGGCGTCGAGGGATTGATGGCATTCGGCGCCGTCATTGCCTTCATCATCGTCTATCATGGTGGCGGCCACATCCTCGCATTTGTCGCGGCCGGGCTCGGCGGCAGTCTGCTGTCACTGATCTTTGCCGGCATCATCCTCGGCTTCAACGCGAACCAGGTCGCGACCGGGCTTGCGATCGGCATTCTCGGCCAGGGCCTGTCGGCACTGTTCGGCAAGAGCTATGAAAGCCTGACAGTCAAGGCGCTGCCGAAAATCACAATTCCGGGCCTTTCAGAGATCCCGGTCGTCGGCAGCCTCTTCACACAGGATATCGTTGTCTGGCTCTCGCTTCTGGTGACGGTCGCGATCTGGGCGACTTTCGCCTATGGGAAGGTTGGACTGGTCATTCGCGCCGTCGGTGAAAACCCGAAAGCAGCCCATGCGATCGGCTACCCTGTCATCGCCGTCCGCTTCGCCGCCGTGGCATTCGGCGGCATGATGGCGGGCTTTGCCGGCGCCTATGCGTCAACGATCTATACGCCGCTCTGGGCGGATGGAATGATTGCCGGCCGCGGCTGGATCGCCATTGCGCTCGTCGTCTTCGGAACCTGGATGACAGGCCGGATATTCCTCGGCGCGTGTCTCTTCGGTGCCGTATCGCTGATGGGGCTAGCCGCGCAGGCGACTGGGCTCGACGTGCCCTCGCAGTTGCTGGCGTGCCTGCCCTATCTGGTAACGATCGTCGTACTCGGCATCATCTCCGCGGACCGCCGCTTGTTGAAGCTAAACGGCGTCGCTTCGCTCGGCGAGCCGTTCGAACGGTAGAGGAGGTGCGGCCGTCGGCGCCGGCCGCGGGGCGCGATCAATCGTGCCTTGTAAGGAAGGCAGAAACAACGTCCAGGCAAAGCTCGCGTTCCTCGACATGCGGCATGTGGCTGGAATTCTCGAAGAGCACCCATTCGCAACCCTGCACATGATCGACATAGGGTTTGACGACGAGCGGAGTCGCCTCGTCATATTTGCCAGAGATCAGAAGCGTGGGCGCCTCGATAAGCGGCAACCGACCTTCGATCGTCCAGTCCTTCATCGTACCGATGACGTGGAATTCAGTCGGACCGTTCATGTTGCGGTAGACGGTATTGTCCTCGTCCATGATCGCAAAAGTGCGCGCGACTTCCGGCGGCCAGGGAGAAACCCGGCAGACATGCCGGTCATAAAAGACGCGCGAGGCAGCAATATAGTCCGGATCGGTGATGGTTCCGGCTTCCTCGTGTTTCAGAAGCGTGTCCTGCACCGCCTGCGGTAGCTCTTCGCGCAACCGGTTCGCCTCGGCCACCCAGGTATGCATGTTGGCTGGCGAATTGGCGATGACGAGCGCCTTCAGGCCCTTTGGCCGGCGCACCGCATGTTCGGCGCCAAGCATGCCGCCCCAGGACTGGCCGAGGAAGGCATACCGATCCTGAATGCCGAGATGTTTCAGGAGCGCATCGAGCTCTTCGAGGAAGAGCGCCGGCGTCCAGAAATCCGGTCCCTTGTCGGGTAGTCGCGTGGAATTGCCGTTGCCAAGCTGATCGTAGTGGATGACAGCGCGGCCATCGAGCTCCGCAATACCCTTGAAGGAATCGACATAATCATGCGTGCAGCCGGGGCCGCCATGGGCAACGACAAGCGGCAACATGCCGGAATCGAGCGAACCGGTTATGCGATACCAGGTCTGATATTCGCGAAACGGCAGAAAACCTTCCTTCGTCGAAACTGCGGCCACTTATATCTCCATCCTTTAGGGCAATGATGGAAAAGCATAACGTGGCCGAAAAGCCGAAGGCAGCTATTAGAAGTTATAGGATGGGCGGTCTTCCAGCAGCCGGTAATGAGTGGCGCGCACCACTGCCTGCGTGCGGTTGCGGGCGCCGAGCTTCTTGGCCGCCGCATTGAGATGCATGACGACCGTCGGCACGGAACGATTGATGATGCGCGAAATTTCCTTGGCCGAAAGTCCCTCTGCCGAATGGCGCAGGCATTCCCGCTCCCGCTCTGTCAAACGGACCTTGCCGACCCGCAGCGCCTCAGCGTCGAAAAGCGAATAGGCGGCCTCATGGAAGACATGGGCCAGGAGATTGAAATCGGCGATATAACGTAGTGCGTGGTGCTCGAAATCGCTGTCAACGCCGAAACGGATGCCGGTCACAGTCGCATAATCGCCGCGCGGCATATGGACGGGAACCGTCACGCCCGTCGACATGTCGCGCTCGTTGAGGAAACGCGTCACCGGCGCCGTGTCGTCACTCATGAAGCGGTTGATCAGAGTGTCGGCGTCCCTGTCATAGTTCCAGAAGAAGGGCGCCGAGGTGCGCAAGGCCACCTGTTGCACCGGATCGATGCGGAAATAGCCGCGGTCGAACCAGTATTCGCGCATATCTTCGGAGATATTGCGCAGCTTTAACATCGACGGAATCATGATCCCTCCGTCGATGTCATAAGGCACCGGCGTGTAGTCGTAGATCAGGGCCTCGAAACCGATCTCTTTCATCGCCGCGAAAACCTGATCGATACGCCCGTCCAGCGTCTGATGGGCTGAGAACTGCCGTCTGATCGTTCCGATTTCGTCAAGCATGGCGGACTCCCGGTGGTTCCCCACCCTATCACTTCTTATAGCTGGCGAAGAGCGTCGTTTCGGATAAAAATTTAGCCATGCCCAATTATTGAGCAAGCGAAATCTTCTGCCGGAGCGGTGAATGTGGCGTGAAATCGAGCCTGAGGCACGACATGAGATTGAAGTCGACGGCTACAAGGTAATTGCCTACAGCTTCGGAACCGGCAGCGAGACTGTTTTCTGCCTGAACGGCGGCCCGGGTCTGCCCTGCGACTATCTGCGCGAGGCTCATTCCTGTCTCATCGACAAGGGTTACCGCGTTGTCGCCTTCGACCAGCTCGGCACCGGCGCCTCCGACCGGCCGACCGACGCATCGCTCTGGACCATCGGCCGCTATGTCGAAGAAACCGAGACGGTGCGAAAGGCGCTGGGTCTCGGTAAAGTCCATATGCTCGGCCACTCCTGGGGCGGCTGGCTCGCGATCGACTATGCACTGACCTATCCGGAAAACCTGCAGACGCTGATCCTCGAAGACACCGTCGCCGACATGCCGCATCTGATCTTGGAGCTGGAGCGGCTCCGGGCCGCCCTCGGGCCTGAGACGGTGGCGATGATGCAGAAGCATGAGGCGCAAGGAACCTACAATCATCCGGAATATCTCGCGGCCGTGACCATCCTGAACTATCGCCACGTCTGCCGCCTGCCGGATTGGCCGGCGCCGGTGCGCCGCTCATTGGATGACTGGAACATGGGTCCCTATGAGACCATGCAGGGGCCGAACGAATTTCTCTATATCGGCAATCTGAAGGACTGGAACCGTATTCCCGACCTGCCGCGGGTGAAGGCGCCGGTATTGATTACGACGGGCGAACATGACGAGTTGACGCCGGCCTGCGCGCTGCGCATGAAGCTTGCGTTGCCAAATGCCGAACTCAAGGTTTTCGCAAACGCCAGCCACATGCCGTTCTACGAAAACCCGCACGAATATTATCCCGCACTGGTCGATTTTCTATCGCGGCACAGGGCAAGCTGATGCAAGATCAGGTGATCGGAACCCGCCGGAGACAAGGGGGCGAGCGCCGCCATGCATCGCTATAAATTCATACTGACCCGGCCGGTCCAGTTTCTGCCCGTTATCTTCGGCATCAGCGTCATCACCTTCATCCTGGTGCGATTGATCCCCGGCGATCCCGCCCGCAACATTCTCGGCACGCGGGCAACACCGACGGCTCTTGCCAATATCCGCGCCCAATACGGCCTCGATCAGCCCATGTGGCTGCAATACTTTTACTTCCTCAAGAACCTCGCGAATGGCGAGATGGGCAAGTCGATCCTCTACAAGATCGACGTATTTCCGCTGATCGCCACGCGCATCGAGCCGACGATCGCGCTGGTACTGACAAGCGTCATCCTGTCGATCCTGATCGCCGTGCCGATGTCGGCGATTGCAGCTCGCAACGCTGGCCGCGCGCCTGATCATGCAGTACGCGTCATCTCCACATTCGGGATCGGCTTTCCGCCTTTCTGGCTCGGCCTGATGCTGATCATTTTTTTCAGCGTCGAACTCGGCGTCCTGCCCGTCTCCGGCTACGGCACGACATTTACCGACAAGCTCTCTCATCTCATCCTGCCGGCGCTGACCGTTGCGTTGTCGCTCTCGACGGTGCTGACCCGCAGCCTGCGCTCCGCGATGATCGAATCCCTGAAATCGGATGTAGCGACAGCCGCTCGCGCCCGCGGCATGCCTGAGAGTGTCGTCTTCTGGCGCCACGTCCTGCCGAATTCGCTGGTACCGACAATCAATCTTCTGGCCGTCAACATTGGCTGGCTGATCGGCGGCACCGTCGTCGTGGAAAGCGTCTTTGCCCTGCCGGGCATGGGGCAATTGCTGGTGCGCGCCATTTTCTCGCGCGACTATATGGTCGTTCAGGGTGTAGCGATGACATTTGCTTGCGCCACCGTGCTCGTCAATTTCATTGCCGATATCGTCACCGTCGCTGTCGATCCGAGGGTGAAGCTATGAGCGTCGAGGCCTTTACTCCCTCTCCGGTCGCCTGGCGCCGTTTCCTCGGCCGCCGGCTGACACTCGTCATCGGCGCCGGCATTCTCTTGTTCTTTCTGCTCCTGGCAATCGCCGCTCCACTGGTCGCACCGTATGATCCGATCCTGCAGAATGCCGATGTGCGGCTACAGTCGCCCTCCTTCGCCCATCTCTTCGGCACGGACAATTTCGGCCGCGACATACTTTCGCGCGTCATATGGGGCGCCCGCATCGACCTGCAGATCGCCGTCATCGGCGTGATCTTCCCGTTCCTGATCGGCACGACGGTCGGCACCATCGCCGGCTTCTTCGGCGGCATCGTCGATGCGGTTTTCATGCGCCTCGTCGATATCATTCTCGCCTTCCCGTTTCTTGTCTTGATGCTGTCGATCATCGCCATTCTCGGCCCGGGCCTCAGCAGTTTCTACATTGCCATGGCGCTGGTCGGCTGGGTCTCCTATGCACGCCTCATCCGCGCCCAGATGCTGGTCCTGAAAAGCAGTGACTACGCGGTCGCGGCCGTCAGCCTCGGCTTCAGCCGTTTCAGGATCATGTTCCGCCACCTTCTGCCGAACGCCATTGCCGGCTCCATCGTCTTTTCCATGTCTGATGCCACACTGGTGCTGCTCAGCGGCGCGGCCGTCAGCTATCTCGGCCTCGGTGTGCAGCCTCCGCTCGCCGAGTGGGGCGTCATGGTCGCGGAAGGGCAGAGCTTCATCACAACGGCATGGTGGATCACGCTTTTCCCAGGCCTATCCATCGTCTGCCTCGCCTTCGGCTTCAGCATGCTGGGTGATGCGCTCGGCGAACTTCTCGGAGTTCACGAATGAGCGCTTCGGTCCTTTCCGTCCGTGACCTGACAGTCAGGGTTCATCTCGATAGCGGCGCGCGGACGCTGATCGACCATGTTTCGCTTGATCTCGCCAAGGGCGAAATCCTCGGCCTGGTTGGTGAGAGCGGCTCGGGAAAGAGCCTGCTCTGCCGTTCGCTCGTCCGGCTATTGCCCTCCTCTCTGATCAAGATCGAGGGCGGCGCCGTCCTGCTCGAAGGGCGTGATCTGACGACGGCAAGCGAAGCCGAGATGCTGGAAGTTCGGGGCGGCGAGATCGGCATGATCTTCCAGAACCCGACGAGCCATCTCGATCCGGTCATGCGCATCGGCGACCAGATTTCCGAGGGCATCCGCTATCATCAAGGGCTCGGCGCCAAGGAAGCACGGGCGGCGGCGATCGAGATCCTGACGCAGGTTGGCTTTCCCGATCCCGGTCGCCAATATGACAGTTATCCGCACGAGTTTTCCGGCGGCATGCGCCAGCGCGCCATGATCGGCGTGGCGCTCTCCTGCAACCCGAAGATCCTGATCGCCGACGAGCCGACGACGGCACTCGACGTGACGATCCAGGCGCAGATCCTGAAACTCTTGCTGGAGATCCGAGAAAAGCGCGGCCTGTCGATCATCCTCATCACCCACGATCTCGGCATCGTCGCCCAGACCTGCGACCGCATCGCCGTCATGCGCAACGGCAAGCTGCTTGAACAGGGGCCGAAACGGACGATCCTCTCCCGGCCGCAGGACGCCTACACCATCAATCTGATCAACAGCCATCCCTCCATGCCGGACGAGGCGCAAATGCCGGAGCCGCTGCTCGCGTCTTCGGCGGCATCGACCAAGCCGCTTCTCGAGATCGACGACCTGCATGTGCGTTTCAAGGTTGGTGGCAGCCTGTTCAAGAGCAGTGCCAATACGGTAAGCGCCGTTTCCGGTGTCAGCCTGCAGGTCATGCCGGGCGAAACCATAGGCATCGTCGGCGAATCCGGCAGCGGCAAGAGCACACTCGCACGCGCCGTGCTAGGGCTGACGCCGATCTCCTCAGGCCATGTGTCCTTCGGAGGGATCGATCTCGCGCAGCAGCGGGCCGCCGGTCTCGCAAAGCTGCGGCGCGAGACGGCCATGGTCTTTCAGGACCCTTATAACGCACTCAATCCGCGCCTCACGATCGGGCAGATGCTTGCCGAGGTGCTGAAGGTGCAGGGCAAGGTGCCGGCATCGGCCATTCCGGAGAGGATCGGCGAATTACTCGATCTTGTCGGGCTGGAGCGAGAGTTTGCAAATCGCAAACCCCGCAGCATGAGCGGTGGTCAGTGCCAGCGCGCCGGGATTGCCCGGGCGCTCGCTGTCGATCCGAAGCTCATCATTGCTGACGAATGTGTTGCGGCCCTCGACGTCACGATCCAGGCACAGATCATCGCGCTTTTCCGTGATCTCACCGCAAAGATGAACCTGACGCTGATGTTTATCGCCCATGATCTGGCGATCGTGCGCAATCTCTGCGAACGCGTGGTCGTCATGTATCGTGGCGAGATCGTCGAAGAAGGCCTCTCGGAAGAGGTCTTTGCGCGGCCGAAACATCCCTATACCGCGGCGCTGATCGCCGCCATTCCCGATATCGATCCGGACAAGCCGCTTCTGAGCAGCGCCAGCTTGGAAGACGAGCTGCAATCGATGCCGGCACTACCCGTCAAACGCATGCCATAACAACGAAGGGAACGAACGCATGATCACCAGATGGAAATCAATCGGGCTTGCAGCACTTCTTGCGGGCCTGACGCTCAGTGCATCCTATGCCGAAGCCGCAGGTGTGCTCACCATCGGCCGTCGCGAAGATTCTACGACATTCGACCCGATCAAAACGGCGCAGAATATCGACAACTGGGTCTTCTCCAACGTCTATGACGTGCTGATCCGCGTCGACAAGACCGGCACAAAGCTGGAGCCCGGCCTGGCCGAGAGCTGGACGGCGTCCGACGACGGACTGACCTATGTCTTCAAGATCCGCGATGCGAAATTCTCCGACGGCTCGCCGCTGACGGCGGAAGACGCGGCCTTCAGCCTGCTGCGTATCCGCGACGATCAAGGCTCGCTCTGGAGCGATTCCTATAAGGTCATCGACACGGCCGTCGCAAGCGATCCGCATACACTGACGATCAAGCTCAAGAACCCTTCCGCGCCCTTCCTGTCGACGCTGGCACTGCCGAATGCCTCCGTCATTTCCAAGGCCGGCATCGAATCCATGGGGGCCGACGCCTACGCTGAAAAGCCCATTTCGTCTGGCGCCTTCACCGTAGAGGAATGGCGCCGCGGCGACCGCATCATCCTCAAGAAGAACCCGAATTTCTGGCAGGCGGACCGGGTAAAGCTCGACGGCGTCGAATGGATTTCGGTGCCTGACGACAATACCCGCATGCTGAACGTGCAGGCAGGCCAGCTCGACGCGGCGATCTTCGTGCCCTTTTCGCGCGTCGAGGAGTTGAAGAAGGACGCCAACCTCAACGTATTGGCCGATCCTTCGACCCGTGAGGACCATCTGCTGATCAACCATGCCCATGGCGATCTCGCCAAGAAGGAAGTACGCCAGGCGCTCGACATCGCAATCGACAAGAAGGCAATCGTCGATGCCGTCACCTTCGGCCAGGGCACGGTCGCCAATTCCTACGTTCCGAAGGGCGCGCTCTATCATTACGCCGACAATCTGCAGCGCCCCTATGACCCAGAAAAGGCCAAGAAGATGCTGGCCGACGCCGGCGTCACCAACCTGACGCTGAACTACCTGATCCGCGCCGGCGACGAAGTGGACGAACAGACCGCCGTGCTGGTGCAGCAGCAGCTCGCCAAGGCCGGCATCACCGCCAACCTGCAGAAGGTCGATCCCAGCCAGGAATGGGACATGACGGTTGCCGGCGATTACGATATCTCGGTCAATTACTGGACCAACGACATTCTCGACCCGGACCAGAAGACGACCTTCGTGCTCGGCCACGATTCCAACAACAACTACATGACGAACTACAAGAACGATGCCGTGAAGGAGCTGGTCGCCAAGGCCCGCCTGGAACTCGATCCGAAAAAGCGCGAGCAGATGTATATCGACCTGCAGAAGACCGCCAAGGACGACGTCAACTGGATCGATCTCTACTACAGCCCCTACATCAACGTCGCGCGCAAGAACATCGACAACTTCTATCAGAACCCGCTCGGCCGCTTCTTCCTGGAAGACACGGTCAAGAACTGAGCCCCGACCTTGCTAGCGTGCTCCGCCTTTCAAGGCAGAGCACGCTTTTGACAAGGGAGCGGATATCCGGGCCCGGTTAGAGAGCCGAGAGAATGGCGCCGCCTCCGCTTTCGGCGGTTTCGATCATAAGGTCGCCGCTGATCTTGCCGCCTGCTCGTAATAGCCCGAGAGCGCTCTCAGGTGGGAGGCGATACCGGACAAATCCTCCTGCGATAGTCCCGACACTTTCGTCGCCTCGACCAGAAGCCGCTCGCGGATTTCCGAATATCGCGTCAGCGCCGCCAGGCCTTTGTCGGTGACCTGGATGACTTTTTCCTTGCCGGATTTTCCGGTTTTGACGAGGCCGGCCGCATCAAGCTTTTTTACCGCGTAGTTGGCGACATGAGTGTCTTCGATATCGAGCACGAGGCAGAGGTCGGACAATGTCTTCGGCCGGCCGCGATGGCGAACCGAGTGAATGATAAGGATCTCGACGGGCGACAGACTGGGCACCCCGGCGGCAGCCATGCAGCGCACCATCCAGCGATTAAACGCGTGAGAAAAGAGGACCGATCCGTATTCGAGCTCCGAAAGAGCCGGCGAGCTGCCGAGTGCCAGATGGGCCGACGAGACGATCAGATCGCGGGGCGCCTTTTGTTCTTTCGATTTTTCCATTGAACGCACTTCCATCCCAATTGCTCAGGCATCTCTCGGTCCGTACCCGCCGCCAGTTGGCGTCACGACAGTAAAGGCCTCACCCACTTCCAACACCGTGTGGGCAGCACCGATCAGTTCATCAATCGTACCGTCGTTTCGGCGAACGTAGTTGCGGCCGGTCTGTCCATCTTCGCCGCCTTTCAGCCCGAACGGTGCCACGCGGCGATGACCGGAGAGAACGGCGAATTCCAGCTTCTCGAGCGTGCGGATCGTCCGCTGCGTGCCGTTGCCGGCATGCCACTGACCGCGGCCACCGGAATTTGGCCGGATATGGAAGTCCTCGAGCACAACGGGGAAACGGCTCTCCAGGATTTCCGGATCGGTGAGGCGCGAATTGGTCATATGCGTGTGCACGGCATCCGCACCGTTGAAGCCCGGGCCTGCCGGCGCGCCGGAGCAGATGGTTTCGTAATACTGATACTTGTCGTTGCCGAAGGTCAGGTTGTTCATCGTGCCCTGGGCCGCGGCCATGGCGCCGACGGCACCGATCAGGCAATTGGTAACGGCCTGGCTGACTTCGACATTGCCTGCAACGACGGCTGCCGGATAAACGGGCGTCAGCATGGTGCCATCGGGAATGACGATGCGGATCGGCCGCAGGCAGCCGGCGTTCATCGGAATATCGGCTTCGACCAGCACCCGGAAAACATAGAGCACGGCAGCGCGCGTCACCGGCGCCGGCGCGTTGAAATTGTCGGAGCGCTGCGCTGAGGTATCGGTAAAATCGACGGTTGCTTCGCGTTTTTCCCGATCGATGGAAATCCTGACGACGATCTTGCAGCCCTGATCCATCTCATAAGAAAATTCGCCATCTGGCAGGCGGTCGAGCACACGGCGCACGCTTTCGGCGGCGTTGTCCTGCACATGACCCATATAGGCGTCGACCACGTCCTCGCCGAAGAGCGCGATCATCTTCTTCAGTTCCGCCACGCCCTTCTCATTGGCGGCAACCTGCGCCTTCAGGTCGTTGACGTTCTGCGCCAGCGTGCGCACTGGATAACGCGCACCAGTAAGCAAATCCGCAAGAGCGTCTTCGCGGAATTTGCCGCGATCGAGCAGCTTGAAATTGTCGATGTAGACGCCTTCCTCCTCGATATGCGTCGCGAGAGGCGACATCGAGCCTGGGGAGATACCGCCGATATCGGCATGGTGCCCGCGGCTCGCCACCCAGAAACGGATGCGTGTGCCGGCATCGTCGAAGACGGGCGTGCAGACGGTGAGATCGGGCAGATGCGTGCCGCCATTGTAGGGCGCATTGATCAGAAAGACGTCGCCCGGATGAATGACCGGATTTTCGCGGATGGCAGTGGCGACAGACGCGTCCATGGAACCGAGATGAACCGGCATATGAGGCGCATTGGCGACGAGATTGCCGTCCGCATCGAAGACCGCGCAGGAGAAGTCCAGCCGTTCCTTGATGTTGACGGAATAGGCGGTGTTCTGCAGCGTGACGCCCATCTGCTCGGCAATCGACATGAAAAGATTGTTGAAGATCTCCAGCATGACGGGATCGGCCTTGGTTCCTATCGCCGTGCGCTCCGGCAGCGCCTTGATGCGGGCGAGTACGATATGATC
Organism: Rhizobium sp. BK512; assembly: GCF_014194915.1. Lineage (NCBI taxonomy): Bacteria > Pseudomonadati > Pseudomonadota > Alphaproteobacteria > Hyphomicrobiales > Rhizobiaceae > Rhizobium > Rhizobium sp. BK512. Next base: position 800,013 of record NZ_JACIAS010000003.1, on the reverse strand, counting down.
GTGCGCCGTCAGCTTCGCCTGCCAGCCGTCTTCCACGACGATGGTCTGGTTCGGCTCAATGATGATGGCCGGTCCGGTCACGGTCTGGCCGGGCTGAATGCCATCGCGCATGACGACCGCCGCGTCATGGCTTTCGCCCTGCGAATGGAACAGGGTGCGTCGGATGGGCAATGCCTCGCCCTCAGCCGCTTCGCCACGATCAACGTCGATTTCGGCGGCCGCACCGCCGATGCATTCCACCTCGACGGCTTCCACGACCAATGGCTTGTCTTCGGCGATGAAGCCGAAGCGGCGCTTATGCAGGATCTCGAATTCCCTGCGCAGGCGCGCCGCGTCGTCATCCTGCGGGAACAGTGCCTCGACGGCGAGCAGCGTATCGGTGCCGGCATAGCGGATATGGGCACGCAACACCGTCTTGATCTTGCCGGCCTCGACGCCCTGCGCCACAAGTTCAGGCTGGCATTCCCCCTGCAACTCCCTGCCAAGCGCTGTCATCGCTGCCGGTGCGGTCGCATCGAGCGGCACGCCGAGCGCCTTCTGGCGGGTGGAGCGGATATCGGCAAGGCCCATGCCATAGGCCGAGAGCAGGCCGGACATCGGGTGAAGAAGTATGCTCTTCATACCGAGCGCATCAGCCACCAGGCAGGCATGCTGGCCGCCGGCACCGCCAAAGCAGTTCAATGCGTAACGCGTCACGTCATAACCGCGCTGGACGGAAATCTTCTTGATCGCCTCGACCATATTGGCAACGGCAATGCGGATGAAACCGTCGGCCACCTCTTCCGGGCTGCGTCCGTCACCGATCTCCGCTGCAAGCACGGCGAATTTCTGCCGTACCGTCTCGATATCGAGCGGCTGGTCCTGGTTCGGGCCGAAGATCGTCGGGAAGAAATCGGGCAGCAGCTTGCCGGCCATGACGTTGGCATCGGTCACCGCAAGCGGCCCGCCATTACGGTAGCAGGCGGGGCCTGGGAAAGCGCCTGCGGAATCAGGCCCGACGCGGAAACGGCCGCTTTCGAAATGCAGGATAGAGCCGCCACCGGCCGCCACGGTATGGATCAGCATCATCGGTGCACGAACGCGCACACCCGCCACTTCCGTTTCGAAAGCACGCTCATATTCACCGTCGAAATGCGCGACGTCAGTCGAGGTGCCGCCCATGTCGAAGCCGATTACGTGGCCGAAACCTGCCTGCTCGCCGGTCTTGGCAAGACCGACCACACCGCCGGCCGGGCCGGACAGGATCGCGTCCTTGCCCTGAAACATATCGGCTGCCGTAAGCCCGCCCGAAGACATCATGAACATGACGCGCGCACCGGTTCTCGCGACGTCGAGCTCATCGGAGACCTGACGCACATAGCGGCCGAGCACCGGCGAAAGATAGGCATCGACAACAGTCGTATCGCCACGACCGACCAGTTTGATCAGCGGCGAGACTTCATGGCTGACGGAAACCTGCTCGAAGCCGATGGCGCGCGCGATGCGCGCGGCCGCTGCCTCGTGTGCGGGATATTTGTAGGCGTGCATGAAGACGATGGCGACGGCGCGGTAACCCTTGCCTCGCAGATCGCGGAGTGCTGCTTCGGTCGCGGCTTCGTCGAGTTTTGTCTCGACGGTACCGTCAGCCAGTACACGCTCTTCGAGCTCGACCACATCCTGATAGAGCGCTTCCGGCTTGACGATCTCCGTCGCAAAGATCTTCTTGCGCTCCTGATAGCCGATGCGTAGCGCGTCGCGAAAACCCTTCGTCGTCACAAGCGCCAGAGGTTCACCCTTGCGCTCCAGAAGCGCATTGGTGGCAACGGTTGTGCCCATGCGGACCTCGCCAATCAGCCCGGCCGGGATCGGCTCATCCGCGGTCAGGCCGAGATGCAGGCGAATGCCGTGCACAGCCGCATCGCGATAGGCTTCCGGGTTTTCAGACAACACTTTGCGGGCGTGGAGTGCACCGAACGGGTCGCGCCCGACGATATCGGTGAAGGTGCCCCCACGGTCGATCCAGAAGTCCCAGCTACCAGCCGCAATGCCCGACAAAATCGCCTCCGCCGTTCGTTTCCAATATCACTAAGAAATTATCGATAAATCGTCAACGTTTTACAGAGAACAAAGTCGCCACAGGCATCGATGGAAGGACGGCGTAGCAGAAGCCGGATATTCAGGCGCAAAAAATCGAACGCCGCGGCACAAGGGCCGCGGCGACGAAATTGGCAGAAATTAAGGATCGTCGAAGACCGGCGCCATGAAGGCATCGGCGCCCGGCGCCGCTATTCGATCAACGCGAGGTCAGATCGTCGGGCAGTTCGGCATTGTGGTACTTGCGATAGATGTCGCGCAGCACCTTGTTGTCGAAATTGGTCTTCACCCATTGGTCGAGCCAGGTCTTGAGGCCGGCTTCACCCTTTGGAATACCGATGCCGAGATTGGTCTCCTTCTGCGTAAACTTCACCTGCAGCGGATGATCGGCCATCTTCTTGTTGATGCCGTTGATGACAGCCGACTGGCTGGAGAGGATATCGACCTGGCCGGAGACAACCGAGGTGATCAGCGTAGCGTCATCCTCGAAGCGAACGATATCGGCGCCCTTCGCATTGGCGGTGATGTCCTGGTCGTTGGTCGTCGCGCGGGTAACGCCGATGCGCTTGCCGTCGAGATCGGCATAGTTCTTGATCTCGACGCTCGGCTGAGCCGCGACGACGAGTGCCAGCGTCGCATAGGGAACGGAATAATCGATCGCCTTCTTGCGTTCCTCGGTGATGCCAAGCGAAGAGACGACCATATCGGCCTTGCCTGTCTGGACCGAGGGAACGCGCGCAGCGTTGGTGATTTCCACCAGTTCCAGTTCGACGCCGAGATCCTTGGCGATCAGCTTCGCGGTTTCGACGTCCGAACCGGTCGGCTTGAGGTTTTCATCGACGAAGGAATATTCCGGAATGCCCATCGCGACCGCGATGCGCACCTTGCCCGCCTTCTTGATATTGTCGAGCACGTCGGCATGGGCAACACTTGCCAGCGCCAGCAGGCCCGCGCCCGCCAAAAGTGCCAGTTTCGAAATCATTGTCTTCGGCATACTCCAAGTCTCCTCTACCTGATTGCCTCTGCCCGCTCTTTGTCGGGCCTCCTGTAAAACCCGCACCGGTTCATCCGGCGCAGGCAATTCCCTCCCGCAAGTACCGGGGTCTAAAGCTCTGCAGCCATGAATTCCTTGAGTTCCGGTGTCTGCGGATTGCTCAGGATATCGGCGCCACCCGTCTCCCAGACCTTGCCGGTATGCATGTAGATGACGCGGTTGGCGGCGCGCTTGGCAAAGCCCATTTCGTGGGTGACGACGATCATCGTCATGCCGCCGCGAGCGAGATCTTCCATCACGCGCAGCACCTCGCCCGTCAGCTTCGGGTCGAGAGCAGACGTCACCTCGTCGAACAGCATCACCTTCGGCTGCATGGCGAGCGAACGGGCGATTGCCACGCGCTGCTGCTGGCCGCCCGACAATTGCTCCGGATAGGCATCGATCTTTTCCGAGAGACCGACCTTGGCGAGCACCTGCCTGGCGATCTCGAAGGCCTGGTCCTTGCGCATGCCCTTCACGCGGCGCAGCGCCAGCATGATGTTTTCGGCAACCGTCATATGCGGGAAGAGGTTGTAGCTCTGGAACACCATGCCGATATCCCGGCGCAGTGTCCGGAGATCGAGCTTCGGATCTTCCACGCGGTGGCCGCACACTTCGATCGAGCCGTCCTGGATCGTCTCCAGCCGGTTGATGCAGCGAAGTGCGGTGCTTTTGCCGGAGCCGGACTGGCCGATCAGCGCCACCACTTCGCCGGCATTGATTTCGAAGGAAACGCCCTTCAGCACTTCCAGCGCGCCGAAGCGCTTGACGACATTGGTGAGTTTAACGGCGACCGACATTGAGCTTCCTCTCGAGAGAGCGGCTCCAGACCGACAGCGGGTAGCACACAGCGAAATAGAGAAGCGCTGCGATGCCGAACACCAGGAAGGGCTGGAACAGGGAGTTGTTGATGACCTGCGCCGCACGTGTCAGCTCCAGGAAGCCGACGACCGAGGCGAGCGAGGTATTCTTGACGAGCTGGACGAGAAAACCGACCGTCGGCGGCGTGGCGATCCTCAGCGCCTGCGGCAGGATCACCTCACGTAGCGCCTGCCAGCGCGTCAGGCCGAGACATTCGGCCGCCTCGAACTGTGTACGCGAGATCGACTCCACCGAACCGCGCCAGATCTCGCCGAGATAGGAGCTCGAATAGATCATCATGCCGAGGCCGGCCGCCACCAGCGGCGGCACCGAGATATTGATGACCCCCAGGCCGAAATAGAGGATGAACATCTGGATGAGCAGCGGCGTGCCCTGAACGATCTGGATATAGATGAGGGCCGCCCGCCGCAGCCAGAGGAAGCGTGAAATCCGGCAGAGCATCACGAAGAAGCCGGCGATGCCGCCGAGCAGGAAGGCGAGTGCAGACAGCACCACCGTCCAGACAAGGCCATCCAGCAGATAGATGAGGTGATTGAAGGAAAATCCACCGAGCATGGCGACCTCTAGAGCGACGTGCCGAGCCGGCGGCGGCGCGGAAAGGCGATGAGACCGAGGCCATAGAAGCCCGCCCGCATCAGATAGGTAATGGCGATGTAGAGGACCGCGACGACCATATAGGTTTCCAGTGATCGGAACGTGTTCGACTGGATGTTGTTGGCGACGCCCGTCAGCTCCTCGGCCGAGATCTGCGAAGCGATCGAGGTCGACAGCATCATCAGGATGAACTGGCTGGAAAGTGCGGGATAGACGCGTTCGATCGCCGGCAGGAGAATGATGTCACGGTAGATCTGCAGCTTCGACAGGCCGAGCGCCTCGGCTGCCTCGATCTGGCTCGGATGGATGGAATCCATGCCGGCGCGGATGATCTCGGCCGTATAGGCGCCGACATTGATGACCATGGCGAAGACAGCGGCGGCAATGATCGGCAGGCGGATGCCGACCGACGACAGCCCGAAGAAAATGAAGAAGATCTGCACGATGAAGGGCGTGTTACGCACTGTCTCGACATAGATACTGACAAGGGCACGCAGCGGCCCGATAGTCGAACGACGGGCTATGGCGCAGGCAACGCCGATCACCAGACCGATGACCACCGAAAAGACGGTGATCTCGATCGTGACAAGCGCGCCCGACAGGAAGTCGCTCCAGTAGGGCAGCAAGGCCGAAAAATCGAACTGGTACTGCATGTCCTCCTCCATTCCGGCCACGCCAACTCCACCTGCGCGGCCTCGCCTTTCCCGTGGGAAGGCGTCATGTCTCCTCCTGGCTGTCGCGTCAGCGCGCCAGCCAGCCTCCATCGACGGGCAGAACCGTGCCGTGTACATAGTCGGATGCTGACGACGCCAGGAACACGGCAGCACCGCCGATATCGCCGGGCTCACCCCAGCGGCCCGCCGGGATTCGGGCCAGGATGCTGGCATTGCGATCGGCATCCTCGCGCAGCGCCGTCGTGTTGTTGGTCACGAAATAGCCGGGAGCGATGGCGTTGACGTTGACGCCCTTGCCCGCCCATTCGCAGGCAAGCAGCCGGGTCAGACCTGCAAGTCCGCTTTTTGAGGCGGTGTAGGACGGGATGCGGATGCCGCCCTGAAAGGAGAGCAGCGAAGCGATGTTAATGATCTTGCCGCGCCCTTTTTCGAGCATGTGGCGGGCAGCAGCCTGAGACAGAAAGAAGGCTGTCTTCAGGTTGACATTCATCACCGCGTCCCAGTCTTCCTCGGTGAAATCGATCGCGTCGGCGCGGCGGATGATGCCGGCATTGTTGACGAGGATATCGAGGGCTCCAAAGCGCTCCAACGCTTCCGCAACGATCGGCTTGACCGGCTCGATCGTGCCGAGATCGGCTTTGATGACGTGGAATTTTGCGCCCGCCTTGGCGACCAGTGCTTCCGTCTCGTCCATAGACGAGCGGCCGACGGCGACGATCGAGGCACCCGCTTCGGCAAGCGCTACGGCAATGCCCTGCCCGATGCCGGTATTGGCACCGGTAACGACGGCCGTTTTTCCCGAGAGATCGAAAAGGGCCTGCATCGCCGTCACCTCAGATCGCCGATTGCGATATGGTCCATATCGGTAAAGCTCTTGTTGTCGCCGGCCATCGCCCAGATGAAGCTGTAGTTCTTGGTGCCGGCGCCGGAATGGATCGACCAGGGCGGTGAGATGATCGCCTGCTCGTTGGCGACGAGCATGTGACGCGTCTGCTGCGGCTCGCCCATGAAATGGAAGACGCGCTGGTCGGCATCGAGATCGAAATAGAGATAGGCTTCCATGCGCCGGTCATGCGTGTGGCTCGGCATGGTATTCCAGATGCTACCGGTCTCGAGGCTGGTGAAGCCCATGGTCAGCTGGCAGGACTGGCAGACCTCCGGGTGGATATATTGATAGATCGAACGCTTGTTGGCGGTAGCCGCCTCGCCCGGTGTAAGGTGCCGCGCCTTGTCACGTGTCAAAAGCACCGTCGGATGGCTGGCATGAGCGGGCGTCGAAACGAGGTAGAATTTCGCCGGATTGCCGGCATCGGCACTTTCGAAACCGACGTCGACGGCGCCTTTCCCGACATAGAGGCAATCGTACTTCGCCAGAGCGTAGCTGGTGCCATCAACGATCACGCGACCGGCGCCGCCGACATTCAACACGCCGAGCTCGCGCTCGGCCAGAAACGTTTCCTGGCCAATCGCCTTCGGCGCGGTCAGCGCGAGAGCCGCCCCGAGCGGTGCAGCGCCGCCGATGACCATGCGATCATAGTGGGAATAGGTGAGCCGGATGTCGCCAGGCACAAACACCGTCTCGACCAGGAAGTGACGCCGCAGGGTTTCCGTATCGAAACCCTTGACAGCTTCGGGATGGGAGGCGTGTCGCACGTCAATCTGCATTGGAATTATCCTTCTCTCCTCCGGAGGCCACCATCTGCGGGGCATCCTCAATGAAATAGGCTGGGTCGAGCATCTCGGCCTGTTCGACCTCGTGCAGCAGCTTGCCGAGATGGAACTCCATGGCGGCCTTTGCGCCATCCTTGTCGCCCATCCGCATGCAATCGATCACGGCTGCATGTTCGTCGATGACGCGCGTCAGGCGGCCTTGCTGCGGCAGCGTCAGCAGGCGGTAACGATCGCTGTGAACCTTGACCTGCTGGATGATTGCCCAGATGCCGGGAAAGCCGGCGATAGTGCTGATGAGCTGGTGGAAATCATTGTCGATGATATGGAAGGCTGCGACATCACCTTCACGGTGACAGGCATCGAGATCAGCGAGATTGCGTTCCAGCGCCCTTAGACCCGCCGGCGTCACCTTCTCGACCGCGATCGAAACCGTTGTATCCTCCAGCGCCTTGCGCACGAGCATCGCCTCGTAAAGCGCCCGCCGCGGAATACGGGAAACGAACGTGCCCGACTGCGGGAAGACGTCCACCAGACCGTCATCGGCAAGACGGATGATCGCCTCGCGGATCGGCGTGCGGCTGACGCCAAACTGCGCTTCGAGCTCCTTCTCGTTCAACAGCTCCATCGGCTTGCGGCGCAACGACACGATGTCATCGAGAAGCGCATTGTAGACCAGCGTCGCCGCTCGCGGTGCAGCTGCGCGCTGATGCGAGAGCACCGTGACGCCTTGAAGGGAGCGTTTCTTGCGCGTGATTCCGGTGGGCGAATTCATCGCGTTCCTTCACCGGCAAGATTTGAAAATTGGGTATCTAAAGCCATCGATAACCGCCTCCCTTCGGCCTGATGAAGGAAGTAATATATTAGTATCCAACTTCTGACAAGCGCATCCTTCGTTTTCGAAAATTGCTTCGTGGAAGGGTTGGCGCGGGATGAGGGCAGCCATCAATGCCGTAAGCGACGCCGTATTTAAGACAGCATTGAAAGAAGGCTCTAATGCGCCATTTTTTGACGTAACCAGAATGGCTGTTGCAGCCCTAAAGCAGGCTCAATGCGGGGGTCGGCGTGCGGTGCCGCCGGCGCCCGGGTTCAGGATGCACCGCGACCAGAGGGAACAAAAAAATGAAAGTACTTTTGGCATCCACCATTCTCACAGCTGGCGCCATGCTCGCGGGCGGCAGCGCTTTTGCCGCCGATTGCGGCAATATCACAATCGCAAGCATGAACTGGCAGTCGGCAGAAGTGGCTGCAAGCCTCGATAAGCTGATCCTCGAGGAAGGTTATGGCTGTTCGGCAGAAATCGTCAGCGGCGACACCGTCCCGACGCTCACCTCCATGGCGGAAAAGGGAGAGCCGGACGTTGCGCCGGAAGCCTGGGTCAGCCTGCAGCCGGAGCTGGTCAAGCGCGGCCTTGAAGGCGGCAAGGTCGTCCAGGGCGCCAAGATCCTCTCTGACGGCGCGATACAGGGTTGGTGGATTCCCAAATACATCGCCGACGCCCATCCGGACATCAAGACCATTCCTGATCTCCTGAAACATCCCGAGCTCTTCCCGGCGCCGGAAGACAAGAGCAAGGGCGCCGTCTTCAACGGCCCGCAGGGCTGGGGCGGCACTGTCGTTACCGCGCAGCTCTTCAAGGCCTATGATGCGGAGAAGGCAGGCTTTACGCTCGTTGACACCGGTTCTGCCGCAGGTCTCGATGGCTCTATCGCCAAGGCCTACGAAGGCAAGCAGGCCTGGGTCGGCTATTACTGGGCACCGACCTCGCTGCTCGGCAAATATGAGATGGTCAAGCTTGGATACGGAACGGAATATGATGCGGCAGAATGGAAGCGTTGCACTTCTATTGCCGATTGCGCCGATCCCAAGCCGAATGCCTGGCCGTCCGATGATGTGCAGACGCTGATCAGCAAGAGCTTTGCCGATCGCGGCGGCCCTGCCATCGATTACCTGAAGAAGCGCGCCTGGACCAATGACACTGTCAACAAGCTGATCGCCTGGATGACCGATAACCAGGCGACAGGTGAAGACGGCGCCAAATACTTCCTGAAGAACAACGAACCCCTCTGGAAAGACTGGGTCTCGCCGGAAGCCGCCGAAAAGATCAAGGCTTCGCTCTAAGCACTCAGACATGACATGGGCAGCCTCGGCGCTGCCCGGACAATCCTTCGGCGCGACGGCCAAAACAACAATCGGCCGCCGCCGCTATCTATTTGGGGACCGGTATGGATTGGCTCTGGAAATTTCCGACAATGAATGACGACGTGCTGCGCGAGCTGAAGAAGAGCGTCGACGAAGGATTTCGTGCCTTCACCCGCGCCTATGGCGACAGCATCGAGGCTGCGTTCAGCCCTCTGCAAAGCTTTCTCATCTGGGCAGAACGGCTGCTGACCGGCACACCCTGGCCAATCATTCTCATCGCTTTTGCCGCCATTGCCTGGTTTGCCAGCCGCAGCTGGAAGGTCGTCATTGGCTGTGTTCTGACGCTTCTTGTCATCGGCTATTTCGACATGTGGCAGGATACGATGAAGACCGTGTCGATGATCTTCGTCTGTACCGTGCTTTCGATCGTCATCGGCCTGCCGCTTGGCATCCTGATGGCGCGCTCGAATGCGATGCAGAAAATCGTCAATCCGATCCTCGACGTCATGCAGACCATGCCGAGCTTCGTCTACCTAATCCCTGTCGTCATGCTCCTCGGCATTGGTCGCGTCCCCGGTGTCATAGCCGTCGTCATCTACGCGCTGCCGCCGATGATCCGCCTCACCAATCTCGGCATCCGCATGGTGGACGAGAATGTGCTGGAGGCAGCTGACGCCTTCGGTTCGTCGAGCTGGCAGAAGCTTCGCAACGTCCAGCTGCCGCTGGCGCTGCCAACCATCATGGCCGGCATCAACCAGACGATCATGATGGCGCTCGCCATGGTCGTCATTGCTTCCATGATCGGTGTTCAAGGGCTTGGCCAGCCGGTTCTCAAAGCCATCTCCAACCAGTACTTCACCCTCGGCGTCTTCAACGGTCTCGCAATCGTCGGCATTGCCATCATTTTCGACCGGATCAGCCAGGCCTATGGCCTGCGGCTCCAGAAGCACCGGGAGATCGTGCATGGGTAGTAATTCGATCGAGATCCGAAGCCTCTTCAAGATCTTCGGTCCGCGCGGCCGTGATTATGTGGACGCCGTCAGCAAGGGCATGTCGAAGACCGAGCTCAACAGGGAGCACGGTCATGTGCTCGGGCTGAAAGACATCAACATCACCATTCCCGGCGGCAAGATCACCGTGATCATGGGGCTTTCCGGCTCCGGCAAATCGACGCTGATCCGCCACATCAACCGACTGATTGACCCGACTTCGGGCGAAGTCCTCTATGGCGGCGAGGACGTCTGCCGTATGGACGCCTTGCAGCTTCGCGAATTCCGCCGCCGTAGGACGGCCATGGTCTTCCAGCGTTTCGGTCTGCTGCCGCATCGCAACGTGCTGCAGAACACTGTCTACGGCCTGGAGATCCAGGGTGTCGCCAAGGCGGAACGCGAGGAGCGGGCCAATGCCTGGATCAAGCGCGTCGGCCTGGAGGGCTTCGGCGGCCACTATCCGAACCAGCTCTCCGGCGGCATGCAGCAGCGCGTCGGCCTGGCGCGAGCCCTAACCAACGACGCCGAAATTCTCCTGATGGACGAGGCCTATTCGGCGCTCGACCCGCTGATCCGCGTCGATATGCAGACCGTCCTTCTCGATCTGCAGAAGGACCTGAAGAAAACGGTCGTCTTCATCACCCACGATCTCGATGAGGCGCTCCGGCTCGGGGAGAAAATCGCCATCCTGCGTGACGGCGAGGTGATCCAGCAGGGTTCGGCGGCTGAAATCGTCCTCAACCCCGCCAATGATTACATCGCCGCCTTCGTAAAGGAGGTCAATCGGGGCCGGGTCATCAAGATCGGTGCCGTCGCGAAGCAAATTCCGGTCGAAAGCCAGCTGCAGCTTTGCGAAGATATGGATATCGAAGGGGCACTGCGCGAAATGTCCCGCGCCGACGTCTCGTCCGCCACTGTCATATCACAGGAAGGTCAATCGCTCGGCGGCGTTTCATTGCAGCAAATGCTGGCGCTGCTCCTTCACCAGGCATGAAAATCTTAAGCAATCATTCGGCATGGGCTCAAACACATGCCGTTTGTTTAAACATGGTTAATTTTTTCGTTATAATGATCGTGGAGAAGGAACCGAACGATACGTCCGGATGTTGATAGCACGCTGTGGAGGACCGTGAAGATGTTCAAATTTTTCTCGATGAAGCCGTCGACCGAAGACTTCGATGCTGACACCGGCACCTATGCCGACGGCATGACCGACCGTTACTATCGTGATCTGACCGGCCGCACCGAACACCGCTACCGCTCGGCCCATGAGCGCGATTACGGCGCAGCCCGCGAGATCGTCGAATTGGCGCCACACGGCGTCGTCGGCGGCTGATCGCCTCTCGCTTCTTTGTTGATATCAGGCGCGCAACGTTTCCTGCGTTGGCCTGCGCAAACTGCTTGCAAGAACAGTTTTGTTGCGGCCCTTGGCCTTGGCGTCGAGAAGGGCCGCGTCGGCGCGGCTGACCAGCGTATCGACCACGCCTTCTGCAGGTGATGCCGCCACTCCGATGGATACCGACACCGCACCGATGATCTGACCTGAATGTGAAAGTGCCGCTCCACCGATCTGCGCGCGCAGCTTTTCAGCTAATTCGAAACCATCCTCCTCGCTACAGTCCGGCAGCAGAATTGTGAATTCTTCGCCACCGAAGCGGAATGCGTTGCCGATATCGGCCACAGCGCTGCGCAGAACCTGCCCGACATACTGCATGACCATGTCGCCCGCATCGTGGCCGAACTGGTCGTTGAAACGCTTGAAGTGATCGATGTCGATCATCAGGCATGCGAGCGGCTCCTGGCCCTTGTCGCGCCCATGTCGGTGCAACGTTTCGTCCAGGAAACGGCGGTTGAAAAGCGCCGTTAGCGGGTCGCGGATGGCGAGATCGGTCAGCTTTTCACGAAACTGCAGGTTGGCGACCGCCAAGCCCACATTTTCGGCGATCAGTTCCAGATAGAGGCGAACATTGTCCAGCGCCGGTATTTGCCCGTGGCGCTCCTCTAGATAGAGAAGACCAATCATGTCACCCTGCGCCGTCAATGGGAAACAGGAGGAGGCAACACCGCTTCCTTCCACATGCTGGCAGGGCACATCTCCGTCCCCGGTGCCGCTCATGTGCGGGCGGCCGCGCCGCAGGCCCCAGCACGCACTGGCGGGAAAAGCCGCCTGCGCATTCACAGGCTCCAGCCATGTGCCGGTTTGCGCAAGAACGGATTTATCCTCGTCGAGGATATAAAGACTTCCGGCAATACCCGGAAAGATCTGCGGCGCGAAGCGCGCGACGACATCGGCCAGTTCATATTGATTTTCACAGGCCTGAAGGCGGTGCATCATCTGCAGGATCAGATCCTTGGTATGCTGGTCAGCTCGTCGCTCCGCGTCCAGGCGTTCACGCTCAAGCCCGTTTTCACGAAAGATCTGGATCGCCTCATTCATTTCGCCGATCTCATCACGGCGATGATCGTCAGGGACCTCGACCGCATAATCCTGCTTGGCAAGTCGGCTGACGATGCCGGTCATGCGCACCAGAGGCATCGCCACGCGACGGCGAAGGATAAAGTAGAGCACGGCAAGGAAAAGCAGGCCGGTCATCGCCAGCATGATCTTGGCGACGAGGTTCCATTGGTCGCTGCGCCGGCGCGCGTCATCGAGCGCCGCTCCCGTGCGTGTCGCCGTGACGTCGCGCAGATGCCCGGCCGACTCCATGAGAGCCGTTTGCAACCGCTCATGCTCCGAGCCAAATAGCGTTTGCTGCGCTGCCTGTCTGTCGCCCTTCTGGAAAGCATCGATCGCGGCGGCTTCCACGGCGTCAAGCGCCTCAGCCTGCTTGTTCATGCCTTCGATAATATTCCGCTCCACGGCGGATATGTCTCGCGCCGCGATCTGCTCGGCCGCCGTCTCGCGGCGCCGTTCGGTTTCCACGTCCGCCTTGAAGGCATCGAGGTGGCGCTGTTCGCCGCGCATGACATAGAGCCTTGCCTCATCGCTGGAGAGTTCGGCACCCACCTCGAGCTGTTCGGTCAGCGTATCGAGAACAAGATGCTCCTCAACCGCACGCCGCTCATCCTCTGCACTACGCGACGACATGATAAAGGCGGCAGCCGAAAGCGCCGTGAGGATCACGGTAATGCCATAGGCCCAGTTGGTGATGGTGCTGATGCGCATAACTTCCACTTTATTTACAGAGACTTACCGCGTCCGAAAATCTCAATGTTACAAAAAAGTGAGAAGCCTATTATTTCACAGATCGAGTTCAGAAAAAATTAATAGGCCCGCAGCGTTTCCGCTCGGGCCTCTTTCATTGGTTTCGACTTCGCGGCCGCAAACGCATCGTGCCAAAAGCAGAACGGCAGGTTCAATCACTTTCTGCGCAATTGCTCGGGTTTGTGAGCCGCTCTTTTGCCGGACTTTTCGCTCTCGACAATATATTGCGGGTCCGATTTCGAGGCCTTTACCTCGTGCCCTTTGATTTTCGTTGGCGCCGTCTGCTTCTTGACCACGCTGCCGACCGTTTCGCCCTGGCTCGTACTCCAGGATACCTTGTCGCCCTTCCTGAGCTTCTCACTCATCGTCTTTCCTTTCAGCGAAACAAGTTGCCTTGCAGGAACGCTTCAATGACGGGTTTGGTTCGTACAGCATGATCCGAGAGCACGCGGCTGCGAAATCACAGCGCGGTCCGTCAAGGCAAGGAAATGTCGAAAGGAAACCTGGCTAATAGGCAGCGCGCGGCGGGCGAAGACTGCCCACACATTACCCCGGACGCGGCGACCGCCGCGTCCGGGGTAGATTCATGATCAGACGAGATCGAAGCGATCAGCGTTCATGACCTTGTTCCATGCGGCAACGAAGTCCTTGACGAACTTCGCCTTGGCATCGGACTGGCCATAGACTTCAGCGAGCGCGCGCAGCTGCGAGTGCGAGCCGAAGATCAGGTCGATGCGGGTACCGGTCCACTTGACCACGTTGGTCTTGCGGTCGCGGCCTTCATAAACGCCGTCCTTGCCAGCGAGCGGTGCCCAGACGGTGCCCATGTCGAGCAGGTTGACGAAGAAGTCGTTCGTCAGCGCTTCCGGATGCGCGGTGAAGACGCCATGCTCCGGCTTGCCGGCCGTCAGCACACGCAGGCCGCCGACGAGAACCGTCATTTCAGGCGCGGTCAGCGTCAGCAGCTGGGCACGGTCGACAAGGGCTTCTTCCGGCTTCATGAACTGCAGACGCTTGCTGTTCACATAATTGCGGAAACCGTCGGCGCGCGGTTCGAGAGCCGCGAAGGAAGCGGCATCGGTCTGCTCCTGCGATGCATCCATGCGACCCGGCGTAAACGGCACGACGATGTCCTGGCCACCTGCCTTGGCAGCCTTTTCGACACCGGCCGCACCGGCAAGCACGATCAGGTCGGCGAGAGAGACCTTCTTGCCACCGGTCTGGGCTGCGTTGAAGTCCTTCTGGATGCCTTCGAGGGTGCCGAGAACCTTGGCGAGCTGTGCCGGCTCGTTAACTTCCCAGTCCTTCTGCGGGGCAAGACGGATGCGCGCGCCATTGGCGCCGCCACGCTTGTCGGAACCGCGGAAGCTCGAAGCGGATGCCCATGCGGTCGAGACGAGCTCCTGAACGGACAGGCCGGAGGCAACGACCTTGGCCTTCAGATCAGCAATGTCCTTGTCGTCGATGAGCGCATGATCAACGGCCGGGATGACGTCCTGCCAGATCAGGTCTTCTGCCGGAACTTCCTTGCCGAGATAACGAACCTTCGGGCCCATGTCGCGGTGGGTCAGCTTGAACCAGGCGCGGGCAAAGGCGTCTGCGAACTGATCCGGGTTTTCGAGGAAGCGGCGCGAGATCGCCTCGTAGATCGGGTCGACGCGCAGCGCGAGGTCGGAGGTAAGCATTCGCGGCAGGTGCTTCTTCGAAGAATCGAAGGCATCCGGAATGGTGGCGCCGGCACCCTTTGCGACCCACTGATGGGCACCGCCCGGGCTTTTTTCCAATTCCCATTCATAACCGAACAGGTTCCAGAAGAAATTATTGCTCCACCTGGTGGGGGTCGTCGTCCAGGTGACTTCCAGGCCGCTGCCGATGGCATCGCGGCCGACACCGCTGTTGAACTTGCTCGCCCACCCGAGGCCCTGCGCCTCGAGTTCGCCACCTTCAGGATCGACGCCGACAAACGATGGGTCGCCCGCGCCGTGGGTCTTGCCGAAGGTATGGCCGCCGGCGATCAGTGCCACGGTCTCTTCGTCATTCATCGCCATGCGGGCGAAGGTCTCGCGGATGTCGCGAGCCGATGCAAGCGGATCAGGAGTGCCGTTCGGCCCTTCCGGGTTGACATAGATCAGGCCCATCTGCACGGCGCCGAGTGGTTCTGCCAGCTCGCGTTCGCCGCTGTAGCGCTCGTCGCCAAGCCAGGTGCCTTCCGGACCCCAGTAAAGCTCTTCCGGCTCCCAGACGTCGGCACGGCCGCCAGCAAAACCAAAGGTCTTGAAGCCCATGGATTCGAGCGCGACGTTGCCGGTGAGGATCAAGAGGTCGGCCCAGGAAATGCTGTTGCCGTATTTCTGCTTGATAGGCCAGAGCAGGCGGCGGGCCTTGTCGAGATTGACGTTATCAGGCCAGGAGTTGAGCGGCGCAAAGCGCTGCTGACCCTGACCGGCGCCACCGCGACCGTCGGTGATGCGATAGGTGCCGGCGCTGTGCCAGGCCATGCGGATGAAGAGACCGCCGTAGTGGCCGAAGTCTGCCGGCCACCAGTCCTGTGAGTCGGTCATCAGCGCGTGAAGATCCTTCTTCACCGCATCGAGATCGAGCTTCTTGAACTCTTCGGCATAGTTAAAATCCTTGTCCATCGGATCCGAAAGACCGGAGTGATGGTGAAGCATCTGCAGGTCGAGCTGGCTCGGCCACCAGTCGCGATTGCGTCTGGCGCTTGCTCCCGAATGATCGACGGGACATTTGCCCGCGCTGTCAGGTTTCTGGTCCATAGTTTTCTCCTGTTGCTCCAGGCAGCCATCCAGGGACAGCCTGTCCGTTAAACTATTGGGCCTGATTGCATGCTTGACGCCTTGCTGCTGATCGAGCGTGCTAGCATGCATCCTCCCTCTCCTCCCTTTTATCGGAAGCGTGTGATAATTTTAAGTTGGATTTACTGATAGCTGCGATAAGTTCATCTTATGACCAACCTGACACTCAAACAGCTTCGTTATTTTGAAGCTCTGGCACGTCATGGCCGCTTTCGGCATGCGGCCGATGCCTGCGCCATTTCGCAACCCGCTTTGTCCATGCAGATCAAGGAGCTGGAGGAAGAACTCGGCGGAGATCTCTTCGAGCGCGGCGCGCGTGAAGTCAGGCTGACCGCCTTCGGACAGCTCTTTGCGATGCGTGTGCGCGACATTCTGAGAGCTGTCGACGAGCTCGGAGATCTCGCCCGCGCCTCGCAGGACAGACTGCTGACGCGGCTGAGAATCGGTATCATCCCGACCATTGCCCCCTATTTGCTACCGGCGATCATCAGCGATCTGAACAGGACCTTCGACAATATCGAAATACAGGTGCGCGAAACCTTGACGACCAGGCTAGTTCACGAAGTGGCGCAAGGCGAGCTGGACTTGGCTGTCGTCGCATTGCCGGTGTCCCAGCCGTCGCTTACCGAGATCAAACTATTCGAGGAAGAGTTCGTGCTGGTTCGCCACCGCGAAGACGAGGGCAAGCCGGTGCCGGAACCCGAGGCCTTGCGCGAAATGCGCCTGCTTCTCCTGGAAGAGGGACATTGCTTCCGGGATCAGGCCTTGTCCTTTTGCGGCATCGAATCGACCCGCCCCCGGGAGATTATGGAGGGCAGCTCGCTCTCGACGCTCGTACAGATGGTCAGCGCCGGCATCGGCGTCACCCTGATCCCAGAAATGGCCGTGCCCGTGGAGACACGCTCGGCGGATGTCTCCATTTCCCGATTTCGCACGCCTCAGCCGTTAAGAACGATCGGCATCATCTGGCGCAATTCGACGCCCCTGGTCAAACAACTGCTGCAGATTTCAGAGGTCATTCGTCACTCGGCCGCAAGCCTGCATCAGCGTGTCGATCCGGCACGAGCCGCTGTCAAAGGCTGATTTCCGCTGCTCCACTGGCCCGCCCCCGTCCGCGCTCTAGCTTCCCACGCTTGAAACCTTCGGAAATAGAGCACGGGAGCGGCTGAATTGGATCTCATCGACCTGATGCCCATAACGCCGAACTGGACGGATATCGCACTTCGTCTGGCAGCAACCATCGTTGCCGGCGTATTTATCGGCCTCGACAGGGAGCGAGGCGGACATGCCGCTGGATTGCGCACCACCATTCTCGTTGGCCTTGCAGCCTGCCTTTCGATGATCCAGGCAAATATCCTCCTTGCAACGAGCCAAAGCGCAAACGGATCGATGGATATCCTGCGCTTCCCACTCGGCGTCCTCACCGGCGTGGGCTTCATCGGCGGAGGCGCAATCCTGCGCCGCGGCGACATCGCAACCGGTGTCACCACCGCGGCGACCTTGTGGCTGATAACAGCAATTGGCCTGTGTTTCGGCGGCGGTCAGATCGCCGTGGGCTCCGTCGTCACCATCCTTGCCGTCCTCATCCTTTCCCCGCTGAAGCATGTCGACCGATGGATATCAGGCGACCAGAAGGGCACCGTATCGATCAGGCTGGAAAACGATTCAGGAATTCCCGACGTGAAGGCGACAACTCCTGAACTTTCCGAGGCGATCTTCACGGGGCTGAGGGATATCGAGGGCGGGCATCGCCAACTGGTCTACGAGATCAGGTGGAAGTCCGTCCGAGGCGTTCCGAGCGCGGATCAAGTTGCTGCATCGTTGGAGAAAAGCTTTCGTGTGACCCGGTTCGAGTATCGCACGACAGCGACATGAAGAACCAGCTTTAGCCAGCCGCCGGCATGGCCTCCACGCGACGCGCTATGCCGCAATATTGTCGGCTCTTTGTGACTAAAAAAGCCGAATAGAGTCGCTGCAGCCGCATTCCCATGCGGCCGCAATATCGGTCGTCGTTTTATTGCAGGCCGGCCTTGTCCAGGCCGTAAAGCTTGTCCGCAGTGCCCGGAACAGCCTTGACCGCAATGCTGATCCGGTTCCATGCGTTGATAGCCATGATCTGGAAGGTCAGGTCAGATACTTCCTTCTCGGAAAGCTGGCCGCGGACCTTCTCATAAAGCTCGTCCGGCACACCGGTGTCGGAAAGCTTGGTGACCGCTTCCGTCCAGGCAAGGGCCGCGCGCTCGCGCGGGCTGAACAGCGTCGATTCGCGCCAGGCGGCGACGTGATAGAGACGGAGTTCACGTTCGCCATGGATCTTTGCTTCCTTGGAATGCATGTCCACGCAGAAGCTGCAGCCATTGATCTGGGAGGCGCGGATTTCGACCAGATCCCTGATCGTCTGCTCGATTGAGCTCTCCTTCAATTCCATGCTGAAGGCTGAGAGCTTTTTGACGAGCTCTGGTGAAAGCTGGGCGTAATTCAGTCTTTGCGTCATGTCATCCTCGTCCTTCAAGATCGTTCATTTGGGGAACAGACCGCCGAGGCAGGCGGTCATGGAATGAGTAGCAAGCGCAAGGAAAAACGGTAGCTAACCATCGGTTGGGGATAGGGCCAACGACCTTGTCGGCAACGCAACCCCTGTCTGAGATTTCGGGCGTGGCTGCGGGATCTGCATTGGTCGCACGACCGTGCTTATCGGGGTGCATGCTTACGCATTTCGGTCTCGATGAAATCCGAAAAGAGCTGCAGGCGGTAAGTCGGCATCCTGCCAAAAGCGTGGACGGCCTGGAACGGCATCATCTCCAGTTCGAGCTCGGGCAGAAGCTGGATCAATTCCCCTCTATCCAGCTCCTCCTGAACGATGCATTTCGTCAGATAAGCGACGCCCACACCGCTCAAGGCCGCGATCCGGATCGCTGTCGCTGTGTCGAGATCCACCTCTCCTGTCGGCATCATTGTCGAGCCATCGCCAAAGCGAACGGGATATGTACGGCCGTCGATCGCGTAGCGCGCGAAGGGTATTTCACGCAACCTCTCCACCGAACTCACCTGTCCCCATGTCTCGATAAACGCAGGCGATGCGACCAGTACCATCTCCAGATGCACCAGCGTGCGCATCATCAAGTCGCTTCCCGTGACCTTACCGACGCGAAACGCGATGTCGTAGTTTTCGCGGATCAGGTCCACATGCCGATCCGTCGTCCCGAGATCGAGCGTTATGCCGGGATGCTGCGGCAGGAAGCGTGTGAAGATGGGCGGCATGAGAAGCCTCGCAAGCTCGCTTGGCAGGCTCACACGCAAATGACCGGTCGCGCCGCGATCCGCTTGAAAGACATCCGAAGATTCCTCGATCTGCCGGAGAAGTGGCGCAATGTTTCCGAAGAATGTCTCTCCATCCGGTGTCAGTGTAAGGAGACGTGTCGAGCGACGAAAGAGCTTGAGCCCGAGCAGGCCTTCCAGCCGGGAAACGCTTTTCGATACGCCCGACGGCGTTGTCCGCAGGCTGCGCGCCGCGGCGCTGAAGGATCCGGTTTCGACGGTTCGGACAAACGCTACCAATCCCGCTGTCTCACCCAGCAAACTGCCCACGGCGCGATGGTCACCCATGTGCATGATTGCGGAATACCGATCGAATGGCTTGCAGCAGGTAGGACCGCCGGCGATCATGCTGCATGGCATGATTGCCCATATTCCCGCTCAACGCCTCCCGATAGGCGAGATTTGCTGCAAGATCCTCCGCGAGCTCGGGGCGACCGCCCAGAAGTGGTGCAAAAGCTTCCTTGCCGATCTCATAAACGGTCACCCGTGTGACCGCCTGAAGCGCATGGCTCTCGCCGATCCCGGCAAGGAAGCCCCCTTCGCCAAAAAAATCGCCGGGCGCCAGGCGCGCCGCCTCCTCGCCGTCTCTTCTCATCGAAACGATCCCTGCCCGAATGATCATAAGGCTCGCAAGAGAGTCCCCTTCTTTTGCGATCTCATCACCGGGAGAAAAAATGCGCCTGGTCGCGGATGCCGCGAGCGCCGTTACCTCCTCCTCTGTAAGCACCGAGAAAACGGGGATGGCTTCGATGAGGCTTTGCACCGGGCCCGTGCTGGAGGCCGATGCATTCTGTGCCATGACCTCAGTCGCCGTGATGACCTTGCTGAGCGGCATCGCAAGCTGAAGTCCGCTGGACTTGCAGTGTCGGTATACGAGGTCGATGACCTCACTGCGGGCGACACCTCGCTTCAGCGGACTGGTGACTTGAAAATAGAGTTCCACATCGACCGCACTGGCGTCGATGCCGACAAGTGAAACGGCCGGCGGCGGATCCTTGATGATAGAGTTGCAGCTATCCAGCACCGTTTGCATGACGCCGCGGATGACGTGCGGCATGCGTGTCGGCACAATCCGGATCGACAGCGTAATCTGATGATTTTCATCCGGCCTGCTGATATTGGTCAGCCCAAGCTTGGCAAGCACGCTGTTCGGCAAGACGACGATATTGTGAGCGGCTGTCAGCAGATGCGTCGAGCGCCAGTTGCTGGCAACGATCCGTCCTTCCGTGCCGTCGCTGAGCAAGATCCAATCGCCGATGACATAGGGGCGCCCCAGCGTCAGCGCGATCCCGGAGAACACATCCCCCAGCGTATTCTGCAAGGCAAGACCAAGGATGACGGCAATGACGCCTGATGTCGCCAGCAACGTCCCGATCGGAACGCCAAAGACGAAAGCCATGACCGACAAGGCGACACCGAGATAAACGACTGCGATCAAAAGGTCCTGAATGAGCCTCGCTTCCCGTGGCCTCCCATCCAGCACGATGTAGATGCGCAGAAAGCCGATGACGGCCCATGAGAGATGCACCCACCAGAATATCTTCGCAGAGACAAAGAGTGCACTCATGCTTTCCAGATGCGGTGGGTCAAAGCGAAACGGGACAATCCCTCCCAGCAGAAGAACAATCGTCATCGCGGTAAAGAAGCCGATCTGCACGATCAGGCGCGCGTATGGCCGGGACCGTCCCTGCAGATGCCATACGACGATGCCTGCTATGCCCAGGACATTCAGCAACACGACGAACGAAGCGATTTCCTGCGGCATCCGGTTTTCTCATCGGCAAAATATACAAGGAATACAGCCACCAGCCGTCGCTTGGGGCAAGGACAGGCTGATCGCGAGAGATAGCTTTTGAACTCGCTCCTGCCGGTCTATGGCCGACGGCGGGTCCTCAGAAAGGCGGCTAAAGGCATCTTGGAACCCGCCTCAACATCGACGCCTCTGAGTTCGGACGGTCATTCCAGCCGTTTAGCAGAATACGGACCTTCAACGCGCTTTCGTAAAATCCACTGTCATAAAGGCGAAGCATCATCGGGCCTTTGGCAATAAGTCCTCGGCGCATAGCATATTCGCCCCTCAGCCCACCTGACCATTAAAACAAGAGTGGGCTTGACACCAAACCTGATATGCTGGCCGCTTGCACCGCAAAAAGAGCCAACGCGTTGAGCACGATGCCGGGTCGGAGCGCCGTGCTTCTGGCCAAACATAGAGTCCGCGGTTAACGAGACGAAAAATGCATAATCTCGACAGTGCCAACCGTCACTCCCTCGCGAACTGGCTGATTTCAGGCGTTCGGGACGAGTTGCAGGTTGAGCCCATATTTCTGCAACTCTGCGACCGTCTTGCTTCCTGCGGCGTTGCTCTCAGCCGCGCCAGCCTCCATCTTCGCGTTCATCATCCCCAGTGGCTCGGAACGAGAGTCGTCTGGGTCAACGATCACAGGCAAGCGGATATCACGACGATCGGTTACGATGTCGAGGCGACCGACGCTTTTCTCAGAAGTCCGTTTCGCGCCGTTATCAGAAGCGGCGTCGAGATCCGCCAGCGGCTCCAGATCCACGGGCCGCATCAATTTTCCGTCTTCGAAGAGCTGAAGCAGGAAGGCCACACCGATTACATCGCCTGGCCGATCGACCATACCCAGGGCAAACGACACCTTGCGACGTTTTCGACCAGCGAACCGGGCGGATTTACCGATGAGGAAATGGCACTCTTCCGCGAGATCCTTCCGCTGTTTTCACTGGTCAGTGAAATTCGCCTCAAGAACCAACTGGCGCTGACACTTCTGCAGACCTATGTCGGCCCGCATGCCGGGGAACAGATCCTGGATGGAGCGACGACGCGCGGTAGCGGGACCTCGGTGAATGCCGCCATCATGATCTGCGATCTCCGAAACTTCACCAAGCTCTCCAATCGCCGGCCACGCGATGAGGTCATTTCCATTCTGAATCAATATTTCGATGCCATCGCCGATCCGATCGAAAGACACGGCGGAGAAATCCTCAAGTTCATGGGGGATGGATTGCTGGCTGTCTTCCCCCTGGAGAAGGCCGATGCCTGCACCGGTCTCCTTCAGGCTGTCATCGAGGCGCAAGAGGCGATCAAACGCTTCCAGGGAGCGGCATTCGGATACGAGGTCCGCTACGGCACGGGCATTCATCTCGGAGAGGTGATGTACGGCAATATCGGCTCGAAAAAGAGGCTGGATTTCACCGTGATCGGCCCCGCCGTGAATATCGCCTCCCGCCTTGAAGCCTTGACGAAAGAACTGCAGCGCCCGGCCCTGATGTCGGCCGATTTCGTTCGAATGGCAGGATGTTCGGACCAGACGGAATGCCTGGGTTTCTACAACCTCAGAGGTTTCGAAGAACCGGTCGAGGTTCACGCTCTTCGCATTCCCCCGGTCGGAGGCTGACGCCCGTCGGTAAAGATCAGGACCTATCGTTTGAGGCGCAGCCCCTCGTCCGCCATCACATTGCAATCCAGAATATAGCCGGCTCCACGCGCAGTCTTGATCAGGTTTGGTTTTGACGGCTCCGTTTCCAGTTTGCGTCGCAGGCGCAGAACCAGCGCGTCGATACTTCGATCGAAGACCTCTTCCGAATGGACGCGACTTGCCGCAAGCAGCCGCTCACGGGACAGGACTTGTTTCGGTGCGGTCAGGAACGCGACCAAAAGATTGAATTCGGCGGCGGTCAGTTGCGTCTCGCCAACGCCCGGCCGCGTAAGTATTCGCTGACGCATGGAGAGCATCCAGTCGCCAAACATGTACGTACGGCGCTCCCGCCCGGCATCGGGCGCGGACCTCACCCTCATGGCCGCCTTCAGCCGTGCCAGGAACTCTCGCAGGCCGAATGGCTTGGTGATGTAATCGCTTGCGCCAAGCTCAAATCCCAAGACCTTGTCGGCTTCCTCGGTGCGATCGGCACTGGTGATGATGACAGGCGCCGCCGAGAGTGTTGCCAATTGCTGCACGATCTCGAGGGCGTCCTCTCCCTTAAGGTTAAGATCGATGACGAACGCATCGATCACGTCCCTGGAAAGCGCACTTTGCAATTCATCGCCAGCGCTGACGGCAGTAACGCGAAACGACTGTTGCATGAGAAAATCACGGATGAGACTGCGCGCAGAGTGATCGCTATCGGCAACGAGAACATGCTGCATGGGCTTCTCCGTCCGGCACGGGAATGGAGCACAGCCCAGCCGAATATGACAATGACTTGCGATGAGTTGTCTTCAATGGCGCCCCTCCCCGCTCATAGTCGAAGCGCACCTGTCGGACGATCAAACGTCCGTTTGGGTTTCGCCCGAAAATCTGCGGGTTTACGGTGTTCCTGAATCGCCGCTCTTCAGATCCCTTGGTGCCCAAGGCTGACATTCGGGCGTCCGAATGGCCATTGATGAAACGGAAGTATAGCTTCTCACAATCCCCATAAAATATAGCTTCTCCAAGCTTGGTTCGGCGACACTACTCCTCCCAAAGCAACCAGTTCGCGGCACCTACCAAGCATCTCGAAACAAGGAGAACTATATGGATCCGCAACACTTTCGGCCAACGCGCCGAGATACGATGGCGGGGGCGATTACATTTGCAGTCGCTGCCGCAACCTTGAGATTTTCTGCATCCGCAATGGCTGATGAGCCAAAGAACGCGAAGGAAGAACACACCATGAGCACCGAATACGTCACGACCAAAGACGGCGTCCAGATCTTCTATAAGGACTGGGGTCCGAAGGACGCTCAGCCGATCGTCTTCCACCACGGCTGGCCACTCAGCGCTGATGACTGGGACAACCAGATGCTTTTCTTCCTCGGCAAGGGTTATCGCGTCATTGCGCATGACCGCCGCGGACACGGCCGCTCGACCCAGGTCAGCGACGGTCACGACATGGACCATTATGCCGCCGACGCTGCGGCCGTTGTCCAGCATCTCGACCTCCGCAACGCAATCCACGTCGGCCATTCGACGGGCGGCGGCGAAGCAACCCACTATGTCGCACGTCACGGAAAGGGGCGCGTCGCCAAGCTCGTTCTCATCGGGGCCGTCCCGCCGATTATGGTCAAGACGGCGGCCAATCCGGGCGGCCTGCCGATTGAGGTCTTTGACGGCCTTCGCACAGCACTGGCAGCCAACAGGTCGCAGTTCTATATCGACCTGGCCAGCGGCCCGTTCTACGGCTTCAATCGCCCAGGTGCTCAAGTCTCGCAGCCAATCGTCCAGAATTGGTGGCGGCAGGGCATGGCCGGTGGAGCGAAGGCCCATTACGACGGCATCAAGGCGTTCTCGGAAACGGACTTTACCGAAGATCTGAAATCGATCGAAGTGCCCGTTCTCGTCATGCACGGCGACGATGACCAGATCGTCCCTGTCGCCGATTCCGCACCGCTTTCCGCAAAATTGCTGAAGAACGCGACCCTGAAGATTTACAAGGGCCTGCCCCATGGCATGGCCACCACGCATGCCGACATCGTCAATGCCGATCTGCTCAGCTTCTTTAAGGCCTGATGATTTGGGGCGCTGCTGAGGCGCCCCCTTTTTTCGAATAGCATTGCGATGAGCTTCGGGAACTGTCGATCGGCAACGCACCACCCAAAACGATCAAAGCCCCTTCCGGGGCTTTGATTATTTCAACGCAGATTTTGATGCCCGGTCAGTGACCCGGAGGCGGGGTAGCCGTCTTGACCCATTCGGAGTACCGCGTCTTGCCGATCCGTACCTGATTACCGGGCATAAGGGAGCCTTCCTTCAGCAGAGCACCGAAATAACGGGTCTGATCATCGGCAACCACTTCGCGCTTGTCGCCGATCTGCCGCATATAGCGGGTGACGGCATCCGCAATCTTGATCGGTTCCGGACCGGCGATTTCGACGGTGGCGTTCAACGGATTACCGAGAACGACATCGACAAGCGCGTCGGCAACATCGTCCGAGAAGATCGGCTGCATCATCGCCGGTGAAAGGTGAACCTTGTCGCCCTGCACGCCGGATTGAGCGATGCCGAACATGAATTCGAAAAACTGCGTCGAGTGAACCAGGGAATAAGGAATCCCGGATTCTTTAATGATCTTCTCCTGGGCAAGCTTGGCGCGCATGTATCCGCTCTCCGGAAGGCGTTCCGTGCCGACGACGGACAGTGCAACATGATGCTTCACGCCTGCAGCCGCTTCGGCGGACGCAATGTTGCGACCCGCGGTCTGGAAGAATTCCATCACGGCTTTGTCTTCGAAGGACGGGGAGTTGGAGAGGTCGACCACGACCTGTGCTCCCTTGAGAACGTCGGCAAGCCCCTCGCCGGTAATCGTATTGACGCCGGATGCGGGAGAGGCGGCAATAGTCTCGTGGCCCTTGGCCTGGAGGCGCTTGACGAGCTTCGAACCGATCAAGCCGGTTCCGCCGATAACGACGATTTTCATAATCTGCTCCTTTTTGCTGTACCAAAGAGTTGAATGAACCTCCCGCCGCGCAAGCGAGGCGGGGCGGTAGTCAGGTCAGACCGACTTTGTCCGGACCGGGCGCTGCGCCAGCAGCCACAACCCCGCGAGCATGGTGAGAGGCTCTAACGATCTCTCTGTAGAATGAATGGGTTGCATCATCGGTTCGGTCCCGGATTCCTGTGGAAGAGACGGCAGCCTTGAGCCGGCTGCCAGGATCTAAGCCTAAAGCGATTGTGGTTGGACGCATACCCAAACATACGTTGGGGATCGGACCGCGCCCCATGTACCCGACCAGAAATTCAGCCGGGAATACCCGGCCAGACGGGCAGCGGCCATTCGGCCGCCGCGAGAAAAGATCGAGGCAAGCCGGTCTTTCCGGAGTTCGATTGCTTCGGGCGCGGAACGGTTCAGGCATTAACCCCGCTGAAGCTGTTCAACCTTGCGCACGAGATCTGCCAGAGAGCGGCACTGCATCTTGCGCATGAGGCTCATGCGGTGAAGCTTGACCGTCATTTCGCTGATACCAAGCTGATAGGCGACCTGCTTGTTCATCAAACCGCTCGCCACCGCATGCATGACCTCCTGCTCCCTGGGTGTCAGGCTGTCGGCAAGCGCCTGGACGCGTTTCAATTCCTCATTCGACTTGCGGCGTTCGTCATCTATCCTGATGGCGTGATCCACGGCGTCGAGAAGAACCTGGTTGATGAAGGGTTTCGTGATGAAGTCGGTCGCGCCCGCCTTCATTGCCCTTACACTGGTCGGAACATCCGCGTGGGCCGTGAGGAATATGAGCGGCAGTTTACTGCCGAGCGCCAGAAGCTGGCTTTGAAGATCAAGCCCCGAGCCCCCTGGCATTCGCATGTCGACGACGATACAGCCTGGCGCATTGACATCGGCCCATTTGAGAAATTCCAGACCGTTTGGGAAAGCTGATGTGCGCTTGTTCGTGACCGTGAAAAGATCCACGAGGGCACTGCGCATCTCCGCGTCATCGTCGATGACGTAAACGACCGGCTCGGCGCTCTTGTCCGTTTTCACCTGAGCGTTTTGCATCGAATTACCTCTCTGGCATCTGAGAGATTCCGACCCTTGAATGCGCCCGTATCCCTCTGCTTTACCCTTTGTCGGCTCTCAGTCACCAAACATGCCAGCCGCCAGATCAAAACAGGCTACAGCCGGCCGGCATGATGCGAGCCTGCTCAATGAGACGCCAATCGATAGCATAGGATATGCGCCGGCGGACGATACACCTTGGTTTACCATCGCCCGCTACGGGCATGCGTCGTCATCAAAGTGGAACAAAACCGGCAGTAAACGCTGCCGGTCTTGCCTGCTCGACGACATAAGCCGGATGGGTTGGACGCTCGGCTGCCATTTCGTTGGCCGCAGGAAGAAGCCGGAAAAAGCCCTGCGTTCATCATCCCCATCGTGCCCGGTTAACACGGCTCACGGATACTCAGGTACTGGCCGATGCCATGCCAGGCATCCCTAACATTGGTTTGCCAAACCTTGGTTCGGGTTCGGATCTTACGCTGGGTAAATGACATTAATCGCTGGAACATGAGGTTCGAGCGAACACCCATCGCCCCTGCTACCGGTCAACCCAAAACTTCGTTTTATCGATCCGCCCCCGGAAACGGCTATCCTTTCAGCATGTCGGTCACTATCCCGAGGGCGTGAGATGAAGATTTTGGTTGTTGGTGCGAGCGGGATGATGGGATCCAAGATCGTTCGCGAATTGGAACGAGCGGGTCAAACCGTCAGTGGGGTGTCGACCAGTACCGGCGTCGACGCCTATACCGGCCAAGGGCTGAGGGCGGCGCTTGCCGACGCGGACGTGCTGATCGATGTCACCAATTACGGATCATTCGGTGATTCAAACGCGCTCGGCTTCTTCAAGCAGGCAGGCAAAAATCTGCTGGCGGCAGCGAAGGATGCTGGCGTCGGGCACTATCTTGCCCTGTCCGTGGTCGCCACGGACCGGCTGGTGGAAAACGACTATTTCCGCGCAAAGATGGTGCAGGAAAATCTCATAAGGGCCTCTGGGCTACCTCACACCATTATCAGGTCCGCCCAGTTCTTCGAATTCTTCAACGGCATCATCGATTTGGCAGCCGATGGGAATAGTTTCCGGCTGCCACCCTCTCTGGTCAGGCCGATTGCGGCGGACGAGGCTTCGACCTTGATATCAAGGATCATGATCGGCACGCCCCGCAATGACATCATTGAGATCGCCGGCCCGGACCCTGTACAACTGGACCAATTGGCGCGCGAGATCCTGACGGCGACGGAAGATCCACGCTCAATTGCGATCGATCCGACAGCGCCGTTCTTCGGTGTGGAACTTGCCGAAACGACACTCCTTCCGAGAGCCGATGCCCTTGCCGGAACCGTGACGTTCCACGACTGGCTTTCGCGATCGATGATGGCGGCTTAGTGCTTACGCAGATGCTACCGTCGCAGACGAAGGAGGAGGCGCCGCAAAGCGCCTCCTCTTTTATGGCTTGAGCAATCGCACTACGCCCGAATGCCTGCAACGCCTTGCCGGCTCGCGGAGGCTGTGGCCTGCTGAATTGCCCAAAGTGTTGCAATGATCCCGAAGATCGCGGGCAGGCTCACCGCCGGGAAGTCGCGCAGGATCACCGACGAAGAGCAAATGCCGACCGCGACTTCCCAAAGATGAAACGTTGCATGGGCGATGAGCCACAGGGTCGCCCCGGCCCACATCTCGACCCGCCGGCCAGGCTTCCAGGCCCCAAAGGCAAATGCAAGCGCTATGAAGCCCTGGATGATGCCGATATCGCGAATGAAATGCTGGTTGTACATCCCTGTATCGGTGACGCCGGGGATAAAATAATACCAGCTTTCGGGATCGTAGAGCATGTACAGCGCCAGCCAGCCGGCAAGCAATATGTTGAAGCCGACCATCGCGTAGACAATGAATTTCGTGACCTGCATCGCAACCTCCTTGGATAAGCGGGCCTCAAAATTACCATCCAAGTCCGAGGCTTACCTCCCAAACCAAGGTTGGGGAGCCGAACGTGAGAGCGACTGGAACGCAGCCGACGACCTCTTGAGACAGGCGAGAAACTACCTGCTGGCAATCAGCTTGCAGAAAAAGGCCATTCATCATCATCTGCCGGCGATACACAATTTCAGATTGTTTAGAACTGTGCCCCTACCGCAATAACATCTGGGCTCCGCCGACGAGGACGGAGCCCATTCAGGAGCAACTCGAAGATTGAGCGTTACTTGGCGGAAGCCGCGTCTTCGATGATCTTCGCAACCTTGTCAGGATGAGAAACCATTACGACATGGGATGCACCCTTCACGACGACGGTTTCCTTGGAATGGGCACGCTCAGCCATCCAGGCAAGAGCCTTGGCGGGAATGTTCTTGTCCGCGTCGCCGTAGATGAACCAGGACGGAATGGTCTGCCACGCCGCGCCGGGGGCTGCCTCGGTCAAGGCCGCCTCGGTGATCGGACGCTGGGTTGCTGCCATCAGCTTTGCGGTCTTTGCCTGCACATCAGCAGCGAACTGCTCATGAAACTTGTCCTGCTGGATATACAGATCCTTTCCGCCATTTTCCAATGCAACGGGCTCGGCAAGCGTCGGTGCCAGGGTGCTGCCTGGGAACTTGCCCGAAAGGTCGGCAGCAGACTCGCCCTTGTCAGGGGCAAAGGCAGCGACATAGACCAGTGCCTCGACATTTTTCGTCTCTGTCGCGGCCTCGCTGATGACCGAACCGCCATAGGAATGACCGACGAGAACCACCGGCGTCTTTATCCCTGCGACGACACGACCGACATAATCACCATCCGACTTCACGCTGCGCAGCGGATTGGCGACCGCGACAACCGGATAACCGTCCTTTTCGAGGCGAGCGATAACATCGTTCCAGCTCGAAGCATCGGCAAACGCGCCGTGCACGAGTACCACCGTCGGCTTTGCAGATTCAGCGGCAGCAGGGACGGCAAGAGCTGCCAGTGCGCCGAGTGCGAATACGGATTTCAGGATTTTATGCATAAGTGGCTTCCTCTTTTTGATTGTGCACAATTTAATATGGCGCAATTATTCAGGTGTCGAGTCTTTTTTGTTCAACTAATCGCGAGCAAATGGATGGGAGAATGTTTCGGATGCCACCGGGCGCTGCGATAGCCGACGTGAGCGGCGCTATCATTGTATTGGCCGCGCTCCGCAGCAATCCAAACCTCCGTTCTAGGGCGTTCGTGCGGTAACGACTGAAGAGTCGCCCACGGGTCGCCCTCAAAACCGGTTTGCCTGGGAGCTACCGGCATTGTGAGGCCCGATCCTGACCGCGTCGGCCATACAGCCCTCGTTCGATAAATCCGACCAATGTCTGATTTTGCGTCGGAGCGCACGTTGTCCTCCACCGCGGGCCACAGGCGTAATGGGACTAATCCGAGCGAACGCTCGCGCGGCCGGCACGCGATCCGGCCACACGAAATCTCACGCGCCAGTGTCAGGCCACGCACATGCCTCCATCGACGTGAAGTTCGATTCCGTTCACGAAGGTACCAGCCGAAGCGAGGAAGAGCGCGGCCTGAGCCAGTTCTTCGGGGCGCCCGAGACGTCCTGCCGGTATCAGGTCAGCCATCTGCTGCTCGAATTGCGGACGGTTGCTTTCACTGACGCCGAGTTTTCCCAGGATCTCGGTTTCGACCGGACCGGGGCTAAGAATGTTGACACGGATCCGGCGCGATTTGAATTCAATCGCCCAATTGCGGGCAAATGCGGCGAGCGCAGCCTTGGTGCCGGCATAGACAGTGTGGTTCGGCAGAACCTTTGTCCCGGCCAGAGAACTCGTGACGATAATATTTCCGCCATCGCGCATATGCGGAGCGATGGTCTGAACACCGAAGAAGACGCCGCGCGTATTGACCGCAAAGTGCTGGTCGTATTCGGCCTCACTGACCGCCTCTGACGCCGCGAGATTGATAATGCCGGCATTGGCCATATAGATATCGACTACGCCAAAGCGCTCCGTAACCTCAGTCGCGAGCCGGCGATGGAAATCGATGCTGGCAACATCGCCACAAATTCCGATCGCTCCATGGCCAATCTCGCGAACCGCGTCGTCAATAACATCCTGACGACGTCCGGTGATGACGACTTTCGCTCCCTCCTTGGCGAAAAGGAGCGCCGTCGCCTTGCCAATCCCGCTATTGCCGCCGGTGATGACAGCCACTTTATCCTTTAGATCTAGCATCCTAATTCTCCTTGTTGAGACCCAGGAAATAAGCTGTCGCATCGGTCTCCATTAGCCGTGCGCAAGGACAAGGAACTGTGCCCAGAATAGACAAATGAACAGCGCGGGCGGTCGTCTGTCTTGAAACCCGGCTGCAGATGAGAGCGCCCACTCGTCATCGACGGGACAACCATTGGGCGGATCGAAGCGATCTGATGCCAAGATACGTTCGCGTATGAATTGCTTCCGTCTTCCACTGTATCGTGGGATAAATCCTGTGCAGGGCATTTCAGCCTGTTGAGACGCGAATGTGTCGCCGGGAGCGGGGGATGATCGTCAGCCGGAGCGCCAGGGCATTGCGCAAACGAGAACGGGCGCTTGCCGAACTCGTCGATAGGGTGCCATCTCACATCTGGCGGCTAACGGCAGACGGCGAGCCAATCTTTTTTAACAAGCAGATGATCGATTACCTCGGCCGGGATATCGCCGATATCCAAAAGCCAGGCATGAGCCGGCTCGAAGCAATGATCGAGATGGCGATCCATCCCGATGATGCCGCGGGCTTCAGGGATGCGCTCCGATATTGCTTCGCCACCGGCAAAAGCTTTTCCACGCGATACCGCCTGCGCCGCCATGATGGCGTCTATCACTGGATGTCGAGCCGCGCGGATTCGATACATGACCGGCATGGACGCATCAGCCAGTGGTATGGCCTTTGCCATGATATCGACGATCAGGTCCACGCCGAAGAGGCGCTGCAGCGAAGTGAACGGCATCTTCAACGGCTCATCGATGCCTTGCCGGTGCACATCTGCAGCTGGACGCCTGCGGGAGAACTCTCCTATGTCAGCAGACGCTACATGCAGGAACTCGGACTTTTCAAAGCAAATTTCGAGGAGTTTGCACGGGCAGCGCAGGAGCTTCTCCATCCCGAGGATGGGCCGGAAGTGAAGCGCAGGATCAGGCATTGCATTCAGGCTGGCGAGCCTTTCATGATGCGATACAGACGGCGCGGGCCGGACGGTACGTTCCATTGGACGGAAGGCCGCTTCGAGCCCGTTCGCGATAAGAACGGCGCAGTCGTGGAATGGTACGGCCTGTCGATCGATGTCGAGGATCAGGTTCGCGTGCAGGAGGCCTTGAGCCTTGCCCAGCTGAACCTTGCGCGTGCAAGCCAGGCAGCAAGCCTGGCCGAGCTTTCCGCCTCGATCGCTCATGAGATCAGCCAGCCTCTCGCGGCCGTCATATCAAGCTCGGATGTCGGCCAGCGCTGGCTCTCAGCGGAACCACCCAATATAGAACGGGCGCAGAAAGCGGTCGAACGTATCTCGGCAAGCGCCCATTCCGCCGTCGAAGTCGTCGGCCGCATCCGTGCTTTATTCAAACGCTCCGAAACCTCGAGAGATTATGCCTCACTCGATAGCGTGGTCAGAGAAGCGCGCGACCTCATGGCCGAGGAGGCGATGCGGCGGCGCGTGCGCATGGATCTCGAGTTCGAGCGAGACCTTCCGCCGATCGCCTTCGATCGGGTTCAGGTTCAACAGGTCCTGATCAATCTGATCCGCAACGGTCTGGAGGCCATGGATTCTGCCGGCAACGACCGCGTCCTACGCATTCGCGCCTGCCGCGCCATGGATGCAGTGCAGATCGAGATCAGCGATCGCGGCCCGGGCGTCGAATTCCCCGATAGAATATTCGAACCCTTTTTCACGACGAAAGGACAGGGGATGGGAATGGGGCTGGCGATCAGCCGCTCCATCATCGAATCTCACGGTGGACGGTTGAGCGTGGAGCAGGCCGATCCACACGGAGCGAAGTTCGTTTTTACCCTGCCGTTTGAGATGGAACAGGCCGCTCACGCGTGACAACGCAATTCCGAATGCAGGACCTGCGCACTTCTGCAGGGTATTTTAGCCTCCGCGATAATCCCTGATCGCGCGCTCCAGCCACGACATCAGCAAATCGGCATTGACGGGTTTCTTGAGAAAGGCAACAGCACCTGCCTGAGAGACGGCGGCTTCGACCTCCTTGTCCCCGTGTGCCGTCATGATGATGACAGGCGGATGGGAAGGCAGTCTGCCTAATGCCTGGAGCATCTCTACGCCTGACATTCCCGGCATTCTGACATCGGCAAGAATGCAATCAGCAAGCGAATAGCCTTTTTCGCTCAGGAATGTCTCGGCTGACTCATAGAGCTCGCATTCATAACCGGCCGCCTCGAGCAAATCCTTGAGGGATTCCCTGAGATAGCGATGGTCATCAATGACGGCGACTGTCTTGTTGGGGGAACTTGCCATTGCGTAAGTACAATTCTTCTTTTTCGGGCAATGAGCCAGGCGCCACGCAGGTTACTGATACAGTTTGAGATCCGGTTTCAACATGTCAAATTTGCGAACGAGCTCCGCGAGGGAGCCGGCCTGCATCTTTTTCATCATTCGTCCCCGGTGCAGTTTCACCATGATTTCGCTGATCTGCATTTCATGTGCAATCTGCTTGTTCATCAATCCGGCTGCGACATAATGCAAGACTTCCCGCTCGCGCGGAGTAAGCCTGGCCTCGCAAATTTGCAACTGGGCGCGAATAGTAGCCTCTTTCCGGTTCTCGGCATCTCGCCTGATTGCTTCGCCGACGGCGGCGATCACGGCGCTGCCTGCAAACGGCTTGATCAGGAAATCCGTTGCTCCTGCCTTCATTGCCTTTACGGTCAGCGGAACACTTCCGTGACCTGACATGAAGATAATGGGCATGGTGTTGCCGGCAGCGGCGAGCTGGTCCTGAAAGTCCAGGCCACTGATGCCGGGCATCCGCACGTCGAGGAGAATGCAGCCTGCCTGCCTCATATCGCAGCGCTCCAGAAAATCCGAAGCGCTCTCGAATGCGATAGCCTTCATCGCCACCGACTCGAAAAGGTCCACGAGAGAAGCCCTGACAGGGCCTTCGTCGTCGACGATACAGACAACCGGCTCGTCGCTCGTGCTGACTTGATCGATCATCATGGCTTTCCGCGCCTCCAAACGACTGCTTTGCAGAGCCCCGCTACCGCCGTACAGCGATGAAGCATGACACTGCTCCATTCTGCCGCGTTCATGAAGGGGTTCCCGTCAGCTGAGGGCCACGCCGAAATTGCAACTGGCGACGTGGTCATGTGGCAACAATACTACCATGCGGCCCCCTTTGCCAAAATACGCCAAGGGTCTAGGTTCGGCCGCGAGATCGATCGGCAAGTCGGTCAAATTCCCTCATTATTGCAAACAGGTAGTCCGCTCATTGCGTCAGGTAAGCCGCGCGGATGCACCCGCGCAGAACCATCGCAAGGCACACCTTCGTTGCCCCCGTCGCACACCTTCGTATAACTGCTTAGCCCGCTAGCCGCCTGTAAGCTGATCATGACCAAGATCGATCAAAGGCGGTTGTGATGAGATATGACCCAAGCTCTCGATACAGGCCTCTCGAGACGCCCAGGCTTCCGCTCCTGATCATCGGCGGTCTGATAATCGCAATACTTGCATATCTCGGCTATGGGGCCACATCGGCGCCCAAGGCGTCCGCAAAAATCTATGTGCCGCTCGCGACACCCTCGTCGTCGCAAGCCGAACCGAACGTCGCATATTTTATCGTGAATGGCGAAACGCTCGCCATGCCAATCGAGCATCGGCCGACGGCGTTCAAGGTTGCGTCCCGCTAGCCGAAGCCGGGCGCATCTCTGCATAGCATCATGCTGGGCCGCAAGAACCCAGACATATAAAAATGTGCTCCGCAATATATACTTGGTTTAGTTGCCCCCTCCTTCAATTTTCTCGTCGATGACGGTATTCTCACGCAGTTCGGGGAAGCGGCATGTCTGCTGGCAGTTGGAGGATCATGCATGGGGGTGGCCACCTCCAAGGGGTCGAAAAGTCCGGTCGCGATTTTGGTTGACGACGATGAGACCGTTTGCGCGGCTCTGGAGAACCTGCTGAATTCGGTCGGCATCGACGCAATGACATTTTTATCGGGCCGAGAATTTCTCGAAGCGAAGCTGCCCGACCGCCCGAGTTGCGTCGTCCTGGATGTTCGTATGCCCGGCATCAGCGGTCTGGACCTGCAGCATCATTTGACCCGCAATGGCGTCACCACACCCGTGCTTTTTCTGACGGCACACGGGGACATTGCAATGAGCGTGCAGGCAATGAAGGCCGGCGCGCAGGATTTCCTGACCAAACCCGTACGGGACCAGACCTTTCTCGATGCCGTGTCCAGCGCCATCGCAACAGATATCAGCCGCAGGAACGCCTTGTCTGCAGCCGATCGATACGTTTCCCTTTTTGAAACCCTCACTGTACGCGAACGCCAGGTTCTGAAGCTGGTCGTATCCGGCGAAGTCAACAAACAGATAGCCTTCTCCCTCGGGATCAGCGAATTTACGGTGAAGCTTCACCGCAGCAATATGATGAAAAAGATGCAGGTCAGTTCGGTGGCGCAGCTTTTCAATGTCTGGCAAGCGCTGCCGTCGCATGTCCGAATGAACGATGGCTGAAATTATCCACCAGCGTCAGGTCGGGGAAAAGACACCGACAGCAAAGCAAAGAGGACTCCCATGCAGTTGACATCGTCAAAAGAACGGATCGTCACGGCCATGGCTATTGGCGGCAGCGGCATCCTGCTGGCAGGGCTTTTCGCAGACACCTCCGGCATTCTCGTCGCAATGGTCGCCATCTGGCTCTATACAAGCTGGCGCACAGGTCTGGCCGTGCTGCTCATCGGCTGTTTGTTGACGGCGACCATCATTCTCTCCCCCGCCAATTTCGGCGATGATGAACCCGTGCGGGTCGTCATGTTCGCCTGCTCGGCCACTGCGCTCTGGTTTTTCATCAACGTCTTCAAGCCGCAGAGCCTGTTCGACCGCGTTTACAAGAATATCCAGCCCAATATCGAAGACATTCCGGGCTTTGGCTGGTCGGCCTATCCTGACGGCCGCCTGCGCTTCCTGAATCCGAAGGCGCTCGACTTTGTCGGCGTGACTGCCGAGGAAATGAGCAGGATCGCCAAGCTAGACAATCATTCATGGTGGAGCCTCTTCGTGCATCCCGATGATGTCGAGGGATGCAAGCAGCGATGGGAACACAGCCTCAGGACAGGCGAGCCGATCTTCGAAGAGCAGCGTGTGCGACGCGCCGACGGGACCTACCGATGGCTTCGCGATTCCGCCATCGCCTCGCGTGACGAACACGGCCACATTACGGCGTGGTTCGCGACATCGGTCGATATCGACGATCAGCGAAAGGCGGAAGCTGCTCTGCGGGAAAGCCGGGAGCAGCTGCAGCAGATGATCGACACAGTCCCGGCTCTCATCTGGTGCGCCAGCCCGGCCGGCGAAACCTCCTATATCAACAAGCCCCTTATGCACTGGACCGGGATTTCGCTGCAGGGTAATGATCCCGTGGATACAAGGCGGTTCGCGACAGCGATCATCGACACGATCCACCCCGAAGACCAGACGCTGTTTCAGGAGAGCCTTTCGCGGGCTTTCAAAACCGGCGAACGCTTCGCCCTGAAATATCGGCAGCGGCGCTGCGATGGCGTCTATCGCTGGATCGACGGGAAAGCCGAGCCGCTTCGCGATGCCGATGGCCAGATCATTCAGTGGTACGGTGTCTGCCTCGACATCCATGACGAGATGGAAGCGCATGAAGCAGCGCGCCAGCGGGAGGCGGAACTGCGCCTCATCGTCGATACGGTACCGTCTCTGATCTGGCTCATGACCCCCGAAGGACTTCCCTGCTATCTCAACAAGCGCTTCTCCGAATGGGCAGGGCTCAACGAAGGCGATATTCATTCGAGGACGACGGAAGAGGTCGCTGCCGAAGCAGAACTTGTCCATCCCGAGGATCGCGCCGCAGTGACGGAGGCGTTCAGACATGCCATTGCGACGGGTCAGCCCATCAATCACAAGGGCCGGCTTCGCCATAAGGACGGGCAGTATCGATGGATGGATTCACGCGTCGAACCCCTGCGCGACGAGAATGGCAAGATCATTCGCTGGTACGGCGTCAATCTCGACATCGACGATGAGGTCCGTGCGCAGGAGGCGCTGCGCCAATCCGACGAGAGATTGGCAAGGGCCCTGCGCGCCGCCAGCATGTCGGAACTTTCCGTCTCGATTGCGCATGAACTCAATCAACCGCTGCAGGCGGTGGTGGCCAATGCGAATGCATTCCGCCGTTGGCTGAGCGCGGAACCGCCGAATCTCGAACGCGCCCTGCGGTCCGCCGACTGGATCGTGCGCGATGCCGATGCGGCCGCCGAAGTGGTCAGCCGCATCAGGGCGCTGTTCGGCAAGACCGCCTACCCCAGAACCACAGTCGATCTGAACAATCTGATCAACGATGCCTGCGAACTGATCGCCGACAGGCTCGCCTCCAACAAGGTGAAGCTCGATGTCAATCTCGATCCTTATCTGCCTTCGACCAGCGCGGACCATGTGCAAATGGAACAGGTGATCCTCAACCTCATCCGCAACGGCATCGAAGCGATGCAGGATATCGAGCCCAGAGCCCGTACACTGAAAATCGAGTCCAGGCTGCGGGACGGCGACACCGTCGAAGTGGAAGTGAGCGACCTGGGCACCGGGATCGGCGACACCGAGAAGATATTCGAGGCGTTCTACACGACGAAGCAGGATGGGATGGGCATGGGCCTTGCGATCTGCCGGTCCATCATCGAATCCCACGGCGGACGACTGTGGGCCGAGAATGGGCTTCGCGGCGGTGCATCGATCACATTCAGCCTGCCGGTGCGCGACCTTCACGCCAAGCCGGCACCGCGTGAAATCCACATCAGGCCGTCAGTCAAAGAACTCGAGGCCCTGTCAGCATGACTGGTGGCGACAAACGCACCACGCTGGCTCTCGCCATCGGTTGATCGTGGCGGGAGAATAATCCGGCTTAACGGATACCATCTTGAGCGGCGCTTTGCGCCGCCGCCAGATCTTGACGCCATTGGCTGGGTGTCGTTCCGACGAAACGCCGGAACAACCGGCTGAAATGCGCGTGATCCGACAAGCCGCAAGCAAAGGCGATATCACCCATCTCGTGCTCGGAGGCGAGCAGCAACGTCCGGGCACGTTCGATCCGCTGATGCATGACAAAAGCATAAGGTGACATGCCGAAGCTGATCGAAAAGGCGCGGCGGAAATGGCCAGGGCTGAGCTTTGCCGCAGCCGCCAGATCTTCGACACGAACCGGCCCTTCCAGTCTCGCATCGACATAGTCAGTTACGCGTTTGACCTGCCAGTTGCTGAGCCCGGTCCTGCGGCGGACATTTGTCTCTGAGACCTGCGACCGATCACGGGGCTCGTAGGAACCGCCGCAACGCGGCACCGCCAAAACGCCTTCCTTCAACCTGATCTCGTCATCCATCAGACCGCCCCATGCCACATCGGGATCGCCATATCCAGATGAACTCTGATCGCCCCGGAAATCCATAGGGTTGAGGTCTAGCGAACTAGGCCAGAGGGATAGGTTTCGAGAATGCTACAGCTCGATACGCGGATCGGCGAGCGTCTGCATAATTTCGACGACAATGTTCACGAGGATGTAGAAAGTTCCGAGAACAACCGTGACTCCGAGGACTGCTGGAAGATCGGCACTGCTCAAGGACTGGACCATGTAAAGCCCAAGGCCCGGCCACCCGAACACGAGTTCGACGATCAGCAGGTTGCCAAACAGAAGCCGGATCTGCAGACCAACCATCGCTAGTGCCGGAGATGCAGAGTTGCGAAGACCATGGCGCAAGACGACCACCGCCTCCCGAAGACCCTTTCCCCGCGCAGTTCCGATGTAGGGCTGCTGCATCACTTCGCGCAGCGCACTGTCGAGACTGCGTCCCACCGCCACGGCAATCGGCAGCGCCAGAGCCAAGGCCGGCAGGAGCAGATGTCTGACGGCATCCAGGCTAAGGTCGCCCCTGCCGCCGATCAACGCGTCGATCATGTTGAAGCCAGTCGGGCCGCCTATATCGTCCTCGCTCATCCGGCCCGAACCCGGCAACCAGCCAAGACGGAACCAGAGAAAATAGACCAAAAGCAAGGCCGACATGAACGTCGGAACCGAGCCGGCCGCGATCAAGAGGAATCTCAACCCTCCAGTGCTGCCCAGGATGCGGGGCAGCACCGCAATGACACCTGCCAGTACAAGGCCGATGCAGAGAGCCGCTAGTGACAGTTCGAGTGAAGCGGGCAGATATTCTCTTATGTCGGCGGCCACGGGCTGACGGGTTCTGGTCGACGTCCCGAGATCACCTTCAGCGAGCCGCGAGAGAAACCGGCCATACTGGACGATAATTGGATCATCGAGGCCGAGTTGCTGGCGAAGAGCGTTCACACTCGAAAGCGGCGTGAGCGGTCCGGCGATAGCGCGCGCGGGATCTGCCGGAATGATGCTTTGCAGGCAGAACACGGCAAAGCTCATTGCCAAGAGAACGACCACGAGACCCGATAGGCGCCTTAGAAAGTAGACCAGCATATCCTAGGTTCCTCGCAACGCCGTGCGAAGGCCGTCTCCCGCGAGATTGGCGAGAAGACAGATGAGAAAAATGGCCGCCGCCGGCAATATTGGCAGCCACCAATAAATGGACAGACTATCAAGCGCCCTTGATGTCATCGCCCCGAGCTCTGGCGCCGGGGCCGGTTGGCCGAGCCCGATGAAGGACATGAGCGACATCGTCATAATGGCCGTTGCGACATCCAGTGTCGCCGCCACGAGCAGGGCCGGAAGCGCGCCCGGAAGAAGGTAGCGCAGCAGCAGGCGCGGGCCGCTGATACCGGCAATTCTTGCAGCCTCGACATGCGGACGAGCGTTCAGCCGCCGAAGCTCGTCGCGGGATATGCGCGCATACCAGGGCCACCACGCGATACCCATCGCAATCATCGTATTAGTAAGTCCTCCGCCCAGGGTGGCGATTATCGCAAGCGCCACCAGCGTCGATGGCATGACCAGGAAGAACTCGGCTACCCATTGCGCCAGCATGTCGAGCCTGCGGCTGATGAGACGGGGTATCATGCCGACGCATGTGCCGACGACGAGGCTGATGAGGACAAGGGCAAGCGCGGGCAGCCATGTATATTGGATACCGATGACGATACGCGAGAAGAGATCACGCCCGATCTCGTCTGTCCCGAACCAGTGCTCGGCGGAAGGCGGCAGATAGGCCGCCGCGACACGGAGCTGCGGGTCGAATGGCGTGAGCCATGCAG
Organism: Rhizobium sp. BK512; assembly: GCF_014194915.1. NCBI lineage: Bacteria > Pseudomonadati > Pseudomonadota > Alphaproteobacteria > Hyphomicrobiales > Rhizobiaceae > Rhizobium > Rhizobium sp. BK512. The sequence continues at coordinate 759,744 of NZ_JACIAS010000003.1, read as the reverse complement.
CGAACAACGCGATAATCGTTACGGCAATGACGCCAAAGAGCCCAATCCGGTCGATCCAGCTGGTGCGGCCGAGAACAACGGGCCAGCGCACGAAGCGTTCCTCGGGAAGGAACTCGGGAACGTTCATAGGTCCGGTCCGCTTGTGCTCGCTTGGTTTCTCGGCATCGCTGCGAGAACGGAGCCCATCGATGGTACATTAAAACCGTCAGTGATCTTATCTGGATCACCCTGCTGCACCACCCGACCTTCATCCAGCACAGCGATACGATCGGCGATTATTCTTGCGGCGGCCAGATCATGGGTAACGAAAAGCACCGCCATGTCTAGGCGGCGTCTGATCTCGCCGAGAAGGTTCAACGTGGTGGCAGCAAGCGATACATCGAGCGCGCTGATCGGCTCGTCGCAGAGCAGAAGTTTCGGCGGCACGATGATCGCGCGGGCGATGACGGCACGCTGGCATTGACCAATGGACAGACCGGCCGGCAGTGAAGACATCAAGCTCTCGTCGAGGCCGACCATTTCTAGCGCCCTGCCAACCTTTTGAAGACGCTCTGCCTTGTTAAGACCCAGATACCGCAACCGGTCGCCGATCTGTTCGCCGATGGAAAGCCAAGGCGTGAGGGATGCCGCAGCATCCTGAAAGACAATTTGTGGCGCATTGTCGATACGGAAAATCTCTCCACCATCAGGCATCAGAAGCCCGGCCGCGAGCCTGATAATCGTCGATTTGCCGGCGCCGCTTTTCCCAAGCAGAGCCAAGCACTCACCAAGCGCGACCGAAAGATTGACCGATTCCAGCACCTGCTGAGATCTGCGGCGACCAAAGGGGCCGGTGGATGTAAAGCTCTTCCTGACATTGGACAACCGCAGCGCTTCCACGGGCTTCGCCGCTGTGACCATCGGCCAGACTTCCGTAGAACGAAGTTGATCTGCGCTGGATTTGACCAGGTCGGTGAAGAAGCACGCCGCCGTGTGGCCGCTGACAGAAAGCTGCGTTGGTTGGGGCCGGCTATTTAAGCACTTGTCCCGGACGATGAGGCAACGGGAGGCATAACAACAAACGTTTTCCAGATCGGCGAGCCTCATCCGCTCGACCGGCAGAGTAGGCAGAAGGTGCGTGCGATCCGTGTCAAAATCGAACCGAGTGGCAAGCAGACCGGCGAGATAAGGATGGCCGGGATTTGTCAAAACATCTGCCATTCTACCCAATTCCAGAATGCGCCCGCCATAGATTACAAGCACGCGATCCGCGAGCGACGCAGCTGCGACAAGATTATGGGTGATGAAAAGAATTGCAGTCTGCTGCTCCCGAGCGATCTTGCGTAGCAGTTCGAGAACCTTACTTCGCAAGGGTAAGTCGAGTGAGGTAATTGACTCATCGGCAATCAGAACTTTTGGCTGTGCCATCAATGCCATCGCGATCAGGACGCGCTGGCGCTGCCCACCAGACAGGCGATGCGGAAATGTGTCGAGTATGGCTTTCGTGTTCTCAAGTCCGACCCTGCCAAGCCAATCCCCGATGAAGCTGTCGTCTCCATCGGCCGATTCCCTGAGTTGATGGCGGATCGTCATCGTCGGGTTGAGGGCGCCCATCGGATCCTGGGGAACGGCACGCACAAGCGAGTGACGTGCCGCACGAAGAACCCGCGGCTCTGCCCCCACTATCTCCAAACCGGCAAGATCGATCGAGCCGCTGACCTTCGGCTCGCTAGAGGCCGGCAGAAGACCCTGAATTGTTGCTCCAAGCGTAGATTTGCCCGAGCCGCTCTCTCCGACGACCGCAATGATCTCACCCGGGAGCGCCTCGAAATTGATCCCATCGAGCACAAGGTGGTCACGATCGCTTCGCCGCAGGACGACACTGAGATTGGCGATGGAGAGGACTGCCTTGCTCACAGCCATCATGCCTCACAGGCTGAGTTAGAGCCACGAACTCCGTCTGAGGCCGGCACCCCGGCCATCAGCGTCTCACGCTCGAAAAATCGATGCTGCCTCTTGGAAAGACCGGCCGCAGACCCAAATCCTTCAGCCCCATGCGATGGACTACAACGTCGTCGACATCGACGAGCGGGATGAAATGGCCTGCATCGAAATACATCTGGCCGGCTTTTTCATAAAGCGCGTTGCGCGCGGCGATATCCGCTTTGGATGCGCCTTCCGCGACAAGCGCATCCGCATCCGGAAGCGCCCTGCCGTAAAGATTGAGCGGCGCATCCTTGGTGAAGAAGGCCTTCGCCTGATTGTCTGGGTGAGCCGCGTCCGGAGAAGCGATGATCAGCAGCATGTCCGGAGCTGCGGAATCGCCCTTCATGGCATAGGCCGCCCCCGGCGGCATGATATGGGAGGTGGCCTGGACGCCGATGAGCGCCAGCCCGGCGATCATCAGGTCGGCGATACGCCCGTAGCTCGGATTGGCGCTGTAGAGCCCGATGCTGAGGGTGACCGCTCCGTGCCTGGCGATGGCAGATTTCGCTGCCTCGATATCCGTCGGAAACTGTACTGGCTGACCCGGATCCAGCATGATGTTCGGATAGAGCGATTTCGAGACATGCGCATATTGCCCGAAAGCATCGCTCGCCCACAAATTCGGGTTGATTGCGGTCAGAACCGCCTTGCGAACCTCGGCATCATCGAGCGGCGATCCCGGCTTAATGAAGGCCTCGTATTGTGTCATGCTGGGAGCCGAGGTTATTTGCAGATCGGCTGGCAGGCTACTGACCTGCGCGAACGGGAAATTGGCAGGTACGGCATCGATCTCACCGGCTTTCAATTTGAGAATCTGCTGGCCGATATCGGGAATGACCAAAAATTCCACCTTGCCGAAAAAAGGTTTGGCCCCCCAATAGTTTTCGTTCCGCTCGAGCACATATCGCTCACCTCGCTTGAATTCGGCGAGCTTGAAGGGCCCGGTTCCAACCGCATGATCGGTCAGCCATCCCGTGGCAAGGTCGCCCTTGGCATGATCGGAAAGGGCTCCCGGGCTGATGACTTTCGGCCCCCACGGGCTTGCGAGACTATCCATGAAGGAAGGCTGTGTATGGCGCAGCGTGATGACGACGGTGGAAGCATCCGGTGCTGCGATATCTGCCATGTTGGCGAGCGTATAGTTCTGGACAAGACCGCCGTCGCGACGGCGCTTGAATGAGGTGACAACCGCATCCGCGTTTAGGGCCGTACCATCATGAAACTTGACGCCGTCGACAAGGTGAAACGTATAGGCCAGACCGTCCCCCGATACCTCCCAGCTCTTTGCCAGCAAGCCGGCGATCTTCGTTGAGCCGGCTTCATATTTGACGAGACCCTCGTAGACGCTGTCGAGTGTCGTCAATCCGGCAACCTCAAATCCGTTGTCGGGGTCGAGACTGCCTATATCGGACGAATAGGGAATGCGCAGGACATCTTCAGCATGACCCGTAACAACGAAAATCAGCAGTCCAACTGAAAGGGCAAGCAGGCGAAGACCGATAGCTCGGCTGGTGCGTGCGAATATCGAAGCGAACAGGAATTTCGGCATGAGTGATCCGTGATTGTGTCATATCGGTCGCAGGCGGCGGAAGCACAAGGCGGCCAAATGCCCGATGCGCAACCGTTACCAACGCCGCTGTCATCACAATTATAGCGGCACGTTGCTGAAAATCCTTGAAGATTCCGCGCCATAAATATTTCCGGATTCGCTGGCGGATCATATCGCGGAAGCATGTTTCAATGCGTTACCGTTGCACCTGCCTGCAATCCGACAGACCGAAGATAGGTTTCCAATGCTGCCGCTTCGGGCTGCGATACGATCGCGCCGATATAACCATCGGGACGGACAAGGATCCACTCGCCCGACGCGATATCATAGGTTTCGCGGAACCGGTTTTCGCTGTCGGTGAGATCGCCGCCTTGTCCAATCCTATGAATATGCAGGCCCTTGCGCGGCTGAATGGAAATGGCTGCCGCCTCAAATCCAAGAAGTGTCCAATGCGGGCCTTTGAAGAGCTCAAACAGCCGGGTAGCCTGACCTGCGGCACCCTTCAGCAGCGCATCGGGAGCGCGGTCCCCGGCGAGGATACGAGCCCGACGCAGCGGATCGTCAAGCGACAGGCTGGAACCGCCATAGCCGATGTCAAGCTGGTGAACCTCGCGGCCACGCCGCATCTCGCCGCGTTTTGCGTCGTCGAGCAGCCTGGTGGCGAGCCCCAGCATGTCCGCTGCGATCAGACGGCGCTCTTCCTCATAGGTGTCGAGCAGCCCCTCTGGAGCACCCGACAGGACGGCTGCCAGTTTCCAGCCAAGATTATAGGCGTCCTGAACGCTGGTGTTCAGGCCCTGGCCACCTGTCGGCGGGTGGGTATGGGCTGCGTCGCCGGCGAGAAAGACACGGCCAACGCGATAGCTGTCGGCAAGCCGGGCGTTCATATTGAATGCCGAAGCCCAGGAAACCGATTGAATATTGATATCGCTGCGGCCTGTGCGCTCAGCCGTGAGGGCCGAAAGCCCCTCGGCGGAGAGATCGATTTCACCCTCCAGGGGTATCGGCCCCTGCATCTGGAAGAGGCCTGTCTCGGCCAAGGGGCAAAAGGAGATCTGCGTTTCCATCGATCCCTCGTTGAATCGATGCCAGACGTCTCTGCTCAACCCTGTCAACGTCACATCGGCGACGATCGCGCGAACGCCGAGCGTCTTTCCCGGAAAGTCGATGGAAAGTGCGTGGCGGACGAAGCTTCGACCACCGTCGGTGCCAACGAGGTAAAGCGCCCGCACAATTTGCTGCTCCCCATCCTTGGCGATCCTTGCGGTGACACCTTGCCGGTCCTGTTCGAAGGCAATCAGTGTGCAGCCGAATTCCGGAGAATGACCGAGTTCTGCGAGGCGTTCGCGCATTGCTGACTCCGTTAGAAATTGGGGGACGAGAAGCGGCGTGCCGTAGGGCTCGGCCGGGATCGGTTCACCGACCTCGAAAAGCGCAACATCCTTCACGCTACCGTCGCCATGATATTCGCGCTGGTGCGGATAGAGGCTGCCGGAAGCGGCAATCCTGTCGACGATACCGAGATCCTCAAAGACTTCCAGGGTTCGCGGCTGGAGGCCCTTGCCGCGTGAGCCGCGAAACGGATCATCCATTTTCTCGATCAGCCGGAAGGATATGCCGCGCCGCGCCAGATCGATCGCCAGTGTCAGGCCGGCAGCGCCGGCGCCACAAATCAAAACATCGATTGCATCTTCATCTGTCATTGCCGTAGCTCCTCATTTATGTGTATTATGCACATAATAGGAGAACAGGAATGCCGTCAACAAAAAATGTGCAAAATACACACATCTCAAACTGTATCCGTGACCTTCATGGATCGCTGCTTGAAATCGTCAGCGTCATGAACCGTCCACAACGGGACGAAGCAATGGTCAGGGAGGCTGGAATCTCGCTCGACCGTGCGCTCTTTCCCCTGCTGGTGGGTATCGAGAGACTGGGGCCAATCGGCGTGGTCGAGCTGGCCGACCGTGCCGGCCGTGACTACACGACGGTCAGCCGTCAGGTCGCCAAGCTGGAGAGCCTCGGCCTGATCCAACGTCAGGCCAGCGCGACGGACCGGCGCGTCAGCGAAGCAATCGTGACCCCGCAAGGCAAATCAATGACGGATCGTGTCGATGCCGCGCGCGAGCGCATGGGGATCGAGATATTCAAGACCTGGGATCCCGATGATCTCGACAATCTGGTCCGCCTGATGCGCAAGTTCGCCGATGCCGTGAGGGACGACCCGGCTCGGAGTTGAACTTTGATGGAGTGCAGGCCCCTGCGGACACGGCGCCTGCGAACTATAGCGCATCTACCAGCAGGTGAAACCTGCGTCGACGCTGACGATTGCACCCGTCATCAGGCTTGCAGCACCGGATGCAAGGAAGAGAACAGCGCTGGCAACCTCCTCCGGCGTGCCCATTCGTCCCATCGGCGTATCGTTGAGCCAGATCGGAATCCGTTCACGATTGGCTTCGACTGCCGCAACCATCGGCGTTTCGATATAAGTCGGCGCGACGGCATTGACCCTGACGCCGTGCTGGGCCCACTCGGCGGCCATCGAGCGCGTTATGTGGTGCACAGCCGCCTTCGAAACATTATAAGGTGTCTGCGCCTGCGGCCGGTTGCAGATGATGCCCGACATCGAACCGAGATTGACGATCGCACCGCGTTTCATCGCAACCATGTGACGGCCGAAGGAACGCGAGCACCAGAAGACGCCATTGACATTGACGTCCATCATCCGCAGCCAGTCGGCGTCGGTGACGTCCTCCGACGGGATGCCGTTCTTGCCGATCCCTGCATTGTTCACCAGGATCGATGCCGGCCGGCCACCATCGGCAAGCTCATTGGCAATGGCCTCCATGCGCGCGGAATCAGTGACGTCACCCAACCGTAACTCGATGTCATATCCCTTGCCCCGAAGCGCCAGCGCTTCCTCTGCGTCGGCTTCGTTACGCTCGATCACGATGACGGCGGCACCAGCCTCGGCGAGCGCATGGGCGCAGCAAAGTCCAATGGCGCGTCCGCCGCCGGTAACGACAGCCCGTTCGCCGTCGAGGCGGAATTTTTCCTGATAGCTCATAGCTCGGCTCCTCAGATGTCGAATGCGCTTGGTAGAACGACGATGTCGCGGATCGTGACGTTACGCGGACGCGTCAGCATGAACATGATGGCGTCAGCCACCTCCTTGGGTTCGATCAGGGCCCCAGCTTCCTTCGCCTTGCGGAGGTTTTCCTCCGGCCAGTCGGCAAGCAGCGCGCTGATGACAGGACCGGGCGAGACGGAGCCGACACGAATACCGCTTTTCAGAAGCTGGCGGCGCATGGTCTGGACGAAGCAATGCATCGCCCATTTCGACGGCGAATAGACCGGCTCCCAGGGAACGGGCGCATGGCCCGCGACGGAGCTTGTGACGACGATGTCGCCGGTGCCACGTTCGATCATGTGCGGAATGACGGTCCGGACATTCTTGATGACGACATTGACGTTCAGGTTCAGCATCCGGTCGATGGCATCGAGATTGGCGTCCGCGAGGTCACCGCCGATATAGGTGCCAGCATTGGCATGAAAGATATCGAGCTGGCTTACCTTGGACAGCACGCGATCGAGAAGCCCGGCGCATGCCTCGGGATCCAGGAGATCCAAAGCGAGAGGTATCGCCTGTGCACCGAGGCGCTCGCAGGCAGACTTCAACGCTTTCTCGTCACGGTCAACAAGAACGACCGTGGCACCCGCCGCGATCATCGCCTCCGTCGACGCCATACCGATACCGGAGGCCGCGCCCGTGATCGCAGCAACCTTCCCTTTCAACTCGTTCATTCCTTCCTCCTCTGTTGGGCGGCCTCATCTCGCTCCGCCGCATGCTGCATGATATTCGGCAAGGCTTTTCGTCACCCGCCAGACCAAAACCTCTTCCGGATCGAGTGGCGCATCGGAAAACAGTGCGGCTGCCGGCATGTGCTGCCAGAAAAGCGGAAGTGGCACGGCTTTCCCTGCAAGCGCACCGTAAAGGCGCGCGACCGCGGATTGAGCCGGCTCAGACGTCCAATAGTATCGGATGCGATCAGACAGCGAGTAATGACGAAGCCAGCGCTGCTCGTCCTCCGTACCATGATAGTGACGGCTCCAGTTTTCCGGATGCGTCAGCATCAAAGCCTCCATCGCAGCGTATAGCGGACGTTCGCCATAATCAGACACGAGGGCGGATGCGATCAGATCCAGCCCGTAGAGGGCCTCGCGCAGGACAAAGGTCAGTTCCGGTCCAACCTTGAGGATCGGAAAACCGTCTTCGACGAGTGCAGTCAGCGGACGAGTGCCCTGATAATCGGTGGAATGCGCTTCGAACACGAATTGTGGCTCGTCCTCGAGCACCTGCTTCAACGCGTCGATCCTGCCGCGATCATAGCTGATGACATTATGGTTGCCGAACTCGACGCCCGGCTGCACCACGAGGCCGATGGCACGCGCAAACGCCTCAGCAAGGCCGGCCTGTGCGAAGATACGACGATGGATATCGATCGTCCGTCTGGCGGCCGAAGCCTCGGTCGGCTCGATCGTGGTCAGCGTGTGATCGGCACCACCGGGAGGAGGAACCTCCGTGCCGATTACATAGACCGGCATGGCGCCTCCTGCCCGCCTTGCCGCGGTCTCCGCGACGGCGGCAAGCCGTGCAGCGCGATAGGCGGTCGTCTCGTCGTCCAATGCGGCGGGTTCGCCCAGGCAGCCCATCGACGCGTCCAAATGGATCTTGCGGAAGCCGGCATCAATATAGGCCGCGACCATCCTCTCGGCTTCCACCATGGCCTCTTCGGCCGCACGATCCCGCCAGGGATTTGGCCCGAGATGATCGCCTCCCAGCACGATGAGATTTTCTGGGCACCCCTCCTCTTTGGCGACGCGCAGGACGAGGGCCGCAAAGTCCTCAGGGGTCATGCCTGTATAGCCGCCCAGGTGGTTGACCTGGTTGCAGGTGGCCTCGATCAGAACCGTGCTCGAATGATCCCGCCCATGACGCAACGCCGCTCTCAAGACGATCGGATGGGCCGAGCAGACAGAGGTAATACCAAGGGGACGACCCTCAGCCCTGAGCGTGGCCAGTTGATTGAGCGCAATCTGCATCAGGAACGCCTTTCCGTTGAGGCGATGAACGCGTCGAGCTCCTGACGTGTGCCGGCACCTTCCATCGGGCCACGGATCGCAACATTACGCGCACCTGCAGCCGAACCATATGTGAGAGCCTCGCCTGGAGACATTCCGAGCCGCCGGCAGGTGAGGTAAGCGCCGCCGAAGCAATCGCCGGCGCCGGTCGGATCGACCTCGTCGACGAGGAACGCAGGGGCATCGATACGGCCTCCATCCTTGCCGAAATAGGTCGCGCCTTCGGCACCACGCTTCAGCACGATCTCCTTCACGCCAATTTCGAAAAGGCGTTGGATCGCTTCGGCTTCGCCTGATACACCTGCCGCCCTCTCAAGCTCCTCACCCGACGGCAAGAGAAGATCGGCGGCAGCGACGAGCCGGGAAAATCGGCGCTCGGTGTCCTCATCGAGCTGCAATTCCTTGCGGATGTTCGGATCGACCGACAGCGTACCGCCCCGCGCCTTGACGATGTCGACCGCCTTGTCGATCACCTCCCGAGCACTCCGGACGGAAAGTGCCGAACCCATCACGTGAAGATGCCCGCTGCGGCTGATGAGATCGCTGACATCCTGAGACCAGCCGAAGCGTGCGGCCGCGGACCTTGCGATATTATAGACGAAGTCGCGGGAACCGTCGTTGCGGTAGCGGACGAAGGCGCTTCCCGTCGGATAGTCAGGATCGATGGCAATGGTAGAGACATCGACGCCGTCACGCCTGAGGCGGTCAACGTTGACACGACCGAAATCGTCATTGCCGACGGCTCCCACCATCGCCGCCGAGCCGCCGAGCCGGCCGCATTGCGAGATGAAGATCGCCGGCGCCCCGCTGGCGAACGGGCCGACAAGAGACTGAGCCTCAAGGAATCCGTCTCCGACGGTCGTGGCGACGATCTCCACGAGGATCTCACCGACGCAAACCGTGGGACCAAGACTGTCCGGAGCCAGCACTGAAGTCATTGCAATCCTGCTTTCGATAGGTGTCGCTAAGTCGCTGTTGATCGTTGTAAGGCACCGTCTTCACCGCCGAATTCCTCGTTTTCGAGAGAGAGGAAGCGCTGGTGCAGCATGCACGCCGCGCCGAAGGCGGACCCGAATTCCGCATCGTCATCAACGACGATCTCGGGTGTCGGAAAAGGAATGTTCTGGCCCTCCGCCATGTGGACCGCCACACGGGCAGCCACCATCGGATAGAGCGAGGCCACGGAGCCGCCGAGGACAATCCGGACCGGATCGAGCAGACGGCAGGCCTGCAGCAACGCATAGGCAAGATGCCGCGACCACATCTCCGCTATGTTCACCGCGTCCGGGACACGGTCGCGAACGTCGGTGAGGAAATCCTGCAGATCGACGTCGGTACGGCCGGTCGCTTCCCGGTACTGCCGGATCAGCACCTCGCGGCCGATCAGCTGCTCGAATTTCTGTCCGCCGCTTCCCGGTACGAGGGTATGGCCGATTTCGCCCGCAAGGCCATGACCGCCACGAAACAGCTTCCCGTCGATCATGATCCCTCCACCGACGCCGGTCTCCATGAGCAGGAAGAGCGTCACCCCGGAAATGCCGCGACGATAGCTGTCACCGATGGCGAAGGCGTTGGCATCGTTCTCCACCGCAATCGGCACCTCGGCCGGAAAGGCGCTGCGGCCGATCTCCTTCAATGGCACCTCTCGCCAGCCGATGATCGGCGCAAGCGTGACAATTCCTTCCGGCCGGATATGCGCCGGCGCGGATATGCCCAGCCCCCTGCAGCGCTCGACCATTTCTGTCGACATGGCGTTCATGAGCAGTTCGACGCCCCGCGCCACAGCTTCCTCCACGGTCGAGGACTGCGCCTGGAAGGCCAGCCTGCGACAGGCACGGACGTCTGCCGAAAGATCCACGACGACAGCAGATATGTGCTCGACGCCAAGCTCGAGCCCGGCGAAGAATGCCGCATCCGGCACCAGTTCGAGCATGATCCCCGGCCGGCCGGCGCGCGATTGCTCCGAACGCTGCTTGCTGCTCTCCTCCGACTCCTGGACCAAGCCGCTTTCCGTCAACTCGGCAACGATCTCGCCCGACGACGAGCGGTTCATTCCAAGCTTCCGCGCCAGATCGGCCCGACTTAGGCGGCGATGGCCGTAGATCGTCTGCAGGGCAGCGACGATGTTGTTCTGCCTGATCCTGCGCGGCGAGCTTCCGATGGAGACGGTGTCGTTCATCTTCATTTCTCTTCAAATCGACTGCTCCAGCCTACACTTTCGAAGCAGATCGGCAGAAGGATTATCAAGGGCGCGCGTTCGTGACGCGGCGGCGTTTCGCTTCTTCATATTTCAACTCGATATAGCGCTTGGCATGTGCCGCCAGCGGGTCATTGTCGGTCCAGGTGTCACGCCAGATTGCGCAGGCGAGCGAAAGGCCTTCGTCGACGACGGCGGTTGAAAAGCTCTCGAACACGATGTCGCGCTTGTAGTCGATATCGAGCAACGCATCGAAGATCAGATCGAAGTTGATCACGCCGTCACCGAGATAGCCGCGGTTGCTTTCGCCGATGTGGAAGTAGCCGATCTTGTCGCCGGCGAGCCGGATCGCAGCCGCCGGATTTGCTTCTTCGATATTCATGTGGAAGGTATCGAGATGCAGGCGGACATGGTCCGATCCGGTCTCGGAAATGAACTTCAGTCCCTGGGCGGTCGTATTCAAAAGGTTCGTTTCGAAGCGGTTCACGACCTCAAGGACGAGGTCGACGCCCGCATCCCTTGCAATATCCGCAGTCGCAGCGATCGCGGCGACGCTGTTGTCCCAGCCCTTCTTCGTGGGCTGTCGATTATATTTGGTATGGGCAGAATAGAGGATGCCACCGAGCTTGTTGCCGCCGATGTCGCGCACCGCATGCACTGCATCGGCCAGCATCTGCCTACCGGCGGCGATGGCCGCCGCATCCTCGCTTGAGATATCCTTGTCGACGGGCAGGCCCATCGTCACGCCGATCTCGAGGCCGAGAGATTGCGCGAGCTTCGCCAGACGATCGAGATTGAATTTCTCCGGGCGCAGATAGGCGAATTCGATCGTGCGATATCCGTGCTCGGCCGACTTGTTAAGGGCCATTTCGAGGCCCTCCTGGGTTTGGCCGCCTGTCCATACAAATGAATGGATACCCAATCGACGCATGGCCATTTTCCTCCGCTGGATGCCTGCCTTCGCGCAACAGCTATGTTATTTAGTATGGCAAAGCAACAAATAAATTCGAGGATCGTAATTTTGCCTTTGCGAGGTAAATCATTGCGATGCAGCAATGTTATTCCTGCATCCTATCTCCATCTCTCTCTCGAAAATTACTTTCTACCGAAAACAATAACATAGCTTGCATATTTGCAGGTTTAGACAACAAATATTGCGCAGACGGCATTTTTCCTCTACACAAAGGTCCGGCGACATGATCTCGCTGCTATCTGGGAGGATTGAAATGAACTACGCTTTGAAGGCCAGCGCGCTCGCGCTGACGCTCAGTCTCGCCACCGCTGCCTCGCCGGCCTGGGCAGATTTCTGGTCCGACGCCGGCGCCAAATTCAAGGGCGTGACGCTGCACGGAGTGACCGAAAGCACGCCCCCGTCCAACTACATCAAGGATGTGCTGGCGCCGGAATTCGAGAAGAAGACGGGCATCAAGGTCGAGATCGAGACGACGTCCTGGGATCAGATGTACGACAAGGCCATCAAGGACATGGAGGCCAAGACCGGCATCTATGACATGGTCTATATCGAACAGGACATCATCTATTCGTATCTGTCCCGGGATTTCCTCGTCGACATTACGCAGACGCTGAAGGATCAGGCGGATCTGAAGGCGCCGACCTACGACGACGCAAACTTCACCAGCTTTGCCGACTACTTCAAGGACAAGAAGGGCGATCTCTTTGGCGTGCCGATGGAAGCCTTCCTGAAGACCTACCTCTATCGCAAGGACCTTTTCGACGATCCGAAGATCAAGGAAGCCTTCAAGAAGGAGACTGGCAAGGACCTGAAGCCGGCGACCACGCATGAGGACTACACGCAGATCGCCGAATTCTTCACCAAATACGGCAAGGATAACGGCATTGAGCTCTGGGGCACCACTGCGCAGGCCCATACAGGTCATGCCGCGTCCTGGTATGAATATTTCGAATCCATCGCTCCGACCTTCGGTGTCTACAACTGGGGCATCGACGCCAGCAACAACTATGCTGCAACCGTCGAACATGGCGGCGCAATGAACAGCGATAAGGCGAAAGCCGCGCTGAAATACTGGCTGCATCTGCGCGACATCGCCCCGCCGGAATCGACCCAGTCCACCTGGACGGAAACCGCCACGACCTTCGCTGCCGGCCGTGTCGCTCAGGGATTGATCTACGGTGAGAACGCCGCATGGATCGCGAGTGATCCTGCACAGTCGAAGGTCGTCGACAAAGTGGGCTTTGCCCTGCCGCCGCTGGAACCGGGCGTTCTGGAAGACGCGAAAACCGGAAAGGGCTATATCGGTTATTATGACGGCGGCGCCTTCGGCTTGCCGGTTACATCCAAGAACAAGGAAGCAGCCCTGCTCTTCCTCCAATTCATGGGTCAGAACGACGTGCAGCCCGATTGGGCGATCGCGGCACCGCGCATCACCAACAAGGCGACCTTCGACGATCCGAAGGTCAAGGCGATGGATGTCAAACTCGGCGGTTTCTACACGATGCTGAAGGATGAGGGCAAACTCTTCGCCGGCGCCCCTCCGTATCCGTTCCATGCCCAGCTGCGTGAAGCAACCCTGCCGATCTTCTTCGACATCCTGACCGGCAAGATCGCGCCCGACGAAGGGCTCGACCAGATGGCGGCCAAGACGGAAGAAGAGCTCACGTCGCTCGGCTATCGCAAATAGGTCATCCTCCCCAACTTGGCGGGTCGTCTTCGCTTGGCGACCCGCTCCTTTCTTGACTTGAGAGGCCGCCCCCGTTGGGTGCCGAAGAGGATGAGGCGATGCATTCACAAAAACTTGGATGGCTGCTGCTGTCACCGACGATCCTGATCCTTGGGCTCTTCGGCATCTTTCCTTTCATCTACGTTGTCTGGGTTTCGTTTCACCAGTGGAACCCTTTCGCGGCAAATCCGCTGATGGTCTTCAACTGGGCTTCGAACTACCGGACCCTCGTTTTCGACAAGCAGTTCCTTGCTTCGCTCGGCATCACCATCGCCTTCGTGTTCTTCGCAGTCGTTTCCGAACTGATCCTCGGATACATACTCGCGCAGGCGCTGATGAAGGACTTTCCGGGAAAAGCGTTCTTCCGCACCATCCACACCCTTCCTCTGATAATGGCGCCCATCATTGTCGGATCGGTCTGGAAGCTGATGACGACACCGTCGATCGGCATCATCCCATACCTGCTGCGAAGCTGGTTCGGTTACGATCTGAACATCGGCCAGAGTGCGCTCGCGGCATTCACTATCACCGTCATCATGGACGTCTGGCACTGGACGCCGCTGGTCACCCTGTCCCTGATTGCTGCCTTGGTCTCGCTTCCGCCAGATCCCTTCGAGCAGGCGCAGATCGATGGCGCCGGCAAGAGCCAAATCTTCTGGCATATCACGCTCCCTCTGATCCGCCCTGCCCTGCTGGCCACGGTGTTCATCAGGCTCATGGACGCGCTGCGCACGGTCGACGAAGTCCTGATGCTGACCGGAGGCGGTCCGGGGTCGTCGACGCGCTATATCGGCGTTCACATCTTCAGAGAGGTTTTTCCGAAAACGAACTACGGCTACGGCTCAGCGATCTCGGTCGTCGTGCTTTATCTCACCATCGTCGTCTGCTGGCTGCTCTATGTTGGCCTGATTGCTCCCCGCGCGAAGAAAGGCTGATGCGATGAGAAGACAGAACCCCTGGCTTTCGGTTCTCTTGTGGACGCTGATAAGCTTTGCAACTCTCTTCCCGATCTACTGGCTCTTCGTCATCTCGCTGAAGCAGCCCTTCGACCTGTTTTCCACGCCAGACGTCGTCCTTCGGAGCTTCTTCTGGAAGAACTACCAGGACGTGCTGACGAACGAGACCTTGCGGCGATACATGATCAACTCGCTGGTCATTTCGTCGGGGAACGCGATCCTGGTGACGACCCTCGGCTTTCTTGCCTGCTACGCGCTGACGCGTTTCGATCTCGCAGGCAAGGAAAGCATCTTCTTCTGGACGATCACCAACCGCATGGCGCCACCGGCGGTCTTCCTGCTGCCGCTCTTCCTGCTGCTGACGCAAGTCTACAGGATCGGCGACTTTTCGCTGGCTGATACCAGGCTCGGCATGATCCTGGTCTACTGCTCCTTCAACCTTCCCTTCGCCATCTGGACCCTGCGTCCGACCGTAGAGAGCATTCCGAAGGAACTGGACGAGGCCGCCTATATGGATGGCGCGAGCCCCTGGATGGTGCTCTACGACATCGTCTTTCCATTGGCGCGACCGGGCCTTGCAGTGACGCTCATCCTCACCTGGGTGTTCGCGTGGAACGAATATCTGCTCGCCGCAACACTCACCAACTTCAACGCCCGGACGCTGACAACCGGCCTGTCGGAATACGTGACGACGACCGGGACGGCCTGGGGCATCATGGCAGCGATCTCGATGCTGACCTTGATCCCGGCCCTCATCGTCTTCTCGGTGGTGCAGCGTCACATCGTTGCCGGCCTGACCTTCGGCGCAGTGAAAGGATAGCGGGATGGCCTCGAATTCTCGGAACAATGAAAGACAGCCAGGCTTCCTGCCGATCGAGACGAACTGGTTCGACAGGCTCTTCATTTCGGTCGTAATCTGGGTCGCTCTCTCCCTGCTCTGGATGCGGTTCATCGAACCGTTCGGGCTTTCGGTGTGGTTTGCGGCGGCAATCTCGGCCGTGCTCGGCGCCTACATCATCTGGAAGGGGTGAGCCGATGAATTATTTGCACATTACCAAGACGCAAGCCGAACTGGATTAGGGAGAAACGACTTTGGCAAACGTACAGGTCAGCGACGTCACCAAGAGATATGGCGCGCTTCAGGTCATGCACGGCGTCAGCGTCGATATCGAGGATGGTGAATTCGTCGTCCTGGTCGGCCCCTCCGGTTGTGGCAAATCCACGCTGCTGCGCATGATCGCCGGTCTGGAGACCGTCAGCAGCGGCGACATCAGGATCGGCGGGCGGGTGGTCACCAATGCTCCGCCGAAGGAACGCGACATTGCCATGGTCTTCCAGAGCTACGCGCTGTATCCTCACAAGACAGTCGCCGAGAATATGGGCTTTCCGCTGAAAATGGCGAAGCGTCCGAAATCGGAAATCGCCGAGAAGGTCGGCAAGGCGGCCGAGATCCTTGATCTGACGCGTTATCTGGACCGTTATCCGAAGCAGCTGTCCGGCGGTCAGCGACAGCGCGTCGCCATGGGCCGGGCGATCGTCCGCGACCCTCAGGTCTTTCTGTTCGATGAACCGCTGTCCAACCTCGATGCCAAGCTTCGCGTCACCATGCGCGTCGAAATCAAGGAACTGCACCAGCGCCTGAAGACGACGACCGTCTATGTGACGCATGACCAGATCGAAGCGATGACCATGGCGAACAAGATCGTCGTCATGCGCGACGGAAGGGTGGAGCAGGTCGGCAAGCCACTCGATCTCTATGACTTTCCGGCCAATCTCTTCGTGGCCGGTTTCATCGGCAGCCCGTCAATGAACTTTCTCCAGGGCAAGATCGCAACCCGGGAAGGCAAACAGGTCGTCGTCACCGATCAGGGCGTCGTCCTTCCCGTCGGAGGCCTAAATGCCGAAGATGGGAAGGCCGTAACCTATGGCATCCGTCCCGAGCACATCACTATCGCCGAAGACGGTATCCCGGTTGAGGTGTCGGTCTACGAGCCAACAGGTTCCGAAACGCTGATCTTCGGCCGCGTCGGTGGAGTACCGATCGATGCCCTCATCCGCGAGCGTATCGAAGTCACACCCGGCAAGGTGCTGCATTTTCATATTGATCCCCGCCGCGTTCACATCTTTGATCAGGCAACGGGACAGCGATTGTAAAGCGAGGAGCATATGAATTTCGAAGGTAAGAAAGTAATCGTCACCGGCGCCGGCAAGGGTATCGGCCGCGTTGTGGCAGAGATATTGGTCAAACGCGGCGCCAAGGTCGCGGCACTGACCAGAAGTGCTGATGACGTCGTTTCGCTCCGTGAGGACTTAGGCTGCCAGGCCATTCAGGTTGATCTTGCCGATGCGAACGCGACGCGGGAGGCGGTGCGCGCCGCGCTTCCAGCAGACTTCCTCATCAGTTGCGCAGGAACGACCGAACTGCAGTCCTTCCTCGAAACCACGGTCGAGGCGTTTGACCACCTGATTGCAGTCAACACGCGCGCTCCGATGATCGTGGCACAGGAATATGCACGATCCTTGATCGAAGACGGTCGCCACGGCGCCATCGTCAACGTGTCCTCCGTCGCGGCCTTCGTCGGCATCCCCGATCATGCGGCCTATTGCGCTTCGAAGGGCGGTTTGGACGGCCTGACTCGTGTCATGGCCAAGGAATTGGCGCCGCAAGGGATTCGTGTAAATGGCGTTCATCCCACGGTGACCTTGACGCCAATGGCGATCAAGGCCTGGAGCGATCCCGAAAAGGCGGCGGGAATGCAACAGCGCATCCCAGTCGGCCGGTTCGCGGAGCCCGAGGATGTGGCGGAGGTGATCCTATTCCTACTGTCGGACGAAGCCGCGATGGTCAACGGCATCTCGATGCCTATCGATGGCGGTTACATGATCGCGTAGCGCCCTATGTTCCCTGGCCGAGCGCGGACCGGCCAAGAAAACCGCCAACATCTGACGATACTCAACATGCAACTTCGTTGGGGTTTCGGCGGGTCAACCGGCGGAAGCAATCTTCCTGGCAGCGTTGATCGCCCTGCGCGCACCGGATCGCAATTGCGCGGTTTCTGCGCCGGCGATGACGAAGGCGAAGCCGAATTTCAGAAGCTCGCCCGCACGCTCGCCGTCACCGGCAAAGGCGCAGGCGAATTTTCCATGTGCGCGGCAACGCGCAACTGCGTGCTGCATGGCGCTGTCGATCTCAGCTGCATTCGGTGCGACCTGATCGCCATGGGAAAGCGCGATGGAAAGGTCCGAGGGACCGATGAAGATGCCGTCGACCCCGGCTACGCCGAGGATATCATCGATCGCCTCCAGCGCCGCGCGCGTCTCGATCATGGCGATTGCGACCGTCAGGTCGTTGGCGTTCTTGAGATAATCGTCCGCCGAAAGGCCGGTGTGGTTGAGCGCCAACGACGGACCCCAGCTGCGCTCGCCGGCCGGCGGGTATTTCGTGGTCTTAACGAAGGCCCTCGCATCTTCGGCCGAATTGATCATCGGCGCGATGATGCCGGACGCGCCGGCATCGAGCAGGCGCGAGGCAGAGGCGAAATCGCCGACCGGAATACGGGCGAGCGCCGGCTTGCCGGCAATACGCACATGGCTGACGGCAGCCGCTGCAGACGGCAGGTCCCACATGCCGTGCTGCATGTCGAGGACGACGGCATCGAAGGCTTCCTGTGCCAGGTGATTGACAAGCAGCGGATCGGGAATGCCCACCCAGGCGGAGATCATCCGGCTTTCATGGTTCCGGATCCGGGCCGCAAAGCCTTCGATGTCAGCTGCACTCATGGCATTCTCCTCAGTTCGCCAGACTAGCAATAGCCGTATATTTGACTTCGAGGAACTCTTCGATGCCTTATTTCGAACCCTCGACCGATGCCGGACTGCTTCACGTCGCCGAAAGGAGCGACCGCCGTCGAAATGAGTCCCTCATCTGTACCGAGAATGCCGAATTCGAGAGCCACGGCAACCCGGAAGATGCGGCCGACGCGGATCAGACGGTCGGGATAGTCTCGTCACCAGGGGCGAAATTCGATCCTCGCACAGCCTCGCAAACGGCGCGCGTCACATCCGCCGTCGTGGCCTTGCCACCGAGATCCGGAGTGAGAATGCCGGCGGCACAGACCTGTTCCACTGCCGAGATCAGTATCTTTGCCGCGGCCGTTTCGCCGAGATGTTCCAGCATCAGCGATGCCGTCCAGAAACTTCCGACCGGGTTGGCGA
Organism: Rhizobium sp. BK512; assembly: GCF_014194915.1. Lineage (NCBI taxonomy): Bacteria > Pseudomonadati > Pseudomonadota > Alphaproteobacteria > Hyphomicrobiales > Rhizobiaceae > Rhizobium > Rhizobium sp. BK512. Next base: position 741,021 of record NZ_JACIAS010000003.1, on the reverse strand, counting down.
TGCCCTTGCCGGTAATATCGAAAGCCGAACCGTGAATCGGCTCGAACATCGACGGAAAGCGGCGCTCGGGATCGACATTGCCGGTCGGTGCGATACCAAGCGAGCCGGCAAGTGCGGCCGCAAGGTCGGATAAGATGTCGGCATGCAGGTTGGTTGCAACGACTGTGTCGATGCTCTTTGGTTTTGCGACCATGCGGAAGGTCATGGCATCGACCAGTTCCTTATCCCAGGTCACGTCGGGAAAGTCCCTGGCTACTTCTGCGGCGATCTCATCCCACAGCACCAGACCGTGACGCTGGGCGTTTGATTTTGTGACGACGGTCAGAAGCTTGCGCGGACGCTTCTGCGCCTCGCCGAAGGCAAAACGCATGATGCGCTCGACGCCCCGGCGCGTGAAGATCGAGGTTTCGGTCGCCACTTCCTCCGGCAGGCCGATATGCGCACGGCCGCCATGGCCGGAATATTCCCCCTCGGAATTTTCGCGCACGATCAGCCAGTCGAGATCGCCTTCCTCCACACCCCTCAGCGGGCTTTTCACGCCCGGAAAGATGCGCGTCGGGCGGATATTGGCATATTGGTCCAGACGCTGGCAGATTGGCAGGCGCAAACCCCAGAGCGTGATGTGGTCCGGCACGTCGGGTGCGCCGACGGCGCCGAAATAAATCGCGTCAGTCTCTTTCAACAGAGACAAAGCATTGTCCGGCATGAACGCGCCGGTCCTGCGATAGCGTTCGCTGCCCCAGTCATGGTGATCGACGTCGAGCGCAAAGGCACCGCTGCGGGCGGCCAGCACTTCAAGCACTTCAAGGCCGGCAGCGATGACTTCGGGGCCGATACCGTCGCCGGGAACGGAGGCGATGCGATAGCGTCGTAGCTGCGTATTGGTATCGGCGTTCATGCGACCCCCATTAATCGTCAAATCGGGCCAGCAGCATCTGCTTGGCAATCATCCGGGTTGCAGCTTCAGCCTGTTGGCGATCCTGCTTTCTTGGCTGTTGATTTCTTGCACAGATAACCAGGATTCTCGACGATATTTTGCGGTATTTTCAATCCGCGTCTGGCGCGGAATGACGCTTCACTCAGAGCACCAATGCGGCAGGCAATGGGCCTTCACGTGCCCGTCAGAACGGCAATCCGACATAGTTTTCCGCAAGCGCTGTCGAGGCGGCACGCGAATGGGTCAGATAGTCGAGTTCCGCCTCCTGGATCTTCTGATCGAAATCGCCAGTATCGGGAAAACGATGCATCATCGTCGTCATCCACCAAGAAAAGCGTACAGCCTTCCAGATGCGGGCAAGCGCTCTCCGCGAATATGCTTCGAGACCGGCTCCCGAACGATCGTCGTAGAATTCCATCAGTCCTTCGAACAGGTAATGCACGTCGCTCGCAGCAAGGTTCAGCCCCTTGGCGCCGGTCGGCGGCACGATATGGGCGGCATCGCCGACAAGGAACAGGTGGCCGAAGCGCATAGGCTCGGCAACGAAGGAGCGCAGCGGCGCGATCGACTTTTCGAAGGATGGAGCGGTCTTCAGGGCCTCGGCGTGATGGGCCGGCAAACGTCGGCGTAACTCGTCCCAGAAGCGCTCGTCGCTCCAGTCTTCGACCTTCTCGTCCAGGGAACACTGGATGTAATAGCGGCTGCGCGTCGCAGAGCGCATGGAACAGAGCGCGAAACCGCGCGGATGATTAGCGTAGATCAGTTCGTGATTGACCGGGGAGACATCGGCGAGCAGACCGAGCCAGCCGAAGGGGTAGATCTTTTCGAAGGTGGTGATCGCTTTCTCCGGAACCGCCTTGCGGCTTGGGCCGTGGAAGCCGTCGCAGCCGGCGATGAAATCACAGTTGACACGGTGAGTGACACCATCCTTCTCGTAGCTTACGAAGGAAGAACCACCCGCGAAATCGTGTGGCACGACATTGGCGGCGTCATAAATCGTCGCAGCACCACTTGCCTCGCGCCGCTCCATCAGGTCACGGGTCACCTCGGTCTGGCCGTAGACCGTGACGCGCTTGCCGCCGGTCAGGCCATAGAGATCGATGCGGTGATCGCGTCCGTCGAAAGCCAGTGAAAAGCCGTCATGCGGCAAGCCTTCAGCTTGCAGCCTGGCAGCCGAGCGGGCCTCATTCAGAAGACGGACGGTGCCCTCTTCCAACACCCCTGCCCGAACGCGGCCGAGAATGTAGTCCTTGCCGACCCGATCGAGAATGATGTTGTCGATGCCGGCTTCTGTCAGCAGCTGACCCAGCAGCAGGCCCGAGGGGCCCGAACCAATGATGGCGATTTGGGTGCGCAATTGTTTCCTCCACGCAATTGGCTTTTGGCAAATTGTGACCTTTAGCCCTTCCCGCAGCAATGGACTTTCCCACCGAAAAATTGCACAAAACGAACATGGGAACGGAAGGAAACCCATGACGAGACATGTGCCGACCTATGAGCTCTACGGCGAGACATCGGGCAAGGAACCCGACTTCTGGCTTCACTGCGAAACGATCCCCTCGCGCAGCAGCCTGCACCGTTGGGAGATCAAATTGCACCGGCACGCGAGCTTCTTTCAGATATTGTACATCGACGCTGGCGAAGGCGATGCTATTTTCGGCGAGCAGAGCCTCGCCATCCAGCCGCCTGCGGTTGTCACGGTTCCTCCCGGTCTCGACCATGGCTTTCGTTTTTCGCGTGATATTGACGGTCTTGTCGTCACCATGCTGAGCGCCAATCTCAGCCACCTTCCCGGCGACCGCAGCCTGCTCGGCGAGTGGCTCGCCGTCCCGCATCTCACGGCGCTCGATCCTCAAGATCCCGACGCAGCCTATCTCATGCAGAGCTTGAAACGGCTCGGCGAAGAATATCGACACGACCGCAGCGGCCGCAGCGAACTTCTCGCCTCCTATGTCGCGGTCGCGCTACGGCTAACGGCCAGGATTTCCCATCAGGAGAATGTCAGCCGGTTTCCCGCTGATGAAAACGAACGGCGGATGGAGCAGCTGACAGGGCTCATCCAGCAGCATTTCCGCTCACACAGACCCGCTTCATTCTATGCCAGGGAAATCGGCGTCTCGCCGACCCATCTCAATCGCATCGTTCGCTTGATGACCGGAAAGACGGCTCACGACCTGATCGCCAACAAGCTCATCGACGAGGCCAAGCGTGAACTCGTCTTCACGCTCGCAAACGTCCGGGAGGTCGGCTATCGACTTGGCTTTGCAGACCCGGCCTATTTCTGCCGCTTCTTCCTCAAGCATGCGGGCGAGACGCCCAAGGATTGGCGCAAGCGGGAGAAGAACAGGCTGGAGCGAACCTAGGCCGTTCGACGCGCGGGAGCGTCGGCAAGGAATTCCTCGATGAACTTCTTTTGCAGCAGGATGCCGTCCCACTCGTCCGCGAAGAACGGTGAATCGTAGATCAGCGTATAGGGTCCGGCATAGCCGGCCTTTTCGCACATTTCCAGGCATTGGCGGTAGTCTGCAGCATCAAGCCCGGAAGCGTTGTAGTCGGCCTTGGCATGGCAGATTTCGGCGCGGCGCATGATATTGGCCAGCCCTTCGTATTTGGCGGGTGCCGCCCAGTTTCCGAGATCACCATTGAGGCCGACCTTGCCGTCGAGTTCGTCGAGCAGCCAGTTCATTTCCTTCGGCGAGGGCAGAAGCGCGAACCAGTTTTCGGTGACGACACGCACGCCGCTTCCCATCGCCTGCCCGGCCAGCCATTTCAGGTGCCGCGCGGACCGCGCCAGATTCTCCTCGTTCGGCGCCTGCTTGCCGGCGATAACGCGAATGCGCTCGGCGCCGAGAGACTTGGCGATTTCGATCCAGCCGGCAATCCAGCCTATGTCGCGCTCCGCCGTCTCGGGATTGCTGGGGTCGCCGTCTTCCACGAGCAGTGTCTGGAAGAGAATGTTGGAGGCCTTCAGCGCATCACGGAATTCCGAGAGGTAGCCAGCATCAAGGCTCGGCAGATGGAACGAGCAGACCTCCAGCCGACCAAGTCCGCGCTCAGCGAGCATGCCGGGTACTTCGAGCAGGCTGACAGTGCCCTGCCCATAGGGTTCCTGGCGTGCTGCACTTTTCTGCGGATCGGGACCATAGGGGTAGGTTGCACCCAGCATCCGATGAAGCGACCACGTGGAAACCGCAAACCGGCCGTTCTGCAAAGCCTGCATCTTTCAACTCCTCCCATTTCCTCGGGACGACATTGTCAAGAATGATGCGCGGCTTCAAGCCCGCAATCACCTAGATCCGGTCACCGCGAATGATAGCTTCCGCCGCCAGCGAAACCGCGAGAAGTGCATCGTCGCGATTAGCCGGAGCCGAGAGAAGGAAGCCGGCCGGCATATCCGCCTCGCCCTTGCCGCAGGGGATGGAAACGCCGCACCAATCCAGGAAATTGCCGAGCGCCGTATTGCGCAGTGTCTTGCCATTGGTGGCAACGAAAAGCTCGTCGTCACGCTCCAGTGCGGCAATCGGCGGCGCGACATGGGCAACCGAAGGGAAGGCGACCAGGCGATTGCCGATCAGTCGCTCGGTATCGGCGATCAACCGGGCGCGTGCAGCAAGAATGGCGATATAGTCGGGCATGCTGGTCTTTTCGCCGAGACGGGTGCGCATGACGACGCGATGATCCATGCGTGCGGCCTCCGGCCCTGCAAGCCTTTCGCGATGGAGAGCGAAGGCTTCAGCAGTCACGAGCGCGCCATGTTTTGCCATCAGCGAGATGATTTCGTCGAAAGCCGGGATTTCGATCGAACTGATAAGCGCGCCGGCAGAACGCAGTCGCTCGACACCGCCTTCGAAGGCTTCGGCGACACCAGGCCCCAGACCATCGAGCACGACATTCCTGGGTATGACGATATCGATGCCTTTCAGCGACTGCCGGGTAATGACCGGGGCGGTCAGACCACGCATGGCGGCATCGATCCATATCGCGTCCTGGACGGACCGGCAGAGCGGGCCGAGCGAATCGAGGCTCGTCGCCAGCGGATAGACGCCTTCCATGGCATAGCGCCCGCGCGTTGCCTTGTAACCGACGATGCCGTTCAGGGCGGCGGGAATACGCACCGAGCCGCCCGTATCCGTGCCCATCGCAACCGGTACAAGGCCTGCGGCCACCGCCACGCCCGCACCGGAGGACGACCCGCCGGGAATGCGCGGTTCATCCTTGCTATGGGGATTTTCCGGCGTACCGTAGTGCGGATTGATGCCGAGTCCGGAGAAAGCGAATTCGCTCATATTGGTGCGACCGACCGCCAGCATGCCGGCATTCTTGAGCAGCGTGACGATGGCCGCGTCGTGCTTCGCGGGTGCGTCGTCCGTCAGGACCACCGAACCGGCCGTGGTCGGCATGCCCTCGATATCGAAAAGATCTTTCCAGGCAATCGGAATCCCGTCGAGTGCACCGAGCGAGCGGCCGTCACGTATACGCCTGGAGGAAGCATGAGCCTCCCGCATCGCCCGCTCGCGCAACAATACCGTAAAGACCGCCTTGTCGGCATATTGCTCGATCCCGTCGAAAATCGCGTCCGCGACATCCACAGGATCGACCTCGCCGCTCTGGATGAGTAGGGAAAGCTGAGCGATAGACATCGCACCGAAAGCAGGGGTCATGGGGAAAGTCCTGTGGATATCGAACAGGATTTACCTCCTATCATTTGGCAGGACCAGCCCTTGCACGGCTTTTCACGATGATTAGTACGATTTTGTGAACACTGAGTTTGATTTAGCGCTCTTCAATTTACTGCAGTTAAGACACACATGCGGTGCTGCACGCGGGAGCCGGATCGGCATGCCATTAGCTTGCCTTCCCAAGCCGTATCCCGGTGCATTGCAGGAGACTTGAAATGACACAATCTGAAACTTGGACCTCCGGTCACCAGGATATGGTGCACCAGCATGTGAAGGAGGACGTGAGTTACGGCGAAGCTGAACGCGATTACGCCGACCACGTCAGCGCACAGAAGCTGTCGGTCCTGGAGCGGATCGTGGTCGTGGGCGCCCTCGTACTGCTGAGCTTTGTAGGCTTCACAGCACCGTCGGCACAGACATCAGCGACCGATCCGATGACGACTTCGGCTATTGAAGAGCAAGCGCCTCCGGGTGATAGTCTGGTGCCACACCACCAGCGCTACGGCCATTGCCGTGAAACGAGCCCCTACGCAGACAAGGTCTGCTAAGGGCAAGCGATTTTCGCCGGGCATGGAATCTTTCGTCTGACGTGCATTTCAAGCATAGGAAAGGAAAGAACCATGGCCGGCGACTTGGACTATGACCTTCACCGCTTCATCGAAGCGCAGAACGGCATATACAAGCAGGCTCTTGCAGAGCTGGAAGCCGGTCGCAAGCGCTCCCACTGGATGTGGTTCATCTTCCCGCAGATCGCCGGTCTTGGAACGTCTTCGATGGCGGAGAAATATGCCATTCGCTCGGCAGAAGAAGCCTCGGCCTATCTCGCTGACCCCATCCTCGGCAGCCGCCTTTTGCGCTGCGTCGAGGCAATCCTCTCCGTCAAGGATCGCAGCGCGCACGATATCATGGGCTCCCTGGATGATCTGAAGCTTCGCTCCTCCATGACACTGTTTGCCGCGGTCAGCGATCACGGCTCGCCCTTTCACAAGGCGATCGATCATTTCTACGACGGAAAATTCGACGAACGGACAATTTCCGTCCTGAGTGCCGGCAACGGCTAACCTGGAGTATGCTCCAGCGCCGCGATCTCCTCAGAGATTTCCTCGATACGCTGCCTCAGATCGATTTGCGTACCGTCGTCCACTTCCTCTTCGCCAAAGCAATAGCGTGCATCGTGCAGTTCGAGTTTGGCTTCAAGCTCGGCGCGTCTGGCATATAGGTGCCGGAGATAGGTGTAATTCATCTCTGCCTCCAGATTGCCCCCAGATCAGCAGAACGACCATGCAACCCCTAAGGTTCCCTGGCTGCGACAATATCAGCCGAAAGCGGAGATCGCCACGTTGCAGGCTTTTTCAAAATGGCAGGAGCAGCCGCCATCCGCCATGGCCTGGCGGGTAACACGCGCACCCTCAAGCAGCAGTGTCAGAGTATCGGCGAGCAGTTCCGGCTCGCGCGAGCCGGCAGCCATACAAAGGGCCGCAAGACGGTTGCGCTGCATCGCCTTGTGACGCTCGATCAACTCGTGCGCCGGATGGCCTTCGCCCTTCAATTCGATGGCAGCGTTGGCAAGATCGCAACCGGCGGGCTCGCCGTTCAGACAGTGAGCTCTGTCCTCGACCCAGGCAAGCAACTGGCCGCGTGCGTCGCCCGGGTGTGCGGCTTCGAGATCGCGCCAGATCTTCTCGGCCTTTTCGGAGGCGCGGCGCAGTGTCTCGCAGACCAGCTCATCCTTGGAGCCGAAATGCCTGTAGAGCGTCATCTTGTTGGTGGCAGCCGCATCCGCAATGGCATCGACGCCAATGCCGCGAATGCCGCGCTCACGGAAAAGCTCCGACGCTGTCGAGACGATACGTTCCCTGGGAGGGATTCGATCATCTGAAGCAGCTACGGAGATTTCATTCAACGATTCTGATTTTTTCGCGGACGAAGTCCTTGACATCGATGTGACCGATCGGTAACAAATGCATTGTTACTTACCGGTAACACCACTCTTCGCAGAAGTCAATGCCAGGAGCACTTGGCAACGGGAGTGGAACACGGGCGACCGCCCACGAAAGGAGGACCGTACCATGAGAAAGACCAGAGAAGATTTGACCATTTCCGAAGCCCTTCGCGACCCGCTGATCGCCATGGTGCTCCGCGCCGACGGCGTGAAGCTTGAAGATTTCAAGCAACTCCTTGAGACGGCCGCACACAAACGCGAGCCGCGTCCCTCCACGGTGAGCGAAATGATCGGGTCCTTTGCCAGCCGCGCCAATCTGCCGGCGATGCCCTGCTTCGGCTGACCTGACCACTGGCCCCACAAGGCCCGATCGGCACTGGGGATAAGCCCTGTTCCCAGACGGGCTGCCGCTATCAGGCGGCAGCCCTTGCGATGTCGTGATTGCTCACATCTATATCGATTCCCAATAATTCATCCCGCGACCTTGAGACGCTCGCCGCCGGGGGCGCCATCCTCTGACAACGCCCACCGGCGGTGGCTCCGGCAAGCCGCAAAAGGGGCGTCGGCTTGCCACTGCTGACCGCGATGTCTGGCAGGAGACTTGGCCGACATCCGATCAGCCGGTATCGCTGATGGGACGAAAACTCAAACTGCGGCTTGTTGTTCCGTCTGCGGCACCGCCGATGCGTGATCGGGCGCCCGCAGATGGATCTGTCGCCTGCAATTACAGCACGTCCCATGACGGCACCCGATGCCCGTCTGCGGCAGCCACCGAAGATTTCATATCCAGAAATTTTGCGATTTGCTTCGCGGACGGCTATGCCATAGTAATGTAACAGGTTCGCATGATATCAGAGGTATGTTGAATTGGACGGAAAGACATCCCCCGCAATCCACTCCGAAGATGAAGACCCGGCCGAAGGGACCGGCGCCAAGGGCGCGCGCCGTGCACGCGTCAGCGGCATCGATCGCGCGCTGCAGGTGATCGACCATCTCTACGAGACGGGATCGCCGGCCGGCGTCTACGCCATCGCCAAGGCAGTAAAGGCACCGCTTTCTACCGTCTATGTCATCGTCGACGATCTGGTCGAAAAGAATATGCTGACGCGGCAGTCCGACGGGTCGATCTGGCTCGGCTCGCGGCTCTACCATTACGGCCTCGCCTATGCGCGGTCGCTCGATTTCATGAGTGTCGCGACGCATGAGATGCATGACCTTTGCCGCCAGGCCGGCGAAACCGTTCAGGTCTGCGGCCGTGACGGCGATTTCATGCTGGTTCTGGCCATGGCCGATGGCCCCAGTCATTTCCAGGTCGCCTCCCGCGTCGGTACTCGTGTACCGCTCAATTGGACTGCATCTGGCCGTCTGTTGGTCGGGCATCTGCAGGAAGACGAGCGGGTCGAGCTCTTCAAGCGCTGTGCCCGCTCCTCGCCGACGGGCCGCGCAGAGATCGATCCCGCAACACTATCGGAATCCGCCGGAAAAGCCTTTGAATCGCGCCTCTCGATCCAGGCGGGCGAATCCGATTATGCGGTTGCCTGCATCGCCTCGCCGATCTGCGATCGTGAAGGTCAATGCGTCGCCACCATTTCCATCGTGCTGCCGGAGCAGAAAGCCTTTTCTGACGAAAGCCACTATACCGCACAGGTACGCAGTTCCGCCGAGCGCATCGAAAAGTTGATGGGCTGGCGCAGCCATTAAGCACTATTCGGACGGGTCATTCGGCCGCCAGTGGCTCCTTATTGGCATAGTATTGGGCTGCCTGGTCGATTTCCTCCGGCGTCATAGCGCGAGCGACATTGCGCATCTGGCTGCTGATGTCGTTCTGCCGTGAGCCGGATATAAAGGCCAGAAGCTGGGTCTTCAGATACAGTTCCGACTGACCCTCGAGCCAGGGGCTGCCGAGCTTGTTCTCGATGCTTCCATGGCAAGAACCGCAAGGCGCAATGCCGCGCGTCGGCGCGCCGCTCGCGACGATCCGCGGCACAGGATTGCTGCCTGACGGATGAAAGCCTGGAAGGCGCGGCAGGTAGGAATAATAGGCCGCCAGATCCTGCATGTCCTGCTCGGTCAGCTTCACGGCAAATGGGCTCATGACGGCGTTGACACGCACACCGTCCTTGAAGTCACGAAGCTGCTTGTAGACGACGCTTGCGTATTGTCCCGCAAGGTTGGGAGAGTCGGCACGACTGACGCCCGTGGGGCCGTGACAGATCGCGCATTGCTGGGCCAGTGTAGCGCCCCGCCCGATCGCCTCTTCGTCCCGTCTTCTCGGCACCGCCGTCGCGATCTTGACCAGGGATGTCTTGTAATCCGGCGTGATCGTTTCGGAAGGCGTTCCCGGCCGCGGCAATCCCGCGGCCCGGCAGATGGAATCCCAGATGCCCGCTACCTGACCTCCTGCCTCCAGGCGCGGCAGCAGCACAAAGCCCAAACCTGCTGCTACGACAAAGATGCCCGCGGTGACGGTCACGCTCGTGACCGTCCAGCGATTGCGGAAGCTGATCATCTTTTCGCGAGCCATCATCGTTCTCCCACATAGACTGCGGGCACAGATGTATCGTCACGCACGGCGAGCTGAAGGATTGGATACCCGTAATTCGTGATGGTCAGCCCGATCATCAGGGCGACCCAGAGGCCGTAGCTGTTGAGCGCAGCAGGCACCCTGGTCGGCGGATGGACAGCGACCGCGAAGCGATATTCCTCGGGCTCTTGCCGCGCCGAATATTGCGTGCGGACCAGAATGGCAATGAAGAGAATTCCCGCCGCGACGAGAATGAACCCGCCGAAGACGGAGAACACGACCGATAGGGCCTCGTTGGCGAGCGCCGGATCGGTATAGTCGAAGAAAGACATTCGACGTGGCATGCCGAGAATGCCGACATAGTGCCAGGGAAATGTCGTCACGATCATCCCGATGAACCAGAGCCAGAGCTGCAGCCTGACGAGCCCGAGGCTGACGATCTGTCGACCGGTCAAATGGGGCCAGAGATCATAGGCGATCGCAAAATACATGATGACGATGGCGCCGCCGAAGATGAGATGGAAGTGCCCTGTTATCCACTGCGTATTGTGGATCGACGCGTCGAGCTGGTAGCTCATGTTGATGAGCCCGCCCGCCCCGCCGAAACCGAGCATGATGAAGGAGAATGTCACAGCCAGCATCATGGGGTTGCGCCACGGCAGGACCTTCAGCCAGCCGAACATGCCACGGCCGCCGCGCGCGCGGGCGGCGATCTCTATCGACGCGCAGATGGTAAAGACGGTCAAGAGTGTCGGAAGCGCAACGAGCGCGGTAAAAGCAGAGTGGATGAACTTGAAGCCTGCGCCGACCTGCGGATCGGCAAACGCGTGGTGGATGCCGATCGGCATTGCGACGACCAGGAACAGGATGAAGGAAATCCGCGCCATCGTATCGCTGTAGATCCGCCCGCCGATCGACCGCGGCACGATCGTGTAATAGGCGATATAGGTTGGCATCAGCCAGAAGTAGACGATGGCGTGCAGTGTCCACGAGAAAAACACGCGGGCAAGACCTGCATCGATCGTCGACTTGAAGCCCAACGCTACGGGAATGATCTGCAGCAGAAGTTCGAGCGCCGCACCGACCGCAGTCCAGCCCCAAAGATAGGAGCCTGCGACATTGGCAAACATCGCCAGCGGGACGGGAGCACCCGGATTGGCCTTTTTCCAGATGCCCAGATTGACGGACATCAATGCCACCCAAATCCAGGAACCGACGACGACCATCACGACGCCGATATAGTAGAATGGATTGCCGATCAGCGGCGGATAGAATGTATAAAGAACGGAAGCCATGCCCAGGGCTACCGGAATCATCGCGACGACGGAGCCGACAGCAATCAGCCAGAACCCTGCCCATGCCCAGCGCACACCAACCAGGTTCTGCTTCAGGGAAGACTCGCTGATCGCATAACCGAAGGCCATCGCCACAAGGGTCGGGAATACATAACCCATGACAGTGCCATGCGCCGTCAGCGAGCGATAATACCATTCCGGATTGTTGACCCACGGAGACAACGGGCTGCGGACATACATCTGCCAGGCGCCGAGCAACAGAGCCAATCCGAAAACCGCAAAGGCGAGCCAGAAATGCGCAAGGATCAATCTGCGATTATGGAGCACAGGAAAGCCTCCTCTTGTCCGCCATTTCCGAGAGGAACTGTTGCTTGTCCACGACCTTCACCCTTGCCCACATGCCCTCATGACCGACACTGCAGAACTCCTGGCAGGGCATCAGGTGGTCACCGGGGGCTGCAAAGCTTGCCTTCTGGATCGACACGTAACCCGGTACGAGCATCGTATTGATGTTGGTGCCCTGAATGAGGAAGCCGTGCACGACGTCGGCGCTGGTGGCGCGGAAAGTGATCGGCGTCGCGGCCGGCACGACGATACAGGGCGGAGAGAAGGAATATTGCTGGCCGATCGCCCGGACCGTCACCGAGCCGTCAGGCTCGACTGCACTCCCGAGATTGGACTCGATGAATTCGCCTGCGAGATGGATCGTCGTGGGATCGATGGTCTCGACGGTCGTCTGCGGCATCGTTGCATTGTGAATGCCTGCGAAAGCTGCCATTCCCGCCAGAAAGACGATGATGAGGACTGCAACTGTCGCCCAGCGCCGTTCGACACGCTCCGAGACTGCCGCTGCCTGATTATGCATATCGGTCATCAGCCGCTCCTGGGCACGAACACGAGCAGATAGAAAAGTATCCACATGAGGACGACGATCGCGGTCGCTATCCCCGCTACGGCAAGGGCGCCGCGTGGTCCCTCGGCGACGATCTGTTCGACCAAGGCGTTGTCAGGAGCGTCTGCTGGATCTTCCGAATTGATCATGGCGTCCTCATTGAAGTGGAGCAGAACGAAGTTTGTTCGCCTCGGCGGCAGTGACCGGCGTGCCACGATTACCCCATGCGGTCCGGATGTAGGAGACGACGGCCGCCACCTCGTCGTCCGAAAGTGTTACCGCAAAGGGCGGCATGCCGTGCGGCATGGGGTTCTTTTCGGTCGCAGGCGGATAGCCGCCATTGAGCACCATGCGGATGCCGTTGACTGCCGATTCCATCTGGATCGACTGATTGCCGGCGAGCAGCGGATAATGCGGCGGCCGGCCTTCGCCCTGGGCGCCATGACAGCTGGCGCACTGCTTGTCATAGACTGATTTGCCGAGACTGATCAGAAGACTCGCCTCTTCCGTCCTGACGGAGGAGCGAGGCGGTGTGGGTTGGTCCTGCGCGATGCTCTTCAGGTAGACGGCCATGGCGCGGATGTCTTCGTCCGTCATGTACTGGAGACTATTGAAGACCACCTCCGCCATCGGGCCATAGACAGCGCCCCGCGTCGAGATACCTTTCTGCAGGAGATCGGAGATCTCCTCGATCGACCAGTCGCCAAGCCCGGCCTCCTTGTTGGAGGTCAGCGATGGCGCATACCAGTCCTGCATCGGAATCAGTCCGCCCTGGAAGGCTTCCGATTCACGGCTTCCGCCAAGCGCGTTGATCGGCGTATGGCACATGCCGCAATGTCCGAGCCCTTCGACCAGATAGGCCCCCCGGTTCCATTCCTCTGACTGTTTGGCATCCGGCGTGAACTCGCCTTCCTTGAAGAACAGCGTCCGCCACCCGAGAATGAGAGAGCGGTTGTTATAGGGAAAGTCGAGCTCATGCGGACGGTTCGGTTGATGCACCGGCGTGATCGTCTTCAGATAGGCAAAGATCGCGTCACTGTCTTCGCGGGTGACCTTGGTATAGGAGGCAAACGGCATCGCGGGATAAAGCAGGCCCCCGTCCGGATAACGGCCATGATGCATCGTGTTGTAGAAGTCGTCGGCAGACCATCGGCCGATACCCGTCTCATCCGGCGTGATGTTCGATGTATAAAGCGTGCCGAAAGGCGTCGGCATGGCTCGCCCGCCTGAAAAGAGCTTTCCGTCGGGCGCCGTATGGCAAGCAACGCAGTCTCCGGCGCGCGCGAGATATTCTCCCTTTTTGACCACATCGGAGGAAGCGTCCTGCGGGGACTGCGCTGCAACCGGGGAAAGAGCCGCAACAAACGCCACCAGGGCAAGGGCGGGCAAAATTCTCAGATGCGCGCTCATGGCTTATTGCCCTCCGGCTGGCTGCCACATGCAAAAGGCAGAGAATAGGATCCGGCAGGAGACGGCGCGGGATCTGCGGGCTGAGGCTGATTGGCGAGATAGGCGGCGACGGCACGCACATCGTCTTCCGTAAGGTGCCCGGCCACAAGCTGCATGCAGTCAGGCGCGATTGCCGTTCGCGTACCATAGCGCCATCCGCCGAGCTGTGCGCTGATATAGCTTGCCCGCAATCCGAGAAGTCCGGGGATTCCGGGTGACTGCCCCGTCAGGGCACCGCCATGACAGCTGACGCAGGCCGGAATCGAGCGGTCGAGGTCGCCCTGCGTGACGAGCGCATGCCCGTGATCGAGCACCGCCTGACTGACGTCAGGTGGAGACTTTTCGGGCAGAGCCGGCCGCTGGTCGGCGAAATACTCGGCAAACTGCCGCAGGTAGTCGTCCGTCAAATAGGCGAGCAGATAGTTCATCGGCGGGTACTTGCGCCTGCCCGATTTGAAGGCTTCCAGCTGGTTATGGAGATATCCTGCAGGCTTACCCGCAAGTCGCGGGAAATAGGGGTCGTTCGTGCCCTTCCCTTCCACACCGTGGCACGGGGTACAGGCTTGAACGCGCTCGGCCATGTCATCCGGATAGGCCTTGGCTTCCTGGGCAGGGGCCATGTTTGCTCCCAGGACGAAAAGACAGCATGCCAGGAAGGTCTCTCGTATGAGCACTACGTTTCCTCCGGAGCACAAACCACAGGTGAAAAATCTTGATGGGCGAAAACCCGGAAAGGCATGATAACGACGGGGCAGATTCGATCCGTTCCGCGCCGAATAAGTAGCCGCATTCGACAATCCTCGCCTTGACAGAAATCAAGAAAGAACGCGAACCGCTTGATATTGGCGATTTTTTATATGGACGGAATCGCCCTCTTTCGATCTGCTTTCGGGACCGGCGACCGGCCTTCGCCCCCTTGTGGGAAAGACTTAGCGATGTGATCGTCAGCCTTCGAAGATCGAATAGCCGATATCGCGCAGATGATCCGGATCGGCAATCGCATCGACCGTCGAGATCCTGTCGCCCTCGAAGCCCAGCGCCAGCACAACGCGCAACTGCCCGTGGATGAAAACAACAAGACCGATTTCGCCATCGACAAGTGCAGCTTTCGCTGACGTCGCCCGTCCCTTGAAGTTTTCGGCGACGGCTTGAGCGCCGTGAAGCGGAGTGACATCCCCGAGCTGGATCGCAGTCGCATCCGGCCGGAAGACCGCATCCGGCGTGAGCACTGCAATCAGCCCGGCCAGATCGCCGTTGCGCGAGGCGATGAGGAAAGCCTCGGCAATGCTCCGCTTGCGCGTAAGGTCGACATCAGGCGTTTCCGGTTGCCCTTGCACCCGGCGCCGGGCGCGGCTGGCAAGCTGCCGGGTGGCGGCAGCACTTCGCCCGATGACTGCGGCAATTTCTTCGAACGGGAGATCGAACATGTCGTGCAGCACGAAGGCGACGCGTTCGGCCGGCGAAAGGGTTTGCAGGACCACGAGCAAGGCGATGCCGACGGAATCGGCAAAGGCTGCCTCCCGTTCAGGATTGCTGGCAATATCGACAATCGCGCCATGCGCCGGCAGGTCGAGCGGCTCTTCATGGCGCGTCTTGCGCGAGCGCAACATGTCGAGACAAATGCGCGCGACGACTGTCGTCAACCAGCCGCCGAGATTATCGATACTGCCTCTGTCCGATCTTGTCAGGCGCAGCCATGCCTCTTGCACTGCATCCTCCGCCTCCGCCCGGGAGCCGAGCATGCGGAAGGCGACGGCCCGCAGATGCCCACGGTTCGCCTCGAATTCCTCGGCCAGCCATCTTTTCTCGTCCATCGATCCATTCCTTGTCCTGTTGCATCAAAGACCATGACGAACGGAAGCGGGACGATGTGACAGGAGCGGCATCACATCAAGCCCATGAAATTCTACTGGCGACTTGACCTGCCGCATTTTTCATTGGCTGATGGCGCGTATATCCCTCCCTATGGTGTTTCCCGATGTCCTCCCGATTTGATAGTTCCAGACAATATGCCGCCTTCCTGTTCGACATGGATGGCACGATCCTGAGCTCGACGGCGTCAGCAGAGCGCGTCTGGGGACGCTGGGCGGAGCGGCACGGGCTGGATGTAGAAAAATTCCTGCCGATTATGCACGGATCACGAGGTATCGACACGATCCGGCGACTGAACCTTCCCGGCGTTGATGCAGAAGCAGAAGCTGCGCAGATCACCGAAGAGGAAATCCAGGATGTCGAAGGCGTCATCGCGCTGCCGGGTGCCGCCGATTTTTTGGCTTCGCTGCCGCCAAACCGGTGGACGATCGTCACCTCTTCACCGCGTCGCCTTGCTGAGCGACGGCTCGAGGCAGCCGGCCTCCCGATGCCGCAGGCGATCGTGACGGCGGAAGACGTGACCGTCGGCAAGCCCGACCCGCAATGCTATATCCTCGGCGCAGAGAAGCTCGGCTTTGCAACGCATGAATGCCTGGTCTTTGAAGACGTCGAAGCCGGTGTAAAGGCAGGAGCGGCAGCCGGCGCCGATGTCATGGTCATCACGGCCGCCGGTCACAAGCATTCGCTGAAAGGTTATCCGGAGATCGAACATTATGCCGATGCGACCGTTGTCATTGCTGACAGCGGCCACCTTTCGATCAAGTTCTGAGTGCCTGCCGCACAGCCGAAAGGAATTCCCATGAAGCCGGAAATCGTCTGCCTGATGATGTCGTCGCTCGACGGTGGCCTGCATCCGAGCAAATGGACCGAAAGCCCCGATGGCGGACGCAAGGAATGGTCGGCGCTCTATCAGCAGATCCATGAAGAACTGCAGGGCGACGCCTGGCTTGTCGGGCGCGTGACCATGGCCGAAATGGCGAAGGGAGGGCCGCATCCGCCACAATCTGCCGGCTCGGTCGAACGGCCGAACAATTTTGCCGATCGCAAGGCAAACAACTACGCGATCGCACTCGACACGTCGGGCAAGCTGCATTTCACGCGAGCAGATATTGAAGGCGACCATATCGTTGTCATCCTCGGCAATACCGTGCCGGACACCCATCTAGCAGAACTCGCTGCCGACGGCATCTCCTACATCGTTTCGCCATCAGTAGATATCGACCTGCCCGCAGCGCTCGATGTGCTGGAGAAGGAACTCGGCATCCGCAAACTTCTGCTCGAAGGCGGAGCCGCGATCAACGGAGCCTTCTTTGCCGCTGATCTTATCGACGAACTCTATCTGCTTGTCGCCCCGGCTCTCGACGGTAGCGGCGGCCAGCCTATCGTCACCTTCGAAGGAGGATTGGCGGGCAAGACACAACTCTCGCTCATTTCGGCCGAGACGAAAGACAACGGCGCCGTCGCCTTGCGATACAAAGTCCGCACCCGATAGCGATTGCGGACAGCCACAGGTACGAGGCCGCTAGATCCACGCCCCCAACCACCTCTGAGCCTGATATCGTTGTCGCCGGCGCAGGAGCCCGGGATCGGAAATTCACGGCGTTTGAGAGCCTGTGGGCTGCTGGCGAAACGGCCTTGACGACGGCCGTTCATTCCTGACGTTGCAAATGCTCACCAATTCGCTTCTCATCTTTTTACGCTGCCCTCGTCACACTCTCTGCCCCTGGTCCGTCAAATCCATGACGAACGAAACCGGCAACTGCCCGGCTCTGCGTCAAACGGAACACGTCATCAGGAGACTGAACATGCAAGAGAGAATGGGAAATCCAGCCCTCGTCATCCCCGACGCCATGCAGGCACTGAATGCCCTCGGCAAACTGCCGGTTACGGTCGGCCTTGCGCCGGGATTTCTAGAGATCATCTATCTGCGCGCCAGCCAGATCAACGGCTGCAGCGTCTGCATCGATGGACATTGGCGCATTGCCCGCAAGCACGGCGAGACTGACGAGCGGCTGTTTGCCGTGGCCGGCTGGCGCGAAGCCCCCTACTACAGCGACGCCGAACGCGCCGCGCTGGCACTGGCCGAAGCCGTCACCCGCCTCAGCGACCGAGCCGATCCGGTGCCGGATGAGGTCTGGGAGGAATGCACGCGCCATTACGATGGCAAGAGCCTTGCGGCCCTCGTCATCGCAATTGCCAATATCAATGTCTGGAACCGGCTGAACGTCGCCACCCGGCAGGTCGCGGGACAGTGGAAGCCGTGATCGACGGCTTCCAACCGATCAGATGATACCACCGCCGCCGGAGACGGAGGCGGGACGCTCAGCGGCTACCTTTTTGCGGTAGCCGCTGGTGCGGTAGGCAGCGATTGGGTCGATCGCCCCGCCCGCACGGCGGCGCGCTTCGGCCAAAATCGGCTCGACATCGGCGCGGTAGGCGCGCTTCAGCGTTTCCGACGCCATCAGCGCGTCATTGTCCTGCTGATAACCTTCGAGCGCCTTGCGATCAACGATCAGGGCCTGCGCATAGGCACGGCGGATTTCGTTGGCGCTGTTGATCAGGCTTTCGATCGGATCCGTCACATTATGCGACTGGTCGATCATATGGGCTGGATGGAAATCGTTGACGCCGCGCTGTTCGGCATCGACGAGCTCGTTGAAAACGAGGAACAGGCGATAGGGCTCGATCGAACCAGCATCGAGATCGTCGTCACCATATTTCGAGTCGTTGAAATGGAAGCCGCCGAGCTTGCCGAACTGGATAAGGCGGGCGACGATCATTTCGATATTGGTGTTCGGTGCGTGATGACCGAGGTCGACAAGGCAATGGGCCTTGGGACCGAGCGTCTGGGCAATCAGATAGTTGGTGCCCCAATCCTGCACGATCGTCGAGTAGAAGGCTGGCTCGT
The DNA here is from genome assembly GCF_014194915.1 of Rhizobium sp. BK512. Lineage (NCBI taxonomy): Bacteria > Pseudomonadati > Pseudomonadota > Alphaproteobacteria > Hyphomicrobiales > Rhizobiaceae > Rhizobium > Rhizobium sp. BK512. The sequence goes on along the minus strand of NZ_JACIAS010000003.1, from coordinate 722,523 downwards.
ACATCTTGTGTTCGGAAAAGAGCCGCCAATCGTCCGGCAGCGCCTTGTAAATATCAGCCATCGAGGCGAGATAACGCTCAAACGCCTTGGTGAAGTTGCTCTGGCCGGGAAAGTTGGAACCGTCGCCGATCCAGACGGTGAGCGCCTTGGAGCCGATCGCCTTGCCGATCTCGATGCATTCGATGTTATGTTCGATCGCCTGTTGCCGGGTCGCCGCATCCGTGTGGCTGAGCGAACCATATTTATAGGTCAGCTTCTGGCCGGGCGCATCCGAGAAGGTGTTGGAGTTCATCGCGTCGAAACCGAGGCCGAGCGCATCGCCCTTCGCCTTCAGCTCCTTCACATCGGTCTTGTCCCAGGGAATATGCAGGGAAACGGTCGGCGTTGCCTGCGTCAGCTGGTTGATGACGGCGCAATCGTCGAGCTTGTCGAAGATACCGCGCGGCTCGCCGGTGCCCGGGAATCGTGCAAAGCGCGTGCCTCCGGTGCCCACGCCCCAGGAGGGCACGGCCACGGTGAATTCCGAAACCTTGCGGGTGATCGCCTCGATATCAACGCCGCGACGGGCGAGTGTGGCGCCAAGCGCTTCGTAGTCAGCCTTCAGCGCGCCAGCGCGCTTGTCGTTTTCCGTTGCGACCAGATCCGGCGCAATCCTGAATTCAGCCATGTCTTCCTCCCAGAGATTTTGTTGCGGCGGGCAACGCCCGCCGCTCGCTATCAGCGCGTGAAGCTTTGAACATTGCCGGCATCGACGTTGATGATATTGCCGGTCGACTTGGCCGAAAGATCGGATGCCAGGAAGTAGACGGCTTCGGCGATGTCTTCCGGGAAGACGTTGAGCTTCAGCATGGAACGCTTGCGGTAATGTTCCTCAAGATCGTCCACTTCGATCTTCGAAGAAGCCGCGCGCTGTTCACGCCATTCGCCGCTCCAGATCTTCGAGCCGCGGAGCACAGCATCCGGATTGACTGTGTTGACGCGGATGCCGGCCTCTGCGCCTTCGAGCGCCAGGCAACGGGCAAGGTGGATTTCGGCAGCCTTTGCCGTGCAATAGGCCGCCGCATTCGGCGAAGCGGCAAGACCATTCTTCGATGCAATGAAGACGACGTTGCCGCCAAGCGCCTGACGACGGAAGAGACGGAAAGCCTCTCGCGAAACGAGGAAATAGCCGGTCGCCAGAATGTCGATATTGCGATTCCACGTCGAAAGCTCTGTCGTCTCGATCGGCGCCGAAGACGCGATGCCGGCATTCGAAACGAGGATATCGATGCCGCCGAACTCGACGCAGGATTCGGCGAAGGAAGAGATGACTCCGTCTTCCTTGGTAACGTCGAGCTTCAGAGTGCGCACCGCATCCGCGCCGTACTTCTTCACGAATTCGGCTTCGGTCGATTCAAGGGCGGCCTGATCGATATCGGCAAGCACCACGCAGGCGCCCTCGCCGACGAGGCGCGCAGCCGTGGCGCGGCCGATACCGCCGGCGCCGCCGGTCACGAAGGCGACCTTGCCTGCCAGGCTCTTCGGCTTCGGCATGCGCTGCAGCTTGGCTTCTTCAAGCAGCCAGTATTCGATATCGAAGGCTTCCTGCTCCGGCAGGCCCTGATATTCTGACACCGTCGAGGAACCGCGCATCACGTTGATTGCGTTGACATAGAATTCGCTGGCGATACGAGCCGTCGCCTTGTCCCGGGCAAAGGACAGCATGCCGACGCCCGGCACCAGGAAGATGACCGGATTGGCGTCACGCATGGCAGGCGAATTGGCGTGCTTGCAGGCATTGTAGTAGCGCGCGTAATCGGCGCGATAATCTTCAAGCGCCTTGTCGAGGCCGGCGATGATGGCATCGACATCAGGCCTTGCCGGATCGAGATCGACGATCAGCGGGCGGATCTTGGTGCGCAGGAAGTGGTCAGGGCAGCTGGTGCCGAGCGCACCAAGCGGGCGCAGGTCCTTCGAATTGACGAACTCAAGTACGGCGTCCTGATCATCGAAGTGCCCGAGCTTTCGCTCCTGCTTGCCGATACGGCCGCGGATTTCCGGCATCAGGCGGGCGGCAATCGCGCGGCGCTCCGCTACCGGCAGGCTCTGCACGACGGCACCGCCGAAGATCGTCTTGCCTTCGGTCTGGCCGGCGAACCATTCGATTGCCTTGTTGATGATATCGAGCGTCAGTTCGTAGCAAGCCTTGGCATCGTTTGCCCAGGTGAAGAGGCCGTGGCTCTCGAGCACGACACCCTTAGCGGTGGGGTTCGCCTTGACAAACGCTTCAAGGTCGAGGCCGAGTTGGAAGCCCGGGCGGCGCCACGGTAGCCAGCCGATCGCGTCACCGAAGATCTGCTTGGTCAGTTCCTTGGAGTTTTTGGAGGCGGCGATGGCGATGATCGCGTCCGGATGCATGTGGTCGACATGCGTAAAGGGCACGAAACCATGCAGCGGCGTGTCGATCGAAGCGGCGCGGGCATTGAGGTTGAAAGTGCAATGCGGCAGGAAGCCGACCATGCGGTCTTCGTCTTCGACGCCCTTGTAGATGCCTTTCAGCGATTCCAGCTTGTCCTGATAAAGTGTCGCGAAACCGTCGAGCTTGATCGTGCCGACATCACCGCCCGAGCCCTTGACCCAGAGAACCTGAACCTTGCCGCCGCTTAGCGGGTCGGTTTCCATGACCTTGGCCGACGTGTTGCCGCCACCATAATTGGTGATGCGCTTGTCGGCGCCGAGCAGATTCGAGCGATAGAGAAGCTTGCCGGGCTCATCGAGGCCCGCCGCATAAGCATCATCCCACCGGTTCTCGAGTAGTCGAACCTTTGCCGCCATGTCATCCTCCCATATAGGCTTGTGTATAGGCCTGCGGGCGCCGCGATAAGCACGCCCTTTCGCTCACGGTATCGCGCATCAAAATGGCGCTTGTCAATCGAAAACGATCAAATTCGATTATGCTGCATCGCAATATGAAAATTTATGATCGTTTCTGATTGACAGGCTTTAACGGATACGAAATAAATATGACAAGAGGAGGAGCCCGATGCACGAACGCGAACGCCATCGTATTATCTTAAGCGCTGTCCAGGAAAAGTCCGTCGTTACGATTCAGGACATTTCCGAGCTGACGGACGCTTCTGAAGCGACGATCAGGCGCGACATTGCGGCTCTTCACGTGCAGGGTAAGATCCGGCGCGTTCGTGGCGGCGCGGAGGCTGTGCACCCGCCGCAGCTTGGAAATCTTGCAGGACGCCCGTTCAGGGTTTCAGAATCGGTCAACATCGATAAAAAGCGCTCAATCGCGCGTGCAGCCGTCGATCTCTGTGAAGCGGGCGACGCCATCATCATCAATGGCGGCACCACGACCTTCCAGATGGTGCATTACATGGCCGGCCATCGCATGCAGGTCATGACCAATTCCTTCGCCATTGCCGAACATCTGGTGAAGCATTCCAAGAACAGTGTGACAGTGCCGGGCGGCGCGATCTATCGCGAGCAGAGCCTGATCCTGTCGCCCTTCGACAATGATGCGATCCGCAATTTTTATGCGCGGCGCATGTTCATTGGCGCCCAGGGCGTCGGCCCGCTCGGCATCATGGAGGCGGATGCCCTCATCATCCAGAGCGAGCAGAAACTGATGCACCAGGCCGATGAACTCATCGTCATGGTCGATTCAAGCAAATTCAATCGCCGGTCGAGCCTCATTCTTTGCCCGCTCGACCGCGTATCTGTGGTCATCACCGACGACGGCATCTCGGAAGAAGCGGCTCGCATGATCGAGAATGCCGGCGTCCGACTCGTCGTGGCAAGCGCGGTGGCCCAGGCTGTGAAGGAGGATTCCTCGTCGGTCGCATGAGGCGTCGGCGAGGTGTGGAAGTCTAAATCTTAGTGGGAGGACATGACATGAAACTTGCAAAGACACTTGCAATCGGTGTGGCCGTCGCCATGATGGCTGGCGCCGCAAGCGCCAAGGACATCAAGATCGGCCTCGTCGTAAAGTCGCTCGGCAACGGCTTCTTCGACGCCGCCAACAAGGGTGCCCAGGAAGCAGCCAAGGAACTCGGCGGCGTGGAAGTCATCTACACCGGCCCGACGAGCACGACGGCCGAAGGCCAGATCGAAGTGATCAACTCGCTGATCGCTCAGGGCGTCGATGCCATCGCGATCTCGGCGAATGACCCCGACGCCGTCGTTCCGGCGCTGAAGAAGGCTACCCAGCGCGGTATCAAGGTTATTTCCTGGGACTCCGGCGTTGCTCCGGAAGGCCGCATCCTGCAGCTCAACCCGTCTTCGAACGAGCTGATCGGCAAGATGTGCCTGACGCTCGCCAAGGATCATCTTGACGGCGGCAAGGGTGACTTCGCCATCCTGTCGGCAACGACGACCTCGACCAACCAGAACATCTGGATCGACCAGATGAAGAAGCAGCTCAAGGACTTCCCGGGCCTGAACCTCGTCACCACCGTCTACGGCGACGACCTCTCGGACAAGTCCTATCGTGAGGCCGAAGGCCTCCTGAAGTCCAACCCGAACGTCAAGGTCATCGTCGCTCCGACGACGGTCGGCGTTCTCGCGGCCTCCAAGGTTGTCGAAGACAAGGGTCTGGTCGGCAAGGTCTACGTCACCGGTCTCGGCCTGCCCTCTGAAATGGCTGGCGCGATCAAGTCGGGTGCCACGAAGGAATTCGCCATCTGGAACCCGATCGATCTCGGCTACTCTGCAACGCAGATCGCCTATCACCTTGCAAAGGGTGATGCTGATGGCAAGCCGGGCAGCGAAATCGAAGCCGGCCGCATGGGCAAGATCAAGATCGGCGACAATGGCGAAGCCGCTATGGCCGACCCCTTCGTCTACAATGCCTCGAACATCGACCAGTTCTCCAAGGTCTTCTGATTTCAGAGATCATGAACGGACACCCGGCGGCTCTGCCGCCGGGCTTCTCTTTCGATGGTGGTAAGCTTGCTGATGTCCCCTGCCCTTCAACACCCCGTCGCGGATCAAAAAACCGATGACGCATCCGCCATTCTGGAAATGCGCGGCATCTCGCAGATCTTTCCGGGCGTGAAGGCGCTCGATAATGTCAGCATCGCGCTTTATCCCGGCAAGGTGACGGCACTTATCGGCGAAAATGGCGCCGGCAAGTCGACGCTCGTCAAGATCCTGACCGGCATCTATCGCCCCAATGAGGGCGAGATCATTGTCGACGGCAACTCAGTGCATTTTGCAACGGCACAGGCCGCGATCGATGCAGGTGTAACTGCCATCCACCAGGAGACCGTGCTCTTCGACGAGCTATCGGTCGCCGAAAATATCTTCCTCGGCCACGCGCCGCGCACCCGCTGGCGTACGATCGACTGGAGCGAGATGAATAGCCGCTCACGGGCGCTGCTGACCTCACTTGAAAGCAATATCGATCCAACGATCCGGCTGAAGGACCTCTCGATTGCGCAGCGCCATCTCGTGGCGATCGCTCGCGCTTTGTCGATCGAGGCCCGGATCGTCATCATGGACGAGCCAACGGCTGCGCTGTCGCGCAAGGAAATCGACGATCTCTTCCGCATCGTCGAGGGGTTGAAGGCAAGCGGCAAGGCAATCCTTTTCATCAGCCACAAGTTCGACGAGCTCTACGAGATCGCCGACAATTACGTCGTCTTCCGCGACGGCCGTGCCGTCGGCCACGGAAAGCTCAAGGAAACACCGCAGGACGAAATCGTCCGCATGATGGTCGGCCGTGACGTCGAGAACGCGTTCCCGAAAATCGATGTGGCGATCGGCGGCCCGGTCCTCGAAGTCGAGAAATACAGCCATCGCACCGAATTCCGTGACATTTCCCTGACGCTGCGCAAGGGCGAAATCCTCGGTATCTACGGGCTGATCGGCGCCGGGCGTTCGGAGCTGGCCCAGTCGCTCTTCGGCATCACCAAGCCGCTCTCGGGCAGTTTGACACTTGAAGGCCGTTCAATTTCGATCAACTCGCCGCATGACGCCATCCGCGCCGGCATCGTCTACGTGCCGGAAGAGCGCGGCCGACACGGCCTGGCCCTGCCGATGCCGATCTATCAGAACATGACGCTGCCGTCGTTGACGCGCACCTCACGCAAGGGCTTCCTGCAGGCCGCGGAGGAATTCGCGCTCGCCCGCAAATATGCCGAGCGGCTGGACCTGCGCGCTGCTGCCCTTTCCGTACCGGTCGGCACACTTTCGGGCGGCAACCAGCAGAAGGTCGTCATCGGCAAATGGCTTGCCACCATGCCGAAGGTCATCATTCTCGATGAGCCGACCAAGGGCATCGATATCGGTTCGAAGGCTGCCGTTCATGGCTTCATCAGCGAGCTTGCGGCAGAAGGTCTCTCCATCATCATGATCTCTTCCGAACTGCCCGAGATCATCGGCATGTCGGACCGTGTGCTCGTCATGAAGGAAGGCCTGTCGGCGGGATTCTTCGAACGCGATCAGCTTTCGCCGGAAGCGCTGGTGCGCGCGGCGACCGGAAATGCATGAGGTGACGGGCATGATGAGACTGATCAGAAAACGCGAAACCCTGCTCTTCGCCATCATCGTGGTGATGATTGCCGTGTTCTCGACGCGCGCAGCCGATTTCGCCACACCGGATAATCTCGCCGGCATCTTCAACGATACGGCAATCCTCATCATCCTGGCGCTTGCCCAGATGACGGTGATCCTGACGAAATCGATCGACCTTTCGGTCGCAGCCAACCTCGCCTTTACCGGCATGGCGATCGCGATGATGAACGCCGCCTTTCCCGGACTGCCGCTCATCGTTCTCATCCTTGCGGCAGTCGTGATCGGCGCAACCCTCGGCTCGATCAACGGTTTCCTCGTCTGGCGGCTCGAAATACCGCCGATTGTCGTTACCCTCGGCACCCTCACCATCTATCGCGGCATGGCCTTCGTGCTCTCGGGCGGCGCCTGGGTGAACGCGCATCAGATGACGCCGACCTTCCTTGCCGTTCCTCGCACGCCGATCCTCGGCTTGCCTGTGCTGAGCTGGGTCGCCATCATCATCGTCGCGCTGATGTACATGCTCCTGCGCTACAGCCCGTTCGGCCGTTCGGCCTATGCAACCGGCGGCAATCCGACCGCCGCCATTTATGCCGGTATCGATACGGGCAAGACGAAATTCCTGGCCTTTGTGCTCTCGGGCGCGCTCGCCGGTCTTTCCAGCTATCTCTGGGTTTCCCGTTATGCGGTCGCCTATGTTGATATCGCCAACGGTTTCGAACTCGACAGCGTCGCGGCCTGCGTCATCGGCGGCATTTCGATTGCCGGCGGTGTCGGCTCGGTTGCCGGCACGGTGCTCGGCGCGCTCTTCCTCGGTGTCATCAAGAACGCCCTGCCCGTCATCGGCATTTCGCCTTTCACGCAGATGGCGATCTCAGGAACCGTCATCATTCTCGCCGTCGTCTTCAATGCAAGGCGCGAGCGCAATCGCGGCCGCATCATCCTGCGGGATCGCGCAGCAGCGGAGGTCGCAGCATGAGCGCCGTTTCGTCAACACCCGAAAAGCGCGTCATTCCCGATCGCCTCGGCACACCCTTCAAGCGTGTCATGTCAAGCTGGGAAGTGCTGCTCTTCGGTGTGGCCGTCCTGATCTTCATCTTCAATTCCGTGGCTTCGCCCTATTTTCTCGATGCCTGGAACCTCTCTGACGCGACCTTCAACTTCACCGAAAAGGCGATGATCGCCTTTGCAATGGCGCTGCTCGTCATCGCAGGTGAAATCGACCTGTCGGTTGCCGCGATCATCGCGCTTGCTTCCACGGCCATGGGTGCTGCGGCGCAGGCCGGCGTCGGCACACCGGGCCTCGTGCTGATCGGCATCGGCACCGGTCTTCTCTGCGGCATCTTCAACGGTGTGCTCGTTTCCGTGCTGAAACTGCCGTCGATCGTCGTCACCATCGGCACGATGAGCCTCTTCCGAGGCATTTCCTACATCGTGCTCGGCGACCAGGCTTATGGAAAATATCCGGCTGATTTCGCCTATTTCGGCCAGGGTTACGTCGTCTGGGTTTTCTCTTTTGAATTCGTGCTGTTCATCGTACTGGCGATCCTTTTCGCCATCCTGCTGCATGCCACGAATTTCGGCCGGCAAGTCTACACGATCGGCAACAATGATTTTGCCGCCCGCTTCTCCGGCATTCCGGTCGAGCGCGTAAAATTCATCCTCTTCCTGCTGACCGGTGTGATGAGCGGCATCGCCGCCGTTTGCCTCACCTCGCGCCTCGGCTCGACGCGCCCGTCGATCGCTCAAGGATGGGAGCTGGAAGTCGTCACCATGGTCGTGCTCGGCGGCATCTCGATCCTCGGCGGTTCCGGCACGATCGGCGGCGTCGTTATCGCTGCCTTCGTTATGGGCCTCGTCACTTTCGGTCTGGGGCTCCTGAACGTACCCGGCATCGTGATGTCGATCTTCATCGGCCTGCTCCTGATCATCACCATCGCGATCCCGATCATCGCCCGCCGCATCAAAGCCATGAGCGCCAAATGACCCTGGAAAAACACGCCTTCAAGATGAAGCTCAATCCCGGCATGGAGGCCGAATACAGGAAGCGGCATGACGAGATTTGGCCGGAACTTGTCGATCTGCTGCATCAGTCCGGCGCCAGCGACTATTCGATCCATCTCGACCGCGAGACCAACACGCTTTTCGGCGTGCTGACCCGGCCGCAGGATCACACGATGGCAAGCCTGCCGGACCATCCCGTCATGAAGAAATGGTGGGCGCATATGGCTGATATCATGGCGTCCAATCCCGACAATTCGCCCGTACAGAGCGACCTCGTTACTGTTTTTCATATGCCATGAGCGATTACCGCCGCATCGCCGTTCTCGATATCGGCAAGACAAACGCCAAGGTCGTCGTTCTCGACAGCACGACGGGCGCAGAAATCGCCGTCCGCAAGCAGCCGAATACGGTCATCCGCGACGGCCTCTATCCGCATTATGATATTGAAGCACTCTGGAGCTTCGCTCTCGCCTCGCTGAAAGCCTTTGCGAGCGAGCCGGGTTTCGATGCGATCTCGATCACCACGCACGGCGCGGCCGCCGCCCTGCTCGGCGCGGACGGCAAGCTTGTGATGCCCGTCATCGATTATGAGCATGAATATCCACAGGAGATCCGGGACGCCTATGACGCGTTGCGGCCGCCCTTCTCCGAAACCTTCTCGCCCCGTCTTTCAATGGGCCTGAATATCGGCGCACAACTCCATTACCAGAAAACGGCTTTTGCCGAAGAGTTTGCCAAGGTCGCAACCATCCTCACCTATGCGCAATATTGGTCGGCACGATTGACCGGCGTGGCGGCAAACGAGGCAACCTCGCTCGGCTGCCACACGGACCTCTGGAACCCGAAGACCGGTGCCTACTCTTCGCTGGTCGATGCGCTTGCCATTCGCGACCGGATGGCGCCGATCCATTCGGCCTTTGATCCACTCGGTCCCGTTCTGCCGGACATTGCCGAAGAAATCGGTCTCTCGGTGCCGGTCTACTGCGGCATCCATGATTCCAACGCGTCACTGCTGCCGCATCTCGTCGGCCGCGAGGCGCCCTTTGCCGTCGTCTCGACCGGGACCTGGGTCATCAATTTCGGCGTCGGCGGGGATCTCGCCCATCTCGACGCCAAGCGCGATGCGCTCGCCAATGTCGATGCCTATGGCCGCGCCGTGCCCTCCTCCCGTTTCATGGGCGGTCGCGAATTCGAAATCCTGTCGGCCGAGATCGGCAAGCTTGGCGATGCTGAGGCAAAAGCTGCTATCGCGGATGTCGTCGAAAGGGGCATCATGCTGCTGCCGAACGTGGCACCCGGCTCGGGCCCCTTTCCGGGCAAAGTCAGCCGCTGGATCAACGTGGAAGATGCGAGCCGCGACGAACAATATGCCGCTGCCTGCCTCTATCTCGCATTGATGACGGAGGCCTGCCTCGGGCTGATCGGCGCCAAAGGCCCAATCATCGTCGAAGGCCCTTTCGCATTGAACGAGACCTATCTGTCGCTGATTGCCGCAATCACCGGCCGTGATACGATGGCGCTGCCGGGCTCGACCGGCACCAGTCAGGGCGCTGCCCTGCTTGCCGGCATCAAGCCGGTATCAGGGGTGGAAAAACACTTCTCGCCCCAGGCAATTCCAGGCCTTCCCGCCTACCGGGATCGCTGGTACGCCGCGATGGAATAACAGTCTTTCCAAGACTAGCCTTGTCCACGTCGGCTGCGCCGCTACTGTGGCACCTCTCGATTTGATGGAGGAAACAGCATGACTGATTCATTCGACCCGCGCGCACTCGCCACCAAACTCCGCGGCTTGCGCCAGGCCGCAAAGCAGGAGCCGACGAGCGCTTTTTCATTGCCGGCTGATCTGAACCAGGCGATGGAAACCCAGAATGCCCTGAAGGCTGAAGAAGGGATCGCGAGCAACGCCTGGAAGGTCACGTCCTCGCCCGAGGGCCAGCCGGTTACAGCACCTCTCCATCCCTATGCCGAAGCCGTCTCCGGCGCGACCATTGCCTGGTATCCGGGCCTGAAGTTCGAAACCGAAATTGCCGTTCGCTTCGGCAGGGATCTGCCCTACCGCAAGGGCACCCCCTACAGCCGTGCCGAAGTGCTGGAGGCGATCTCCACCGCCTATCTCGGCGCCGAACTGCTGGTCAGCGCGGTCAGGGAAAGCGGTGCTGTCTCCTTCCTTCTCTTCCTCGCAGATCGCCTCGGCAATAGCGGCTATGTGCTCGGCCCCTCCGTCGCAAAGAGTTTCATCGATACCGCCGCAAGCACACCGCTGAAGGTCACCCAAGGCAGCAAGACGATCTATGACGGCCTAGCCAAACATCCGAAGGGCGACGTCGTGACCTGGCTGGTCGATTACGCCAACGACCCGCTGCGCCCGGAAGATTCGCTGAAATCGGGCGCGCTTGTCACCACCGGCACGCTCAGTGGCGCCGTCGAACTCACCGAACCCGGCGAGATCGACATCCGCTTCGGCGACAGCGCAAGGTTGACCTTCTCCGTCGTCTGATACCGGCATTTCTACCCGCATGAACTGGATGATTGTCATCCCACTCCGCCTCCTGTATTAAACTTGAGTTTATTACGAAGGTTTATTTCGGCGTCCAGCCGGAGACAGAAGTGGAAATGACGTTTCAACCGCGCATGCAAAACAGGATTCATGGCTTTTCCGTCACCAAAGGCGTCAATCGCCGGGTGTGGAACGGCATCGTGGCGGATGTCTGGGATGTCGACTGCGATCCCCATTCCGGCGGCTACTACGTATCGCGCGACCCGCGGCTTTTCATCCTCCTTGAGAAGCGCGGGCCGGGCAATTCGCGGGTAAAACTCTCGCCGCGTGCCCATGGCACGGTCCAGGACACCGAAAAGCGGCCGATCTCCTATGTGCCGGCCGATATGGAAGTCTGGGCAGATCTGGTGGATGTGCATTCCCTGCGCCATCTCGATATCCATTTCGATGTCGAGACCATCGGCCGAAGGCTCGGCGATGATCTCGATCCGCAGCGCCTCGCCAATGCCCAGCTCCTGTTTTCCGACGAGCGGCTGTTGTCGCTCGCCCAGTTGATTGCTGCTGAATGCGTCAATCCGCAGCCGCTGCATGATCTCTATGGCGACGGCCTGTCGCTCTCCCTCATCATCGATGTACTGAAGCTTACCAAGGTGCAGCCGCGCAAGCGCAGCAAGCTTGCCGGCTGGCAATTGCGCCGTGCCACCGATTTCATCGAGGAAAACTGCCTGCGCAACATCCGGCTTGAGGAACTGGCATCTGTCACCGGCCTGTCGCAATCGCATTTCAGCCACGCCTTCAAGGCATCGACCGGTGTGGCACCGCATCAATATCAGACCAATCTCCGCCTCGAGCGCGCAAAACATCTGCTCGTGCGCAGCGAGTATCCTCTGACGACCATCGCCGTCGAAACGGGCTTTGCTGACCAAGCCCATTTCACCCGTGTCTTCCGCAAGAATCTGGGAACCACGCCGGCGAACTGGAAAAAGGCGCAGATTGCGTAGGTGCAACGCGCCTGAGCTTTTGCGCGCCGGGCGGAATATTGCCCAAGAACGTTCAATTTCCACCCGATCAGGACAATCCGCCCAATTAAATTTGAGTTAAACACTCGACTTATTCAAGGCCATTGCGCGGCAGGAAAAGCCGCGGCACGAGTGGGGTAATCTATGCGAGCGCAGACCAAAGGGCTCACCTTCAGGACATATCTATTGGCAGGAACGGCTGTCACCGGCATCATGGCGATCTCTTCCGCCGTTGCCCAGGATGCCAATCCCACGCAGTTGGCGCCGATCGTCATCCAGGGCGCCGGCGATGAAACCGCCACCAGCCCCGTCAAAGGCTATGTTGCAAAAACCTCTTCCACAGGCTCCAAAAGCGATACGCCGCTGAACGAGATCCCGCAGTCGGTCTCCGTTATCGGCAAGCAGGAAATGGACGATCACGGCATCACCAACAAGATCGACGAGGCCCTGCTTTATACGCCCGGCGTCACGACCCAGCCCTTCGGCAACGATCCCGATACGGACTGGTTCTATATCCGCGGCTTCAACGCGACCCAGACCGGCGTCTTCTTCGACAACCTGAACCTCTTCAGCTACGGCTTCGGTGGTTTCCAGATCGATCCGTTCATGCTGGAGCGCGTCGAGGTTCTGAAGGGGCCGGCCTCGGTTCTCTACGGTGGCGCCAATCCGGGCGGCATCATCAATCTCGTCCGCAAGCGCCCACTCGACGAGCCGCTTTATTACACCGATATCGGTATCAACAGTAACGGCAACGCCTTCACCGGTTTCGACATATCCGACAAGGTTGGCTCCAGCGATACGATGACCTACCGTATCACCGGCAAGGTCTCCGGCGGCGACAACTACTCGGATTTCTCTCATGATTTCCGCGGCTTCATCATGCCGCAGCTGAAGATCGCACCTGACGATACGACGAGCTTTACCGTCTGGGGTTATCTCGCCGGCCTCGATCAGGTCCATACCGGCAACGGTTTCTTCCCATATGTCGGCACGGTCGTAGACGCGCCCTTCGGCAAGATTCCGCGCGACGCCTTCTACGGCGAGCCCGATATCGACGACGGCAGTTATGTCCAGAAAATGATCGGCTATGAATTCGAGCACGAATTCGACAGCGGCGTGAAATTCACCTCGAACTTCCGTTATGGCCGGCTCGACAAGCATGAGCAGGGCCCATACCTCAACGGCTATGTCGGCGGCGTTCCGACAGCACCGGATTACGATCTGGCTCGTATCGGCTTCGAAGGCCGTTCCGGCGTCGATTCCGTCGGTATCGACAATCGCATCGAGGGCGAGGCCGAGTTCGGCGGCGCAACGCATAACCTGCTCGCCGGCATCGACTACAAATATTACCGGTTGGACAATTGGCAGGCTTGCTGCGGCTCTAACCCGATCAGCGCAACCGATCCGGTCTACGGCACGCCGCAAGGAGCCAATTTCGTTTACGCCGATGGCATCGTCACCATGAAGCAGATCGGTATTTACGCTCAGGACCAGATCCATTTCGGTGATGGCTGGCTGCTGACATTGAATGGCCGTTATGACCATGTCGATATCGACTCCGATGCCGCGATCGGGACGAGCTACAGCTTCGATGATGGCGCAGCCAGCGGCCGTGCCGGCCTCGCCTACGAGTTCGACAATGGCCTGACCCCCTATGTCAGTGTCGCAAGCTTCTTCAACCCGTTGATCGGCACCGGCATTTCCGGCCCGCTCAAGCCTGAGGAAGGCTATCAGATCGAAGGCGGTGTCAAGTATGAGCCGACTTTCTTCGACGGCGTGATTACGGCCTCGGTGTTCCAGATCGACAAGCGCAACAATGCCGTGACGAACCCGGTCACCTTCGAACAGAGTCAGCTCGGCAAGGTGCGTTCGCGCGGCTTCGAACTCGAAAGCAAGGTCAACGTCAACGACAACTGGAAGGTCACTGCCGGGCTCGACTATACCGACATGGAAGTGCTTGAAAACGAAGCCAACCCGCTTCTCGTCGGTAAATCCCCCTACATCACGCCGAAAGTCAAGGCTTCGCTCTGGATCGACTATCTCGTCACGACGGGCGCGCTGGAAGGGGTGAGCTTCGGCGCCGGCGTTCGGCATCAGGGCTGGTCCTGGGCTGACGAGGCCAACACCGAGAAGGTACCGGCAGCGACCGTGTTCGACGCGGCCATCCGCTACGAAAAGGAAAATTGGGCGGCGTCGCTCAACGTCGCCAATCTCTTCGACAAGGAGTATGTGTCGAGCTGCCAGGGCCTGACGGTCTGCGGTTACGGTGACGCACGCACGGTCACTTTTAAGCTTAGCAAGAAATGGTAAGTTGACAAATCGAGTTTAGTTTTTCAGGAAGCTGCATGAACGGGAGGACATAGTCCTCCCGAACCCTTGCAGCAAAGCCGGAGTTTCCTCGTGTCCACGCCCTTCCTGAACCTTGCCGGGATCGATTACGCGATAGGCAACAGGCCGATACTTGACGGTATCGATCTGACACTTGAGGCTGGCCGTATCTATGGCCTCGTCGGCCCAAACGGCTCCGGCAAAAGCACCCTTCTGAAGATCATTGCCCGGCAGATCGCCCCGAAGAGCGGGTCCATCTCTTTCGACGGGAAGGCGGCCGCCGACTGGGGCAGTCGCGCGTTCGCCCGCCATGTCGCCTATATGCCTCAGTTCACGCCAGCAACCGATGGCATGACTACGGGAACTGGTGGCGCTCGGCCGCTTCCCCTGGCATGGTACGCTCGGCCGCTTCAGTGCCACCGATCGCGACATGGTCGAAGAAGCAATCGTCCGCACTGAGCTTGAGGATTTTGCCGATCGTCTCGTCGCGAGCATGTCTGGCGGCGAGCGCCAGCGCGCCTGGATCGCCATGATGCTTGCCCAGAACGCCCGCTGCCTGCTGCTCGACGAACCGACGTCGGCGCTCGATCTTGCGCATCAGGCCAGCGTGTTGTCGCTGGTGCAAGAACTCAGCCATGAGCGCGGGCTAACCGTCGTCATAGTGCTGCACGACATCAACCTCGCGGCGCGCTACTGCGATGCGATCATCGCGCTCAACCGTGGCCGCATCACCGCCGAAGGCACGCCAGCCGATATCATGCAGGCCGACATGCTGCAGTCGATCTTCGGCGTCGGCATGGGCGTTTTCTCGCACCCGGTTCGAAACGAGCCGGTCAGTTATCTGTTGTAGGCCATGGCATTTTTCTCCCGCAGGCAGCTTCTCGCCGGTGCGGCGGCCACGCTGTCGGCCCCGGCTTTACTGCGGGCGGCCGATAGCATCCGTGTCGCGACCCTCGATTGGGCCTTGCTCGAAACCCTGCTGGCAATCGGCGCCAATGTTGTTGCCGGAACAGAACTTCGCCAGTTCCGCGAGGTGGCGGTCATACCCGCGGTGCCAGATGATGTCGCCGATCTCGGCCTGCGGGGCACGCCAAACCTCGAAGTACTGCGGTTTGCCCGACCGGACCTGATTTTCAATTCGAACTTCTACGCCTGGGCGGATGCCCGTATGCAGCCGATCGCACCCGTCGAAAGCCACGCGATCTATAAGCCTGGCGAGAGCCCTTACATGCTCGCAGAACAGGCAACAATCGCCATCGGCGATCGGCTAGAGCTCGATGCTGCGAGAAAGCTCATAGAAGAGCTTGCCGGAAGGCTGGACCGCTACAAGGCTACATTTGCGGCGGGCGACGGCCGGCCTGTCCTTCCGATCAATCTCGGCGATGCCAGGCATTTTCGCGTCTTCGGTTCCGACAGCATGTTCGGCGAGGTGTTGAAGCGCGTCGGTCTGATCAACGCCTGGCAAGGCGCGACCAGCTACTCGGCTGCGGCCCCTGTCGGCATCGAGACGCTGGCCTCCATGCCGGATGCCTGGATCGTCATGATCCCGCCGCATCCCGTTGATGCGCTCGCCACGCTGTCGACAAGTGCCTTCTGGAATGCGTTGCCGGCAGTACGCGAGAAACGCGTGCTCGTACTTGGTTCGATCAACCCCTACGGCGCGCTGCCTGCTGCCAAGCGCTTCGCCGATCTTTTGCAGGAGGGGCTTGGTCATGCATGGAATGGCTAGCCTTGCTCAGCCCGCCCGCGGTCACAGTCTTCCGCTTGCGGCGATTGTGCTTCCCGCCCTTTGCGTCGCTGCCTTCGTGTTTCTGATCGCGACACGCCCGCAGGTGCCCGGCAATGCCGTTCAGGCGGCCGCCCTCGATAGCGTTTTGCTTTGGAACAGCATCCTCCCCCGCTCTGTGCTGGCGCTGGTTGCCGGTGCTGCGCTCGGACTTTCCGGAACGTTGTTGCAGCGCGTGCTGCGCAATCCGATAGCCGATGCCTCCACACTCGGCATTGCCTCCGGTGCAGAACTGGCGATGACGGCAGCGCTTAGTTTCTCGCCGTTGCTGATCGGCCCTTCGCGAGAGATCGTCGCTTTCGGCGGCGGCCTTGGCGCCGTCGCGATCGTGCTGGCGCTCAGTTGCCGACGCGGGCTCGATCCGGTCACCGTGGCGCTCTCCGGCATGATCGTCAGCATGATCGCTGCAGCGCTGAGCGTGACCCTCATCCTCGCGCGCGGCGAATATGCCATGTCGATCTATATCTGGGGTGCTGGCTCGCTGAGCCAGCAGGACTGGGATGGCGTCATCACGCTCGCACCCCGCCTCGTTCTCGGCTTTGTCTCCGCCCTGATCCTGATACGACCGCTGCGCATCCTGACGCTCGACGACAGCAGCGCCAGAAGCCTCGGCCTCGCGCTGCATATGGCGCGTTTTGCCGTCCTCGCGCTCGCTGTCTGGCTTGCAGCCTCGGTCACCTCTGAAGTCGGCGTCATCGGCTTCCTCGGCCTCGCAGCACCAGCCATCGCCAGGCTCCTGGGTGCGCGCAGTACCGGAAGCCTGATGATCGCTGCGCCACTGACCGGCGCCGCTTTACTGTTCCTTACCGATTGCCTGACGCAAATTCTCGGCCCCGGCTTCACCGATCTCGCCCCTACCGGCGCTGCCACCGCGCTGCTCGGCGGTCCCTTGCTGCTGTTCCTGCTGCCGCGCGTGCATTCCGTCTCGGCCGTGGCAGCGCAGTCAACACAGGCGCTCAGGAGGCTGTCGAAGCCAATCACCGCCCTTGCCATGCTGTCAGCCGCAATCCTGCTACTCTTCGCACTCTTCCTCACGCTCGGTCCGTCCGATGATGGCTGGCATATGGCCACCGGCGTGCTCTTCACTGACGTCCTGCCTTTCCGCCTGCCGCGCACGTTAGTTGCGGCCGGTGCCGGTGGCATGCTCGCCGCCGCCGGCTTCATCATGCAGCGCGTCACCGGCAATCCGATCGCCAGTCCGGAAGTGCTCGGCATCAGCAGCGGCGCCGGAGCGGGCCTGACTGTCGCGCTCTTCCTGTTCGGCTTCCCGTCGCCCGTCATCATGCTGCTTGCTATGGCGCTTGGCGCGCTCGCGGCTTTCGGCGCGATGATCGCCATTTCCGCTCGCGCGCAGTTTTCGCCGGAGCGCATGCTGCTCGCCGGTGTCGGCATCGGCGCCTTCGCAATGGCAATCGTCACGATGGTGCTCGCGCAGGGCGACATGCGCGGTTACATCCTGCTCACCTGGCTTTCGGGCTCGACCAATCGCGCGGGTGCTTTTGAAGCCTGGACGGCAATGATTTCGCTCATCGTGCTGGTGACGCCGCTGCCCTTCCTCGGCCGCTGGCTGACGATGTTGCCGCTCGGCGGCAATTCCAGTCGATCTCTTGGCCTCCGGGTCGGCGCAAGCCGCCTGGTTCTGGCCGTGCTCGCCGCACTGATGACGGCGATCGCTTCATTCCTGGTCGGCCCACTCAGCCTCACCGGGCTCATCGCCCCGCATCTGGCGCGTCTGGCCGGCTTCGACCGACCTGCACATCAGCTTGCTGCGAGCGTGCTTTCAGGCGCCGGGGTGCTGATGACGGCCGACTGGCTCTCGCGTGTCGTCATCTACCCCTATCAGGTGCCGGTCGGCCTTTTCACCGCCCTGATCGGCGGCCCCTACCTCATCTGGCTGCTTTCGCGAAAGGACATCAAACAATGATGGGCGAACCCTTTACCGCATCCGGCGTCGCAATCGCCGTCGATCCAGGCCGAATGCTCGACGAGCTTTGCTCGCATTTCGTCGAGCACAGCACCGTGAAGCGCGACGGCGATCTGGTCACGCTGGAAATGATTACCGGCAAGGCCGATATCCGGCACGAGGGCCGCAAGCTTGAGATCGAACTCTCGTGCCGAAGTGCGCGTGCACTCCAGAATGTCCGCTCGGTGCTTGCCGAGCATCTCTTTCAGTTCGCCGGCGAAGACACGCTGGAGCTGACATGGTCGGACGCACCGAAAGCCGACCACCTGCCGGATCTGCGCGAAATCCGCGTGATCGGCGCTCGTAACATCAGCCCGCATATGCGCCGGGTGACTGTGGCATGTGATGATGCCAGGCATTTCGCGCACGGCGGGCTGCACTTCCGCCTGCTGATCCCACCGAAGGGTCGTGCGCCCGTATGGCCAAGGCTCCGCTCCGATGGCCGCATTGAATGGGCGAAGGATGAGGATGCGCTGACCGTGCGTATCTACACGTTCCGCAGGATCGATCTGGAGCGCGGCCAGATCGATATCGATTTCGTCTTGCATGAGGGCGAAAACATGCCCGGCGCCGAATGGGCGGTGAATGCGCAGCCCGGCGATATCGCCGGTGCGCTCGGCCCCGGCGGCGGCGGTGTCCCCGATGCCACGTCGATGATCCTTGCCGGAGACGAGACGGCCCTGCCCGCGATCTCGCGCATTGCGGCAGAAGTTCCCGCGGGAACGAAGTTGCGTATCTTCCTCGAAGTCGATGGTACCTCGGAGGAATTGTCGCTGCCGTCCGCTGGCATTGTCGACCTGACCTGGATGCATCGTAACGGCGCGCCGGCCGGCACCATGGGTCTCATCGAAAGCGCCATCAAAGGCGCACTGACGGATGTCGACGCAGAGACCTTCGTCTGGGCCGGCTGTGAACGATCCGAGGCCAAGCGCATCCGCGATTTCCTCAAGACCGAACGTGGCCACGACCGGCACAAGATGAGCATCGGCGCCTATTGGGAGCGGTAGAGGCGCCTTATGCCTTTTCGCGGAACATCTCGATAATGGCGGAGAAATCCCTGCCGCCGTTGCCGAGCTTCTCGAAGAGTGCGTAGAGCTGCGCGGCTTCCGCACCAAGCGGCGTGGACGCACCGCTCGCGAGTGCAGCCTCCTGCGAAAGCCTCAGATCCTTCAGCATCAGTGCTGCAGCAAAACCCGGCTTGTAGTCATTGTTGGCCGGCGAGGTCGGCACCGGTCCCGGCACCGGGCAATAGGTGTTGATCGACCAGCATTGGCCGGATGAGGTGGAGGCGACATCGAAGAGCGCCTGATGCGAGAGACCGAGCTTTTCGGCAAGCACGAAGGCTTCGCAGACGCCGACCATGGAAATGCCGAGGATCATGTTGTTGCAGATCTTCGCCGCCTGTCCGGCGCCTGCCTCACCGCAATGAACAATCTTCTTGCCCATAGCCTCTAGGATCGGCTTTGCCTTGGCAAAGGCCTCTTCCGAGCCGCCTGCCATGAAGGTCAAGGTACCGGCGCTCGCTCCGCCCGTGCCGCCGGAAACGGGTGCGTCGAGCGACAGGCAGCTTGCTGCTTTCGCCATTTCGTTCGCCTTGCGGCTGCTTTCGACATCGATGGTCGAGCAATCGATGACGAGCGTACCCCGCGCCGCCGATTGCAATATGTCGGCCCAGGCCGTCAGCACGTGCTTGCCCTGCGGCAGCATGGTGATGATGATCTCGGCCTCCTTGACCGCCTGGCTGGCATGGCTGGCCGGTTTCACGCCGCTTTGCTCCGCAGCCTTCAGCACCGGAGCCGCCAGATCGAAGCCAAGAACCTCGTGGCCGGCTTTGACGAGATTGGCAGCCATTGGCCCGCCCATGTTGCCAAGCCCGATAAATCCGATCCTTGCCATGCTCTTCTCCTATCTGTTGTCCTCGATGATCATGGCCGCCGCCTTTTCGGCAATCATGATCGTCGGCGAATTGGTATTGCCCGAAGTGATGGCCGGCATCACCGAGGCATCCGCGATCCGGAGCCTGCCGAGCGCCCGCAATCTTAGCCGCGGATCGACGACGCTGTCCCTGTCGATGCCCATGCGGCAGGTGCCGACCGGATGAAAAATCGTCGTGCCGATCTCGCCTGCCGCCTTTTCCAGTTCCGCCTCGTTTCGGTAGCTCGGCCCCGGCTTGAACTCCTCTGGATGAAAGCGGGCGAAGGATGGCTGCGCGACGATCCGGCGCGTCAGCTTTATCGAGCGAACAGCTATGTCGCGATCGCGCTGTGTCGAGAGGTATTTTGGCGCAATGACGGGCTGAGCGGCAAAATCGGGGCTGGAGACATGCACAGAACCGCGGCTTTCGGGCCGGAGATTGCAGACACTCGCCGTGATTGCCGGAAAGGAGTGGACGGGATCGCCGAACTTGTCGAGGGATACAGGCTGCACATGATACTGCAGATCGGGTGTTTCCTTATCAGGGCCAGACCGCGTGAAGATGCCCAGCTGGCTTGGCGCCATCGCCATGGGTCCGGAACGGTGCATGAGATATTCGAGGCCTATTGCCGCCTTGCCGAGCAGCTTCGACGCTTTTTCGTTGAGTGTCGGCACACCTGTCACCTTATAGGCAAGCCGAAGCTGCAGATGATCCTGCAGGTTCTCCCCGATGCCCTTCACCTCGGTCAGCACGTCGATACCGGCCTGATGGAGAACGTCACCGCGGCCGACGCCTGACAGCTCCAGAATGTGTGGCGAGCCGATGGAGCCGGCCGAAAGCACCGTCTCCTTCGCTGCATAGGCCCGCTTCGCCCTGCCGCCATGCTGGAACTCGACGCCGGTGACGGAGCCCTCCTCAACCAGCAGCCGCCGCACCTGCGCTTTGGTCATGACAGTGAGATTGCCGCGTTTCATGGCCGGGCGCAGGAAGGCCTTCGTCGCGTTCCAGCGGATGCCGGCGCGCTGGTTGACGTCGAAATAGCCGGAGCCTTCGTTGCTGCCGCGATTGAAATCTGCCGTTTCGGGAATGCCGGCCTCCTTGGCCGCCTGCTGGAAGGCATCGAGCACATCCCAGCGCACGCGCGCCTTTTCCACGCGCCATTCGCCGCCGGCGCCATGCATGTCGTCCTCGCCCCTATAGTGATCCTCCGACTTGCGGAAATAGGGCAGCACGTCGTCCCACCCCCAGCCGGTGCAGCCCATCTGCCGCCAGAGATCGTAGTCGCGGGCCTGACCGCGCATATAGATCATGCCGTTGATGGAGGAACAGCCGCCGAGCACCTTGCCTCGCGGATAATTCAGCGCCCGCCCGTTCAGCCCGTCCTCGGGCGCGGTCGTAAAACACCAGTCGGTGCGCGGATTGTTGATGCAATAGAGATAGCCGACGGGAATATGGATCCAGTGGTAGTTGTCGTTGCCGCCCGCCTCCAGCAGCAAGACCCTTGTATTGCGGTCGGCCGATAGCCGGTTTGCGAGCACGCAGCCGGCACTGCCTGCCCCGATGATGATATAGTCGTAGCGATCCATGGATCATGCACTCCGAAATGGCTGCCCTCCCGCCTCCCCGGGGCAGCGGAGGCGGGATTTTGCGGCGCCGCTGCACATCTTTTCCCATTGCAGGAAAAGAGGTCCGCCCGTTCAGCGGCGGTAGACAAAGCCCAGTTTACGCCCGAGCCGCGAGGCGTAGAATTCGCCGATAATACCACGGCGGAAGATCAGCACGCAGATCATGAAGACCACGCCGGTGATGATAGTCACCGGAAATTCCGACGTCGCGAGATAATTCTGCAGCGTCACGACGAGGCCAGCGCCGAATACCGGGCCGATCAGCGTGCCGATACCGCCGAGCAGGGTCATCAGGATCACCTCACCCGACATCTGCCAAGCGACATCCGTCAGCGTCGCAAACTGAAAGACCAGAGCCTTGACCGATCCTGCCAGCCCGGCAAGAGCTGCCGACATTACGAAGGCTCCGAGTTTGTAACGCGCCACGGAATAGCCGAGCGAGATTGCCCGTTGCTCGTTCTCGCGGATCGATTTCAGGATCATGCCGAAGGGCGAATTGATGAAGCGCCAGATGATCAGAAGTCCGATCAGGAACACCGCCAGCACGAAATAATACATGTTGGTGGAGCTGCTGAGATCGACGAAGCCGAAGAGGTGGCCGCGCGGCACAGACTGGATGCCATCCTCACCTTCAGTGAATTTTGCCTGCAAGCAGAAGAAGAAGAACATCTGCGACAGCGCCAGCGTGATCATGGCGAAATAGATACCCTGGCGGCGGATCGCAAAGAAACCCATGACGAGGCCCAGAAATGCGGCCCCGGCGACGCCGACGAGGATGCCGAGCTCGGGCGGAAAGCCCCAGGATTTCACCGTATAGGCGGTGAAATAGGCAGCTCCGCCGAAGAAGGTGGCATGGCCGAAGGACAGCAGTCCCGTGTAGCCGAGCAGCAGGTTGAAGGCACAGGCAAAGAGCGCGAAGCAAAGCAGCTTCATCAGGAAGATCGGGTAGAAGAAGAAGGGCGCGAGCAAGAGAAGCAGGAGCCCGATGATCAGGAACGCGGTCTGCACCGATAAAGCAGTGCGGCTCTTTTCCGTTCGGATGGTTTCGGTGATGTCAGCCATGTCACGCATCCCGGCCGAAGAGGCCCGCGGGCCTGATGAGAAGCACGATCGCCATGATGACGAAGACGACGATATTGGAGGCCTCCGGATAGAAGACCTTGGTTAGGCCTTCCGCGATGCCAAGCACATAGCCCGTGATGATGGCGCCCATGATCGACCCCATGCCGCCGACGACGACCACGGCAAAGACGACGATGATCATGTTGGAGCCCATCAGCGGCGAGACCTGGTAGATGGGGGCGGCGAGCACGCCGGCGAAGGCCGCAAGGCCGGCGCCGAGCGCATAGGTAAAGGTCAGGAGCACCGGGACGTTGACGCCGAAGACCTGCACGAGCGTGGCGTTTTCCGTCGCCGAGCGCAGATAGGCGCCGAGCTTGGTCTTTTCGATCAGCAGCCAGGTGCCGATGCAGACGACGAGCGAAACGACCACCACCCAACCGCGATAGATCGGCAGGAACATGAAGCCGAGATTCACGCCCCCGGCCAGTGCCGGTGGCGTCGCATAGGGTTGGCCGGATGAGCCGTAGAGATAGCGGAACGTGCCTTCGACTGCGAGCGCCAGACCGAAGGTGAAGAGCAGGCCGTAGAGCGGATCGAGATCATAGAGCCGGCGAAGGAAGAGCCGCTCGATGACAGCACCGGCCAATCCGACGATGACGGGCGCCAGGATCAGCGACGGCCAGTAGCTGATCCCGAGATAGTTCAAGAGCAGGTAGGCCACGAAGGCGCCGAGCATGTACTGGGCGCCGTGCGCGAAGTTGATGACACGCAGAAGACCGAAAATGATCGCAAGACCAAGGCTCAGAAGCGCATAGAAGGACCCGTTGATCAGGCCGATCAGCAGCTGGCCGAGCAGTGCCTGCAAGGGAATGCCGAAGATCATCGTCATCGCGTCACACTCCCAGAACCTTGTGCAGCATATCCATGCGCTGCGGCAGTTCGCCGACCGGGAATTCCGAGACCATCTGCCCATGATCCATCAGATAGAAGCGATCGGCAATACGGCTTGCGAAACGGAAATTCTGCTCGACGAGCACGATCGTCATGCCGCGCTCCTTCAGCGTCCTGAGAACCTCGCCGATCCGCTGCACGATAACAGGCGCCAGCCCCTCGGTTGGCTCATCGAGCAGCAGCAGGCGCACGCCGGTGCGCAGAATGCGGGCGATCGCCAGCATCTGCTGCTCGCCGCCCGAGAGCTTGGTGCCGGAGCTCGTGCGCCGCTCGTAAAGGTTCGGAAAAAGCTCGTAGATTTCATCGAGGGTCATGCCGCCGGGCGCTACGACCGGCGGCAGCATCAGATTTTCCGAAACCGTCAGCGTCGAAAAAATACCGCGCTCCTCCGGTACGAAGCCGATGCCCTTATGGGCGGTCTTATGCAGCGGCACCTGCATCATATCCGTCCCAGCAAAGCTGATCTTTCCCTTCCGGGAGCGCACAATACCGGTGATGGTGCGCAAAGTCGTCGTCTTGCCGACGCCGTTGCGGCCGAGAATGGTAATCATCTCGCCCTCGCCGACCATCATATCGATGCCGTGCAGGATATGGCTTTCGCCATACCAGGCGTTCAGCCCCTGAACTTCCAGAAGCGGCGCCATCAGTGATGCTCCTCCGTGCCCATATAGGCCTGGCGCACGCGCTCATCCTGACTGACTGTTGCGTAGTCGCCCTCGGCGAGGATCTCGCCGCGCTGCAACACGGTGACATGCTGGCAGATATTGGCAACGACGGACAGATTGTGCTCGACCATCAGAACCGCGCGGTCGCGGGCGACATCGCGAATGATGGCGGAGACGACGCTGACATCCTCCTGCCCCATACCGGCCATCGGCTCATCGAGAAGCAGCACTTTCGGATCGAGCGCGAGAGTGGTCGCAATCTCCAGTACACGCTTGCGCCCATAGGAGAGGTCGGCGGCGATATGATCACGCTCCTTGGAAAGCCCGACACTGGCGAGCAATTGCTCGGCCCGATCATTGAGGCTGTCGAGCGCCGAAAGCGGTCGCCAGAACTGCGTGGAAAGATTATTCGGCCGCTGCAGGGCGACCCGGACATTATCGAGCACGGAAAGATGCGGGAAGACGGCAGAGATCTGGAATGAACGGACGAGGCCCATGCGCGCCACCCGGTCCGGCGGCGTCCTGGTGATGTCGGTCCCCATCAGCGTGATGGCGCCTGATGTCGGCTGCAGGAACTTGGTGAGCAGGTTGAACACCGTCGTCTTGCCGGCACCGTTCGGCCCGATCAGTGCATGGACGCTCGCATCATGCACATCGAGATCGACATTCTTGACGGCCGTGAAGCCGCCGAAATCGCGGCGCAGGCCGCGGGCGGAGAGTACCACCCGCGGCTTGGCTCCAGTTTCAATCGCGGAAACCGCCATCGTTCACTTCACCAGATCGCAGCCGCTCTTGGCGGGGTCGATATAGGCTTCCTTGCCCGGGATGGTGGCGAGAACGTTGAAGTAATCCCACGGCTCCTTGCTTTCCGCGGGCTTCTTGACCTGCAGCAGGTACATGTCATGGATCATGCGACCGTTCGGGCCAACCGTGCCGCCACGGCCGAAGACGTCATCGACAGGCATTTCGTGCAACTGCTTGGCGACGGCCTCCGTCTCATCCGTTCCGGCCTTCTGGATCGCCTTGAGATATTGCAGAACCGCCGAATAGGTGCCGGTGTGGATCATGTTCGGCATCTTGCCAGTACGGGCAAAGAATTTCTTGGCGAATGCGCGGCTGTCGTCGTCGCGGTTCCAGTAATAGCCTTCCGTCAACGTCAGGCCCTGAGCTGCTTCGAGGCCAAGACCGTGAACTTCGGCGAGCGTGAAGAGCAATGCCGCCAGATGCTGGCCGCCTTGGGTGATGCCGAACTCTGCCGCCTGCTTGATGGCATTCGACGTATCGAGGCCGGCATTGGCAAGGCCGATAACCTTGGCGCCCGATGATTGTGCCTGCAGCAGGAAGGATGAGAAGTCCTGTGTCGACAAGGGATGGCGTACCGAACCGACGACCGTGCCACCGCTTGCCTTTACATAGTCGGTGGTCTGCTGTTCCAGCGAGTAGCCGAAAGCGTAATCCGCCGTCAGGAAGAACCAGCTGTCGCCGCCCTGCTTGACCAGTGCCCCGCCGGTACCGACGGCAAGTGCATGGGTGTCATAGGCCCAGTGGAAGCCATAAGGCGAGCAGGCCTTGCCGGTGAGATCAGTCGTCGCAGCACCCGTGACGATATCGATCTTCTTCTTTTCCTTGGCGACCGCCTGGACTGCGAGCGCAACCGAAGAGGTCGTCAGTTCCATGATGGCATCGACCTGTTCGGTGTCATACCACTGGCGGGCAATGTTGGAGGCGATATCAGGCTTGTTCTGGTGGTCGGCATCGACGATCTCGACCGGCATGTCCAGCACCTTGCCGCCAAAGTCCTCGACGGCCATCTTGGCGGCCTCGACAGAGGATTTGCCGCCAAAGTCGGCATAAACGCCCGACTGGTCGTTCAGGATGCCGATCTTGACCTTACCATCGGAAATAGCTGCGCTCTGGGCAAACACGGCGGTGCTGCTTGCAAGCAAAAATGCAATGGACGCAATGAAATTCTTTCGCATATTCTCTCCTCCCAGAGATTGGCCAGATCGCGAATCTGTTCAAATTTGGCGATCCACTCTCCTCAAAGCGGCCGCTCCACCCTTACGATCACGGAATTTCCTCCACGAGGCAACTGGCGGTTTACATCTAATTCCAAACAGTATCTGTTCGTTTTTGAACAGAACCCGTCATAATGGTGCTCCGCCAACAGTCGCAGCGCTCTCGTTGCCGGGCGACATTAGACCAAAGACGTAGACGGATGGGCGACGCCGATGAGCCATGCTTCGCAGTTTACTTGGGACGATCTGCAGTTTTTTCTAGCCGTCGCCCGCACGGGCCAGCTTTCAACGGCGGCCCGGCAGTTGCGCTCAAGCCATGCGACCGTCTCACGGCGCATTGATCGGCTGGAATTCGCATTGAAGGTCAAGCTCTTTGAGCGCAATCCGCGCGGTTACGTGCTGACTGCCATGGGCACACGTTTTGTAGAAACCGCCGAGAAGATGGAACAGGAAACGGAACGGCTGCGCGCCGATCTCGCCGATGGCTCGCTCAGCCAGCGCGGCCTCGTGCGCCTCAGCGCACCGGAAGGTTTTGCGAATTTCTTCTTTGCGACCGTCCTGCCGCAATTTGCCGCCCGCCATCCGCATCTGGCACTGGAACTCGTCACCATCCAGCAGATCATGTCGCTTTCCCGTAAGGAGGCGGATATCTCGGTCGTCCTCGACGAGCCCAAAGGTGGCCCCTACTTTGCGGAAAAGCTGACGGACTATCATCTGCAGGTCTACGCCTCGCGCGACTATCTCGCCCGCGCAGCACCCATCGCCACGCGTGACGACCTGCTGAACCATCCCTTCATCAGCTATATCGAGGAAATGATCTTCGCACCGGGGCTAGATTATCTCGGCGACGTGCATCCGCGCATCAAGCCGCAATTCCAGAGTTCCAGCATCTTCGCGCAGTTGACGGCCACCAGAAACGGTCTGGGCCTCGGCATCCTGCCCTATTTCTTTGCCTGCCGTTATCCCGAACTGGTGCGCGTGCTGCCTGACGAGATCGATCTCAAGCGGCATTACTGGATCACCTGCCATCGGGATCTGAAGCAGGCGCCGCGCGTGCGCGCCGTCATCGACTTCCTGCGCGAAGCCGTGCGCAGCGAAGACGCCTGTTTCATACCGCCCTACATTGGCTCCGCCGCAGCTCGAAAGGCAAAGGCAGAAATGTGACTACTTCAGGAATTCGGCGCGATGCGGAGTAAAGGTGTCGATGAGGCGCCCCTTTTCCAATGCCTTGACACCATGGACCAGATTGGGTGGCACAATGAAGCTGCCGCCCTGTTTCAAGACTTCGGTGCGACCATCGATCGTCACCTCGAAGCTACCTTCGGCGACATAGCTTGCCTGGATATGCGGGTGGAAATGAGCCGCACCCACGGCGCCCGCCTCGAAAGCGACCTCCACCATCATCATCTCGGGCAGATAGGCCATGATACGGCGAGTCACGCCCGGTTCGGGGTTTACCCATTCGGCACCTTCCGCCGATACGAAGAGATCGCTCGATGACATGTCTGCTCCTCACATCCGAATCCATTGCGCGCAAACTGGCGCACCAGCCGGCATTTGAAAAGATGTGCCCTGATCTTTGTCGGGATGGTCGCCTTGTTGACGCCGCAAACAGGCAGGTCTATGCGACCTTAAGTCAGGCATGCGTGATTACAGGTGAGGAGACTGGACATGCGGCATACGCGCGAGGTTTTCGACTGGGCTGATCCGTTTCGGCTCGTGGAACAGCTGACCGACGAGGAGCGCATGGTGCAGGACACCGCCCATGCTTACGCGCAGGAAAAGCTCGCCCCCCGTGTTCTTGAAGCCTTTCGCAACGAAAAGACCGATCCGGAAATATTCCGGGAGATGGGCCAACTCGGCCTTCTCGGCCCGACAATCGATCAGGAATATGGCGGCGCTGGCCTCGGATACGTCGCCTACGGGCTGATTGCCCGCGAAGTAGAGCGGATCGACAGCGGTTACCGTTCGATGATGAGCGTACAGTCCTCGCTTGTCATGGTGCCGATCGACGCCTTTGGTTCCGAAGAGCAGAAGAAGAAATATCTGCCGAAGCTTGCGACCGGCGAATGGATCGGGTGTTTCGGCCTGACCGAGCCCAATCACGGCTCTGATCCGGGCTCCATGGCGACACGGGCAAAGCAGGTCGATGGCGGTTATAGCCTGACGGGCTCCAAGACCTGGATCTCGAACGCGCCGATTGCCGATGTCTTTGTCGTCTGGGCAAAGACCGAGGATGGACTTATTCGCGGATTCATCCTGGAAAAAGGCTCGAAGGGCCTGTCGGCTCCAAAGATCCAGGGCAAGGTCGGACTTCGCGCCTCGATCACAGGCGAAGTCGTCATGGACAATGTCTTCGTACCGGAAGAGAACCTGCTGCCCCATGTCAGCGGTCTCAAGGGACCGTTCACCTGCCTCAACTCCGCTCGCTTCGGCATTGCCTGGGGTGCGCTGGGCGCGGCCGAAGCCTGCTATGCAACGGCTCGGCAATATACGCTGGACCGCCAGCAATTCGGCCGGCCGCTCGCCGCCAACCAGCTCATTCAAAAGAAGCTTGCCGATATGGCAACCGAAATATCGCTCGGGCTCCAGGGATGTCTACGTCTCGGCCGCATGAAGGAAGAGGGCCATCCACCCGTCGAACTGACATCGATCCTCAAGCGCAATTCCTGCGGCAAGGCGCTGGAGATTGCGCGAGCAGCCCGCGACATGCTGGGCGGCAACGGCATTTCCGACGAATTCGGCGTCGCCCGCCACCTCGTCAATCTCGAGGTGGTCAATACCTATGAAGGAACGCATGACATTCATGCGCTTATTCTCGGTCGCGCGATCACAGGCATTGCAGCCTTCTCCAACTGATTCAGTCGCGCACGAGGCGAATTGCAAGCTGGATAACAATGTGCAAACCTCCCCTCACCGCGGCAGACAGGCCGACGGTGCAAGGGGGATTTGCATATGTTTCTGCTGCTCGCACTTCTGATCGGCGTCATTGCCGGTCTTCGCGCCATGACCGCACCTGCCGCCGTGGCCTGGGGCGCGGCGCTCGGCTGGTTCGATGTCTCCCAGACACCGCTCGCCTTCATGGGCTACCAGTGGACACCGTGGATTTTCACGGTGCTGGCTGTCGTCGAGCTCATCACTGACCAGCTGCCGACCACCCCCTCGCGCAAGGTGCCCGTCCAATTCGGCGCACGCATCGTTATGGGGGCACTTTCCGGCGCAGTCATCGGCGCGGCCAGCAGCCTGCTCTTCGGAGGCCTTCTCGCCGGCGTCATCGGCGCTGTCATCGGCACGCTTGGCGGGGCTGCGGTGCGCAGCAAGCTCGCGGCCTCTTTCGGCCAGGATCGGCCGGCAGCCCTGATAGAGGATGCCGTGGCCGTCATCGGTGCCATTATTATCGCGTGGGCAGTCTGATGAAGAGCTTCGACGCAATCTTCATCGGCGCCGGCCAGGCCGGCCCATTCCTCGCTGCCCGCATGGCGGAAAAGGGTATGAAGGTGGCGCTGATCGAACGCAAGTTCCTCGGCGGCACCTGCGTCAACGCAGGCTGCATGCCGACAAAGACGCTGGTCGCAAGTGCGCGCGCCGCCTACGTGGCGCGGCACGGCGCCGATTACGGTGTGCGGATACCGGGCGAAATCGCTATCGACATGAAGACCGTGCGGGGTCGAGCAGAAACAATCATCATGAATGCCCGCAACGGTTTGAGCAGTTGGTTCAGCGGCATGAAAACCATGACCGTCATCTACGGCCACGCCCGCTTCACGAGCCCGAAGGAAGTCGTCGTCAACGGCGAGACGCTGACGGCGCCGAAGATCTTCCTCAATGTCGGCGCTCGCCCTGTCGTCCCCGACATGCCGGGCATTGGCGATATCGAGTATCTCACTAGCACCGGTATCATACATCTCGACAGCCTGCCGAAGCATCTTGCCATTATCGGCGGAAGCTATATCGGCCTGGAATTTGCACAGATGTACCGGCGTTTCGGCGCCGAGGTAACGGTGATCGAGCGCGGCCCGAAACTCGCCTCCCGCGAGGACGAGGATATTTCCGATGCGATCGCCGATATCCTCAGATCCGAGGGCATCAAGATCCATACAGACGTCAAGGATATTAGCTTCGCCAGAACCAACAATGGCGCGACGGTCACGGTCGACAAGGAAACAATCGAAGCAAGCCATGTGCTCGTCGCGACCGGCCGGACGCCGAATACCGACGACCTCGGTCTCGATGCCGCTGGCGTGGCCACTGACAAGCACGGCTTCATTACCGTCGATGACCGGCTGGCAACCAATGTCGAAGGTATATGGGCACTCGGAGATTGCAACGGCCACGGTGCCTTCACCCATACGTCCTACAATGACTTCGAGATCGCCGCAGCTAATCTGCTGGACGGTGGCGACAGGAAACTGTCGAGCCGCATTCTCGCCTACGCCCTCTATATCGATCCGCCGCTTGGTCGCGTCGGCATGACGGAAAAGCAGGCACGCGCCTCGGGCCGCAAGATCATGGTGTCGACCCGCCCGATGAGCAAGGTCGGCCGCGCCAATGAGCGCGGCGAAACCAAGGGCTTCATGAAGGTGGTCGCGGATGCGGAGAGCAAGGAAATCCTGGGTGCGGCGATCCTCGGGATCGAGGGCGACGAGGTGATTCACGGCATCATCGATGCGATGAATGCCGGGACGACCTATCCGGTGCTGCAGTGGTCGGTACCGATCCATCCCACCGTTTCGGAATTGATCCCGACGCTTCTGGGTGATTTGAAGGCGATCTGATAGATCGCAATCAGCCGGAGGCCGGTCATTGAATATCGAACTGCTGATCGAAAATTATGGCCTGCCGGCAATCTTTCTCGGCACCGCCTTCGAGGGCGAAACTGCTGCCTTTCTCGGCGGCGTCATCGCGCATCGCGAGCTTCTAACCTATTGGGCCGCCTCGATGGCAGCTTCGGCGGGATCATTCGCCGGAGATCAGATGTGGTTCTTTGCCGGCCGCTATGCAGCCCAATGGAACTTCGTTCGCCGCGTGATGGAGACACCGGCGCTTGCACGCGTCACGCGACTTCTCGAAAAATATCCGACCGGGTTCATCTTCGCGTTCCGCTTTCTGGTGGGATTGCGGACGATCAGCCCGATCGTCATCGGCACGACACACATCTCGACGCAGAGGTTTCTCGTGCTCAACCTCCTGGCGGCGCTCGTCTGGGGACAGCTCTTCACCGCGCTTGGTTATGCCTTCGGCCACGGAATTCACCAGATATTCGGCCGCCTGCCACTGCATCATCATCTGCTGATAGCACTTGGCGCCGCGGCCCTGATCGCGGGCGCGGCGCTGGTGCTTCGCAAGAGGAAATTTGGTCAAGTACCCGTAAAGGGTCCTAGTCCATGACGATCTGCAGTTTGACATCATCAGGACGTGCCTCGACCGCACGATCGAAGGCCTTGATCGAATCTTCGAAGGTGAACGTCTCTGATATCAGCGGCTTCAGGTCGACACGCCCCGATCCGAGAAGCGCGATCGAGCGCTCATACTGATGCGCGTAGCGGAACACCGTCTCGATGCGAATTTCCTTCGTCGAAGCCGTCGAGACGTCGAAACCGACAGGATTGACCGGCAGGCCGACGACGACGATAGCGCCGCCCGGACGTGGCAGAGACATGATCGTCTCCCAGGCCTTCGGTGAACCTGAGCATTCGAAGACGACATCCGCACCCCAGCCATCAGTCAGCCGGCCGACTTCCTCAGCAAGGTTCTTTTCGCGAATGTTGACCGGAATGACACCTTGATACTGCGCAGCTATATCGAGCTTCGGCTGGGCAAGATCAGCAACGATCGCACGGGCGCAACCGCCAGCGAGCGCGGCGATCGCAACCATGGTGCCGATCGGGCCGGCGCCGAGGACAACGGCCGTGTCGCCGGGTGCGATCTTCGCCTTGGTGGCTGCCTGCATGCCGACCGCGAAAGGCTCGACCATTGCGCCTTCGGCGAAGCTGACATTGTCCGGCAGCTTGAACGTATAATTGGCCGGGTGCACGACCTCGGGGGTTAACACGCCGTGGATCGGCGGCGTCGCCCAGAAGGTGACGGCCGGATCGACATTGTACATGCCGAGCCGGCTTGCCTTGGAATTGGGATCAGGAATGCCAGGCTCCATGCAAACGCGATCGCCAACCTTCAGATAAGTAACGCCGGAGCCGACCTCGACCACCGTGCCCGCCGCTTCGTGGCCGAGCACCATCGGCTCGTTGACGATAAATGGACCGATTTTGCCGTGCGTATAATAATGCACGTCGGAGCCGCAGACACCAACGGTATGGATCTTGATCTTCACCTGCCCCGGACCTGTCTCCAGAGGCAGATCGATATCGCGAAGCGCAAGCTCATGCTGGCGCTCCAGAACCAGCGCACGGACTTTTGTCATGATCGGTTTCCTTCCCTATGGCTCCCGCGGTTCATGGGGCGCCGTTCTGGCGACTATAAGACTGCAAGCCGCAGCAATTCAATCATCTCTGTCAGGCTTTTGCTCGCTATGTGACGAAATGCTCACATGATTATCACCCGAAAGATAAGCTCTTCCTAGACGTCCGTATGATTCCGGAGAAGCCCGGCGAGGACTACATTTATCTTCAACGACCACGACATAGTGGGAAGGAGAAAAGCGATGAAGCACGACAACGACAATGTCGGCCGAAACTTGGTTTCCAACTCTCAGATCACGCGGCAGCTCCGCGAATTCTGGCGCAACCTGGTGGATGAGGCTGTTGCTGCAATCCATCAGGATCGCGAGCCGCAGGCATTGCTTCAGCCGGTTAGGGTTGTTGCACGGGCGCGGGATCGAAATCGGCCTCCGCAGCGTTATTAGGCATGCGCCGGCATGGCGTGGCGGGGGCATGACGCTTCCGGCACCATGCGGATCGGCAATACAAGGAAGACCGTCATGAAATCGATTGTGTCATTCTGCCTGTTCGCATCTCTTCTCTTTGCCGCAACCGAGGCGTCCGCGGCGATCGAGGAAGCATCCCTTCCGCCACCGCAGCAGGAAGAAAGGCTGGTGCCGGCCAATCTGGAGCTCACGTTCACTGGCCCTGTCGATCTCGCTCGTTCGACCGCCACCCTTCTCGATGCCCAGGGCCTGACATTGCCGACCGGCAAGCCGTTTCTTTCAGGACCGGAAGGTTCGGTCTTCAAGGTTCCTCTCGATCCGTCCATGGCGCCCGGTGTTTATACACTCAACTGGCGCGTACTCTCGATGGACGGCCACAGCGCCGAAGGCCACTACCAGTTTAGGGTTGAGCCTTGAACGCTGCGATATTTCGCCATCTGATATTGCGCCGTGTCGTTGGACACGGCGTTTTTGTCTGTTGAAGCGTTCTCACTGGCCCCTCCGACCGCATAAAGGCATTTATAAGATTTTTATATAGATACCCTTCGCCCAATCTCGAACCTTTATGCCCTTCGGTCGCATATTAATGTCCGAGAGATCGCAAAGATCATCTCCACGCCAGAAAGCATAAAAGGTGCCGCCTCTGCGAGCCGGCGCCCTTTGTCTTGTCTGACTCCAAGAATAACAACCGGAGTCAAGATCGATGATGGATATAATTTTACTCGGCACTGCAATCGTATTCTTCGGACTTTGCTTTGCCTATACACGCGCCTGCGACAGGCTTTGACAGGAGAGAACAGATGACCCTCGATTACATCTTGAGCGGTGCCGTGACCGTGTTTCTCACCGTCTACCTCACCTACGCTCTCATCCGCCCAGAACGTTTCTGAAAGCGCCGGCGCTTCTCATCCAGAAGCAGCCGGGTACTGAAAGTTTCCTCCCATGACCCTCAACGGATGGCTTCAGATCCTGCTTTACTGCGGGATCGTCCTTGTGCTCGTCAAACCGCTCGGCGGTTACATGACGCGTGTCTTCAGCGGCGAGCGCACATTCCTTTCACCGGTCCTCGTTCCGATCGAACGAGGGCTTTACGCCGTCGCCGGCACCAGCGAGCGCGAAGACCAGCACTGGACCTCCTATGCCTTCGCCATGCTGATGTTCAACCTGATGGGCGTCATCGTTCTCTACCTCCTGATGCGGTTCCAGAACGTACTGCCCTATAACCCGGCCGGCATGACCGCGGTCGGGCCGGAACTCGCCTTCAACACCGCCACCAGTTTCGTCTCCAATACCAACTGGCAGAATTATGGCGGCGAAAGCACCATGTCGTACCTGACGCAGATGATGGGCCTGACGGTTCAGAACTTCGTGTCGGCTGCGACCGGCATGGCCATCGCCATCGGTCTGATCCGCGCCTTCTCGCGTGCCTCGGGCAAGGCGATCGGCAATTTCTGGGTCGATATGGTCAGAGCCACACTCTATATCCTGCTGCCGATCTGCATCGTGCTGACGCTCGCCTATGTCTGGCTCGGCGTACCGCAGACGCTTGGTCCCTATGTCGATGCGACCACGCTCGAAGGCGCCAAGCAGACGATCGCCCTCGGCCCCGTTGCCTCGCAGCTCGCCATCAAGATGCTCGGGACGAATGGGGGCGGCTTCTTCAACGCCAACTCGGCCCATCCGTTCGAGAACCCGGACGCAATCTCAAACCTCATTCAGATGGTCTCGATCTTTGCGATTGGCGCAGCCTTCACCAACGTTTTCGGCCGCATGGTCGGCAACCAGCGCCAGGGCTGGGCGATCCTGACGGCGATGGGCGTCCTCTTCATGGTCGGCGTCGGCGTCACCTATTGGGCTGAAGCTGCCGGCAACCCGCTGATGCACGCCTTCGGCTTGGCTGGCGGCAACATGGAAGGCAAGGAAGTCCGCTTCGGCGTTGCCATGTCCTCGCTGTTTGCGGTCGTTACCACGGCTGCCTCCTGCGGTGCGGTCAATGCCATGCATGGCTCCTTCACCGCGCTCGGCGGCCTGATCCCGCTGATCAACATGCAGCTCGGCGAAGTCATCGTCGGCGGCGTTGGTGCGGGTTTCTACGGCATCGTTCTCTTCATCATCGTCGCTGTCTTCGTCGCAGGCCTGATGGTCGGCCGCACGCCGGAATATCTCGGCAAGAAGATCGAGGCGAAGGAAATGAAGATGGCCGTTCTTGCCATCCTTTGCCTGCCGCTCGCCATGCTGGTCTTCACCGCGATCGCCAGCGTCCTGCCTTCGGCAGTCGCTTCGGTCGGCACGGCCGGCCCGCACGGTTTCTCCGAAATCCTCTATGCCTATACGTCGGCTGCGGCCAACAACGGCTCGGCTTTCGGCGGCCTGACGGGCAATACGCCCTGGTACAACATCACGCTTGGTCTCGGCATGCTGATGGGCCGTTTCCTCGTCATCATCCCGGCGCTCGCCATTGCCGGTTCGCTGGTGACGAAGAAGACGGTACCCGCCTCGGCAGGTACCTTCCCGACGGATGGGCCGCTCTTCGTCGGCCTGCTCATCGGCACGATCCTGATCGTCGGTGGTCTCACCTTCTTCCCGGCATTGGCCCTCGGTCCTGTTGTCGAGCACCTGGTCATGATCGCCGGCCAGACCTTCTGAGGTTTGCCGATGATTATCCGTCACAGGCTCCGAAAAGCCTTCCATCCACGTCCCGGTCTGCCGGGGCGTGGAGCCCAGCGGATGCCGCGCGCCTCCGACATCATCCTGGTGATGATGGCAGGCCTGCTCGTCGTCGTCTGCGTTCTCAGAATTTTACAGGGCTGACCGGCAATCCGGTTCGCCATCCTCGTTTCAAAGCTGGAGTCTCTTATGAGCCAGGCAAAATCCGCGAGCATCCTCGATTCTCGCATCCTCATTCCGGCCGTGGGCGCTGCTTTCACCAAGCTCAACCCGCGCACCCTTTCCAAGAACCCGGTCATGTTCGTCGTGGCCACGGTCTCGGCGCTGACCACAGTCCTGTTCCTGCGCGATCTCGTTTCAGGCAACGGCAATCTTGCCTTTTCCTTCCAGATCAACCTCTGGCTCTGGTTCACGGTGCTCTTTGCCAACTTCGCCGAAGCCGTCGCCGAAGGCCGGGGCAAGGCGCAGGCAGACTCGCTGCGCAAGGCGCGCACCGAGACCCAGGCGAAGCTCCTGACCGCCAACAACGGCACCGGCTACCGCATGGTACCTGGCACCAGCCTGAAGGTCGGCGATCTCGTTCTCGTCGAAGCCGGCGATATCATTCCCTCTGACGGCGAAGTCGTCGAGGGTGTTGCCTCCGTCAATGAAGCGGCCATCACCGGCGAATCCGCCCCCGTCATCCGTGAATCCGGCGGCGACCGCTCGGCCGTAACCGGCGGCACGCATGTTCTCTCCGACTGGATCCGCGTGCGCATCACGGCGGCGGCAGGTTCGACCTTCCTCGATCGCATGATCTCGCTCGTCGAGGGCGCCGAACGTCAGAAGACGCCGAACGAAATCGCGCTCAACATCCTGCTTGCCGGGATGACGCTGATCTTCGTTCTCGCCACGGCGACGATCCCGAGCTTTGCGGCCTATGCCGGCGGCTCGATCCCGATCATCGTGCTCGTTGCCCTCTTCGTCACGCTGATCCCGACCACGATCGGCGCCCTGCTTTCGGCGATCGGTATTGCCGGCATGGATCGTCTCGTCCGCTTCAACGTGCTCGCCATGTCCGGCCGCGCCGTAGAAGCTGCCGGTGACGTCGACACGCTGTTGCTCGACAAGACCGGCACGATCACCCTGGGCAACCGCCAGGCCACCAGCTTCCGGCCGGTACGCGGTGTCGCCGAACAGGATCTCGCCGATGCGGCGCAGCTTGCCTCGCTCGCCGATGAGACGCCCGAGGGCCGCTCCATCGTCGTGCTCGCCAAGGAAAAATACGCGATCCGCGGCCGCGACATGGCAAGCCTGAAGGCCACATTCGTACCCTTCACCGCCCAGACCCGCATGAGCGGTGTCGATCTCGAAGGCTCGGCGATCCGCAAGGGTGCCGTCGATGCTGTGCTCAGCTACGTCAACGGCGATGCTTCCTCGAAGAACGGAGCCGAAATCGTGCGTGAACTGCAGTCGATATCGGACGAGATCGCCAAGGCCGGCGGCACGCCGCTCGCCGTTGCCCGCGACGGCAAGCTGCTCGGCGTCATCCAGCTCAAGGATATCGTCAAGGGCGGCATCCGCGAGCGCTTCAACGAGCTGCGCCGCATGGGCATCCGCACCGTCATGATTACGGGTGACAACCCGATGACAGCCGCCGCCATCGCTGCCGAAGCCGGTGTCGACGACTTCCTCGCCCAGGCAACGCCTGAAAACAAGCTGCAGCTGATCCGCGAAGAACAGGCCAAGGGCAAACTTGTCGCCATGTGCGGCGACGGCACGAACGACGCTCCTGCTCTGGCCCAGGCCGACGTTGGCGTGGCCATGAACACCGGCACGGTCGCAGCCCGCGAAGCCGGCAACATGGTCGATCTCGACAGCGACCCGACAAAACTCATCGAGATCGTCGAAATCGGCAAACAGCTCCTGATGACCCGCGGCGCGCTGACGACCTTCTCGATCGCCAACGACATCGCCAAGTACTTCGCCATCATCCCGGCGATGTTCCTGACTTTTTACCCGCAGCTTGGCGTACTCAACATCATGGGCCTCGCCACGCCGCAGAGCGCCATCCTGTCGGCGATCATCTTCAATGCGCTCATCATCATCGCCCTGATCCCGCTGTCCCTGAAGGGTGTGCGCTACCGCCCGATCGGCGCCGGTGCGCTGCTTTCCCGCAACCTGCTGATCTACGGTCTCGGCGGCATCATCGTCCCCTTCATCGGCATCAAGGCGATCGACATGGTCGTCGCATCCCTCGGCCTCGCCTAAGGAGTTAAAACAATGCTTAGAGAACTTCGTCCGGCAATCGTCATGATCGTTGCCACCACGGCCATCACCGGCCTCCTCTACCCGCTCGCCATGACAGGTGCCGCACAGGCCATCTTCCCCTACCAGGCTAATGGCAGCCTCATTGAAAAGAACGGGCAGGTTATCGGTTCCACGCTGATCGGCCAGGCCTTTACCAGCGACAAGTATTTCTATGGTCGTCCGTCCGCTGCTGGCGATGGCTACAATGCAGCGGCGTCCTCGGGCTCCAACCTCGGCCCGACCAGCCAGAAGCTGATCGACCGCGTGAAGGGTGACTATGAGGCTGCCAAGGCGAGCAACCCGAATGCCGAGGTTCCCGTCGACCTCGTCACCGCTTCGGGTAGCGGCCTCGACCCGCATATTTCGCCCGATGCCGCATACTTCCAGGTACCGCGCGTCGCCAAGGCCCGCGGTGTTGATGAAGCCAAGGTCAAGGCGCTGGTCGATGCAGCCGTTACGGGCCGCGAACTCGGCCTGCTCGGCGAACCGACCGTCAATGTTCTGGCGTTGAACCAGAGCCTTGATGCTTCTATGACTCAGTGAAGGTTGAGAGCCCCGGAACGCTGCAATGCGCGCCGGGGCTTGCTCGTGAAGAAAGACCGAACGCATGCCAGACGACAACCGCGACCAGGCCGGCAGGCCCTCGCCCGATGCGCTTCTCGAAAAGGCCCGGGCGGAGTCGCGCGGACGCCTGAAAATCTTCCTGGGCGCGGCACCCGGCGTCGGCAAGACCTATGAAATGCTGGTCTCCGGCCACGCCAAGATCGCCGATGGCCTCGACGTCGTGATCGGCGTCGTCGAAACCCATGGCCGCAAAGAGACCGAGGCGCTGCTTGCCGGTTTCGAAATCATCCCGCGTGTGGAGATCGCCTATCGCGGCCAGTCGCTCGAAGAGATGGATCTCGATGCCATTCTCGCCCGCAAGCCCGATCTTGTTCTCGTCGACGAACTTGCCCATACCAATGCCGAGGGCAGTCGCCATCCGAAGCGCTATCTCGACGTCAAGGAATTGCTCGACCGTGGCATCGATGTCTATTCGACGCTGAACATCCAGCATGTGGAGAGCCTGAACGACGTCGTTTCGCAGATCACCCGCATCCGGGTGCGCGAGACAGTGCCAGACTCCGTGATCGACGTGGCTGACGACATCGAGATCATCGACCTCACACCCGACGACCTCATCAAACGCCTTCACGATGGCAAGGTCTATGTGGCAAAGACCGCCGAACGCGCTCTGACCAATTATTTCACGCCCGGCAACCTGACGGCGCTCCGCGAACTCGCCCTGCGCAAGACCGCCCAGCGCGTCGATGACCAGCTGCTGAGCCATATGCAGGCGCATGCTATTTCCGGCCCCTGGGCTGCCGGCGACCGTGTGCTGGTGTCGATCGACGATCACCCACGCTCTGCTTCGCTGGTCCGCTACGCCTCACGCATGGCTGCGCGTCTGCGTGCCCCCTGGGCGGCCGTCTATATCGAGACCAACCGCTCCATCAATCTCTCGGAAACGCAGCGTGATACGATTGCCGCCACGCTCCGGCTTGCCGAGCAGCTTGGCGGCGAAGCGATCACCATTCCCGGCCGCGAGGTGACTGAGGAGCTGGTGCGTCACGCCACCGCGAACAACGTCACTCACATCGTCATCGGCGCGCCGAAAAAGCCAACATGGCGCGAATGGTGGTGGAGCCCCTCCATCACCGACGAGCTGATCCGGTGCGCGGGCGATATCAGCGTCCATGTGATTTCCGGCAACGAGAAAGATCCGGCCGCGCAGCGTGGCGTAAAGGCGGCACCGAGCACGGCCGCGCTGGACTTCCGGGCTTACGCACTTTCAACGCTCTACGTCGCCATTGCGCTTGTTGCCGGCGTGGTGCTCGATCAGGTGCTCGACGTTCGCAATCTGGCGCTCGTCTTCCTGATGGCGGTGCTGACATCGGCCGTCATCCATGGCCTCAGACCGGCGCTCTATACCTGTATCATCAGTGCCCTCTCCTTCAACTTCTTCTTCCTGCCGCCGCGCTATACGTTGACGATCAGCGATCCGGAAAGCGTGCTCGCGCTCTTCTTCTTCCTTGGTGTCGCCGTCATCGCCTCCAACCTGACGGCAACCGTCCAGCGGCAGGCGGCCGCGGCCCGGCAAAGAGCGCGCACGACGGAAGACCTCTATCTCTTTTCCAAGAAGCTTGCCGGCACCGGCACGCTCGATGACGTCCTCTGGGCGACTGCCTTCCAGATCGCCTCAATGCTCAAGGTGCGCGTCGTTCTCCTCCTGCCGGAAGATAATTCCATTGCCGTCAAGGCCGGTTATCCACCTGACGATACGCTCGACGATGCCGATATTGCCGCCGCCCGCTGGGCCTGGGAACATAATCACGCCGCCGGTCGCGGCGCTGATACCCTGCCCGGGGCCAAGCGCCTCTATGTACCATTGCGTACCGGTCGAACGGCCGTTGGTGTCATCGGCCTCGACAGTGACCGCCGGGACGGACCGCTGCTGACGCCGGAACAGCAGCGGCTTCTCGATGCGCTTGCCGATCAGGCGGCACTCGCCATCGAACGCGTGCAACTCGTTGCTGACGTCGATCGGGCCAAGCTTGCGGCCGAAGCGGACCGCCTGCGCTCTGCTCTGCTGACGTCGATCTCCCACGATCTCAAGACGCCACTTGCGGCGATCCTCGGCGCGTCCGGCACACTGCGCGATTACTTCGATTCGATGTCGGCGGATGACCGGACAGATCTTCTGTCGACGGTCGTCGATGAATCCGAACGTCTCAACCGCTTCATCGCCAATCTGCTCGACATGACGAAGATCGAGTCCGGCGCCATGGAACCGAACTATGCGCTGCACTATGCAGGAGATATCGCAGGCAGCGCGTTGCGCCGGGCTGCAAAAATTCTCGATCATCACAGGACGGAAATGACAATCCCTGCCGACCTGCCCATGGTCCGCGTCGATCCCGTTCTCTTCGAGCAGGTCCTCTTCAA
Organism: Rhizobium sp. BK512; assembly: GCF_014194915.1. Lineage (NCBI taxonomy): Bacteria > Pseudomonadati > Pseudomonadota > Alphaproteobacteria > Hyphomicrobiales > Rhizobiaceae > Rhizobium > Rhizobium sp. BK512. The sequence continues at coordinate 681,365 of NZ_JACIAS010000003.1, read as the reverse complement.
CCTTCTCGACAATGCCGCCAAATACGCGCCCGAAGGCTCTGTCATCCGCATCGAAGGTTGGGCGGATGCCGATAATGTCGTCGTACAGGTCTCCGACCAAGGCCCGGGCATTCCTGCTGCAGACCTCAACCGTGTCTTCGACACGTTCTACCGCGTGCGCAAGGGCGATCAGGTGCGCGCCGGCACCGGCCTCGGCCTCTCCATATGCCGCGGCTTCATCGAGGCGATGAGTGGGACGATCACAGCCGGCAACCGGACAGACAGGTCCGGCGCCGTCTTCACCATCCGCCTTCCAAAACCGAACGACATTCCAAAATTGGATGAACTCAAATGACCGGTTCAGCCGTCAAGATTCTCGTCGTCGATGACGAGCCGCCAATCCGCAAGCTTCTGCGCGTCGGCCTCACCGCACAAGGCTACGAAGTCCAGGAGGCCCCGAATGCCGGTGCCGCCCGCCAGTCCGTCAAGGATGATCAGCCCGATCTCATCGTGCTCGATCTTGGCCTTCCCGACATATCTGGCCATGACCTTTTGCAGGAATGGCGCGAAGACGGGCTCACCATGCCTGTCGTCATTCTCTCGAGCCGTACCGACGAGGCCGGCATCGTCAAGGCGCTGGAAAGTGGTGCCGACGACTATGTGACGAAGCCCTTCGGCGTCAACGAACTCGGTGCCCGTATCCGTGTGGCGCTCCGCCACCGGCTGCAGCAGCAGGGTGAGAAGGCGATCTTTCAGACCGGCGGGCTGTCGATCGATCTCGTCAAGCGCATCGTCAAGGTCGACGGCAGGGAAATCAAGCTGTCGCCGAAGGAATACGACATCCTGCGCGTGCTCGCCCAGCATGCCGGCAAGGTGCTGACACATCAATTTCTTCTGAAGCAGGTATGGGGTCCGGCCGCGGACGTGCAGTATCTGCGCGTCTATGTGCGCCAGCTGCGGCAAAAGGTCGAGCAGATTCCCGACCAGCCACACTATATCACCACAGAGACCGGCGTCGGCTACCGGCTCCGTGAGCCTGACTGATACCTGCCGAAAACAGCATCGAGAATGTAATGAACCTCTCCAATATCATCCGGCCGGAGCACACCTTCATTGGCCTGTCGGTGACCACCAAGTGGCGCGCGCTGCAGACGATTTCCGAAAAAGCCGGCAAGGCCTTCGGCATTGACGGCCAGAGCGTGCTGAAAGCGCTCGAATCCCGGGAGAAGCTCGGCTCCACCGGCATCGGCAACGGCATCGCTGTTCCTCATGCAGCCATCAACGGCATGACGAGCCCGCGCGGTCTCTTGATCCGCTTCGCCCAGCCGCTGGACTTCGATGCGATCGACGATATCGCGACGGACATCGCCTTCGTGCTGCTCTTCGGGGAAAACAATCGTGGGGAATATCTGAACGTGCTCGCCGCCATCGCCCGCAGGCTTCAGTCGGATGGCGTCCTGGCGGCCATGCGCAAGGCGAAAAGCACAGATGAATTCTATTCGGATTTCATCGCGGATTCACGCGTCTGAAGAGAAATTCGCTTCGCGCTTCCGACCTTCTCCCCGCCATGGCGGGGGGAAGGCAAATCGAGGACAAGGGGCCGCTCCGGCCCCTTTTTATTAGAAGTCGCGCTGGAAACGGAGGAAACCGAAGGTTTCGTCGTCGCCGTCTTCTTCGTCGTGATACTGGACGCTGAGCTTGCTGCGCAGATTGTCAGCAATCCGGTAGTCGATGGTGACGCCGGTCGTATAAGCGCTGCCGCCGCTGAAGTCGCCGTCAGCATCGATATCGATCTTGTCGAAGTACTGGAAGGCCGGGGTGACGGCCCACTTGTCGGTCAGCTTGATCTTGTACTCGGCTGCGACCGTCCATTCGGACGCTTCGTAGTAGTAGTTAGCGCCACTGGCCCAGATGCCAGCGAGGCCGAGAGTGCCTGGACCGATATCGGCATAAACGATAGCGCGGATGGCGCCTTCTTCGTTATCCGTATCGTAACCACCAAGCAGGTAGCCGCTGAATGCGCCACTCTTGAACGAGACCTGGGCTGCAACGCCGAAGTTGTTCGGGCCTTCACCCGGCTTCTCGACATAGTCTTCTTCAAGTTCGTCGACCGAGACACCGGCTGCGAAGCTGTCGGTCTCGTACTGATAACGGATCGAGTTGTGGGTCGTCTCGTTGCTCGAGAGCGTGTCCGTCTCGCCGCTCAGATCGTCGTCCCACCAGCTGTACAGCTTACCAGCGCGGAAGCCGGCGATGTCGATATAACCTTCATCGAGCAGGGTTTCCTGATCGGTGGCGTTGTCAGCGTTGGTACGCAGCGTGATAACGCCCGTGAGCGTGCCGTACTCGGTGTCGTTCTTGGTCTGGAAGGTAACCTGACCGCGAGTCCAGAAGTTCACATCGGAATCACCCGAGACGTTCTGGCCAAAACGAACTTCAGTACGGATGTAACCGCTGATCTGAAGGCAGGTTTCGGTGCCCGGGATGTAGAAGTAGCCAGTCCCGTAGGCGTCGCAAACGCGAACATATTCTACGGGCTCCGGCTCGGCGGCGACGATAGCGTCGGCTGCATGTGCTCCGGAAACCGCTGCAAGGGCGGCAACAGAGCCAAGAAGGATAGTTTTAATAGACATCAGAAAGACCTTTTACGGTTTGAAAGAGGCAAGCAGTGTTTCAAGGACACCCCCACCATCGGTCGCCGAATCCCAACGACCGGAAGGCCATGTAGGCACTCGAAAGCGTCACCGCTGCAAAACAAGACTAAAAATCGACACACGAATGTCACTTTCCGGCTCGAACTGTGGCAGAAAAATCACGACTGTGGCACGGTGCCTTAATTGGCCGCGGCCAACTTGGCAGCACGTCCCATTCGCAATCTCGCACTGAAAATGGGATGGCTTTCTAAGGTTGGTCCCCGGAACCGGAACAATCTTCGTTTCATTATACGACCTAGTTGATAGAGTTTAGCGTATAACCACGGAGGGTTCCCATGCAGACTTTAAGGTTCACCCGGCTCGTCGCGGCCGCGGTCATGGCAGGCAGCTTTGCCATCGGCAGTGTCGCACCGGCATTCGCCGACCAGACGCTTCTGAACGTGTCCTATGACCCGACACGCGAATTGTATAAGGATTTCAACGCCGCCTTTGCTGCGAAGTGGAAGGCTGACACCGGTGAAGCCGTGACGATCCAAGCCTCTCATGGTGGTTCCGGCGCACAGGCGCGGTCGGTCATCGACGGCCTTGATGCCGACGTGGTGACCCTGGCCCTCGAAGGCGACATCAACGCGATCGCAAAGGCCACGGGCAAGATCCCGGCCGACTGGAAGACCAAATTCCCGAACAATTCGACCCCCTATACATCGACGATCGTCTTCCTCGTCCGCAAGGGCAACCCGAAGGGCATCAAGGATTGGAGCGATCTGATCAAGGACGATGTGCAGGTCATCACGCCGAACCCGAAGACTTCCGGCGGCGCCCGCTGGAATTTCCTTGCCGCCTGGGCATGGGCAAAGCAGGCGAACGGCGGTGACGAAGCCAAGGCTCAGGATTATGTGACCAAGCTCCTCCAGCACGTTCCGGTTCTCGACAGCGGCGCACGTGGCGCGACGACCACATTCGTCCAGCGCGGCCTCGGCGATGTTCTGCTTGCCTGGGAAAACGAAGCCTATCTCTCGCTTGAGGAACTCGGTCCCGACCAGTTCGAGATCGTGACCCCAACCTTCTCGATCCGCGCCGACCCGCCGGTCGCAATCGTTGACGGCAACGTCGATAAGAAGGGCACCCGCAAGGTCGCGGAAGCTTACCTGAACTACCTTTATTCGGACGAAGGCCAGAAGATCGCGGCAAAGCACTATTACCGGCCGATCAAGCCGGAAGCAGCCGATGCGGCTGATATTGCCCGATTCCCGAAGCTGACGCTCGCCACGATTGACGACTTCGGCGGCTGGAAGGATGCACAGCCGAAATTCTTCGGCGATGGCGGCGTATTTGACCAGATCTACAAGCCGGCCCAATAATAGGTCTTATGAGCGCACATAACCCCACACGGTGGCGGTTCAAGCGGCCGAGCGTCATTCCGGGTTTCGGACTGGCGCTCGGCCTTACCTTGATCTGGCTTACCCTCATCGTCCTTATCCCGCTGTCTGGCCTCGCCTGGCGGTCGAGCGCACTCGGCTGGGAGAAGTTCTTCGGCATTGCATTCGACCAGCGAACGCTGAGCGCCCTGCGGATCAGCTTCGGCAGCGCATTCATTGCCGCCTGCCTCAATGTCGTCTTCGGCGTCATCCTTGCCTGGGTGCTGGTACGCTACCGGTTTCCTGGCAAACGCATTATCGACGCCATGGTAGACCTGCCCTTTGCCCTGCCGACGGCCGTCGCCGGCATCGCGCTCACCACCCTCTATGCTCCGAACGGCTGGGTCGGGCAGTTCCTGACGCCACTCGGCATCAAGATCGCCTTCACGCCGGCCGGCATTGTCGTCGCCCTCATCTTCGTCGGCCTGCCCTTCATCGTGCGGACGGTCCAGCCGGTCATGGAAGAGATCGACAAGGAAGTGGAGGAGGCTGCCGCCACGCTCGGCGCCAATCGCTTCCAGACAATCGCACGCGTGCTGCTGCCGGGCCTTGCGCCCGCGGTCCTGACGGGTTTCGCCCTCGCCTTCGCCCGCGCGGTCGGCGAATACGGCTCGGTCATCTTCATTGCCGGCAACCTGCCGTTCAAATCGGAAATCGCCCCATTGCTGATCGTCATCAAGCTCGAAGAATACAACTATGCAGCAGCGACCGGCATCGCGGCGATCATGCTGATCATCTCCTTCACGATGCTGCTTGTCATCAACCTTATCCAGAGCTGGAGCAGGCGGAGGTACGGTTATGGCGTCTAATGCTACCTCAACCGTTTCAACCGCAGAGCCGCACAAGGTTCATTCGGCTATCACAGAGAGCAAGATCGCCCGTATCACGCTGGTCGTCATTGCGCTCGTCTTTCTGCTCTTGATCCTGTTCCTGCCGCTTGCAGCCGTCTTCGTCGAAGCCTTTCGCAAGGGTGCCGGCGCTTTCTTCACAGCACTCCAGGATGCCGAAACGTTCTCGGCGATCCGCCTGACGCTGATCGTTGCCGGCGTCAGCGTGCCGCTCAACCTCGTCTTCGGCATCGCCGCTGCCTGGGCGATCGCCAAGTTCGAATTCAAGGGCAAGGCGTTCCTGACGACACTGATCGATCTGCCCTTTTCGGTCTCGCCTGTCATCTCGGGTCTCGTCTTCGTGCTGCTCTTCGGCGCCAACACCTGGCTCGGCCAGTGGCTGAGCGCCAATGACATCAAGATCCTGTTCGCGGCGCCGGGGCTGATCCTCGCCACCATGTTCGTCACCTTCCCCTTCGTTGCGCGCGAGCTTATCCCGCTCATGCAGGAACAGGGAACGCAGGACGAGGAGGCAGCTCTTTCGCTCGGCGCGAGCGGCTGGCAGGCCTTCTGGCACGTCACGCTGCCGAACATCAAATGGGGCCTGCTCTACGGCGTCCTTCTCTGCAATGCCCGCGCCATGGGTGAGTTCGGCGCCGTTTCGGTCGTGTCAGGCCATATTCGCGGGCAAACCAACACGATGCCGTTGCAGGTAGAAATCCTCTACAACGAATATAACTTCACCGGAGCCTTTGCGGTCGCTTCGCTTCTGGCCTTGCTTGCCCTCGTCACGCTTGTTTTGAAGACGCTGCTGGAAATGCGCTATAGCGCGGAAATCGCCGCCAGCCGGCGGCACTGAAGGAATTAGAATGGAAGTACGCGTCCAAAACCTACGCAAGGAATTCGATCGCTTTCCGGCGCTGCACGATGTCTCGCTCGATATCCGCTCAGGAGAACTGATCGCACTGCTCGGCCCGTCGGGTTCCGGCAAGACCACGCTGCTGCGCCTCATCGCCGGCCTCGAAAGCCCGACCGATGGCCTGATTTTCTTCGGCGACGAAGATGCGTCGAGAAAGACGGTCCAGCAACGCAATATCGGCTTCGTGTTCCAGCACTATGCGCTTTTCCGCCATATGACGGTGCTCGACAACGTCTCCTTCGGCCTGAAGGTGCGCAATTCATCGCGCCGTCCGCCCAAGGCGGAGATTCGCAAACGGGCGCTGGAACTGCTCGATCTCGTACAGCTTTCAGGTCTTGAAAAGCGCTATCCGGCACAGCTTTCCGGCGGCCAGCGCCAGCGCGTAGCCCTTGCCCGCGCCATGGCGGTCGAGCCGAACGTCCTGCTGCTTGACGAACCCTTCGGGGCGCTCGATGCGCAGGTGCGCAAGGACCTGCGCAAATGGCTGCGCGAAATCCATGACCGCACCGGCCACACCACCGTCTTCGTCACCCACGACCAGGACGAAGCGATGGAGCTTGCCGACCGAGTCGTCGTCATGAGCCAGGGTGCGATCGAACAGGTCGGCACGCCGGACCAGGTCTATGACAGCCCCAATTCGCCCTTCGTCTTCGGCTTCGTCGGCCAGTCGAACTGCCTGCAGGTGGAAGTTGCCGGCGGCGATATCCGCTTCGAAGGGCGCTCGCTGGGTCTCAACGCCGATGGTGAAGCTGATGGCGCTGCGCAGCTCTATTTCCGCCCGCACGATGTCCGGCTCTGCGAATCGGCCGAAAACTGTATTGCCGGCCAACCGGTTGCAAGTCGGCGCGTCGCCGGTACCCGCCACATCGAACTCGACATCGGCAAGGACCGCCCGCATATCGAGATCGAGCTTCCGCCGAGCGAGGCCGACAGGCTCGACCGGTCACGCGTCGCCTTCAAGCCCACGCGCTGGAAGCTTTTCCGAAGCTGACACCGTTGCAATACCGGCTCCCGCCAGAATCGTATTTTGGCGGGAACCCCTTGTTATTTTTGTTATCTGCGGTTGTTTGTATTTTTGTCACATGCCGGGTAAAACGTTTTCGCTAAGATCGAAAAGGGCTGGACTAATTCCAATAGGAGGCACCTAGCGTTGAGGGCGGAGATTTCCTTTGGAAAATCCCTGGTTGGGATTTTATTCGTAGGACTTGCGGCTGCGAGCTGCACGACAACACCGAAACCGGCGGCGCCGGCGAAAGCCAAAACAAAACAGGCTCAATCGGCAAAAGTCACTTTCAATTACACCACCAAGGATCGCGACTGCTTGAAGCGCGCGATGTACTTCGAATCGCAGCATTCGGATGAGGCTGGTTATATGGCCGTCGGCAGTGTCGTCATGAACCGACTCACTTCCGGCGCCTATGCCGGCTCCATCTGCGGCGTCGTCGCCCAGAAGAAGCAGTTTGCGCCCGGTGTCATGACTCGCGAGGTCAAATCTCAGGCGGAGCCGGAGCTTACGACCGCGGCTGACGCGATCCTCAGCGGCGAGCGCCATCCGGCGGTGAAGGACGCGATGTTTTTCCACACGGCAGGGTTGAAATTCCCCTACAACAACATGCATTATGTGACGGTCGCAGGCGGCAATGCCTTCTACGAGAAGCGTGACGAAGACGGCACGCTTGAAACGCCGCCACCGCTGCCTTCCTATGAAGTCGCGATGAACTACGTCCCGGGCGAGAGCATGCTGCCGCCGCAGTTCGAGATACTGATCCCGTCGGACGTTCCCGTCCCGATCCCGTCTCCCGATCCCGCAGCGACGGCAAGCGTCACTCCTTTGCCGATGCCCGCAGCAGCGACTGCGATCGAGCCCCAACCCGGTACGCCCATCGCCATTCCAACACCCCGCCCCGCTTATGACAGCGTGATGCTGCGTCCAAGCATTTCGGCGAACGGCACCTGAATTCAGAAGGATGAAGAGCGCTAGGCGCGCTCTTCCCAAACCCTGGCAAGCTCCACGATCGTCCTGACAGCTTTTTCCATATCCTGGCGGCTGATCCATTCGAGCGGCGAGTGGAAGGCGTGACCGCCAGCGAAGATGTTGGGGCACGGCAGGCCCATGAAGGAAAGACGCGAACCGTCAGTGCCGCCGCGGATGCTGCCGCGCACCGGCGTCATGTCCGCTCGGCGAACCGCTTCGACGGCATTCGCGACGATCTCGGGATGGCGGTCGAGCACCGTCTTCATGTTGCGATACTGTTCCTTCACGTCGAAACGATAGGTCGACCCCGGGTAAGCCTTCATCACATCCTTGACGATCGCTTCGAGCATGGTCTCCTTTTCGACCAGACCCGCATCGGTGAAATCGCGAATGATGAGGCTGATTGCAGCCTTTTCCATCGAGCCCGCCACCCCTGTCGGATGGATGAAGCCCTGCTTTCCCTCGGTCGTTTCCGGGGCGATCTCTTTCGGCAGCCGGTCGATAATCGCGCCTGCGATCTTGATGGCATTTTCCATCCGATCCTTGGCAAAACCCGGATGGATTGCCACGCCGGCGATAACAATATCGACGCTATCTGCCGAAAAGGTTTCATCCTCGATATGGCCGGCGGTCTCGCCATCCATCGTATAGGCAAATTCCGCGCCGAGCTTCTTCAGATCGACCTTGTTGACGCCGCGACCAACCTCTTCATCCGGCGTGAAGAGGATCTTGATCGTGCCATGCTTGATCCCGGGATTGTCGACGAGGACTTGAGCCGCAGCCATGATTTCCGCCAGGCCCGCCTTGTCGTCTGCGCCGAGCAAAGTCGTTCCATCGGTCGTGATGATATCGTTGCCGATTTGGTTTTTCAGCTCGGGATGTTCTGAAACACGGATCACCCGGTTTGGATCGCCGGGAAGCTGAATATCCCCACCGGCATAGGCCTTCACCATCTGCGGCTTCACGTTCTTGCCGGTGAAGTCAGGCGCAGTGTCCATATGCGAGCAGAAGCAGATGACTGGCACGCTCTTGTCCGTATTGGCCGGAATAGTCGCATATACATAGCCGTACTCATCGAGATGTGCATCCGAAAGGCCGATCTCCAGGAGCTCCTCGACGAGAACCCGGCCGAGATCCTTCTGTTTTTCGGTCGTCGGCTGCGCGGACGAGGCGGGATCAGATTGCGTGTCGATGACGACATAGCGAAGAAAACGGTCGAGAACAGTGTCTGTCATAATATCCAGTCCAGCATAATCATCACCCGGTCATATAGCCATCGAAGGGCCTGTGATGAAAGCTCTTTTCCGCTATCGGCAAGGCCGCATCACCGCTCCTTCCGTTGCCTGAAGACAGGCAATTGCCCTCCCTCGGTTCAATCGACCCGGTTGCCCTCACTGTTGAACACATGCAGATGCTTGGCCGGGAAAGTGACATTGACCTTCGGTCCCGCACTCAGCGCATCACGATCAAGAGTGAAGATCTTGAACGGCAGGCCGTGCAGCGAAAGATGCAGGATGATGCCGAAGCCGGTCGGCTCGACGAGCTCGACGTCGGCGCTAATTCCAGACCCGTCATTCGTCATGGTGACGTGTTCCGGCCGAATGCCGATCGTCACCTTTTCGCCGTTCGACAAGCCAAGCGACGTGTTGAGCGGTACGATCGTACCGTCCTTCAGCTTCGCTCCGCCTGCCTCATAACTCGCATCGAGGAAATTCATACCCGGCGAACCGATGAAGCCCGCGACGAAGAGATTGGCGGGGCGGTCGTAAAGCTCCAAGGGGCTGCCGACCTGCTGCACGACCCCGCCATGCATGGCGACGATCCGGTCCGCCAGCGTCATCGCCTCGATCTGGTCGTGGGTCACGTAGATCGAGGTTGCCTTGAGGTCGCCATGCAATTTCTTGATTTCGGCACGCATCTGTTCGCGCAGGCGCGCATCGAGGTTCGACAGCGGCTCGTCGAAGAGAAATGCCTTCGGCTGGCGCACGATGGCGCGGCCCATGGCGACACGCTGGCGCTGGCCGCCGGAGAGCGCCTTCGGGCGCCGTTCGAGCAGCGGGTCGAGGCCGAGCTTGGAAGCCGCGCCGGCAACGGCACTCGCGATCCTCTCCTTCGCCGTCTTCCTGAGCTTCAGGCTGTAGCTCATGTTGCCGGCAACATTCATGTGCGGATAGAGCGCGTAGGACTGGAACACCATGGCGATGTCGCGGTCTTTCGGATGCAGCTCGTTGACACGATTGCCGGCAATGCAGATTTCACCATCAGTCACCTCTTCGAGGCCGGCGATCATGCGCAGCAGTGTTGACTTGCCGCAGCCGGACGGGCCGACGAGGACGACGAATTCCCCATCCTTGATTTCCAGATCGACGCCATGCAGCACCGGGAAATGGCCGTAGGATTTCTTGATATTCTTGATGTCGATCGATGCCATGTGACTAACCCTTGACCGCGCCGGCCGTCAGGCCCTGAACGAGATAACGCTGGATGAGCAGGAAGAAGAGGCCGGCCGGGATAAGCGCCATGACGCCTGCCGCCATCATCTGCCCGAAATCCACGGAGAATTTCGAAACGAAGGTAAGAAGGCCAACCGGGAAGGTCGCCGCGTCATTGCCGTTGATCAGCATCAATGCAAAGAGCAGCTCGCTCCACGCCGCCGTGAAGACGAAGCCGAGAGTTGCCGCAATACCGGGCAGCGTCAGCGGCAGGATGATCTGACGGAAGGCCATGAACTGGGTGGCCCCATCGATCATCGCCGCCTCTTCGAGGTCCTTCGGAATGCCATCGAAGAAGGACTGCATCAGGAAGGTCGCAAAGGGCACATTGAAGGCGGTGTAGACGATGACGAGACCGGTCAGGCTGTTCGTCAGGTGCAGGGGCGACAGAATCTTGAAGATCGGCGCCACCAGCATGACGAGCGGGAACATCTGTGTCAGCAGCATCAGCGCCACGATCCAGTATTTCGCCCGGAAGGTGAAGCGCGACAAAGCATAGCCGGACAGCGAGGCACAGATCGTCACCGTGATCGCCGTCGAAGCCGAGACGATAACGCTGTTCTTGAAGAAGGTTGGGAAGGCGCTGTGCTGCAGCACGAAACTATAGTGTTCCCAAGTGGTCCGCGACGGCCACATGCGCACGCCTTCGGTGTAAAGCAGGTCATTCGGCGTTACCGAGACCTTCAAAAGCCAGAAGAGCGGGAAAAGCGCGAAGACGACATAGACGAGGATCGCCAGACGGTGCGCGATAATGGGGAGAATGGATCGTCTCATGGCTCAATCCTTGGCCAGCAGGCTCTGCCGCAGCAGGATGATCAGCATGGAATAGGCAAGAAGCAGGACCAGCAATACCAGCGCAATCGCCGAGGCATAGCCGAAATCGAGCCGCTTGAAGGCCTGGGTGAAGATGTAGCTCGCGACAATCTGCGTCCTGTCCGCCGGGCCGCCGCCAGTCATGACGACGATGAGATCGGCGAAATTCGAAATCCAGACGGTGCGCAGCATGACAGTGATGGCAATCGTCGGCGCCAGAAACGGCAAGGTGATCGACCAGAAACGCTGGAGCCAGCCGGCACCGTCGATCGAGGCCGCTTCATAAAGATCGCGCGGGATCGCCTGCAGGGCTGCGAGCAGCGTGATGGCAAAGAAGGGAATCCCCCACCAGACATTGGCGATGATCGGCCCCCACATCGCATATTGCGGATCGGAGAGAATATTGCCCGGCTCACTCATCAGCCCGAGCCCAAACAGCCAGTGCGGGATCGGCCCGATGACCGGATTGAAAAGCCAGGCCCAGTTCAGGCCGGCAAGGAATGACGGTACGGCCCAGGGCAGGAAGACCAGCGCCTGAATGACGCCCCTGCCCCAGAACGGCTTGTCGAGCAGGAGGGCGAGGATGAGACCGAAGATGAATTGCAGGATCACTGAAGCGCCGGTCCACCAGAGCGTATTCTTGAGCGCGCCGTAGAAGGCCTTGTCCTGTGCAAGCTCGCGGAAATGCTCGATCCCGACGAAGCCACCTGAAAAAGGATTGAGAAGCTGGATATCGCGGAAGGCATAGGAAACGCCGACCACCAGCGGGACCAGCATGACCGCAATGATCAGGATCAACGAGGGCGCGCTATAGAGATAAGGCTCCGAGGCATCGGCCAGGCGGCGCAGCCATGGCCGGCGGTCGTGGCGCATCTCGAGCGTGTCGGCGGTGATAGTCATTTACCCGATACTTCCCCTAGCGGCACTTCGGCGCGCCGTCTGTCGTTGCATGAGCGGCGGCGGAAGATATCCGCCGCCGTTTGCGATTTTGGCCTTACTTCTTGGCGAGGAACTTCTGCTGCGCCTTGGTGAGGTAATCGGCCCACTGGTCGGCGAGATCCTTGGCCGAGATGTCACCGAGCAGCGCCTGCTGCGAGGTCTTGATCGCCATGGAATCCTTGAAGAAGGCGAATTCCTCGAGGTAGGTCGGCATGACCGTCGGGACGGTGTCCTTGTCGGCGAGTTCCTCGAACCAGCCCTTGAACTGGTCACCGGCGTAGAAGGGATCCTTCTCGGCAGCCGTATAGGCCGGCAGAGCGCCGATCTTCTTGTTCCACTCGATATTGCCTTCAGGCCCTTCGAGCGTGGCGATCAGCTTCCAGGAGAGGTCCTTGTTCTGGCTCGTCGTGAACATCGACCAGCCGCCGTAACCGATAGTCGGATAGGACTTGCCAGCCGGCCCCTTCGGCAACGGCATGACGCCGAAGTCTTCCTTCTTCATGCGCTCGGCAATGGCGATCAGCGCATCCGGATCCTGGTCGAGGAAGGCGCAAGTGCCGGAATAGAAGCCGGCGACGACTTCGTTGAAGCCCCAGTTGACGCTATCCTTCGGTGCATAGCCCTTCTTATAAAGATCGACCATCCACTCGATGCCCTTTGCCCAGCCTTCGCTGTTCATGGTCGAGGTGCCGTCTTCGTTGAAGTACTTGTTGCTGCCGGCCATGGAGGCGGCAAAGATCATCCAGCCGTTCAGGCCGCCCGGACCGCCGCGCATGCAGTAGCCATATTTGCCCGGCAGCTTGGAGACGGCTTCGGAGGCCTTGGTGAAGTCTTCCATCGTCTTCGGTGGTTCCTTGACGCCGGCGTCTGCGAGCAGCTTCTTGTTGTAGAACATGGCGCGCAGATAGAAGCCGTAGGGCAGCATATAGGCGGTGTTGTTGACGTCACGGCCGAGGTCGAGCGCGCGCGGCGTCAGTTCCTTGGTGTGCTCCCACTTCGCAAGATAGGGCTCGAGGCTCTCGAGCATGCCGTTGTTGGCATAGAGCGACAGCCAGGTATCGGGCATTTCCATCACGTCGGGCACATCGCCGGCCGAAACCATGGTCGCGAACTTCTGGAAGGCTTCGTTCCAGGGCAGCGAGATGATATCGACCTTGGTGCCGGGATTGGCGGCTTCGAACTTGCCGACGATCGACTTCAGCGTTTCGGTGCGCTCGGGGCTGGTGATGACTTCGACGAGCTTCAGCGTCGTGTCCGCAAAGGCCGTGCCTGCCATCATCGTGGTTGCAAAGAGCGCTGAAAGAATAAGCTTTTTCATTTTCGGTTCCCCTCCGTCGTTGTTTGTGAGGTTTCAGTTAAGAGGCGACAGCAATCGCCTCCTCGATATCCCTCCACAGGGCCTCGGTTCCTTCGAGGCCGATATGGAGGCGCACAGATCGCGGGCTGATACCGAAGGTTTGTGCGGAATTCGGCTGTGCCTTTTGCTGCAGCACCACCTCGCCCGGTACGATCAGGCTTTCATGTCCACCCCAGCTTACGCCCAGTTTGAAAAGCTTGAGGTGATCTGCGAAGGCTCTGACATCGATGCCTTCGCGGAATATAAAGGAAAAGAGGCCCGACGTGCCGTTGAGGCCGTTGGGCAAGCGGTTGGCAAGGCCCGGATGACAGACCTGCTCGACTACATCGAGCGCCTGCAGGCGCTGCGCGATCGCCATGGCCGCTGCCTCATGTGCCCGCATGCGCAAGGGCAGCGTCCGGAGGCCCCGGATCAGCAGCCAGGCATCGAAGGGAGACAGCTTGCCACCGAGATAAGGATAGGATTCAGCCTTGATGCGCGCAATCATCTCCTTCGAGCCGGCGACGACGCCGGCGACGACATCGCTGTGTCCGCCGAGATATTTGGAGGCCGAATGAATGACCAGGTCGACACCGAGCGTTATCGGCCGCTGGAAGAACGGGCTCGCCCAGCTGTTGTCGATCATCGTGACCACGCCGTGCTTTTTGGCGAGTGCCACCAGCGCGCCGACATCATGGGCTTCCATGACCCAGCTCGTCGGGCTTTCCATATAGAAGACCTTGGCACCCGGCAGCGCCTTGGCGACGGCCTCTTCATCACGGCCGTCAACATAGGTCACTTCGACCTTCATTCGCTTCAGGATCGTGCCGAATAGCCGGAAGGCATCCGGATAGACATGCTTGACGGCGACGATGCGGTCGCCCGGTTCCACGAAGCTCAGAACGGCAGACGAGATCGCCGCCATGCCGCTTGCAAAGCCCAACGCATCTTCAGCCCCTTCGAGCTTTGCGAGCATCTCCTCGAACATGCGCACGGTCGGGTTCAGGCCACGCGTATAGATCGGCCGCACCTTCTCGCCGCGATAGGAGGCGATCATGTCGTCATAGTCGGAGAAGGTAAAAAGCGACGTCTGGAAGATCGGCGGCACGACCGCTTCGGCGAAGTTGCCTTCGTCATGGGCGGTGATCAGCGAGGCAAGGTCGAACGGTTCGAGGCCGTCAGTCATCGGGACATTTCCTTGATGTCTTCCTCGACCACGTCGAGGATTTTCAGTGTCTCACGCCGCGCCGCTTCGGTGTCCTGGGCGGCGATGGCGTTGAAAAGGGTGCGGTGAAAGGGAAAGGACCGGCGGGCAAAGTCCTGCCGGTCGAAAGGATGCGTCCAGAACCGTTCGAAGGTCTCGCGCATCTGCTCGAGAAGCTGGCGGAACAGCGGATTATGGGTGGCATCATAGACCGCCAGATGGAAGGCCAGGTCTTCCGGACCCGATGCGCCCTGGGCTATATGCACCCGCTCCATCTCACAGAGCTTTTCCTCGATGAGCAAGAGATCCTTCGCGGTGCGCCGCCGTGCAGCCACCATGCCGGCTTCGCATTCAATGCCGCGGCGAACTTCCAGCGTCTGTAGCAGCACATCGCGCAGATGCGTCGTATCGAGTGACAGCGGCATATGAACGGTATCGCGAGAAACCGGTTTCAGCAGATAAGTTCCGCTGCCCTTGCGCGTCTCGATGACGCCGAGCGCCTGGAAATGCCGGATCGCTTCACGAATAGTGGAACGCCCGACGGCCAGGGCTGCCATCAGCTCGCGCTCCGCCGGCAGCCGGTCACCCGCCTGGAGCCGGGCATCCTCGACATAATGCGCGAGCGCATCGGTCACCTGACGCGCGCGATCCATCGCCGGAAGGGGCCGGATTACCGGCCTGTCGCTAGCATTTGCCTTCATGGTTCCCCAGGTTCTTTTTCAAGGCAGCCGACCTTAAAAATTGGTCTGACATCTTAGCATTTCTGAAAGATGGGAAGCCGTCAAGGCAGTTTTGCGTTCCTCTCAACAGATAGATGGCGACGCCGCAGCGACCGGCGACAAGGTCGCAAATCCCTGGCGGTCCGAGATTTCCTTGGAGGTGATCACACGCCCCGCATGTTTCCCCAGAGCAGAACGTGGAGCTGCGGGAGAACGCGCGCGTCGAACCACCGGTCCGAGGCGACCCGATCGACCAACCACCGCATGCGGTTGAGAATGCCGTCGAGGTCGACCAGCACTTCATCTTCCACCGGCGGCGTGTGATTGCCCGGCTGGAGAAAGATCGGAAGCTCTTCGAACTCCCTGGCGACCGACCTTGCAAAAGCGTAGTCAAGCTCATCGAAGATGACGATCTTCATAGCGATCCTGGGACCCTTGCGTGCAGCTGCCACGCACTCCCCTAGTTCACCAGCCTTGAATTCCATTCCGCTGGACGGTGGTTTCGGGCTGAGGATCAAATGATCCAATTCTGCAAACCAGTCCTGGGCGATCGAGCCCTGCGTTTCCAAAGCGAATTGATAACCGTCGCGCTTTCCCCTGGTTATCAGCGGCCCAAGTGGCTGAATTGCCGGGTTTCCGCCAGAAAGGGAAATCGTCAGCGGACAGCCCTGAGAGAGCGCTTCCACTTTCGACCAGATGTCGTCGACCGACATCGGCGTCCATTCGTCGCGGAAGGCGCTGTCGACGGCATGGAGGGTATCGCACCATTCGCAGCGATAGTCGCATCCGCCCGTTCTGACGAAGACTGTGGGAAGGCCTATGAGCGGCCCCTCCCCCTGGATCGTCGGTCCGAATATTTCGCTGATGCGGATCTTTTGCTCCCTGACTGTCATGCGCGATATTCCGCCCATGTCTTCGGCGTCTCGCTTACCCTGACCGCCGATGTTTCCGGCAGCCTTTCCTTGCACCAGTCGTAAAAATGCTTGGCGAGCCATTCTGACGTTACCCGCTCATGGCCCAGCGCATCGTTGAGATGCCGGTGATCGAAGCATTCGTCGATATACCGTTTGAGAGGCGCAAGCTCGTGATAGTCGCGGACAAAGCCGTCCTCGTTCAAGTCGGAGGCCGAAAGCTCGACCTCGACGATATAATTGTGCCCGTGGAGACGCGCGCACTGGTGGTCGTCGGGAAGATGGGACAGCTGATGTGAGGCGGAAAAATGGAACTCCTTGGTGATCCGGTACATCACTTCGCCTCTTCTGCTCTGTACCCACCCGTCGCGGCAATCCAGAAATCCGGATCATCATAGACGGTCGGATCCTGGACACCGGCGAGATGGAAAGCTTCGCGACGCTCGACGCAAGTACCGCATCTTCCGCAATGCAGGCGACCGCCCTTGTAGCAAGACCAGGTCTCCGCAAATGGCGTTCGGTGCCTGGCGCCATCGATGACAATGTCGGCCTTCGTAGCGTTCACATAGGGAGCGAGCAATCTGACGTTTGCATAGCCCTCGAGCGCATGCTGTTGCATGACTTCGAACGACGAAATGAAGCCCGGCCGGCAATCGGGGTAGATGAAATGGTCTCCGCCATGGACTGCGATCGCCACGGCGTCTGCCTGACGTGCTGCGGCCAGCCCGAATGCAATCGCCAGCATGATGGCGTTCCGGTTCGGCACGACCGTTGCCTTCATCGTCTCCTCTGCGTAGTGGCCGTCTGGTACCTCAATATCGTCCGTGAGAGCGGAGCCGGTCAGGTGCTTGCCCACGTTCGAGACGTCGATGATGTCGTGCGGAACGTCGAGCTTCTGTGCGCAGAGTGCCGCGAATTCCAGCTCTTTGACATGCCGCTGACCGTAGTTGAAGGAAATCAGGCCGATCAGTTGGTGGCTCGCCGCGATCTCGTATGCAAGCGAAATGGAGTCGAGTCCGCCTGAGCAGACGACAAGTACTTTCATTTTAGGATCCCTTGTTTTGTTGAACCGGGTGGGCTGCGACCGGTTAGCGGAGGCACGTACTAAACTTCCGGTGCCGCAAAGTCCAGTAACTTTGCCGGCAAGAACCATCAATGCCGAAGCACCTGCAGGGCATGCGGGACGCCGCTCGCGAAGACAGACCGTCGCGTCGTGTCGGACCGGGACGAGCAGGTGACGCCTGCTCTCCGTCCTGGCGTCGAACGGAGAGCAGGCAGGCCTTGATCCACACGCTTGCCGGTTCTCAATCGCGAAGCCGCTGCGGCGCCAGCGATTGCGTCTGCGCATAGGCGAGCGGCGAACGGTTGCCGGGAAGGTTCTCGTCAAGGATCAGCGTCTTGATATCGTCGGAGCGCACATCGAGCGCAATCACGCGTTCGAGTTTGTCCAGCGACCAGACGGAATAGCCGAGTGCGTTCGAGTAGCCGCAATCGCATCCGCAGTCATCTCCCTCTATTTCCGTGGCCTTGACCGGGAGATACATGATCCGCGGTTTCGGGAGCTTGTAGCAGTGTCCCTCATAGGCATAGCCATAGATCACGCCGATGCTGACTATGTCGACCTTCCCGGGATCGATCAGAATGTGGCAGTTGTCCACCCTGAGCTTGATCTTGTCCTTGCCGGCTTCAACGCCACCATCCCGGATAGGTTTTGCCTGGGCAGCTTCGGATCGCTGCTGGGCTTCGTCGGGCGGACAATATTCGTTTCGTCCATAGAGACGAACCTCGCTTGGATTGAATGGCAGATTGCCTGTTCCGACGAACGGATTTTCAGAGCAGCAGCTCATTTTCCCCTCCTGTTCTGGCTCACCTCGAGCCGATGATTTCACGCCATACAAAGTTTTCCTCCAGTTGCGCGGCGGCCCGTATATCCGCAGCCGAGACAATAGCCAGCGCGGCATCCCCAAGACGCATCGCGCCCGGATCCAGCTTATGAAGTGCAGCACCGATTGCCCCTCCCACTGAATCTCTCGCCTTGATCAAGGCGAGCTTGAAGAAAAGCGGTTTGTCGCGAAAAGCCTCCGCCGTCGTTTGCCGGAACCAGTCAAACTCGTCCTGCGTCAGATCGCGAAGATTGACAGAGAGCAGACGATGATCGGCGCAGCCGCTGGCGACCAGCTCACGGTGATAAAGTTCGACGATCGTATCGAAGATCGCACCGAGGAAAGGCAACGAGCGATCATGGGCCTCGGTCGTGACTTGCGACATGCGCCGGAAGTTGGTCGCAAGGCGAATTTGCGTCTCCGGGCTTGTTTCGGCGAAGCGATTGAGCTCGTTGTAAAGGAGGAGATTTCCTTTCGTCCGGCGCAGCAGCCGGTCGATGGCCGATTCGAAATGCAGAAAAGAAATCAACGATATGCTGTCCGAAATGGCCTCGGAGAACGGAAAGAAATCCGCGTCGCGGGAAAGGCTGTCTGGAAGCCCCATCTGCGACAGCGTGACCAGATGGCCGATCTCGTGAGCGATCGTGTCGAAATTCAACGCATAGGGCGATTCTTCGCCACCTGCTTCGGAGCAGCCGAGCTCGATGAAGCCGAAGCCCGCATGCGCATTGTTCCACCGGACAAAGGGAACGATTTCGAGCCTCGAATAGTAATCGGAGAAGAACCAGTGCATCGGTCGGGCGAGATAATTGCGCCAGACGTCCAGAACGAAATGAACGCAGGCATAAGCATGCACGCCAAGATAATCGCGTGATCTCGGATCAAGGCTGTCAAAGTGACCATCAGGGCCGGATCGGACGGAGCGTCGTCGAGGCCCGCGATAGGGTGGGAAACCGCTGAAACCGTAGGGCTCCTTGTCGAACAGCGGATCGGCGACATACATCAAGATGTCGCTTGGACCATCGCCAATTTCATCGGGCAATATGGACAGCAGGACCCGGTCCGGTTGCTCATAGCCAAGGATAAAAGGCGGCTGGGGAAATATCCAGCATCGCGTTCCAAGAGCCTGCGCGGACTTTTCAAGTGATATGTTGGGATATAATTCCATAGCTCAACTCCTCGGTGAGATGAGTTGTATGGCAATTTATTAAATTAGTAATTTCTAATTAACGTGATGTCAATAGATCCGGCTTCCAGATCGCGAAGGAAAGTATTGGTTATCGTACAGGGCAACTTTTCCTGTTTTAACTTCGAGAGCGCGGGAGCGAGTTGCAGGGCCAGTCTGGCATCGGCTTTCTTCTGCATAATGAGATGGCTGCGAAGCAAGGCTGCCTTCTCCGGCAGCCATTGCGCTGCAATCACCACCTTTCTGAGGGAGCGCTCCCGAAAATTAAGCCGTTGGGCCGCCGCGGTACCGGCATCCATCTCGGCTTTGGAGATCAGGCCATGAAGAAAGAGCGCCTTAAAACTGCGCTGAAGGTCGACCAGGGCCTCGGTGAGAGGCGTGAAGCCGAGTTCGGCAGGCCCGCATTGGACTGCGACGGCATCTTCCGCCGTCAGCGGCCACCGCCTGTACCAGCGATAGATGAGGCCGACACCGATCATTCCGAACGGGTATAGTTCTGCAGCCCGGAGCGCGCCCATGCTTGCCGCGCCGACCATCACGATGCCTTGCGACAGCGCCCAGAGAATTTCCTTATGCCGCACGGCGGGTCTGTCTTCAAAGAAGCCATCGATCAAAACCATCGCTTTCGGGCGAAATGCGTGCGCGGCAAGGATGATGTCTCCCTGCGAAACGGGCTGCAGGTATATTGCGTCGAGAAGGCGCTGCGCTTCCGGCAAACGCAGGGTCGGACCGAGAAAAACGAGTATTGGGCCGTCCTTGCTCTGATCCATTCCGGATCCTCACCGCTCGAGGGAAAAGGGGCGCATGCCAGCAAGGATCGTGCGCACGCAACGAATGCTCGGATCGTTCAGCAAAGCAACCGGAACGGTAAGAACCGGCCCCAGTCCAGCAGCGATGACCCGCTCCAGAAGATCAACGAGGTCGACAGCAGGCGGCAAAACACCGGGAAAATTGGTCGATTGAGCGTTTTTGCCTAGGATGAGATCGCGCGCGTCGGCAAGCATTGCCTTGCTCGGCCTCAGATAATGTCTCCGCGTCTGATCGTCACGCGCGCCGGATATCGCACCGGCACGGGCCGCCAGCGCTTCAAGCAGCGCGCCGAACGCCGCCTGATGAATATCAAGACCGGCACAATAACCTTCCGTCGGCAGCGCGAGCGTGGGCTCGCCTTCGCCAGCTTCGATCGTCTGGCACCAGACGACCGGGATCCCTGCTGGCGATGGCGCATACCAGAAGGCAGCCGATATTCCGTGCTCGGCGAGGCGTGACAGAAGATCTTGAGCCGCTGCTCCCAGTCCCGACAACGACAGCCTCATCCGGTCCATAAGGCCGTGGGTTTCGAAAGCACGCGCCATCGCGTCCCGCTCTATGCATTCCAGTAGCCCATGCAGCAAGGCGGCAAGGTCTGACCGGTGGCATGCAAGGCCGGTCGTGGTGCGCAAAAAGACGCCGTCACGCCGAGGTGGTGGATCGGTGTAGATCGTATGCACAAGTTCAAACGGCACGGGGGTGAGAGCGCCGGTCGCAATATCGACGCCCATGATCCAGTCGATCTCGCGCTCGCGCCAATTTTCCCGAGAAGCTGCGGGACTGAAACCATCGAAGAATCCGGCGCCAACCTGCAGTCTTTCTGCAGTCGACACGAAGACGCGAGAAGCAGGGATTGCCTCGGCGTAATAGCGCTCGAGCGACTCCATGATTGCACCGATGGCAGCAGTCGCTTTGGACAATCCGCGGCCGAGCGAGGTGACTTCGGACAATGCCGCGGGTCGTATGGCCTGGATGACCGGAAGCCCGATCCGGTCGAGGCCGGTCAGGTCGGCGATGCGTGTGATCCGGGCGCGACGACAGAGAGGCAGCAGGGAGCGGAAATAAGCCTCTGCATCTTCGGGGTCCGATCCCGCAGGTATAGGAGACATGCTTCCATCTCTGATCCCGGCATAGAATGCCGAGAGCATCTCGCTGACGCCTGCGGGGCAAATGTCAGAACTCGCCAGCAAGGCCGAGCTCCTTCAAGGACCGTTGCGTCCGGTGCAGCAAGGCAACCGCGCCCTGCTCTTCCGCGATGGCGAGGGCGATTCTCAGATCGGACAGGAGAGCCGTCTTTTCAGCCTTGGCGCTCGACAGCAGAAGCGCGCGACGCCGGTGGAGTTCGGCTAGCCAGTAACCATGGCCTGTCGCCCTCGCCTCACGGATCGCGTCGGTGGCGACATCGATCGCCGCTTGATACTTGCGCGCATGGCCGAGCATGGTCGCATGCATGTAGAGATAGATCGGCAGATCCGCGACGGCCCCAAGCTCCTTCAGGAGCGCCAAACCCGTGCGGAACATCTCATGACCGCGGGACAGATTTTCAACATGCGCAGTCGCCCATCCGCGAAAGAGCATTGCGAGGGCAGATAAGGATTGCAGTTCGTGTTTTTTCGCGAAATCACCCATCCTGCTGGAAATCTCGATCAGACGAGCATGGTCGTTGCGGTAGAATGCCGATACTGCCTCGGTATCCAGCGAGTGCGCCTTGCTCGGCATATGGGCGATGCTGTCCGCAAAGGCGACCATATCGGCAAGCGCCTTGCTTGAAGCCTCGGTTTGGCCGGTCAGCCAGAGGGATAGCGCCAACTGTCCGAGACCACAGACCTTCGCGTCATGGCCGCCGAACACGTTGCGGCTCGCCTTGGCCGCCTCATCGTCGTAAAGCGCAAGCCCCGCCCTTATCGCTTTCTGGGCATCCTCCTGCCTGCCGACATTGAACTCGATCGCCCAGATTGAATGATTGACCTGGAGTTCGATCTCGCGATCGGCAATTCCTGAAAGCATGACCTGAACTTCACGGGCACGGCTGCGCATCTCCATGAAGTTCTGCCCGGTCAGCCACCAACCCCAATAGACCGGAAACCACTTGGGCTGATCCTCCTTGGCCTGGCGTCGTGCGACCTCGACGCCTTTTTCGTAAAGGATCCGCGCCGGTGCCGAGTTGGGACCGACCGTTGCCGTCAGCAGCGGCCCGAGCTCGGTCAGCACCGAGAGGTATAAGCCATCGGCGGCACCGCCGGGAACGGACTCACACAGCGCCAAGGCGCGTTCAAAATGGTGGCGCGCTTCGACCATTGCCGAACGTCTGGCGAGCTCCTTTCCGGCCTTTATGAACAATGCAATCGCATGCTCCCGGAGGCCTGCGGACTCTGCGTGCTGGGCAAGTGCGCCCGCATCCAGCCAATTTACGACCGGACGATTGCTGTTTGCTGCCGTGAACAGGCGCCGGTGGAGAAGCTGACGCTGGGTCTTAAGCAGGCCGTTATAGATGGTCTCCTGGATCAGAGCATGGCGAAAGCCATATGCGACATCGCCATGAGCACGCACGCGGGTCAAGAACCCGGTCTCGCAAAGCGTTTCGGCCGCATGCACGAGCGATTTCCTGCTCGTGTCCGGCAGCAACGCGCGAAGCAGCGGAATGGTGAAACGATCGCCCACAACGGCTCCGGCACGGGCAACGTCTCTGGCCGGACCCAGGTGTTCGAGCCGCAAGTCCAATATTCCTTCGAAGGCGGAAACATGGCTGCGGGATGTGTTTGGGGGCACGCTCATCGCGTCCCTAGACGTTATTTCAGAGGCCCATTGACATATTTCCTCGATGAAAAGCGGCACGCCGCCGGATATGCGCTCGGTTACTTCGAACAGCTGCGGTAGTGCATCCTGGCGGTCCGTCGGCCAGCGCGCCGCGATCGCCAGCCGTGTTTCATCGCGATCGAGCGGGCCGAGGGAAATATGTTCCGCGGCGTCCGCGTCGAACATGCCGGCCTCAGAACCGGGTCGGCAGGTGACGATCAGCAGCACAGGCAGCATGGGCACGAGCCGGGCCACTTCGTGAAGAAGATGCTCGGAAGTCGGATCGATCCAGTGAATGTCCTCGACGGCAATGACCAGCGGCGTTTCCTCGCAGATGACGCTCAATGCCTTTGACAGCGCCTGTCGTGCGCGCTGTTGTATCACTTTGGGGGAACTGCCTGCGAGAGCTTCATTGCGCCCATCGGCACCGAGCAGATAAGAAAAAATGTCGATGACGTCCGGATCCTGAATACCCTGTCGAGCGAATTGGGCGGCAACCATATCGACCGTCAGGCGTCCGCCGTCAGCGGTTTCGGATCGGCGCTGGGGGAAACTGTTAAGCAGCGGGTGAAGCGTCGAGCGAACGCCTCCCGGCAGGCATTGGAAGAGCAGCGATCTTGCGGGCTCCGCATGGATCATTCGCCTGACTTGCCGAAGCATCCGCGACTTCCCGATACCGGCCTCGCCGGTGATGACAAGGATCCTGCCCTTGCCTTCAGAGGCGGCGGTCCAGGCTTGCCCGATCCGTTCGAGTTCGTGGACACGGCCAATGAAAGTACCGTCCAGCCTTCCGAAGGCGTGAAACCGGTCGACCTCCCGTTTGTGGCCGATCGCTCTCCAGACGCTTTCGGGCTCCGAGAAGCCTTTCAACAGGCGCGTACCCTCCGATACGAAGGCGTGGGAACGACCGGCGAGGTTTCGTGTCTCGTCCGAAACCAGGACGGTGTTTGGCTGGGCAGCAGCCTCGAGCCGTGTTGCAAGAGCGAGTGCGGCACCCGTGACGGGCTCGTGTATCCAGTTCTGCAACTGCGCTTCCCGGATGAGGGCAACGGAAGTGGCGACCCCCACACGCACTTGCACGTCGTCGCGTTTGAGATCGCGGGCAAGGCGCTGGCACGCTTCAACGATTCCAAGGCCGGCGCGGATAGCAGCCGATGCTGCATCTCTCGATCCGAGTTCGATCGGGAAAAGCGCCACTCCGCCGTCCCCGGCTTCGACCCGGATGACGCCGGAATGCGCGGTGATGGATTGGCGCGCCGCCTGCAGGAAGGCCGCCAGCAGATCCTGGTAGTCTTCGAGATCCATCAGATTGAAGAGATTTGTAGAGCCGACCAGATCATAGCAAAGCGCAGTCACGACCCGCCGCTCGCCATGAATTTCAGAAGAGCGGCTATCGCCGGTCGTGATACTTGCAGACCGCCCCTGTTTATCGATTGGCGTGTCGCGAGTCATACGCGGCTCCTGCCTTCAAAACATCGACAATCACTTCTATTCAAGCAAACGATAACATACGTTTTCCGCATTGTCGGCGGACAAAATGCATGATCGCTGGAGCGTGGAATGGCGCAGGAAAAAGCGCCAGCGGGGCGTGCAATTTCCTCGCATCGCCCTCGCCGAAAGCGGTGGATATCACGATGGCGGCAGGCACCCAAGCGAGATGATCAAACAAGGGTTTGATTATGATGCGGAGGCCATACGGACAGATTGAAATGATCTCGTGAATCAAAACGGCGGCCCGGAAGGCCGCCGCTCGTCAAATCCGTTCAATATTCCCGGTCGACAACGCTCAAGCGACGTTCGACTGCCGCTTCGGCAATTTCCAGCCCGGACGAGCGAAGTGGCATGTGTAGCCATTCGGAATACGCTCGAGATAGTCTTGGTGTTCCGGCTCGGCTTCCCAGAAATCGCTGACGGGAACGACTTCCGTCACGACCTTCCCGGGCCAGAGGCCCGAAGCATCCACATCGGCGATCGTGTCCTCGGCAATGCGATGCTGGGTCTCGTCAGCATAGAAAATTGCGGACCGATAGCTTGCGCCAATGTCATTGCCCTGACGATTGCGGGTCGATGGATCATGGATCTGGAAGAAGAATTCCAGGATATCGCGATAGCTCGTCTTTTGCGGATCGAAAATGATCTCGATCGCTTCGGCATGGTTGCCGTGATTGCGATAGGTTGCATTGGGGACTTCGCCACCGGTGTAACCGACGCGCGTTGAAATAACGCCGGGAAGGCGTCGAATAAGGTCCTGCATTCCCCAGAAGCAGCCGCCAGCAAGTACTGCACGTTCTGTTGTCATAGAACTTTCCTTTCCAATGCGCGAGTTGGACGGGAATCGTCAGGTGCGCTTCGTTGACGCCTATATGGGTATTCGGCTCAATAATCGCCAGTCCACCACAGTGACATCGAAACCTTCATCAAGAGACGTCCGGCCTCCAGAAGCTCGCATAGCCAAGGCATATTTCGACGGAACGAGATTGACCGGTTGTATTGGGCACAGCATTCTGCGCCCACTCCGCGCCGACCGATCATCCGGGTGGCTTTTTCCAGTACGCAACTTCTGGCCTCGCATCTTGAAAATGGCTGCGCGCGTCGTCCAGGGACTACAGATGGCACCGGAAAGACGAACGACCTTGGAGCTCGATAGGGAAACCATCCAGCGGATCGTCCAAAATCTCGATCCTGGGCTTGTCGCCGACGGCTTTGCCCGCCTGCATGGCGGCAGCACGGAGGTCTACAGGATCGACTTCGCCGGCGCTGATTGCGAACCGCTGGTGCTCAAGATCTATCCCGACGAACCTGAATGGGGACCGGCCAAGGAGAAGCTTGTGGCCGGCTGGTTCACGGAACTGACGCCGCTTGCGCCAAAGTGGCTTGAGATCGACGGGTCTCGAAGCCTCTTGCCGCTGCAATATGCCTTGCTGCCGCTGCTGCCCGGCCGCTCGCTACGCGGGTGGGTGGCGGAGCCGGATATCGACAATGCCTACCGCCAGATGGGTGCATTGCTGAGACACATCCATGCAATGCCGATGCCGGCCTATGGCTACGTACTCGGCCACGGGATCGCCAGGCCGATGCCGACGAATACCGACTATATGACATCAGCGTTCGAGGATGTGTTCCGGCGGTTCCGCGACTTCGGCGGCGATGCCGATCTTGGGCGTCGTCTGCAGCAACTGGCAGAAGGAAGCTTCGACCTCCTGCGGGAAAGCAGCGGCGCCGTCCTCTGCCACGACGATTTTCATCAGGGCAATGTGCTGGCCCTGCGCACCGATCCAGGCGGACTTCAGCTCAGTGGGCTTGTCGATTTCGGCAATGCGCGGGCAGCGGACAAGCTCTTCGATCTTGCAAAGGCGCTCTTTTGTTCGGCACATGAAGATCCGCGCAGCCAGAAACCCATCTTCGAGGGCTATGGCCCTGTCGATCATCCCGATATCGAGCGGGCGCTCTGGCTCTATACGCTGTTCCATCGGGTCAGCATGTGGTGCTGGCTGACGAAGCTCGGCCTCGAACCCACCAACGAAAACGGCCCCGGCGGATTGATCCGGGATCTCCGCACGATGACCATGGGAATTCGCTCTTGGCGTCGTTACTGAAGCCGCCATTCCCGACATTGGCTCTCATGGGATTTCGATCCGAGCTTCGTTCATCGCTCCGCTATCGATCTAGCAATGCTGATGGCTTCGATGCCGATTTGACGCAAAAGACCTGTTGAGGCCGGATTGAACCCGCAGAAATAAAGACCGTCACTCCCTGGCTGGAGATCTCCCCTTTTCGGCCTGTCGGCGCCATCAAATCTCTCGGAACAATCCGGCAATATTGCTTCCAGCAAGGGCCGGTAACCAGTCGCCAGGACGATGGTGTCGAAATCCGCCGATCGGCCATCGGCGAAATGCAATTGCTGACGATCCGAGCTTTCAATGCCCTTGTATATTCTGATCTTCCCGACCCTGATCTCTGCCATGGTTCCAATATCGATCAGGGGTGTGCGATCTTTCTCCGCCATGTTGGTCAGAGGACCATCGGTGGATTTTTGCAGCCCCAATCTCTCCATGTCGCGGTAGCGCAGACGCAGAAGCGGCGCGTTGACCGCATCGACCAGCCGGTACGGAAAGTAACGTTGCGCAATGGCGATTGTCGCAGTCGGAATTCCGAACATTTCGAGCGGGACGATATTTACCGGCCCGCGCACAGACATGCCGACCTCAAGACCCTCCTCAGCGCATTCGAGCGCGATCTCGCCGGCTGAATTGCCAAAGCCGACGACAAGCACCCGGCCCCCGCCAAATGCCCTCGCATTGCCAAACTCGGAGGAATGCAGGATCTTCCCGGCGAAGCTCTCCTGGCCTTTCCAGACAGGCCTTATCGGGGCTTTGGAAAGCCCGGTCGCGATCACCACGGTTCGGGCGTCGAAGGCTTCTCCATCGATCGTCTCGACGATCCAGCCTTGCTCCCGCCGGATACGCGTGACCGATTTGCGAAACCGTATCCTGACATCGTTGGCGCGCGCATAGGTTTCGAGATAGTCGATCACCTGCAGCCGCGAGGGATATCTTGGAAACTCTCCCGGCATGGGCATTCCGGGCAGCCCTGAATGGGCCTTGGCGGTATGCAGATGCAGCCGATCATAGTGCCTTCGCCACGAGGCAGCCAGATTGTCTGCACTCTCGAGGATTAACGAGGAGCGGCCGTTTTTCCTGAGCGCCGCCGCACAGGCAAGACCGGCGGGACCTGCTCCGACGATCACTGTGCCCGTATCGGTCATGAGCCCCTCCCGCCCATCTAATGTGGCCGGAAGGGTACATCATAATCATGGTGTCAAACAGCCGCCTCAACGATCACGCAGACAGCGTTTTCCGCGCGCGGATACGCGGATATTTGCGCTCGGTCCTATTTCGCAAACAGGTTTTTGAGTTGCGGCGGCTGACAGCGGAGATATTGATTGGCTGCCTTGACCTGCCCGCCGAGCTCGGCGGCTGCATGCCACGGCCAGCGAGGATCGTAGAGGATGGCTCGCGCAAGTGCGATGAGGTCCGCATCGCCGGTCGCCACGATTGCCTCGGCCTGCGTCGGCTCGGTGATCAGGCCGACGGCGATGACCGGCATTTTGACGGCACTTTTGATTGCTCGTGCGAGCGGCACCTGGTAGCTCGGGCTGATCGGGATCGCCTGGGAGGGATGCAGGCCGCCGCTCGATACGTGGATGGCGTTGCAGCCCCGTGCTTCGAGCATCCTGGCAAATTCCACACTCTCGGAAATCTCCAGACCACCTTGGACCCAATCGGTCGCAGAAACGCGCATCGTCACCGGCCGATCGGAGGGAAAGGCATCCCTCACGGCATCGAGAACCTCCAGCGGAAAGCGGGCGCGGTTTTCCAGCGAGCCGCCATAGTCGTCGGTTCGCTGGTTCGACAAGGGCGACAGGAACTGGTGCAACAGATAGCCGTGAGCGCCATGGATCTGAACGGCATCAATGCCGATTTTCGCCGCCCGCCGTGCGGCAGCGGCAAAGGCATCGCGGACCCGCTTCATGCCATCGCGATCGAGCGCAGTTGGCGGCACGTAGTTCGGGTTGAAGGCAACGGCGGAAGGTGCCTCGGTCTGCCATCCGTTCGGATCGGTCGGCGCGAACTGACCGCCGCCTCTCCAGGGAACCTCGGTCGAGGCTTTGCGGCCGGCATGCGCCAACTGCACGGCAATTGGCATGTCCGACCATTTCCTGATGCTTTCGAGCGTACGGGCCATCGCGGCTTCGGAGGCGTCATCATAAAGGCCGACATCGGCAAAGGTGATGCGTCCTTCGGGAACGACAGCGGTTGCCTCAATGGTCAGAAGTGCGGCACCGGAAAGCGCCAACTGTCCGAGATGGATCAGATGCCAGTCCGTCATGCAGCCGTCGACGGCCGAGTACTGGCACATGGGCGCGATCACGATACGGTTGGCGAGTTCAAGACTGCGCACGGTGAAAGGAGAAAACAGGACGGGTTGGGGCATGGCGTTCCTCGAAGCTGATGCAGTTGTCTCGGTTTATAGCACTCTGTCGGCGTTTTAAGACGGTTAGCAGAGCCTCCGCGTGTCAGGAACTGTTCTTTGGTGTGGGTCCGCTTTTGCAAAAAAAGCCTCAGCGGAGCGGCTTTGTCCGATTGTTTCGCTATTGGAAAGAAAGTCTTCAGCAGAACCCCTGTTCAAGCCCAATGCGGCCAGGTGTACCAATGCGTCGACGGTGTTCCGTCTGCGAATGGCCAACGGCTCGCGATCGCTCCACCAGCCAAAGCGTCACCCGACATCTTTGCCGACAGGCTCGAAACGGCGAGCGAAGAGACGACCGCTATTCGCAGCCTTTGGAGAATGAAGTGAGTAAAGATCTCATAACCCCGATCATGCGCGTACAAATCGAACTGGCCATCGCAAACGCGAGACATGATCCCCACGCCGTCCGATTGCTGGAGGCGGAGGCGAAACATCTGGCGTTGAGCGGCGCGGAGATCGATGCTGCAAAACGCGGAGGCAGCTTCGACCTGCTTGTCGATATCGCCGTGAAATGCGCACTAGCGATCGAAGCCGGTGATGACGAGGCAAGCATGGTCGCGAGTCGGCAACTGATGGCTTTCGGCGTTCCGGACATCGCGTCGGAACTGCCCGCCCTCATCAGGAGACTGGACCTATCGCCCGCCAGATAAAAGATTGCCGTTCAGCGGCTTGACGCTATGGGACCGATAGATTGCGATCGGAATAAAAGCGTTTAAAGCTTGCTGCGGGACCGAGATTTTCACGAGAATGTGGGGCGCATGGATCGATGGCAGGCAATGAGGGTCTTCGTGAAGGTTGCGGAGGCCGAGAGCTTTGCAGATGCAGGACGGCAACTCCATATGAGCCCGCCGGCAGTCACACGCATCGTGTCCGCCCTGGAAGAGGTCATTGGGACACGCCTCCTGGCGCGCACGACCCGATCTGTCAAACTGACGGAAGCCGGTGCCCAGTATTTTGCGGACTGCCAAAGACTTCTCGCCGATCTCTCGGAGGCGGAAGCCATCGCTGCCGGCGCCTACGGCAAACCGACGGGCACCCTCACCGTCACGACCTCGGCCATGTTCGGGACAATGTTCGTCCTGCCGCTGATGACGGAATATCTCGATCTTTACCCTGATGTCATCGGTCGTGGCCTGTTCGTCGACCGGGTTGTCAGCATGGTGGATGAGGGCATCGATGTGGCCATCCGTATCGGCCATCTGCCGGACTCGGGCCTCACCGCAACACGTGTCGGCCAGGTGAGGCGTGTCATCTGCGGGTCGCCCATCTATTTTGAAAAGCACGGTGTCCCGATGAGCCCGAGCGATCTGTCGCGCCATCGCATCATCGCATCGACCAGTGCATGGACATCGCTCGAATGGCGATTCGGCGTGCAGAAGAAGTCGACCGTGCGGGTCAATCCGCGCCTCTACTGCAGCACCAATGAAGCTGCGATCTCGGCGGCGGCCTCCGGCTGGGGCCTGACGCGCGTCCTGTCCTATCAGATCGCACCGCAGCTCGAGGCAGGTGAACTGCGCACGATCCTGTCCGATTACGAGGAAGAAGCCCTGCCGATCCACGTCGTTCATCCGGAAGGCCGGTATGCTTCGGCAAAGGTACGCAGCTTCATCGATTTTGCGGTGGGAAAACTGAGGTCCAACAGGCACTTCAATTAGCAAAGGCCCGCGCATTCACCTCTGGATGCGCGGGCTCTCGCATAAGCGAGTTTTACTTTGCGACCTTGCGGTCGAGGAAGTCGTGAATAAGCGGCGCCATTTCATCCAGCTTGTCTTCGAGGGCAAAATGGCCGGTATCGAGGAGATGCATTTCGGCGTCCGGAAGATCACGCAGATAAGGATGTGCGCCGTCTTCGGGGAAGATCTTGTCGTTCTTGCCCCAGACGATCAGCGTCGGCGGCTTGCGTTCGCGGAAGAAGGCCTGAAACTGCGGATAGAGCGGGACATTCGTGCCGTAATCGTGGAAGAGATCGAGCTGGATATCCTTGTTGCCGGGACGGTCGAGCAGGGCCTGATCGTGAACCCAGTTGTCGGGGCTGATGCGGGTGAGGTCCTTGACGCCGTCCGTGTACTGGAACTTGGTGGTCTCGAGGACTACAAGATTGGACAGGGCCTCGCGCTTTTCCTTGGCATCATCGGACCAGTAAGCCTTGATTGGATCCCAGAACTCTCGCAGGCCTTCTTCATAGGCGTTGCCGTTCTGGACGATCAGCCCGGTCACCCGTTCCGGATGCTTGAGAGCCAGGCGGTAGCCGACCGGTGCGCCATAATCCATGAGATACATGGCATACTTCTTGGCGCCGAGTTCGTTCATGAGCGTATCGACCATGTCTGCGTAATGGGCGAAAGTGTAAGCGAACTTGGTGTGATCGGGTGCATCGCTCTGACCGAAGCCCGGATAGTCAGGCGCGATGACGTGATAGCGATCCGCGAGCAGCGGAATGAGATTGCGGAACATGTGCGAGGATGTCGGGAAGCCGTGCAGAAGCAGGACGACCGGGCCATCGGACGGACCGGCTTCACGATAGAACATGTTGACGCCATCGATCTTGGCCGAACGATAGTGCACGGTCACCGGCACCTGCTGGGTGATCGCAGCCTGCTTGGCAGGAGCGGCGACAGCTTGGGAAAGGGGAGCAAAGCTGACAGTTGCCAGCATCAGCGAAAGGATCAGTCTGTTCATCTCAGTTCTCCGTTTTGACAAATTCGCCAACAGCCCGTGCTGGCCTGGGACCAACAATAGCCATTCACCGGAATCCGTTAATCTGCAGAATGCGGAAGGTATTATTCCACTTGGAGGAATAATTGCAGCCTGGCAGGAATTGCACCGCAACTGTTGATGATGTCAGAACGGTCTGCGCATATGCAGACCGGCTAACTGTTTCTTCACGCGGGGCGGATAGTGCAAGCTGATGATGATCTGTTCTGAGGGCATGATGACCTTGGCTGACACGGAAGCAATGTTGCAAATGGCGCAGCTGATGGACGTTGCGGGCGTCATGGTCGCGGTCTACGACCAGGATGACCGGCTGCGTTTTGCCAATCGCGCGTTTCGCGATGCCTGGTTTGTCGCAGAAGAGGAACAGCCCCAATGGGCCGAGCTGATGCGGCGCAACTTTCACGCCCGCCGCGGAACGATCATTGCCGCGACCGACTTTGAGAGCTGGCTGTTGTCGACGCTTGCCCGCCGAGGGAAAAGCGGGTTTCGCGCCTTTGAGACCGACCTTCATGACGGCCGTTGGTTATGGATGACCGAAACCATGCAGGCCAATGGCTGGATGCTCTGTATTGCGAGCGACGTAACATCGATCCGCTCCGATCAGAGGACGCTGCGGCAAGATCGCGACAGCGCAATCAAGGCCGCCCAGACCG
Organism: Rhizobium sp. BK512; assembly: GCF_014194915.1. Taxonomy (NCBI): domain Bacteria; kingdom Pseudomonadati; phylum Pseudomonadota; class Alphaproteobacteria; order Hyphomicrobiales; family Rhizobiaceae; genus Rhizobium; species Rhizobium sp. BK512. The sequence continues at coordinate 649,106 of NZ_JACIAS010000003.1, read as the reverse complement.
ACGAGCTGACAGGCATCCCTAGCAGACGTTTCGTGATGTCAAAACTCGAGGAGCTGGTGCGCAATTATGGCCACCAGCCGGAGAAAGTCGGTTGCCTCGCAGTTCTCGACATCGACAATTTCAAATATATCAATGACCGTTTCGGCCATACTGCGGGCGATGCAGTTCTCAAGGATTTCGCCGCTACGCTGCAAAAAATGGTGCGCAAGACCGATATTCTCGGCCGCGTGGGCGGCGAGGAATTTGTTCTGGTTCTTCCGAACACGGCTCCCGAGGAAGCGGCAGAAATCGTCAATCGCATGCTGGTTGCCGTCAGACAGTCCCGTCCGCTGGCCGACCAACTCAGCTTCCGCTACAGTTTTTCCGCAGGCATTGCCTGTGTCATGAGCGGAGACTATGCCAATGATATCTATCGCAGGGCCGACCTGGCGCTCTATGCGGCCAAGATGAGGGGTCGCGACCAGATCAGCATCGATCCCCACGCGCACCCGCTTGGGCGACAGAAATCATAGACAAGCCTGCCAGTCGGGCCATAAGCCAGGGAATTTCAATGGTCGAAAAGATTGCGCCCACCTCGCCCACCGCACCCTCCTCGGCCACACACGTAAACCACAGCACCTCTATCGGCTCCGAACCCGACAATGCCTGGGTCGCCGAGCGACAGGCAAAGATCACCGCCGGCAGTGGAAAAAAAGACGAGCATCATTCCGCTGACAGCGACGAAGACCGTATCGATGCGGATGATGATCCGGCAGCGGGCCGGCATCTGGACCATCATTCCACCCACCCCCATGCCGAGGCCCCTGATCCGGACGAAGAACGTCTGTCCGGTGAGAGCGAGCGCATCGGCAGCGGCAACCTGGATGAAGATGTCCCGTTCGGCGACCACGTCGGCTATCTCTAAGTGATTGCGTTCGCACACTAACAAGCCCGCAGCGCCAGGCTTCGACCAAAAGCCGGCTCATCATCTGCCATCGTACATCCATCTTCTGCAGCTCCGCTCAAGATCAAAGCAATTGCGCAAACCTTTTCCCACTTGACAATTCTGTTGAGAAAAGCTTTTCTCATCGCAAGCTCGATGGGAGGGGTTACTGGAGACAACAGGAGAAAAAAGAGGCCGGATTACCATTCATGACGTCGCGGCGGCAGCTGGAATCAGCATCTCGACGGCATCGAAGGCACTCAACGATACAGGCCGGATGGGACTGGAAACGCGCGAGCGGGTCAAGCGCATAGCGGCCGAGATCGGATACAGACCCAACGCTTTGGCGAGAGGCCTGCTCAGCAAGCGCAGCTTCACGATCGGGCTTCTTACCAACGATACCTATGGTCGCTTTACCCTGCCGGTGATGGCCGGCATATCGGATGCTCTCGTTGATCACGGCGTTTCGGTTTTCCTGTGCGCGATCGAGGAGGATCCGGCACTCGGTCAGATTCATGTGGAGGCGATGCTCGACAAACAGGTCGACGGCATTATCGCCACAGGAAAGCGTCTGGACAGACGGCTGCCGATCGACCTGTCGAATTTGAATGTGCCCGTCGTCTACGCCTTCACGGAGGGAGCGCCGGGAACCGTGACGTTCAGTTCTGATGATGCGCAGGGCGCGCGGCTTGCCATCGAATGGCTGGCAAAGCTCGGGCGCAAGCGGATCGTGCATGTCACCGGACCGGAGAATTTCTTTTCGGTACGTGAGCGTGCCGATGCCTATCGTAAGGTTGCGGGAGAGGAGCGGCCGGTTCTGTTTGGAGCCTGGTCGGAAAGCTGGGGCCACGAAGCCGTCGCAAGATTGTGGAGCGGCAGCGGCGAAAAGCCCGACGGCATCTTCTGCGGCAACGACCAGATTGCGCGCGGCGTCATCGATGCGCTGCGCGAACGCGGCATTCGGGTGCCGCAGGATGTTTCGGTGGTCGGCTTCGACAATTGGGAGATTGTCGCCGGCCAGACGCGGCCGCCGCTGACGACGGTCGATATGGAATTGAAGGAACTGGGGCGGCAGGCCGGATTGACGGTTCTGGCGCTTGCGGAGGGACGTCCGGTGGAGCCTGGCATCAGGAAACTGCCGTGCCGTCTCGTCGTGCGGCAGTCATGCGGGGGAGACACCCTCGGAATATAGCAACGGCGCGAAGGAGACGCGCCTTATTGGGAGGAGAACCATGATGAAGCGTCTATTGGTGGCAACCAGCCTTGCCACACTCTGCCTGGTTTCGACAGCTTCTGCTGCCGAAAAGATCGAAATGTGGGTCCGCACCGGTATCGGCGATGCCTTCAACAAGGTCGTCGAGTCCTATAACGCAAGCCATGAAAACAAGGTCGTCACCACCGAAGTGCCTTTCGGCGAACTGGTACAGAAATATGCAACGGCAATCGCCGGCGGCCAGGCGCCTGATGCCCTGTCGATGGACCTGATCTACACACCGGCCTTTGCCGCGGCAGGTCAGCTCGAAGACCTGACGGACTGGGCCAAGAGCCTGCCCTATTTCAATTCGCTGTCGCCGTCGCATGTCAAGCTCGGCACCTATCAGGACAAGATCTACGGCCTGCCGCTTTCAGTCGAAACCTCTGTCTTCGCCTGGAACAAGGACCTCTACAAGAAGGCCGGTCTTGACCCCGAAAAGGCGCCCGCGACCTGGGAGGAAATCGAGGCGAACGCTGAAAAGATCCGCAAGCTCGGCGACGATACCTATGGCTTCTACTTCTCGGGCGGTGGCTGTGGCGGCTGCATGATCTTCACGTTCACGCCACTCGTCTGGGGTGCCGGTGCCGATATCCTTTCGGAGGATAGCAAGACCGCGACGCTCGATACTCCGCAGATGCGCAAGGCGGTCGGCTTCTATCGCGATATGGTGAAAAAGGATCTCGTTCCGGCAAGTGCAGCAAGCGACAATGGTACGAGCTTCCTGAGCTTCACCAACGGCAAGATCGGCCAACAGAGCCTCGGCGCCTTTGCCATCGGTACGCTGGTCACCAAGTATCCGGATATCAACTTCGGCGTGACATTGATCCCCAGCGTCGACGGCAAGACTTCGTCCTTTGCCGGCGGCGACAATTTCGTCATCACCAAGGGCACGAAGAAGATCGATGCGGTCAAGGAATTCCTCGAATACATCTATTCGATGGACGGCCAGAAAGTCCTGGCGAAATACGGCAGCCTGCCGACACGCGGCGATATTGCCGACCAGGTGCTTGCCGGGCTCGACCCCCGCATGCAGGTGGGCCTGAAGGCAATCGCTGTGGCCAAGACACCCTACACGCTGCAGTTCAATGACCTGATCAACAGCGCCAACGGACCTTGGGCGACCTTCACCAACGCAGCAATCTTCGGTGACGACGTCGATGGCGCATTCTCGAACGCCCAGTCCGAGATGCAGTCCATCATCGACAGCGGCCAATAACTCTCCCGGCCGTGGCCGGGGGACGGTGGCAGTTCCCCGGCCGATTCAAAGCTAGAAGACCTTATAAAATGCGGAGGTTTCGATGACCGGTTCCGGTCCTCAGCGCACGCGCGCTGTCCGAAAACGGCGAAGGTCGCAATGGCGCGGCTTTCTCTACATTGCGCCCGCCATGGCGCTCGTCATCGTCTTCTTCGTCATGCCCGTGCTGTTCACCGGCTGGATGAGCCTGCACAACTGGCCGCTGATGGGCGCCTCGCGCTGGATTGGTTTTGCCAACTATACCCGCATGTGGAACGACAGCCGCTTTATGGCGGCTCTGAATTTCACCGCCTACTACACCGTCATCGTGACCATCGCGATCTTTGCGATCGCCTTCCCGCTGGCAATCTTCGTCGAAAAGGAACGCCGCTTCGTCAGCACCTACCGGACGATCATCTTCCTGCCCGTCGTGGTGGGACTGGCGACGGCGTCGCTTCTGTGGGTCTGGCTTGCCAATGTCGATAGCGGCTTCTTCGGCCCTGCCCTTCGCGCACTCGGCCTCGTCGAGCGAAGCCCCAATATCATGGCAAGCTTCGATACCGCCTTCGCGACCATCATCGTCATGGTCGTCTGGAAGATCGCGGGCTTTACGATGATCATCCTGCTGACCGGGCTGCAGGCCATCCCGTCCGAACTGACGGAGGCCGCCCGCATCGATGGCGCCGGGCGCTGGCAGCGCTTCCGGCATCTCACCCTGCCGCTGATGCGCAAAACGATTGCGCTAGCGCTGATCGTCTCGGTCACCGGGTCGATCCTTGCCTTCGACCAGTTCTACATCATGACCTCGGGTGGACCTCAGAACAAGATGATCTCGGTCGTCTACTACATCTTCAACCAGTCCTTCGTATCCTTCAATCTGGGCTACGGGTCCGCCCTGTCGATCGCTCTTCTGGCGATCTTGGTGGCGATATCCATCGTCCAGCTCTGGCTGCTGCGTGTCGGGGAGGAACGCTGATGATCTCCTCACGGGAACGCCGCGCCCGCAAGCGCTTCAGGTCGCAATCGGCCTATCATGTCGCCGGGATCGCCATTTCGATCTTCTTCCTGGCGCCCTTCGTCATCACGCTCTTTGCCTCGTTCCGACACGGTACGGAGTCGAGCCTGCCGCCGCTGCCCCCATGGCCGACGACAGGTGTCAGCTTCGATGCCTATGCGCTGCTCGATACGTTCGGCGCCGGCATCTGGCGGCACATGATCAACTCGCTCTTGGTTTCGCTGGCAACGGTACTGCTGACGGTCGCCGTCAGCCTGCTCGCTGGCTATGGCTTCTCTCGCTACCGCTTCCCGCTGAAAAATGCCCTCTTCGTGCTGATCATCGCCACGCTGATGATCCCGTTCCAGTCGATCCTGACGCCGCTCTTCATCATCCTGGCGAAGCTCGGCCTCAACAACTCGCTGCTGGGGCTGACCCTCGTCTATGTCACGCTGCAACTTCCCTTCTCCGTCTTCATGATGCGCAACGCCTTCGACGCCGTGCCGAAGGAGATCGAGGAGGCAGCACGCATCGACGGTGCCCGGGACCTGCGACTGCTGATCCGTGTTCTCTTGCCGCTGGTCCTGCCGGGTATTGCGACAGTCGCGATCTTTGCCTTCCTCAATGCCTGGAATGAATTCCTGGCCGCCCTCGTGCTGCTCTCCAGCAATGAGAAATACACGCTTCCCGTCCTGATGACGGCTGTGCGCGCCGGACGCCTCGGCGCCATCAACTGGGGCGCGGTCCAGGCCGGCGTCGTCGTGATGACGATCCCCTGCCTGATCGTCTTCCTGCTCCTGCAACGCTACTACATGCGCGGGCTGATGGCCGGCGCGGTGAAATGATGACCTTTCAACAAAATGGATGAAGCCATGAACCAGCTGAAAAGAGACCGCCAGTTCCGTCCCCTGCCCGTGCCAAGTGTCGAATTGCAGGGGCTGTTTGGCGATCGCCAGGACGCGATCTGCGATTCCACCGCCGAAACGCTGCTCGACCGCTGTGTCGAGGCCGGCATGCTGCAGGCAATCGACGTGACGCAGCCAAGCCCCGGCGTCGTCATTCCGATCGGCCCCTGGGGCGGCACGACGCAGATGTTCTGGGACAGCGATCTCGGCAAGTCGATCGAGACCGTGGCCTATTCACTCTACCGCCGGCCCAATCCGCAACTCGAGGCCCGCGTCGACCAGATCATCGACATGTATGAGAAACTCCAGGACAAGGACGGCTATCTGAACGCCTGGTTCCAACGCGTGCAGCCGGGCCGGCGCTGGACGAACCTGCGCGACCATCACGAACTCTATTGCGCCGGACACCTGATCGAAGGCGCCGTCGCCTATTACCAGGCGACCGGCAAGAAGAAGCTGCTCGACATCATGAGCCGTTATGCCGATTACCTGATCACGGTCTTCGGCCACGGCCCCGGCCAGTTCCCCGGCTATTGCGGCCACGAAGAGGTAGAACTTGCGCTGGTCAAGCTGGCGCGTGTCACCGGCGAGAAGAAATATCTCGACCTCTCGAAGTTCTTCATCGACGAGCGCGGCACCGAACCGCATTTCTTCACCGACGAGGCTGCCCGCGACGGTCGCAGTGCTGCCGATTTCCACCAGAAGACCTATGAATATGGCCAGGCTCATCTGCCGGTGCGCGAACAGAAGAAGGTCGTCGGCCATGCGGTGCGCGCCATGTATCTCTATGCCGGCATGGCCGATATCGCGACCGAATACAACGATGATACGCTGACATCAGCACTCGAGACTCTCTGGGACGACCTGACGACCAAGCAGATGTATGTCACCGGCGGCATCGGCCCGGCCGCCTCCAACGAAGGCTTTACCGACTATTACGACCTGCCGAACGAAAGCGCCTATGCAGAGACCTGCGCCTCCGTCGGCCTGGTCTTCTGGGCGAACCGCATGCTCGGCCGCGGTCCAAATCGTCGTTACGCCGATATCATGGAGCAGGCGCTCTACAACGGTGCGATGGCCGGCCTGTCGCTCGACGGCACGCGCTTCTTCTACGAGAACCCGCTGGAAAGTGCCGGCAAGCATCACCGCTGGATCTGGCACCATTGCCCTTGCTGCCCGCCGAACATTGCCCGCCTGCTCGCATCCGTCGGCTCCTATATGTATGCGATCGCCGAAGACGAGATTGCCGTCCATCTCTACGGGGAAAGCAAGGCACGTTTTGATCTTGCCGGCGCCAAGGTCGAGCTTTCCCAGCAGACCCGCTATCCCTGGGATGGCGCGATCCATTTCGATGTGTCGCTCGACCATCCCGCCCGTTTCGCGCTGTCGCTACGCATACCGGAATGGGCCGAAGGTGCGGCGCTCTCCGTCAACGGCGAAAAGCTCGATCTGCAATCCGTCGTCATCGATGGTTATGCGCGTATCGAGCGCGATTGGAAGGGCGGCGACAAAGTGGATCTCTCGATCCCGCTGACCGCCCGTAAGCTCTTTGCCAACCCGCTGGTCCGCCAGGATGCCGGCCGCACGGCGCTGATGCGCGGTCCGCTCGTCTATTGCGTCGAGGAGACCGACAATGGCGAGGGGCTGAATGGCATTACCCTTTCCGCCGATGTCTCGCAGGCGAAGACATCAGAAATTGCAGGCCTTCGCGGGGCAGTCGCTCTCGACCTTCCTATCAGCCGCGACACGGCCGATTGGGGCGCCGCGCTCTACCGTACGTCTCCGCCTGCCGCAAAACAGGCGAGCGCGCGTTTCGTGCCCTATCCTTTCTGGGACAATCGCGAACCGGGCGAGATGCTCGTCTGGGTCAGAGCCGGAGAGGCGCGCGGTGAATAAAATGGCGGATACGGGCGTCGTGCTGACCGAAATTCGCAAGAGTTTCGGCAATCTGGAAGTCATCCACGGCATCGACCTGACCATATCGGAGGGGTCCTTCGTCGTCTTCGTCGGTCCCTCCGGATGCGGAAAATCGACGCTGCTGCGCATGATCGCCGGGCTGGAGGATGTCACCGACGGCGAGATCGAGATCAAGGGACGTAACGTCACCGATCTCGATCCCTCTGATCGCGGCATCGCCATGGTCTTTCAGTCCTATGCGCTCTATCCGCATATGAGTGTGCGCGACAATCTCGCCTTCGGCCTGAAAATGGCGCGGACGCAGGCCTCGGAAATCGAGGCCCGCGTCAAGGCGGCCTCGGCGATCCTGAAGATCGACCATCTGCTTGACCGCCGACCGGGCCAGCTATCTGGTGGACAGCGGCAGCGCGTGGCGATCGGCCGTGCGATCGTCCGAAAGCCGGAGGTCTTTCTTTTCGATGAGCCGCTGTCGAACCTCGATGCAGAATTGCGTGTCTCCATGCGCATCGAGATCGCCAGGCTCCACCGTGAGCTCGGCAATACGATGATCTACGTCACGCACGACCAGACCGAGGCAATGACCCTTGCCGACAAGATCGTCGTGCTGCGTGACGGGCATATCGAACAGGCGGGAACACCGCGCGAGATCTACGAAAGACCCAATAATGTCTTTGTTGCCGGCTTCATCGGTTCGCCGCGCATGAACCTGCTGGAGGCAAGCTGGGTAGGTGACGGCAGCATCCTGGTGGCCGGCAACCGCATTCGTTCGCCGATCGGCGGCGCGGGCCTGACGGCGGGCCAGAAGATCACGCTCGGCGCGCGGCCGGAACATCTGAGCATTGCCGAACCGCGGGATGGGGTTCTGGCGGCAAGGGTTGATTTCGACGAATATCTCGGCGGGACTCAATTCCTCTACTGTCAGCTTGGCGACGGTCAGCCTCTGACCGTCGAATATAGAGGATCTGGCGACATTGCGACCGGCAGTCAGCTCGCTTTCAGCTGTGATCCTGCCCACCTGCATATCTTCAGCGCCGATGGCACGCGGCTCGACAAATAAATGCCGGCAGCGCTAGGCTGCATTTCCCTGTTCGTTCGAGCCGACGCCCTAAACTTGAAGCACGGTCCGATCGGGATAAACTCTTTCGCTGGAGGGCAGCTCTCGCCTGTCGCGTTGCATTGATCGTTTTCCTGGACTTCGAGGCTTCGTCCCTCAGCAAGAAAAGCGTTCCCATCGAAGTTGCCTGGGTGTTCGAGGATGGACGTTCGCACTCGACCTTGATCCGGCCTGCCCCCGACTGGGACGATTGGGCTGCGGATGCGGAAGCAATCCACGGGATTCCGCAGGCACTGCTCGCGTCGCAGGGCGTGCCGGTGGAACAGGTCGCCAGCGAAATGATCGAGGTTTTGACCGGCCACGATCTTTATGCGAGCGCGCCGTCATGGGACGGAAAATGGCTCAGCGTTCTCCTGCGCGCCGCAGGCTTTCCGCGCCATGCTCTCAGGCTCGGCAAGTCACGTGATGCCTTTATGGCCACGGCGCGCGAATTGACAGGAGCGACTGTCACCGAGACAGAGCTGTCGAGGCTCATCGACGGCATCATCGAGGAAAGCAAGGTCGCAATCCCGGCGCATCGCGCATTGGCAGACGCCACGCTTGAGCTTACCCGATGGAAGCTTGTCCGCGAGGCCGCCCAAAAGCGGATGGCGACAGGCGGGTAGACGTCAGTGCTTGTGAAAGCTTTCGGTGACCCAGCGTACAAAATCCGCGGCCGGAGGTGGAAGGCGGTCGAAGCTGCGGGTCACCAGCCAATAGGCGCCGTTCGGCACAGCGAGATCGAAAAGCTGTCGTAAACGGCCACCCCGGATTTCCTCCTCTGCAAAGGCTTCATCAAGGAGCGCAACGCCCTGGCCGCGCAGTGCCGCCTGCAACACGAGGCCGTCATCGGCATAGACCGGCCCCCTCGCCGTCTCGGGCATGGCAAGGCCAGCCGCCCCAAACCACCGGCTCCAGGCGTCGCGGGTTTCCTCATGCAAAAGCCCATAAGCAAAGATGTCATGCGGAGAGGAGATCGGCGTGCCACGCTCCAGAAGATCGGATGCGATCACCGGCACCATGCGGACATCGATCAGGTGCCGGCTTTCCGTTCGTGGCCATGCAGTGACGGTGGCGCTGTGCCTGATCGCGATCTGCGCCTGCCCGGTACGAAATTCGATCGTCCTCGGATCGGCATCGAGCAAGATCTCGACGTCAGGGTGACGTTTGCGGAATTCCGGCAGTCGTGGCACCAGCCAGCAAGCGGCAAAGGAAGGCTCGACGCTGACTTTCAGATCCGCAGACATTGAAGCCCCGCGGATATCCTCCAGGCACTCATCGATCCGGTCGAAGGATGGAGTGAGCACGGCAAGCAGTTTCCGTCCGCTTCCCGTCAGCAGAACACTGCGATGACGCCGCTCGAAAAGCGGCTCACCCAACAGTTGCTCCAACTCGCGGATCTGCCGGCTGACGGCCGCCTGCGAGATGAACAGTTCCTCCGCCGCAAGCGTGAAGCTTTCGAGCCGGCCAGCAACCTCGAAGCTGCGCAATGCCGTCAGGGGAAGCCGGCCGCGTTTCATCCCATAACCTCAAGTTATCCGAAACCGACGATAAGCTCGTTTGAAGTTTGCGCGCAAGAGGAAGAGAACACTGGCGAAAGGAGAAACGCCATGTGGAAGCAAATCATTGCCGTCCTGATGGATGCGCTTCGCCTCGCCACCTACACATCTGATGACAGCAACAACCGGCACCACCGCAACAGCTGAACGCTCACGCAGTTTATCGGGATTTTCGCGCATTCATAATCCTGCGCCGGGGTCTATATAGACCTCTCCCATTTGAGAAGCAGGAGCATGATGATGCAGAAGCGCAAACTCGGCAGCCAGGGACTTGAAGTATCGGCCATCGGCCTCGGATGCATGGGAATGAGCCAGTCCTACGGCCCGGCGGATGAAACGGAATCCATCGCCACCCTTCACCGCGCCATCGAGCTCGGCTGCACCTTTCTCGACACGGCAGAGGTCTACGGCCCCTACAGGAATGAAGAATTGCTCAGCCGTGCGCTGAAGGGTCGCCGCAACGAGGTGACGCTCGCCACCAAATTCGGCTTTCGCCTGAAGGATGGCAAGCAGGTCGGCACCGAGCGCGACAGCCGGCCGGAAACCATTCGCAGCGCCGTCGAGGGCTCGCTCAAGCGTCTTGCCACCGACCACATCGATCTCATCTACCAGCACCGCGTCGATCCGGCTGTCCCGATGGAGGACGTCGCTGCTACCGTTGCCGAACTCGTCAAGGAGGGCAAGGTTCGCTATTTCGGGCTTTCCGAAGCCGGTGTCGCCAATATCCGCCGCGCTCATGCCGTCCTGCCCGTCTCAGCCGTTCAGAGTGAATATTCGCTGTGGGAGCGCAATCTGGAAGCCGACGTCATTCCCGCCTTGAAGGAACTCGGCATCGGTCTCGTGCCCTTCAGCCCACTCGGCCGAGGCTTCCTGACCGGAGAAGTCAAGCGCGCAGAGGAATATCCGGAAGGCGATTTCCGCCGTGGCGATCCGCGCTATCAGGGCGAAAATTACGACGCCAATGTTCGCGCGGCCGAGGCCGTCCGCTCCGTTGCATCCTCGCTCGGAGCCAAGCCTGGCCAGGTGGCGCTCGCCTGGATCCTCCACAAGGGCAGCGATTTCGTGCCGATCCCCGGCACCAAACGCCGCGCCTATCTGGAAGACAATATCGCCGCTGCCTCCATCGCGCTTGGCGCCGAACACATGAAGGCGCTCGATGAAGCGCTTGCCCCCGGCAAGGTTTCCGGCAAGCGCTACAACGACACGATCATGGCGACGATCGACCGCTGAGGGCAGTCAGACGTCGATATCGGTCGACAGCGTGATCTCCTTCTGTGCTTCCAGCTCGGCAAGCCGCTCGCCCAGAGCCTTGCGGATCGACTGATAGGTCGTGCTGCCAAGCGCAAGTCTCTTGGGTGCCGGTTGTTTTTCGGCCGCCGCAATCATCGCGTCGGTCATTTTCACCGGGTCGCCCAGGATCTTGAACGAGCCGCCGGCAATTGCCCTGCGCACCTGGCCGGCCGGCGTGCCCTCGTACACATCCATCTGTAGCGGCCTGACGAGACCGGCGCCAAAATCCGTGCCCGCCGGTCCCGGCTCGGCAATGATGATGTCGATGCCGAAGGAAGCAACTTCCTGCGCTACCGCCTCGATGAAACCTTCGATCCCCCATTTGGTCGCGTGATAGAGGCTGAAATTCGGATAGGCGATCTGTCCGCCTTCCGAAGCGACCTGCAGGATGCGACCGCCGCCCTGCTGACGCAGATGCGGCAAGGCCGCGCGGATCACCTGGATGGAGCCGATCAGGTTAGTATCGATCTGATGACGGATCTGCGCATCGCTCACCTCCTCTGCAGCGCCAAACAGGCCGTATCCGGCATTGCTGACGACGACATCGATGCGCCCCATCTTTTGAAAGGCGGTGTCGACGACTGCATGAACGGCCCGGTCGTCGGTGACGTCCAGGTTTGCGACCCAGAGCCGTTCGCCATACTGCGCCTCAAGGTCAGCCAGGGCCTCCCGCTTTCGCACGGTGGCGGCTACCCGATCGCCGCGCGCCAACAGCTTCTCGGTCATGATCCGGCCGAAACCCGAGGATGTGCCCGTGATGAACCATGTCTTCGTCATCGTCTCTACCTTTCTGATGCCGCTGGATCGCGGCTTGATGACAGCAAAGATAGAGGTGATTATTGATGTGATAATCCGTTCAAACTTGCATGAGTTGTTGAAAAATACCCATGAGTTACCGGCCGACACTTGATGATCTCAACGCCTTTGCGGCAATCGTCACATACCGCAGCTTCCGCAGGGCGGCCGGCGAACTTGGCTTATCGCCTTCGACACTGAGCCACATGATGCGCAACATGGAGGCGCGCATGGGCGTGCGCCTGCTGCACCGCACGACACGCAGCGTCGCAGTCACCGAAGCCGGCGAAATGCTTCTCGACAGGCTGAAGCCCGTGTTGCGGGATCTTGATCTGGCGCTCGACGCAGTCGGCGAATTCAGCGGTCAGCCGAGCGGCACTCTGCGCATCAATGCCAGCGAGATTGCGGCCCGTGTGCTGATGAATACGGCCATCCCTCTTTTTCTCGAACGTTATCCCGCGATATCGCTCGATGTGGTGACCGAAAACCGACTGGTGGATATTGTCAGCGAAGGTTTCGACGCCGGCATCCGCCTGCGAGAATCCGTACCGCTCGATATGGTCGCGGTAGAATTCGGTGGAGAGGCCCGCTTCCTTGCGGTTGCCGCACCCACCTATCTGAGAAATCACAAATCCCCGATAACACCGGAGGATCTGAGGCATCACCGCTGCATTCGCCTGCGCATGCCGAGTGGCAAGCTCTATCGCTGGGAGTTTGAAAAACACGGACAGGAAGTGACCATGGAGGTGTCTGGCGCACTGACGCTCGATCATGTGGGACTGATGGCGGAGGCGGCTGCGAAGGGTCTTGGCATTGCCTATGTGGCGGAAAGGGTTGCCCGGCCCTATCTTGCCAGCGGCGAACTGGTCTCCGTTCTTGACGACTGGTGTCCGCCGATTCCCGGCCTCTGCCTCTACTATTCCGGTCATAGGCACGTGCCGCAGAGTCTGCGCGCCTTTATCTCCGTCCTGACGGAAGTTGAACGGCACAGCGGCTAGCGCACGGTTCTTGCGCCATCACTGCTGCCCGGTCTGCCTTGCCTGTTCCGCAGAACGGTAGCGGGCCGGTGTTATGCCCCGTCGTGCCTTGAAAGCCTTGCCAAAGGCGGCTTCGGATTCATAACCGACCTCTGCAGCAATATCTGCAACCGTTCGCCGCGTCCGGAGCAGCAGGTCGCTCGCCAGCATCATCCTGATATCGGTCAGGAATGCGCCGACCGTCATTCCGGCGCGCTCGCGAAATTGCCGGGCGTAGGTTGCCCGCGACATGGCCGAATGGCGGGCAAGATCATCAATCGTCCAGGCAAGGGCCGGCGAGGACATTATCGCCACTGCGGATTTGCCAAGCCTGGCATCGCCAAGCAGCTGCAACAGTCCCGCCGATGCGATGGGCGAGGCCTTGCCTGCCCTTACCGCCATGATGAAGAGCGAGAGGCAGGTCGCGGTGATAATCGCCAATGCTCCCGGCTTCTCTTCAGCTGTTTCCCTGTAGAGCATGGCAACAAGCGTCTTCAGCATTTCCTCCGATTCCGCAGCGAGCGATACGTGAAAGACGTCAGGCAGGCTGTCGAGCAGCAAGGCTGCCGATCCTGGAGCGCAATCAAAATGACCGCAGAGCAGGTCGACATCGGCCTCGCCTTGACCATTTTCGCGCAAGGGCAACATACCGCCCGTCGTAACGCGCAGTGGCTGCATTTCTCCGCGTGGCCGCAAACCGATAATCGCATGCGCATCGCCGCGCGCCAGCAGCAGAAAATCGCCGGAGTGCAAGGTGATTTCACGACCGGAGCCGAGGCGAATGAGACAGTCGCCGCCCAGGATCAGATGAAACGGCAGGGTACCTGCTGCAACGGGTTCGTGATCGATATGAAACGCGCCTTGCAGTCGGCAGCGAATGTCGAGCGTTGGCTGTAGGCGGGCAAGTTCGATGAGGCGGCTTAAAACATCCATGAGACGATCGCGCTAGAAAATGACCTTCCTGAGCATTCAAAGTATCGGCTCTTGCGGTCATAGTCATTTCCAGAAGCAGAGGCAATCACGCCGGTGCTGATTTCAGATGGAGTGACTTTCATGTTGGACTGGAAGGAATATCGCAGCGAACTCTTCGGCCGGATCGGCGAACTCTCCAAGATCGCGCCCGAAACCATCAAAGGCTACCAGACCCTTTCGACGGCCGGGCAGAAGACAAATCATCTCGACGCCAAACAGCGCGAACTGATAGCTCTTGCCGTCGCTGTTACCGTTCGTTGCGATGGCTGTATCGTCGTGCATACAACCGAAGCCCAGAAGCTCGGCGCCACCAAGGATGAAATTGCCGAAGCCCTCGGCGTTGCAATTTCTGTCAATGCAGGCGCTGCTCTTGTCTATTCGGCTCGCGTCATGGACGCTGCCGACGCTATTGCTAAGTGACGACCACCTGCCCTGCCGGTGGGGCGTAGCGCCCGCCGGATTAGTCCGGAGAAACGAAAATGTTGCTGCCCCGCATACCCGCTGCATTCTTTGGCATTGTTCTCGGCGTTGTCGGGCTCGGCAACAGCTGGCGCGCTGCCTCTGCCGTCTGGCCCGTCTCGCCTGATATAGGCGAGGCGATCAGCCTGCTCGGCTTCGCCATCTGGCTGATCCTCATTCTCCTCTACGCTGCAAAATGGCTCGTCGCGCCGAAGGAGGCGATGGCCGAGCTTGAACATCCCATACAGTGCTGCTTTGTCGGGCTGATCGGTGTTGCGACCATGTTGGCAGGACTTGCCATACTTCCTTATTCGCGTATCGCGGCCGAAGCGCTGGCAATTGTCGGATTTGCCGTCACCCTGTTTTTCCTGCTGTGGCGAACCGGCCTGCTGTGGCGTGGCGGACGTGATCCGGTCACCAACACGCCGGTCCTCTATCTGCCAACGGTTGCCGGTTCCTTCGTCACCGCTATTGCGGCAGGTACGCTTGGTTATGCCGATTGGGGTCAGCTCGCCTTTGGCGCTGGGTTCTTCTCGTGGCTGGCAATCGAATCCGTGCTGCTGCACCGGCTGCTGATGGCCCCGGAACTTGCCGCGCCCTTTCGGCCAACTCTTGGCATCCAGATTGCCCCGCCTGCCGTCGGCAGTGTCGCTTATCTCAGCGTCACCGGGGGTGCGCCCGATATGTTCGTGCATGCCATGTTCGGCTACGCCATATTGCAGGTTCTGATTGTCGGCCGTCAGTTGCCCTGGATCATGCAGCAGCCCTTCGCAGGCTCATACTGGGCCTTCACCTTCGGCCTGACGGCGCTTTCGACTGCCGGCTTGCGTCTGATGGGACATGGCGACACTGGAGCGATCAGCCATCTTGCGCCGGTGATCTTCATCCTGGTCAATATCGCACTTGCGCTTATCGCGATCGGCACACTGTGGCTGCTGCTTAAAGGCAAGCTCCTTCCCGCTCCCGTCCGGGCCTGAAAGCCCGAACGATTTCAGGTCCTTGCCAGCTCCTGCTGCAGATCGACCACCGCCTTGATCGGCAGGTGGTCGGACGCCATGCGGGCGAGCGGAGTGTCATGCACCTCCACTGCGGAGATGATCCCTTTCCGGTTGGCAATGATGCGGTCAAGCGCCAGGACCGGCAAGCCGGCCGGAAAACTCGGAACGGCGGGCGGCAGCGGACCGAAGGCCATCTGAAAGGTGTGAAGAGACGAGCGGTCACCGAGCCGCCATTCGTTGAGATCGCCAAGCAGGATTGTCGGCATTTCATGACGGTCGCTGATGAGATCGACCAGCGTCTTTGCCTGTTGTGCCCGCGAATGGCGCAGCAGCCCGAAATGGGCGGCAATGATGCGCAGTTTGCCGCCAGATTCGAGCTCTATTTCCGCAACCAGTGCGCCACGGGGCTCCAGGCCCGGCAGCTTCACCTGATGCACGTCATGCACCAGGCCCTTTCGCACGAGCACCACATTGCCGTGCCAGCCATGTGCTTTCACAGCCCCTGAAATTGGAACAGGAACAAGCCCGGTATCGCGCTCCAGCCGGGCGAGATCGAGAATGCCGGTACGCTCGCCGAAGCGCGTATCGGCTTCCTGCAAGGCGATCACATCGGCATCGATCTCATGGATGACACGGCTCGTGCGTTCCGGATCGAAGCGTCGATCGGTGCCGACGCATTTATGGACATTGTAGGAGGCGATCAGCGTTCCGTCACTGCGCGGCTTCAGCCCGGCGCGCCAGGTCTCGACGCGTTTCTTCCTATTCTTGATGGAAGCGATGATACTGGCGGGGAGACTGTCTTTCTTTTTGGCTTGCATCGGAAGGAACGCCGGCTCCATTGCTCGAAAAGCTTTTTTCCCAGATTATAGGCAGCGCAATAAAACTTGCCATGCCGCAATCACGAAAACTCGTTCAAAGATACGGCGAACCCAGCCAAAGCACCTTTTCGAGAAGCCGCACCAGGAAGGGCCGCGACCACAGCCCCTCAAGCGTCACGGGCGTGGCGGACTTGATGGCATCGTCTATGCGCTCATCGATTTCGCCGGCAAAGCCCGCATTCAGTACTTCAAGATCCACCTCGAAATTCAGCCGCAGTGAGCGCGGATCGAGATTGGAGGAGCCGACATAGGCCCAGGTTCCATCGATGGAGAGCAGCTTAGAATGGCTGAAGCTGCCGGTCGAACGCCAGATGCGGCAATAATTCCTGACCATCTGGTCGAACTGCGCCGTCATCGCCCGGTCGACCAGAACGAGATTGTTGGCGGCGGGCACGACGATATCGACCTCCACGCCACGCCGGGCTGCTGTTGCCAGCGCACTGATCAGCTCCCGATCCGGCAAAAAGTAAGGCGACATGATCCGGATCGACTGGCGCGCTACGGAAAAGGCGCCCATCAGCATCTTGTGGTTCGTCTCCACGCTCCGGTCCGGCCCGGAAGCGACGACACGCATGAAGACCGGATCGCCGCGCTTGCGTTCTGGCCGATCGATGCGCCAAGCCTCCGCGTTCAGGACTTCGCCTGTCGTGAAACGCCAATCCTCAGCCGCGACGTCGAAGAGATCGGCAACCGCCGGGCCGCTGACGCTGAAATGCGTGTCGTGGGCAAAACTCCCGCCGACCGCCTCCTCGCTGAAGCCTTCGCGGATATTCATGCCGCCGGTCAACGCGGTCTTTCCATCCGCGATCAGGATCTTGCGGTGAGTGCGCAGGTTGGCATAGGGCAGCCTGAGCCCCATGATGACATTGCCGTTGAAGACATCGACGGTGACGCCCCCTTCCTTCAGGTACCCGAGAATGCTCGGCACCGAATAGCGTGCCCCGACGGCGTCGATCAGTACACGCACTTCCACGCCGCGCCTGACGGCTGCAATCAGCGCGTCGGCGATGCGCAGCCCGATCCTGTCGCGGTCGAAGATATAGGTTTCGAGCAGGATGCTGCTCTGCGCGTCATCGATTGCCGTCTTCATTGCTGCATAGGCTTCGTCGCCGTTTTCCAGCATGTCGATCGTATTGCCTGTCGTCAGCGGGTAGCGCGTAACGCGATCGCCGAGCGTCTGCAGGGCAGCAAAACGCCGGCCGAACTGGCTGATGACGGCTTCAGTCTCCGCGTCGAATTTCTCGAGCTCGTCCAGATCGGCGGCAGGCAGCAGCGCATCACGCCGAAGGCTCAGCGACTTGCGGCGGATACGGTTGATGCCGGCAATCATGTAAAGCAGCGCGCCAACGATCGGCGAGAGGATGATGACGCCCACCCAGCCGGTTGCAGCCCGGACCTCTTCCTTGGTCATGGTGGCATGGATCGCCGCCGCTGCCCCCATGGCAATCGAGATGACGAAGAGGATATGCGGCCAATAGGTCGACAGCAGCTGAAACATCGCCACAGCATATAGCCGCGAATGGCCTGCGTTCAATCAGTCCGGAGCTCGCTTACGACGCGAATTTTTCAGATGCTTAATTTGCCGGCTCAATATCTATGGCAAAGACAACCGAAAGCGGCGGCAGCGCGCCATTCTCGGCAGGCTTTGCTTCCCGGCCGTAGTGCTCGTAGATCACAGTTCCCGCGATTGACGGCAGGACCAGTGCCTGCCCTGACAAATTGGCGCGCAGCGCCAGCGTCAGGTTGGCAAACTTCCACCAGACGGCGACCGCCCCTTCTGGCGCTTCGAGCACACCGCTCTCGATGGCCCAGTTTTGCCGCAGCAGCGGCACGATATAGGTCTTGCGCAACTTCAGGAGTTCGGCGACGAAAGCCAGGCTTTTCCGACCCTCTTCGTTCTCCCGCCATTGCCAGTCGAGTTTTGAATTTTCGAAGGTCGAAGGCGCATTTGGATCAGGCAGATCGGCCACGCTTCTGCCGGCCTTCAATCCGCCGAAACCCTCGGCTTCCGCCATGCGACCCTCGCGGACTATCTTGGCGAGCTCGCCCGTGTAGTCGGTGAAGAAATAGAAGGGCCGCCTTTCCCCGTACTCCTCCCCCATGAAGAGAAAGGGAATATGAGGTGAAAGCAGGAGGATCGCGGTCAACGCGTCCAGCATCTCGGGATCGGAAAGGCTCACCAGCCGTTCGCCGAACGCACGGTTTCCGATCTGGTCGTGGTTCTGCAGGAAATCGACAAAGGCCGTCGGCGGCAGGTAGCGGCGTTCGCCAACGGGTAGCTCCAACCGATCGGTTCGATCGGGATAAATGAAGCCGTGCTGGAGCGCGAGGCGAAGCTTGTGCCAGAGCTGATCGGCGAAAGGCTTGTAGTGACCGATGATTTCGTCGGTCGCGATGATATGGGCCACATGATGAAAATCATCATTCCATTCGGCCTTGTAGGCTTTGGGAGCGCCGCTCTCGTCACGGACAAGCAGTTCCACGAGATTGCGTTGGTCTTCGACGACCAGATGAACCTGCCTGTCGGCGAAAGCAGCTTTCACTTCTTCAGCAATCGCTAAGAGCACATGCTTTCCGGAGGTATCGTGGATTTGCTCGACGGCATCGAGCCTGAGCCCGTCCAGCCGGAATTCACCGATCCAGTAGAGTGCGTTCTCGATGAAAAAGCGCCGCACCGGTTCCTGACCGAAATCGATCGCCGCACCCCAGGGCGTTTGCCGATCCTTATGGAAGAAGCCGGGCGCATATGTGTGCAGGTAATTACCCTCGGGTCCAAAATGATTGTAGACGACGTCGAGCAGCACCATGAGGCCGAGCCCATGTGCCGCGTCGATGAAAGCCTTGAAATCGCCAGGCGTCCCATAAGCGGAATGCGGCGCGTACTGCAGCACGCCGTCGTAACCCCAGCCGCGATTACCGGCAAATTGCGCCACCGGCATCACTTCGACCGCAGTGATGCCGGTTTGCGCAAGATGCTTCAGTTTCTCCGCTGCCGCCCGGAACGTACCCTCGGGTGTAAAGGCGCCGATATGGATTTCGCTGATCACGGCCTCCTCCCAGGGGCGGCCGCGCCAGCGCGAATTTTGCCATTGGTAGCTCGGATCGACGATCAGCGACGGGCCGTCCACCTTGCCAGCCTGCGCCCGCGACGCTGGATCCGGGACGGCTTTTCCATCCGGGAGGACGAACATGTACTCGTCACCGGCGACGGCTTTCGTCACAGTCGCCTCGAGCCAGCCGTCTCCAGCATCATGCATCGGAATATCCCGGCCACGATAGCGCAGCGAAATCGCATTCTCGCTCGGCGCCCAGAGACGAAAATGCGCGCTCCCGTCCGCCAGCAACTCTGCGCCCCAGCACCCGGTGCTTTCCGTGTTCGTTCCATTCTTTGAGATCTGGCTCATCCCTCACCCCGTATGGTTCCAGTCAGCACCAAATTCCTGAGGCCCCGCGTTGTTCCGAACAGGCAGGAACAATCGGTTGCGTGACCGGTTAAGAGCGGGATCCAAGAGATTGCCGCCATGAACATCGCACCGAAATTTGGCCCTGCCTTCACGCTTGAAAGCGCCGACGCCGCCAGCCTCGATCAACTTGAACATCAAGCGCAAGGCTGCACACGCTGCGAACTCTACAAGAACGCAACCCAGCTCGTCTTCGGCGAGGGATCGCAGAAGGCCGACATTATGCTCGTCGGCGAACAACCTGGCGACAAGGAGGATATTGCAGGACGCCCTTTCGTCGGCCCTGCCGGACGCCTGCTCGACATCTGCCTCGAGGAGGCCGGGCTCGAGCGCTCGCGATGCTACGTCACCAATGCGGTCAAGCACTTCAAGTTCGAGCCTCGCGGCAAGCGCCGCCTGCATTCGAAACCCAATGCGGGGGAGATCCAGCGCTGCTCCTGGTGGCTTGGCGCCGAAATCACTCTTGTGAGGCCGCATCTCGTCGTCGCACTTGGTGCGACGGCGCTTTACTCTCTTCTCGGCCCGAAGGTGAAGCTGACGCCCGAGCGCGGTCACATCCTCACGCCGGAGAACCATCCGCCGGTTCTCGTCACTATCCACCCTTCCTTCCTCCTGAGGATCCGCGATGATGAGGATATCGCGCGCCAGCGCGCGAATTTCATCGCGGATCTGCGCCACGCTGTTCAATATCAAGGCAACTAGAACGAGTTATTGCCTATAAATATTGCAACGCAAAAATATTCCCGATTTACTTGGCAAATCCACTTGAAACCGGCCCGATAGTCTGGAACCTTTTCAATAGTATCGCGTTCGGACGACGGCATGTTGTGACTGGAGATCAGCGATGGCAGAAACTCGGGATGAGTGGATACAAAAACGTGCATATGCCCTCTGGGAAGAAGAGGGACACCCGACAGGAAGGGATTCCATCCATTGGGAAAAAGCAAGGGCTGAGCATGATGCGCTCAAGGGGGTATCAAAATCTCCAAACGGCAAGGAAGTGAAACCTCGGGCGAAGCGGGCCGCGGCAGCCAAGACGCAGGCACCGGCAGCAGCCGAGATCACGGATGGTGCCGAAGCCAAGAAACCTGCCAAACGGGCGGCGGCAAGCACGAAGACGAACGGCATCATCAAACCGGCCCCAAAGCGGACGGCCGTACGCAAGTCGGCTTCCTGAAGAGAAATCTTCAGATGTTGATGAAAAAGGGCGCCTTCACGGCGCCCCTTGGCTTTTTTTGTCATAAGTTTGAATTAGTTGCGCGCTAATAAGGTCATGAAGCGCCAGCTTCTGTGCGGGGGTGACCACAAGCCGAATGAAACGTCCGTCTGGACAGCTCTTTAAAAAAGCTGCGTGCGCCCCTCGAAACGGGGAACAAGAGTATTTTCCGGCTGTTTATGGGCAAACAGGGAAGTCGTCATGACCCGCCGTTTAGCCCATCTCCTCATCATCCCTATTCCCGCGGTTTCCGGCTGCGGTTTTCCAGCTTCGGTGTGAGGGATGGAGATGTCGCTTCTTCTCATCGCTGCGGTGCTTTACATCGGTTTCGCGCTGGGACTTATCCTTTTCGTCGACAATATTGTCGGCGTTTTTTTTCGCGATCCGCGCAAACCGAGTGAGCTTCGTTCCTTTGCGCTAAGCCGCGCTTTCATTACCTCTCGAAAGCTGGATCAAGAATAACAAATATAAACGATCTCATTGAAAGTATTCGGCACCTATCCGATTAACGATATTTTCAGCTCGCTCTTTCCCTCGTGATCGACGCCTCTATTTTGCCATGGACCGGCGGATGAGGAATGAAAGCGATTTTTGATGGCACGGGTGGGGAACCGCTGGCCGGGAGGCGATAGCGAAATCGGAAATTTGTTGCGCCGGAATGGTTTGGATGCAGCCGGCGTCGGATCAGTCGAAGCATGGCCAAGTTCCCTCCGACATATTGCGGAAATGGTTGTAAATTCCCGCCAGCCGAAATTCGTCGCCTGGGGTCCCGAACTCGCTTTTATTTATAATGACGCCTATGTCGCGATTTTTCCCGAACGGCATCCCGCCGCCCTCGGAAGGCCGTTTCAGCAAGTTTGGTCGGATATCTGGCCGCAATTCGAACCGATTGTGAAGGCCACGCTAAACGGCCAGTCGCAGCTCTACAAGGAACTGCACGTTCCCATGCGGCGCGAGGGGCAGACGGAAGATACCTGGTTCACCTTCTCATACACGCCGCTGCGGGACGACGACGGCAAGGTAGCCGGCATTCTCTGCGCGACCATGGAAGTGACGGATCAGGTGCTCGCAAAGCGCCGGGAGCGCCTAGCGTTGGATGAAGCGCAGGAAAAATCCGCAACACTCGCCGTCGTCAATCGCGCCGGCTCGGCAATCACGGCCGAGCTCAATGTCGACCGCCTGACGCAGATCGCCGTCGATGCAGGAGTGGCGTTGACGGCTGCTGAGTTCGGCGCCTTTTTCTACAATGTCGATGACGGCGAAGGCGGCAGTTATATGCTTTACGCGCTGTCGGGTGTCGATCGCAAACATTTCGACAAGTTTCCGATGCCGCGCAATACCAAGGTCTTCGCACCGACTTTCGGCGGCGAAGGCGTCGTTCGATCCGACGATATCCTGCTTGATCCACGCTACGGGCAGAACGCACCCTATTCCGGGATGCCGAGCGGCCACCTTCCTGTGCGCAGCTATCTCGCCGTACCCGTAAAGTCGCGCGATGGCAGCGTCATTGGCGGCCTGTTCTTCGGCCATAGCCAGCCCGGTCGTTTTTCGGATGCCGCCGAGGCAAGCCTCATCAGCTTGGCCGGCCAGTCCGCCGTCGCAATCGACAATGCCCGGCTCATCCGCGCGGCCGGGGTCGAAATTGCCCAACGCCGTGAGGCCGAGGACCAACTACGCAAGCTGAACGAAACGCTTGAGGTCCGTGTTGCTACCGAAATTCTCGAACGCCAGCAGGCCGAGGCGGCTTTGCAGCAGGCGCAGAAGATGGAATCGATCGGCAAGCTCACTGGCGGCGTCGCGCACGACTTCAACAACCTGCTGCAGGTTATTTCGGGCAATCTCCAGCTTCTCGGCAAGGATGTGACGACCAACGGCCGAGCCAAAGAGCGTATCTCCAACGCGCTGTCCGCCGTCGAGCGCGGATCGCGGCTGGCCAGCCAGCTTCTCGCTTTCGGCCGCCGCCAGCCTTTGGAGCCAAAGGTCGTCAATATCGGTCGCCTCGTCTCTGCTATGGATGACATGCTGCGCCGCGCGCTCGGCGAGGAAATCGAGGTGGAGACCATGGTTTCCGGCGGCCTCTGGAACAGTCTTGCCGATCCGATACAGATTGAAAACGCCCTGCTGAACCTTGCGATCAATTCACGCGATGCAATGAACAGCGCGGGCAAGCTCACGGTCGAGGTTGGAAACGCCTTTCTGGACGATTCCTACAGCCGTACCCATCCGGAAGTCGCGCCTGGCCAATATGTGGTACTCGCCGTCACCGATACAGGCTCAGGCATGCCACCCGAGATCATCGAGCAGGCTTTCGAACCGTTCTTCTCAACCAAGCCGGAGGGCAAGGGCACCGGTCTCGGCCTCTCCATGGTCTACGGTTTTGCCAAGCAGTCCGGTGGCCATGTGAAGATCTATAGCGAAGTCGGCGAAGGCACGACGGTGAAGCTCTATCTTCCCCGCTCATTCCAAAGCGAGGACCGGATCGCCAACGGCGACAATGCTCCGGCGACCGGCGGCACCGAGACGGTTCTGGTCGCCGAAGACGATGAGGGTGTGCGCGCAACTGTGGTCGAGATGCTGACCGATCTCGGTTATTACGTGCTGAAAGCCAAGGACGCACAGAGCGCGCTGACCGTGATCGAGAGCGGAGCGCATATCGACCTACTCTTTACCGATGTCGTCATGCCTGGTTCGTTGAAAAGCCCGGAGCTCGCGCGCATGGCCCGCGAGCGCCTGCCCAATGTCGCAGTGCTTTATACGTCGGGCTATACCGAAAACTCGATCGTCCATGGCGGCCGCCTCGATCCCGGCCTTGAACTCCTTTCAAAGCCCTACACACGGGAAGCCTTGGCGCGGAAAGTTCGCCACGTTCTCGCCAATCAGGCGCAACGCCGCCAGACCAACCCGGTGCCCTTGCCGGGCGGCGGACAGCCCCGCGGCATCGTCCAGGCCAGGCTGAAGCTTCTGCTGGTCGAGGATGATACTTTCATCCGCATGGACACTGCCGAAATCCTGCAGGATCTCGGTTATGACGTGATCGAGGCCGACAGCGGCGAACAGGGCATCGAACTCCTGCGCGGCATCGATACGAATATAGATATCATTGTTGCCGATGTCGGCCTTCCGGGCATGTCCGGCCCGGCCTTCGCAGCGCTGGCGCGCGAAGCGTTCCCCTCGGTCGGCCTCGTCTTTGCGACCGGCAACAGCAATCTGCCGGATGCGAACCGCTTTTCCGGTTCCGTGCTGCTGCCAAAGCCCTTTACCACGTCAGCGCTCGACCGCGCAGTGAAGACCGCAGCCCGCCAGCGCCCCATCGCCTAGAGCTGCACCGCTTGGGAACCACCGAGTTCCGGATATCTTTCGAACAAGTCCTTCCGGCTCATGCTGCATGTTTCCTGATTTCGCTCTCCTCACAGCGGAGCGCGAAATCCCGGAACTTTTGAGAAAGCCAGCAGTTCAGTTTCATTCACACACGTCAGAGGAGGCAGCCATGCCGAAAGGTGACAAATCCGCCTACACGGATAAGCAGAAGAGGAAGGCCGAGCATATCGAGGAAGGCTACGAGGACCGCGGTGTTTCTCACGGGGAAGCCGAGCGCCGAGCCTGGGCAACCGTCAATAAGGAAAGTGGTGGGGGCAACAAATCCGGTTCGGGCCGAGGCAAGAAGGATACGCACGAATCCTCCGAGAAGGGCGGGCGCATCGGCGGCCACGCTTCTGCGTCCCGTTCGAAAGAAGAGCGCTCGGCATCAGCCAAAAAGGCTGCAGCCACGCGCAAACGCAACGACCAGCACGCCCACCACTAAGAGGCCAGCGATCAGAAACAAAGCGGCGGGTGCGCAGGCCTGGCATTTCTCCGAAGGATTTTTACGATGGCGAAGAAGACTAAGAAATGGTCGCAGGACGTGACCGAAAACAGTGATGCGATGGACCTCAAAGAAGGCGTTTTCAAATCCAGCAATCCGAAAAAGATAGCAGAATCACTGAAACAGTCGGCTGAAAGCAGCCAGCGGCGCAAATCGAACCCCTTCCGCTCGGCCATGTCGATGCTGACCTTCTACATCAACCGCGCCGGTGACCAGTTGACGAAGAAGCAGAAAGGCACACTTGAAAAGGCGAAGGATGAATTGCGCAAGGATTTCGGACGCGAATCCGGACACTGAGAAATCACGAGGGCAGATGGCTTACGAACTTTACTATTGGGACGGCATTCAGGGCCGTGGCGAATTCGTGCGGCTGGCCCTCGAGGAAGCGGGTGCCGAGTATATAGACATCACCCGCGAGTCGGGTCGCGGGCGCGGCACTGGCGCCATGCTTGCCATCATGCAGAGCGATGGCGAGGCGCTGCCTCCCTTTGCCCCGCCCTTCCTGAAAGATGGCGATCTCATTATCTCGCATGTCGCCAACATCCTCCTCTATCTCGGCCCCAAACTCGGGCTGGTGCCTGACGACGAAGCGTTACGCTATGTCGTAAACGGCCTGCAGCTCACCATCACCGATTTTGTGGCCGAGGTGCACGACACACACCACCCGATCGCGACCTCGCTCTATTACGAAGATCAGAAGGAAGAAGCGAAGGCCCGGTCTGCCGCCTTCATCAAGGAGCGTATTCCGAAATTCCTCGGCTATTTCGAAAAGGTGCTGAACCAGAATCCGGAAGGCTCGGACTATATTGTCGGGAATGCGCTCACTTATGTCGATCTCTCGCTGTTCCAAATCGTCGAGGGTCTCGTCTACGCCTTCCCGAAAGCGATGAGCAATTATCGCGGCAGTTATCCTCTCCTTGCGGCCCTTCGCGACAGGGTCGAACGCCGCCCCAACATAACTCACTACCTCAGATCCGATCGCCGCCTTGCCTTCAACACGGAAGGGATTTTCCGCCATTATCCGGAACTCGACATTGGCGTTTCCTGATCGGCTTCCTTGGATTTTTCGGGAACGAATAGTACCTCCGTCGGTTTTGCCTTTGATCCCGAGTTTCGACACAAAGGAACGAAGAAGTAATGCCTTCCATCAAATCCGCAGAAATCCTCATCCTCGCCACCGACGGTTACGAACGCTCTGAACTCCGCGTGCCCTTAGACGAGCTGAAGAGGCGTGGTGCCTCCGTGAAGATCGCGTCCATTAAGGAGGGTCAGATCAAGAGCTGGGACAAGACGGATTGGGGCGACACCGTACCGGTCGACTTGCAGGCCAAGGACGTAAAAATCGAAGATTTCGATGCGTTGGTCTTGCCGGGTGGCCAAATCAATCCCGACAAGCTGCGTATCGACGACAATGCCGTGAGAGTCGTCCGCGACTTCGTCGAATCCGGCAAGGTCGTTGCCGCCATCTGTCATGCGCCGTGGCTGCTGGTTGAAGTCGACGCCCTGCGTGGCCGCCAGGCTACCTCCTATTGGTCGATCAAGACCGATGTGAAAAATGCCGGAGCGACCTGGAAAGACGAGAAGGTCGTCACGGACGAGGGCATCATCACCTCCCGCTCACCCGACGATCTCGAAGCATTCGTCAATAAGATCGTCGAAGAGGTCGAGGAAGGCCGCCACGAGAAGCGCGCCGCCTGACTTATACTCCTGTTGAACTCGAAGCCCGCGGCCAGGCCGCGGGTTTTTTTGTCATTCGGGAAGCGGGTGGCGCGTCAGAAAGTCCAGCATACGGTTTTCATCTGCCCGCAGCCCCCGCAGGGGCTCGGCATCGCCGTCTTTCAACGTCTCGCTGGAACCGGACAGGGCAATGATCGACGGATGGATATAGCTGGAGCGCGAGATTGCCGGCGTATTGTGCAGCGCCTCCGCCGCAGCCTCCGACATTTCTTTCACGCTCGGTCGCCGCCCCTCGGACATGGCGCCGCGCGCCGCGCCGAAAGCTGCAAGTGAGCCCGCCCAGGTGCGGAAGGTCTTGGCCGAAATGGTGATGCCTGAAATCTCCGCGAGATAGGCATTAAGCCGACCGGAATCGATCGGCTTCAGCGCTCCGGTCTCGTCCTTCCAGACAAAGAGCTGCCGCCCCGGTAAGTCCGCAATCTCCTCCAGGATTTTCTGCAGGCGCGGATGTTTGAGGCTGCGTTGTACGCGCTTGCCGCCTTTGGCCCGGAACTTCAGCTCGATTTGGCCATCGACAATCTTCAGATGGCGCTTGAGAAGCGTCGTCGCGCCGTAGGTGCCGTTTTCCTTGACATAGGCCTGATTGCCGACGCGCAGATGGGCTTCATCAAGCAGGGTCGTCAGTGCCGCGAGTACGCCGTCGATATCGTTGGCACCGGTGTCGAGATGGCGCAGGACCGTTCGCCGGATTCTGGGCAGCGCCCTGCCGAACTCGACAAGCTGATGGAACTTGCCGGCACTTCGGAAAGACTGCCAGTCCTTGTGGTAGCGGTACTGCTTGCGCCCACGCGCGTCATAGCCCGTTGCCTGCAGGTGGCCGTTCTCGTAAATGCAGATCCAGACATTGTCATAGGCCGGTGGCAGGCCCAGCGCCTGTATGCGCGCACGCTGGAGTTCATCGGCAAGTGTCGTACCGTCCGGCAGCTGGTAGCTGAAACCCTTGCCTTTTCTTCGCCTGCGGATGCCCGGTTCGGTGTCGCTGACATAGACCAGGCCTAGCTCAGTGATGACTTCTGCATTCATTGCTGCTTATCGACCTGTTACTTGCTCCGGCGACCGAAGTGAAACCACCTGTGTCGCTCGGCCTTGCTTGCATCCTTGGGCGGCTGGGTCTGCCCCTTGGGCGCAAAGATCGCAATGCTTTGGGCATAAACCACGATCGGCGCCTCCGGTTCATGCAGCTTGAATGCGTCTTTCTCGGCGCCGGTGTCGAGAACCCGCGCCCACTGGTTCAAGCCATTGACCTCGGGCAAGTGCACCTCGCAATCGCCGCCAGCGTTGAACACCAGATACAGATCGTCCATTTCTTCCGTGTCCGGAGAATGTGCACTCTTTGAGAGATAGACGCCAAGCACCTGCAGCCCGTCATCGTTCCAGGCGCCGTCATCCATGAAACTGGCATCCGGCTTGTACCAGGCGATTTCAATACGACCATCATCGGTGCTGTCGCCGGTCAGAAAGCGCTCCTGTCTCAGGACTGGATGAGCCCTGCGGAACGCGACGGCCTTCCGGCAGAAATCGAGGAACGCGTCATCGAGGCCGTCCCATTTCGTCCAGCCTATCTCGTTGTCCTGACAGTAGGCGTTGTTATTGCCGCCCTGGCTGTTGCCGACCTCATCGCCGGCAAGGATCATCGGGACGCCCTGGGAGAGCATCAGCGTCGCCATCATGTTGCGGCGCCGGCGAGCCCGCAGCCTGTTGATATCGTCATTGTCGGTCGTTCCCTCGGCCCCCATATTGTCCGAATGATTGTCTGAATGACCGTCCCTGTTGTCCTCGCCGTTTGCCTCATTGTGCTTGTCGTTGAAGGAAACAGTGTCCATCAGCGTGAAGCCGTCATGCGCCGACAGCAGATTGACCGATGATGTCGCTCCGCGATCGGAGTGATTGAACTGCACGGCCGAACCGGTGATGCGCTGCGCGATCTCCGACACCATGCCGCTATCGCCCTTCCAGAAACGGCGCACATCGTCACGGAACTTGTCGTTCCACTCGCGGAACGGATGCGGGAAGCCACCAACCTGGTAGCCGCCGGCGCCGACATCCCAGGGCTCGGCGATCAGTTTCACGCCGGCAAGGATAGGATCCTGGCGGATCGCGCCAAAGAAGAGTCCCTGCCGGTCAAACTCCAGATCCTGCCGACCAAGCGTGCTGGCGAGATCGAAGCGGAAGCCATCGATATGCATGACGCCAACCCAGTAACGCAGGCTGTCGAGCACCATGCGCATGACCATGGGATGGGCGACGTTCAGCGTATTGCCGGTGCCAGTCGTATCGAAAGTATGGCGCGGATCGTCGGGCGAGAGGATGTAATAGCTCGCATTGTCGAGACCGCGGAAAGACATCGTCGGTCCCTTCTCGCTGCCTTCGGCCGTGTGATTATAGACGACGTCCATGATCACTTCGATGCCGACGGCGTGGAACTTCTTCACCATGGTCTTGATCTCGGTGATCTTGTCGCCCGAGAGATAACGTGTCTGCGGCGCGAAGAAACCCAGCGTCTGGTAGCCCCAGTAATTGGTGAGCTTCTTCTCTTCGAGATAGCGATCATTGGGGAAGAACTGGATCGGCAGAAGCTCGATGGCGGAAATGCCGAGCTTGACGAGATGATCGATGATCGGATCGCTGCACATGCCGAGGAAGGTGCCGCGCAGTCGGTCCGGCACTTTCGGATGCAGCATCGTCAGGCCGCGCACATGCGCTTCATAGACGATCGTTTCCGTCCACGGCCGGCGGATCGCCTGCTCGCCGTCCCAATCAAAATCCGGATCCTGCACAACGCCCTTGACCATGAAGGGCGCACTGTCACGCTCATCGAAAGAAAGATCGTCCTCGCCAATTCTGTAGCCGTAGAGCGCATCGTCCCATTTGAGATCCCCAAGGACCTGCTTGGCATAGGGATCGAGCAGCAGCTTGTTGGGATTGAAGCGATGTCCGTTCTTCGGATCGTAGGGACCGTGCGCGCGGTAGGCATAGACCGTGCCCGGGCCGACGCCGGCGATGTATCCCGACCAGATATCACCCTCACGCTTCGGCAGGGGTAGTCGCGCGACTTCCTTTTTGCCGTCTGGGGAGAAGAGGCAGAGCTCCATTTGCTCCGCATGCGCGGAGAAAACAGCAAAATGCGTGCCTGAGCCGGTGTATTCCGCCCCCAGTTCCGGTTTCAGGAAGTCGAGTTCGGAAAAGGAAAAGCTCATGACGCCCCCGCTTGTTGAATGGCCAAGCGGGAAACGTCATTGCAGTGCGAAAGTTCCGTAGATAGCGATCCTTACAGCCCCATCAGGGCATCAACTGACCGCCATTGACCTCGATGATCTGGCCGGTGATGTAACCCGACAAAGTCGGCGAGGCGAGGAAGAGATAGGCGCCGACGCAATCTTCCGACGTGCCGACGAAGCCCATCGGAATCGATTTGCGCTGCAGTTCCATCTGCTCGTCATTTGTATAGCGCTCGTGGAAGGGCGTTGCGATGACGCCCGGCGCGACCGCATTGACGCGGATCTTGTCGGCGACGAATTCCTTGGCGTGACCATGGGTTATCGTCGATACGAAGCCCTTTGAAGCCGCGTAGAGGATTGCGCCATTGCCGCCGCCGTTGCGCGCCGCAATCGACGTGGTGTTGATGATGAAACCGCCCTGCTTCTTCAGCCAGGGATGGGCCGCGCGCGTTGCTGCGAGCACCGAGCGCGCATTGAGGTTCATGACCTTCTCATAATGCTCGTCGGTATATTCTGCGGTCGGCTTGCGGCCGAGCATACCGCCGGCATTGTTGATGAGGCCATCGAGGTGGCCGAATGTCTTCGCCGTCTCTTCGACGACGCGTTCCGTTTCGCCTTCCCTCGACACGTCGCCATGCACGAGATGAACGGTGCCGCCGGCTGCCCGGATCTCGTCGGCAAGCTGTTCTGCCGGATCGCGGCTTGAATTGTAATGCACACCGACCTTGGCGCCCTGCGCAGCGAAGGCGCGTGCGACGGCGGCGCCGATACCGGTGGAGGCACCCGTAATCAGCACGGCCCTGCCGGCGAGATCAGGAATTTTGATGGATGCAAGCGATTGAGCAAGATCTGCCATGGCGACAATAGCCTCCCGAAAAACCAAGGACATAGGTGATGAAACGATATGTGCCAGTCTTAGCAGGCGAGATCACGAAAGAGCAATGCACGAAAGAGCGAGATGGAAACAGCTGGGGCAACCGGTACTGCCGTTGACAAATGACCGACAGGCCATAGTCTCGGCTTCTCGTCGCGGTGAGGGTTACCGCTCTTTGAGGGGAAAACATGCTCAAGCCCGTGAAATGGCTGCTTTTTCTATGTCTTGCTTTCGGTCTTCCAGCCCACAGGCCGGCCGATGCGCAGACGCTCGACACGATCAAGCAGAGCAAGACCATCCGCCTTGGCTACATCGCCGACGAGAAGCCCTTCTCCTTCAAGACGACGGATGGCAGCCCTGCCGGCTATGCGATCGATGTCTGTCGGCGGATCGCCGACGAAGTCGGCCGGAGCGTGGCCGGTCTCAAGAGAGGCTATGTCGAAACAACGCTGTCCGATGGTTTTAACGCGGTGAAGGATGGCAAGATCGATCTTCTTTGCGGTGCGACCACGATCAATCTTGCCAGGCGCGAAAGCGTCGATTTCTCCCAACCCATCTTCCTGACGGGTGCCAGCGCGCTGTTGCGCAAGGATTCGCCTGATTACCTGCAGGTTCTCTTTCTCGACAAGCGACCCGTCAGCGCTGTTGACCTGAAGTCGCCGGCCCGGAGTTCGATCGGCGTGCGCGCCGGCACGACAACGGGCGCGACACTGCGCGAGGCCATCGGCCCCGACGTCCCACAGACCCGTATCGTCGATTTCGCGACGCATGAAGACGGTTTGAAGGCGCTCGAGGATCACAAAATCGATGCCTATTTCGCCGATCGCTCCCTTCTGATCGGCCTTGCTGACCGGGCGGGCAACCCCGCCGAACTGGAACTCGGCAGCCGCCTTTTCACGCATGAGCCCTATGGCATCGCCATGCGGCGAGACGATTCCGCCTTTCGGCTTCTCGTCGATCGCACGCTGACGGGATTCTATATGTCAGACGATTTTCCGAAGCTGCTCAAGACCTATTTCGGTGCCGAAGCCCCGGCCCTGCGCAGCGAAATCATGATGCAATCGATCCCCGAATAAGCGGATTCAAATCCGCTCAAGCGCCACGGCAATGCCCTGGCCAACGCCGATGCACATGGTCGACAGCGAATAGCGGCCGCCGGTTTCGCCAAGTTCCAAGGCTGCCGTACCAGTGATACGGGCACCGGACATGCCGAGCGGATGGCCAAGCGCAATTGCCCCGCCATTGCGGTTCACACGCTGATCGTCATCGGCAATCCCGAGTTCACGAAGCACGGCGAGGCCCTGGCTTGCAAAGGCCTCGTTGAGTTCGATCACATCGAACTGTTCCGGCTTCAGGCCGAGACGTGCCATCAGCTTGCGCGAAGCCGGCACCGGGCCGACGCCCATGACACGCGGCGGAACGGCTCCGGCCGCACCGCCGAGAATACGGGCAATCGGCGTCAAGCCATATTTCCTGGCTGCCGCCTCCGACGCGATGACGAGGGCCGCGGCCCCGTCATTGACGCCCGAAGCATTCCCGGCCGTCACGGTGCCGCCGTGACGGAAAGGCGTCGGCAACTTGGCGAGCGCTTCCATGCTGGTCGCACGCGGATGCTCGTCCTTCGCCACGATGATCGGATCGCCTTTTCGCTGCGGGATGGTCACCCGAGTGATTTCCCTGGCAAGCCTGCCGCTTGCCTGTGCGGCCGCGGCCTTTCCCTGCGAGCGCACGGCGAAAGCGTCCTGGTCCTCACGGCTCACCTTGTAATCCTCGGCAACGTTCTCGCCGGTTTCCGGCATGGAATCGACGCCATACTGCTTCTTCATCAAGGGATTGACGAACCGCCAGCCGATCGTCG
Organism: Rhizobium sp. BK512; assembly: GCF_014194915.1. NCBI lineage: Bacteria > Pseudomonadati > Pseudomonadota > Alphaproteobacteria > Hyphomicrobiales > Rhizobiaceae > Rhizobium > Rhizobium sp. BK512. The sequence continues at coordinate 616,593 of NZ_JACIAS010000003.1, read as the reverse complement.
TGTCGTGGATTTCGGCAGCACGCGAAAAAGCAGTATCCGCCTTCGGCATCACGAAAGGCGCGCGTGACATGCTCTCCACGCCGCCGGCGATCATCAGTTCGGCCTCGCCTGATCGGACGGCACGCGCTGCGGTAATGACGGCATCCATGCCCGACCCGCAGAGCCTGTTGATCGTCGTGCCCGGCACAGATACCGGCAGACCGGCGAGAAGCAGCGACATGCGCGCAACGTTTCTGTTATCCTCGCCCGCCTGATTGGCGCAGCCGAAGATGACGTCGTCGACCGCCTCCCAGTCGACCGATGCATTCTTCGCCATCAGCGCCTTCAGCGGAACGGCGCCGAGATCATCGGCGCGCACGGAGGAAAGCGAGCCGCCATAACGGCCGATCGGCGTGCGGATATAATCGCAGATAAAGGCTTCGGTCATGGACTTGTCCTCAAAGTTCGGGAACGACGAGGTCGGCAACCGGCCCCTCGATATGAAGCTGCGCGCCAGTCATGGCCTGCAGTTCTTCGACGGACATGCCGGCAAGTTTTTCGCGCAGCACGAAACGTCCGTCCTTGATGTCGATGACGGCGTGGCTCGTATAAATGCGGGTGATGCAAGCCACTCCCGTCAGCGGGAAACTGCATTTATCGACCAGCTTCGGCTCGCCGTTCTTGGTGACGTGTTCGGTGATGACGCAGACCTGCTTGGCGCCGTGCACCAGATCCATGGCGCCGCCAACTGCCGGCACGCCCTTTGCCCCGACGCGCCAGTTGGCGAGGTCGCCGTTTTGAGCGACCTGATAGGCGCCGAGGATCGCAACATCGAGATGACCGCCGCGCACCATCGCAAAGCTGTCGGCATGGTGGAAGAAAGCCGCACCCGGCTTTAGCGTGACCGCCTTCTTGCCAGCATTGATAAGGTCCCAGTCCTCCTCACCTGATGGCGGCGCCTCGCCGAAATTGAGAATGCCGTTTTCCGTGTGGAAGATCGCCTGCCGGCCCGGCGGCTGATAGCGGGCAACCATTTCCGGAAAGCCAATGCCGAGGTTCACATAGGCGCCATCGGCGATGTCCTGCGCCGCCCGCCAGGCGATCTGGGCGTTGGAGAGCTTTATATCTTCTCTGGTGTCGACGGTCATATGTAGGCCACCCCGGCTCGAATGAGCTCTTCTTCCTGTTGCGGATTGGCGATCCGGACGAGGCGGTCGACAAAGATGCCGGGTGTGACGACATGCTCGGGATCGATCCCGCCGGCCAGCACGATGGTCGAGACCTGCGCGATCGTCTTGGCAGCGGCCATGCACATCAGCGGGTTAAAGTTGCGGCCTGCCTTGTTGTAGGTCAGGTTGCCGTGGACATCGCCGACCTGCGCCTTGACGATCGCGAAATCGGCCTTCAGCCAGCGCTCCTGCACATAATGGCGGCCATCGAACTCGGCGATGACCTTGCCGTCTGCAAGCTCCGTCCCGTAGCCCGTTGGAGTGTAGAAAGCAGGAATGCCAGCCCCGCCGGCGCGGATGCGCTCGGCGAGCGTGCCCTGCGGCACCAGCTCCAGTTCGATTTGCCCGGCAAGGTACCTGTCGGTGAAGGCACGCGGGTCGGATGAGCGCGGAAAGGAGCAAATCATCTTCCGCACCATGCCTGCATCGATCATGGCGGCGATGCCGATCCGGCCATTACCGGCATTGTTGTTGATGACCGTAAGGCCCTTCGGTCCCTTGTCGATCAGGGCGTGAATGAGTTCGATCGGCGCGCCGGAGCCGCCGAAACCACCGATCATGACGGTGGCGCCATCGCCGATTTCGGAGATGGCTTCCGCCGCGCTCCTGATTGTCTTGTCCATGCGGGATTTCTCCTTGCCGGATGAGGCCGTCTCGTGCCTCCCTGAGGATAGGGATAAGGCGAGAGCCGCTCCATCCGCAAGACTTTTGTGCGTTATTTGATATTTGTTCGTATATCGCACAAGTACATAGATGCGCACAAGTGACGGGTTACGCAGAAAGTGGTGCGTGCCCATGGCCCAGGAGCCATCCACCGGATGTCATAGCAAGCCAATACTCTATGAAGTCAAATTGTCAGCAAGGCGGGTCTAAGCGCGGCCGCAGAGAGAATATTCAGGAAGACGAAGACACGGTTGCGCTGACAAGATCCTGACTGCCTAGATGTTGGAACTCTGGCCGGATTGTTTTCAACCGTGTCGCTCTGCCTGGCCTAGCGTCCTCTGCTTTCGCGTGAGGCAGGCAGTGTCGTGCTTTCCCAATGCCACTCGACATTTCCGGGCACAAAGCCGAGTTTGAGGTTCCTGCGACCAATAATTCGGCGGCTTCCGGTGTTGGGTGCCAGGTGGTCGATATCCGTCAGGAAGGCGTCGAAACTGTCGCGCCAGCGTGGATCGATATGGTGGTCGGACGAAAGCATGCGTCGATACTGTTCCCGAAGGAACTTGTGCTTATGAGTTTTTGGCATGGCGCTCAGATGGGAATGCTGGGGTGTGGGAGCAATAGTGAGCGGGCCGTATAATTTGAGTTTGCGTCCCTTGTAAAGTGCCTCTTGCCGGCAAAACTGATCAGACGTCGCTTTCCTTCGGCCGGTTGGGCTCGGTCGAACTCGGCCGCGAGACGACGTAAGCAGCGCTAGCCAGGATCGATGCACCGACGGCGATCGCGAGGAAAACCGACGGCTTCGACGCGATCAGGAATACCGCGTATCCAACCGACATCCCTGTCAACGCCAACATCTTGGATTTACGGGAAATCGCGCCGTTCTCGCGCCAGTCGCGCAACGGGCCGCCAAATCGGCTATTCATCAGATAGGCCTCCAGACGCGGAGAGGAGCGGCTGAAAAACCATGCTGCCAGGATCAGGAAAATCGTTGTCGGCATAAGCGGAAGGATGGCGCCGATAATGCCGAGGCCGACCATCACAAGACCAAGGCAAAGATAGACGGCCCGCTGCAGCGGGCTGCGCGATGGGCCTGGCGTAGAACTCAATTCACATACTCCCCGTCAGACCACCATCTTCCGTCGCCATATTCAACAATCCACCCGCGTTAGCATAATTTGCCGTCGACGGTCGCCCGGCTGACGCGTAAGTTCATCGAACCATCTTCAGAGAACACCCCAGACATCCGAGCGGAACTCTACCATGACGACCCACGATTTCGTCGCAACTGCCTTTTACAACGTTCTTGGAACCTTGCCTCCGGCTTTGACGATCGCGAGCGGTGACACGGTCGTCACCCGCACGCTCGATGCCTGGGGCTACGACGAGAACGAGGTTCAGCGGGCGCACGGTCCAAACCCCATGAACGGGCCAATTTTCGTCGAAGGCGCCGAGCCCGGAGATAGCCTCAAGGTCGAAATTCTGGACATGAAACCGACAAGGGACATGGGCTTCACGCGCAGTGTTCTGGCGGCAAATGTCATCGATCCCGAGGCGGTTCGTGATCTTCCGAGATCCGAAAAGACACTCTGGCATATCGATCGACGCGCGATGACCGTCCAACTGAAGGAACCGGTTGCCGGCATCGAAAAGCTGGTTCTGCCGCTCTCGCCGATGATCGGCTGCTTTGGCGTGGCACCAAGCCACGGCCAGGCGATCTCGACGGCTACCAGCGGCGCCTATGGCGGGAACATGGATTATCGCCTGCTCGGTCCGGGCGCGACGATCTGGTTCCCGATCTCGGTATCAGGCGCATTGTTCTTTCTCGGCGACTGCCACGCCGTTCAGGGTGATGGCGAAATCGTCGGTACCGGCGTCGAGACGACGTTTGAGGTGACAGTCCGTCTCACCGTCGAAAAACAAAGGCCGATATCCTGGCCGAGAGCCGAAATTGCCGATGATATCATCGCCATCGGCAACGCCAGGCCGCTGGATCAGGCTTTGCAGCATGCGACGACCGAAATGCTGAATCTGCTCGTAGCGGATTACGGCCTGTCGAAGATTGCAGCCAGCCATCTGCTCGGCCAAGTGGTTCGCTACGATATAGGCAACGTCTTCGACCCCGCCTATACAGTCGCCTGCCGGATAGCGAAGAAATGGCTCCCGGCACGCTGATCCATAATCCATCCGATCACAGATCCCGCGAAGCCACACTTCCAAGCTGTCGGGAAGGAGCCACACAAGCCCATGCGGGAAAGTGATTTCGTCAGCGGCTTCGCCCGCGGCCTCAAGGTGATCGAAGCCTTTGGCGAAATGCATCGCCGGCTTTCGATCACGGATGCAGCGAAGCTAACCGGCCTCGATCGCGCCACGGTGCGTCGCTCGCTACTGACGCTTGCCGATCTCGGTTATGCCGATTACGACGGCAAGTTCTTCACGCTGACGCCGAAAATCCTGCGGCTGGGGCATGCCTATCTGGAGGCAACGCCGCTGCCGGTGCTCATTCAGCCGCATCTTGATGCGCTCTCCGAGAAGGCCGGCCAAAGCGCGTCCGCATCGGTACTCGACGGCACCGATATCGTCTATATCGCCCGTGCCTCGCAGCGCCGCGTCATGTCGATCAACCTGACGCCCGGCAGCCGTCTTCCCGCCTATTGCGCCTCGATGGGCCGTGTCTTGCTTGCAGTCCTCCCTGAAGCCGAGGCACGGGCAGTTCTTTCCCGAAGCGAGTTGAAGGCGAACACGCCGAACACGAAGACCGATCCTGTGGAACTGATGGCCGAGTTCCGCAAGGTTCGCGCACAGGGCTATGCGCTCATCGACCAGGAGCTTGAGATCGGCCTATGCTCCATCGCTGTGCCGGTCGAGAACGATCGCGGTCAGACCGTGGCCGCCATCAACATCGGCGCACCGGCCGCCCACGTGCCGGCGTCCGAGATGGTCGCCCGCTACCTGCCGCTGCTAAGGGAAACCCAGGCGACGCTGCGCACCGTGCTGCGCTAGCCCATGTCGCACAACGCTTCAGAAATGCTGGACCAGCCAGCGGGCTGAAATCAACGAAGTCCAGCAAAACCGCATCCGTCAATCCAGGCGGCGCGAAATGCGAAAGACGCTGGCTGGCGGGATATTCAGGCGTACCCGGCCGAGCCTCTCCGCCTGCAGCCCGAACTCATCGAGCACGTCTGCCGGAACCGAGCAGGCACGGCCGTAGGTGAACTGGTAGAAGGCGCCGCCACGGTCCAGCAGTCCGAAACTGCCGCCGACAATGGCGCGAATGATCTCCGGAGGCATATTGCGAAAGGGCAGTCCGCTGACGATTGCCGCCTGCAGTCCAAGTTCTGCCTTGCAGGCCGCAAGCTCGCGCGCATCGCGCTGGAGTACGGTCACCTCAGGAAAACGCTGCTGCAACGGAGCGATGAAACGAGTTTCGAGTTCCACCAGTGTCAGGTCTCGTGCCGGCAGGCCGCGTTTCAGAAGCGCCTCGGTGAAGACCCCGGTCCCCGGGCCAAGCTCCAGCACCCTGCCCGCCGAAGGCTCGATCTCACTGGTCATCAACCGCGCCAGCCGCCCTCCCGAGGGCACGATCGCGCCGATTTTCCTGGGCTCGGCGAGAAGGGCACTAAAGAAGGCGGCCAACGGCGGCTGTTGCATGCAGGTCTCCAGCATCGATTGATCGACGCCGATATCCTCCTTTCAAATGATGCGAGCATGACGTTTATCCGCATCACTGAAAGTTTTAGGCGCTCTGCGCCGTCGGCTCGAAGCTCATGTTGAAGGCGGCTCCGCCGCCGGTCGCATCCGATACCCATACCCGCCCGTGATGTATTTTGACGATCTCGCGCACGAGGTGGAGGCCGAGGCCAATGCCCTGGCTGCGACCGTTCGCACGCTGGAAGGGTTCGAAGATCCGCTCCCGGTCCTCGGGCGCGATACCTGGACCTTCATCGCTGACGGAAATCTGTGCCGGGTGCTCCACGGCGATGGTGATGGTGCCGCTCCTGCCGCCATGCTGGATGGCGTTCTGAACCAGGTTGGCGATCGCCCGCTCCAGCGCCGTCTCATCACCGAGGATACGTTCCGGCATCGAGCGCAACTCGAAATTTGCCTGATAGCCGGCGGCGATGATCAGTGGCGCAAGTTCTGCGGCCTGTCGGCGGGCGACCGTCGCAAGGTCGATGGAACAATCCGGCACCGGCTCCTGATTGAGCCGCTGCAAGTCGAGCAGTTGCTGGGCCAGCGTCGAAAGGCGGGCGACATCTTCCAGCAGCCTGTTCGTCGCCTCAGTTGGCGGCATGGTTTCTAGGCGATTCTGCAGGATGGCGATCGGCGTGCGCAGCTCATGCGCGGCGGCGAGCATGAAGCGTCGCTGCTTGTTATGGTCATCGTCGAGCCGTTGCAGCGTCTCGTTCATGGCAATCACCAGCGGCGCAACTTCTTCCGGCACGTTTTCCAGCGGCAAACGGTAGCCGCGTGTCGTCCCGTCGATGCCCTGTGCCGCCTGCGCCACCTCGCTCAATCCGCGGTGGATGCCGCGCGCCACGAAGGGTGTGACCGCCAATGTTATCAGGCCCGTCAGCAAAATCACCGGCAGCACGATACCGGAAGCGATCGCCATGAAGACAACCAGCAGTTTGCCGGCCGAAAGGCTGCCCTGTCGGCCGACGATGACGAGCAGATCGCCGTGATCCGTCTTTATTTTTTGAAGGCGTGCGGCAATCGTCGCTGGATTGTCCTCGTCCCCATTGAAACGGGCTTCGGCGATATCGCTACCCGACGCGGCGATGGCGAGATATTGCGCCGGCACATTGCCTTCGCTGACCATGCGGCCCTGCTGATCGCGCACTAGAAACCAGAAGTCGGCCGCCTTTTCGCGCTGGTAACCCAGATCGTCGGTGTTGGTGATACGCATCGAACCGTCGGCGTTCCAGGCAATCGATTCCGAAACCGCATCGATTGCATGTTCATCTGGTGCGAAGATGCCGCTCATGCCCGAAATCCAGAAGACGAAGGCAAAGGCGATCGCGATCAGCACCAGGGTCGCCGCCTGCAGCGCCACCAGCCGGCGGATCAGCCTCCATTTCAGCGAATAGAACTTCATCTTCTTCATGGCCGGGCCTGCCGGATCAGGTAACCGACGCCACGAATCGTATGGATCTCGACACCGGCGCCCGCAGCATCGAGCTTGCGGCGCACCCGCGAGACATGCGCATCGAGCGCGTTGGACTGGATCTCATCGTCCATGCCATAGACCGCTTCCTCGAGGCTTGAGCGCTCCACCGTGCGCCCAGCCCGGCGCATCAGCGCTTCCAGCACCAGCAATTCGCGGCGAGGCAGTTCGAGCGCTACCTCGCCGACGCGGGCCTCGCGGTTGCGCAGGTCGAAATGCAGCCTGCCGAGGCAAAGGCTCTCGATCTCGATATTCCCCGGACGGCGCAGAATAGCGCGCAAACGCGCCATCAGCTCCTCGACGGCAAAGGGCTTGGCGAGATAGTCGTCGGCACCTAGATCGAGACCTTCTATCCGGTCCTTCAGATCGCCGCGCGCCGTCAGCATGATGACGGGAACGGCCGGCTGGATGCGCCGCGCGTCGGCGATCAGCTCCAGCCCGTCGCCGTCCGGCAGGCTGCGGTCAAGCAGCAGCGCATCATAGCTGTTCAGCCTCACGGCCTCCTCGGCTGCCTCGATCGTGGAAACGTGGTCCGTGATGATATTGTTGTTGCGGAGCGCCGCCACCAGCACGGCAGCCATTTCCGGTTCATCTTCCGCCAGCAAGACGCGCATTTAACCGTCCAACTTCAAAAGCCGCTCTGTGCACAGGCAAGATTGCGTCAGCATGACGCGAAAGGCCAGAGCGGTGTGGCGTCAATCCCCGAAAGGCAGGCTGATTGCCTCGGTTCGCGCTTCAAGCGCGCGGATGACGGCCGCCATATCCTCACGCCCGAAACCCAGGCTTTCGGTTTCCGCGTAGAGGGCATGGCAAGCATCGAGCAGCGGCGAAGCAATGCCCGCATGCCGAGCCGCATCGGCGACCAGACGATTGTTTTTCAGCGCGTCGGAGATCGCCGCCTGCACTGAGAAGTCCCGCTCCACCAGCTTGCCGCTCTTGATCCGCGATATGCCGCTCGCCATCTGGCCGGCATCGACGACAGCTTTGAAAAGCTCCATGTCCAATCCCTGTCGAGCGGCAAAGTGCGCCGCTTCGGCGAGCCCCGTGACCGTCGTGATCAGAAATATATTGACGGCAAGCTTCATCAGGAGCGCATTCGGCACGGCGCCGCAGACAACCGTTTCCCTGCACACGGGCCTCAAAAGCGGACGAACCTCTTCGACGATGTCCGGATCTCCCGCAAGCATGACCACAAGCTGGCCTTCCTCCGCCGGCCGGCGCGAGCCTGAAACAGGCGCCTCGACATAATGGCCGCCGGCGGCACGAATATCCGCCTCGAGCGCTTTCGAATATTCGGGCGCGGTGGTCCCCATATGGATGACGACATGTCCGGCTACCCGTTCGACAAAACCTGATGTGCCGCGCCCGAGAACCGTGTCGATCACCGCTGCCGTTGCAAGCATCAGGATGACGGTCCGGGCTTTTGCAAACACTTCGTCGACATCCGCGGCCACTTCGGCGCCCGCTGTCCTTAGCGTGTCAGCGCTTTCCGGCGAACGGTTCCAGACGATGAGATCGGTACCTGCCCGCGCGAGATTGAGCGCCATCGGCGTACCCATCACGCCGAGACCGATGAAGCCTGTTTTCATTTTGCCGTCTCCTCGGATAGCCAGGAGCGAAGTCTACGAACAAAGGCGGCAGTTGTCTTGAAGGTTAGTGCGCAGGTGCAGGCTGCCCCGAAATTTCCAGCGCAGCCTCACGGATCGTCTGCATGAGGATCGACAGCGGCAGCGAGGGGACGGAATCGCTGCGCACCGTCAATCCAACGGGACCCTTCGTCTCGCTCGTATCGACCGGCAGGGCCACAAGCACGCCGTCGGCAATATCCCGCGCAACCACGCCGTTGGAGATGATCCAGATCGCGTCGCTATCGCGCACGAAAGCGCGGCCGAAGGCATCGGAAACAGTCTCGATCTGGCTCGGCAGGCTGGCGACACCATTGGCGATCAGGAAATTTTCGACCACCGGCCTGATGATGGAACCGCGGGTCGGCATGAGGAGCGTATAGCGGCCGAGTTCGGCGAAGAACGATTTGCCGGCGCCAAGCAGCGGATGGCCGGTGCGCACGGCAAAGACCACTTGCTCGGAATAGAGATGCTCGAACGAGAAGCCGGCCATCCTTTCTGCTCCCGCGAGACGACCGACGACGAGATCGAGATCGCCGACACGCAGCTGCTCAAGGAGCACCGTATTGTCACCGGTGACGATCTTCACCCGGCTCCAGGTATTTTCCTTCAAGAACAGATCCATTGCCCGGGGCATGATGCGCGTCGAGACTGTCGGCAGCGCGCCGATGCGGATTGGCGGAGCATCGCCGAACTGCTCCTGCGAGACGGAATCAAGCCCTTGCCGCAATGCTGTCAGCGCAGCACCGGCATGGCGCAGAAAGACCTCGCCATAACGCGTGATCCGGATCCCGCGTCCGTCACGCTCGAAAACACTGACGCCAAGTGCCAGCTCGAGTTCGCGAATCGTCTTCGTCACCGCCGGCTGGCTGACATGCAGGAGTTCAGCCGCCTTCATGACGCTTTTCTGCCGCGCCACCTCGACAAAGGTCTGCAGATGGCGAAACTTGATACGACTATCGATCATATTTTTCATAACTCATAGGTTATCGAAAAGCCGAAAAATATCATTTTACTTAACCGGATCAACTCATCAAATTGGGTGGGGAGGAGATTTAAAGTGCAATTCGCCAGTATCAACGACGTAACGATCCACTACCAGCTCATCGGTGCGCCGGCTGACAGGCCGGTCATCGTGTTTGCCAATTCGCTCGGCACGGACTTCCGGATCTGGCGCGATGTGATCGTGCGTCTTGCCGGCGACTTTGCCATCATCCTCTATGACATGCGCGGCCACGGTCTTTCCGATGTCGGCCAGGTGCCCTATTCCATGGAGGACCATGCGACCGATCTTGCCGGCCTGCTCGATCTTCTGTCGGTCAAGGATGCCGTTATCTGCGGCCTTTCGGTTGGTGGCCTGATTGCCCAGTCGCTCTATCAGCGTCGTCCGGACCTGGTGAAGGCGCTCATCCTCTGCGACACCGCCCACAAGATCGGCACGACCGAAAGCTGGAACAACCGCATCGCCGCCGTCGAGCAGAACGGCATTGCGAGCATCGTCGACATGGTCATGGAGCGCTGGTTCACGCCGGCTTTCCGCCGGCCGGAAAACATCGCCTATGCCGGCTATTGCAACATGCTGATCCGCCAGCCGGTGGAAGGTTATAACGCCACATGCGCCGCGATCCGCGACGCCGATTTCACCGAGGCGGCAACCAGGATCAAGGTGCCGACCATCTGTGTCGTCGGCGATCAGGATGGCTCGACGCCGCCGGATCTGGTGCTGTCTACCGCCAGGCTGATCCCCGACGCACGCTACGAAGTCATCAAGGACTGCGCTCATATTCCACCGGTCGAGCAGCCGGAAGCGCTGACGGCGATCATCCGCGCCTTCCTGTCATCGATTGGAGAAAAAAGCCCATGAGTGACACCGCGTCCGAACGCTATCAACAGGGCATGGCGACCCGCCGTTCCGTTCTCGGCGATGCCCATGTCGATCGCGCCCAGGCTGCCTCGACCGAATTCGACAGGCCGTTCCAGGAACTAATCACCGAAGCGGCCTGGGGTCACGTCTGGTCGCGGCCTGAACTGACGAAGCGTGAGCGCTCGATGATCACGATCGCGCTGCTTGCCGCACTCGGCCAGGACGACGAAGTGGCGATGCATGTGCGCGCTACCGTCAATACCGGCGCCTCCCGGGAGGATATTCGCGAGGCGCTGCTGCATGTGGCAATCTATGCCGGCGTGCCGGCCGCCAATCACGCGATCAAGATCGCCAAACAGGTTTTCGAGCAGATGGACGCCGGCAAGGTGGCCTGAGGGAGAGAGAATGTCGGACTTACCGAACCGCAAGCCAGAAACCGGAGCTTTCTTCGCTCGTGACCGCGCCTGGCATTCACCGGCCTATACGCCGGGCTACAAGACATCCGTTCTGCGCTCACCGCAGCGCGCGCTGCTATCGCTTGATGGCACGATTTCTGAGATCACCGGTCCCGTCTTCGGTCATTCGATGATCGGCGAGATGGATAACGATCTGATCCACAATTTCGCGCGGGCCGGCGAAAGCGCCATCGGTGAACGTATCATCGTCCATGGCCGGGTGCTTGATGAACGCGGCCGGCCGCAAGCCGGCGTTCTCGTGGAATTCTGGCAGGCCAATGCCGGCGGTCGCTACCGCCACAAGAAGGAAACCTATCTCGCCGCCATCGACCCGAATTTCGGGGGCTGCGGCCGCTTTGTCACCGACGAGGAAGGCCGCTATTTCTTCCGCACCGTACGACCCGGTGCCTATCCCTGGCCGAACGGTGTCAACGACTGGCGCCCGGCCCATATCCATTTCTCGATCTTCGGCCACGGCTTCTCGCAGCGCCTGATTACCCAGATGTATTTCGAGGGTGACCCGATGATCTGGAAATGTCCGATCGTCGGCACCATCCCCGACAAGGCGGCTATCGAGCAGCTCATTGCCCCGCTCGACTGGGGTAACACGATCCCGATGGACAGCCGCGCCTACAAGTTCGATATCGTGCTGCGCGGCCGTCGCTCGACCATGTTCGAAAACAAGCTGGAGGGGAACTGACATGCAGGAACTCGGCTATCTCAAGGAAACCCCGTCCCAGACCGCCGGCCCCTATGTGCATATCGGCCTGACGCCGAATTTCTGCGACATCACCGGCGTCTATGATACCGACCTCGGCACGCAGATGGTCAATGACAAGACGCTCGGCGATCGCATCACCGTCAGCGGCCGTATCTTTGACGGCGCCGGCGCCCTCGTTCGTGATGCCGTCGTTGAGATCTGGCAGGCAGACAGCGCCGGCCTCTATAACAGCCCGTCGGAACTCCGCGGCACGGCCGACCCAAATTTCACCGGCTGGGGCCGCTGCCCTACCCGCGCAGAAGACGGCGTCTACAGTTTCGAGACCATCAAGCCCGGCAAGGTTCCCTTCAAGGACGGCCGCAAGATGGCGCCGCACATCACCTTCTGGATCGTCGCTCGCGGGATCAATATTGGCCTGCATACACGCATGTATTTTCCGGAGGAACAGGAAGCCAATGCCGGCGATCCGATCCTGTCCCGGATCGAGCACCGCGAGCGCGTAGCAACGCTGATCGCCACCCGCGACAATGCCAAGCTCAGCTTCGATATCTATCTGCAGGGACCGAAGGAGACGGTATTCCTGGATATCTGAGCCGGCTTGCGAGCAAGGCTCAGTGCAAGTAGCGTCCCCTCACCCTTTCCTCTCCAGGGGAGACGGCACAGGCTGGCGGAAGAGGATTGCAATGAAACGGGACGCTCCATGACCACCTCCCCCTTCGACCATCCCTTCCTGTCCGGCCTGCTCGGCGACGCTGAAATTGCAACCTATTTCTCAGCCGATGCCGATGTCAGGGCAATGCTGTCCTTCGAGGCGGCACTTGCGCGCGCTGAAGCGGTGCATGGCATCATCCCGGCCGAGGCGGCCCGAAGGATCCGCGAGGCCTGTGCCGTTTTAACGCCTGATATTGCCAGCCTGAAGACGGCGACAGCGAAGGACGGCGTCGTCATTCCCGATCTCGTCCGGCAACTCAGGAAAGCAGTCGGTGGCGAGGCCGCCGAGCATGTGCATTTCGGCGCCACCAGCCAAGATGTCATCGATACCAGCCTGATGCTGCGGCTGAAATCCGTGACCTTCCTCTTTGGTGGGCGTCTGCATGCCATCGTCAGTAGAATGGCAGCACTCGAACGACAATTCGGCACCAATCGCCTGATGGGCCATACGCGCATGCAGGCCGCCATCCCCATCACCGCCGCCGACCGTATCGCCGCCTGGCGGGTCCCGCTGGAGACCTACCGCGACCGGCTGACGGAGCAGGTCTTCCCGGTCCAGTTCGGCGGTGCTGCCGGTACTCTCGAAAAACTCGGCGCCGAAGCCGCTACCGTGCGCAGTTCGTTGGCGCAGGAACTGGGGCTATCAGACGAACCGCAATGGCAGAGCCAGCGTGCCCGCATCGCCGATCTCGCCAATCTCTATTCGCTGATTTCAGGCAGCCTCGGGAAACTCGGTCAGGACATCGCGCTGCTTGCCGAAGGCGGCGGCGAAATCGAGCTTGCGGGCGGCGGCGCCTCCTCGGCAATGGCGCACAAACAGAATCCGGTCGCCGCCGAAACGCTGGTGGCACTTGCCCGCCTTAATGCGACGCAGCTTTCCGCCATCCACCATGCGCTCGTTCATGAGCAGGAACGCTCCGGCGCGGCCTGGACACTTGAATGGCTGGTCCTCCCACAGATGGTCATGGCGACTGCCGCGTCACTGCGGCTTGCAACGGAACTCGTTGGTAACATCAAACGTCTAGGGACAAGCTGATCGCCTTTGCGTCAGTGCTGCAAAACCGGCTATGCAGGGGTGTTGATTTCAGGAGTAATCCCGTGACCTTTCCGCTCTTCGATCTTTCCGGCCGTCGTGCGCTGGTGACAGGCTCCAGCCAGGGCATCGGCTATGCACTGGCGCTCGGCCTTGCCGAGCATGGCGCCTCCGTCATCATCAATGGCCGAAACGCCCAGAAGGCGGAGGCGGCTGCCGAGACGATCCGCGAAAGGAAACGCCACGCCGTCAGTGCTGTTTTCGATGTGACGGATGCCGAGGCCAGCAGAACCGCCATTGCCTACATCGAGGCGGAGATCGGTCCGATTGATATCCTGATCAACAATGCCGGCATGCAGTTTCGCACGCCGCTGGAGGAGTTTCCGGTCGAAAAGTGGGACGAACTGTTCCGCACCAATGTTTCCAGCATCTTCTATGTCAGCCAGCCAGTGGCACAGGCGATGATCAGCCGCGGCCGCGGCAAAATCATCAACATAGCCTCGGTGCAGGCGGAACTCGCCCGCCCGAATATCGCACCCTATACCGCAACCAAGGGCGCCGTTCGCAACCTGACCCGCGGCATGGCGACGGACTGGGCAAAGCATGGCCTGCAGGTCAACGCCATCGCGCCAGGCTATTTCAAGACGCCGCTCAACCAGGCGCTTGTCGACGATCCGAAATTTTCCGCCTGGCTCGAGACCCGTACGCCGGCTGGCCGGTGGGGCAACGTGGAAGAGTTGGTAGGTGCGGCCGTCTTCCTGGCGTCGGACGCGTCGTCCTTCATCAACGGGCATATGCTGATGGTGGATGGCGGGATTACGGCATCGCTCTGAAGTTAGTCGCCACCTCCGTCGCCACCACCATCGCCTCCATCATCGAGATCAAAGCTTACCCCGATGCCGCCTTCGGCTTGGCCACGAACAAAAGGCCCTCGAAAACGAAGGCGAGCCCACCAGGGAGGGTTCCAGGACAAGAATACGGCAAATGCGACGATCAGGATGGAAACGGCCGAGAGGCCTATAAGGATCTCCGTGACTGGAGACATGTTTACTCCAAAGATTGCCTGAGGAAACTATCCCAGCAATTTTGGCGGGAAACAAGAACATTTAAATTTAGAGGACGCCTCAATCCGCGACCATATTACCACGCCGCATCAGCCCCATCAGAATCAACGGCAGCAATGTCGTGATGCAGATGGCGATGAAAGCCATCGCCATGCCGAGGCCGATGGAGCCCTGCTCGAACTGGCGCCAGATGAAGGTCGCGATCGTCTGCATGCCAACCGGTGCCACGACGACGGAAGCAACCAGCTCACGTGAGGCAAGCGCAAATACAAGCAGCATCGAGGAAGCAAGGCTCGGAAAGACGAGCGGCAGCAGAATGCGGCGGAAGGCTGTGACGCCGCTGGCACCGCAGACGCGGGCTGCTGCCTCCAGATTGTCGCCGATCTGCTGGAAGGCGGCCGTGGTGTAGCGAACCGGCTGTGGCAGCAGGATGCAGCAATAGGCAAGCAGCAGGATGAAAGCGGTATTATAGGGGGTAAACGGCAGGCCCGGCATATTCCAGGCGAGGATGAGGCCGACAGCAACGACGATACCCGGCAGGGCATTCGGCAGGATGGTCATCACGTCGATCGCCAAGCGGCCTGAAATCTTCGTCTTCACCACGGTATAGGCGGCCGTCACACCGATCAGGCCCGTTATCAGCGCCGTACCGATGCCGAGCGAGAAGCTGTTGATCAGTGCCGTGACGGCGCCGGCGCTATTGCCGAAGACCGCCATGAAATTGTCGAGGCTGACATTGTCGAAAGCGAGACCGCCTGAGATGGTCCGTGCCAACGCTGTCGCGACGATGGCCAGCATCGGCACGCCGGTTGCAAGGAAGGCGACGACCGTGAACGCGATCATCACGGGCGCTTTCAGCGCGCCAAGTGGGCGCTTGTCCTTCGCCGTCGGCTTGCCGCCGACCGTCTGATACGAGCGGCGCGCGAGGATCCAGCGCTGCAGGAGGAAGGTGATCAGCGACATGGCGACCAGCACGAGCGACAGGATGGCCGCGCCCGGCAGATCGATCGGCCAGTCGGTGACGCGAAGGTCGATGCCGGTTACCAGTACCTGAAACCCGGCGCGTCGGCCGAGCGCTGCCGGCGTGCCATATTCCTCGATCGCGGCGGCGAAAACCAGCATCAGGCTCGCGGTCAGGCCTGGGGCCGAGAGTGGCAGCGTGATACGCCAGAAGGCACGTGCCGGCGAGGCGCCAAAGACACGACCGACATCGGCGTAACGTGCGCCGACGGCTTCTACCGTGCGCGACACTGCAAAATAGACGACAGGGAAAGTGTTGAAGGCCATGACCAGCGTCATGCCGAAAATCGAAAACAGGAAGGGCGCCAGATTGAAGCCGGCAAGCTGCTGCAGATAACCGCGCGGCTGCAGGGTCATGATCCAGCCGAGTGTCGCAATATAAGGCGGGATCATGAAGGGCACGAGCAAGAGAACGTCCCAGAGAGGCGCGAATGGAATCCTGTAAAGAGCGCGGAAAACACCGAGCGGTACGGCAACCAATGCAGAGGCGAGCACCACGCAAACGCCGAGCAGGATGGTATTGCCGCCCATGCGGATCAGCGAACTATCGGCGAGGGTCGCATAGAGAGAGGAGAACGGGCTCGCAAACGAGCCCCGTCCAAGTTCGGGGAAGATCCCTTGCAGCACCACCGCAATGAAGGGAACGGCGACGACGAGAACCAGACCCGCTGTTGCAAGCCAGGCGGCCGGAGCCGTGCCGCCGATGCCGTTTCCCCTCATTCGTTCAGACCTTACTTGGCGCCGTAGAGATCAGCGAAGGCCTTCAGCGTTTCCTTGCGCTTGCCGTAGACAGCAGCCGTGTCATACTTCAGGAGCGTCAGGTCGCCGATCAGCGGACGGCTGGCGGCAATGTCGGTGCGCGACGGCATCAGCATTTCGCCGGCAACAAGCGCCTGACCTTCGTCGGAGAGCATGTAGTCGATGAACTTCTTGGCGTCGTCCTGGTTCTTCGACCAGTTCATGATCATGGCCGGGCGCGGTGCGATGACCGTACCGGACTTCGGGAACACGACTTCGATATTCTCGCCCTTCTTCTGGGCGGCAAGAGCAATGTAGTCGACGGCGCCGAAGACGACGGCCTTTGCGCCCTGCAGAACCGGGTTCAGGGCATCGGCATTTGCACCGGCAATGATGGCGCCGTTAGCCTGCAGAGCCTTGAAGAGCTTCCAGTCGTCCTGGCCGGCGAGGGCCGCAGTCAGCTCGAAGGACGAACCGGACTGCGCAGGGTCCGGGATGTTGACGAGATCCTTGTATTCCGGCTTTGCGAGGTCAGCCCATTCGGACGGCTTGGGCGTGCCGCTTTTGGTGTTCCAGACGATGCCGAGAGCCGAGATGCCCTGTGCGACAGCGCCTTCGGACTTCAGGAAGTCCGGCACCTTGGCAGCGTTCGGGCTTGCATAGTTGACAAGCCAGCCGCGCTTGGCGAAGTCGTTTGCCGTATCCCAGGAAGCCGAGATGACGACGTCGACAACCGGGTTGGCGGCTTCAGCTTCGATACGCGCCATGACCTTGCCGGTCGTTGCCTGGAAAACATTGACCTTGACGCCGGTCTGCTTTGTAAAGCCGGCCGACAGCTTGTCGATCAGGCTCTGAGGGCCAGCGGTGTAAACGGTGACATCGGCATGGGCGACGCCGGCCATCAGGGCTACGGCGACAACGCCAAAAGTGATGCTCTTCAATGACTTAAACATGTTCCAATTTCTCCTCTATGGATTGGTGTATTTCCCGCTGAAACCAGCGGATCTGTGCGGCGTCGATCTCAAGGCCGATTACCTCGCCGGCACGAAGCTTCACGCGGCTAAGCACTTGTAATTCCAGGCCGGGCAGGCCGGAGAGCGAAACGCTCGCCAAGTGCCCGTCGCCGCGAAACTGCGAGCGCAGCACAGTGGCGGCAAGGCGATCAGCAGAGACTTTGCCGGCCGAGATGGAGGCGACCGGGAGCAACACGCGGGCGCTGTTGCCGGCGATGCCCGCAGCCTCGGTCAGCACAATATCGCTACCCTTGAAATACCAGGCCGTACCGCGCCGCTCGATATCCGCAAGGCAGCCAAGCCGCAGGAAGTCGGCGACCTCGGGCGTTGCCGGGCGCTCGATCAGATCATCGGGCGACGCCAGCTGCTCGATCAGGCCGGAGCGCATGACTGCGACCTCATCGGCAAGCGTCAGTGCCTCGCTATGATCATGCGTCACATAGATTGCCGTCAGGCCGAGCGTGGAGATGAGTTCGGCAAGTTCACCGACCATGTTTTCGCGCAGTTCGCGATCAAGATTGGAAAGCGGTTCGTCGAAAAGGATGAGCTGCGGTTCGGCCACGATGGCGCGCGCAATTGCCACGCGCTGTTGCTGGCCGCCGGAAAGATCGCTTGGTCGCCGGTCTGCGTAGGCAGCAAGCCCGACGCGCTCGAGTGACCGTATCGTCCTCTCGTGACGCTCGGCTTTCCCGATGCCACGCATTTCCAACGGAAAAGAAACATTGCCGCCGACCGTCAGATGCGGCCAGAGCGCATAATCCTGGAAGACCATGCCAAGCCCGCGCCGCTCCGGCGGGACGAAGGCACCGGTCGAGCCGTCGGCAACTGTCGTACCGGCGATCGAAACGGAACCCCTGGTCGGCACAAGCAACCCGGCGACCAGCCGCAAGAGCGTTGTCTTGCCGCAGCCCGAAGGCCCGAGCAGTGCCAGCGTCTTGCCCTTTTCCAGGCTAAAATCAATGCCTTTGAGGATCTGCGTCGGCCCGTAACTCAATTCCAGACCCGCCGCGGCAACGGCACAGGACGATCGAATTGAAGGGGCGTTCATGGGAAGACCAAATGTCGCTTTAAAGAAAGTATGGCGACATTTAGGCACCCCGGATGACAGCTATGCGACAGATATATTTCAGTTTTGTGACAATACCTTTTGAACAAGAGGAGTTGGCGATTCATGCGGGATCCACGATTAGAACGCAGCCCTCCCGTAACCGCGCTTTGCCACCGGCCATCTTCAACGCAGTTTTTTCATGCCGTTTCGCGGCTTCAGCACGCCCAAAAGCAACGAATTTGCATTTTCGGTCGCACGCAACCATTTAAGATGCATGATCCGCGGGAGATGTCGCAACCTCGCATGTGCCGGGACGTTTACCGAAAACGAACCATACCGGCTTGCATTCTGAGCCAAAAGCCGATTGCTTAGGAAAATCTACTTCTTCTTCGGCTAGCCGTTAGAAGAGTGCGAGGGGATATAGGCAAACCCGTGGAATTCTGCAGCTTCGCATCGGGATCGATGGTGATTACGATGACGAAGCGGGAAAGCTGGTTTGAAGGAAAATGAGTAACGATCTGTTTCAGGTGAAATTTTGGGGCGTTCGGGGAAGCATCCCCGTGTCAGGCCCGGAATTCGACCGATATGGAGGCAACACCTCCTGCATTGAAATTCGCTGCGGCGAGCACCGGATGCTGTTCGACGCGGGCTCTGGACTGCGCGAGGCCGGCCTCTCGCTCATTGCTGACGAAGTCCGCGATGTCGATCTCTTCTTCAGCCACTGCCATTACGATCACATCATCGGCCTGCCCTTCTTCAAGGCGATCTACTACCCTTCGATCAACGTCAACATCTGGTCCGGCCATCTGGACGGCAAGATGAGCACGCGCGAGATGGTCGAGCAGTTCATCAGCCCGCCCTGGTTTCCGGTAAAGACCGATATCTGCCAGGCGACGATGAACTTCCGTGATTTCCATGCGGGCCAGACGCTGACGCCGCATGCAGGCGTCGAAATGCAGACCTACATGCTGAATCATCCAGGCGGCGCGATCGGCTATCGCATCAACTGGAAGGGACGCATAGTGTCGCTGATCTACGACATCGAGCACATTCCGGGCACCTACGATCCGGTGGCGCTCGAGATGATGAAGGACGCCGATCTCGTGGTCTACGACTGCACCTACAATGAAGACGAGATGCAGCGCTTCAAGGGCTTCGGCCACTCCACGTGGCAGCACGGCACTGAACTTGCAAAGATGGCGGGCGCTAAGCGCTTCGCCCTATTCCATCATGCGCCTTCGCGCACCGATGAGCAGCTTGCCGTCATGGAAAGCAAGGCGCAGGCCGCCTTTGCCGGCGCCTTCGCTGCCCGCGACAATCAGGTCGTCGATATCTGATCCCGCACGAGTGCGGTGGCAGAGACCCATTCCACCGCGGGATGGCCTGCCGTCGCCTCGAAAAGTTCGCCGAGGAAATCCCAGGCCGCCGCGTCATGCACCAGATGATGTGCAAGCACGCCGATGGGCTCGTTGCCGCCCTCGAACCGATCCTGCAACTCCGCGACCAGTTCGCCGATCAACTCTGCGATCGGCCGCCCGCCGCGGGTGCCGTGCCAGTCCATGAGATCGACATGGGAGTTGACGATGGCGATCGGACTTTCTCCCTTGGCGCGTCCGTAGGTGGAAAGGGATTCGAAGCCAAGCGCCGGCAGTTTGGGAATGAGACCCTTGTCTATCCGGTTCCAAGGCGGAACCAGCATTGTCAGGAAGCGCGCGGGATAGAGATCCCTCAGCTTCAGGAAACCTTCGTAGAGCTCGCCGAGGATGGTTTCTTCCAGCCGTGATCCGCCGAGTTCCTGCTTCTTGTCGTCAGGTCCGGAATGATTGTGATGGGCCCAGCCGTGAACTGCCACGCTGACATGTGTCTCATCCGCAAGCCTCTGAGCTAGTGGCACGCCGGTAAAGGCCGGAATGACAGCGAGCGTGAGGGGGATGCCGTAGTTTCTCGTCTCTCCGAGCAGTCGCTCGAGCGCCGCCGTCGGCTCGATCGCATCGTCATCCCGCAGCCAGAGCCGTGCGACGCGGCCAACGTCGCGCCAGCGCTCCAGCTCCCGATACAACGGCTCGCGGATGGTGCTATCGATCATGTGCTGCTCCTGCATGGTTGAGGATCAAATCCAGTTCATGTGATGCGCCGGCAAGCGAACGCTCTTCGACAACAAAGCGTCGGGCGGCAGATGCCATGGCGTCACGGCGCGTCCGGTCATCCAGCAGTCCGGCAACGGCGCGCGCGTAGGCTTCCACATCACCGGCAGGCGTCAATAGCCCGGTCACATCGGCCTCCACGACGGCAGGCACGCCGGCAGTTTCCTGCGCCACGACAGGAAGCCCCGCCGCCTGCGCTTCGAGATAGGCAAGTCCATAGGCTTCACCGCAGCCCGGCCAGACATAGATGCCGCTCTTCGAAAGCAGGTCGGCTATCTCTTCCGGCTCCCTCTGGCCGAGCCAGTCGATACGACCGGGGGCAAAGCCCGCAAACAGCGCCTCCACCTCAGCTCTTAACGGACCGTCGCCAATGATGCCGAGCGTCCAGGGCCGATCCTCGATCTTGCGCAGTGCCGCAGCGAGCATCGTGTAGCTCTCCATCTTGTCACCGGCCCGCATCATCGCCACGCTCGCCAAGCGTTGCGGAACGGGAGCAGGCGTTGCCGCTTCGAAGAGCACTGTGTCGATGAAAGGTTTTACTCCGGCAATACGCGCTTCGGGAAAGACGTCTTCCAATCCCTTCCGGTCGCGTTCGGTAAAGGCGATATTCACCGCCGCCTGACGGATCGCCTCGCCGACCGGCTTCTGAAACAATGCCCAGCCCATCGCGTCGCGCTTGCGCGAATAGGAGGCTTCGGCGGTCACATAGGGAATGGTGAATTCCGCAGCGATCGCCGGTCCGAAGAGATCGGGGGACTTGTAGTAAGGATGATAGCAGAACCAGAGTTCCGGCTTCGGCTCGTCCCGCCATTTGTGCCGAAGCCGCTGGAGCTCCTCCCCGGCCCTCGGCAGCGCTTCGGCCGCCGCTTCCGGCGTGCCGGCATGGATGCGGAATTGAGACACGACCTCGACTGAATGCCCGGCCATTTCCAGCGCCCGGATCAACAGCTGCGCCATCAAGCGGTCACCTGACGGCACCGGATGATCAGGCGATTTCATCGGCGCGTAGAAAGCGATCCTCATCGCGACACTCCGCGTATGACAGTGTGTTTCCAATCGGCGCTCACGCCGTAAGCGAAAATTTCCGCTATTGTCACTATCCTTGAACGATACAGGCAGGCATACCGAAGCGATCGTGATTAGACGAGACGATAATTCCGCCCTTTTTCGTCTTCTCTAGTGCATTTGCGATTTGAGCTTCAAGAACAGGAATTGATGACCACGGTCTGGGCCACAGGGATTTTTTCGGAACGTACGATCAGGAAGGCCAGACTCGGTTCAGGCCTTGTAATGTTCGTCTTCATCATCCTGCATATGTCAAACCATGCGTTGGGGCTCGTTTCGCTGACCGCAGCCGACGATGCGCGCCGACTGTTTCTGGCGATCTGGCGCAATCCGCTCGGCACTCTGCTCTTCTACGGCTCGGTCCTGGTCCATCTGACGCTGGTGCTACGTGGGCTCTATATGCGCCGCAGCCTCATCATGCCGAAGAACGAGATGGCGCAAATCGTTCTCGGCCTTCTGATTCCGCTTCTGCTCATCGACCATGTTATCGGCACACGCATCGTTCATGCGCTCTACAGCTATAGCGACAATTACGAGACGATCGTCCGCACGCTCTGGATCAACTCGCCGAAGGACGGTGTACGCCAGACTTTCGCACTGCTTGCCGTATGGATCCACGGCTGTATCGGCATCCATTTCTGGCTGCGCTACCGGTCGTGGTACGTCAATTCCTCGTCGCTGCTTCTGGCCATCGCCATTCTCCTGCCGGTGCTGGCGCTGCTCGGTTTCGTCGAGATGGGCCGCACGCTGTCCGATCCCTCCTACGTCCAGTCGGAATCCGACCACTACGAAGAAACAATCAATACCCGCTACTACAACGATCCCGAGGCGCGTGAGGAAATCGCGAAGATCCGCGCCGGGCTCTTCGGCAGTTTCTCCGCAGCGCTTGCCCTCGTCATTCTGGCACGGGCGCGCCGCAGGTTGAAAGAGCGGGCGACCCAGGTCGCCGTTCACTATCCCGGCGGCGAGACGGTTCGTGTGCCACGGGGCTTTACAGTCCTGGAGGCAAGCAGGCTCGGCGGCCTGCCACACTATTCGGTTTGTGGTGGCAAGGGTCAGTGCTCCACGTGCCGGGTCCAGATTCTCAGCGATTATTGGACCCTGCCGCCACCCGACAAGCTGGAGCAAACGACGCTGAAGCGCATCAATGCGGCAGCCGATGTACGCCTCGCCTGTCAGCTCCGCCCGGACAAGGACTTGACCGTCGCGCCACTGCTCGTGCCGCAGACAGAAGCAGCCCTCCCCGCCAATAGCCAGGAAACCAGCCCCGGCCGCGAGCGCGACATCGCCGTACTCTTCTGTGACATGCGTCATTTCACGACGCTGACCGAGACCCGCCTGCCCTTCGACGTCGTCTTCCTGCTCAACCGCTATTTCGGGATCGTCGGCAAGGCGGTGGAACAGGCCGGCGGACAGCTCGACAAATTCATCGGCGACGGCGCCATGGCACTCTTCGGCCTCAACACCACGCCAGAGGAAGGCTGCCGACAGGCTGTCGCGGCCGCAACCGCGATTGCTGCCGAGGTGGAAAAACTCGCCGCCGAACTTTCCGACGAACTGCCTTTGCCGCTGCAAATCGTCATCGGCATCCACGCCGGCCCGGCAGTCGTCGGCACGATGGGCTATGGGCGGGTGCGCAGCCTGACGGCCGTCGGCGATACGGTCAATGTCGCAAGCCGCCTGGAGACGGCCGCCAAGGAGCTCAATGCCGCGATCGTGATCTCCGAGCCGGTCGCAAAAGGCGCCGGCATTGATCTGGAACCGGTCGAAAGCTGCGAAATCAATGTGCGTGGACGGGCGCTCCCCTTGAAAGTCTATGTCATTCCGAGAGAGAAGGCCGCCGAACCGCTCAAGGAAAAGCAATAATGTCCGGCCAAGCGTGGCTAACTGGCAAATATTGGAGGCGTCGTTTGCGCAAGGCGCGCAATGCGCTGGCCACGCGTTTCTTCAACACCCGTTTTGGCCGCCGGCTGCTGATTGAAAATATCGGGACGCGCGTCATCTCCATGACGGTCGATGCCGGCGATCACCTGATGAGCTTTTCGCCCGCCGACTATATCGGCCGCAAGGTCTTCCGGAAGGGCCATTTCGAACGGGAGGCCGTCGATCGGCTGCTCGTGATCCTGCGCCAGCGCGGCTTGCTGAGAAAAGACAGCATGTTGCTCGAGATCGGCGGAAATATCGGCACACAGACCATCTATTTTGCGCTCGCTCGGGCATTTGCCGGCATCGTCAGTGTCGAGCCGGACCCTCGCAATTTCCGCCTTTTGGAACAGAACATCCGTCAGAATGGGCTCGCGGATGTGGTACGCCTCGTCAACTGCGCCGCCGGCGAAGGTAAAGGCGAGATCGACTTCTTTCTAAACAGTGCCAATCATGGCAAGAGCAGCGCCATCCGCCAGAGCGCCAGCGACCAGAAGATCAGCGTCCCGGTGCGCTCCGTGACCGGCATCCTCGACGACCTCGACATCGATCAGGCGTCCATCGGTCTCGTCTGGATGGATATCGAGGGGTATGAGCCGGTTGCCTGTCGCTCGATGCTGCCGCTGCTTGCCCGCCGCGCGCCGCTCTATATGGAGTTCACGCCGCTCTTCTACGGCCCTGAGGGCACAAAAGCCTTCATTCGCATGCTCGCCGGCTTCTACGAGAATTGTCTCGTGGTCTTCGAGGACCACGAGAAAGAGATGAAAGTCCGTGATTTGCCGGGCGCATTCGATCAATATGACGTGCTGTTCCTGCCTTAGACCGAACAAGAGCTATCCGGCTGACTGCATCGCCAGCGATTGATGGCAATGCACACCAGCAAGCACCCCTGAGGCGGAAGCAAGCGTGGCGTTGTGCATGGCGCTCGCCGCGTCGCCGGCGGCAAAGACACCCTTGACGGACGTTTCCTTGTTATCGCCGGTCCGGATGACAGGACCAAACGGACCATCGTCGAAGACACAGCCAAGTTGCTCGGCAAGCGGACTGGCCATCGCCGTTTTCGGAGCGACAAACACGGCATCGAGCGGCACGATCCGGCCATCGGTGAGGCGAACGGCCTCAAGCCTGGGACTATCGCCCAATAATTCCACGACGGGGCTGCGCTCGATCCGTACGCCGCGAGCGGTCAGCCGCACGAGTTGCTCTTCATCGGGCTCGAATAGCGCTTGGGTGAAATAGGTTGTCTCTCCGCAGTCGGGAATCAGCATGGCCGAATGTGCTGAAAGCGGATGGTTTGCGAGAACACCGAGCCTGCCGCCGCTCACCTCATAGCCGTGGCAATAGGGGCAGTGCAGCACGGAGTGTCCCCATCGCTCCCGCAGACCGGAGATCTCGGGCAGTGTATCTCTGATCCCGGTTGCCAGGACGATGCGCGCGACCCTTTCTTCGCCACCACCCTCGATGTCGATGACGAATTCGCCGCCATCGGCACGCGCATGAACAACCTCCCCGTCCCGAATGGTGACGGTCGGATAAAGCGCAAGCTGCCGCTTTCCCTCCCGCATAATCGCCGCCGGCGTCTGGCCATCCTGGCCCAGGAAGCCATGGGAGGCCGGCGAATATCGATTGCGCGGCGCCCCCGCATCGACAAGCAGAACCCGGCGCAACGCCCGGGCGAGCTGCATTGCCGCGGACAGGCCGGCGAAATTTCCGCCGACAACGATAGCCTCGTATGACATAGCACTCTCCTTCGACGACATCTCAATCATGAATCAACATAAGTTACATGAAATGAAGCGGTCAAGTATCATGTTACTTGTCTTGTTACGATCCGCTTGTGATAATGGCGCATTCGATCGACAGGAATGAAACCTCATGCGCAATGACAGCCGCCTTTCACGCATGCTGCACGTGCTGATCCATATGGATCGGCATGAGCATTCGGCGACCTCTGAAATGATTGGCAAGATGCTGAACACCAATCCCGTCGTCGTCCGCCGCACCATGGCCGGCCTTCGAGCGCAGGGCTATGTCCGTTCCGAAAAGGGGCATGGCGGAGGCTGGACGCTGGTGCGTCCGCTATCGGAAATCACCCTGCTCGATGTCTATAACGCCATCGGCGAACCGCATCTTTTCGCGATCGGGCCGGCCGATGACCAGCCTACATGCCTTGTGGAGCAAGCCGTAAATGCCGCTCTCGAGGACGCGATGAAGGAGGCACAGGCGCTGCTCCTGCGGCGGTTGGGCAGCGTGACGCTGGACAAGATCGCGGCCGACTTCGAGGCAAAATTTGCCGAACGCTCGGCGACACCCTATTCCTGCGCCTCATGAGCGCGGATCATTTCCTGCGGTAGAGGAAATAGCGGCCTTCCTTGATGCCGTCGGGCAAAGGCAGAGGCAAAAGCTCGGCGTGCTCCAGCGGCAAGCCGCTGACTGCGATTCCGTGACGCGTAAGAACGCCAGCCATCAACTGCGGCAGCCAGGTCAGCGTGACGGCATCGATCTCGTCATGTCCGGTGCCGATATCGGCATGCGCGAGCGCAGCATTGATTCCGAGGAACGCCTGGCCGGTGTCGCGGATATTGCCAGTCACCATGTTTTCGGCCGGCGGTGTTGAGGCGGAATAGGAACGTATTTCCCAATCGAAGGCGATAATGCGGCGGTCGGGAAAATGCTCGCGCAGATGGTCGTAGGTGCGACCGTTGCCGAGGCCAAATTCGAGCACCGGCCCCTCCACCTCTTCCACCAGGTCAATGATCGCGTTGAGAATATCGCGTTGAGCCGTCAATCGGCGAATGAAGCTGTCGAGGCGGCTCATCTTGTCCCGTCCATCATAAAATATGTCAGCGGTGCTACCATATCGATGCAGTGTAAGTCGATTGTCGGAAACGCAAATTGCCGTTGCAGCGGTAACACGGGTCTGTGATAAACTCAGTCCCATGAACGAGATGTCCAACGACGCATTCTTCGCCAACGTGCCTGTCTTCAGCGACTTCGAAGGCGTGACCGATGAGAGCAACTATCAGCCGCTGCCCGAAGGATGGGTGCTGGCGATGGCCGATATCGTCGGCTCGACGAAGGCGATTTCCGGCGGCCGCTACAAGGACGTCAACATGGCCGGTGCCAGCGTCATATCCGCGGTGCTGAATGCTGTCGGCAAGGGCGACTATCCCTTCGTCTTTGCCGGCGACGGCGCGTTGATCGCCTTGCCCGTTTCGCTTGAGAAGGAAGCGCGCAAGGCGCTTGCCGCGACGCAGGTCTGGGTGAAGGAAGATCTCGACCTCGATTTGCGCATCGCCATCGTACCGATCGCGGATATTCGCGCGGAGGGTCTCGACGTACGCGTCGCCCGTTATTCGGCAAGTCCTTATGTCACCTATGCGATGTTTTCCGGCGGTGGCACGATATGGGCCGAGAAGAATATGAAGATGGGCCGCTACGGCGTCGAGAAGGCCGCACCCGGCACCCGGCCGGATCTGACCGGCCTCTCCTGCCGCTGGAGCCCGATCGAGGCCCGCAACGGAGAGATCGTCTCGATCATCGCCGTGCCTGGCGAGGACGGCCCAGGGCCGGAATTCCAGGCTCTTGTTACCGGCATCGTTTCCATCACCGCAGAACAGAACCGGAGCGGGCATCCAGTGCCGGAAAACGGGCCGGAGCTTGCCTTCTCGATGAAGGGTATCAATCGCGAGGTGAAAGCCACCGCACCTGACGGCAAGCGCCTGCGGCAAAAGCTCTTCATCCTCCTGCAGATCGGCCTGGTCGTCTTCCTGCATAAATTCGGAATTACCTTCACCCATTTCGACGCAAGCCGCTACAAGAGGGACGTCTCAGGCAACTCGGATTTCCGTAAATTCGACGATGGACTGAAGATGACAATCGATGTTGACGCCACACATCTCGCCCGCATCGAGATGCTGTTGAAACAGGCACAGGAAAAGGGTGTGGCGCGTTACGGCCTGCACCGCCAGTCGTCGGCACTGATGACCTGCTTCGTGCCGACGCCGCTGTCGCGCGACCACATGCACTTCATCGACGGCGCAGCTGGCGGTTACGCCGTCGCCGCCAGCCAGATCACCGGCAAGCAGCTTTCCGGCGTGCTCGTTACGCCTTGATGACATGATCGGCCGAGAGGCCGAGCCGGCTTAAGACGTTTCGGGTGTCGACAATCAGCTTGGCGCTCTTCGAAAGAGCCGCGTAGTCGATCATGTCATGGTCAGTCGCAATGAGAACCGCATCATACCCGGCAACGGCTTCCGGTGTCAGGTCGATGGATTTCCGGCCCTTCAGAGCCTGATATTCACGGGTCGACGGGATCTCCGCGACGAAGGGGTCATGATAATCCGCCTTGCCGCCCCGCTCTTCGATGATTTCGATCAGGCGCAACGACGGGCTTTCCCTGATGTCGGCAACATTCTTCTTGTAGGCGAGACCAAGCACGAGAACGCGAGAGCGGCTGAGTGCCTTGCCGGCACGAATATCCAGTGCCTCTGCCAGCTTGCCCACGACATAGCGCGGCATCGCCGAATTGATCTCGCCGGCAAGCTCGATGAAACGTGTCGGCAGCTCGTATTCGCGCGACTTCCAAGTGAGGTAGAAAGGGTCGATCGGAATGCAGTGGCCGCCGAGACCCGGGCCGGGATAAAAGGGCATATAACCGAATGGCTTGGTCTTGGCTGCGTCGATGACTTCCCACACATCGATCCCCATCGCGGCGTAGACTGTCTTCAGCTCGTTGACGAGCGCGATGTTGACGGAGCGGAAGATGTTTTCGGTGAGCTTGACCGCTTCCGCCGTGGCATTGGAGGAGACCGGGACTACGGTCGAGACGGCGGCACCATAGAAGGACTTCATCAGCGACAGGGCTTGCGGGCCGTCGCCCGCAACGACCTTCGGGATGGTCTCGGTGTGGTAATGCTGATTGCCGGGGTCCTCACGCTCCGGCGAGAAGCCGACGAAGAAGTCGGAACCGGATTTCAGCCCGGTCCCTTCGAGAATGACCTTCACGATATCATCGGTCGTTCCAGGATAGGTTGTCGATTCCAGCACGATGAGCTGGCCCGGCCGCAGATAGGCGGCGATCGACCGCGACGTCGCTTCCACGAAGGAAAGATCGGGATCCCGATGTTTGGTGAGCGGCGTCGGCACGCAGATGACGATCACGTCGCAATCCGAAAGGCCGGCAAAATCACTCGTCGAGGAGAACCGCCCCGCATCGATCTCGGCCGCCAGCGCCTCCTTCGTCACCGCATCGATATAGGAACGGCGGGCATCCAGCGCGACGATCTTCTTCGGATCGATATCGAAGCCGGTCACGGCAAAGCCGCTTCGCGCCACGGCCATGGCCAGCGGCAGGCCGACATAACCGAGGCCGATGATGCCGGCGCGCGCAGTACGGGCCTCAATCTTCTTTGAAAGCGTCTCGAAGGTGGAAGAGCTTGCGTCCAAGGCCGTGCCTCTTGCGAAAAGTGAATCCGAACGCTGATCTAATGCATGATCGCAGCAAATAAAACCCGGCCTCTTTGGCAGCGCCTGACCCTCCCGCGGCCTGAATTCGTGAGCCGGATATAGACAAAATGATTGGGGGCGGCCGATCCCGGCAACCGGAACGCACAAAAAATTTACTGATGCCATTGTTTCGCACTTTCAGCGTGCCTATTTTGGCAAATGATAATGAACTGCTTTGCAAAGATTGCTCGCCCGTTTCCAGGAGGTCGGAAGCTGGCGGGTGTCACAGCCGGTTGTCGGCAATCGTTGACACGATAATACCGCTCGTACATCCTGATTTTCTTACCATCTGTTCATCGTGAATGGGCAGGTTTGGGCTGTTTTTTGCGTTTCGGGATGGACGTGCGACATGAGGATAATACCAAGAATGAGCACGATCGAATCCAGCGTATCCTCCATTTTGTTGGACCGTGTTGCTGAATGGCTGACGAATTCTTCGCTGGCCGGTGACGACCTTGAAAACATCGTGCGCGGTTTCTGCGAGCGGCTCGCGGCCGCCGGCCTGCCACTCGCGCGCGTACACCTGACCTTCTCGATGCTGCACCCGCTCTATGACGCGCTGAGCTTTACCTGGAAGCGCTCGAGCGGCGTGACTATCGAGGGCTTCCGCATGCCGGCCGGCCAGAAGCCGGACCGTTTTCTGCAAAGCCCCTATTTCTATCTTCTCGACAACAATCTGCAGCATATCCGCCGCCGCATCATGCCTGACGGCCCGAGTGAATTTCCGATCTTCGAAGATCTCAGGCAAGAAAAGGTCACAGATTACCTCGCCTTTGTGCAACCCTTCGGTGACGGGTCGGTGCAGGGCATGATGGGCTCCTGGTCGACCGACAGCCCGGCCGGCTTTTCCGACGACATGATTGACGCACTGTTGCGCATGCAGAACCATCTGGCGGTCGCTGCCAAGATGGCGGTGCTTGCCAAGCTCGCCAACAACATGCTGACCACCTATCTCGGCGGTGATGCCGGCAAGCGCGTTTTGAACGGACAGGTTCGCCGTGGCGATGGTGAGACCATCCGAGCCGCCCTCGTCATGGCGGATATGCGTGAATCAACCATGTACGCGGAGAAGGAGGGAAGGCAGGCCTACATCGATACGCTGAATCAGTTTTTCGATGCGATCGCTGCGCCATTCAACCGCAACGGCGGCGAAATCCTGAGCTTCCTCGGCGACGGCTTCCTCGCCGTCTATCCCTGCGGTCGCCACAAGGATCCGTCCAAAATCGCCTGCGAGGCCGCGCTTTCCGCCGTCCATCATGCGCAGGCGCGGGTTGCCGAACTGAACAAGGATCGCGAGGCAAAGGGGCTGCCGAAAATCGGCTACGGCATCGGTCTGCATGTCGGCAACGTCATGTTCGGCAATGTCGGCCTGAAGGATCGTCTTACCTTCTCCGCCTTTGGCTCGGCAGTGAACGAGGTACAGCGTCTACAGGTCCTGACGAAGAAATATAGCCGCGAGGTTGTCGCGAGCCAGGCCTTTGCCGGCTACTGTGGCGGCGAATGGATCACGCTTGGCGAGGAAAAGCTGCGCGGCATCCGCCAGAAGGTGACGGTGCTGCAGCCGCGGGCGCCGGCATCTGCAATCCGGGTCGACGAAGGTTTCCGTGAAGCCGTTCAGAACGGCCTTTCGGAAGCCGAACAGGTCATCATGCTTCACCGCGACAAGAAACAGGTAAAACGCACGCCTATCGAAAAATTCATCCAGTAGCTACACGCGAACATTGCAGCACTTTGGCCGCAGCGCCGTCTATGACAACCCCTGCATCAAGCGCTTTGTAAAACAGGCGCCATGGGTTGCTTTTCCCCATGCCTGTCATCAACTGGACACCCAGTTGACGGTACGATAGTGTGCCTTAACGGGAACACATAAGGACTGGGGAATTTCATTGGTATGGCGTCAGCTGCCGATCTGTTGCGTATTGAGAATCTGGACGTCGCCTTCTCCGTTTTCGGCGACCGGCTGCGTGTCGTAAAGGAAGCCAATCTTCGGATTCTGCCAGGCAAAGTGACTGCCCTCGTCGGCGAGAGCGGTTCCGGCAAATCTGTTATCAGCCAGTCGATCATGGGCATCCTGCCGGCCCCAGCCCATGCTGGCGGCCGTATCCTGTTTACCGACCCGCTGGATGGCAAGGCCACGGATATTCTCTCGCTGTCACGCGACAGCGCCGAGATGCGCGACCTGCGCGGCAGGCGCATGGCGACTATTTTCCAGGAGCCGATGACATCGCTCTCGCCGCTCCACACGGTCGGCAACCAGATCAGCGAGGTCTTGCTGATCCACACCAAGGCAGACAAGAAGGAAGCACGCGAGCGCACCGAGGAAATGCTCGGCCTCGTCGGCTTTTCCAATCCGAAGCGCACATACGACATGTATCCGTTCGAGCTCTCGGGCGGCATGCGACAGCGCGCGATGATTGCCATGGCGCTGATCTGCAAGCCGGCGCTGCTGATCGCCGACGAGCCGACCACGGCGCTCGACGTGACGATCCAGGCACAGATCCTCGAATTGCTGCGCGACCTGCAGGCCAAGCTCGGCATGGCGATGCTGCTGATCACCCACGACCTCGGCGTCGTCGCGAATATGGCCGACGAAGTGGTGGTCATCTATCACGGCGAGATCATGGAAGCCGGCCCGGTCGAAGCAATCTTCCGCAATCCGCAACATCCCTATCTCAAGGCCCTCATGGCCGCGGTTCCGCATTTCGACATGAAGCCAGGCGAACGGCTGAAGGCCCTGCGGGACGTCCCGGTCAATCTGGAATCGCTGATCGGCAAGAAGAAGCCGGCTGTAAAGGAAGCGCCCGGCGTGCTCCTTTCCGTCGCCAATCTTTCCAAGACCTACAAGACGCGCAAGCGTAGCTTCTTCGGTGGCCAGGAAGCCACCATCTTGCGCGCTGTCGACGATGTCAGCTTCGATATCCGCCGCGGCGAATGTCTGGGGCTCGTGGGCGAATCGGGCTGCGGCAAAACGACCGTCAGCAAGATTCTCATGCGCGCGGTCACGCCTGATAGTGGCACGGTGACGTTCAACGACGGCAAGGATGTGATCGACGTCCTCTCGGTCAAGGGATCGGAACTGCAGGACCTTCGCACCAAGATCCAGATGGTGTTTCAGGATCCGGTTTCCTCGCTTTCGCCGCGCATGACGGTGCGCAATATCCTTAGCGAGCCTCTCGAAATCCATGATCGCGGCAACAGTGCCGAGCGCAAGGCCAAAGTCGAGGCGCTGATGGGTGCGATCGGCCTCGACCGGCGCTATCTCAACCGCTATCCGCACAGTTTCTCCGGCGGCCAGCGCCAGCGCATCGGAATTGCCCGCGCGCTCGCGCTCGGCCCCAAGCTTGTCATCCTTGATGAACCGGTCTCGGCCCTCGACGTATCCGTGCAGGCACAGATCCTCAATCTTCTGAAGGATCTGCAGAAGGAGTTGGGGCTCACCTACCTCTTCATCTCGCACAACCTCGCAGTCGTCGACTACATGGCAGACCGCATCGCCGTCATGTGCAAGGGCCGTATTGTCGAGATCGCGCCGCGCGAAATCATTCTGCGCAATCCGGTTCACCCCTATACCAGGTCATTGCTTGCCGCCGTTCCCTTCCCGGATCTCGACCGGCCGCTCGACTTCAAGGCGCTGCAGGAAAATGGTGCAGCCGACAAGCAGAACTGGGGCCCGGTCTTCAGGGCGGACCACGATGACGCCTCCGAACTTGCCTTTGCCGATCTCGGCGGCGGCCATCTGGTGCGCGCCCGCAAGGGTGCCGATGCGAAGGAACTGGTCTGATGGTGACGCGCCGTATCTTTCTCGGCGGCCTGATCGGCTCGGCCATCGCGCCTTCGGTGCTCCGGGCACAGCAGCTCGCCGAGCCAGAAATTTTGAGGGCCAGGGTCGCTGACGGCAGTCTGCCGCCAATGGCCGAGCGCATTCCGACTGAGCCGCGTATCGTCAATCTCAAGGAGATGGGCCGCGTGCCCGGCACCTATGGC
Source organism: Rhizobium sp. BK512 (assembly GCF_014194915.1). Lineage (NCBI taxonomy): Bacteria > Pseudomonadati > Pseudomonadota > Alphaproteobacteria > Hyphomicrobiales > Rhizobiaceae > Rhizobium > Rhizobium sp. BK512. The sequence goes on along the minus strand of NZ_JACIAS010000003.1, from coordinate 583,642 downwards.
GGCAATGTGCGCACCATCATCGGCGGTGTGCGCGATATCCGCTACATGACCGTCTACGGCTATTCGCGGCTGGTTGGCTACGACACCAAGCTGCAGTTCCAGCCCGATATCCTGCGCGATTTCACCTCGGAGAATGACACTGTCTTCACCTTCCGGCTGCGCGAGGGGCACAGATGGTCGGACGGTCATCCCTTCACGGCGGAAGCCTTCCGCTACTGGTGGGAAGACGTCATCCTCAACAAGGAACTGACGCCCGGCGGCGGCGCGCTGGAGCTGCGTCCGCACGGCTCCCTGCCGCGCTTCGAAGTGCTCGACGAGCTGACTGTGCGCTACAGCTGGGACAAGCCCAACCCGGTTTTCCTGTCGGCGCTTGCCGGACCTCTGCCGCTCGTTATCTATGGCCCGGGCCATTACCTGAAACAGTTCCACAAGGGCTTTCAGGACAAGGCCAAGCTTGAAGAGCTGATGAAGAAGAACCGCGCCAAGAAGTGGGCCGACCTGCACATCAAGATGGCGCTCGCTTCCCGGCCCAACAATCCCGATCTGCCGACGCTCGATCCCTGGCAGAACCGCACGGCGCCGCCGGCCGACCAGTTCGTCTTCGAGCGTAATGCCTTCTTCCACCGCGTCGACGAGAATGGCATGCAACTGCCCTATCTCGATCGCTTCATCCTGAACGTCTCGTCTTCCTCGATCATCGCCGCCAAGGCCGGCGCGGGCGAATCCGACCTGCAGGCGACGGGCATCGACTTCAATGACTACACCTTCCTGAAAGAGGCGGAAAAGCGCTTCGCTGTGAAGGTCAATCTCTGGAAGGTGGCGCGCGGCTCGCGCATCACGCTGTTGCCGAACCTCAATGTCGCCGACGAAACCTGGCGCGCGCTGTTCCGCGACGTACGCTTCCGCCGAGCCCTGTCGCTGGCAATCGACCGGCATGAGATCAACATGGTGGCCTTCTACGGTCTCGGCAAGGCGAGTGCCGATACGGTGCTGCCGGAAAGCCCGCTCTTCAAACCGGAATATGCCGACGCCTATGTGAATTTCGACCCTGACACGGCCAATAAGCTGCTCGACGAACTCGGCCTCGACAAGCGCGACAGCGATGGTATCCGCCTGCTGCCTGATGGACGCCGCGCCGAGATCACCGTCGAGACAGCCGGCGAGAGCAATCTCGACACGGACGTTCTGGAACTCGTGCACGATCACTGGGCCAATATCGGTCTGGCGCTCTTCACCCGCACCTCGCAGCGCGACGTCTTTCGCAATCGCGCCATGAGCGGTTCGATCATGATGTCGATCTGGTACGGGCTGGATAACGGCGTGCCGACCGCCGACATGTCTCCCTATGGACTAGCCCCTACGCTGGATGACCAGCTTCAATGGCCGCTCTGGGGCATGTACTATCTTTCGGCCGGTCAGGAGGGCAAGGCGCCCGATCTGCCGGAGGCGGCCGAGCTTGTGGATCTCCTGAACCAGTGGGGCGCAAGTGCTACGACGGAAGAGCGTGAGGTTATCTGGCACAAGATGCTGTCCCTCTATACCCAGCAGGTCTTTTCGATCGGCCTCATCAACAGCACGCTGCAACCGATCCTCAGATCCGCCAAAATGCAGAACGTGCCGGAGCACGCGCTCTACGGCTTCGATCCGACCTCTTTCCTCGGCGTCTACATGCCGGACACCTTCTGGTTCAAGGAGGCCTGAGCGATGATCCGCTATATCCTCTGGCGTATCGCCGCCATGGTGCCGACCCTGCTCGTAATATCGGCGCTGGTCTTCGTCATCATCGAACTGCCGCCCGGCGACTTCTTCGAAAGCCAGATCGCCGAACTGCGCGCCCAGGGCGAGACGGCAAACCTGCAGGAAATCGAGGAGCTGCGCCATCAATACGGCTTCGACCAGCCGGAGATCGTGCGCTACTTCTTCTGGGTCGGGGGCATGCTGCATGGCGATTTCGGCTATTCCTTCGAATATCAGCTGCCGGTTTCCGACGTCGTGGGCGACCGATTGTGGCTGACGATCCTCGTCTCCTTCACGACCATCCTTCTAACCTGGCTGATTGCCTTCCCGATCGGCATCTATTCGGCAACCCATCAATATAGCTGGGGCGATTACGGCCTGACCTTCCTCGGCCTGCTCGGCATTGCAATTCCGAACTTCATGCTGGCGCTGATCCTGATGTATTTCGCCAACGTCTGGTTCGGTCTTTCCATCGGCCATCTGATGGACCAGCAATATCTCAACCAGCCGATGAGCTGGGAAAAGGCGAAGTCGATCCTCGCGCATCTCTGGATTCCCGTCATCATCGTCGGCACGGCCGGTACGGCCGGCATGATCCGCCGCCTGCGCGCCAATCTGCTCGACGAGATGCAGAAGCAATATGTGACGACGGCGCGCGCCAAGGGCCTGCATCCGATGCGGGCGCTGGTCAAGTATCCGCTGCGCATGGCGCTCAACTTCTTTGTCGCAGATATCGGCTCGATCCTGCCGTCGATCATTTCGGGTGCGGAAATCGTCGCCATCGTTCTGTCGCTCGAAACGACCGGGCCAATGCTGATCAAGGCGCTGCAAAGCCAGGACATGTACCTTGCCGGCTCCTTCCTGATGTTCCTCGCCTTCCTGAACGTCATCGGAGTCTTGATTTCCGATATCGCCCTTGGCTTCCTCGATCCCCGCATCCGTCTGCAAGGCAGGAGCACCAAATAATGTCGCCCCTACCCGCGCCCGGTGCGCCGCTGCCGCACTATGTTTCGACTGCCCCGTTCGATCCGATCGCAACGGAGACGATGACCTCGGCACAGTCGCGTATCCACCTTGCCTCGCAGAAGCAGCTCATGTGGTGGAAGTTCAAGCGCCACAAGCTGGCGCTGGCTTCAGGCATTTTCCTTGCCGCCGTCTACCTGATGATCTTGATCGTCGAGTTCCTGGCGCCTTACGGGCTCCATACCCGCAACGTCGATTTCATCCATTCGCCGCCACAGCGCGTCCATCTTTTCGACAGCGAGGGCAATTTCGTCGGTCCGTTCGTCTATGGACGGCAGATGACGCTCGATATCGATACGCTGCACCGGCTATACAGCGACAAGCAAAACGACATCCAGCCGATCCGCTTTTTCTGCCGTGGTGATGGCTACAAGTTTTGGGGGCTCGTCGCCGCCAACTATCATCTTGTATGCCCGGCGATCGGTGGACAGATGTTCCTGCTCGGAACCGATCGTCTCGGCCGTGACGTGCTGTCGCGTATCCTTTACGGCGCAAGAATCTCGCTCACCATCGGCCTGATCGGCATCTCCATCAGTTTCGTGCTCGGCATCGTCATCGGCGGGCTCGCCGGCTATTGGGGAGGCATCTTCGATCTTGTCGTGCAGCGACTGATCGAAGTCCTGCAATCCCTTCCATCGCTGCCGCTCTGGATGGCGCTGGCTGCCATCATGCCGGTGACCTGGAGCCCGATCGTCATCTATTTCGGCATCACCGTCATCCTTGGCATTATCGACTGGACGGGGCTTGCGCGCGCCGTGCGCTCCAAGCTTCTGGCCTTGCGCGAGGAAGATTATGTGCAGGCCGCCCAGCTTATGGGGGCGAGCACACCGCGCGTCATTGGCCGGCATCTGGTGCCGGGCTTCATGTCGCATCTGATAGCATCCGCCACCATCTCCATTCCGGGCATGATCCTCGGCGAGACGGCGCTTTCCTTCCTCGGCCTCGGCCTCCGGCCACCCATTACCAGCTGGGGCATCCTGCTGACGGAGGCCAAGAGCGTCAGCGTCATCGCCTTCTATCCGTGGCTGCTGTTTCCGATCGTTCCGGTAGTCCTGGTGATTTTGGCATTCAATTTTCTGGGAGACGGCTTGCGCGATGCGGCAGATCCCTACAAATAGCGGTGAATTCGGCGAGGTGTTTCACCTCCGCCGCATTGTGGCCTCCGGCATGCGGGGGTGGTAGAAGTATGTCGTCCACCTCTAGGGGCACACCGATGGCCAGACGTCTCGAAGATGCGCGCATCCTCATGTACAGCCATGATACATTCGGCCTTGGCCACCTGCGCCGCTGCCGGGCGATCGCCCATGCCCTCGTCGAGGATTATCGCGGCCTGAATATTCTGATCATATCGGGCGCGACGATTGCCGGGGCCTTCGACTACCGTGCCCGAGTCGACTTCGTGAAAATCCCGAGCGTCATCAAGCTGCGAAACGGCGAATATACGTCGCTCGCCAGCCATATCGACCTTCAGGATACACTGAAGATGCGCGAATCGAGCATCCGGCACACCGCCGAGACCTTTCAGCCTGACATCTTCATCGTTGACAAGGAGCCGATGGGGCTAAAAGGCGAGGTCGAGGAAACGCTCGCCTATCTGAAGGCTCGCGGCACCACTCTGGTGCTGGGCCTTCGCGAGGTCATGGACGCGCCGCATCTGCTCCAAGCCGAGTGGAAGAAAAACGGCATCATGCAGAAGATCGATCAGTATTACGACAGCATCTGGGTCTATGGACCGCCGGATTTCTACGACCCGCTGGTCGGCCTCGACGTGCCCTCGGGCGTCCGCCGCAAGATGGATTTCGTCGGCTTCCTGCAGCGCAGCGTTTCCAAGGGCAAGAACTCGCTGAATGCCCGCAAGGACGACTATATCCTGGTGACGACCGGCGGCGGCGGTGATGGCTCCGACCTCGTCCACGACGTCATGAACGCCTATGAGGCCGACGAGACGCTGACACAGAAAGCGCTTGTCGTGCTCGGTCCCTATATGCCGGCCGCCGAGCGCGCGAAACTCGTGCGCAAGGGCGAGAACATTCCCTATATCGAGGTGATCGAGTTCGACAATCACATGGAAGAATTGATCGACGGTGCCACTGCCGTTGTCGCCATGGGTGGTTACAACACCTATTGCGAGATCCTCTCCTTCGACAAGCCCGCCCTTATCGTCCCCCGCGTCGCCCCGCGCGAGGAGCAGCTTCTGCGTGCCCGCCGCGCCAGCGAACTCGGCCTGGTCGACATGCTGCTGCCGGAGCAATCCGGAGACCCGACTATCATGGCCGAAACGCTGAAGCGCCTGCCCTCGCGGCTTCCGCCATCGAAAAGCGGCAGCAACATGCACCTGGAGGGGCTGAATCAGATTTCCCGCACGGTTGGTGGATGGCTGGACGGCCGTGGACGCCACCTTTCTCTCGTGGGCGCAGAATAAAGAGCCTTCCTTTGCCGCCACGCCGCAAGATTCTCGTCGTGCTGAAAGGCTATCCCCGCCTTTCGGAAACCTTCATCGCCCAGGAATTGCTCGGCCTCGAAAAGGCCGGCTTCGACCTGACGCTGATCTCCATGCGTCGACCGACCGACAAGAAGCGTCATCCCGTGCATGACGAGATCAAGGCGCGCGTCGTCTATCTGCCGGAATATCTGCACGAGGAGCCGATCCGCGTATTGAAAGGTCTTTTCGCCGGTTTTTCCAGGCCAGGCTTCGGCGCACTGATGAAACGGTTCTTCGCCGATCTGCCGCGCGATATCTCCCGCAATCGTTTCCGCAGGCTCGGCCAGGCGCTGGTACTGGCGCGCGAATGGCCCGACAAGGGCGAGTGGCTGCATGCCCATTTCATCCATACACCTGCCTCAGTGACCGAATATGCGAGCATCCTGACGGGCACGCCTTGGACCTGCTCGGCCCATGCCAAGGATATCTGGACTTCGCCCGACTGGGACCTTGGCCAGAAGCTCGGAAGTGCCCGCTGGGCAGTCACCTGTACCCGCAGCGGCTACGAACACATGAAAGCGCTGACGGCGCGCAAGGATGCGGTACATCTGAGTTATCACGGCCTCGACCTCGCCCGCTTCGGCCATTTTGCAGGCGAGCGCTCGAACCGCGATGGCAGCGATTCCGCCGATCCCGCCTTCATTCTCAGCGTCGGCCGGGCGGTGGAAAAGAAAGGCTATGATGTGCTGCTGCGCGCCCTTGCCCTGCTGCCTCGGGAAATCAACTGGCGCATGGATCATATCGGCGGCGGCGAGGAGCTTTCCAAGCTGAAGAAGCTCGCCGCTGAACTCGGCCTTGCCGACCGTATCACCTGGAAGGGTGCACTGGCGCAGGAAGACGTGCTCGATCACTATCGCCGCGCCGACATCTTCGCCCTTGCCTGCCGCATCGCCGCCAATGGCGACCGCGACGGGCTGCCGAATGTGCTCGTCGAAGCATCCAGCCAGCGGCTCGTCTGTCTCTCCACCAATGTTTCAGGCGTGCCGGAGCTGCTGAGCGATGGCGAAAACGGCCTTGTCGTGCCACCGGAAGACCCGGCAGCCCTTGCAAAAGCGCTTGAGACGGCGATCCGCAATCCCGATCTGCGCAAGCGGCTGGGGGATGCGGCCGAAGAGCGCGTGCGCGGCCATTTCGATTATCACTCCAGCATCCGGCAGTTGAGCGGCCTGTTCGAGGCAGAATGGCAGAAGGCGTCATGACGGCTCCCCGCATCTTCTTTTATGTCCAGCATCTGCTCGGCATCGGCCATATTGCGCGCGCCAGCCGTATCGCCAATGCGCTGGTAAAGGATGGCTTCGACGTCACGGTCGTCACCGGCGGCCTGCCGGTGCCAGGCTTTCCCGGCGAAGGCGTGAAGACCATCGAGCTGCCGCCGGTGGTCGCCAGCAATATCGGCTTTTCCGGCCTTGCCTATGCCGATGGGCAGGCAGCAAGCGAGGAGTTCCTTTCAAGGCGCCGCGACCTGCTTCTCAAAGCCTTCGACGAGGCAAAGCCAGATGTCGTTATCGTCGAGGCCTTCCCCTTTGGCCGCCGGCAGATGCGTTTCGAACTGCTGCCCCTGCTCGATGCGATCGAAAAAGCCAACCCACGGCCGAAGCTTTTGAGCTCCGTGCGCGATATCCTGCAGGAAAACCGCAAGCCCGGCCGTGACGAGGAAACTGTCGAGCTGGTCAAGGAGCATTTCGATGCCGTGCTGGTCCATGGCGATCCGAACTTCGTGCGTCTGGAGGATACGTTCCCGCTGACGCCTGAGATCGCCGATCGAATTCGTTACACCGGTCTCGTTGCCCCGCCGCCCGCACCCGAACCATCCGAGACGTTCGACATCATCGCTTCGGCAGGCGGCGGCGCCGTCGGGCTGGAACTGATCCGCGCCGCGCGGGATGCGGCGGTACTCTTGCCTGCCGATATCAAATGGCTGCTGATCACCGGCCCCAACCTTCCCGCGGCTGATTTTGCCCTATTGTCGCAGGATGCGCCTGCCAATGTCACGCTGGTACGGTTCCGCAAGGATTTCCCCTCGCTGCTGCGTGGTGCCAAAGTCTCGATCTCGCAGGCTGGCTACAACACGGTCGGTGACCTGCTTCGCACCCAGTGCCGCTCGATCCTCATCCCCTTCGTGGCGGCAGGCGAGACAGAGCAAACCGTGCGGGCCGAACGGTTGCAGGCACTTGGCCTTGCCGAAATCCTGCCGGAGGCGGGCTTGACGCTCGACGATGTCAAAACCGCTGTCGAACGCGCACTTGCAGCACCGTTGCGCCCGGCCGTTTCGCTGGATTTAGACGGTGCCGCAAAAAGTGCAGCCATCATTCGTTCAATGATCGGCTGAAACCCTCGCCTATTCTAAAATTCATGTGATATAAGGAAAATTCCGGCGAGAATCGGCGTTTCGACATCAGTCCGCTCCGCCTTGTTTTCGTTGCGATATCGGCGGTCTGACTGCATGGTCCTGTACTCGGAGATTCCCCCTTCCCCAGCATCAGGATTGCAGTGCGGACTTTTCCCACAGTCTGACGGTTAACCATGGAAAAAAGCCTCGCGCGCTACATCTGGAAGAACACGCGGCTGCAGCAGCTCTGGATTCTGCTGGTCGTCGCCGCTTCCATGGTACCCTACTTCTTGTCCTTCGACTTGCCGAAGCAAATCGTCAACGGACCTATCCAGGGTGACGGCTTCGACGGGCCTGGTGCAAGACAGGTTTTCATGCACATCGCCTATGACATCCCGCTGATCGGGCATGTCGAGTTCTTCAAGGGCCTGGAACTCAATCGCTTCCAGATGCTGATGGCGTTGAGCCTGGTCTTCCTGGCCTTGGTGGTGCTGAACGGCCTTTTCAAGTTCTACATCAATACTTACAAGGGCCGGCTCGGCGAGCGCATGTTGCGCCGCATCCGCTTCGAACTCATCGATCGCGTGCTGCGCTTCCCGCCTGCCCATTTCAAGCGGGTCAAATCCGCTGAAATCGCCACCATGATCAAGGACGAAGTGGAGCCGATGGGGGGCTTCACCGGCGACGCATTCGTCTCCCCCGCACTTCTCGGTGGCCAGGCGATTACCGCACTTGCCTTCATCATCATTCAAAATTTCTGGCTCGGTATGATCGCGGCTGCCATTGTCGGCGTGCAGGCGGTGGTCATTCCCCGCATGCGCAAGCGTCTGCTTGAACTCGGCCGTCAGCGCCAGCTGACCGCACGTGAACTCTCGGGCCGCGTCGGCGAGATCGTCGACGGCATCGGCACGATCCACGGCAACGACACATCCAACTTCGAGCGCGCTGATATCGCGACCCGCCTCGGACGCATCTTCTCGATTCGCTACGACCTCTATCAGTGGAAATTCCTGGTCAAGTTCATCAACAACTTCCTGGCCCAGGTCACACCTTTTCTGTTTTACGCGATCGGCGGTTATCTCGCGCTGCAGGGTCGGCTCGACATCGGTCAGCTCGTCGCCGTTATTTCCGCTTACAAGGATCTGCCTGGACCGCTGAAAGAACTGATCGACTGGGACCAGATGCGCCAGGACGTGCAGGTCAAGTACGCGCAGGTCTACGAACAGTTCAATGTTGAGCCGCTGATCGACAGCCGTATCCAGGAACTCGCGACCGCGCCGGTGGCACCCCTGACGAGCGCCTTCGTCGTCACCAACCTCTCCGTCAGCGACGATAGCGGCGCACGTCTCGTCGATCACGTCTCGGTCGAGATCAAGCCGAACGAGACGGTTGCGATCGTCGGACCGAACGGCAGTGGTGCGGAAGCCTTCGCCGAAGCGCTTGGCCGTCTCGTCTGGCCGGATTCCGGCCGCATCACCATCGACGGACAGGACCTGCTGGATCTACCCGAATCCATCACTGGCCGGCGCATCTCCTATGCCTCTGCCGACAGTTATTTCTTCCACGGCACGCTGCGCGATAACCTGCTCTACGGCCTGAAGCACGCGCCGATGAAAGAGCCTGAATATGACGACAAGACAGCGCAGGAATATAAATGGCATGTCACGGAATCACAGAAGGCCGGCAATCCGATCCTCGATCTCAACAGCGACTGGGTCGACTATAACTCTGCCGGCGCCAAGGGACCTGAAGATCTGCTGAAAGCGATCCGGCCGGTACTCGACGCCGTGCTGATGTCGCAGGACATTCTGGATTTGGCATTGCGCTCGACCGTCAATACCGAAGTGCATACCGCACTTGGCAGCCATATCGTGGAGCTCAGAACATCGCTGCGCGAACGACTTGCCGCTGAAAATCTTGACGCAATCGTCGTGCCCTTTGATTTCGACGCCTACAACACGCAGGCGACTGTTGGCGAAAACCTGCTCTTCGGCACGATGAAACGGCCGCTGATGAACAACCGCCGGCTTGCCGGCCATCCCTATTTCCAACAGCTCTTCCGCGACACCGGGCTGAGCACAGACCTTTACGCGATGGGCCTGGAAATTGCCGAGAACGCGGTGGAACTCTTCCACGACCTGCCGCCGGACCACCCCTTCTTCCAGCAGCTTACCTTCATGACGGCGGATGACATTCCGACCTACCAGGCATTGCTGCAGAAGCTGCAGGGCAAGCGCTTCGAGGATGCTACGCCTGAAGACCGGGCAAGCATCATCCGCCTGAGCTTTGCCTATATCGAACCGCGGCACCGCTTCGGTCTCTTGACGCAGGCGCTGATGGACAAGATTGTCAATGCCCGCAAGCAGTTCCATCAAAACATCCCCGATGATCTCGCCGAGCTGATCGAGCGTTATGACATCAGCCGCTTCACGGCCTCCGCGAGCCTGATGGACAATGTGCTCTTCGGCCGCATCGCCTATCAGCAGGCCGATGCTTCCGATCGCATCCGCCTGATCATGGGCGAACTGTTCGATGCGCTCGATCTCTATGACGATGTATTGTCGATCGGGCTGGAATTCGATGTCGGCTCCGGCGGCAAGCGCCTGACAGGGGTACAGCGACAGAAACTCAATCTGGCGCGGGCGCTGCTCAAGCGTTCCGATTACTTTATCTTCAACCGGCCGATCCCGGCGCTCGACCAGCGCATCCAGGACCAGATTACCCACAACATCATTGAAGACCTTCACGAGGAAGGCAAACGCCCGGCAATTATCTGGGTGTTGTCCAACGCCAAGCTGGCGGAAATCTTCGATCGAATATTGCTCTTCGATCGCGGCGATCTTGCCGAGGCGGGCAACTATCCGGAACTTTCCGAGAAAAACGGTATGTTCAAGGAACTGTTATCGTAATACTCTATTGGGGCGGCAGAGACGGCGCCTGCAAGGCGCTTGGAGTTGGTTTTTAGCGCATGATCAAGGACCATGCGGCAGGGGGTGTAGCACTCATGCTGTTGAGAGATGAAGTAGAAATGCTGCGGCGGGTGCCGATCTTTTCGAGGATCGCACCAGCGAAACTCAAGCTCTTGGCCTTCACCTCGGACCGCATGACGTACCACCCAGGCCAAAACCTGTTCCGTCAGGGCGATGTCGGCGACGCCGCCTACGTCGTTCTGTCAGGCACGGCCGATATCATCGTTTCCTCGCCTGCCGGCGAAATCAAGGTCGCCGATGTCGAGGTCAATTCCATTGTCGGCGAAATCGCGATTCTCTGCGACGTCTCGCGTACCGCGACCGTGCGCGCCACCTCACCGCTCGAAGTCCTGCGCATCAGCAAGGAACATTTCCTCAAGCTTCTGAGCGATTTTCCGGAGATGGCCGTGGAGATCATGCGTGTGCTCGCGGACCGGCTCAACCATACGACTGCCGAACTGACCGCCGCACGTTCAGCCAAGCAGCCGCAGATGGCGCAGTGAAACTCCGAAAATAGATTGTAAACGAAAAGGCCCGCCGGGTTTCCCCGGCGGGCCTTTTCGTTGAGTCCTTCGGTGCCCTACTCGCGCTGTTCCAGCGCCCTATTGAAGGCGAGGGCAGCGAGCGTGCAAATCGCACCCGACAGCAGGTAGTAGCCGACGAAGGTCAGGCCGAACTCACTGGACAGGCTGAGTGCGACAAGCGGTGCGAAGCCTGCGCCAATGAGCCAGGCAAGGTCGGAGGTGAAGGCAGCACCCGTATAGCGATAGCCGCGGCCGAAGCGCGAGGAGATCGAACCGGTCGCCTGGCCGAAGGAAAGGCCGAGCACGCCGAAGCCGATGATGACGAAGGCATCGTGGCCGCTATTGCCGGCGCCGATCAGGAATGGACCAACGAAGCTGAAGATCGCGATCAGCACCGCGCAGATCGCCAGTTGCTTACGCCGGCCGATACGATCGGCAATCACACCCGACGCAATGATCGCGAAGATACCGACCATGGCGCCAACGACCTGAACCACCATGAAGGCGCCGATCGGCTGGTTGCCATAAAGGTTCATCCAGCTGAGCGGGAAGATCGTGACGAGGTGGAACATGGCAAAGCTTGCAAGCGGCACGAAAGCGCCGATCAGGATATCGCGGCCGTGGACGCGCAGTACGTCGAGGATTGGTGCTGCTTCGAGCTCATGCTGTTCGAGCAGCGTGCCGAATTCCTTGGTCATGACGAGGCGAAGACGGGCAAAAAGCGCGACGACATTGATCGCGAAGGCCACGAAGAACGGATAACGCCAGCCCCACGAGAGGAAGTCCTCTGAGGAAAGATTGGCGACAAAGTAACCGAACAGGATGCTCGCCAGCGCAAAACCGATGGGCGCGCCGAGCTGCGGAATCATTGCGTACCAGCCGCGGTGATTCGGCGGCGCGTTAAGTGCGAGCAGGGAAGCGAGACCGTCCCAGGCACCACCGAGCGCAAAACCCTGGCCCAGGCGGAAAAGTGCCAACAGCGCAATCGACCAGTAGCCGATTTCATCATAGCCCGGCAGGAAGGCAATCGATGCCGTAGAACCACCGAGCAGGAAGAGTGCGATGGTGAGCTTGGTGCCGCGTCCATAGAAGCGGTCGATCGTCATGAAGACAACCGAGCCGACGGGACGGGCGAGAAACGCCAGCGAGAAAATCGCGAAGGAATAGAGGGTGCCCGTCAGCCGATCCGGCGCGAAGGGAAATACAAGTTGTGGAAACACGAGTACGGACGCGAGGCCGTAAACGAAGAAATCAAAAAATTCAGACATGCGACCGATCACCACGCCGACCGCGATGCTGCCGGGCGAAACCGGTTTGTCATCGTGGATGCGCCGCGCATCCCGTTCCAGCGATGAAGATGATGGTCCTAAATGGGCTACAGTGGCCATATGAAACGCCTCCCTCGTTCAAGGTGCTTTTTACAAAGCACCTCAAGCTGATCTTGTTCCATATTTGCAGCTTATCAAGTCCTGATCGCGCAAATAGTTGACGTCGAATTCTCAAAAAACGATGCGACGTCAAAATCGCGTGATACCTATCCCAACCTATTCCAGAGTTTTATTGGGCAAGGCCCTGCTTTTCAGCTATACACAAGGCGGCGCCGGAGAAATTCCTTCTTACTGTTATCAGGATTTTAGGGGCGCCGTGGAAGCTGACTTCTCCCGCGGTGCAAAATGCATGTTGCACTGCGACCAAAGACCTCATATCGCTGCTTGTGCCAGTGCTTTAGTCGGCAATTGAACGAAACAAAAAGAGCTTAGAGACGTGCAAAAACTGCCAAAGTTTTCCCGCCTTCTATTAATCTTGCCGCTGTTTTTTTTGGCAGGATGCAACTTGGTAGTCATGTCGCCTTCGGGCGATATTGCTGCCCAGCAACGCGACCTCATCATCGTCTCGACGGTGCTGATGCTTCTGATCATCATTCCGGTGATCTTCCTCACACTGTTTTTCGCCTGGCGTTACCGGCGCTCAAATACGGCCGCGAACTACGCGCCCGAATGGCATCATTCCACGCGTCTCGAAATCGTGATCTGGGCAGCACCGCTCGCCATCATCATCGCGCTCGGCGCGGTCACCTGGATTTCGACGCATAAGCTTGATCCCTATCGGCCGCTTGACCGTATCGACGCGGAGCGCGCCATTCCGGCAGATACCAAGCCGCTGACCGTCGAGGTCGTGGCGCTCGACTGGAAATGGCTGTTCTTATACCCGGACCTCGGCATTGCGACCGTCAACGAGCTCGCAGCACCGGTTGATGTCCCGATCAGTTTCAAGATTACCTCCTCGTCGGTGATGAACTCCTTCTTCATCCCCGCCCTTGCCGGCCAGATCTACGCCATGCCGGGCATGCAGACGAGACTGCACGCCGTCATCAACAAGGAAGGCGAATATGACGGCTTCTCCGCCAATTACAGCGGCGAAGGTTTCTCGAATATGCGCTTCAAATTCCACGGCCTGAACCAGGAGGGCTTCGATGCCTGGGTGGCGCAGGTCAAGCAGCGCGGCACGATGCTCAACCGCGACGCCTATCTGAAGCTCGAAAAGCCGAGCGAGAAGGAGCCGGTGCGCTACTATGCCGGCGCCGACGCCGATCTCTACGACGCGATCCTCAACATGTGCGCCACACCCGGCAAAATGTGCATGAACGAGATGATGCACATCGACATGATGGGCGGCGGCGGCAAGGAGAGCGAAGCGAACCGCGAAAAGCTGACCTACGACAATCGCCATGCTGACGAGGGCATCGTCGCGCCCGCGGCGACGGTACCTGCAACAGGCGCTCCCGCACGCAGCGAGCCTGCCGAAAGCACCGATGGCAACAGCATGCAGAACATGCCCGGAATGGACATGCAGCATGATGGCCATTCCATGCCCGGCATGAGCAATGGCGGCGGCCCTGCGCCTGCGCAGCTCAACAATAACAATTAACCTGGCGCTTTGCGTCGTAAGACATAATGAACGGGTTGTTCCATGTTTTCCAATCCTGACCTCCTGAAGTTCATCTTCGGCCGGTTAACCCTCGACGCGATCCCGTATCACGAGCCGATTCTGGTCGTGACGTTTATCGGCGTCGTCATCGGCGCCATCGCGGTGCTCGGCGTCATCACCTATTTCAAGTTCTGGGGTCCGCTCTGGCGCGACTGGATCTGCAGTGTCGACCACAAGAAGATCGGCATCATGTACGTGATTCTGGCCGTCATCATGCTGCTGCGCGGCTTCTCCGACGCGCTTCTGATGCGTGGCCAGCAGGCGATCGCCTTCAACGGCAATGAAGGCTACCTGCCGCCGCACCATTACGACCAGATCTTCACCGCCCACGGCGTCATCATGATCTTCTTCGTGGCGATGCCCTTCGTCACCGGCCTCATGAACTTCGTGGTGCCGCTGCAGATCGGCGCGCGCGACGTCTCTTTCCCGTTCCTCAACAACTTCTCGTTCTGGATGACGACGGCGGGCGCGATCATCATCATGATCTCGCTCTTCATCGGCGAATTCGCCCAGACCGGCTGGCTCGCCTATCCGCCGCTTTCGGGTGCCGCCTATAGTCCCGGCGTCGGCGTCGACTATTATATCTGGGGCCTGCAGGTCGCCGGTGTCGGCACCACGCTATCGGGCATCAACCTGATCGCCACCATCGTGAAGATGCGCGCGCCGGGCATGACCTTCATGAAGATGCCGGTCTTCACCTGGACGGCACTCTGCACCAACATCCTGATCGTCGCCTCCTTCCCGATCCTGACCGCAACGCTCGCTCTCCTGTCGCTCGACCGCTATGCCGGGACGAACTTCTTCACGAACGACCTCGGCGGCAATCCGATGATGTATATCAACCTCATCTGGATCTGGGGCCACCCGGAAGTCTACATCCTCGTCCTGCCGGCCTTCGGCATCTTCTCGGAAGTGGTTGCGACCTTCTCCGGCAAGCGCCTGTTCGGCTACGCGTCGATGGTCTACGCCACCTGCGTGATCATGATCCTGTCCTACCTCGTGTGGCTGCACCACTTCTTCACGATGGGTTCGGGCGCTTCCGTCAACTCGTTTTTCGGCATCACCACGATGATCATTTCGATCCCCACCGGGGCGAAGATGTTCAACTGGCTCTTCACCATGTATCGCGGCCGTATCCGCTACGAGGTGCCGATGCTCTGGACGGTCGGCTTCATGGTGACCTTCGTCATCGGCGGCATGACCGGCGTCATGCTTGCCGTTCCTCCTGCAGACTTCGTCTTGCATAACTCGCTGTTCCTGATCGCGCACTTCCACAACGTGATCATCGGCGGCGTCCTGTTCGGCATGTTCGCCGGCGTGAACTACTGGTTCCCGAAGGCCTTTGGCTTCAAGCTCGATCCCTTCTGGGGCAAGATGAGCTTCTGGTTCTGGCAGATCGGCTTCTGGTTCGCCTTCATGCCGCTCTACATCCTTGGCCTGATGGGCGTCACCCGTCGCATGAGCCAGTTCGATGATCCGTCGCTGCAGATCTGGTTCATCATTGCTGCCTTCGGCGTCGGGCTGATCGCTCTCGGCATCGCGTCCTTCCTGATCCAGATCGTCGTCTCCTTCAGGAAGCGCGAAGAACTGCGTGATGACAGCGGTGATCCATGGGATGGCCGCACGCTGGAATGGTCGACCTCTTCGCCGCCGCCGGATTACAACTTCGCCTTCACGCCGGTCGTGCATGATCATGACAGCTGGTATGACATGAAGAACCGCGGTTACGAGCGCCCGCTCGGCGGCTTCAAGCCGATCCACATGCCGAAGAACACCGGCACTGGCGCGATCCTGTCGGCCTTCAGCATTACGCTCGCCTTCGGCCTGATCTGGTACATTTGGTGGATGGTCGTGCTCTCCGCCGTCGCCATGTTCGTCGTCGCGATCGGCCACACGTTCAACTACAAACGCGACTTCTACATCCCCTCGGACGAAGTCACCGAAACGGAAGGCAAGCGCACACAATTGCTTGCCGAGCAGGTGTAAGAGACCATGAGCGATCATACTATCGACACGGCCGAGAAGCCTGAATTCTACCTCACCGAAGATCATCATCCGGAGAACAGCACCAATCTGGGCTTCTGGCTCTACCTGATGAGCGACTGCCTGATCTTCTCGGTGCTGTTTGCCACTCACGCCGTGCTCGGCCGCAACTATGCGGCCGGTCCGTCGCCGGCCGATCTCTTCGATCTGCCGCTGGTGGCCATCAACACCTCGATGCTGCTGCTCTCCTCCATCACCTACGGCTTTGCGATGCTGCAGATGGAGCGAAACGCAAAGGCGGAAACGCTGTTTTGGCTGGCAATCACCGGCCTCTTCGGCGCAGCCTTCATCGGCCTCGAACTCTACGAGTTCGTGCACCTGATCCATGAGGGCGCCGGCCCGCAGCGCAGCGCCTTCCTGTCATCCTTCTTCACACTGGTCGGCACACACGGTCTGCACGTGACCTTCGGCCTCGTGTGGCTGGTGACCCTGATGGTGCAGGTATCCATGCATGGTCTGATCGAAGCCAACCGCCGACGCCTCATGTGCCTTTCCATGTTCTGGCACTTCCTCGACGTCGTCTGGATCGGCGTCTTTTCCTTCGTCTACCTGATGGGAGTTCTCGGATGAGTTCGCAAGCACCCGTACATGAGGATGCCCACGAGGCTCATCACGGCCACAGCCACGGACATCAGGCTGGTCACGGCACCTTCAAGAGCTACATGACGGGCTTCGTCCTGTCCGTCATCCTGACCGCCATTCCCTTCTGGCTGGTCATGGGCGGCGTCTTCGAGAACCATACCGTAACTGCCATTTTGGTGATGGCGCTCGCCGCCGTGCAGATCGTCGTTCACATGATCTTCTTCCTGCACATGAACACGAAGTCGGAAGGCGGCTGGACGATCATGGCGCTGATCTTCACGATCATCATCGTCGCCATCGCGCTCTCGGGCTCGCTCTGGGTCATGTATCACCTGAATACGAACATGATGCCCATGAGCCCTGAGATGATGAAAAACATGCCGTAACGGCAAAGGAGCGGGCGGCGGCAACGCCGCCCGTTGCGGTTATCGATGACCGATATCTCTTCCGACCATCCGGACAGCCCGCGTTCGCCCGTCACTCTGGCGATACTGGGATTTGGGCTTCTGGCTCTCGTCGCCGCATTGATCGCCCTCGGCACCTGGCAGGTCCATCGCCTTTCCTGGAAGCTCGATCTGATCGCCCGCGTCGATGCGCGCGTCCATGCCGAACCCGTCGCGCCGCCCGCACAAGCCGACTGGAACAAGGTCAATCCCGCCGATGATGAATACCGGCGGGTAACGGCATCAGGCATTTTCGAGAACGACAAGGAAACGCTGGTCACGGCCTCGACAGCGCTCGGCAGCGGCTATTGGGTGCTGGCGCCGCTCAGGCTCGCGGATGGAAGCGCGATCCTCGTCAATCGCGGTTTTGTCCCGCCTGATCGCCGCGATCCGGCCTCGCGACCGGAAAGCGAGCTCGGCGGACAGGCCAGGGTCACCGGACTGATGCGCATGACAGAGCCGAAGGGCATGCTGCTCCGTTCCAATAATCCGGCTTCCGATCGGTGGTATTCGCGCGATGTCACGGCCATTGCCGGGAAGCGCGGTCTTTCGAACGTTGCCCCCTTCTTCATCGACGCGGACGCGACGCCCAATGCCGGTGGCGTGCCCGTGGGTGGACTGACAGTACTCGATTTCCCCAACAACCACCTTGTTTACGCCATCACCTGGTATGTGCTGGCGCTCATGGTGGCGGGGCTCCTGGCCTATATCATACGGAGCGAGATCAGAATCCGCAGAGCCTCTTAGCGAGGCGTTTATTGGGCAATGCGATTGATCGCCTCTGCCAGCTGCGCCTGCGAGAAGGGCTTGCCGAGCCGTTGTATGTCGGTGATGCCGGAGCCCTCGGGAATCTCTGCAAAACCGGTCGCGAGTATGATCGGCATATCGGGCCATTCATTGCGAATAGCCACAGCAAGCTGCGACCCTGTCATGCGCGGCATGGCGTGATCGGAGATTACCAGATCGACGTTTTCGATGCGAAGAATGTCGAGCGCGTCAGCACCGGCCATCGCCTCGATTACGGTATGGCCGAGATCCTCCAGCATGAGCGTGGTGTTCATCAGAACCAACCCGTCGTCGTCGACGGCAAGGATGCGCAGCGACCGTGAGCAATTTGCGGCTTCCGGCACGGATTGTTCAGGTTCTTTTACGATGCTTTCGGCTCCCGTAACAGGAAACCACAGCTCAGCTGTCGTGCCTTCACCGAGCCGGCTCTTCAGCACGAGCCTGCCGCCGGACTGGGCAGCAAGCCCCTGCACCATCGAGAGCCCGAGACCCGTTCCCTTGCCGATGCCCTTGGTCGTGAAGAACGGAGTCACCGCCTGATTCAGCGTCTCGTCGCTCATGCCTTCGCCCTCATCGGCAACGGCGACACACACATAGTGGCCGGCCGGCATTGTACCGCCGTCAGGCACGAGTTCCTCAGTGGCTCTGATCCGAATAGGCCCGCCACCAGGCATGGCGTCGCGGGCATTGACGACGAGGTTGAGCACCGCCGCCTCTAACTGGTTCGGGTCAGTCGCAATCATCGGCAGGCTCTCGGGAAACTCGGTCTCAAGCGTGGCGATCGGACCGAGGGAACGCGAGACCATGTCCATCATGCCGCGCAAAAGCGCGGAGACATCGATCTTTTCGACCTGTAACTCCTGTCGGCGGGAAAAGGCGAGCATGCGCTGGGTCAGCGCCGCACCACGCTGCGCACCGAGCATGGCATTGTCGACAAGCGGCGACAGAGCAGGATCCTGTGGCATGCGCTTCTTGAGGATTTCGAGGCTCCCCAGCACCGCCATCAGGAGGTTGTTGAAATCGTGCGCGACGCCACCGGTCAACTGGCCGATGGCTTCCATCTTCTGTGCCTGGAAAAGCTCTTCGCGCGTTTGCTCCAGCGCACGCTGCGTCTCCATCTTCTCGGTGATGTCGCGGGTGATCTTGGCAAAACCAATAATATCGCCGAAATCATCCTTAATTGCGTCGATAACAATATGCGCCCAGAAGCGCGAGCCGTCCTTGCGTACTCGCCAGCCTTCCCTCTCGAAGCGCCCGTCCCGGCTGGCAGTTGCCAGGGCCCGCTCCGGCAATCCGCCGAGGCGGTCCTCGTCGGTATAAAAGGTGGAGAAATGCCGGCCAATAATCTCTTCCGAGGTATAACCCTTGATGCGCTCGGCGCCGGAATTCCAGCTTGCTACGTGGCCCTCAGGATCCAGCATGTAGATGGCATAATCGGAGACGCCTTGGACGAGCAGACGAAACTGCTCCTCGCTACGCTTTAGCGCGTTCTCGGCGGCCTTGCGCTCCGTCAGATCGCGAGTGATCTTGGCAAAGCCGATCAGCTCACCGGAGGCATCGCGGATCGGATCGATGATCACATGCGCCCAGAAGCGTGTACCATCCTTGCGCTGTCGCCAGCCTTCACCCTCGAAGCGCCCTTCCGTCGCGGCGATTCTGAGCGCCCGCGCGGGCAATCCAGCCTCCCGATCGGCATCCAGATAAAACCGGGAAAAATGCTGGCCGAGAATTTCCGAGGCGCGATAGCCCTTGAAACGCTGAGCGCCGGAATTCCAGCTCGTCACATAACCTTCGGGGCTGAGCATGTAGATCGCATAGTCGGTGATCGCATCGACAAGGAGACGAAAACGCCCCTCGCCTTGAAGAGACGCGTCATATCGATCCACGGCTTCCATCTGCCCCTCTAAACGAATTACCAGCGCAGCATAACGCCGGCTCAGGCAGATGGTTCCAAAGGAAGTGACGAATTTCGCTAAACCGCCTGGCTTCGTGGATAGAAGCGCTCCGCAATTCGATCGGAGGCCGCGTAGGCCTGCGTAACGATTTCGGGCACGAGATCGATGTCCGGCAGGCTGCCGAGACCAAGCGGACCGACCGCAAATAGCCCATCGATCGACGAGCCGTCGTCCAGGAACGTTTCGCCGCGGGCATTGACAGCCAGGCCAAGCGCGAGCTCGTCAGGCATGGCAAGGCGCGCCGCCAGCAAGCTTTGCATCAGCGGAGCGGAAAGATCAGGCGCATGGCAGCGGCAATCGACGATACGTTCGGCATGGATGACTTCTTCGCTCGACGAACCGGCGGGCGTGAAGAAAAGGCCGCTGAGACCTCTACGCCCGGCGCGGCCACGCCTGAGCACCGTACGACCTTCGGCAAGTTCCCGCTGGAGGCGCAGATGCATCGCCTCCGGCAGGCGGTTGCGGTGACTGTCATAGATCGCCCGCAGATGCCGGTTGAATTGCCGCTTCTCACGCGCCGGCAGCGACCGCCAGAGCGAGCGGGCATGCTTGCGAAGGCCGTTCATGACCGACTGCCAGCTTCGCCCCTCCTCTTCCGCTTCGCGGCAGGCCTGACGGATGAAACTAACGATGTCCGGCAGGTTTTGCGGCAGCGCTTCGGCCGGAAAAACCGGATCGGCGGAATTCGGCGTGTGGCTCTGCGGCAGGAAACCATGTCGCGAAATGATTGTCACCTGGCCGGTATAACCGGCGTCACGAAGCTGCAGCAGCTGGTCTACGACCCTGATACCGCTGCCGAGCATCACCGTATGCGGCCGGGCGACGAGACGCTGCGCCCTGACCGGCGACACCTCCGGCTCGTCGACCTCGGGTCGAGGCAGGCCGTAGCCTGTCGCGAGGATCACGGTATCGAAAAGCGGATTGGATGGATTTGCGCTTTCAAGCACGAATCGGCTGCCGTGGCTCCTGCGAATTGCCACGACCGGATCGTGACAGACCTGGACGGTGATATCCCGGCGGGCGGCGAGTGCTTCTGAAAAGCGTTGGTAGACATAGTCGCTGAAGATTTCACGGGGGACGAAGATCTGCCGGAAGCCGGGAATTGCGGCCGGCACGGCGGCGCGGAATTCGGCGTTGCTACAAAGCCAGTCGTTGAAATCATCGGGATCGCCAAGCGAAACGGAGAGATCACGCACACGCGTATTGAGGATGGTCGAAGACCTTGCAGACGCCAACGCCTGGCCGCCGTTCACCGTGGAGTTCGGATCGAAAAGCTGGAGGTGAAAAGGCGTGCGCACGGTGCGCATCAACGCCACCGCCATCATCATGCCGGAAAAGCCGCGGCCGACGATCGCAATACGCGGCACGGCGGAAATCTGAGCCGCCGCACTCGCCTTACTCGAAAAAAGTCCCTGAACCGTCATCTCAACTCCCTTGCGGCTCATCCGCATGTGTTTCGATCAAGGTTTCAACGCAGGACCTCTGAGGTCATGCGTTGGGCAGGTTCACGCGGCCACGCAAAACGTTCACCACCGGCTCGGGTTCCATTGGAAACCGGCCTGGCTGGAAAAGATCCTCATCCCAGCCGCATAGTCTATTAAACTAGTCGTGTATGAAAGCGTGAAAAGCTCAATGTTGCAAGAGGTTTATTTTACCACCTGGCCAACACCCTGATCCAAAACAGAAAACGAGCCCCCGCCTAGGCGAGGATTTCGACCGTGTAGGAAAAGCGCGACGTTTCGCCCGGTGCAAGCACCTTGGTGTAAGGGCGTCCCTCAAGGTCGTCAGAACCGCCATTTTCGGCAGCCGTCCCGTGCCAGGGCTCGACGCAGAGGAAAGGCGCGCCGGGCTTGGTCCAGAGCGCCAGGTTGGGCAGGTTCTCGAAGCTGAAATGCATGGACGGACCGCCCTCAACTCCATAACGCAGGCCGGGGCCCGCACCTTCCGGAAAGATCATGGCATCCTGCTCGAACATGGAATGGTCGAGCACAAGCCTGCCTGCAGCAAAAGGTGAAGCAAGTTTCTTCGGCGAGATCAAGCCGCCCTCAAGGCGGACGAGCGCCGGCTCGGCTCCATTGTCTAGCGTGACCGTGTGCGGCTTGTTTGCAGCATCCGGCAGCGGCCAGCGGAAAGCGGTATGAAAACCGAGACCGAAAGGCATCGGCCTGATATCGCGGTTGGTAACTTCGGCGGCAACGGTTAAAGCCCGACCCTCGACACTATGGATAACGGCCAGCAGGAAATCGAAGGGATAAACCGCCTTCGTTGCCTCTGAAGCAGCAAGCTCATAGCGGCAACTCGCTTCGGACGAGGATGCCAGCGCAAATTCACTGCGACGGGCAAAGCCGTGCTGGCCCATAGGGGCGCTGTGACCGGCAACCTTCAGAACGTCGTTCGGCGCCTTGCCGACCATCGGAAACAGGATCGGCGAACGGCCGGTCCAAAAGGCGGCGTCGCCGTTCCAGACCCAGGAGCGGCCGTCGCTTGATGTCAGCGCCTGCATTTCGGCGCCGAGCGAGGAAACGTCGACAGTGAGAAACTGATTTGCGATCCGGACCGTGGATGACATCGAACGCCCTCTTCGTGCTGGTTGGCGAGCGGACCATACATGCGCGCAACATGGATTTCCACTGGCGATGCACAGCGCCGAGGCTTTCGTTTTCCGGCAGACGAATCCGCCTGAGGCACGTAGTCAGCTGAGCGTGGCGGTAGCGTTACCGTTCAACGCGAGGAAGGCTCACGTAAAAATAACCAACTGGTGAATTCTTTACTTGAACCCCCTGTCGGAATCGGCAAATGTGGGTGCGCTATCAATCCCTTCATGGATTTGCCGTCTTTCCGGGCTCGCTTGGTCCGAGCACACATCTATTGGAAAAATACCGTGAGCAGCGATGCGTCCATACGCGCGACGAAGCCTTCGGCTTCGATGGCGCTTGCAACCGCGGCAGGGTGGGGCAAGGGCCTCTACACACTGTTCCGCATCACCGTCATGGCCTTCCGCCATCCTTGGCAAGCAGGTCTTGCCATCGGCGCGACCCTGATCGCCTCAACCTTCCAGCTCTTGATTCCCCGGTTACTCGGCCAGGCGGTCGACCATACGCAGGTGGCGCTTCACGGCGGCACGCTTGGGCAGCAGGCACAGGATGCGCTTTTGACGACGGCGCTGTTGCTGCTCGGCGCCAGTGTGCTCCGCGGCATCTTTACGATGATCCAGAACTATTACAGCGAGGCGGTCGGCCACCATATGGGCTATGAGTTGCGCCTTGCCTGCTACGAAAAGATCCAACGTCTCTCTTTTTCCTTCCACGACACCGTGCATTCGGGCGACCTCATCACTGTCGGCCTGCTCGATCTGGAAGGCGTTCGTATGTATTTCTCGACGGCGCTCGTGCGCGTCTTCCTTCTCTCCATGCTGATCGGCATCGGTGCCTATATGCTCCTGTCGACTGACGTCGTGCTTGGGTTGTTGGCGCTCTCTTTCGTGCCTTTTGTCGGCTGGCGCTCCTCAATCACCCAGCTTCGCCTGCGTGCCACCTGGCTCGACCTGCAGCAGCGGCTGTCGGTGCTGACGCGTATCATGGAAGAGAATCTCGGCGGCATTCGTGTCGTTCGCGCCTTCGCAGCACAGGATCACGAGCTTTCGAAATTTGAAGCAGCCTCGAAGAATGCGCTGGAACTTGCCCACCAGCGCGTAGGTATCCGCGTCATCAATACCAGTGCCATGACCTTTTCCTTTTTTGTGGCGATGGGCCTGGTGCTGTGGATCGGTGGCGGCAAGGTGCATTCCGGCGAGATCACCGTTGGTACGCTGGCCTCGTTTCTGACTTTCATGACCATCTTGCAGATGCCGGTGCGCCAGCTCGGCCTGATGGTCAACGCCTTCGCCCGCGCCTCGACTTGTGGCACGCGCCTCTTCGAACTGCTGGACCTCGAAATTGCCGTGCGCGATGCGCCGGATGCCAAGGAGTTGGCGGTCACGGACGGCACGCTGCGCTTCGAGAATGTCAGCTTCGCCTATCCGGCCTCGCCGATGCATGAAGTGCTCCATGACGTCAGCTTCGAAGCAAGGCGTGGCGAGACCATCGGCATTGTTGGCCCGCCGGGTAGCGGCAAGTCGACGCTCGCCCATCTGATCCCGCGCTTTTATGATGCGACTGCCGGCAAGATCACCATCGATGGGCAGGATATCCGCAAGGCGAAGCTGCAGTCGCTGCGCCGCTCCGTCGCCGTCGTACAGCAGGATTCCTTCCTCTTCACCACGACGATCGAAAACAACATCGCCTATGGCGACCCCTGGGCCAAGGAAGGCCGTATCGAGCGCGCCAGCGAAAGTGCACAGCTCCACAATTACGTACTCGGCCTGCCGACCGGCTACGGCACGGTCGTCGGCGAACGCGGCGTCTCGCTTTCGGGCGGCCAGCGCCAGAGGCTTTCGATCGCCCGTGCGCTGATGCTAAAGCCAGCCGTGATGGTCTTCGACGATTCGACCGCAGCAATCGATGCGGCAACGGAGCAGCGCATTCGCAGCGCCATGCGCCGCTACGCCGCCGATCGGGTGACGATCATCGTTGCCCATCGCCTGAGCTCGCTGATGCATGCCGACAAGATTTTCTTCATCGAGGACGGCCGCATCGTCGAGCAGGGCACGCATGACGAGCTCCTGGCGCTCGGCGGCCGATACAAGGCACTGTACGATTTGCAGGTGCGACCGGGCGACGACGCTTTGAGCGCGTAAGAAACCGGCGCAGGAGGAAACAAGATGGCCGAGGAACTGGAAACCGAGCGTCCGGACGTTCGCGAGGATGGCAGACGTCCGCCAAGGGCGGTCGTCGGTTCGCAGCGTGTCGAAGAGGAAATCTTCGGCAAAGTCTTCGATTCCAATATCGTCAAGCGAATCTGGGCGTTCGTGCATCCCTACCGGCGTGATGTCGTCCTGTCGGTGATTTCGGTGCTGGTCTTTACCGGCATGCAGCTTCTCATTCCACTGATCATCCGCTACGCGATCGACCATGGCATGCAGCCCGATGACAATGGTTCCGCACTGACCTTGGCGATCGGCGCGTTCCTGATCGCGATCCTCATCAACTACGGGGCCAGCTATTTTCAGGAAACGCTGGTCGGCGGCGTCGCGGAAAACGTGCTCTTCGATATCCGCAAGGCAATGTTCTCCCATCTCCAGCGCGTTTCCCTCTCCTTCATGGACAAGACCGAGGTTGGCCGGCTGATGTCTCGCCTGCAGGGCGACGTCAACTCGATGCAGGAATTCCTGGAGACCTGCGTGCTGTCCGTCGGCGATATCTTCCTGCTCTTCGGCATCGTCTTCGTGATGCTCTATCTCGACTTCAAGCTCGGCCTGCTGACGCTGTCCGTACTGCCGGTTCTCTTCGTCGTGCGCCTGTTCTGGCTGCCGCTCGCCCGCAAATCCTTCATGGCGGCGCATGAAACCAATTCGGTGGCGAACGGCGCTCTGGCCGAAGCGATCCATGGCGTGCGCGCCGTCCAGAGCATGGACCGGCAGGAGGTCAACTTCACGCTTTACGACGACAAGGCGCATGCCAACCTGCTGACGCATCTGACCGCAGCCCGTTACGCGCAGATTATGGTGCCGATTGTCGATACGCTGACCGGTATCGCGATGGCGCTCGTCATTGTCGTCGGTGGTGCGCGCGTGTTGAACCAGGCGCTCGACGTCGGCGTGCTTGTCGCCTTTCTCTTCTATATCCAGCGCTTCTTCGACCCGATCCGTTCTCTGACCTTGCAATATTCGGTCATGCAGCGCGCAATGGCATCAGGCCAGCGGCTGACCGACGTGCTCGACGTGCCGGTCGACATCAAGGATGCTCCCGATGCCAAGGTGCTTTCGCCCGACATGGACGGCTCCGTCGAATTCCGCGATGTCGTCTTCGGCTATAATCCGAAGCATCCGGTGCTCAAGCACGTAAGCTTCAGGGTCAATCCCGGCGAGACGGTTGCCCTTGTCGGCCCGACCGGCTCGGGCAAGTCGAGCTGCATGTCGTTGATCCACCGTTTCTACGAGGTGCAGCAGGGACAGGTTGTTGTCGGCGGTCATGACGTGCGCGAACTGACACAGGATTCGCTTGGCCAGCAGATCGCCATGGTGCTGCAGGAACCCTTCCTCTTCACCGGCACCGTTTTCGAGAATATCCGCTATCACAAGACGGAAGCCACCCGCGAACAGGTAATCGAGGCCGCCAAGGCCGTCGGCGCGCACGACTTCGTCATGCGCCTGCCTCAGGGCTATGACAGCATGCTCGGCGAGCGCGGCGGCAATCTTTCGCTCGGCCAGCGCCAGCTTCTCTCCTTTGCCCGCGCACTGGTGGCGGACGCGAAGATCCTCGTGCTCGACGAGGCGACAGCCAATATCGACAGCTATACCGAAATGCTGATCCAGAAGGCACTGGTGAAGCTGCTCGAAAACCGTACCGGCCTCGTCATCGCCCATCGGCTGGCAACGATCCGCGAAGCCGATCGCATCATCGTGCTGCAGAATGGCGAGATCGTCGAGAGCGGCAATCACCAGCAGCTCATGAAGAACGGCAAGCTCTACTCGAAGCTCTATAACCTCAACTACGCCTCCTTCGACGATATTCCCGAGGACGTGCTGGAAGAAACAGTAACGGAATCGGCGACCTGATGCCGCCAGTTGCGATTGCGCGTTTGACCCGGCGGATTTCGTCCTGAGAATTTCAGTGCAAAACACAGAATTTGGGTTTCCGCGCGCCGTTTATTGGTCGGCTTGCCTCAAAAGGTGCAAGATTTGAACGAACAAACGCCGCCGTGGAGCATTTTATGTTCTATAGGGGCGATTTGCGACTAAGGAGAATGTTATGAAGAGAATTGTTAGCAGTCTGTTGATTGCGACGGCCCTTGTGGGCTCGGCTATTCAGCCTGCTGCCGCCCGCGACCATCATCACCACGACAATACCGGCCGCGCCATCGCCGGCGGCCTGGCAGCGGGTGTCGTTGGCGGCCTGATCGGCGGCGCCATCGTCAACAGCGGCCCCCGTTATGTCGACGGTCCCCGTTATTATGATGCGGGTCCGCCGCCTCCGCGCTGCTGGTACGAGGATCGTGACGTCCGCAACCGCTATGATGGCGGCTATCATACCGAAACCGTGCGGGTCTGCGACTAACGGCTTCGAGAATCGCCTGATGCCCAAAGCGGCGTTGACCTGATCCACGGTTATCGCCGCTGCCTCTCGCCCCCCTTCGGCCGGGATTGCACTGCAATCCCGGCCATGCTTTTCCAGCATTGACCAAAGCTGCCGGCGACACGCCAGTTGCCACCCATTCCCGCCAATTGGAACACCCTCATCTGTCATTCGCCTGCAAAGAACCGCCGTTAGTTGTCGGCCTGGTCAATTGCATGGCTGTGCGACATGGTTGTACCTATGCAACGGCATGGAAATGAACGCAGGCGGCTCGCCCAACACCCGTTTTCAATGCTGACTGCTGATTCCAGAAGGTGGAATTTGTCGTGCGTAAGACATTGAGGGAAAGCCGATGACTGATAGTCCGGTGAACGACGGCAAGGCGCCAAAGAAGGAGCGCATGCGCTTCGTCAGCGCCGAACAGGTGGCGCAGCTTGCCGGCGTTTCCCGCTCGGCCGTTTCGCGCACCTTCACACCTGGAGCAAGCGTTGCGCCCGCGACGCGGGAGAAGGTGCTGCGTGCGGCGGAGGAACTCGGCTACCACGTCAACGATCTTGCGCGCGGCGTGCTTGCCAATCAGAGCCGCCTCGTCGGCATTGTCGCCACGAAACCGGAGATCGGGTTTCGCGCCCATCTCGCCGCCGCCCTTGCCAAGTTCCTGATCCAGCGCGGCAGCATTCCGATCCTCATCAACACCGGCCAGACCGAGGACGAACTGCTGGCCGCCCAGAAGATGCTGATCGGCCATCGCGCCGAGGCAATCATCATCCTGTCGGGCTCGCCGCCGGCGAGTTTCCTCGAGCTTGCCCAGCGCAACGGGCAGCCACTCATAGTTATCGGTCGTTCCGAGCCGGACGCAGACCATGTGCGCGCCGGCAATTCGGAGGCCTCCCGCAAGGCGGCGACCATGTTCTTCGAGGCCGGACGGCGCCGGCTGGCGGTCGCCGGTTCCAACACCGGTACGCCCAGCATCATCGAGCGCGAAAGCGCCTTTCTGTCGACGGCAGAGGGGCTCGGCGCCGAGGTCTTCATCGGCCGCGGCGCGGATTCGGACTATGAGAGCGGCACTGCTGCGGGCCGCGCGCTGTTTTCAAAAGAAGTACGCCCCGACGCTGTCTATTGCGCCAACGACCAGATCGCCTTCGGGCTGATGGACCATGTGCGGCAGGAAATGAAGCTGCGCATTCCTGAAGATGTTGCCATCATCGGTTTCGACGACGTTCCCGAGGCGTCCTGGCTCAGCTATCAGCTGACGACCTTCCGGCAGGACCCGCTCGTCATGGCGATGCGCGCCGTCGAACTGATGGAACGGCGCTTGGCAAATCCGGACTTGTCACCGGGCTATGAACGGGTCATTCCAGAGCTCATCATCCGCCAGAGCTTCAGACCCTGATTCTCTTTGAAAGTATCTCATGCTTTGCGAATTTCCTGATGACGCCCGCTTTGTCCTTGCCAGGGATGTAATCCTCGATGCGGCGGGAAAAGCGCTCTCCTACTTTTCCGATCTCTCCTCGCTGGAAACCGGCCACAAGTTGAACGGTCAGGATGTTGTGAGCCAGGCCGACAAGGCCGTGGAGGCGATGATTCGTGACCGCATCACCGCCACCTTTCCCGATGACGGCGTGCTTGGGGAAGAAGAAGGTTTGGCGGAAGGCCCCTCGGGCTATCTCTGGGTTGTCGATCCTATCGATGGCACGAGCTGTTTCGTGCACGGTATCGACCAGTGGTGCATCTCGATCGCCGTTATGAAGGACGATGAGACCGTGCTTGGCCTCATCTGCCAGCCGACATCGGGCGATCTCTTCGTGGCGAGGAAAGGAGAAGGTGCCTTTCTGAACGGCAAGGCGATTAACGTCGATAAGACCACCAGCATTGGTACCGGGCTTCTTGGTGTCGGCGCCAATTTCCGCGTTCCGCTGAAGCAGGTGTCGATCTTCATCCACCTGCTGCTGGAGGCGGGCGGCATGTTTATCCGCAATGGCTCCGGTGCGCTCATGCTGGCACAGGTCGCCTGCGGCAGGCTGGCCGGCTATTATGAACCCCATATCAACGCCTGGGACTGCATGGCAGGGCTCTTGATGATCCGTGAAGCCGGAGGCTGGACCGAAGCCTTCCCCGGCGAGGGCACGCTTTTAACCGGCGGCCCGGTCATCGCCGCAGCGCCCGGCGTGAGGGACGAGCTCCTGACGCTCGTCGGCCGCTCGCTGCAGGATGAACCGGCCTGAAATCCGCTAGGTTCGCGCGACCTCACCGGTCCCGGATGAGCTGAATGCGATCTTTTCCGTGAGATCGATGAAATTGCGGATGAGAGCAAGCCGCGCATCGGCCCGATGGGCGACATACAGCGGCAGGGGTGGGAGTTCACCGGGCAATAGCGGCCGATAGACCACAGATTCCTGATGAAGCACCCGCATGGACGCCGGCACCACCGTAAGGCCACGGCCACCGGCCACCAGATTGATGGCGGCGATGATTCGAGAAACCTCATCGACGATCCGTGGTGTAACGCCGGCGCTACGGAAAGTTTCGGTAAGTCGTTCGAATATCCCAGGCCCGTCCGTGCGCCGGTAAACGACCATATCGACACCATGGAGCATATCGAGCGTCATGGGTTTATCTTCCGCCTTCGCATAGGGGTGGCTGCGCGGGACTGCGACCAGCATATCCTCTTCGGATAGAGCCCGTGCGGTCAGCTCCGGAAAGCGCTTCGCATCGATGTGCAGCAGCGCAACATCGATGCGCTGCTGCTGAAGGGCCAGAATCAACTCATAGGTCTCGCTCTCTTCGACAACAATCTCGGCAAGTGGAAAGGCCCGGCGAAACTGCTGGAGGAACTGCGGTGCCAGCACATGCAAAGAAGCCGAACTCGTAAAGCCGACAGAAAGCCTGCCGCTTTCGCCCTTGCTGAAGCGCCGCACATTGTCGACCGCCAATTGCGCCCGTCTCAGGATATCGCGCGCCTCTTCGAGGAAGAGCTCGCCGGAACTGTTCAGTGCGACGCTGCGCGGAGACCTGTCGAACAACTGGACGCCCAGCTCATATTCCAGATCGCGGATCTGCTGTCCCAATGGTGGCTGCTGGATGTGCAGACGCTCGGCAGCACGATTGAAACTGCCCTCCTCGGCAACCGCCACGAAATATCTGAGATGCCGGAGTTCCATCGGATCACCTAGAACTTTTTGAGTTTAAGTGTTGAACAATATAAATATTTTACATGCAGAAGTCACGCTTCTAAGCTTCTCCCAACTTGAGCACATCAGGAGGAGACGACATGGCCAAGAGCAAACCGAAGATCGCGATCATTGGCGCCGGCATGGGCGGGCTTGCCGCTGCGGCGACGCTGCGTAAAGTCGGCATCGACGTCCAGGTTTACGAACAGGCGCCGAAATTCGCGCGCGTCGGCGCCGGCATCCAGATGCTGCCGAATTCGTCGCATGTTCTGCGCGGCATCGGCGTACTCGACCGTCTCAAGAAGACTGCCTTCGAACCCTATTCCCACCTCAACCGCGTCTGGGACACCGGCGAGATCAAGCGCGAGCTGCCGATGCCGGAAAGCCTCTATGGTGCGCCGTTCCTCTGTATGCATCGCGCCGATCTGCACGAAGCACTCTACTCGGTGCTTCCACCCGAGATCGTCCATCTCGGCAAGAAGCTCGTCGGTCTTGATCAGAAGAACGACGGCGTCAGCCTGTCCTTCGCCGACGGCACCAAGGTCGAAGCCGATGCGGTCATTGCCGCTGATGGCGTTCACTCGCTGGTGCGCGAAATCATCGTCGGTCCCGACGCACCGCTGCACAAGGGGCGTATTGCCTACCGCGCAGTCTTCGATGCCAGCCTGATGAACGGTGGCACGATCGCGCCTTCGCGAACGAAATGGTGGGGCCTCGACCGGCACATCGTCATTTACTACACGGCCGCAGACCGCAGCTCGCTCTATTTCGTCACCAGCGTTCCCGAATCCGCCGACTGGATGACGGCTGAATCCTGGTCAGCGAAGGGCGACGTCAAGGAATTGAGAGCCGCCTACGAAGGCTTCCATCCGGAAGTGCAGATGGTTCTCAACGCCTGCCCGGATTGCCACAAATGGGCAATTCTCGAACGCGAGCCGCTGCCGCGCTGGAGCGATGGCCGCGTTGTACTTCTCGGTGACGCCTGCCATCCGATGACGCCCTACATGGCCCAGGGTGCGGCAACCTCGATCGAGGACGCCGCCGTGCTGGCGCGCTGCCTTGAGGCCGTCGACAATGACGATATCGAAGGCGCCTTCCGCCGCTACGAGGCGAACCGCAAGCCGCGTACGTCTCGCATTCAGGCCATCTCCAGTGCCAACACATGGATGTCGGGCGGTAACGACGATACGACGTGGCTCTACGGCTATGACGCCTGGAACGTGCCGCTTGTCGGCGAAAACGAGCTGGCCATGGCCGGCTGATCGGAACAGCAGATGTTGCAGCAAGAAACACGTGAGATGGACGGTCACTACGAGTTCGTGACCGTCTCGGATGAGGCGACCATCGCCTTCCGGCATTATGGCACGCCCGGAAAGCCGCGCCTGCTGTTGATCCATTCGCTTGCCCTTGACGGCAGTATCTGGACGGACGTCATCTCAGGCCTGCAGGGTCAGGCGGAGATCATCTGCATCGACTGTCGAGGGCATGGCTGGAGCAGCCGTGCGCCCCTTTCCTACGCCATCGAACGCTACGCCGATGACGTCGCCGAGGTTCTGGACAAGGCCGGCTGGGATAAGGTGATCGTTGCTGGCTGTTCGATGGGAGGCTGCATCACGCAGGCTTTTGCCGCGCGCCACCCTGAACGCGTTTCGGCAATGGTCCTTATCGATACCACCGCCTGGTACG
Source organism: Rhizobium sp. BK512 (assembly GCF_014194915.1). Lineage (NCBI taxonomy): Bacteria > Pseudomonadati > Pseudomonadota > Alphaproteobacteria > Hyphomicrobiales > Rhizobiaceae > Rhizobium > Rhizobium sp. BK512. Next base: position 551,753 of record NZ_JACIAS010000003.1, on the reverse strand, counting down.
GAGAAAAGGCACCTGAAGAATGGCGGGCACGGGCTCAGAAAGCGCGGGCCGAAGGCCTCGCCTCGATGGCCGCCTTCCAGGCGACCCGCTGGTTTGGCGACCGTTTCAGGGCGGAAAATCCACGCAAGATCCAGGAGATGATGGAGATCTTTGTCCGCAACGATCTCGATGCCTATGAGGCGACCTGCATCATGCTCGGCGATGCCGATCTTCGCAGTGCGCTTTCCAGCTTTCACTTCCCTGTTTCGGTCATTGTCGGGGAAGAAGACTATGCGACCCCGATCGAGAGCGCACGCCAGCTTGCGGACGCAATCCCTAGGGCTTCCCTGACGATCCTGCCAGGCGCCCGGCATCTGACGCCAATCGAATGTAGCGACGTCATCGCAAAGGCGATCGGCAAGATGATTGAAGCTGTCGTCCAATAGAGTGAAACTGGCGGCAGGGGGGATGCCGCCGGCCTGTTAAAACGTGCCGATCTGGGAGGATGATATGCACGACAACAATAGCATACTGGTTGCCGGGTCGGCTGCAGGCGATGTTTCGCACGACGGCCCGCAACAGACACGACTGGCAGGCCGCGCCGCGTTTCTGACGGCCCGTTTCGAAGCGATCCCTTTTACGCCCTGGCATCGCCGGGCGCGTATCATCATGGGGAGCGCTACGTTCCTCGACGCCTTCGATGCGCTTTCGCTGGCCTTCGTTCTACCGATCCTGATCAAGCTCTGGGCCCTGACGCCGGCTCAGATCGGCTGGATGATTGCGGCAAGCTATATCGGCCAGCTCGTCGGCGCCCTTATCTTCAGCCGTCTTGCAGAAACGCTCGGCCGCGTCCAAATGGCCGCCTCCGCCACCGCACTGATGTCGGTCATGAGTGTCGCCTGCATTATGGCCGGCAATTTCCATATGCTGTTCATCTGCCGTCTGATCCAGGGCATTGGTGTCGGCGGCGAAATGCCCGTTGCCGCCACCTATATCAGCGATCTCCTGCGCGCCAAGGGTCGCGGTCGCAACTTCATGCTCTACGAGCTGATCTTTCCGATAGGCCTGATGGTAACGGGCCAGGTCGGCACAGTGATCGTGCCGATCTTCGGCTGGAAATCATTGTTCCTGCTCGGCGGGATTCCCGGTCTGCTGATTGCCTATCTGCTTTATCGGCTGCCGGAATCACCGCGCTGGCTGATCGGCCAGGGCCGCCTCGACGAAGCTGAAAAAGTGATCCGCCAGGCCGAGGAAAGCGCACGGCGCAAGGATCCCGACTATTCCTTCGACGACCGCGCCTATAAGGAAGCAACGCTGGCGCTCGGAGGGCAAAGTCAGACGGCGGCCCCTCAACCACGCAGCCGCTGGCGGGAACTATTGTCACCGACGTTCCGGATGCGCACCGTCGTCGCCTGGATCCTCTGGGCGAGCTCGTTCTTCGTGGCCAACAGCCTGAACAACTGGATGCCGACGCTCTATCACACCGTCTATTCGCTGGAACTCGGCAGCGCGCTGAGGGCAGCCTCGATGACCAATGTCGCACAGGTCGTGATCCTGCTTGTCTGCGCCTTCTGCATCGACCGTGTCGGGCGGCGCACCTGGGCCGTCGTCTCCTTCCTGATCGGCGCTGTACTCTTGGCCGCACTCGCCGGCGGTGGTGCAAACAGCCTTTGGTCGCTCATTCTGCTGGCGACACTTGCCTATGGCGTCGTCGGCTCCGTCAACGCCGTGCTTTATCTCTACACGCCGGAAATCTACCCGACGCGCATGCGTGCGGTCGGAACGGGCCTTGCCACATCATGGCTTCGCATCGCCTCGGCCGTCGGCCCGACGACGGTCGGCTACATGGTCGGCGCACAGGGCATCAAGTCGGTCTTCATCATGTTCGGGATCGTCGCTGTGATCGGCGCGCTTGCAGCAACGCAGATGATCGAGACCGGTGGGCGCAAGCTCGAGGACATTTCCTCCTAGCACTTGGCCGCCCGGCAGCGTTGGCAGAACGAAGCCCCGGTATCTATGATGCCGAGGCTTCGACATTTGCAAAGTCTCAGACGCCGCGCGGCACGGCGTCATGTTCCTTGCGCGCGATGATCATGGCGACAGCAAAGACGAGCAACGCACCGGCGGCAAGGCAGATAGCGAGGAAGAACATCGGTGCAATCGTGCTCCCGGTTTCGTCCTTGATCCAGGGCACGACGTTCTGAGCGACGAAGCCGCCGAGATTGCCGACAGAATTGATGGCCGCGAGGCCGGCCGCAGCACCCGCCCCCTTGAGGAAGCGGGACGGCAGGCTCCAGAAGACCGGCTGTGGCGCGAAGATGCCCGCCGCGGCAATGCAGAGGAAAATGAACTGCAGCGTATTGTTCGGAACGAGCGCCGAGAGCAGCAGGCAGGCCGCACCGATGAGGGCGGGAATGACGATGTAGGGCGTCTTGGTCTTCACCTTGTCCGCAGCAGCCGGCACCGCCCAGAGGGCGATGGCCACCAGGATCCAGGGAATGATGTTGAGGAAGCCGTTCACGGTGTTGCTGACGCCGAAGGCTTTCACGATGGTCGGCAGCCAGTAGCTGAGGCCGTAGGCGGCAAGCGGAAAGGCGATGTAGCAAAGCGCCATCAGCAGGACACGGGGGTCGACGAGCGCCTTGAAGCCGTTCTCGGCATTGTGATCCATGCCGGAATTTTCGGACGCAAGACGATCTGCCAACCAGCTCTTCTCCTCCTTGCTGAGGAAATTTGCATTTTCCGGTCGGTCATAGAGATAGAAGAAGGTGATGACACCGGCAATGACGGCCGGAATGCCTGTCGCCAGAAAGACCCATTGCCAGCCGGCATGGCCGAGGAAACCATCGAGATCGAGCAGCATGCCTCCAACTGGCGCGCCGATGGCGTTGGCGAGCGCACTGAAAATCATGAAGAGGCCAACCATGCGGCCGCGAAAATCCGAGGGGAACCAGAGCGTCAGAAGGTAGAGGACGCCCGGAAAGAAGCCCGCCTCGCAGACGCCGAGCAGGAAGCGCAGGATATAGAACATCGTCGCGTTCTGCGTATAGGAGAGCAGTATGGTGACGATGCCCCAGGAGACTAGGATGCGCGCGAACCAGACGCGTGCGCCGAACCTGTCGAGGAACAGGTTGCTCGGCACTTCGAAGAGGAAATAGCCGATGAAAAAGAGCGAAGCTCCGAGGCCATAGGCATATTCGCTCATGCCGAGCGCATCGACCATTTCCAGCTTGGCGAAACTGACGTTCTGACGATCGATATAGGCAATGAGGTAAAGGATTCCGAGGAATGGCATGAGGCGCCAGGTAATCTTCGAGATCAACTGCTGTTCGTTGACCATTGCAAATTCTCCAAATGATTGTTGCTTTTCTCTTCAATAGATAGCCGCATCGGGACCATTATCAATCACACCGAACGGATGGGGACGGCTCTTCCATTGACAAGCGATATGTCGATTGTCATCGCTAGCAAAGCGGAAGCTTACCCCCCTCCTGCCGTATCTCCAGAGAGATCATCATGACCCAGTTCTCCCCCCGCGAATTCCTGACCAGCCTGTTTTCCGCAGCCGTGCGCGCTGCCGATCCGCTGACCGGCATCACTGCGCATCTGCCAAAAAAACCAAAGGGCAAGACGGTCGTGATAGGCGCAGGCAAGGGTGCCGCGCAGATGGCGCGCGCATTGGAAAGTGTGTGGGATGGGCCGCTCGAAGGCGTGGTCGTCACCCGCTACGGCTATGGCTGCGAAACGGACAATATCGAGATCATCGAAGCCGCCCATCCCGTGCCCGATGCTGCCGGCCTTGCCGCTTCCAGACGGTTGATCGAAACCGTCGCCGGATTGAGCGAGGATGACCTTGTCATCGCACTGATCTGTGGCGGCGGCTCGGCGCTGCTGCCTTCCCCGCCTGAAGGGCTTACGCTACAGGACGAGATTCTACTCAATGAGCTGCTTCTGGCTTCCGGCGCGCCGATCTCGGCCATGAACGTCGTGCGCAAGCATCTCTCGACGATCAAGGGCGGACGGCTGGCGGCTGCGACCAGGGCCCGCGTCGTCAGCCTGATCGTCTCGGACATTCCCGGCGACAACCCCGCTCACGTGGCCTCCGGACCGACTGTTCCCGATGGCTCGACCCGGCATGATGCGCTTCAAATTATCCAGCAATACAGCCTCAAGCTGCCGCAGGCTGCCATGGATCATCTGAATTCTCCGAAGGCCGATGCGCCACGGCCGGACGATGCGGTCTTTGCCGGTCACGAGCACCACATCATCGCGTCGGCCGGCATGTCGCTCGAAGCAGCCGCCGAACTCGCCCGCTCGCAGGGCATCACACCGGCGATCCTGTCGGATTCCGTCGAAGGGGAATCGCGCGACGTGGCGCTGGTACATGCGGCAATCGCACGCGAGGTTGCGGGTCGCGACCGGCCTTTCACGAAACCCGTCGTCATCCTCTCGGGCGGCGAAACGACCGTGACTTTGCGCGCAAAGGGCGGCAAAGGCGGACGCAACGGCGAATTCGCGCTCGCTCTGGCTCTGGCCATCGATGGCTATAGCGCCGTCCACGTGCTTGCCGCCGACACCGACGGTGTCGACGGTTCGGAAAACAATGCCGGCGCCTTTGCCGACGGGGGGACCGTCAAGCGGCTACGCGCCGCCGGTCGCGACCCGCGCCATGTGCTCGACGCCAACGACAGCTATTCCGGCTTCAAGGCGATCGGCGACCTCTTCGAAACCGGTCCGACCGGCACCAATGTCAACGATTTCAGGGCAATCCTGATCGTCTGACCGCTCCTTCATGAAGGAGTTTCTCGACGTGCTTGTTATCGATGCGTTCTCGGATAGGGATTTCTCACCGGCGGTGTCCAACCGGCAAGTGCTGCGGGATCAGGCTTCCACATTTCGACTTTCAACGGATAGCAGGCGGCCACATCGCTCGAATGGCTTGCGCCGCAATCGCCGCCCGGGCATGCCGACAGGGCACCAAGAAGATCGATTTCGGCAAAGAACTCGATGAAATCTCCCGGCCGTACCGGACTTGCCTTCATGAAATACTGGTGCGTATCCCTGGTGAAGCCGGTGCACATGAAGACGTTGAGGACGTCATGCACGTGCATTTCCGCTTGCTCGAGCGGCATGCCGCTCTCGGCCGCAAGCGCCCGCGTCAGGTTCGAATGGCAGCAGTAATGGTAGTCGCTACCCTTCAGCAATCGGTTGGTATAGGGATCGCAGCGCGTGCCGATGACATCATGAACGCCAGCTCCGTCATCATCCCACCCGTACCAGCCAAGGCTGTCATAGGTGATCGTCGCCATGGGGCGCAGGTAGGGCAGCGTACTCCAGAGACGATCGCCGACACCGACATGGGTTGCGCGCAATGCCCGTGTCTTGCCGCTGAAAAACCGTTCGGAGAGGTCCGCAGCGTTCCACAGATTGAGGTCACCGACCTGTGGGCCGTCGATACTGACGATGCGAAAGAAATGACCCTGCGGAACGTGAAAGCTGCCTGCCTCGCGCGGCGGCACGATTACCTCGCCGACCTTCGTCAGCGTTTGGCGGGCCGCCTCGAGCAGACCGAGATCGGCGGATGGCAGAGTTTCGACTGGGTAGACGACCACGGGCGGTGCTGACCGCCGTTCGGTTGCGTCGGAAGGAACTGGCACGATCGACTGTTTCGACATCCTGATATTTTCGCTCCGCTGGCGGCCTTCGGGTGTTGCCCCCGATGACACGCAATAATCGCCGAGCACTCTTAGCTGGGCCACGCCATCGGGCAACTGAGCTGTTCCTTGCTCTCGGGACAAGTTTTGCTTAGTCATCCTGCCATGAGAAACTTTCCTCTCGCATCACTGCGGGCATTCGAAGCAGCCGCGCGCCACGAAAGCTTCGTCAGGGCAGCTGCCGAATTGAACCTGAAACCCGCCGGCATAAGCCAGCATGTGAAGGCAATGGAGACTTGGCTCCGCATTCCCCTGTTTCTGCGTCATAGCCGTGGCGTGACGTTGACGGCCGCCGGCAGGGAATTCGGCTCGGCCGTCACGCATGCCTTGACCCATATTGAAGTCGCCGCCGGGCAGTTGAGGCTGGAAGCCAACAGCCGCCCGGTCAGCGTTGCATGCATTCCCTCCATGGCGGTGCGATGGCTCATTCCGCAACTGCCGAGGCTGAGAATTGCTTTCCCCGAAATCCGGATCAACATCGTCTACGCGCTGGATGCCAGGACGCCTGAAGCGGCAGGTGCCGATCTCCTCGTCTGCCACGGCGTGCGGCCGGGTTCCGGCGCCATAAAGCTCCTCGATGCCGAGACCAGGCCAACCTGTTCGGCGGAATTCCTTGCCCGGCATGGCCCCTTTCAAAAGCCAGCCGACCTGCTTGCCTGCGAAATCCTACATGACGAGACGACCGATGCCTGGGCGCGCTGGCTGTCAGGCGCCGGCATCCATTCCTCGCCGAAAGCCGGACCTATTTTTGCCGACTTCAATCTCATGATCGGCTCGTTGATCAGCGGCCAGGGCGTCGGCCTTTGCCCGACCGCCCTGATCGCAGAAGAGATCGCGGCAGGTTCGCTCGTTTCCCTCTTCGACCGGGCTATCGATATGGACAAGGCTTACTGGCTCATCGAGGCAAAGGGCCTCTCGCGCGAGGCAAAAACGCTTCGTGATTGGCTGCTTGCTGCAAAACAGGAGAACTGACGGGCCGATCAGGCCTATGCCCGCTTCGGAACAGGCAGATCGAGAGGTGTCATCCGCCAGGTGTTGCGGCCATCGGCCTTGGCACGATAGAGCGCCCGGTCCGCCTCCTGCATGAGCGCTTCTCCATCCACTCCGTCAACCGCGGCAATGCCGATGCTGACACCGAGACGGATGGCAAGACCATTGATGGCAAAAGGCTGTTCGAAGGCGTCGATACAGCGCTCGGCGAGATCAATCGCCTCACCTCTTTGCCCCCTCATCAGGATGGCGAATTCATCACCGCCGAGGCGGGCGACCAGATGGCCCTGCGCATGCATCTGCAGCCGGTTGGCGACATTTTTTAGCACTTCATCGCCGGCAGCATGGCCAAACGTATCATTGACGGGCTTGAACCCATCCAGATCCAGGCAGCAGATGATGACTCTCTCCCTGTCCTCCGACGCAAGGGCTTTTTCGAGCGCTTTGTAGAATTGCATCCTGTTCGGCAGGCCCGTGAGAATATCGTGATGTGCCAAACGGTTGGCCTCGGCCTCGGCAAGAATTCTGTCGCTGACGTCCGCCACGGTGAGCAGCAGCCGGCGCTCGGCCCCTTCGTGGAGCTGGCGAACATAGATCAGCACATGGCGCTCCGATCCGTCCAGCGTCGCCTGCCGCCAGATCGTCCGTGCATCACGGTCACCATCGAGATGGAGGAGGATCTTCTCAAATGCCTGGAGTTCGCCGTCGACATGCATGTCACAGGCCCGCTTCGACAATAGCGTTGCTGGTTGGAAGCCATAGAAATCGACGGCCGCCTGGTTGGCCTGGAGGATGGCGAGGCTCTCGCCATCGCACAAAAGCATGGGCATGGGATTGGCATCGAACAATTGGCGAAGCCAGTCTTCTCGCTGCTTGAGGCCGGTAATGTCGATGCGCATACCAATGGCGCCACCGTCGGGCGTGCGCCGGTCGTCGTGGCGCAGCCAGCGGCCGTCCTGCAACCGCTGTTCCTCCTGCGAAACCGGCTGACGGAATTTCTGCATGCGAGCGCTGAACCAGGCCTCCTTGTCGTCGACGAGCTCGCGCATCCTGTCCCCTGCGAGACTGGTCCTCAAAATATCCTCGAACGCAGCGCCAGGCCTGAGGTGCTCGGCTATATCAGCATAGAGCTCGGCATATTTCTGGTTCCAGAGAACATAGCGATCGTTGGCGTCGAACACACAGACCGCCTCCGGCAGCATCTCTATGACATAGCGCAGGCGCAGATTTGCCTCGCGCGCCGCATAACCTGCGGGACGCTCGTCATCGACAGGCTCGAGGAAAACGGCTGTGACCGTCTCTGCACCCGTGGACCAGTTTATGACCTGTACCCGACATGATCGACGATGACCGGCACGATCGTCAACGAAGGCGGTAGAGACGCCTGAGAGCAAGGACCACTCGGGCATAAGCTCGGCAATATCGACTCCGGCAGGCTGACTTTCGAGATGGAGGAGATGTCCGGCTTCGTCATTGACAAAGATGACGCGGCCAGCGGTGTCGAACACGAGCACCGCCATTGGACACGCCTTCAGAAATGCAAGGATCTCGGCACCAAGCATCGTCAGCCCAACTGTTAAGTCGCTTCAGCAGATATTTCGGCTGTGACTTTAACAGCGGAACGTAAAGGAATGTAACCAAGTCTCACGGTGCGAGAATTTCAAAGCCGTCCCGAAGCAAGACAAGGTTTCTGGAAAGCTAACAGGCGATCCGGTTGCAATGATCCGCGAGGAGGCGGCCTCGGCATTGCATGGGTTTCACTGTTCTGACCTCGACCTCATCACGACGGCGGGCCGCTTCTTCTCGCCCACGCAGGAATCGTCACGTCTTCAGCAAACAATGCGTGCGTCCGCGTCACCGGCACAATTGGTACGATTTTTCACGAACAGGCGAACGAAAGGAATAAATAGTCTATAGATTTAATAGAGAATTCGACACTCTTCCCGTTATCGCCTCCTGACATTGCAACCTTAAACGGGAAACATCAACGATGACATTGGCAAAAACTCTGGGAGCGGTTGCGCTCGGCCTCCTCTCCCTCGGCATGTTCAGCAACGATGCAGCGGCAGAGGCAAGCGCACCGCTGCTCGACAAAGTGCCGCCCGGGACGGTTCTGACGATCGGCGATCCCGTGACACAGAAGGCTCTCGAGGTTTCCGGCCTCGTCAAGGAACTCACATTCGAGGTCAAATGGGCAAATCTCAGCGGTGGCCCCCAGACATCCGAAGCCTTCCGCGCGCATGCACTTGATGTCGGTTCCGTAGCCGAAATCCCGTCGATCTTTGCAACCTGGAACAACCTGCCGGTCCGCAACATCGCCTATCGCGAACGGAAGGAGCCGACTGCCAATCCAATCTACCGTTTCGGCATCGCGCCTGGCGTCGATGTCAAGTCGCTCGCAGATTTCCGCGGCAAGCGCATCGCCTTCAGTCCCGGCCAGGCCCAGGGTACACTTGTGCTTCGTGCGCTTCATGCCGCGGGCCTGACGAAGAAAGACGCCACACTGGTCGAACTGCCGAGCACCGGCGACGTCTATCCGAAGGCGCTCGCCAGCAAGCAGGTCGATATTGCGCCGCTCGGCGGCGTCAATATCCGTCGCTACGTCAGCCAGTATGGTTCCGATGGCGCGAGCCTGATCGAGCACGGACTTCGTGACGACCCCTCCCACCTCTATGCACCGCAGTGGGTGCTGGACGATCCCGCAAAGGCGGCCGCCCTGGCCGAATACGTCCGCCTCTGGGCACGGGCAACCGAATGGGTCGATCAGAACCCCGAGATCTGGATCAAGGAATATTATATTGGCCAGCAGGGTCTCAGCCGCGAGGATGCCGAATTTCTCGTCAAGCTCTCAGGCACCCAGGTCATTCCGGATAGCTGGGCAGACGTGAAGAAGCGCCATCAGGAAACCATCAACCTCCTGGCTGACGAGCTTGGCTACAAGCCCTTCGACGTCGAACAGATCTTCGACAACCGCTTCGAAAAAATCGCTGCTGGCGCCCTGCCAAGAAGCCAGTGATCACGCGCGCCGTTCCATAGCGAAGAGAGGAGATCGCAAGCATGGCAACCACCTGGGATGCAGATAACGTCAAGACCTCACGGCGAGCGCCGCGCGAGAGCGCCGGCATAACAACCACAGCAAAACACGCAGCCTCCCGCGCTCGCCGCAGGCTCGGTCCCGGACGCGAGATACCGTTCGGACTTCAGATCGGCCCGGCATTGCTGGTGCTTGCCTGGATCGCCGGATCAACATTCGGATGGATCGATCCGCGCATTCTCTCTGCCCCCTGGACGGTCATCGAGGCCTTTGGTCGGCTGATCGCCGAGGGTCGCCTGCAGGACAATTTCGTGACGTCTGCGACCCGCGCACTGCTGGGCCTCAGCATCGGCCTCGTCATCGGCACGGCTCTCGCGGTTATCGCCGGCCTATCACGCATCGGCGAGGCGCTGATTGACGGGCCAATCCAGATCAAACGCGCGATCCCGACGCTGGCGCTGATCCCGCTTTTCATTCTGTGGTTCGGGATTGGCGAAAGCATGAAGGTCACGACCATCGTGCTTGCCGTCATCATCCCCATCTACATCCACACCCACAACGCACTGCGCAGCATCGACAGCCGCTACGTCGAGCTCGCCGAGACGCTGCGCATGAGCCAGAAGGACTTCATCTTCCAGGTGGTACTGCCCGGCGCCCTGCCCGGCTTCCTCCTCGGCCTGCGCTTTGCCGTCACGCTCTGCTGGGTGTCGCTTGTTGTGGTCGAGCAGATCAATTCCACCAGCGGCCTCGGCTACATGATCGATCTTGCCCGCACCTATGGCCAGACCGACGTCATTCTCGTCGGCCTCGTGGTCTATGTGCTGCTCGGCCTCGTCTCGGACGGTCTCGTCCGCCTGCTCGAACGGAGGGTCCTGTCATGGCGCCGCACTCTGGCCAACTGAAACCCGCGGTCCGCGTCGAAAATCTCGTGCGACGTTTTGCGGCGAAGACCATCCTCGACAGTGTGGATCTCGATATCGGTGAGGGCGAATTCGTGGCCCTGCTCGGGAAAAGCGGATCAGGCAAGAGCACTTTTCTCAGAGCCCTTGCCGGCCTCGATCATGAGGTCAAGGGAACGGGTACGCTCGAGACCCCCGAAAAGCTTTCGGTGGTCTTTCAGGATGCCCGCCTGCTGCCCTGGCGCACGGTCATTCAGAACGTTACGCTCGGCCTGCAGGGTGAAACCGGACAGGAAGCAGGACGCAAGGCGCTCGCCGAAGTTGGTCTCGAAGGACGCGAAACTGCCTGGCCGAACCAACTCTCCGGCGGCGAACAGCAGAGAGTGGCACTTGCCCGCTCGCTGGTGCGCGAGCCGGCCCTGCTGCTGGCTGACGAACCCTTCGGCGCGCTCGATGCGCTGACCCGGCTGAAGATGCATGATCTCTTGCGGGAGCTTTGTGCAAAACACCGCCCCGCCGTCCTGCTCGTCACCCATGATGTCGATGAGGCGATCTCACTCGCCGACCGGATCCTGGTGCTCGATGAGGGCCGCTTGGTGGAGGATCTGCGCATCGACCTGGCCGTGCCTCGCGACCACGGCGACCCGCGCTTCGCACAGTTCCGAACCCGGCTTCTGAGCCGGCTCGGGGTTGATGCCCCCGGCCGCCGCGCCGCCTGAAACCAACGGAGATCGTCATCATGGCAAGTCAGAAAAGACAGATACGGCTTGGCGCGTTCATCATGGCAACGGGCCATCATATCGCCGCCTGGCGCCACCCGGATGCGCAGGCCGATGCCGGCTTGAATATCGATCACTATCGCGACCTGGTTCAGACGGCGGAACGCGGCAAGTTCGATCTCGTTTTCGTTGCCGACAGCCCCGCCGGCTGGGAACGCGCAAAGGATCCGGAAGCCCTGCGCCGCACAGCGCAGGGCGCCCATTTCGAGCCGATCACGCTGTGGGCGGCGCTTTCGCAGGCCACAAGCCATATCGGCTTCGTCGCGACCGCCTCCACCACCTACGAAGACCCCTATCTGCTCGCCCGCAAATTCGCCTCGCTGGATTATATTTCCAAGGGACGTGCGGCCTGGAATGTCGTCACCACGGGCGCTGACGTCTCCAAGAATTTCTCTATCCCCGGCCATCCGGCTCATGCCGACAGGTATGCAAGGGCCGAAGAATTCGTCGATCTGGTGAAGGGCTTATGGGATTCATATGAGGACGATGCCTTCATCCGCGACAAGGAAAGCGGCGTCTACCTCGATCCTGACAAGGTGCATCAGCTGAACCACAAGGGTCAGTTCTTCAGTGTCAGCGGACCGTTGAATGTCGGCCGCCCGGTTCAGGGCTATCCAGTCATCGTCCAGGCCGGTGCATCGGAGCCCGGGCGCGAGCTCGCCGCACGCACCGCCGAGATGATCTTTACCGCCAATCAGACACTGGAAGACGCTCAGGAATTCTACTCGGACGTCAAAGGACGTCTTGCCCGCTACGGGCGCAGCCCGGACGAGCTGCTGATCAGCCCTGGCATTTTCCCGGTCCTCGGCGGTACGGAGGCTGAGGCCAAGGCGAATTACGACTATATCCAGTCGCTCGTCCACCCCTCGGTCGCCTGGAATATCCTGTCACGCCACTATAAGGGCGTCGATCTCTCCGGTTATTCGCTGGACGATCCGGCCCCGCCGCTTCCAGACAGCACCGAACTCAACAAGAGCCGCCTCAAGCTGGTCACCGATCTGGTTTCCCGCAACAACATGACCCTACGCGAGTTCTATCTGGCGGTCGCCACTGCACGCGGCCACCGCACGGTGGTCGGCACGCCGGAACAGGTGGCGGACGCGATGCAGGAATGGTTCGACAATGGCGCGGCCGACGCCTTCAACATCATGCCGCCGATCCTGCCGACCGGACTGACTGACTTTGTCGATCAGGTCGTGCCGATCCTGCGCAAGCGGGGCCTTTTCCGTGAAGAATATGAGGGCGTGACACTGCGCGAGAATCTCGGTCTTCACCGCCCGCCGAACGGCTTGGCTCTGAGGGTGAAAGAAAGCGAAGAAAGCAGGGCGGCGGGGTAATCCATCGCCAAGGAGATACGGAGTGGCTCGCAGAAAACGCCAGCCGCCCCGTTCCAGATAATTCGATAATAGAGAACCGCGGGTATATTGCATGACCAGCAATCCGGAATTCCTTTGGTATATCCCCAATGCCATCAAACCCGGCCACCGCGGCGATTCCGCCGTTGAAAGCCACAACAGCCTGGAAACGCTGACGAGCCATGCCAGGGCTCTCGAAGAGCACGGCTGGAAGGGTGCGCTCATCGGCACAGGCTGGGGCCGTCCGGACACCTTCACCGTTGCAACCGCACTTGCGGCGCGGACGACGACCTTCGAGCCGCTGATTGCGATCCGTCCCGGCTATTGGAGGCCTGCGAATTTCGCTTCGGCAGCAGCCTCGCTCGATCACCTCACCGGTGGGCGCGTGCGCGTCAACATCGTCTCCGGCAAGGACAATCTGGCGGCCTATGGCGACAGTGAAGGCGATCAGGCGCATCGCTATGCGCGCACAAAGGAATTCATGCGGCTGGTGCGAAAACTATGGACGGAGGAAAACGTCACCTATGCAGGCGAGCACTTCGGGGTCACCGAATCCACCGTGGTGCCGCGCATCGAGGCCCGCGGTGAGCGTCGCCATCCGAAGCTCTATTTCGGCGGCGCATCGGAGGCGGCCGAGCGCGTATCGGCCACCGAAGCCGACGTGCAGCTTTTCTGGGGCGAACCGCTAGATGGCGTGCGCGAACGGATCGACCGTTTGAAGCGGCTGAGCCGCGATCTCGACCGCGACCTGCCGCCGCTTCAATTCGGGCTGAGGATTACAACCTTGGTCCGCGACACCACCGAAGAGGCCTGGGCCGATGCCGAAGCGAAGGTTGCGGAGATGGCTGACAATAGCGGTGTCGGCTGGCACGATCACCAACGGGCTGTCGCCGTAGGGCAGCAGCGGCTGCTCGATCTTCATCAGCGCGGTGAAGTGCTCGACGACAATCTATACACCGCGCCTGGCAAATTCGGCGGCGGCGGCGCGGGCACGACCTGGCTCGTGGGGTCCGCCGAGGATGTCGCACGCTCGCTGCGGAAGTACCAGGCCCTCGGCATCACTCATTTCGTGCTGTCAGACACGCCTTATCTCTCGGAGATCAAGCGGCAGGGGAACCAATTGCTGCCGTTGCTGAAAGGCTCCGTGCCATCTGCTGACGCCCTGCCGGAAAGGCGCAAAACTGATGCCGAGGTACTTAGCTGAGTGCACCCGGTCGTCTCCGACCGGGTGCAAACTGCAGCAGATGATTGGGCTGGCAGGATTGAGATCGGCATCTCAATGGGCGCCCGCGCCTCCGCCGGCCTGCGGTTTTTTCGTGAGAAGCAGAGCAACTGCTGCCAGCGCGAGCACCACACCGATGACGGCGAACGTATCGCTGAAACCCATGATCAGTGCCTGACGTTTGACGATCTGGCCAAGGGCGACGATCGCCTTCTGCGATGCCACGGCCGGATCCGTGACACCGTGCTGGGTGAAGTAGCCTGACAGCTGGGTCAGGCGGTCGCGCACCTCGTCACGGGTTAAGGTGATCGACTGACCGATGATGTTCGAGTGGAACTGCTCGCGCTTCGTCAGGATGGTGCCGAGCGAAGCCGTGCCGACCGCACCACCGAGATTGCGCAGCATGTTGGTGAGGCCAGAGGCGGCGGCAGCGTCTGCCGGTGCGATGCCGGCCGTGGTGATGGCGGTGATCGGCGTCAGAACGAGTGCCTGGCCTATGGCACGCACTATATTCGGGATCCAGAACTGGTCGCCGGCATTGTTGGCCGAAAGTGTGATGTTCATGAAGCAGCTGATCGCGAAGATCGAGATGCCGAGGAAGCCTATGTAGCGCGCGTCGAACCGCTTCATCAACACAGGCACCAGCGGGATGAGCAGGAGCTGCGGCAGACCGGTCCAGGCGAGTACGTTGCCAATCTGCTCGGCATTATACCGCTGAACCTGACCAAGATATTGCGGCAGGATGTAGACGGTGCCGAAGAGTGCGACGCCAACCAGCACATTGACCAGCACGCCGATACCGAAATTGCGCTGAGTAAGCAGGCGCAGCTTTACCAGCGGCTTCTTGACCGTGAGCTCGATCCAGATGAAGGCGGCCAGGAAGACGAAGGCCACGATGGCGAGTTTGACGATGAAGGGCGAGGAGAACCAGTCGTCCTTGTTGCCCTCTTCCAGCACGGTCTGCAGCGCCGAAAGGCCGATTGCCATGGTGACGATGCCGGCCCAGTCGCCCTCCTTCAGGAGGTGAAGCTGCATCGGCTGCTTTTCAAGCGTCAGAGCGAGAGCCGCCGCCATGAGGAGGCTCGGGATGGTGTTGATGAAAAAGATCGTCTGCCAGCCGTAATTCTCCGTCAGGTAGCCCCCGATCGTCGGGCCGATGGCCGGGGCGAAGGTGACCGACAAGGCAAAGACGGCAAGGCCAAGCGGCTGCTGGTTCTTCGGCAGCTTGGTCAGCACCATGGTGAAGGCCATGGGGATAAGCACGCCGCCGGCAAAGCCCTGCAGGCCGCGCAGCAGGATCATCGTGCCGAGATCATGGGCGAAGGCACAGGCCATCGAAAAGAGCGGAAAGAGGATGGAATTGACGAGGATATAGCGGCGGAACGAGAAAACGTTGCTGAAATAGGCCGTCAGCGGGATGACGACGATCTCGCCGATCAGGTAGGAGGTGGAGATCCAGGCACCGTTATCGACACCTGTGCCGATGCCGCCCTCGATATCGAGAAGCGAGGCATTGGTGATCTGGATATTGAGGATCGCCATGAAGGCGCCGATCATGCCGGCGAGAACGGCGATCCAATCCCTTGTGCTGGCCTTGGTGCTGGCACCCGGCTGCGGGATGGCACCTGATGTTGTTGCGATACTGGACATGACACGATCTCCTGCCCCTTCGCTTAGTTGCCGGTAGCATCGACCTTGGTGTCGATGCTCGGCAGGACGGACATGCCGGGGCGCAGATCGCCCTTTTCGGCAGCATCGCCATCAAGCACGATCTTTACCGGGATACGCTGAACGACCTTGGTGAAGTTGCCAGTGGCGTTGTCGGGCGGCAACAGCGCAAATTCCTGGCCGCTTGCCGGCGACAGGCTGTCGACATGGCCGTGATAGGTGCGGCCCGGGAACATGTCGACCTCGATAGCGACGGGCTGGCCGGCATGGACATCGGTCAGCTGTGTCTCCTTGTAATTGGCGACGATGTAAGCAGCCGTCGTCGGCACCACAGCCATCAGCTGCGTGCCGGCCTGAACATATTGACCGACGCGCAGCGTACGGTTGCCGATCGTGCCGTCGATCGGAGCGACGATCGTCGCATAGGAGAGGTTGAGCTCGGCCTGCTGTGCGACGGCCTGATCATGGGCAAGCGTTGCCTTGGCCTGGGCAAGTTCGGCATTCAGAAGCTCGACCTGCTTGGTTGCGGCGTCGAGAGCCGCCGTATCCCGAACGATCGTTGCCTGGGCAGCCGCAATCGCGGACGCTGCCTGCTGGGCCGTCTGGACCGGGGCATAACCGTTGGTGGCAAGGTTGGTGTAGCGCTTGTTGTTCTGCTCGGCGAAGGTCTCGTTGGCCTTGTCGACATCCAGCGTGGCGCGAGCGGCGGCAATGGTCGACTGCTGGATGTCGAGCGAAGCCTGCTTGGCATTGACGGTGGCTTCGGCAGCAGCGACATCGGCTTTCGCCTGGTCAAGCGCAGTACGAAAATCGCGGTCATCGATGCGGGCAAGCGGCTGGCCGGCCTTCACTGTTTCATTGTCGCTGACGAGGACCTTTGAAAGGTAACCTGAGACCTTAGGAGCGACCGTCGTGCTGTCTGCCTTGACATAGGCATCATCGGTGGAGACTTCGAAGCGCCCGACCGTCCAATAATCGTGACCATAATAGGCAGCCGCAGCGATGATGGCGATGGCGGCCACACCGAGCAGCAGGGAACGGCCAACACGTTTACGACCCGGTGCTTCCGCAGCCGGAGCGACGGGCTCAGCGACACGCGGCGTCTTGCCGGCATCGAGGCTCGCGGGCATGGCTTCCGCTGTCGTTTCGGTGACCGGCCCATCGGCCGCGGCGGCGTTGTTGTTCAGGGCATACAGCTTCTTGGCGGACATCGTCACTCTCCTTGTGGAAGGTCGCCGTCGTCTCGGCTGCGGCCTTGAAATTCGGCTCAAGTCCAATTTAGGAAACTTGATATTTTCCAAAATATGAGTTAAAAAAGAGAAGTCAACAAGAATTTGGAAAATCACGATGGTCCAAAATCACGAAATCGAGAAGAAGCCACGTGGCAGGCCGCAGGTGCGTTGTGACGAGGATACGCGCGGCGTGCTCATCGAAGCCGCCAACAAGCAGTTTCACGAGAATGGCTATGCCGCGGTCAGCATCGCCGCAATCGCCCAGGAAGCCGGCGTTTCGACGAAGACGCTTTATCGCCTGTTCCCCACCAAGGCAGATCTGTTTTCCGAAATGGTCTCGAATCGCACGGAACGCTTTCTCATGGCGCTCGATCCCGGCACGTTAGCAACGGCCGAACTCCGCCAGGGGCTGGAACGCATGCTGATGGCCTATGGCATGCTGACGCTTTCGCAGGACACGATCACGATTACGCGCCTCGTCATCGGCGAATCCGACCGCTTTCCCGAGCTCGCCAGCTCTTTCTACGACAAGGCGATCATGCGCACCAACGCGTCGATGGAAAACTGGCTGCGCCGTCAGGTGGAACACGGGCTGATAGAACTCGAGGACCCGCACGCCGCTTGCGGCATGCTGCGCGGCATGATGATCATGGAGCCCCAACGCGCCACCATGCTGCGCCAGCTGCCGCCGCCGAATATCGAGGAGATCGCTTCGAGGGCGAGAATGTGCGCAGATATTTTCCTCAGGGGATGCGCGGCTTATGATAGCGGGGAGCATATCCACGCGAAGAACGCCGACGGGTGAAATACCGAGCACTCGCCGAATTGCCCGGTGCAATATCATGAAATCTATCTCGCGCCGGAGCACCGCCGCGAGGATCGCGACGGCATCCGGCGGATCTGCGCCACATCAGGCCGCGAGAACCCCCGCTTTTTTCGCTGTCCAAGTGGCGATCAGGTCCATCAGGCCGGGCGAAAGGCAATCGTAAGGCTCAAGCCCAACCCCCTTGAGGCGCGAACGTACGTCGCCCATTTTGCCGGGATCGTATCCGCTTTCGATGATCGACGATACGAAGGCGGCAAAGCCGGGTGCCGCCCAGCCTTTCTCCTGGAACCGTTCTGGATGAACGAAGGAGAGGCCCTGAAAAGCATGGTCGCGCTCGACAGGCCCGTACATGTGGACCCCGCAATCCTTGCAGGCATGGCGCTGGATGAGCGCAGACGGATCGACGACCGCCAGCTTGTTTCCGTTCTCCAGAACCTCGACGTTGGCAGTCGGCGCCACGGCAACCACTGAAAAGACCGCGCCCTTCGGCTTCCAGCACTTCGTGCAGCCACAGGCATGGTTATGGGCAATGTCGCCCTTGACGCGGACTTTCACCGGATTGCTCGCGCAATTGCATACGAGCGTGCCGCCGACAAATGACGCATCGGTCGCCCGGTATCCTGAATCCACGATTGGGTGGATCGCTACATTGTTCATGCGTTGTCTCCTTCCCTTCCTGGGCCGCGGCGGAATGCCGTGGCCAAGCCCTGTGTCACCGCGCAAACCCCTCGATGGCCAGCACGAGACCTCCTCCGCAAGCGAGTATATCACCACGCCGGCGATATCGTCCGCCCCTCTTCTGCGCGTGAGAACGCTTATGCGAGCGGACGTTCGTAAGCTTAACCGACTGTCGGCTCGAGGAGCACATCGAGATGGGATGTGGGCTCATCGGTCGTGCTCACGCACTCCCGCAAACCGGTCTTTGCGTCAGGGTTTCGCGCGGTCAGGATGGGCTGCCTGGAAGGCTGGCAATTTGGCGCATTTGCCATCGATCTCGACGATCCGCTTGAAGTCGGACATGTCCACTCCCCAGCGGCGGGCATTGTAGACCTGTGGAACCAGACAGAGGTCCGCCATCGTCGGCGTATGTCCAAAGCTGAACCGGTCGCCGGCCGGATCGACCATCGCCTCCAGCTTGCGAAGTCCGTCCGAGATGAAATGCTTCATCCATTCCTCGCGGGCGTCGCTCTTGTCCGTTACGGTCATCAGATGCGCCACGACATGCGTGTTGCATATCGGATGGATGTCCATGGCGACCGCGTATGCAAAGGCGCGCACTTTCTGGCGATCGGAACTATCTGCTGGCAGCAACCCACATTCCGGCCGAAGCTCGGAAAGATATTCGATGATTGCCAGTGATTGAGTCAGAATTTTCCCATCGATCACCAATGTCGGGACGAGCCCCTGCGGGTTCAGTGCCAGATATTCCGGCTTCCTGTGCGCTCCCTCCAGCAGGTTGATCGGCACTGTTTCGTAATCGATCTCCAGGAGATTGAGCGCAATGCGGACGCGATAGCTCGCCGATGACCTCCAGTAGTCATAAAGAACGACGTTGTTCACTGCAGCTTGCTCCTCAAAGGACGATTCCGGCTGAAGGAATTATCGATATTTCACGACGGTCTGCTCGATCGCCCCGAAGATCGAATGGCCGGCATGATCCTTCATCTCGATGCGGACCTGATCCCCGAACTTCATGAATGGGGTCATCGGCGCCCCGGTTTCGATCGTCTCGATCATCCGTATCTCGGCAATGCAGGAGTAGCCGTCCCCTCCGTCGCCGACCGCCCTGCCCGCCCCGCCATCCAGCTTGTTGGAAACTGTTCCCGAGCCGATGATCGTTCCAGCCACCAGATTGCGGGTTTTGGCGGCATGCGCGACGAGCTGGCCAAAATCAAATGCCATGTCGATGCCGGCATTCGCCTTGCCGAATGCCGTGCCGTTCAGGCTCACAAGCAGCGGCAGACACAACTTGCCGCCATCCCAGGCCTCCCCGAGCTCATCCGGTGTCACCGCGACCGGAGAAAATGCCGATGCCGGTTTGGACTGGAAGAAACCAAATCCCTTGGCGAGTTCGTCCGGTATGAGGCCGCGCAGCGACACATCGTTGACGAGCACTACCAGGCGGATGGCATTGCGCGCAGCTTGCGCGCCGGACCCCATGGCGACGTCGCCGGTAATGACGGCAACCTCGCCCTCCATGTCGATCCCGTAGCTCTCGTCACCCACCACGATCGGATCTCGCGGCGCAAGGAAGCCGTCCGAACCACCTTGATACATCAGCGGATCGGTCCAGAAGCTCGCCGGCATGTCGGCGCCACGCGCCTTGCGCACCAGTTCGACATGGTTGAGATAGGCAGAACCGTCGGCCCACTGGTAGGCCCGCGGCAAAGGCGATGCGGCATCGTGCTCGTGAAACCGGATCGTGGGCTGTGCTCCTGCCTCGATGCCCTCAGCAATTTGTTCGAGCCTCGGAGCCACCTGCTCCCAATTATCAAGAGCTGCCTGCAGGGTGCGGGCAATGTGACTGACTTCGGAGCAGCGGGTAAGGTCGCGGGAGACGACGACAAGCCGGCCATCTCTCGTGGAGTCTTTTAACGTCGCGAGCTTCATATCCCGTTCCCGTACCGGAGGGTGTCTGACCTATTTACGTGATGCCTCACTTGATACCGGGGGTTCCATCGAACTTGCGTTCCAGGCCGTCCCAGCACTCCAGGTAATTGTCCTGCAATGTTTCAAGCTCCGCCGCATATTTCGTCAATTGCTGCGGGTACCGGGTCTCAAACATGAAAGCCATGGTGTGATCCAGCTTCACCGGCTTGAGCTCGGAGTTGGATGCCTTTTCAAAGGCAAGTGCGTCTGGCCCGTGGGCGAGCATCATGTTGTGCAGGCTCATGCCGCCGGGGACGAAACCCTCCTCCTTGGCGTCATATTGGCCATGGATCAGGCCCATGAACTCGCTCATGATGTTGCGGTGATACCAGGGTGGACGGAAAGTGTGCTCGGCCACCAGCCAACGCGGTGGAAAGATCACGAAATCCACATTCGCCGTGCCTGCATCTTCGGTCGGGGCGGTCAGCACCGAAAAAATCGACGGATCAGGGTGATCGAAGCTGATCGCGCCAACAGGCGAAAACGTCCGCAGATCGTATTTGAAGGGCGCATAGTTGCCGTGCCAGGCCACCACGTCGAGCGGTGAATGACCGATATCGGTGACATAGAATTTTCCGCACCACTTCACATGAACGCGGCAAGGCTTTTCCTTGTCTTCGAAAGCGGCGACGGGTGTCTTGAAATCGCGCGGATTCGCCAGGCAATTGGCGCCGATGGGACCTCGGTCCGGCAGGGTGAATTTCGCGCCGTAATTCTCGCATATATATCCGCGCCAGACCGGCTGTTCGCCACCTCTCAGAACCTTGAACATCATGCCGCGCGGGATGAGGCATATTTCCAGGGGTTCGACATCCATGATGCCCATTTCGGTGAACACCCTGATGGCACCGAGCTGCGGCACGATCAGCAGTTCACCATCGGCGTTGAAGAAGTAGTCATCCACCATGTCCTCATTGAAGACATAGGCATGGGCCGACATGCCCACCTGGGTCGTGACGTCGCCCGCCGTCGTCATTGTCCGAACGCCCTGAAGGAACGTCAGTTTCTCGGTCGGCGCGGGAATGGGGTTCCAGCGAAGCTGCCCGAGGGGAAGCGAATGTTCGTCCAGGCAAGGTGCGGTTTTCCAGAGCGGGTAGGAAACATTCGAAAAGCGGCCTGTGTGGCGCACGCTCGGGCGAATGCGATAAAGCCAGGACCTTTCGTTCGTCCCGCGCGGGGCGGTAAACGGCGAGCCGGAAAGCTGCTCGGCATAGAGACCGTAATTGCATTTTTGGGGGCTGTTCTGGCCTTGCGGCAAGGCGCCGGGAAGCGACTCCGTTTCGAAATCGTTGCCGAACCCCGGCATATATTTCAGCTTGTTCGCAATCACTGCTTCACCCTCGGAAGCCTGGATCGATGTCTGGTCCATTGCTCAACTCCTCCCCCCGAAAACTCTTGCAGCGCCGCGCATCTCTTCAGACGCGCGGGACAGCCCCAAGAGTTTACTCCGCCGCAGTCCCGATGACACCACGCTTGATCTGATCGGCCTCGATCGACTCGAAGAGAGCACGGAAATTGCCCTCGCCGAAGCCCTCGTCGCCCTTGCGCTGGATGAATTCGAAGAAGATCGGGCCGATGACCGTCTTGGAGAAGATCTGGAGAAGGATTTTCGTCATGCCGCCATTCAGCACGCCCTCGCCGTCGATGAGGATGCCATGCCTCTTCATGCGTTCGACGGGTTCGCTATGCCCATTCACGCGTTCATAAGACATATCGTAATAGGTCTCCGGAGGGCCTGGCATGAAGCGCAGACCATTGTCGGCAAGCCCGTCGGTAGCCTCGTAGATATCTTCCGTTCCAACGGCGATGTGCTGGATGCCTTCGCCCCTGTACTTCTTCAGATATTCCTCGATCTGGCTCGTGTCGTCCTTCGATTCATTCAGCGGAATGCGGATCTTGCCGCAGGGCGACGTGATCGCCCGGCTCACCAGACCGGTGATACGCCCATCGATATCGAAGAAGTGAATCTGTTTGAAATTGAACAGGTTTCGATAAAAATCCCACCACTTGTCCATGTTGCCACGAAAGACGTTGTGGGTGAGATGGTCGAGATAGTAGAAACCGATCCCCTGCGGATGCGGATTACGCTCGCCAAGCCAATCGAACTCGGCATCGTAGGCCGATCCCTTTGCGCCATAGGTCTCGACAAAGTAGAGCAGCGAGCCGCCAATACCGACGATCGCCGGGACGTCGAGCGCCTTGTCGTCGCCTTCATAGGGCACGGCGCCTTTTGACACGGCGTGATCGAATGCGTGTCTGGCGTCGACCACGCGCCATGCCATCGACGGAGCGCAGGGACCATGCTCCGCGACGAACCGAGCGGCATGGCTGCCGGGTTCTGCATTCAGGACATAGTTGATGTCGCCCTGACGCCAGACGGTGATGTCTTTCGTTTTGTGCTTTGCGACTGGGACGTAGCCCATGCGCGTGAAGAGTTCACCCAGTTTCTCCGGCTCAGGATGGGCGAATTCGACAAACTCGAATCCATCGGTGCCGGCCGGGTTGTCGGTGGTGATTTCCGAGGGCGGCGCATCATGCGGAAAAGGGCCCATTTTCTCCTCCTGGGAACTGGACTTCGATATGCAAAGTGTGGCGCAAAACGCATGCAAAGTTCTTGCATTCTTCACGGAGGAGGAAAAGATTATGCACATTTCGTGAGGATTCTTGAGGTTTTGCGCAATGGATGAACAGCTCGACAGATTGGATTTACGCCTGCTCCAGGAGCTTCAAAAAGATGGCCGGTTGACGAACAATGAGTTGGGCGAGCGGATCGCGCTTTCCCCCTCGCAATGCTCGCGCCGGCGCACCAGACTGGAGTCCGAGGGATATATTCGCAGCTACCGGGCCTATCTCGATCAACAGAAGCTGGGTCTGGATATGCTGGTGGTCATCTCCGTGACCCTTGCGACCCACAACAGGGACAATGCTCGCAGGTTTTCGCAGCTGATCAACGGATTGCCGGAAGTTCTCGAAGCCTATGCGCTGACCGGTGAAATGGACTATCACCTGAAGGTAGCGACCCGCGGGCTCGCCGACCTCTCGAAATTCGTCAACGACGTTCTGTTACCCCACGAGTCGGTGCAGCACGTGAAGACCTCGATCGTGCTCGACACGCTGAAAACATTCGAAGGCTTTCCGATACACATGCCGGGTCATTGACATGGCGATAGCACGCGGTGATCCGGCACCAAGCGTCAGAGCGGCAGCTCGGTCGAGAATTTCAGCTCGCGCAGCACGAAGCTCGATACAACCGTGCGCACATGCGGGTTGCGCATGAGGTAGCGGGTCATGAAGGCTTCGTAGCCTTCCACGTCTCTCGCCCTTATCTTCAGCATGTAGTCGAAGGCGCCTGACAAGGCGTAGCACTCCATGATTTCTGGCCGCTCCAGCACCACCGAAGCGAAGGATGCGACCGCCTCTTCGTGATGATCTTCCAGTGTTACATGCGCGATGACGCAAAGCTTGAGATCGAGTTTTCCGGGATCGAGCAGCGTCACGCGCTTGCGGATGACACCGTCAGCCTCAAGCTCCTGGATCTTCCGCCAGGCCGAGCTCTGAGACATGCCGGCCTTTTCCGCCAGGTCTGCCAGCGAGAGGCTGCCGTCGGCCTGGACGAGTTGCAGAAGTTTACGGCGAAAATTCCCAGATTCTTTCATTTTTGGCACCCTGCTCGGGAATATTTGCCACCATTATGGCGACAGCCACCACGAAAGAAAAGAAAATCCTCCAAATCCGGGGGATAATGGCGCGGACGCCGTCCCCGGGAGGATCAGATCATGACCAAGGAAAGCAGCTACACCGCAAAATTGCCCGGGACCGATGGTCTATATGACTATAGCTCCGAAGAGGATGCAATTTGGGGCGAACTCTACCGGCGCCAGATGAAGCTGCTCGCCAATACGGCCTGCCGCGAATATCTTGATGGCGTTAAAATGCTGGGGCTCAAGCCCGACAAGGTGCCTCAGCTTCTCGATGTGAACAGGCGCCTGAACGAGACCACCGGCTTCGGGGCGGAAGGTGTACCGGCGCTCATTCCGCCCTCGCGCTTTTATGAACTTCTGTCGCAAGGCAAATTCCCGCTCGCAACCTTCCTGCGCCGTCGCGAACATATCGACTACATCGAGGAGCCGGATCTGTTCCACGAAGTTTTCGGCCATTGTCCGATGCTGACCAACCAGAGCTATGCCAATTTCGTGCGACATTTCGGCGAAGCCGCCGTCCGCCTTGGCAAAGGCTATTCCTGGCATCTGTTCCGTATCTTCTGGTTTACCGTCGAGTTCGGCCTGATCAATACGCCGCAAGGCCGCCGCTGCTTCGGCGCAGGGATCGTTTCATCGCCAAGCGAAGCCAAGGCGGCAATGGAAGGCACGGCATGCGAATTTCGGCCATTCGATCTCATGAGCGTGCTGAGAACGCCCTACCGGATCGATATCCTCCAACCGATCTACTACGTCATCGACAGCTTTGCCGATCTTGAAGCGATCGTCGAACAGGATATCGAAGGCATGATCCTGAAGGCGAAATCGCTGGGCGATTTCGCGCCAGCCTTCGAAGCCAAAGCTTCGTGAAACGCTGACAATATGGCGGCCGCGAGGAGCGAGCTTTTGGCCTTTCCTTCACCGATCTTCCAATCCTGGCAACGCTCACTTCGGTCCGGCTCGACCTCCCAGATCATCTCGGCCTGAGGCAACTGACGACCAGACGACGTCAGCGATGCTTCGCAAACGTCAATCGCTCAGGTCTGAAGCGCTCGCACCGGCCCGGTGGACTCGCGCAGGATGAGTTCAACCGGCCATAATTCGTGGATCTCCGTCGGCGAGCGCCCCGCAAGAAGCTGGAGGACAAGATCGGCGCAACGCGTACCAGCCGCACGCATCGACGACCGGGTAGCCGACAAAGACGGGGCCATGTTGTCGGCCGTCAGATAGGGAAAGACGTCATCGTGAGCGATGACCGAGACATCGCTGCCGACCTGCAGCCCCAGCGAACGCGCGGCCCGATAAATGCCGAGCGCCGTCATCATGGATCCGGCGACAAATGCCGTCGGCCGCTTCGGCTGCTCGAGAAATGAGCGTGCAAAGCGAAAGCCGAGTTCGTCGGTGAAATTGCCGTTGGCGATCAATTGCGGATCGACTTCGATCCCGTGGCTCTGCAAGGCGCTGCGGTAACCGATGTCACGATGCAGGGCATAGGTCGCACCCTGGCGGCCATTGATCATCGCAATCCTCGTATGACCGAGATCGATCAGATGCGAAGTCGCACGGCGCACAGCCCCTTCATTGTCGATATCGAGCCAGGGGTGCGGCACGTCGATATCTGAACGGCCATGAACGAGAAACGGCATTCCCAACTCATGCAACAAAGCGATGCGCTGATCGTTGGGTCGAGGCGAATGCACGATCATTGCATCCACCCTTTGGCTTTCCGCCAGCCGCCTGTAAAGCTGCATCTCTGCATCGGATTCTGGATTAGCCATCGGAATGACCAGAATATCGGTGTCTTCCCTGACAAGACGCTCCGCCATGCCCGCCATGAATTCCGCAAAGTGAAACTCGCCGGCGCGCCCCATGACAACGCCAATAGCGCCAACCCGGCCGGTTTTCAGCCTGACCGCATTGACGTTCGGTCTATAGCCCAGCCGCACGGCCTCTTGAACGACGCGGGCGCGCGTCACCTCGCTTACCTCGGGATAGCCACTGAGCGCGCGGCTGACAGTCGTGGGAGATAATCCAAGTTGTTTTGCGAACTCTTTGAGTTTCATTGACCGAAAAGACTTTCATCGCCTGCGCTGCCGGGCATCTATACCATCGGCCTCGCAAATTCCACATTCTATGCCGTCGACTATATTTTCTCAAATCGATTTCAATTTTATTCGCCGCCTAGATGACCGCCACCAGGCTCAGGAAATCACGACTCATGACTTCACCATTGATTTATAACGACATTTTGTATTGCTAAACAAGTACCGGTAGCAGCCCAGAATCCGCCTTGACAGGGTATCGACCTTCTGACAGGTTTTCACAGCCAAATCGATTTCAATTTGGTCTTTGGGAGGAGAAAATGAAGTTTCGTTTCACAGCGGCCGCTGTCGCGGCTGCGCTTATCGGCGCGTCGGTACCGTCTTATGCCGCCGAGATCAGCATTTCAGCGAGCTCTACCGGCAAAAACCTCGATCTGCTCCGTAAGCAGCTCGATGCCTTCGGGAAGGCCACCGGCAATACCGTTAAGATCGTCACCATGCCGTCCTCATCCACGGAACAGTTTTCGCAGTATCGGCTCTGGCTCGCAGCCGGCAACACAGATGTCGACGTCTACCAGACGGATGTTATCTGGGCCCCGCAGTTGGCAGACCAGTTCGTCGACCTGAAGGATGCCACCAAGGACGTCGTCGGCGACTTTTTCCCGGCGATCGTTGCCTCCCAGACCGTGAATGGCCGCCTGGTCGCAATGCCGCTTTACACGGACGCGCCGGCCCTCTTCTACCGCAAGGATCTTCTTGAAAAATACGGCAAACAGCCGCCGAAGACCTGGGACGAGATGGAGGCAACCGCCAAGGAAATCCAGGAAAAGGAACGCGCCGCCGGTCAGAAGGACCTGTGGGGCTATGTCTTCCAGGGCAATGCCTATGAAGGCCTGACCTGCGATGCACTGGAATGGGTCAAGTCCTCGGGCGGCGGCCAGATCATCGAGACCGACGGCACGATTTCAATCAACAACGAGAAGGCTGCGGCAGCACTCAATCGCGCCAAGGGCTGGATCGGCACGATTTCGCCGAGCGGCGTGCTTGCCTATCAGGAAGAAGAATCCCGCGGCGTCTGGCAGACCGGCAACTCCGTCTTCATGCGTAACTGGCCCTACGCCTATGCGCTGGGCAACGGCGCCGACAGCCCGGTCAAAGGGAAGTTCGACGTGACGACGCTTCCCGTTGCCGCAGAAGGCGACAAGCCCTCCTCGACGCTCGGCGGCTGGAACCTCGCCGTCTCGAAATATTCGAAGAACCCGGATGCGGCGATCGAACTCGTCAAGTTCCTGACCTCGAAGGATAGCCAGAAGCAGCGCGCTATCGAACTTTCAAACCTGCCGACCCTATCGGCGCTCTATGACGACAAGGATATTGCCGCCGCGCAGCCTTTCATGCCGAACTGGAAGCCGATCTTCGAGAACGCCGTGCCGCGGCCGTCGGCTGTTGCCAAGGTCAAGTATAACGAGGTTTCCGCCAAGTTCTGGACTGCCGTCCACAATACGCTCTCCGGCAGCGGGACAGCCGAAGAAAACCTAGAGCTTCTCGAAGCCGATCTGACGACGCTGCAAGGCAGCGGCTGGTAACCGATCGAGGCGGCAGCGTCGGATTTCCCGCCGCTGCCGCTTCCGATAACGCCGTCGTCGATTGTCTCGTGAAGCGGATATTCCATGAGTGAAGTTGCAGTCTCCCAAAATCTGAGCACGGGCGCGCACACAAAAGCGATCTCTTCGGATCTGAGCGCAGAACGCGTCCGGTCCGCCTGGATCTTCCTGGCTCCGACCCTGCTGATCCTGGCCATCGTTGCCGGCTGGCCGCTGTTCCGCACCATATACTTCAGCTTCACCGACGCGTCGCTGACGAACCTCGGCGATGCCAAGTTCATCGGCTTCGACAACTATCTTTCCTGGGTCACCCTGAAGAGCGGCCGCACGATCTATAGAGGACTGCTGGCCGATCCCGCCTGGTGGGGCGCGGTCTGGAACACGGCAAAATTCACGCTGCTGTCGGTGACGATCGAAACCGCGCTCGGCCTCATCGTCGCTCTTGTGTTGAACGCACAATTCGTTGGCCGCGGCATCGTGCGCGCCGCCATCCTCATCCCTTGGGCGATCCCGACCATCGTTTCCGCCAAGATGTGGGCCTGGATGCTCAACGACCAGTTCGGCATCCTCAACGACATGTTTCTCGGCCTCGGGCTCATCAGTCAGAAAATCGCTTGGACGGCGGATCCCAATACCGCGATGATTGCCGTGCTGATCGTCGACGTCTGGAAGACGACGCCGTTCATGGCGTTGTTGATCCTCGCAGCCCTGCAAATGGTTCCAGCCGACATCTACGAGGCTGCCAAGATCGACGGCATCAATCCCGTCAAAGTGTTCTGGCGTCTGACCCTGCCGCTGATACGTCCGGCCATCATGGTTGCCGTAATCTTCCGCATGCTCGACGCCATGCGCATCTTCGATCTCATCTACGTGCTGACGCCGAACAACGCCCAGACCAAGACCATGTCGGTGATGGCGCGCGAGAACCTCTTCGATTTCGACAAGTTCGCCTATGGCGCGACCGCCTCCACCGTTCTGTTTCTCATCATTGCCTCGGTCACCGTGCTCTACATATGGCTCGGCCGCGTCAAACTCGGGGGGCGCGAACACTGATGCTGCTCACAGCCACCAAGAATACCCTGTTCTATCTGCTGGTCGCCGTCATCGTCGTCATCGCAGTCTTCCCGTTCTACTATGCGATCCTGACGAGCTTCAAAGCCGGCACCGCCCTTTTCGAGGTCACCTACTGGCCAAGTTCGATCTCGCTGGAAAACTATGCAGGCGTGCTGACGACGGGAAGCTTCATCCGCAGCCTCGGCAATTCGCTGCTCATTGCCTGCCTCGTGGTTGCCGCCTCTCTGCTGCTCGCCGTGACCGCATCCTACGCACTTGCCCGTGTGCATTTCCGGGGCCGAGCGCTCCTGATGCTGACCATCCTGTCCGTCTCGATGTTTCCGCAGATCGCCGTCCTGGCGGGGCTTTTCGAGCTCATCCGCTGGATCGGCATCTTCAATACCCCCTTCGCATTGATCTTCTCCTACATGATCTTCACGCTGCCTTTCACGGTCTGGGTGCTGACGACCTTCATGCGGGATCTGCCGATCGAGATCGAAGAGGCGGCCATCGTCGATGGCGCCTCCCCCTGGGTCATCATCACGCAGGTGTTCATGCCACTGATGTGGCCAGCGCTCGTCACCACCGGCCTGCTCGCCTTCATCACGGCCTGGAACGAGTTTCTGTTCGCTCTGACTTTCACCTCATCGGATGCGCAGCGGACAGTGCCGGTGGCGATCGCTCTGCTTTCAGGCGGCAGTCAGTTCGAAATCCCCTGGGGCAATATCATGGCGGCATCGGTCATCGTCACCGTGCCCGTCGTCATCCTTGTTCTTATTTTTCAACGCCGGATCATTTCCGGGCTGACGGCCGGCGGCGTCAAAGGCTGAGGAAAGCGCGACATGGCACAGATTAGACTCGATAATATCCGCAAGAGCTTCGGCGCGTTTGAAGTCATCAAGGGCGTCAGCATGGACATTCGCAAGGGCGAATTCATGGTCTTCGTCGGCCCGTCCGGCTGCGGCAAGTCCACCTTGCTGCGCCTGATCTCGGGACTTGAGGACATAACGTCAGGCACGCTCTCCTTCGATGGCGAGCCGGTCAATCGTCTTTCCCCGTCGAAGCGCGGCATCGCCATGGTCTTCCAGTCCTACGCGCTCTATCCGCACATGTCGGTCTACGAGAACATGGCCTTCGGCATGAAGCTCTCCGGCCGGACCAGGGAAGAATGCAAGGCGCGCGTCGAACAGGCGGCCGGCATGCTGCAGCTCTCACCCTATCTGGAGCGGCTGCCGCGCCAGCTTTCGGGCGGTCAGCGCCAGCGCGTCGCCATCGGCCGCGCGATCGTTCGTGACCCGAAGGTCTTCCTCTTCGATGAGCCATTGTCGAACCTCGATGCTGCATTGCGCGTTGCCACAAGGTTGGAGATCGCCAAGCTTCACCGCGGCATGCATGACACGACGATGATCTATGTCACCCATGATCAGGTCGAGGCCATGACCTTGGCCGACCGGATCTGTGTCTTGCGCGATGGCGTTGTCGAACAGGTCGGAACACCGATCGAACTCTACGAGACCCCGAATTCGATCTTCGTTGCCGGTTTCATCGGCTCGCCGAAGATGAACTTTCTCTCCGGTCCGTTTGCAGCACCCTATAATGCCCACACGATCGGGGTCAGGGCCGAACATATCGAATTCGCCGATCAGGCCCCAGCGTGGACCGGTACCGTCATCCATTCCGAAATCCTCGGCTCGGACAGTTTCGTCTACCTCGACATCGGCTCTGCAGAGCCGCTCATCGTTCGAGAAACCGGCGTGTCCAGCCATCAGCCCGGCCAACAATTGGGCGTATCGCCGATCAACGGCCGCATTCACAGCTTCGACCAATCCGGACGCGCGCTCGAAAGGGTTCCTTTCAAGGGCGCTGCCTGAACAACCCATCAAACCAACAGGATCTGACCGCCTCCCATCGGTTCCGGTCCGCTACATGCTGCAAAGGAGCATAGTCATGGCCATTCGCACCGTCGTATGGGGAGAGAACATCCATGAGACAACCAATGAGATCGTCCGGGGCATCTACCCTGAAGGCATGCACACGACCATCGCCAAGGCGCTGAACACGGATCCGGCGATTTCGGCGACGACGGCGACACTCCAGGAGCCCGAGCATGGCCTCACCGAAGCCCGGCTTGCCGAGACCGATGTCCTGACCTGGTGGGGTCACAAGGATCATGGTGCTGTCTCCGACGTCGTCGTGGAGCGCGTCGCCAAGCGGGTCTGGGAAGGCATGGGCCTTTTGGTGCTGCATTCCGGCCATTTCTCGAAGATCTTCAAGCGGCTGATGGGCACTCCCTGCGCACTCAAGTGGCGCGAGGCCGGTGAACGCGAGCGGTTGTGGACGATCAACCAGCGCCATCCGATCGCAGCCGGTATCGGCGAGCATTTCGAACTTGAAAACGAGGAAATGTACGGCGAGCAGTTTTCCGTGCCGGAGCCGCTGGAGACGGTGTTCATCTCCTGGTTCCAGGGCGGCGAAGTCTTCCGCTCGGGCCTGACCTGGCGGCGTGGCGCCGGCAATATCTTCTATTTCCGTCCTGGCCACGAAACCTACCCGACCTATCACGATGCAACGGTGCAGAAGGTGCTGATCAATGGCGTGAAGTGGGCCTATAACCCGCAAGGCGATCTGAAGAGCATCACCGATGCTCCAAATGTGCCGGTAGAAAAAGCACTGGAGCCGATCGTCGAACGCGGCCCGAGACTGCATCAGGCCGGCGAAGCCGGTTACCGCTGAGGAGAATAGAAATGCGTCTACTCGTTCTTGGTACGGGCATGATGGCCAAAAACCAGGTTGCCAACTTCCTCGCCATCGACGGTGTCGAGGTGGTCGGCGCCGTCGATACGGATCGGGCGCGGCTCGATGAGTTCGCCGATCATTTCAACATCGAAAAACGCCTCAGCACGCTCGACGAGGCGATCGCCTGGGGCGAATTCGACGCAGCCACAAATGTAACGCCTGACCGCGTCCACCACGCGACAAGCCTCGCGCTGATCGCCGCCGGCAAGCACGTCTTTTGCGAGAAGCCGCTGGCGGAAAACTATGCGCATGCCTTGGAAATGACGGAAGCCGCGGAGGCCGCCGGCGTCATCAACATGGTGAACCTTACCTATCGCAATGTCGCACCGCTGCAGCGCGCCCGCGAGATGGTACTGGCCGGCGAACTCGGCACTATTCGTCATGTGGAAGCGTCCTATCTGCAAAGCTGGCTGGTATCGCGGGCCTGGGGCGACTGGCGCACGGAATCGCGCTGGCTCTGGCGTTTGTCTACCGGCCACGGATCGAACGGCGTGCTCGGGGATGTCGGCATCCATATCCTGGATTTTGCCGCCTATGGTGCGGCGACTGACATCGATCACGTCTTTGCGCGGCTGAAGACCTTCAACAAGGCACCCGGCGGGCAGATTGGCGAGTACATGCTCGATGCCAATGACAGCTTCACCATGTCGGTCGATTTCACCAATGGCGCGCTCGGCGTCATTCATGCGACCCGCTGGGCGACCGGCCATCTGAACGAGCTGAAGCTGCGCATCTATGGCGAAAAAGGCAGCCTCGAAGTCATCCACCGCCCGGATGGTTCGGATCTTCGCGGCTGCTTCGGCGACGACATTGAAAGCGCCACCTGGCGTGATATCGAAGTGCCGGCAGTGCTGACCAATTATCAGCGCTTTGCAGAAGCCGTCAGGACCGGCAAGCAGGACGATCCCACCTTCCGCCACGCCGCCAATCTGCAGAAGGTCATCGATCTCGCGATCGTATCGGAGAAAGAACGTCGGGAGCTCAATCTGCTGGCCTCTGACACGCAGCAAGCCACGGCTGACCAGGAACCGGAAGGCAAGGCGGACGATCAGGGGCCGGTGCTGGCACTCGTCGTCTGACGGGTTGGAAAATATCGAAGGCCCGAATGTTCGGGCCTTCCTTGAGCCGACTGAGCTCGCTCTGCTTACTGCTCAACCGGCAGCTAGGCAGCCCTACCAGCCGCGCTCACGCCCCGATAGGCAATGAGATCCTCGATGGTGATCAAGTGAAGGCCGTGCCGCTCGGCAAACTGCTCAAGCTCCGGCAGACGCGCCATCGTGCCATCATCATTGGCCACTTCACAGATGACACCCGAGGGTGACAGGCCAGCCAGCCTTGCGAGGTCCACAGCCGCCTCCGTATGGCCCGGACGCGAAAGCACGCCGTTCGGATGCGCACGCAGCGGGAAGATATGACCGGGCCGCGCAAAATCCTCAGGGCGGGAATCCTCGCCGATGAGCGCGCGAACGGTTGCGGCGCGGTCAGCGGCTGAAATACCGGTTGTCGTTTCAGGGATATAGTCAACCGAGACGGTGAACGCCGTCTTCAGGAGTTCGGTATTGTTGGGGACCATCTGCGGGATCTGCAGTTCGTCCAACCGCTCACCTTCCATGGCCACGCAGATGAGGCCACGGGCATAATTCATCATGAAGGCGATTGCCTGCGGGGTGATCGCTTCGGATGCAATGACGAGGTCGCCCTCGTTTTCCCGATCGCGGTCGTCGACGACAACCACGATCTCGCCCCGCGCAATCGCGGCGATCGCATCTTCTATCTTGGAAATTGCCATTTCTCTGCCTTTCAAGGGTTAGCCGCGTGAGCGGCATTCATGGCCTGTCAAAAGCCACCATTATCCCTTGGGCGAACAAGCATATGAAACGCCGCATGCCGAGCGGCGTCCTCTGCGTTGCTCTCTTCCATCCGGACTGTGACCGTCGGCTCCGGCATCTCACCGGATCTGCTGACCCTTCGCTTTCACGAAGGCGCTCGCGGGCTCCGAGTTGCCTCGATACCGCCGGTGGGGAATTGCACCCCGCCCTGAGAACACTGCTTATGTAAATGACGAATGGCTTGTTCTGCAAGAGGTTGGGTACAGATCACGTCGCGAGAATTGCCTCTCGGTGATGAAAGCACCGTTTCCTATTGTCGAACAGCGCTAGGACATGATCAGCCCGCCATCGACATTGATGGTCTGGCCGGTGATATAGGCCGCGTCATCGCTTGCAAGAAAAGTGACTAGGCCGGCGACGTCTTCGCCCGATCCGGCGCGCTTCATCGGGATGCCTTCGACCCATTCTTTCATGAGCTCGCCGGGTGCGTAGTTGCCGAGCAGCTTGCCCCATGCCTGGTCGTTATAGGCCCACATGTCGGTTTCGATTATGCCCGGGCAGAAGGCGTTGACGGTGATGCCGTCGGTCGCGACTTCCTTGGCAAGGCTTTGGGTGATGCCGACGACGCCCATCTTCGAGGCAGCATAATGCGGCGTATAGATGAAGCCATCGCGTGCCTGGCCGGAAGCCGTGTTGATGATACGTCCGCCGCGACCATGTTTGCGCATGCGAGCGATCGCTTCCTGGGCACAGAGGAACACGCCCTTGGTATTGACCGCCATGACCTTGTCCCACTCGCCCTCGGTCATGTCCTCGATGCGGGCGATGGTGATGACACCGGCATTCTGGATTGAGACGTCGACAGCGCCGAAGGCCTCCTCAGCGGCGTCATAGAGAGCTTTGACGCTTGCCTTGTCGGTAACGTCGCCAACAAAGGAGATCGCCTTTCCGCCGTCGGCCTTGATCTGCTCGGCAACGCCATGCACACTTTCCTCGTTGGCGGAGACCACGAGATTGGCGCCCTCGCGCGCGAAGCGTTTGGCAATCGCCGCACCGATACCGCGGCTTGCACCCGTAATGACCACGGTCTTGTTTTCGAAGCGTTGCATTCTCTTTATCCTTTCACTGGAGCCCGCGTGAGCGCCGTTTTGCAAACCGGCGACACTTGCCTCCTCACCAGACTTCAAACGGCTGCAGAAATGATCCCGGCAAATTCCGATGCCTTCAGCGAAGCACCGCCGACCAGCGCTCCATCCACATTGCGAAGCCCGAAAATCGCCTCGGCATTGGATGCCTTGACCGAACCGCCATAGAGGATCCTGACCGAATGGCCGTCATCGCCCAGCCGCTCTTCGAGCATCTGCCGGATCGCGGCATGGACCTCCTCAATCTGTTCGTTGGTCGGCACCAGCCCGGTTCCTATCGCCCATACGGGTTCGTAGGCGATGACGAGATTGGCGCTCGTTGCTCCCTCGGGAACGGATTCTCTGAGCTGTCCGCCAAC
This sequence comes from Rhizobium sp. BK512, assembly GCF_014194915.1. Lineage (NCBI taxonomy): Bacteria > Pseudomonadati > Pseudomonadota > Alphaproteobacteria > Hyphomicrobiales > Rhizobiaceae > Rhizobium > Rhizobium sp. BK512. Next base: position 516,880 of record NZ_JACIAS010000003.1, on the reverse strand, counting down.
AACTTCGATCGCCCGCCCTTCATCACGCTCGTGCCGCGTTTCACCGACGCACACGATCGCGATCAGGCCCGCCCGATGAGCGGCAACCGCCTTTGCAAGGACAATTTCATCATCTTCGCCGTGAGACACACGGCGCTCGGAATGCCCGAGGATGACATAGCGCGCGCCGACATCGGCAAGCATTTCAGCAGAGACATCGCCCGTATGCGCACCTGACTGCTGCGCATGGCAATCCTGTGCGCCGATGGCCAGGTTCGAATCCCTGACCCGCTCCACCGCGCGATCGATCAGCGTGAGGGGCGGGCAGACGACGATATCGCACGTCGCACCGCCCGTTAGTCCCTTCAGCGCCTCGATCTCAGCTTGGGAGGAGATGAGACCGTTCATTTTCCAGTTGCCTGCGATCAGCTTGCGCATCGTATCACCAGCAGCAGAAGCCGCCGTCGACGAGCAGATCGACGCCCGTCACGAAACTTGCGGCATTCGAAAGCAGGAAGACCGCCGGACCGACCATCTCATCGACACCGGCCATGCGCTGCATCGGCGTCTGCTCTTCGAAGAGCTTGGTCTGATGTACCATCTCCGGCCGGGTGTTCATCGGCGTTGCGGTATAGCCCGGCGAAATCGTGTTGACGCGGATGCCGCGCCCGACCCACTCCATGGCGAACGACTTCGACATATGGATCACGCCCGCTTTCGAGGCATTGTAGTGGGCCTGGCTCAAACCGCGATTGACTATAACGCCCGACATGGAGGCGATGTTGACGATCGACCCGCGGCCATTCTTCAACATGGCCCGCGCTTCGGCCTGGCAGGACAGGAAGACACCCTTCAGGTTGATGTCCATCAGCGTCTGATACTGGCCCTCTTCCATCTCCTCGGCGGGATTGGCGTTGGCGATTCCGGCCGCATTGACGGCAAGCGAGAGAGCCCCGAAATCGGCTTCAGTGCGGGCGACCGCATCCGCCAGAGACGACTTGCTGGTGACATCGGCGGCAATCTCGATCGAGCGGCGGCCGGCAGCCCGGATATGGCTGGCAGTGGTGGCAAGGCCGTCATCGGTGCGGCGATCGAGAAGCGCTACATCGGCGCCGCACTGGGCAAGACCAATCGCGATCCTTTGCCCGATGCCGCTGCCGGCGCCCGTCACGATGGCAACCTGACCGCTGAGATCGAATAGTTTTGGTGCGTTCAGAGAGATGTCGGACACCGCTCTTCCTTTCTGTCTTTGTCTAGATTGTCGCGAGTTCCATGACCGAGACGTCGTTTGCCTCGTCACGCTTCAGAATGCCTGCCTGCTTGCCCTGCGCCAGCACGAGAATGCGGTTCGACACGCCGAGAACCTCCTCGAGGTCGGAGCTCACGACGATGACCGCAACACCCTGTTTGGCGAGGTTGACGATGATGTCGTAGATGCCGGCGCGGGCTCCGACATCGATGCCACGGGTGGGCTCGTCCAGCACCACGACCTTGGGATCGCGCATCAGCCATTTGGCGATGACGACCTTCTGCTGGTTGCCGCCCGAGAGATCGGAAGCGAATTGCTCTGCGCGCCCCTTCACGCCGAATTTCGTTACCGCCTTTTCGGCGAAAACGCGTTTGACGCCCGAGGTGAGCCAGCGCCCGCCAAGCTTGTCGAGATTGGCATAGATGATGTTCTCGCTGATCTTATGTGCAACCACGAGGCCCTGGTCCTTGCGGTCCTCGGGCACCATCACGATGCCCTTGGCGATCGCATCCGCAGGGCTGCGCAGCTTCAGCGCTTCGCCTTCCAGCCTGATCGAGCCGGCGCTGATTGGGTCGGCACCGGAAATCGCTCGCACGAGCTCGGTGCGACCGGCGCCGACGAGGCCGGCGATGCCGAGGATCTCGCCGGCATGAACGTCGAAACTCACATCCCGGAAGGAATCGTCCGGCGACGTCAGGCCCGATACCTCAAGCACGGGCCTGCTCGTCGGCTCGGGAAGGGTCGGAAACATGCGATCGAGCGAGCGGCCGACCATGCTTTCGACGATCGTGCGCACCGGCGTCGCGCTGTCGGCAAATTCATGGACGCGCTCTCCATCGCGAAGCACGACGATACGGTCGGTGATCTTTTTGATCTCTTCCATGCGGTGGGATATGTAGATGATCCCGACACCCTCGGAGCGGAGCTTGCGGACCTGCTCGAACAAGGCCTCCGTCTCCGCGCCGCCAAGGGCTGCGGTCGGCTCGTCGAGGATCAGGAGTTTTGCGTTGAGCGCCAGCGCCTTGGCAATCTCGATCAGCTGCTGATTGGCGGTCGAAAGGCCGGCAACCTTTCGGGTCGCGGGAATGTGCAGGTTCAGCCGGGCAAGTTGCTCCTGAGCACGGCGGACCATCTGGGTGCGGTCGACGACGCCATTCTTCATGGGCCATCGGCCGATAAAGACATTTTCGGCGATGGAAAGATGCGGCAAAAGCTGCAGTTCCTGATGGATCAGCACGACGCCCTTGTCGATCGCCTCGCGCGGAGCGGCCGGGGCATAAGGCTGCCCCAGCCATGTCATCGAGCCCTCGGAAGGTGTGCGTGATCCGGCAATGATGCCTGACAGCGTCGACTTGCCGGCGCCGTTTTCACCGAGAAGTGCCACCACCTCGCCGGGATAGACGTCCAGGTCCACATTTTTCAGCACCTGGAGCGGTCCGTAGCGCTTGGATATGCCCCTCAGGGAAAGAACCGGCTCGGTCACAGCACACCTCCTCGAGATTTCGGCTGATTAAGGATGGTTGGCGATGAAGCCTGCTACGTTTTCCTTGGTCGTCAGCGTCGCATCGAGAAGCTGAACCGGCGGAACCTTCTCGCCAGCGACAAGCTTGATGGCGTTAGCGACGGCTTCGCGGCCCATCTTCTGGGTCTGCTGCGTGGCCGTCACATCGAAGACACCCTTGCTGAGAGCTTCGAGGGCGGCAGTATCACCATCGAAACCGCCAACGACGATCTTCTGCGAAGGGTTTGCAACCTTGATTGCCTGGGCGGCACCAAGCGCCAGCGCGTCTGCCTGAGCGAAGACGATCGTGACATCCGGATTGGCCTGCAGCATGTTCTGCATGATCTGGAAGCCTTCGTCCTGGAACCAGTTGTTGGAATACTGTTCGGCAACAACCTTGACGTCCGGATTGGCCTTCAGGGATTCCGCGCAGCCCTTGGAACGATCAAGCTCGGGCGTGGTGCCCTTCTGGCCGTGGATGATGACCATCTTGCCCTTGCCGCCGGCTTCCTTGAGGATGTAGTCGCAAACCGCCTTGGCGGAGGCAACGGAGTCCGTCGCCAGGAACGTGTCGCCCGGAGCACCTTCGGCATTGCGGTCGACGTTGACGACCGGGATGCCGGCCTGCTTTGCAAGCTTCACCGGAACGGTAGCCGCGGCTGCACCAGCCGGGATATAGATGAGAGCGTCGATGTTCTGGGTCAGAAGGTCCTGGATCTGGTTGACCTGCGTCGGGCCGTCGCCCTTGGCGTCGACGGTAACGACCTCGATGCCCCGCTTCTTGGCTTCGTCTTCAACCGACTGCTTGATCTGGTTGAAGAAGTTTGCCTGCAGGTTTGCGACGGCAAGGCCAAGCTTCTTGACTTCGGCCGCGTGAACGGATCCGAGGCTGAGACCAAGCAGGGCAGCAGACGCGAGCAGAGTGCGCGCAAATTTCATGTCAGTTCCTCCGTTGTTAGTGAACCCTTGGGTATCCTCCCCCTCGGGCAATAGATCCGCTCCAAACCTTTCGGAGAGGAATTTCAGGCGGCCCGCATCACCTGCGGGCCTGATGTTCAGACAGCGCGCCGCTTGCGGATTGTCTCGGCGCCGACCGCGAGAACGATCACGACACCGATGATGACCTGCTGCAGGAAGGGTGAGACGTTGAGCAGGTTGAGGCCGTTGCGCAGCACACCGATGATCAGGACGCCGATCAGCGTGCCACCGATGCCGCCGGCACCGCCCGACAGTGATGTTCCGCCGATAACGACCGCTGCGATCGTGTCGAGTTCGTAGCCGAAGCCGCTGGACGGCTGGGCAGAGTCGAGACGGGCGGCAAGAACGATACCGGCAAGACCTGCAAGCGCGGCACTCGCCACGTACACAAGAATAGTCACAAGCTGGACATTGATGCCGGCAAGACGGGCAACTTCGGGATTGCCGCCGACCGCATAGAGCATGCGTCCTTCTGCGCGGAAGTGCAGGAAAATCCAGGCAGCCGCGACGACTGCCAGCATCAGGAAGACGGTTGCAGTCAGGATGCCGAAATGGCGGTCAATGGCCAGCATCATGAACCAGTCAGGAAAGCCCACGATCTGCTGGCCGTCGGTGATCATGTTTGCCACGCCGCGCGCAGCCGACATCATCGCGAGCGTCGCGATAAAGGCGGGGACCCTGAACCAGGTGACCATGATGCCGACGATAAGGCCGCTGATCATCGAGGCAATGAGCGCCGCCACGATGCCGAGGCCGAGCGGCAGACCGGCGACATTCGCCGTCCAGCCCATCACCATCATCGCGAGAGCCAGGACCGAGCCTACCGAAAGGTCGATGCCGCCGATCAGGATCACGAAGGTCATGCCGACTGCCATGATCCCGAGCACGGTGATCTGGTCGAGAATGTTCAGACCATTGCGGACGGAGAGAAATGTATCAGTGCTGAAGGTCAGGAACAGGCAGAGCAAAAGCAGTCCGATGAGCGGACCGGTTGCTCCCGTGAGCTTGCTGACCCACGTACCGGACGGCCGGCTCTGTTCATTCACGTCGATCGCCACCATCGTTCCTCCCTAAAGATCAAGGCCGGCGGCCACTATTTCCTCAAGCAAGAATATTTATTCATGCCTGCTGGAAAATTCATTAACAACTTGCTTAGATGCTGTCAACCGGCTTTTCTGCGGATACCGGAGGCTAGACAATCAACAAGGGGCTTGACTAAGCTCGCTCATATGCAAAAATATAACATAGTGAATATTTATGCACGAGAGGAAACGATGGAGCCTTCCGAACTTGAACGTGTTGCTCGCCAGATACGTCTGCGCGACCTCCAGGCCGTATACGAGGCGGGCGCTGGCCATATCGGTGGCGAGATGTCGGTGATCGATCTCCTCACAGCGCTGTATTTTCGGGTGCTGCGCGTCTGGCCCGATCAGCCCAGACATCCCGATCGCGACAGGTTCGTGCTTTCAAAGGGCCATACGGCCTGCGCGCTCTATGTCACGCTCGCCAAGCGCGGTTTCATTCCGGAAGAGGAAATCTCGACTTTCCTGAAGCCGCATTCCCGTCTGAACGGCCACCCGAACTGTAATAAGGTGCCGGGCGTCGAAACGAATACCGGCCCGCTCGGACACGGGCTGCCGGTTGCTGTCGGCATGGCCAAGGCGGCAAAACTCTCAGGTGCGAAATACCACACCTATGTCATCACCGGTGACGGCGAGATGCAGGAAGGCTCGAACTGGGAAGCCATCATGGCAGCATACCAGTTCCGCCTGGACAACCTGACCTTGATCATCGACCACAACAGGTTCCAGCAGGGCGCTTCGCTCTCGGACACCAACGATGTCGCACCGCTTCGCCCCAAGCTCGAGGCCTTCGGCTGGGAGGTCAGCGAAATCAACGGCAACGACATGCACGCGATCGTGCCCGCCCTCGAGCATCGCTCCGACCGGCCCCATTGCATCGTGGCGCACACCAACAAGGGCCATGGCATCTCTTTCATGCAGGATCGCGTCGACTGGCATCACAAGGTTCCGAGCAAGGAACAGTATGAAACCGCATTGGCAGAACTGTCGGAGGCACTCTAATGAACGCGCCCGTAAACCCACCGAAGCTCTATGACTGCCGCGATGCCTTTGCGGCGACGCTCGAGCGCCTGGCCGCCGAGAATGAAACCATCGTCGCAGTCTGCAACGACTCGGTCGGTTCCTCCAAACTCGGCGGCTTCAAGTCGAAATTCCCTGATCGCCTCGTCAATGTCGGCATCGCCGAACAGAACATGGTTGGCGTCGGCGCCGGTCTCGCCAATGGCGGACGCTTGCCCTATGTCTGCGGCGCCTCTCCGTTCCTGACCGGCCGATCGCTCGAGCAGATCAAGGCCGACATTTCCTACTCCAATGCCAACGTCAAGCTCGTGGGCATTTCCTCGGGCATGGCTTACGGCGAACTCGGCCCGACCCATCATTCGATCGAGGATTTCGCCTGGACGCGCGTGCTGCCGAATCTGCCCGTGATCGCCCCCTGCGACCGCATCGAGACTGCCGCCGCGGTCGAGTGGGCCGCAAGCTATAATGGTCCCTGCTTCCTGCGCCTCTCGCGCGTCGGCGTTCCGGATCTGCTGCCTGAAGGTCACAGGTTCGAAGTCGGCAAGGCGAACCTGCTGCGCGAAGGCTCTGATGTCACGCTGATTGCCAACGGCACGCTGACCCACCGCATGATGAAGGCCGCCGAAATCCTGGCCGGGCGCGGCATAAAGGCGCGCGTGCTCAACATGGCGACCGTTCGCCCGATCGACGAGGCCGCCATCATTGCGGCGGCCAACGAGACTGGCGCGATCGTGACGGCGGAAGAGCATTCGATCTTCGGCGGCCTCGGTTCCGCCATCGCCGAAGTGGTCGTCGACAACGCGCCCGTACCGATGAAGCGTCTTGGTGTTCCCGGCATCTATGCGCCGACAGGTTCGGCCGAATTCCTCCTCGACGAATTCGGCATGGCGCCAGCGGCGATCGCCGATGCGGCCCAGGCGCTGATCAAGCGCAAATAATCTGATAGCAGGTCTATTGCACCGGGGCGCGCATCTGCCCCGGCCGTTCGTTTGAGGAGAAGATGATGCGGGCTATTCTGGCGATCGACCAGGGCACAACCAATTCGAAGGCAGTGCTGGTTTCCGAAACCGGAGAGGTGCTTGCCAGAGGCTCGGCCGCCGTCGGTATCTCCTATCCGCAGCCGGGCTGGGTCGAGCAAGATCCCCGCCGCATCTTTGCCTCCGTTTGCGAAGCAATCGAGGCCTGCCTGAAGACAGTTTCCGACGTTACTGTCGAGGCGGTGGCAGTTTCCAATCAGCGTGAATCCGTCACGATGTGGGATGCAGAGAGCGGCGAGGCACTGGGTCCGGTGGTGAGCTGGCAGTGCCGCCGCACAGCGCCGGACTGCGAGCGCCTGATCGCCGAAGGTCATCTCGACCGCGTGGAAACGCTGACCGGCCTTCCACTCGACCCGATGTTTCCCGGATCGAAATTCCGCTGGCTGCTCGATCGCGTACCAGCCGGGCGCCGTGTGCGCCTCGGCACGGTCGACAGTTGGCTGATCCATTGCCTGACGGGTGGGCGCCGCCACGTCTGCGATGCCTCCAATGCCGCCCGCAGCCAGTTGTTCGACCTCAATTGGCAGGTCTGGAGTGAGGAACTCGGCCAGATTTTCGGCGTCGATATCGCCCTGTTGCCGGAAGTGCTCGACAGTTCTGCCGATTTCGGCACGACGCGCGGCCTTCCCGGCATCCCGGACGGCACGCCGATCCGATCTGCTATTGGCGACAGCCATGCGGCGCTCTTCGGTCATGGGGCCTTCAAGCCGGGCGATGGCAAGGTAACGTTCGGAACCGGCTCCTCCGTCATGACGACATTGCCGCGCTTCATCGCGCCGCAAAACGGGATAACCACGACGGTCGCCTGGCGGATCGCCGGCGTGCCGACCTTCGCCTTCGAGGGCAACATTCTCGTTTCGGCAGCAAGCCTTCCGTGGATGGCCGACATTCTGGGCCTTCCCGATGTCGCAGCCCTCGTCGACCTTGCGGCGACGGCTGAGCCGGGCGGACCGGGATTCGTGCCGGCCTTCGTCGGCCTCGGCGCCCCCTACTGGAATTCCGACGCCCGTGCGCTCTTCGCCCAGATCAACTTTTCCACGACCCGCGCCCAGATGGCCCGCTCAGTGACGGATTCGATCGCCTGCCAGGTGCATGACGTGATCGCCGCCATGCGCGCCCAGAGCGGCGGCAAGCTCGGCGCTCTTTATGTCGACGGCGGCCCGAGCCAGAACCGCTTCCTGATGCAATGCGTGTCGAACCTGATCGAACATGCCGTCATCCAGTGCGAGGCGCCGGAGGCTTCCGCTCTCGGCGCCGCCTATCTCGCCGGGCTTTCGCTCGGCCTGTGGAAGGATCTCAACGCGATCGAAGCACTCCCGAGAAGCACCACAGTGATCCGCCCCGAAGAGATCGATCGCACCGGACTTCTCAATACATGGAATGATGCGCTGGCCCGCTCGACGTCGCGACCGACACCGGTTAAATGTGAATAAAAATTCAAGCCGGTATCGCCCATGTCCCGTCTCAACGAACTCCGCCTGATCTCCAGGGTTGCCCAGATGTACCACATCGAAGGGCGGCGGCAGGCGGAGATCGCGCAGCATCTGCGGCTTTCCCAGGCGACGGTCTCGCGAATGCTGAAGAGGGCCGAGGCCGAGGACATTGTTCGCACCAGCGTCATCCCGCCGGTCGGCACTTACAGTGAGCTCGAAGGAGCCCTGCGTCAAAAGTTCGACCTTCCCGAAGCAATTGTCGTCGAGTGCAGCGAGGACCGGGACGGCGCCATCATGGCCCGGATCGGTGAAGCCGCAGCCCATCTTCTCGAGATCACACTTGCACCTGGCGAGATCGTCGGGGTTTCGAGCTGGAGCCAGACCATCTTCAAGATGGTCGAAAACATCCATCCGCAGAAAAGCGCCCAGGTAAAATACGTTGTGCAAACCCTCGGCGGCATGGGCGACCCTTCGGTGCAGACACATGCCACGCAGCTTACGACGCGCCTTGCACGCCTCACCGGAGCCGAACCCAAGCTGCTTCCCGTACAGGGCGTGACGACATCGAGGGAAGCCAGGCTCCTGATGCAGTCAGATCCCTTCGTCCGCGAGACCATGGATTTGTTCGGCAGTATCACGCTCGCCATTGTCGGCATCGGCGCCGTGGAGCCGTCCGAATTGCTTGCTCGTTCGGGCAACATCTTTTCGTCACGGGAGCTTGCCGATCTCGCCGAGGCCGGCGCCGTTGGTGACATTTCACTGCGCTTTTTCGACAAGGACGGCAAACCGGTGAAGACGCCGCTGGATGACCGGGTCATCGGCCTTCCGCTCGAGGATCTTGCGCGGGTGGATCGCGTTATCGCGCTGGCCGGCGGTGCGAAGAAGACGGCGGCGATCTCGGGCGCGCTGCGTGTTGGCGTCATCGACATGCTGGTGACCGACAAATTCACCGCGCAGCGATTGATCGATACAACGGCTTGACGTGGCCGTCGGCCATGCCCGTGGCACATCTGGAAGCGACGGTTAACGAACTGTTAAATAATTCCACGCAAATCTAGTCAGCAGTTGCCCCAGGAGAAACAGGCCGGAAAACGCACCGCGTTTTCGGAAGTGCTTCTTCGACTTCCGCCGCCTGTTCTGGATCAGCTCAATGACCATCATCTCCCGAATTCTGAAGATTAAAAGTCGATCCCATATCCTCGTCGAACGTCAGAGGATCGGCGTTGACGAAAGGATCCCGGGCACGAGAAAGATGCGGAGTGGCAAGACAAGGCAACGGTTAGGCATTCTGATCGGCGCCTTCGTCTGCGGGTTTATTCTGATCGGCGGTCGTCTTGTCCAATACGGACTTGCCGAGGAGCCCACCACCAGCTCGCTTGGCAATCCCAACGGCGTTGCCTCCCGGCCCGACATCGTCGATCGCAATGGCCAGCTTCTGGCTACCGACCTGAAAATGGTTTCCCTCTACGCGGACCCCCGTCGCATCATCGACGCCGACGAAGTGGTGGAGAAACTCGCCGTCGTCATTCCGAGCCTGGATTGGAGGGAGACCCACAAGAAGCTCAAGATGGACAGCGGCTTCCAGTGGCTGCGGCGCCAGCTCACGCCGAGGCAGCAAGCTGATATCCTTGCCCTCGGCCTTCCTGGCATAGGGTTCAGACCGGAAAAACGTCGCTTCTATCCTGGCGGGCGCGCTGCGTCGCATATCCTTGGTCACGTCAATGTCGACAATCAAGGACTGGCCGGCATGGAGCGGTATCTCGACCAGCAGGGTCTGGCCGATCTGAGGGCTGTGGGGCTGACATCCGGAGTTCCGCTTGAACCCGTCAGCCTATCGATCGACATCCGCGTCCAGAACCTCGCCCGGGAAGTCGCCGCCAAAGCGATGAACGCTTATCAGGCGGAAGCCGCCGGCGCACTCGTTCTCGACGTCGAGACGGGCGAGGTCCTGGCGATGGCCTCGGTGCCGGATTATGATCCGAACGAGCCATCACGCACATTGGCGGACGGCAGCGTGGACAAGGATTACGAGAAAGGCTGGTTCAACCGGATCAGCAATGCGACATTCGAGATGGGCTCGACCTTCAAGAGCTTCACCTTGGCGATGGGCCTCGATGCGGAAAAGATCACTCTCAACTCCGTCGTCGATGCATCGCGTCCGATCCGGATGGGCGGCTTCACGATCAAGGACTTCAAAGGCAAGCACAGGCCACTATCGATCCCGGAGGTCTTTCAGTATTCGTCCAATATCGGCACCGCGGCGGTCGCGGACATGGTCGGCATTGAGGGACATCAACAGTTCCTGACCAAGCTCGGACTTTTGTCGAAGGTGGAGACGGAGATGCCGGGCGTCGCAACGCCCACGCAGCCACGCACATGGAAGAAGATCAATTCGGTCACGATCTCCTTCGGTCACGGCGTCGCCACGACCCCGTTGCAGACGGCGTCCGCCGCCGCATCTCTCATCAATGGCGGCAATCTCATTCCGCCAACTTTCCTGCCACGGTCGCCCGAACAAGCTGCAACGCTGGCGAAAACCGTGGTCAAGCAAAGCACAAGTGCCGATATGCGCTATCTCTTCAGCTGGAATGGGCTTAAGGGTTCAGGCCGTGCCGCCCAGGTCGAGGGCTTCAATGTCGGCGGCAAAACCGGGACAGCCGACAAGGTCGTCAATGGGCGTTACGCAAGCGACCTGAACTTCAACGCCTTTGTTGCGGCTTTTCCAATGGACAAGCCGAAATATATGGTCCTTGCGATCATCGACGCCCCGAAAACCGGTGAGCATGGCGGACGGACGGCAGCCTCCACAGCCGCGCCGATGGTGAAGGAAATCATTGGTCGGGCAGCCCCGCTGCTCGGGGTCCAGCCTCACTTCGGATCGAATGATGCGCCCTATTCGCTGATCAGTTACTGAGCTCGCCAAGATCTGCGAGGCGCGAGATTGCCTCGGTCACGTCCTCCCAAAATACGAGTGTCAGATGAAAGTCGCTTCGAATAGCTCACGCGCATATTCGTCATGCGTTTTCCCGTCCTGCAAATCGTCTTTCGAGAGCTCATCGATGAACCGGCCATCCTTCATGATCAGCACGCGATCGCACATATGGGCGATCACCGCCAGATCGTGGCTGACGAGCACGTAGGTCAGTCCCATCTCGTCGCGCTGGTCCGCCAGCAGGTTCAGGATTTCGGCCTGTATCGACACATCGAGCGCCGAAGTCGGTTCATCGAGGAGCAGGATCGGCGGCGATAGGATCAGCGCCCTTGCAATGGCCACGCGCTGGCGCTGGCCGCCGGAAAGTTCGTGGGGAAACCGGTTTGCCAATGCGGCCGGCAGACCGACCTGGCGCAGAGAACGTTCCACGGTTTGCCAGATCTCCTGCCTGCCCATAGCCCGCAAAGGTTCGGCGAGGGCCGTGCCGATCCGGTGGCGCGGGTGCAGCGAACCGTAAGGATCCTGGAACACCATCTGAGCGCATTTGAGGTCGTCAAGGTTTCTCGACTTGCCGACCATGCGACCAGCGAGCGCGATTTCTCCCGACCAGCCTTTTTCCATGCCCGACAGGCATCGCAAGACGGTGGACTTGCCGCAGCCGGACTCACCGACGATACCCAGAGTTTCCCCACGCGCGACGCTGAAGCTGATATCCTTGACGACATGGTTTTGCCGTTTGCCGGATGTGAACGTGACGTTGAGGTCGCGAACTTCGATCATCATGCTCTCTCCAGGTCGATCTTCGAGCGGTCGAGAACCGCAAGCCGCCGGACGGGATGTCGCGGATCCGGCATCGCCGCGATCAGTCCCCTCGTATAGGGATGGCTGGCATCTTCCAGCCGTGTCAGCGTTTCAACAATGCGCCCCGCATACATGACGATGATCCGCTCACAGAAGGCGGAGACCATGCGGATATCGTGACTGATCAGCAGCAGGCCGGAATCGTTCTCCCGGACGAGCTCGTCAAGCAGCATAAGTACGTCCTTGCGCACGCTGACATCGAGCGCCGAAGTCGGCTCGTCGGCGATGACGAGCTTCGGCTTGGCGAGAAGCATCATTGCAATCATCACACGCTGGCCCATGCCGCCGGATATCTGATGCGGATACTGCGCCATGACGCGCTCTGCGTCGCGGATGCGAACGCGCTCGAGCATCGCTTTGGCCGCAGCAGTCGCCGCTGCGCCACGCAGGTTGAGATGCAGGCGGGCCGCTTCAGCGATCTGCTTGCCGACAGTCAGCACCGGATTGAGCGAATAGCGAGGGTCTTGCATTATGAGCGCAATATCCTTGCCGCGTATCTTTCCCATCTGCCTCTCGGAGAGCGACAGAAGCGGACTGCCGTCAAGGTCGAGGCGCTTTGCCGAGACGGTGGCGCCCGCCGACAGGAGGCGCATGATCGCCCGACCGGTCGTCGATTTTCCCGAGCCGGACTCGCCGACGATGCCGACGCGCTCGCGCCCGATATCGAAGCTGACATGGGAGACGGCGGGCACCGCGTTCCTGCCGAAGCTGACATTAAGGTCTTCGATGGAGAGAACTGGCTTCATATCAGGACCTCGCATGACGGGGATCCAGAATGTCGCGAAGCGCGTCACCTGCCACGTTGAAGGCAAGGCTGGTAACAAGAATGGCGACACCCGGCATCACCGCAACCCACCAATAATCGAGCATGAACTTTCGCCCGCTCGAGATCATCGCGCCCCATTCGGGCGCCGGCGGCTGCGCGCCCAATCCGAGAAAGCCCAACGAAGCGGCCGTCAGAATGATGCCCGCCATGTTGAGGGTCAGACGTACGATCACGGACGGAATGCACATGGGAGCGATGTAGACCAACAGGATGCGCAGGGGCGAGGCGCCGTAGAGACGGGCGGCGGCCACATAGTCGGCATTTCTGACGACCAGCGCCTCGGCGCGTGCCAGACGCGCAATGGGTGGCCATGCGGTGAGTGAAATGGCGATGATTGCCGTCGTCAGGCCGGCTCCGAGGGCGGCGGCGAATGCCAGCGCCAGAATCAGCGAGGGAAAGGACAGGACGATATCCGTTGCCCGCATCAGGAGTGCATCGGTGCGACCGCCAAAGAAACCGGCGACGACACCGATCAGCAGGCCGATCGGGCCAACGATGAGAGAAATCGAAAGCACGGTCTGGACGGTGATCCGCGTTCCGTAGATCAGGCGGCTCAGAATATCCCGGCCGAACTCGTCGGTGCCCGCCCAATGCGCGGCACTTGGCGGCTGCAGCGCGTCGGACAGGACCTGGATGTTGGGATCATAAGGCGCGAGCCAAGGCGCAAGGATCGCGACGACGCAGAGCACCGCCAGAATAATAAAGCCGGCCATGCCGAGCGGTTCCTGCCCCAGTCTTGAGACGATCCTCATCGTTGAGCCTGAGATCCGTGCCGGCAGGCTCGGTGGGCGCACGGTGAGGTCGGTTTGGATTGCATCGCTCATAGCGCAGCCTCCCGCGTCCGCGGATCGAATATCGCGTAGGCGATGTCCGCCAGGAAATTGAGGAACATGAAGATGAAGCCGATAATGATGGTGGCGGCAACGACGGCATTCATGTCGCCGATCATCAGCGCATTCGTCATGTATTGGCCGATACCCGGCCAGGAAAAGACGATCTCGGTCACGACGGCACCTTCCAGCAACCCGCCATAGGAAATAGCCAGGATGGTGATGAGCTGTACCGCGATATTCGGCAGGACGTGGCCGATGACGGTGCGGGCCGGGCCGACACCCTTTGCGCGCGCGGCGATCACATAGTCCTGGCTCAGTTGCTCGAGCGTGAAGCTGCGGGTCATGCGGGTGATATAGGCCATGGCGGCATAGGCAAGGATCACGGCAGGCAGGATGATATGCCCAAGCGCATTCCAGAAGATCTCTGTTTCTCCCTGCAGCAGGCTATCAACGAGCAGCAGCCCGGTCTGTGGCGTCACCATGCCCTCGTAGAAGACATCGACACGTCCAGGACCTCCAACCCAATTCAGCCCTGCGTAAAAGATGACCAGGCCGACGATGCCGAACCAGAAGACCGGAATCGAATGACCGACAAGCGCCACGATCCGGGCGATCTTGTCGATAAACGTGTCTCGAAAAAGTGCCGCCGTCAGCCCAAGCGGGACGCCGACAAAGGTCGAGATAAGGATCGCCAGGGTGGCGAGTTCGAAGGTCGCTGGAAATGCCTGAGCAAGATCCGAGGAGACCGGATTGCCTGTCAGCACCGCCGTTCCGAAATCGCCATGCACCAGGCCATTCAGGTAGATCAGGAACTGCTGGTAGATCGGCAGGTCAAGACCAAGCTTCTGACGCATGGCGGCATAGGCGGCAGGGTCTGCCAGCTCGCCGACGATCGCTCCGACCGGATCGGCCGGAAGAATACGGCCGATCACAAAAGTGACGCACAGCAGGATGAACAGGCTGACGGCCAGGTGTCCCACCCGGCGCGCCAGTTCCTTCACGGAGAGTTCCTTCATGATCGGCGACCTTGCTTAATCGGTCTCAGCTTTCGTGACGCCCTCAAGGCGCGTCGTCTGATTCGGATGGCCGACATAACCCTGAACCTTGTCGTTCAGCACGATCGGCTCGAAGCGCTCGAACATCGGCAGGACGGCCGGCTTCTGATCCACGAACATCTTCTGCATATCGACATAGATTTCGCCGCGTTTCTTCGGGTCCGCCTCAAGTGAAGCCTTCGCCGTCAGCGCGGTCAGTTCCGGAATGTCCCATGCCGAGCGCCAGACGAAGTTGCCGGCATTGTTTGCTTCGAGAGAATTGTCGGGATTGGACGCGAACTGCTCCATCGCTCCGAGCACGTTCGGCATGTAGGCACCAGTCTGTGGAATGAGCAGATCGAAATTTCGCGCACGATGGGCCGCGATAATGTCCGATCCGTTGCCCTGCTGGATGTCGACCTTGATGCCGATCTGGCCGAGCGAAGCCTGGATCGCGGTGGCAAGATCGATGCGGGGCGTCTGTGCGATGGTTTTCAGGCTGAGCGTAAAGCCGTCCTTGAAGCCCGCTTCCGCAAGAAGCTCCTTTGCCTTGGCGACATCGAGGTGCCAGTCGGGGCTCGGGATTGCATATTCGAAGTTTTCGGGAACCGGCACGGTACGGGCACGCCCGTAAGGACCCATGATGGTCTTCTCGATCCCCTTGTAATCGATACCGTAGGCGATTGCTTCGCGCACTTTCGGGTTCGACAGATATTTGTTGCCGGCATTCATCGACAGCACGTAGAAGCCACCGGTCGGTACGCGCTGGATTTCGAAGCCTTTCTTGTTGTCGAAGGTGGCGAGATCCGACGCGGTCATTGCGCTTGCTATGTCGATGTCGCCGCGTTCAAGCATCAGGCGCTCAACTTGGCTTTCGGGAACATGGCGGACGATGACGCGGCGCATCTTCGGAGCACCCGCAACATAGTTCTTGTTGGCGTCGAGAATGACAAGTTCATTGGGCGCCCAGCGGTTCAACGTGAACGGTCCGGAGCCCGCCGAATGGGTTCTAAGCCAGGCGTTGCCATAGTCATCATTGGCGACATGCTTCTGGACTTCGACGCTGTCGACGACGCTCGCAATGACCATGGCCAGACGGTAAAGCAGAAGCTCCGATGTCACTTCGCCCGAAAGATCGATGCGCACCGTCTTGTCATCGACGGCTTTGACCAGTTGATCGATATTGTCCTTCGTATAGCCGACGCGCTTCAGGTTGGCGGCTGCGGCCTGATCGAGCTTCAGCAAGCGGCCGAGCGAATAGACGACGTCCTTGGACGTGACCGGGTTTCCCGAGGCAAAAGTCGCGTCGCGCAGCTTGAAGGTGATCCCCTTGTCATCAACCTGCCAGCTTTCGGCAAGCTGCGGCACGATCTTGCCGTCAGGCGTCGACGCAACCAGGCGATCATAGAGGTTCGACATGATCTCGTTGGCCTTGGCTTCCGTCGCCTGCTGCGGATCCAGCGAAAGAACCTGGGCGAGCGAGGTGCCGATCACGAGCTGATCGGCAGGCGTCGCCGCCCGAAGCGCGGGTGCTGCCAAGGTCAGCGCGCAGAGAGCGACACCAACAAACAGGCTTCTGGAAAAATGCTTCATTGCAACTCCTCCCTGAGTTACTATACAAGACATAATATGTCGTCCGTATGTCGTACTATGATTTTTCCAAGACGTTTGCAAGTGCCATGCGGAAGAGGACGCGAAAATGGGGAACAATGAAAATGGTGGCGGGCACGCGTGGCAGGCAGCGTTTGGCGCAGCAGATGATCGACCAGTTGCGAATGCAGATCGAGACGGGAAAGCTCCGTGAGGGAGATCAGCTTCCAACCGAGCCCCAGCTTGAGGCGGCCTTCGGCGTGAGTCGCACAGTGGTGCGGGAAGCGATTGCCGACCTGCGCGCGGCCGGATTTGTCCGGCCCGTCCAGGGCAAGGGCGTCTTCGTGTCGGATCCCAACGTGCATGCCAGGCTTGTCCTGACGCCGGTCGAGGTCAAAAGCATTCCGGAAACACTGGAATTGCTGGAGTTTCGCATGGCAGTCGAAGGAGAGGCCGCCGCTATTGCAGCCTATCGCAGGACGGCCGAACAGGAAGCTGCGATTCGACTTGCCAACCGAAAAATGGCCCAACTCATCGAGAGCGGTGAGCCCACGGTCGAGGCCGATTATGAATTCCACACCGCCATAGCCAATGCTTCGAACAACAGATTCTATATCGATGCCCTGCGCCATTTCGGACCGCGCGCAATCCCGCGCGGACAGTTTCCGACCTTACCCGAAGCCAATGACCGCACCTATCTCGAAAAGGTTCATGCAGAGCATGGTGAGATCCTGGCCGCCATTGCGGAGCAGGATCCGGATCGTGCAAGACAGGCCATGCGCGCGCACATGATGGCGAGCCAGCGACGATACCGAATGCTTGCAGAGCAGCAATGAGGCTCGACAACCTTAAAAATTCATATTATGTCATACGACATGATTTGAATGATCGGGAGGTTAGTTGTGTATTTGGGAACCCAGGTCGCCGCACGGGACGACGATGATTTTCGTGTTTTTGCCCAACTGGGCGTAAAACACATTTCCGCTGACCCGCCCGGGGCGCCGTCCAGCTGGACACTTGATGATCTGGAGCGCCACCGCGATCACGTGGAGAGCTTCGGTCTCGTGCTGGACATGGTCCAGCTCCCCCTACCCTCCAGGCCGATCGAAAACGCGTCCTATCCCGACATCCTGCTGGCCGGTCCCGAACGCGACCGGCAGATCGACGCCGTCTGCCGGATGATCGAGAACTGCGCAAAGGCCGGGATCCCAGCCACGAAATACAATCTCAACCTGATAGGCATTCCGCGAACGGAGCTCGAAAAGGGCCGTGGCGGTTCGCTCAACGAGGCTTTTCGCTGGGACAAGGCCGATCAGCAGGCGGCACCCGGTCTTGCCGGCGTCCTCTCGGAAGATGAGAACTGGGAGCGTATCGACTATTTTCTCGAGCGGGTGGTTCCCGTTGCGGAGAGCAACAGGGTGCGCCTTGCCTGCCACCCGCACGATCCCTATACGCCACCGGGCTACCGCGGCGTCACTCGTGTCCTTGGTACAGTCGACGGCTTGAAGAGATTCGTGCAGATGCGCGAGAGCCCCTATCATGGCCTGAATTTCTGCCAGGGTTCGATCGGCGAGATGCTCGACAATCCGCGTGAGGAAATCGACGATATCATCCGCTGGTTCGGCACGCGCGGAAAGATCTTCAACCTGCACTTCCGCAACATCAGCGGCGGCAAGCTCTCCTTCATGGAAACCTTTCCCGATGAAGGCGACATGGACATGGTGCGGTCGCTCAAGGTCTACCGCGAGGTCGGCTACAAATACATGGTCATGCCGGACCATGTGCCGCGCATCAGCGGTCGCGACGCGACGGGCGTCGCCTTCAGCTTCTGCTACGGTTACATCGCCGCGGTGCTCGAGGCGATGGAAGCCGGCCATATGTGAGCAAAGCGCTCACCTTCAATCAGCAATTATTCAAGGAATTCAACATGGATCCCAACGCCATCAAGAAAGCCGTGGGCGACGGCCTCCTCTCCTTTCCGGTGACACATTTCGACAGCGAGAACAGGTTCAACGAAGCAGCATACCGCGAGCACGTGAGCTGGCTTGCCGGTTTTGAAGCAAGCGCACTTTTTGCCGCGGGCGGTACGGGCGAATTCTTCTCGCTCAATCCGGCCGAAATCCCTGCCGTCATCCGCGCCGCCAAGGCTGCCGCAGGCAAAACGCCCATCATTTCCGGTACCGGTTATGGCACCTCACTTGCAATCGATATTGCGCGCGCTGCCGAAAAAGCCGGTGCCGATGGTCTGCTCCTTCTTCCGCCCTACCTGATGTTTGCCGAGCAGGCCGGACTTGTCGCCCATGTGAGGGCCGTCTGCCAGGCGGTCGGCATCGGCGTGATCGTCTATAACAGAGACAACGCGATCCTGTCGGCCGACAGCATCGCTCAGCTTTGTGATGCGTGCCCCAATCTCATCGGTTTCAAGGACGGCGTCGGTGATGTCGACCGGGTCATCGAGATCACCACCAAGATTGGCGACCGGCTGGTCTATGTCGGTGGCATGCCGACCCACGAAGTCTATGCTCAGGCCTATTTCGCCGCTGGTGTGACCACCTATTCCTCGGCTGTCTTCAACTTCGTTCCGGCTCTTTCGCAACGGTTCTACAAAGCGCTCAGGGCGGGCGACCAGAAGACCGTCGACCAGATCCTGAAGGATTTCTTCTTCCCCTTCGTTGCGCTTCGCAACCGCAAGAAGGGCTATGCCGTCTCCATCATCAAGGCGGGGCTGAAAGTCATCGGCCGCGATCCGGGCACCGTGCGCGCGCCGCTCACGAACCTGACGGACGAGGAACTCTCCGTGCTGCGGTCGATTGTCGAGGCTAATGACCAGGCGAGACTGGCCGCGGAGTAAAACCGCGGCCACCGGCGCTCGGCCTCATCGCCGTATTGCTGCGACGATCGGCTGTACCGCCGCTCTCATGCTCTCCGGCGTCGTGCCGGTGACGATAACGCCGAGCAGAGGGGCAGCAATGCCCGCGTCCCTCAGCTTCGGCATATCGCCGGGCACAAACATCTTCTGGCTTGGCGCGATGACCGGAATGCCCGCCTTGCCCGCGATGGTCCGGTAGCGATCAAGATCGCTCTCGTCGAGCGGCTTTCCGTAGTCGGCAAAGGAAGCGACCGAGGCTTCCATCATCGCACCGGGAATGTCGAGAATGCCTTGCAGATCCTCGTCAGTGCTCGCCTCGCCAAGCGCCGGAATGGGCCGTAGCTTCGATTGCAGCAGATGCGGCTGCATATCGCTGACATAGATATTGAAACCCTCGAAGCCGAGATCGGCGAGCGCCTCCATCTCTTGCGGGCTCGGAACCTTTTCTTGTCCTGCCATGACAAGAAGCGGCACGCCAAGCGTTGCAAGGTCCTCGAAAAACCGCCGCTCGTCGGCAAAGCTACCGAAGGTCGTGCCGGTGGCGCGGTGATAGGCGTTGAGATGGACCTTGATCGCGAACGCACCTGCATCGATGGCAGCCTTTGCGAGGTCGAGATCGTGACGCGCGAGCGAGACGATGACAGGAAATTCCCCCTCCCGCAGCGCCTTTGTGAGCCTGGTTTCCGGATAGGTCGGCATGGAGCAGCCTCAGTTCAGACGTTCACCGCCATCGGCAGCGAAGAGATGGATGTTGGAAAGCTCCGGGCGAACGCGAATTGTCGCTCCTGGAGCCATCGATACGCGCTCACGAAAGACACCGGTGACCTGCGTTTCACCGAGTTTCATCGTCACCTGGGTTTCCGAACCCATCGGCTCGACCAGAACGATCTCGGCCGGCACGCCAGCGTCATCGAGCGAGAAATGCTCGGGCCGGATGCCATAGACAAGCTTGCGGTCGCTCAGTGCAGGGGCAGTTTGCGGAAGTGGCAAGACAATGCCGGGTGCCGCGAACCCCTTATCGGTGATTGTGCCCGTGAGGAAGTTCATGGACGGTGATCCGATGAACCCGGCTACGAACTGGTTGGCGGGCCGGTCGTAAAGGTCGAGCGGAGCGCCGATCTGTTCCACCCTTCCAGCATTGAGCACGACGATCTTGTCGGCCATGGTCATCGCTTCGACCTGGTCATGGGTGACATAAATGGTGGTCGTCTTCAGCCTCTGGTGCAGGCTCTTGATTTCACCGCGCATGACGACGCGCAGTTTGGCGTCGAGGTTCGACAATGGCTCGTCGAACAGGAAGACCTGAGGGTCGCGAACAATCGCCCGGCCCATGGCAACGCGCTGGCGCTGGCCGCCGGAGAGCTGGCGCGGATAGCGATCGAGAAGATGAGACAGGCCGAGTATATCGGCTGCCCATTTCACCCGCTCGGCGATCTGGGCTTTGCCGGTACCACGATGTTCCAGCGAGAAGCCCATATTGGTCGCGACCGTCATATGCGGATAGAGCGCATAATTCTGAAAAACCATGGCAATGTCGCGATCCTTGGGGTCGAGATCGTTGACCACCCGCCCGCCGATCCTGATATCCCCGCCGGTAATCGTCTCAAGCCCGGCGATCATCCGAAGCAGCGTGGACTTGCCGCAGCCGGATGGCCCGACCAGCACGACGAATTCGCCGTCGCGGATGCCGAGGTCGGCACCATGAATGATGTCGAGAGCGCCATAGCTCTTGCGGACACGGGAAAGGGTAACGTCAGCCATAGGAGAAATCCGGTTCTTCAGCCCTTGAGGCCGGTATGCGCGAGCCCTTCGACGAATTGCTTCTGCGCGATGATGAAGACGATGAGCACGGGCAATGCCGTGAGCGTTGCCGCAGCGAGCTGGATATTCCACATCGGCCCGCCATAGGCGTCGGTATATTGGGTGAGCGCCTGAGGCAGCGTGAATTTGTCCGCGCTCGACAGGAACACGATCGGTTCGAGATAGAGATTCCAGGAATGCAGGAAGGTAAAGATCGCAACAGAGGCCAGTGCCGGCCTTGCAAGCGGCAGGGCGATCTTGCGAAAAATCTTGAAACGCCCGAGGCCATCGACGCGGGCGGCCTCTTCCAGCTCGACCGGTAGCGTCACGAAAAACTGCCGCATGACGAAGGTGGCAAAGACGCTGGGCGCGCCGAAGATCGGCACCAGGACCAGCGGCCAGTGGGTGTTGACCATGCCGGCCTTCAGGAACATCTGGAAGAGCGGCACGATCGTCACTTCCGAAGGGATCAACAGGCCGAGCAGCACGATCATGAAGATCGTGTTGGCGAATGGAAATTTGATGCGCGCGAAGGCATAGCCGGCCATCGACGAAACGATCATCGTGCCAACAGTCACGACCGCAGCAATATAGGCTGAGTTCCAGTATTGCTTCACGAAAGGCTGCAGCTCGAAGACCTTGCTATAGGTCGTCCAGTCATAGCTCTGGGGCAGGAGCTGCGGTGGAAAGGCAAAGATGTCGCTGATCGGCTTCACCGAAGACGTCACCATCCACCAGGTCGGGAAAACGAACGGGATGAGAAGCACGCACATCAGCCCGTATAGAATGACCTTCATGCGCGGGGAGATCTCAGCTTTCATAGAACACGATCCTCTTGCGCAATTGCCACTGGGCGAAGGTCAGAACGGCGACGATCAGGAAGAGCAGGATCGACAGCGTCGACCCGTAACCGAAGAAATGGAACTGGAAGGCCTGCTGGTAGAGGTAATAGACGAGCACGGTCGTCGAAAGGCCCGGCCCGCCCTGCGTCAGGACCGCGATCTGGGCAAAGACCTGCAGCGATCCGACGATGGTGATGATCGAGGTCAGCAGGATGGTCGGGCTAATCAACGGCAGGGTAATGCGGCGGAACTGCTTGAAGCGCGGAGCGCCATCGATGCGGGCTGCCTCGTAGAGCTCGTTCGGCACGCCCTGGAGGGCTGCCAGGAACAGGATCATGTTGAGGCCGACATTCTTGAATACCTGGACGACGATCACCGAGATCATCGCGGTGGTCTCGCCGCGCAGCCAGTTCGGACCCTCGAGGCCAAACAGCAGCAGCATGCCGTTGATGCCGCCATTCTTCTGCAGGAGAAAGCCCCAGACGATTGTCCAGGCCACGAGCGACACGACAACAGGCGAAAAGAACAGCGTCCGGAAGATCGTTATGCCCGCGAGTTTCTGGTTCAACAGTACCGCCAGCAACAAGGCCAGCGACAGGTTGAGAACCACAAGCCCTGCAGAGAAGATGGCGGTTGAACCGAGCACCTGCAGCAGGTTCGGGTCTTCCATCAGCATCTGGTAGTTCTGCGTGCCTGTATAGGTGAAGGTATTGGCGAGCACGTTCCACTCATGCAGCGAATACCAGAAGACCAGACCAAGCGGGATCAGCACGAAGATAGTGATCCCGATCAGTTGCGGCGCGATGAAGAGGAAGCCGGCGAGGCTGTCGCGCCGCGCAACCGTCCAGAACGGCGACGAGGAGCGGCCTTCCAGTGTTGCGTTGTCCTGTGCGACAGCCATTCCTTGTCTCCTTAGCGCTTGAGCAGCGGGCCGATCTGGCCGCAGATCGTCTGGAGCGTGCCGGGAACATCAGCATCCGGGCGCCAGACGGCGTCGAGGCCGGAGCGCACGGTCTGCTGGATCTGGGCAAAGCCCGTATGGCCGGGGATGACCTTGCCGGTCGCAATGCCGGCAATGACGACCTTATCGATCTGCTCCTGGCTGAGCAGAGGATTGGTCTTTTTCAGCACTTCCGCGTTGAGCAGCGACTTGCGGGCCGAGGGGAAGAACTGGCTGAGCTTGGCCGAGTTTTCCGGGTTCGTCATATAGGCGACGAATTCAGCGGCCGTCTTGGCATTCTTGCCCGACTGCATGACGCCGATACCGGCCTGGCCGATCAGCGCATAATCGCCGGCAGGTCCCTTGGGCAGCGGTACGAGATCCCAGGAGAAGGGCTTGTCCTTCGGAAGCAGCGATGCACGGCTGATCTGGGTAATGGTCATCGCCGCATTGCCAGCGAAGAAATCGACATTTTCGCCAGGACCGGGGATCGCTTTCTTGTTGAAGATCGCGTCATGGATGAAGGTGAGTGCATCGACCATCGGCTTTTCGGTCATCGTGCAGGTCTTGCCGTCGGCACTCCAGGGGGCCGCACCAAAACCGTTCCAGATCGATGTGAGGTTCTGCCAGATCTGATAGTTGAAGTCGCGCACGATCAGGCCACCCTTGCCCTTCTGGCCGACTGCCGAAGCTGTCGCGATCGCGTTGTCCCAGGTCCATTCGCCGGCGGCGATCAGCTCGGCGGGTGTTTTGGCACCGGCCGCCTTGATCAGGTCGTTGTTGACGAAGACCGCAAAAGGCGAAGTGGAGAAGGGATAGGCATAGAGCGTGCCATCTTTCTGCCAGCGCTCCGTGGCGCTCGTGCTCACTTCGTCGAGATTGTATCCAGCCGTCGCCTTCAGTGTATCGTTAAGCGGATAAAGCGCACCGGAATTGACGAAGTCATAGGCGGCCGTCTCGAAGATCCAGGCCATGTCAGGCGCATTACCGCCGGCGATCTGGGTGGTCAGCGCCGTCGTATAGGTGTCGAATGGCAGCGACTCGAAGGTCACTGTGACGTTGGGGTGGTCCTTCTTGAAGTCGGCTGCGATCTCGTCGAAAAGCTTCAGATGTGCTTCCGCCGCGCTCCAGATGGTCATGCGCAGGTTGACTGCGTCCTCGGCCCTGGCGATGCCGCTGCAGGCGAGCGGCACAGTGAGCGCAAGCGCCGCCAGCGCGGATTTCAATGTCCTGTTCTTGTTCATTCCCGTTCCTCCTCCAAAGATGGGTTGCACTGATGGCTGCTCAGTAGGCTGCGACGACCGGCCAGCGGATTTCGATACCTTCCCGGACGATTTCCCTCTGGAAGTCGTGGAGATGTGCGTCATTTTCCTGGACCTGGTGAGGCTTCAGCCCCTTGTCGAGGCAATGAGCTGCGAGCATGCCGGCCGCTTCGCCGATGTTCCATTCGACGGGGTGCAAGCGATAACAGCCGTTGGTGATATGGGTTGTGCCGATATTCTTGCCGGCCGCGATCAGGTTCGTCATGCGCTGTGGCAGCAGGGCGCCGAGCGGAATCTCGAAGGGGCAGGACGGCACGTCGATATAGTTGTCGCCGCCGGTCGAGGGGTGCAGGTCGATGCGGTACATGCCGATGCCGACGCTGTCGCGATAATTGACCGCGCCCTTGTCACCACGCACCGCATAGGAGAGGTCCTGCTCGGTGATACGGGTGATCGGTTTGATGCGGCGGCTCTCGCGGATATAGGGGGCCATCGCAAGGCCATGTTCGGTGCCGGTGATGTCCCCACGCAGCCGCAGGCCCTGATAGCCCTGGCCGCCATCGATACGCGGCGCCTCCGTCTGCAGCCAATAGAAGACCGAATAGGAAAGATCGGCCGCCGATTTCAGATGCCGTGCCTTATCCTCTTCGGACACGTCGATGATCGTGCCGTCCATGTAATCGATCATCGGCCAGTTCACGAAGCAGATGTCGGACTGGTAGAAACCGGGCTCAAAATTGCGCCGTGCAGCAATGCGGCGAAAGAGCCAGAGATTTTCATCGCCGCCGCCCTTGCGCTGATCGGCATCAACCAGCAGCGGATTGTCGTCGACATTGGGCGTGAAACCGCGGGTAGTGAATTCCAGCGTACGCGGATGCGGCGCGGTAAAGCCAAGCAGCGGGCCACCCCAGAAATGCGGCTGGTACTTGCGCCAGTAGTCGTAATTCTCCGGCTTGTCGATCGTCTGGTCGCCGTCGACGCAATCGACTGCAAAGCAGATCGACACGGCCTGGACGTTGTCCGGCTGCCTTTGCGACGGCGCACTTGGCTCGCCGGTGTCGGATTGCGCCTCGAAACCTTTGACATAGTCTGTACCGGTCATCGGCAACAGGTCGCCGAGCTCGGTAGCATCAAGGATATAGTCGGCCGAGATGACGATCTCGCGTTCGCTATCGCGGTGGCGCACGGTAATCGAGCGCACGCTGTCACCCTCGACATCGGCAGCGACGGGACGGTAGGGCTGCAGCACCCGGAGACGACCGGCGCCGCGATAGGGCATCAGCATCGCTTCCATGACTGCAAGGCTGACGCGTGGCTCAGCACAGATGCGGCTCACCCAGCCGCCGCCGGGATTGAGATCACCCCAGGCGCGGGCGCCCTCGGTCAGCGGATAATTGTCGCGATAATATTGCCGCACGCCGTTGCGCAGCTTGCGGTAGGAGCGGGTTATACCGAATTGTTCGACCCAGGTATGTTCGTCTGATGGCACAGCCTGACTGGTCAGCTGGCCACCGATCCAATCGAATTCCTCGGTCATGATGACGCTCTTGCCGGCCCGGCAGGCGCCAACTGCCGCCGCCACGCCGCCGAGGCCACCGCCCACCACCAGAATATCCGCTCGCATCTCTTTTGCCGCCATGTCTGTCACGCTCTCAGGTCCGTTTCTTGGCTGGTCCGAGGGTTTGCCCCTCGACCGGTTCGCAGGTCAGAAGAATTTGTTCGACGGGAGAGGCATCCTCGATGCGGCGCACCAGCATCGCTGTCGCCTGACGCCCCATTTCCTCGCGAGGAATGTTGAAGGAGGTGAACTGCACATGGCTGCGCTCGGCGCGCACATGACTGCCGAGCACCACGACCGAGAAGTCGTCCGGAATGGACAGGCCGCGTTCGCGCGCGGCTGCTTCGACACGTACCGCATCTGCCAATTCGACGAAAAAGACCGCGCTCGCGCCGCTCTCTGCGATCGCATCAAGTGTTTCGGCTGCACCCCGGCCGACCTCGTCCACATGCAAAACCACTTCCGCATTACCGGTGACCGCGTCCGAAAAACCGCGCCAGCGGTCGACGACGGACTCAGCCGATCCGCTCGGGCCGATGAAGGCCAGTCGGCCATGGCCGAGAGAGCGCGCCTTTTCGACCAGCGCCCGCGTGGCACTGGCATAGTCGCCGCCGACGTAAGGAACGGGTCCGCCTGCGTCCTCACGTCGGCCGATCGCCACGAAGGGATAATCACCGGTTACAAGCCGTTTCAGTTCGGCCCGATCAAATTCACGGCCGAGGACAAGGCAGCCGTCAGCGATCCGCAGCCGATTGCCATCGGCAAACATCTTGCGCTCACGGCCGACGCCGGCGCCGGTCAATAGCAGCAGGTCATAATTCTGCGCCTGCGCCTCTTCCTCGATACCGAGCAGGAAGGGCGCAAAAAAGTCCGCCTGCTCGCTCGGAAAGGCCGGTTCGTAGGTGAAGACACCGAGAATGCGATTAAGACCCTTGGCCATTCGCCGGGCGATCGGATCGGCCACATAGCCTGTCGTGCGGATGACCTGCTGGACGCGCTCACGGGTCTCCTGGGGAATGCGAGCCAGGGCCGTCGGCGCACCGTTCAGCACAAGCGAAACGGTTGCCTGGCTAACGCCCGCCAGCTTCGCAATATCGTGCTGAGTCAAGCGCTTAGTGCCCGCCACGCTGCATCCTCCATATCCCCTCTTGACTGCTAATGCGTATTAGCAGCTAATACGTATAAACAGGATTTGACCGATTGCTGTCAAGCGCGAAAATGTGAGTCGATCGATGACGTTTGCAGAGCATTTGAAATCGCTTGGATTTTCCGGAATCCGCGTATTCGGCGACAGCATCAGCGCCGGGTTCAATGCCAGCCATCCGCATCTGGCCTGGCCGGCGCTGTTTGCGGCCGAGCTAAGCGCATTGACGCTCCGCAATCATGCGGTCCCAGGGACGGTGCTGCAGGCATCACCGCTTGCCGACGGTAGAGCCCGAGCAGACAACGGCGTCAGCAGGTATGCCGGCGCCCTGCTCGATGCCCCGCATCGCGACGCGATCCTCATCCTCTACGGCTATAACGACGCCCGCTACATGGCTGCGCCTGACAGCATGAACGCGAAGAGCTTCAGTCGTGACTATGCGAATATGCTGGAGAGACTGATCGAAGCGGGCCATGCGGAAAGACTTGCGATCGGCAGTCCGCCCTATATTCCCGGCAGCGGTTTCTCAGTCGGAAGTGCCGGCTTTACCGGCCAGACACGCCAGGGCTTTGAAGTCTATGTCCGCGCCGTGCGCGAGCTGGCGCAGGCTTTTCGCATCTTCTATGCGCCTGTCTACGAACAGATGAAAGCATGTGGCGATGGCGCACTGGCGTCGCCCGATCTAACGCACCCCAATGATGCCGGTCATCGCGTCATCTGCGACGCGTTTAGACATGCCATCATTCATGAGAAACCGGCTTTGGCCCCGGGCGAGACTTTGGGCCGAGCATGAGACGTTGGAAATCGGCGAGGCTCTCTCTACGGGGAGAAGATGCCGACGGGAAAGAGGTCGAAGCGACCGGCAGACAACCGGTCGCTTGCCTCAGGCTTTCAACGCGCGCTGTATTTTGCGTCGAGCTCATCGATCGCGGAGACATTGCCGGCCGAACGGCCATTCTGGTCGAATGTCTGAGCGAGGAACGCGTCGGCGATCGACTTCGCGAGCTCAGGCCCAATGACACGCGCGCCCATCGTGATGATCTGCGCGTTGTTGGAAAGGGCGGCACGCTCGGCCGAATATGTGTCGTGCGTCAATGCAGCGCGGATGCCAGGCACCTTGTTGGCCGAAATGCAGACACCGATGCCGGTGCCGCAGATCAGGATTGCCTTGTCATAGGTGCCGTCGATCACGCCCGAGGCAACGCGATCCGAAAGGTTGGCATAGAACGGATCGAGCCCGTCGTTGATGCGCGACACTTCATGGACATCGAACCGATCCTTGAGGTGTTCGGCAAGCACCTTGGCGAGACCTTCGCCGGCACTGTCTCCAGCAATTGCAAGCTTCATCTTTTTTCTCCTTGGAGTTTGGTGGCACATTTCGCGAGGATGTCGAGATAGCCCTCGACGTTCCAGGCGGAACGGCCGATGAAGAGTCCGTCGATATGCGGGCTCGAAATCAGTTCCTCGCAGTTCTGCGGATTGACCGACCCGCCGTAGAGGCAGGGGATTTTTCGCCCGAGTACGGCTTCAGCAACCGCAATGATCTCGGCCTGGCGGGCATCGGCATAGTCGGCCGTTGCCGGAATGCCTCTTTCGCCGATCGCCCAGACAGGCTCGTAGGCAAGCAGGATTTCCGCCGATTTCTGTTCGCCGGACAGCTTCGACAAGGCCCCGCGAACCTGGACTGCGAGAATTTCCGCGGCTTTTCCGCTCTCCCGGTCGGCAAGTGTTTCGCCGATACAGATCAGCGGGATCAGGCCGTGGCGAACCGCCGCCTCGGTCTTCAGCCCGACAGTCTCGTTCGTCTCTCCGAAAAACTCCCGCCGCTCCGAATGCCCGAGCTCGACGATATCGAGATCGCAATCCTTCAGCATCAAGGGGGAGATTTCGCCCGTCCAGGCGCCCTGGTCCGCCCAATGCATGTTCTGCGCACCGACCTTGACGGAGGTCTTCGCAAGCATGCGCTTGACCTCCCGCACAGCGGTAAACGGCGGGATCACGAAGCGCTGGATGATGGGATCGCGCATAGCATCGGCCGCCTCGAGGCCGCGGGCAAAATGCTCGGCCTCGGCGAGCGTCTTGTTCATCTTCCAGCTGGTGCCAATCCAGAAGCGTGGTTTCTCCGTCATGCCTGATCCTGCGCTGGTGCGATGGTGAGCTTGATACCCACCCGATCGAATTCGTCGAGAACAGCGGCCGATGGCGCGCTGTCGGTGATAACAGTGTCGAAATCAGTCAGATCCGCCATGACATGCAGCGCCGTGTGGCCGATCCGCTGGTGGTTGACCAGGAGGCAGCTCCTGGCCGAAGACGCGATCATCGCCCGCTTGGCGCGAACGACATTGTCGTCCATGTGATAGGCGAGCCTGCCGCTGACCGCGGGCGTCGAAATGAATGCGATATCAGCCCTCAGACGTGACAGCGATTCCTCCGTAACGACGCCGAGATAGGCGTTGAACTTCGCGGAATAGATGCCGCCGAGTGCAATCAGGGTGATACCGTTCTCGCCCTTCAGCCGTTCCATGATCGCCGCATTGTTGGTGATCACCGTCAGCGGTCGCTTACGCAACAGCATCTCGCCGAGAACCGCAGCCATCGATCCGTCATTGACCATGACCGTCATGCCCGGTTCGACAATGGCCAGCGCTTCTTGCGCCATCGCAACCTTGGCTTCCCCGCCCTGACGCTCGCGAATGCGAAAATCGCTCTCGAATTGCGTTCCGGCATCGATCGTCGCGCCACCGCGTACCTTACGCAGGACACCCGCCTGCTCGAGGTCGTCGAGATCGCGGTGAATGGTCATCTTCGAAACGGAAAAACGTTCAGCAAGATCATCCACTTCGACGGTCTTGCCCTCGACAAGCAGATTGACGATCAGCTGCTGGCGTTCTTCCCGTTTCATTGTTCTCAATCCTGATTACCAACAAAGTAACACAAAAATTGTGAAAATCAACAATTCACAATGTTATTATGTGACAAATGTTCGTTACCAAACGTCAGGCAAGAAGGGCTCGCGCGGTCCGTTCGTCCGTAATCAACCCATGCAGGCGTCGGCTGCGCAGGATCGCCCGTATCGCCGCCACCTTGGCCTGTCCGCCTGCCAGGGCCACGAGGCGTTCCTTCGTCGCTGTCGGAAAAGATGCCGAAAGGGTACGCCCAGACAGTGCTGTATCGAGGATTTGGCCGTCCGCGTTGAAAAAGTGACCGAGTATTTCACCGACGCCGCCCGCGGCAGCGATATCTTCGATCTCGCCCGGTTCGACCAGGCCAGAGAGCACCAGCTGGGCCTCGGCGTCCACCGTACCCAGGCCGACGAGCTTCAGGTCGGCGTCATTGGCGAGATCGAATACTTCCTTGACGCCACGCTGTGCCCTCAGCACCTCTCGGTCCTCGGCGGTATTGGCGAAGAAGGGAACCGGCATGACATAGGCATGCGTGCCGGTCTTTTCCGCGATACGGTGCATGACGTCGTAGGGATTGGCACCGTAATTTCGCGTGAGACCGCCAAGCAGGGAAACGAAGCGTATGTCCTTCGCATTTGTCCGCGGCATATACTGAACGGCAGCCGAAAGCGTGCGGCCGTGGCCAAGGCCAATGACTGCGTGATCACCGTGTTCGATCTCGCGCTTCAGATAGCCGGCTCCCGCGTGACCGAGCGCGCGCAGCGGCAAGCCCTCTTCGCCAAGATCGGGTGCTACCTCGCAATATTGCAGTCCGAAGCGCTCGGCGAGCTGCGCCTCCAGTTCGACGCATTCGACGATATCGCCGTCGATCGTGACCTTGACGACACCATCGGCAACGGCTCGCGCGATGAGCCGATGCGCCTTCACCGAGGGTATGCCGAGGCGCCGGGCAACGTCGGACTGTGTCAATCCGCCGGCGTAATGAAGCCAGGCGGCCCGCACGGCAAGTGTATCATCGGCATCCGTCATCGCCGCACCCTTCCCATTTCTTCGACGGCTATACCGCCTGACAACAAGCAGCCCTTGTAAATCGCCGGCTCATATCTTCAAGTCCACGGCGCCGGTGTCGATATGCGGCGCCCAGAAGGCGACGCTTTCGGCAATCTGCGCGATAACCTCGCGATCATTCGGTTCGCGTTCCTTGAAGGAAAGTTCGAGACAGATCTCGTTGTCATCGGCACCGCCTGCCGCGAAAGCCTCCAACAGCGGGGCGGGTTGTATCCGCCCTTTGGCATTGAATTCCGCCGTGAACGGCCGGTGGCCGCCCTTGTCCATCAGGCTCTGCTTGATGTGGATGATCGGCGACAGCTTCGGCACGGCCCGCGCCCAGGCATAGGGGTCATAGTCGTCGGGATTGTCGGAGGTGACGTCGCCGTGGTCGATATCGGCCATCATCCACATCGGCACCGCCATATCGGCAGCGCTCAATCGCGCCTGCAGCGAAAGGCAGGATTGGATCGTGTCACCGAATTCACGGCCGATGCTCATCGGCTCCCAGAAGATGTAGGAAAGACCGGCGGCACTGGCATGCTCTGCGACTTCGCGCCAGCAGTCGATGGCGATCTTTGTCAGCTCCTCGCGCCGGCTTGCGTCGTCGAAATCCTTGTAGGTGAAGATCGCGAATTGCGTTCCGACGGAATGTCCGCCGAGATCGGCAGTAATGTCGGCAAAGGTCTTGAACCAGTCCACGTAATAGCGGCGGACCTCGGCATCCGGATGCCCGAAATGGTTCAGCCGTCCATAAGGTCCGGTCATGCCCGAGGTAACGCGAACGCCGGTACGCGCCAACGCAGCTTTCATCTGGCGGGTCAGGCGGCGGATGACAGGGGCTTGCCAGCTTGGATTGATGAATTCATGCGTCAGCTGGAGATCGCGGATGCGCAGGTCTCGCGCCACCGTCTCGATCAAGTCGTCCGGGTCGGCAAAGCGGTTCACAAGCGGGTTGGTATTCAGCGAAAGCGAAAGCGGCATCAAGACCTCCTCAGGCGGCGGCAAGATGGGATGAAGCAAACCAGTCGGCAAAGGCTGCCCGTTCTGCCTCGCTCAGATGCAGGTAGTGCTTGGTGCGGCGATAGAGGACGTCCTCGGCGGTCTCCGCCCATTCGTTGGCAGCGAGATAACGGGCCTCCGCCTCATAGAGCTGCCCGCCGAAATGGCGGCCAAGTCCTTGCAGTTCCGTTGCCCCCGCAATCAGGTTCTTCGTACGCGTGCCATAGAGACGGCCATAGTGATGGACGAGCTTGCGCGGCATCCACGGATAGCTGTCACGCAGGCTGTTGGCGAAAGTCTCGTAGTCGGCGTTGGGCATGTCCCCGCCCGGCAGCGGTGCCTTTTCCGTCCAGTCGCCGCCCATGTTCGGGAAGATGTGCCTGAGGCGCTGCATGCCGCGTTCGGCAAGCTCCCGGAAAGTCGTGATCTTGCCGCCGAAGACATTGAGAAGCGGCGCTCCCCCGGTCTCATCAAGATCGAACACATAGTCGCGGGTCACCGCTGATGGATTGCCCTTGCCGTCGTCAAACAACGGGCGCACGCCCGAGAAGCTGTGTAATACGTCCCGGCGGCGCAGCTTCTCCTTGAAATAGCGGTTCACCGCCTTCAGCAGATAGTCGATTTCCGCCTCATCGGCTGCGACATCCTCGGCTCGGCCTTCATAGGCGATATCGGTCGTTCCGATCAGCGCCTTGTCGCCTTCGTAAGGGTTGATGAAAATGACGCGTTTGTCGTGATTCTGAACCAGGTAGGCATTGGAACCGGCCCAGAATTTCGGCACGATGATGTGGCTGCCCTTGACGAGACGCACATTGCGGCTGGAATTGGAGCCGGCGACGCGGTTGATGATGTCGGTGACCCACGGGCCGGCGCAATTGACGAGACATCTGGCGCGGAACGTCCGCATCTCGCCGCTGGTGCTGCTTTTCGTCGTGATCGTCCATTGGCCGTTTTCCCGGCGTGCCGACACAGCCGGCGAGCGGGTCAGCACCAGGGCGCCCTTCTCGGCAGCGCTCACCGCATTCAACGTGACGAGGCGGGCATCGTCCACCCAGCAATCCGAATATTCGAAGCCGCGCGTATATTGATCGAGTATGGGCGTGCCTTCGGGATCGCGCAGCAGATTGAGCGTGCGGGTGCCCGGCAGCTTCTTGCGCCCGCCGAGATGATCATAGAGGAAAAGGCCGAGCCGGACGAGCCAAGCGGGGCGATCCTCGGGACTGTGCGGCAGCACGAAACGCATCGGCCAGATGATGTGCGGAGCCGCGTTGAGCAGCACCTCGCGCTCGATCAGCGCCTCCCGTACCAGTCGGAATTCGTAGTATTCCAGATAACGAAGGCCGCCATGCACGAGCTTGCCAGAGCGGGAGGAGGTGCCCTGCGCCAGGTCGTCCTTTTCACATAAGGCGACTTTCAAGCCGCGCCCGGCAGCATCGCGGGCAATTCCCGCGCCGTTGATGCCGCCGCCGATGACGAAAAGATCCAGGATTTCGGGTTCAGTCATGTCATGCTCCCTCGGATGCCTTTTGCATCAGCGATTCATTTTGCGGACGGCGCCGCCGCGGCTCTGGCCAATGCCTCCCAGGCAGCGGGCATGGCCTTTCGGATATCGGCATAGGCGGAAAAAAGGAGATCGAAGCGTGCAGCTTCCTCACTGACCGGCACTTCGGCTTCGCCGAGCAGTGGCGTGACCCAATCGGCGATGCAATCGTCCATGGTCCTGTAGGCGCCGATTGCCACAGCAGCCATCATCGCAGCACCTGCAGCTCCGGTCTCTTCGCGACGCGACAGGCGGATCGGCGCCTTGAGCGAGGCGGTGAGCGAACGGCGCAGCGCGCTCGAACGCACGGCGCCGCCGGTGACGCGCAGTTCGTCCGGCATCTCGCCCATGGCCGCATAACAATCGCGCGTCGCCAATGCCAGACCTTCGACAACCGCGCGAACGAGGTCCGGAAATCCATGACGGACCGAAAGACCGGAAAAGCCTGCCCTGGCCTGGGCATTGACGAAAGGTCCACGCTCCCCGGCCTCGGAAATATAGGGGTGATAGACGACCGATCCGGGCTGGCTTTCGAAAAACCAGCGGTCGATCCTGGCGACGAGCTCGGTGTGAGTGGCAGGTTTTCCGGCCTCCGCCATCAGATGGGCAGCCATCTCAAGCAGCCAGTCGATATTGATCGTCGCACCCATATTGGTCTGCACCTGGGTAACGGTATCAGGGATCGGCAGGGCAATGACGTAGCCGGTGCCCTCTCGGTTGAGATGGACGTCAGCCACTGGCTTTGCGCGCAGATGCACGCCGGTCGAACCAATCGTCGAACAGGCTGCATTGCGCCCGCCGCTGCGAACACCGGCACCGAGCGCGGTCATCACCATGTCGACGTAGCCAAGACTGACAGGCGTGCCGGCCAGCAGGCCGCAGGCCCGCGCCGCTTCCGCCGTCAGCGGATGGCTGATCTCGGTTCCATCGACAATCTCCGGCAGAAGCGTGCGGCGATGCGTCAACCCGAGGGCGTCAATGGCGACGGGCGAATACTGCCGGGTTCTGAAATCACCAAAGGTAAAGCTTGCCTCGGAAGGGTCGGTCGCCCGCACACCGGTAAAATTGAGATAGAGCCAGTCCTTGCAGTGCAGCGCCGTTTCCGCTCCGTCCAGAAGCTCTGGCGCCACCCGATCCATATGCGCGAGCTGCGCGCCCTGCTGGCAGGTATTCAGTCCCGTGCCCGTCTGCTCGAAACGCGCCCTGTCCGTTTCCCGGCCGGCAAGGGATACCACAGTCGGCGCGGCACGCGCGTCGAGCCAGAGCCAGGCATCGGCGACAGGCTGATTTCCGGAACCGACCAGCCATGTTCCGTCCCCCTGCCCCGTCACCGCGATCGCCGCGGTGCGCGACGCAAGACCCTCAACCTTCTCGCCAAGGCCGCGAAGCGCGCCGACACAATCCTGCCATGTCTGCGCGAGCGACTGCGTGGCCGAACCATCACTGCCGCTTGAATACTTGTTGCGAACCGATGCTGCGGCGATCTGGCGGCCGGAAAGGTCGAAGGCAACCGCCTTGATGACCGAAGTTCCCGCATCGATACCAATGATGACTTGGCGGCTAACGTCCATCACGGATTATCCGGCAAAAACGTCGAACATTGCGAGGAGCAAAACACGCGTCGAATTCATCTCTCATCCTCCTGGTCGGCACAACCAGCAAAGGTTGCAGG
Organism: Rhizobium sp. BK512; assembly: GCF_014194915.1. Classification (NCBI taxonomy): domain Bacteria; kingdom Pseudomonadati; phylum Pseudomonadota; class Alphaproteobacteria; order Hyphomicrobiales; family Rhizobiaceae; genus Rhizobium; species Rhizobium sp. BK512. The sequence continues at coordinate 481,946 of NZ_JACIAS010000003.1, read as the reverse complement.
CGACCACATTTCGAATTCACGAGCAAGCCGGCCGGCGCGCAGTCCCGCCTTTGATATTCGATACTTTTCGGAGCGCCCGCGCGCTTCATCAAAAAGATAACACAAAGATATCATTGGTACAGTAAGTTTTTTCTCGCAATGAAATTTTTTTCAGATAAAATAATAGCAATCTGTTCGATGAGCAGCGAGAGCCGCCGCGACTATCGGCGACACTGGCGTCACGGTGCGGGCACGGATGTCAGAATAATTTATCTTCTAATATCAGATATCTAGAATAGCATAGCCCGCTAGATGAGCGCCTTCGCAGTCGACACGAACCCCGGGGGAAAGACGCTTTTTCCGGACGCCGATCACGCTTCGAATGTTATGTTGTCAGCGTCAGTTCACAAAACTCCTGTTGACAGACGAACAATTTTATAACATGATTTTTGACAGAATTACCATTTACCTATCATGCAGGCATTGCTGCTGAGGGATTTGCGGTCCGGGCGATTGAAGGAGACAAGCGCCTGTCCCGACACGTAGGAGGTACGGATGCACAATCTTTCCGGCTATCATCACGCCACAGACAGCGACCGGCGAGACAGGGTCCCGACTACTCGCGCGCTTCTCGGAGCATGCCGTCTTCGATGAAGCAGCCATAGGCTTTGCCAACTTCCTCCCGCCTTCGCCGTAAATCCGACCAGCCGCAAAGGTCGCCAGCAATGAATACTCAGCCCGCCCACGCAGCCTCCGCGCCAGGCAAAAGCAACTTGAAGATGATCGTCACCGCCGTTGCGGCTATCGTGGTCATCGGCGCCATCGCGCTCGATACCACGGTTGTGAAGATCGGCTCGGAAGACGACGTCAGGCAGCAGGCATTTTCTCCGGAAGCCTTTGGGGCGGAGCAGTTCCCGAAAATCCAGGCGGATGTCGAAAAGCGAGCGGTGGCTGCGATTGACCTGGCGACGGCAATCGCTGCCGACAAGAAGGCGGCCGGCGAGAAATACGGCGTTGCCACGAGCACAGGCCCGGTCATCCCGGTGACACTGACCGGCACCTTCGGTGAACGCAAATCCAATACCAACGAAATGAAGATCGACGGACTTCCCCCCGAGACGGTGGTCCGTGTCCAGACCGGCCCTGCGGTCAATGGCACGGACCTCCGCGATGCCACGGGCACAATTCACTTCGGCCAATTCACCAATCAGATCCAGTATCAGGACGCCGGGTCGGCCATCAACAACGAGATGAAGAAGGCCGTATTCGCCGGCCTTGATCCGGACCAGCTCAATGGCAAGACGGCAACTGTCGTCGGCGTCTTCAGGCTCATCAACCCCAAAAACTGGCTCGTTACCCCAGTCAAGGTCGACGTCAAATGAGCCAGCCGATCCCCACATCAAAAGGCCTTGGCGAGGTGGTCCTGGCCGCCCGCAACATCGCCAAAACCTACGGTAGCGTGCATGCCCTCAAGGGTGTCAATTTCGATATCCGCCGCGGTCAGGTCACCACGCTGTTCGGCGAGAACGGCGCGGGCAAATCGACGCTGATGAAAATCCTTTCGGGCGTCGTCCAGCCTACGTCGGGCGAGATCATTCTCGATGGTGCGCCGATCAGCTTCAACTCTTCGACCCACGCGCGCGACTGCGGCATCTCGATCATTCACCAGGAACTCAGCCTAGCGCCCAATCTCAGCGTGCGCGACAACATCTTCATGGGCCGTGAGATCATCAAGAGCGGCGTGGTCGACTTCGCGGAAGAGGAACGCCAGACGCGCCTTTTGATGGAGGCATTGGAAGAGGAGATCGATCCGCTGACCAAGGTGGAGGATCTTCGTCTCGGCCAGCAGCAGATCGTCGAAATTGCCCGGGCGCTATCCGTCAATTCGCGTATCCTGATCATGGACGAGCCGACGTCGGCGCTGAGCGCCACGGAAGTGGAGGTGCTTTTCAGGGTTATCCACGACCTGACCAATCGCGGCGTGTCGATCGTCTATATCTCGCATCATCTCGAGGAGGCGCTGCAGATCACCAACCACGCCGTCGTGCTGCGCGACGGTACCATGACCGCCTATGCGCAACGCAAGGACGTCGATCTCGAATGGATCGTGCGAAACATGGTGGGCGACAACTTCGATCTCGGCAGTCCGCCTGAAGGTTATGCCTTCGGTAAGCCTGCACTTTCGATCGACAACCTCACCGTCCCGGGTCCCGCCGGATCAGCCTTGAATTCCGTCGACCGCTTGTCGCTGGATGTGCGCGCCGGGGAGGTCGTCTGCATCTACGGCCTGATGGGCGCCGGCCGCACCGAGCTTCTGGAATGTGTGGCCGGACGGTTGCGCGCCAGTGGCGGCACCGTCAGGCTTGAAGGCCAAGATGTCGGGCATCTGAGCATCGCCGGACGCATCGCAAGCGGCCTTGTGCTGGTGCCGGAGGATCGCCAGCGCGACGGCCTCGTCCAGACGATGACCGTCGGCTCCAACCTCTCGCTCGCCAGCATCGGCGCCTTTACCAAAGGGCTGTTCACATCCGGCCGTCGCGAGCGCGAGCTTGTCGATGCCTCCATTCGCAAAGTCCACGTCAAGACCGATGGTGGCGAGGCGGCCATCGGTTCGCTGTCGGGTGGCAATCAACAAAAGGTGGTCATCGGCAAGATGCTGGCGACAGACCCGAAGGTCATTCTTCTCGACGAGCCGAGCCGCGGCATCGACATCGGCGCCAAGGCGGAAGTCTTCAAGCTTCTTGCCGAACGCGCCCGGCAGGGTCTAGCCGTCATCTATTCGACTTCCGAGGTCAACGAGTGCCTGAGCATCGCGCACCGCATCATCGTCATGCATCGCGGCCGCATCTCGGCTGAATTCGGTGCTGACGTCACCAAGGAAAAGATTATGGCCGCTTCCGGCGAAGCCGTGGTCGCGCACTAGCCCGGAATTATGGAGCACTGATCATGTCAGTCACGAACATCACAGAAAAGCAGTCAGTGTCGCATGGGCAAAAGCGCAACATCAACCTCGTGCGCCTGATCCTGGAAGGCCGCGCCTTCTTCGCGCTGATCGTCATCATTGCGGTCTTCTCGTTCCTGTCGCCCTATTACTTCAGCCTGAGTAACTTCCTGACCATGGCCTCGCATGTCGCGATCTTCGGCATCCTGGCGATCGGCATGCTTCTGGTGATCCTGAATGGCGGCATCGATCTTTCGGTCGGCTCGACGCTCGGGCTCGCGGGTTGCATTGCCGGCTTTATGATGAAGGGTGTGACGCTGGACGCCTTCGGCGTCATTCTCTATCCGCCGGTGTGGGCCGTCGTGGTTATCACCTGCGTCCTCGGTGGCGTTGTCGGCGCGGTCAACGGCGTGCTGATTGCCTATCTGAAGGTACCCGCCTTCGTCGCCTCGCTCGGCGTGCTTTATGTCGCCCGCGGTGTCGCGCTGCTGATGACCAATGGCCTGACCTACAACGATCTCGACGGCAGCCCCGAACTCGGCAATACCGGCTTCGACTGGCTCGGATTCAACCGCCTCGCGGGCATTCCGATCGGTGTCATCGTGCTCGCCGTGCTTGCGATCATCTTCGGCATTGTCCTCAGCCGAACGGCGTTCGGCCGCTGGCTTTACGCCTCTGGCGGCAACGAACGCGCTGCCGATCTCTCGGGCGTGCCGGTCAAGCGTGTCAAGATCATCGTATACGTGCTTTCTGGCGTCTGCGCGGCAATTGCCGGTCTGGTCCTGTCGTCGCAGCTGACCTCCGCCGGCCCGACCGCCGGCACGACCTACGAATTGACGGCGATCGCAGCCGTCGTCATCGGCGGAGCGGCCCTGACCGGCGGGCGCGGCACCGTTCGCGGCACGATGCTCGGCGCCTTCGTGATCGGCTTCCTGTCGGACGGGCTCGTGATCATCGGCGTCTCGGCCTACTGGCAGACCGTCTTTACCGGCGCGGTCATCGTTCTCGCCGTCCTCATGAACAGCATCCAATACGGACGCCGGACAAAATCGTCCTGACTTCAGCAGAACTTATCCGCGACGGCAACTGGATTTCCAGAGGGCCGATCGCGGAAAGCACCGCCGGTTTCCGGCAGCACCCGAACTCACAAATGGGAGAGAGACTATGTTTAAGAAAGGCATGCGCATTCTTCTGGCAGCCGCGGCTGTCGCCCCGATTCTCGTCAGCTCCGCCTGGGCGGCAGGCCAGATGACGATCATCGTCAATGATCCGTCCAACCCCTACTGGCTGACGGAAGGCAATGTCGCCAAGGCAACAGCCGAAAAGCTCGGCTACACAGCCACGGTCAGCGCGCATAGGGGTGACACCAACACGGAAAGCAACCTGATCGACACTGCCATCACCAACAAATCGGTCGCCATCATCCTCGACCCCGCCAATGCCGACGGCTCGGTTGGAGCAGTGAAGAAGGCGGTTGCTGCAGGCATCCCGGTCATTCTCGTCAATGCCGAGATCAACCAGGAAGGCCTTGCCAAGGCACAGCTCGTTTCGAACAATGCCCAGGGTGCTGCGATCGGCGCGCAGCAATGGGTCGAAGCAGTCGGCGACAAGGGCAACTATGCCGAACTCCTTGGCGCGCCGTCCGACAACAACGCTGCCACCCGCTCGAACGGCTACGAAACCGTCCTGACTCAGTATCCCGACCTCAAGAAGGTCGCCCAGGAAGTCGCCAATTGGGACCGCACCCAGGGTCACAACAAGATGCAGTCCATATTGCAGGCCAATCCCGACATCATCGGCGTGATCTCCGGCAATGACGAAATGGCGCTCGGTGCCATTTCGGCCCTGAAGGAAGCTGGCAAGCTCGCCAATGTCAAGGTCGGTGGCTTCGACGGTTCGCCGGATGCGGTCGCCGCGATCAAGGCCGGCGAATTGCAATACACCGTCCTTCAGCCCGTCGCCGTCTTCTCTGAAGAGGCCGTCAAGCAGGCTGACAACTTCATCAAGACGGGCAGCACCGGCGCCAAGAGTGAAAAGCAGCTGTTCGATTGCCTGCTGATCACCAAGGACAATATCGACAAGTACACCGGACCGTTCGTTCTGGCCCAGTAATCAGGATGGAGGGCGCCCATCCGGGCGCCCTCCATCGACCCTTTCAACCACATCAAGCCGCTTTCGCCTTCTTTGCCTTGGCATGGCAATCACTATACGAAGCTGGGATATGGAATTCAGCGACAAGGGTGACCCGTGACACAGAAGACCAATCAGGGCGATGAGCTGTTGGACCAGCTGACCAGCGACAGCCGTCAGACGCGTCAGGTCGCGCGCCGGCGCATGATCGCGGAGGCCGTGATGAGCGAAGGTTCGATGCGCATCGAAGATCTGACGGATCGCTTCGGCATCAGCCTGATGACGGCGCATCGCGATGTGGATGAACTCGTGAGCCGCGGGATCTTCCGAAAAACACGCGGCATCGTTACGGCGGCAGCCACCAACCTTATTGAATCCAGCGATGTCTACCGTTCGAGCCGGCAGTCGGCGGAAAAGAAAGTGATCGCCGAAGCTGCCATGCAGTTCGTCGAACCGGGACAGGCCATCTTCTTCGACGACTCGACCACCGTCCTGCAGATGGCATCGCATCTCTCCTCGAAGGTGCCGATCACCGCGATCACCAATTCGCTGACCCTGATGAATGCGCTGACCGGCATGCACGACGTTACCCTGCTGGCGCTCGGCGGCCAGTACTATAACTGGTGCAATGCCTTTATGGGACGCATGACGATCACCGAGATCAAGGGCTTGCGGGCGGATATCGCATTCATTTCCATGTCGGCCATCAACGACGGCATCGTGCTGCATCAGTCACCCGAAACCGTCGATACCAAACGCGCCATGTTCGACTGTTCCGTCAAACGCATCCTGCTTGCCGACCACACCAAATTCGAGCGGCGCGCGCTTCACAGCTTCGCGTCGCTCGATGAATTCGACGTCGTCATCGTCGACGACAAGACCCTCCCCGTTCACATCGATCGGATGCGGTCCAGGGATATCAACGTCGTCGTTGCCAGGACCGGCCACGAGCGCATGTGACCGGACCGCCCGGTCACGACAGAAAGGTGAATGTGCATGCCGAGCCTTCTCGGGATCGATAGTGGACTGACCGTCACGAAGGCTGTCATTTTCGATATCGACGGCACGCCGATCGCAGTCGCCCGGCGGCGCGTCAGCCAGCTCATTCCGAGGCCGCGTTTCGTGGAGCGGGACATGCGCGAATTGTGGACCGCAACTGCTGAGGCGATCCGTGAGGCGGTCGCACTCAGCGGCCGTCCGGCAAGCGATATCCAGGCCGTGGCGGCGACGGCGCATGGCGATGGCATTTATGTGCTGGATCAGACGCGTGAGCCGCTTGGCAACGGAATCGTGTCGCTGGATAGCCGGGCGGGCGATATCATCGATCGATGGACGAAGAATGAGGTCTCCGACGAGGCGATTGCTCTCACAGGTCAGGTGCCGCACGTCTCCGCCCCCTCGGCGCTGCTCGCCTGGATCTGGGACCATGAGCCGGAACGGTTTGCACGTATCGGCCATATCATGAGCTGCAAGGACTGGCTCCGATTTTGCCTCACTGGCACCATTGGCACCGATCGCACCGAAGCAAGCACCTCATTCACCGATGTCCGGACGCAGGACTATAGCGATGACGCCCTGCGCCTCTTCGGTCTGCAGGCGCTTGCCGATGCTCTGCCGCCAGCCTCGCGCTCGGACGAGATCGTTGGACGAATTACCGCCGATGCAGCGCGCTTGACCGGCCTCTTGGAAGGCACGCCCGTCGCGGCCGGATTGCACGACGTCACCGCCTCGGCGCTCGGCGCGGGTGGTTATGCCGACGGCGTCGTTGCCGTCATTGCTGGCACCTATTCGATCAACGAGACGCTGTCTTTTGAACCGCGTGTCGATCGACGCTGGTTCTGCCGCAATGGAATTGCGCCGGGCGTCTGGAACAGCATGTCGATTTCGCCTGCATCGAGCGCGAACTACGAATGGTTCATCGAAAAACTCTGCGGCCGCGAATGGACAGACTGCGAAGCCAAGGGCACGTCCATTCACGCATTGCTGGCATCCGAGATCGACGCGGCTTTTGACCGGCCATCGCCGGTGCTTTTCCATCCCTATCTCTTCGGCTCGCCCTACGGTGCATCGGCAAGCGCAAGCTTCTTCGGGCTCGGCGGCTGGCATGACCGCGGTGACATGCTGCGGGCCGTCATGGAAGGCATCGCATTCAACCATCGCATCCATGTCGACGCGCTGCGCGACGGTTTCGCCTTCAAGGAAGCACGGCTTGCCGGCGGCGTGTCACGCAACCCCGCAGTCGCGCAGATGTTTGCCGATGTGCTTGCGATGCCGGTGACCGTGACCGGCACCGATGAAGCCGCGGCCTGGGGCGCCGCCATCTGTGCCGGCGCAGCCGCAGGTCTCTACCCGGACCCACAGAGAGCTCCAAAAACGGACAAGCAGGGCAAGACCTGCGAGCCGGACGGCGCCCGCAGCGCCGAGTATGAGAAGCGCTACCGGCTTTTCCTCGAAATTGCAGAAACAATGACGCCGCTTTGGCCGAAGATCGCCGGCCTTGCGTAGGATAGTGCGGCAGCGGCCGCAGTTTAGGACGGCAGTACCATGACCCCCAATACGCTTGGACGCAGCCTGGATATTCGCGAGCACGATGTCGACGTCGTGATCCTTGGAGCAGGCATCAATGGTGCAGGTCTGTTTCGCGATCTCGCGGCTCAGGGCATCAACTGCATGATCGTCGACAAATCGGACTTCGGTTCCGGGACCAGCGCAGCGCCATCCCGCCTCATCCACGGCGGATTGAAATATCTGGAAACCGGTGAGTTCGGCCTGGTTGCCCAATCCACTCTGGAGCGCAATCTGCTTTTGAAAAATGCGCCGCATTGCGTCGAACCGCTTCCGACATTTATTCCGGTCTTCTCTTGGACACGCGGCATCTGGGCCGCACTGCGGACATTGGCCGGCTCCAAGACGGCCCCACGCAGCCGCGGCGCCGTGCTCATCAAGATCGGGCTTTCCCTTTACGATTTTTTCGGCTCACGCGATCGCGTGATGCCACGCCACCGGCTGATCCTGAAAAACAAGGCCAGACGGGAAATGCCGCATGTGACGCCGGCGATTGTCGCCGGCGGCATTTACTACGACGCAAAAATCAGCCGACCGGAACGTCTCGTCTACGAACTCGTCAAGGATGGGTTGGAAGCCAACCCGCAATGTGTCGCAGCAAATTTCGTGACGCTGACTGCCTCATCGGAAGGCCGTCTGAGCTTTCAACGGGAGGATGGTACTGAATTCATCGTGCGGCCGAAGCTCGTCGTGAACGCGGCAGGCCCGTGGATCGATCATGTCAACGAGGCGCTCGGTGCGCCTTCGCGGCTGATCGGCGGCACCAAGGGCTCGCATATCCTGATTGATCATCCCGAACTGGTGCGCAGTCTCAACGGTCATATGATCTATTTCGAAGCCGATGACGGCCGTATCTGCCTGGTCTACGGCTATCTCGGGCTTGCGCTCGTCGGCTCGACGGATATCCCGAGCCGCGACCCAGACGCCGTACGCTGCGAAGAACCCGAGATCGATTACTTCCTGCAGAGCCTCAGATCGCTGCTGCCGACGCTGCGCTTCGATCGCGACCAGATCGTCTACACTTATAGCGGCATCCGGCCTCTTCCCGCCTCCGGCGGAACAGCGCCCGGCCTGATCAGCCGAGACCATTCGGCACCGGTCATCGAAGCGGATGGCAAGCGGCCTTTTGCCATCATGTCGCTGGTCGGCGGCAAGTGGACGACATTTCGCGGTTTTGCCGAGGAGGTTGCCGACAGTGTCCTGACCCGGCTCGGGCGTTCGCGCAAGCAATCGACCCGCTACCTTGCGATCGGCGGCGGAAAGGCTTTCCCGGTCGATGCGCAGGCGAGACGGGGCTTTATCGACAGGATCGCCACAGCTGCAAGCATCCCGGCCGCGCGCGCGGAACAACTTCTGAACCGCTATGGAACGACGGCCGAGGCGGTAGCGATGTTCCCTTCCGATCATCCTGACGAGCGGCGGTTATCGGGAGCTACACACTACAGTTTTCGCGAGATCGACTGGATCGCGCGCAACGAGCTTGTGGTCCATCTCTCCGATATCGTGTTGCGGCGCACGACGATCGCGATCGAAGGTCATGTGACCTATGCAGGTTTGACGGACATTGCCGGCATCGCCGCGAAAGCGCTCGGTTGGGACGCTGCGCGTGTCGCGCATGAGATCGATGACGTTGTTTCCCTGCTCAAGGAATTTCACGGCCAGACGCTGGCAGCAGGCACGCCGGATATCGAGCCGGAAAAAAGTGCTCGTCCCGTCAGCAGATGAGATCCAGGAAAGAGCAGAACGCGCGTCGACCGCAGAGCATTTCGCGAAGGCGGAAGCGAGAATGATCTTATGAATTGACGCCTCCGGAGGCTTCAATCGACCCAGTCCCTGTAGCCGGTGTCAAGCGCACTTCGGGCAAGAGACAGAATCGGTTCGTAGTCGGCATCTGTGAGCATCGCGACATCAACGAGACCGAGAGTATCGCGCGCACCGGAAAGCGATGGCTCGGCGATTGCAGCGACCAGCGCTTCGCGTAGCAGTGCCACATCCGCATCTGAACCCTTTGCCCCTGTAATGAAGGGCAGGCCGGGCGTTGCGGGTGTCTCGGCAAGAACGCGGATGCCTGCGACGCGAGCAGGCGTAAAACGCAGGAGATTGGCAAAGGTGATGCAGTCGATTGCAGCGCATTCCGCCTGCCCACTCGACACAGCATCGATGCTGCCGCCATGGCTGCCGGTCTCGACCGTGCCACCGAAGAAGCGGCCATTGCGGGCAAGAGGGGCGACGGCGGCGCGAAGCAGATTTGCCCCGGAATTGCTGTCGGGACTATTGATCGCGGCCGTCGCACCGCGCAGGTCCTGCACTGAAACGAAGGTGGAAGCTCGGCGCACGACAATGAAGCTGCGCATCATCGGTCCGTCGCAGCCGGGATGGGCATAGACCGGTGTCGCCACGAGACGCACCCTGCCGCGCAATCGCTTCACATAGGGGTAACCACAGGTCTGGGAAAAGAGCAGGTCCTGATGCAGCCAGGCCTCGTCGTAGGGGATCGTCGCATCGAGGTTTTCCGGCGGATCCGAAAGCCCGGCCTGCCCAAGATAGTGCCGCAGGAACGACCAGAGTTCAGCTTTTGCATCCGCAAGCGGCTGCGGCGTAACGTACATTGCAAGACTGGCGAGACGCATGCTTTTCACCCGCCGTGGTGCTCGTCGAGCAGATGGGAAGCAAGGATGGCCACATCTTCGCCGAGCGAACGATCCTCCGTCATGACCGGTGTGATGCCTCGAACGAACGCATGGGTTTCTGCCGTCCCCACGCCGCAACGGTGTCCGGGGCGCTGGTCGACCGCCTGAGCGGCTGCGAGCATTTCGCAGGCGATGAGCACGCGCCACAGTTCCAGCATCTCTCCGAGTTTGCGCACGGCAAGGGAGGATTGCGTTGCATGATCCTCGACGCCTTCCGAGACCGCAAGGAAGTCGAGCATGACAGGATTGGCCTTGTGCCTGATATCGGCCATCAACGCCGCGACCGTCTTCTGCATCGGCACGAACCCGGCCGATGGACCGCCAATCGGCGAAAGATAGCGCGGCAGGCCATTGCGACCCGGGCCCGTCAGCTGAATGAAGCGCGCAGCCGATGCCGCAGCCGCCTGAGCGATCGCAAGGCCCAGTGTCTCGAAGGCAAGCGAAAGTGCGGGCGTCTGGAAATTGCCTGATGACAGCACCTGTTGCTCTTCCAAGAGAACGACGGGATTATCGGCCGCGGCATTGAGCTCGATCTCGACGGCTTCGACCGCCCTCAAGAGCGCATCGACAAGTGCGCCGTGGATGGGTGCAACGCAACGCAGGCTCAGCGGATCCTGGATGGCGGCGTTCGCCTCGAAAAGCGTCGAGCCCTCAAGCATCTGCAGCAGCCGGTTGGCCTCGTCTGCCTGGCCCGCTGCCGGCCGGGCGCGTTGGATCGCCGGTGACAGGATGAGCGGATTGCCGGCAAGGCCCTCAAAACTCAAGGCAGCCGCCCGGCGCTGGGCATCGAGTAGTTCTTTGGCATCATACAGGACGAGCGCGCCACGGCCAGCAGACATGGCTGAAGCATTGAGAAGCGATATCCCGTCCTTCGGTTGCAGGCTTGCTGGGGCAAGGCCCGCAAGCTCAAGCGCTTCAATCGCCGGGTAGACGATGCCGCGATACTCGGCTTTCCCTTCGCCGATCAGGGCGCGGGCCATGGCAGAGAGCAACACGAGATCACCCGCACCGATCGAACCAATCGAGGGCATGACCGGATGAACACCGGCGTTCAGCATGGCAAGCAGCGCCTCGAACACGGGCAGTGAAATGCCGGATCCTCCGACTGCCAGCATCGAGAGCCTGGCGGCGATCACGGCACGGGTCGCATCGCGCGGCAGAGCTTCACCGACCGCCATGCCGCGGCCGCGGATCAGCTGCAGTTGGAAGGCCTCGAAATCGCCGGTCACGGCTGTCTTCAGATTGGCACCGAGCCCGGTGTTCATGCCGTAGATCTGCTGGCCGGAAGCTGCAGCGCCTTCCAGAATGTGCCGCGCCGCAATCAGCCGCTCACGGAGCGCGCCGGAAACCTCGACCGTGGCATCGCGACGGGCGATCGCCTCTATGTCGGCAATGGTGATGCCGGAACCGGTCAGCAGGATCCCGGTCATGCGAAACGCAGTCTCTGACCGATACCGGCCGAGCGCGCCTTGGAAAGCAGCGCGTGGCCAAGAGCAATGTCGCTGAGCGACAGGCCGCGATGCCACAGCAGGATAGTCTCGTCCTCACTCTCGCGGCCCGGCTTCAGGCCGGCGACGACCTGCCCCAGTTCGGCATGCAACGTCTGCTCGGAAAGCCGGCCGGTCTCGACATGGGCGCGCAGCGAGCCGAATTTGCCGGTCTTGCACTGGCCCCAGTCGTCGACGACGAGCTTGGCCATGATGTCGGTCAGGGACAGTTCCACGGCGCTCATCGTGCCATAAGGCACGACGAAGGCACCTTTCTTGATCCACTCCGTCTTTAGGAGCGGCTCGGGCTGCGATAGCCGCGATGCCTCGACGACAATATCTGCTCCCTCGACGCAGTCGCGCCAGTTGTCGACCACCGTGATCTTCTTGCCGAGATCGGCCTCCAGCTTCGCGCCGAACGCATCACGACTTTCGGGCCGACGCGAATGTACGCGGATCTCGTCAAAATCGAAGAGATGATCGAGCAGGCGGACATTCCAGTAAGCCGTGCCGCGCGCGCCTATGTGACCGAGAACCTTCGAATCCTTTCGGGCGAGATGCCGGGCGCCGAGCGCGGTGACGGCGCCGGTGCGCATGTCGGTGATGACGGTTGCATCAAGGATCGCCTTCGGCACGCCAGTGCGCGGGTCGAAGAGGTTGAGCACGCCGAATTCGGAGGGATAACCGAGCTTGTAGTTGTCGACATAGTCACCTACCACTTTCACTCCGGCAAGGCCGAGCGGCGCCACATAGCCACGCAAGACGTTGAAATGGCCGTGAAAGCTTGCATCCGGCTCGAGATGGACGCGCGGCTCGATCACCGTCTGGCCCTTGCCCTGGGCGGCGAGCGAAGTTTCGATCGCCGCCAGGATTTCATCATTGGTCAGGTCGAGCGCCTCGATGTCGAAGGCATTCAGATAGTCGATATAGATCGGATCCATTGTCATCTCGTTTATCGTTTGATCAGCGCGCCGAGGCCGAGGTTCTGGCGAAGCGTACGGCCCTCATAGTCTTCGCGGAAAAGGCCGCGGCGACGCAGTTCCGGCACGACATGGGCTACGAATTCCTCAAGCCCCGAGGGGAAGAGCGGGGCCATGACATTGAAGCCGTCGGCGGCGCCTTCGCTGAAGCGTTCTTCCATCGCATCGGCGATCTGCGCCGGTGTTCCTGCGACCTGCCAATGGCCGCGCGCGCCGGCGAAATGGCGGGCAAGTTCGCGGATCGACAGGTTTTCGCGCCTGCCGAGATCAATGATCAACTGCTGGCGGCTCTGGATGAGGTTGGTCTGCGGCATGTCGGGCAGCGGACCATCAAGCGGATAGGCCGATAGATCCTGGATGCTGAGGTAGCTTGCAAGAAGGGCCACACCAACGGCGTCGGGGATGAGTTCCTGCAGGGCCTGGTATTTCGCCTTGGCCTCGTCTTCGGTTGTGCCGACGATCGGCGATATGCCGGGCATGATCTTGATATCGTCGGGCTTGCGCCCGTATTTGGCGAGCCGCGACTTCACATCGGCATAATAGGTCTGTGCTTCGGCAAGCGTCTGCGAGGCGGCAAACACGACATCTGCGGTTCGGGCCGCAAGTTCCTTGCCGACATCGGATGCGCCCGCCTGCACCATGATCGGCCTGCCCTGGGCCGAGCGTGGGCTTTCGAGCAGGCCTTCGACGGTGAAATGCTTGCCGCGGCGATGCACGGGATGAAGCCTCGTACGATCGGCAAACCGAGCCCCGCCCTCAGGAAAATAGGCTCCGTCATCGACGCCACCCCAAAGCGCGAGTGCTGCATCGGCAAATTCCTCGGCCCGCTCGTAGCGCTCGGAATGCGGGCGAAGGCCACTGCTCGCAAAATTCTCCGCCTCGAGTTCGCTTGCCGAGGTGACGAGGTTCCAGCCTGCCCTGCCGCCGCTTAGCTGATCGAGCGAGGCGAAGGTGCGGGCAAGACCGTAGGGCTCGTTATAGGTTGTCGACGCCGTTGCCACGAGGCCGATACGACTGGTGTTGACGGCAAGAGCTGCAAGCAGGCTCAGCGGCTCGAATGCCGTCGAACGCGCTGCCTGGCTTGCCATTTCCGGATTGCGCTCTCGGATGGCGGCGGCATCCTCGACAAAGAGCATGTCGAATTTGCCCCGCTCGGCGATGCGGGCCAGCTCGATGAAATGATCGACATCGACACCGGCGTGAGCATAGGCTTGCGGATGTCGCCATGCCGCGATGTGATGCCCGCCCGCCATCAGGAAGGCGCCAAGTCTCATCTTGCGGTCGCTGCTCATTCTGCTTGCTCCAATGCTGCCGCCGGATGAGCCGGACGGGCAAGACCAAGACGATCGCGCAAGGTCTTACCTGCATTCGCCTCGATCAATCCGAGGTGGCGCAACTCCGGAACCACCTTCGTCAGGAACAAATCCCCTATCGCGACGGTCGGGGGCAGTATCGTGAAACCGTCGATCTGCCCGAGGGCGAGCCATCCCCGTAGGGATTCGGCGATCTCGGCTGGCGTACCCACCAGACGCGACGCGGAAAGCGGTTGGCTAAGCCGGTCGGCCTCACCAAATCGGAGCGCATCGCTTGCCGCCTGCGCCGCTTCGGAAGTTTCGGCAACGACTGGCACAACATTGGCCAGTATCCGCACGTCCTGCCGTCGGCGGCCCGCCTTTTCAAGCAGGCGCACAAAGTCGACCGCCGTCTCGTTTGTACTTTCCGGCGTCCGATCTTGAAGCAGGAGGACTTCAGCACTTTGCGCCGCCAATGCTATGTTATCTCGACTCAGAAGCTGGGCGATGATCGGTTTGCCCTGCGGTGAGCGATTGACGTTGAGGGGACCGCGCACCGCAAAATGCTCGCCCCTGTGGTTGAGCACATGCATCTTGGCTGGCTCGAAAAACCGACCCTCAGCCTTGTCGTAGATGAAGGCATCGTCATCCCAGCTGTCCCAAAGCGCGTTCACAAGGCCGAGATATTCCTGGTCGCGTTCGAGTTCGCCGGATACGGGAAGGGCTACCCAGCCTGTCCGTCCGCCGCTGATCTGGTCCAGCGAGGCGAAGCGCCGGGCGAGATTATAGGGCTCATGCTGACTGGTTGCGGCAGCTGCCAGGAAGCCGATCCGGCGCGCCCGGGTCGCAAGGGCTGCGACCAGTGTCGTCGGCTCGAAGGGCGTGGCGACCGGCGAGAGGTCATCGATTGGCCTGGTGCCGAGCCGGTCCGGAAGCAGGACGAAATCGAAACCGGCCTCCTCCGCTTTGACAACCTGGGAAAGCAGCGCATCAAAACCGAGATGTTCGAGCGTTCCGGCATCGCGCCAGGCGGCGGGATGATGGCCGAAAGGTGTCAGGGAAAAACCGAGATGCATCAGAAACTCCTGCACTCAGATCGAGAAGATCGCGTCGCGCGTCAGTTGCCCGGTAACGATGCCACCGCTATCGACCACCGACAGCACGTCACTGTTGGCGGCGACCATCAGCGACAGCGCATCGCGCAGATTGGCACTCGCGGCAACACTGGTCGCGGGTGAAGAGGGAACACCAGGCCGCATCGCGTCGGCAACAGAAAACAGGCTGAGCCGCTTGATTGCGCGATCGATACCCACGAAATTCGCAACAAAATCGTCAGCAGGATGGGAAAGGATCGCATCCGGCGCATCATATTGCACAATCTTGCCGGCACGCATGATGGCGATCCGGTCGCCGAGGCGAATTGCCTCATCGAGATCGTGAGTGACCAGCACTACCGTCTTGCGCACGCGTTTCAAAATTTGCCTGAATTCGTCCTGCAGGCGTGTTCTGGCGATCGGGTCGATGGCGCCGAAGGGCTCGTCCATCAACAGGACCGAGGGATCGGCGGCAAGGGCGCGCGCCACGCCGATGCGCTGGCGCTGGCCGCCGGAAAGCTGGCGCGGATAGCGCTTCAGCATTTCCTTCGGATCGAGACCGACGAGATCGAGAAGTTCATCTGTGCGCCTGGCGATCCGCGGCTGGTCCCAGCCGAGCAGGTTCGGCACCGCAGCGATATTTTCGGCGATCGTCATGTGCGGAAAGAGGCCGACATTCTGGATGACGTAACCGATATGGCGGCGAAGTTTGACGGGATCGGCTTTTGTCACGTCTTCGCCATTGACGAAGATGCGCCCTTCCGTCGGTTCGATCAGCCGGTTGATCATGCGCATCGTCGTTGTCTTGCCGCAGCCAGATGGGCCGATCAGCGCAACCGTCGAGCCCTCGGGCACATCGAGCGTCAGGTGATCCACCGAAGGTGCTGCACTTTCACCGTAACGCTTGGTGACATTTTCCATGCGGATCATGCGGCGGTTCTTTCTGCAAACAGGTGCTTCTCGGCGCGGCCGAGGATGAATTCGGTGGCGAGTGCCAGGATCGCGATCGGCACGGCGCCGACGATGAGCCGCGACATGTCCATCATGCCGATGCCGGTGGCGATAAAATCGCCGAGCCCACCGCCGCCGATGAAAGGGGCGAGTGTCGCTCCGGCCAGCACCTGGACAGCTGCAGTGCGCGCGCCGGCAAACATCGCAGGGGCTGCGAGTGGAATACGGATCTTGCGCAGGACCTGGCCTCTGTTCATGCCCATGCCGATCGCCGCCTCCACGGCATCGGCATCGACATCGCGCAACCCGACATAGGCATTGAGCAGGATCGGCGGCAGGGCAAGCACGGTCAGCGCCACGATCGATGGCAGGATGCCGATACCGAGAAGCGGCAGCATGATCGCCAGGATCGCAAGACTCGGGATGGTTCTGAGGCCGTTGACGATGTTGATGACGCCAAAGGCAAAGCGACCGTAATTGACGATGAGGATCGAAAGCGGCAGCCCAATGGCAAGCGCAAGCGCAAGCGACACGCCGGACATCAGGAGATGCTGGCCGAGCGCGCGGAAGAATTCGTCCTGATGATCGACGATCCAGAAAAAGGCGGTGCTCAACATCGGCACGCCCTCACTGCCAGCGCACCAGGGCCCGCTCGGCCCGGGTGAGAATGAAATCGAAGATGATGGCCAGCAGTGCAGTCAGAATGCCGCCGACGAGGATCTTTTCCGCGTATTCCTGATCGATGCCTATCAGGATGATGGTGCCAAGACCTCCGCCGTCGATGAAGGCAGCGACCGTCGCGATGCCGATGACAGTCACGAGCGCGATCCGGGCCCCAGAAACGATAAGCGGCAGGGCAAGCGGCAGTTCGATGCGAAAGAGGCGCTGCCAAGGCCCATAACCCATGCCGTCGGCGGCATCGAGTATGTCAGCCGGGACGCCGCGGATGCCGGTGACGACATTGCGCAAGAGGATCAGCAGGCAATAGGAGGAAAGCCCGATCAGCGCTGGTTCCATGCCGAGACCGACGAAAGGGATCAAAAGCGCAAAGAGCGCCAGGCTCGGAATGACGAAGATGATATTCGTCACCGTCAGCGCAAAGGCATAGAGCCTCGGCCGGCGGGCGCAGACGATGCCGAGTACGAGCGCGATCACAAGGCCGATCAGCACGGATGAAATCGACAGCACCAGGTGCTGCCAGACGGCAAGCGCGATTTCCGGAATATGCTTGGGTGCCCAGTTCAAAGGCGAGAAATCCTGTCCGCACGGTCACGACAAAGCGGCGAAGCTGCAAGCTTCGCCGCATTTTTTCTTCAGGGAAAGCGAAACTTTGGCACCGCTCTCGATCAGATGCCCTTGGCCTTCAGGAATTCAGCGGCGACATCGGCCGGCTCTTCCTTGTCGCGATCGACCTTGGCGTTGAGTTCGCGCATGGTCTCGTTGTTGAGGAGCGGGCTGACCTTGTTCAGAACCTCGGCGATCTTCGGGTTCTTGGCGAGAGCATCCTGTCGCACGACCGGGACGAGGTAATAGGGCGGGAAGAGATGCTTGTCGTCATCAAGCACCACCAGCTTGTTGTCGGAAATCTGCCAATCCGTCGCAAAGCCGTAGGAGACGTCGAGATCCTTGCTCGTCAGTGCGCTGTAGCGGATGCCGAGCTTGGCAAAGATCTTGAATTCCTTGAACTCGATGCCGTAGGTCTGCTTCAGCCCCGGCAAGCCGTCCTTGCGTTCGCCAAAGCCGCCCTCAGCGCCAAAGGTCAAGTTCTTGGAGACCGGACCGAGGTCGCTCAGCGTCTTCAGCTTGTACTTCTCGGCCGTTTCCGGAAGCGTGATGATCGCATAGCCGTTGTTGATCTGCGTCGGCTGAAGGACCGTGAGTTTGAGGTTCTTTTCGTAGTAATCCTTGACGTCCGAATAGATCTTGTCGGCGGAGCCCGACAGGTCACCCTTCACGACCGCGGCAAGCGCCGTGCCGGTATATTCCGGGTAGAGATCGATGTCGCCGTTCGTCAATGCCGTGTGGGCGACAAGCGTGGCACCGAGGTTGAGGTGGCGCTCGACCTCGACGCCGGCCTTTTCAAGCGCCTGGGCATAGATCTCGGCGACGACGAACTGTTCGGTGAAATTCTTGCTGCCAATCTTTACAGCATCGGCCCGTGCCGGTGCTCCGACGAAGGCTGCCAGGATCGCACCGGCGAAGAGGCCGGCGAAAGATTTCGAAAGCATTGCGTTCCCTCATTTGAAATTCGAGTTGTTCAGGAGAGGTGATAAAGGTTTCCGATAAGGCAAGCGCGGAATGGAATACCAATTTTCTAGCGATTTAGATGAAAATTGATCTCCCAGGAGGACTCTTGATCATCGAAGGGTCGGAGAAAGCAGAGCCGACTAAGATCGGCCATCATATGCTGTCAAAAACAAACCGTGGAAAAGCGCAGCGATGCCGTCTACAAGTCAATGGATTAAAATACGAAAGAGACAGAAGGTAGGCCATGAACGTCAAGACACCGAACGCGATTGATACCTATGTCGGCATGCGCATGCGCAGGCGCAGGCAGCTTCTCGGCATGAGCCAGGAACGGCTTGCCGAACAGATCGGCGTTACCTTCCAACAGGTGCAGAAATACGAGAAAGGCATCAATCGCATCGGCGCCAGCCGCCTGCAGAGGATCGCCGAAGTGCTGCGCACCTCGCCCGCTTTCTTTTTCGAGCAGGATGATTTGGAAGCGCCGAGCCTTGCCGGCCTCGATTTGTCTGCTCCTGTCGATCCGGTCACGGAATTTCTGCGGTCGAAGGAAGGTCTCGTCCTCAACAGGGCGTTCATGAAGATCGAGGACCGGCGTATCCGCGAGACGATCATCTCGCTGGTCAAAGCGATGGCGCAGTCCGAAAACAGCGACATTTCGCTGAACGCGCCGCGAATTGACGAGCCGGATACCCGCAGAGAGTGAAAGCAGACGATACCGTCCCATGTCCTTCCGGCTTGAGTCATTCGGTACATTACGACTGCTGGACGCGGCGGGAGAGCCTGTATTCTTCCCCGAAAAAGGCCTGTTGACGCTTTGTTACCTGCTCGACAGACCTGACAGAGAATGTCCGCGCGGCACACTCGCCCGCTTCCTGTGGGATAGCACCGACAATCCCGATATCATGGCGAATTTGCGCAAGATGATCTCGCGCGTCCAGGCGAGGCAGGCAGAAATCGGCGCGGAGCTGCTGATCTTTACCGCGACCGGTGTCCGGATCAGACGGGAGGTCTTCGTCGCAGATCGCTCCGAACTTGATACCCAATCCTCGGCCGGCCCGCTCGATGTGCTGCGAAGGCTCGTATCCCTGTTGCAAACGGATTTCCTCGCCGAACTCGCAGATCAAAGCGCCAGCATAAGAGAATGGGTATCAAGCGAGCGCAACCGGCATATGGCAATCCTCGTCGACGCAGTGAAGCGAGCCTTGCCGGAAGCGCGCTCGCGAGCCGATATCGGCCTCATCAAGGAGGCTGCGCTCAGGATCTTCCGCGATGCGCCTGATGACGAAAACATCCGCCATATCCTCCTGCAAGCCTACGAGGCCGAGGGACATCTGGAAAACGCCAGGCAGCTATTTGAGAGCCGCAGCCACGATCTACAACATTCGCTCGACATCGGCCTTGATCTGCAGGCCCTGAAGGAAGTGCGCAAGATTTTCGACGCCAGCAGGCCGACGACGCTGGCGGCTGCGCCGTCGGTGGAGAGCGGCATCATCCTGAAACCCGCGCCCCTGCCCCGGCTCGCCCTGTTGCCGCCGGTCGAGGCCGCTGAAACCGGGCCTGGGCCGATGCTTTCTGAAGCGCTGATCGAGGACGTGACCATCGGCCTTTGCGCCCTCAGCAACGTCTCGGTCGTCGCGCCCCATACCGCCGCACAAATCGCCCGCCATGCCGACCGGGCGGGCATGATCCTGCGCCATTCGATCTCCTATGTTCTCGACACCCGGTTGACAGCGGGCGGCGGCACGCCGTCGCTGTTCGTCCAGCTTGTCTATGCCGCCAACGACGAGGTCATCTGGGCCGAGCGCTTCAGCCTCGAGAAATACGACCTTATGGCTGACCGGCGGGAGATCGCACGGCGCATCGCCAAGGAGCTCTCCCGCCAGATCCGCCAGAACGAGACCGTGCGCGGCGCTTTCGAAGACAATCCGGCCGCCTATCACAGCTATCTCCTGGGTTTCCGGGACATGAAGCGGTTTTCCCTGCCGGATGTCCGGCGCGCCCGCAAAGCGTTCCGCGACGCCGTCCAGCACAGCGCGCATTTCTCGCCGGCGCTCGCAGGCCTTGCGCATACCTTCCTGATGGAATGGCTGCTGACGGCGCGCGGCGATGGCGAGTTGATCCGGCTTGCGGAAGATTATGCGAACAGGGCGATCGTCGCCGACCCGTCGCTCGCGTCCGGCTTCCGCCAGCTCGGCATCGCCAAGCTTTATCTGAACGATCTCGATGAAAGCGTGGTGGCGCTGAAAGTCGCCGAAGAGCTGAGCCCCCATTATGCCGACGGCATCGCGAGTTATGCCGATACGCTGGTGCATGCCTCGCGCCCTGCCGATGGGCTTGCCAAGATCGAGCGGGCGATCTCGCTCAATCCGCTAAGCCCCACAGATTATCTCTGGACCGAGGCCGGCGCGAATTTTGCCCTCTTCCGCTATAAGGAAGCGCTGGATGCGATCGGCAGAATGGATGATCGCACACCGGCCGACCGGCTCGCAGCAGCCTGCTGGGCAATGCTGGGCGACATGAAAAATGCGCGCCTCTACATGCGCAAGGCACGCGAGACCAATCCCGATTTCGACGTCGATAGGTGGCTGAGCCTCGTGCCCTTCAAGGAGGCGTGGCAGAAGGAACAGTATCGTGAGGCTTTGCTGAAGGCAGGCTTCTAGCTCCGCCGGTCCGACTCGACCGAGTTGCCGCCTCCCGATACGCCATCCAGAATGGTGTCACGCCCGTGTCACGCGCTTTCCTTGACCACATCCGCTAGAACTCCCTCCAACACGGCTGGGGAGATTAGCGGCAATGGAAGACATAATCGAAATCGGGAGTGCCGAGAAGGATCAAAGGCTTCGGGATATCGCATCGCTTGCACGGCTCGTTTCCTACGCCCGGCAGAGCGCCCGGGAACTCAATGCCGAGTTCTCCGTCTATTGCCTCGATCTCGCGCTTGGCGCGTTGCTTCAGGATCTCTCCGAGAGCGGCATAAACCTGCCAGTCGAAGCAGCAATCGAAGATGCACCGGCGGGCCTGGTGCACTGAAGGCCGGTAACTTCACCCTGCCTGCGTCAGTGGATTGGGCGCGGCGAAATGGCAGGCTGAGAACTGGTTCGGCGATACTTCGCGCAAGCCCGGACGCTCGACCTTGCAGATGTCCCTTGCGATAGGACAGCGCGTGTGGAAGCTGCATCCCGACGGGACGCGGGACGGGCTCGGCACGTCGCCCTGCAGCACGATACGGTTTGCCTTGCGATCCGGATCGGGCTCGGGCGCGGCCGACAACAGCGCCTGCGTATAGGGATGCTGCGGCATGGAATAGATCGACTTCTTCGGCCCGATCTCCACGATCCTGCCGAGATACATCACCGCTACGCGATCAGCGATGTGGCGTACGACCGCCAGGTCATGGGCGATGAAGAGATAGGAGAGCTTTCGTTCGACCTGCAAATCCTGCAGCAGATTGACGATCTGCGCCTGCACGGAGACATCAAGCGCAGAGACCGGCTCGTCGGCGACGATGAATTTCGGATTGACCGATATGGCACGCGCGATGCCGATGCGCTGGCGCTGGCCGCCGGAGAACTGGCGCGGATAACGGTCCATGAAGCTCGGGGACAGGCCGACCTGCGTCAGCAGTTCGGCGACGCGGTCACGCCGTTCCCTTGACGATTTCGCCAAACCGAAGACTTCCAACGGCTCGGAGATGATCTGAGCGATCGAACGACGCGGGCTGAGCGAGCCGTAGGGATCCTGGAAGACCATCTGCATCCTGGCGCGCATCATGCGCATCTCGGCCGCACTCAGCGATGTGATATCGCGCCCTTCGAACAGCACCTCACCATCGCTCGGCTGGATCAGCCGCAACAGAAGGCGCCCAAGCGTGGACTTGCCGCAGCCGGATTCACCGACCAGCGCCAGCGTCTCGCCCGGCTTGACGGAAAAGGAGGCTCCGTCGACGGCGCGTACGCCGCCCGAGGAAGAATTCGTGAAAGACAGGCCGCCAGCATCGGAAAAGGTCTTGCCGAGGTTGCGGACGATCAACAGGTCGTCGGCGCTGCTCATCTCTGTCATGCTGTTGCTCCGGCGGTGACCCAGCAGGCCGCCTTATGGCTTTCTGATATGGTGAACATGGGCGGCATTTCGGCCGCGCATCTGTCCGTCCGGTTCCCACAGCGGGCGTAGAAGGGACAGCCCTGCTTGACGGTGCCGGCAAGCGGCACGGAACCGGGAATCTGATAGAGGCGCGAGCGCTCGTCGTCGAGGCGCGGAATGGACTGAAGCAGGCCGCGCGTATAGGGATGGCTCGGGTTCCTGAAGATCGAGCGGACATCGGCGTCCTCGACCACTCGTCCGGCGTACATGACGATGACGCGATCGCAGACTTCGGCGATGACGCCGAGATCGTGCGAGATCAAGAGCACGGCGGTGTTCAGCGTCTTGCGAACTTTCGCCATCAGGTCGAGCACCTGGGCCTGGATGGTGACGTCGAGTGCCGTTGTCGGCTCGTCTGCGATCAAGAGTTTCGGATTGCAGGCAACCGCCATGGCGATCATCACGCGCTGGCGCATGCCGCCGGAGAACTGGTGCGGATAGGCATCGAGGCGGCCTTCCGGATTGGGGATGCCGACGAGTTTCAGAAGTTCGATGATGCGGGCGCGGCGCTGTTGACGGCTCATCCTCTCATGCAGCTTGATCGCCTCGCCGATCTGGTCACCGATCGTCATGACCGGGTTCAGAGAACTCATCGGTTCCTGAAAGATCATCGCGATATCGCGACCGCGGATCTCCGGCAATTTCGTCTTCGGCAGATCGAGAAGGTTGACGCCCTCAAGCTCGATACGACCCTGTGCAATGCGGCCGGGCGGGTTCGGGATCAGCCCCATGATCGATAGCGAGGTGATCGACTTGCCCGATCCGGATTCACCAACGATGCCGACCGAACCACCGGCCTCGACCTCGAAGGAGACGCCATTCACGACGCGGATCGGGGAATCCTTCGGGCCGAATTCGACGGCGAGACTATCGACCTTGAGCAACGGAGACTGCGTTTTTGATGTCATTGGCTCGTCTCCGGATCCAGCATGTCGCGCACCGCGTCGCCGATCAGGTTGAAGGACAGCACGACGCAGGTGATGGCAAAACCGGCGGCAATGATCGGCCAGGGCGAGCCGAAGAGATTGTTGAGACCATCACGGATGATATTGCCCCAGCTTGGATTGGGGGCGCGGGTACCGATGCCGAGGAAGCTGAGCGAGGCCTCAAGGCGGATGGCTGACGCGACCCAAAGCGTCATCAGTACGACGATGGGGGCTGCGATATTCGGGATGATATGGCGGAAGATGATAACGGGCGTGCGCACGCCGACGGCGATTGCCGCTTCCACGTACGGCTCCTGCTTGACCGACAGGGTCGAGGCACGAGCGACACGGGCAAAGCCGGGAATGAACGCGACCGTAATGACGGCGATGATGTTCCAGAAGGCGCCACCGAGCACGGCTGCGATGATGATGGCGAGCAGCAGTTCCGGGAAGGCGAGCAGCAAATCGATAAACCGGCTGATAATGCGATCGATCAGGCCCCCGAAATAACCGGCTGTTACGCCAAGTGCGGTACCGAGCAGCGCGGCGAGCGCCGGCGAGATCAGGCCGAAGAGCAGCGAATTGCGTGAACCGTGGACCATGCGCGAGAGAACGTCGCGCCCAAACTGGTCGGTGCCGAGCCAGTGTGCGGCCGAGGGCGCCTTGTTGATCGAGAGGATGCTCTGGGCGAGCGGATCATAGGGCGCAAGCACCGGTGCAAAGACTGCGATCACGAAGAAGACGAGTGCAATCGCCAGCGCGAAAAGGGTCGAGGGCCGGTGCAACAACGTTTTCGAGAAGAGCGATAGCAAGCCAGGTGCAGGTGCAAGCAGAGGCTGCTCGGAGGTCTGTAGAGCAGACGCAGGTGTCTGAGTGATGATGCTCATTATTTCACCCGGATGCGAGGATCGATGACGATGTAGAGGAGATCCATCACCAGATTGATCAAAAGGACGAGAAGCGCGAAGACAACGACGCCGCCCTGGATGACGCCATAGTCACGCTCGTTGATCGCCTGGATGAGCATGCGTCCGAGGCCGGGCCTGTTGAAGACCAGCTCGACGGCGACCGAACCGGACAGCGTGGCAAGCAGGCTGAGGCCCATGCCGGTCGAGAGCGGCAGAAGCGCATTGCGCAGACCGTGACGATAGATGACGCGCGGTTCGCGGGCACCCTTGGCGCGGGCGGTGCGGACATAGTCTTTGCCCAACGTTTCCAGGAGTGCGGTCCGCGACAGCCGGCCGATGAAGGCCGCCTTGACAAGTGCGAGCGTCAGGGCCGGCAGCACGATATGGTACATGCGATCCATGAACCCATCGCCTCCCCCATTGATCGGGAACCAACCGAGGTTCAATGCAAAGCCGATCAAGAGAAGCGCGCCGAGATAGAAATCCGGAATGGCATAACCGAGAAGGGAAAAGACGCGCATGCCGGAATCCGGCAACCTGTCACGATGGGTTGCCGCCACCACGCCGAAGGGCACTCCGGCACCGACGCCAATGATCATCGCCACAACGGTGAGCTCGATCGTATAGGGCAGATTGGCGGCGATCAGGTTCAGCACCGGCTCGCCATTCATGTAGGACTGGCCGAAATCGAGGCTGAGCACACCGATGAGGAAGTTGATGTACTGCTGCCAGAGCGGCACATCGAGCCCCATCTGGTGCCGGAAGGCTGCAAGCTGCTCCGGGAGAGCCATGTCTCCCAGAGCCGCAATCGCCGGATCGCCCGGCAGGATCCGCATCGCGATGAACACGAGCGTGAGCACCAGCCAGATTGTCGGAATGGCATCCGCCAGCCGGAGAAGAAAATATCTAGCCATGGTCATTCACCCGCATTCATTGTGACCTGGAAATCAGGCCTTCTTGGTTGCGTGGTGGAAGCGCCAGCGTGCGTAACCGCTCTGCACCTTGTAGCCGAGGTCGAGGCGGGCATTGCGGGCAACCGTGAAGGAGAGCGTCGACATGCCGATCAGCGGCAGATCGCGCAGGACCTGAAGCTCGATCTGCTTGCAGTAATCGACGTAGGACTTGTAGTCGGTCGCCTGCAGCGCTTTGGCGAGCAGATCGTCGATCCCCGGGATGACCACGCCATAGTGGCTGTAGTTGATGCCGCCGGAACCATCCGGCTTGACTTCCGCCTTGGTCGAAAGCTGCTGCGTATAGAGTTGCGTCGGGATCGGCGGATAGCTCGAGGAATGCAGGGCCAGCGTGTTCTTGTCGTGCTGGTTGTCAGCATGATAGGCGGTATGGTCGCCGATATGCAGGTTCATGCGCATGCCGACGGCACGCAGCTGTTCCTGCACGATCAGCATGATCGACGCATAGTCTTCGCGCTGGCTGACATTGCTTTCGAAGTCGAAACCATCGGGGAAGCCGGCTTCGGCGAGCAAAGCCTTGGCCTTGTCAGGATCGTAATTGTACTGAAGTTCCGGCGGCAGATCTTCGGTCTTGAAACCGCCCGGGAAGGATTCCGGCTGAAGGTCGGCGGTAAAGCCTCCCATCGGCTTCATGGCCTCGGCAACCGCATGGCGATCGACAGCATACATGATCGCCTGACGCACCTTGATGTTGTCGAAAGGCTTGCGCTTCAGGTTGATATGCAGCGTGTTGAACGAACCCGGCGACGTCATGTCGAACTGCAGTGTTGAATCGCGCTGCAGCATGGAATCGACCCAGCCCGGCGCGCGCACGGCCTCGATCATATCGACATCGCCCGCCAGCAGCGCCAGCGTGCGCGCCGTGGTGTCGGCGATGTAGACGGATTCGACCTTGGCGACCTTCGCTTTCTCCCCCCAATAGGTTTCATGACGCTTCAGCGCCGTGCCCCACTTGCTGTCGAAACGCGCAAGTTCGTAGGGACCGGTGCCGACTGCATCGGTCTTGAACTTCTCCGCACCCATCTGGTCGACGGCCTTCTTGGAAACGATCGCCGTATTGTTGAGGAAGATCGACGTGCCCAGCAGGTTCACGTCGGAATTCTTCAGCGTAATCACGACCTCATAGGGTCCGGTGGCGACGACGTCGGCGATGTTGGACAGGATCGGCTTGTTCGTGCCGTCGGCCATGGCGCGCTTGAAGGAGAAGACGACGTCTTCGGACGTCATTTCACCAAAACCCTTGTGGAACTGCACGCCCTGACGGAGTTTGAAGGTCCAGGTCTTGGCATCCGACGAGGCCGACCATTCGGTGGCGAGCGTGGGCCGGTACTGGTCCGGCGTCGTCGCGAACGTGCCATCATCCGGGCGAACGAGCTGTTCGTACATCTGCTCGGTCGCCCAGTTATCGCCGCCCTGTGTTGTGTAGTTCGGATCGCTGGTGCGCGGGCCGTTGGCGGCAATGCCGATGCGAATAGTGTCGGGATCGTTCGCCGCACGGGCGAGAGCGGGTCCGAGCATGCTCATCGCAGCCGTGGCCGCGCTCAATTCCAGAAACTGGCGTCTTCTCAGGTTCATGTCATTTCCTCCCATGTGTCAGAATATTCAGCTTCGCCGCTTGTCGAGCTCGGCGTCGTTGACGATCAGGCCGAGGCCCGGGCCGGCCGGCACCTTGAACTTGCCGTCTTCCGGGATCGGCGGATTGGCGAAGCCGACATGCATGCGTGTCGATGGATCGGAGAATTCGGCGGGCTTGGTGTTGTGCATCAGCGTTGCCAGCACATGCAGGTTCGCCACATGGGCGATCGTCGGCTGGGTCTGGTGCGGAACGAGTTCGACGCCGTGGGCAAAGCAGATCGCGGCACACTGCATGAGACCGGTAATGCCGCCCATCTTGACGATGTCAGGCTGTACCATGCGCACGCCGGCATTGATCATGTCGACAACGGCCTGGGTCGTGTAGGACTGTTCGGCGGCCGAAACGGTGATGTCGAGACGCTGGGCGACCTCGCCCATGGCGCGCACGTTATAGTGCTGAACCGGCTCCTCGAACCAGACATAACCAAGCTCTTCGAGCGCACGGCCGACGCGGATGGCGCCGCCGACCGAATATTGGTTGTTGGCGTCGAAGGCGAGCGGGAAATCATCCCCCACGAGCTTGCGCACGGCCTTCGCCTTGGCGATGTCACCAGGAATATCATAGTCCTGGCGGGTGCGGTCACCGTCCCAGCGGATCTTGATGGCGGCCGGCCTTTCGGCGTTCCAACGCTGCTCGACCACGCGAACGGTTTCATCGACGGTGCGCCCGGCATTATTGCCGACCGACGAATAGAAGGGCAGTTCGGTGCGCCAGGCGCCGCCAAGCAGCTTGTAGACGGGCTGGTTGAAGTGCTTGCCCTTGATGTCCCAGAGGGCAATATCAAGTGCGGCAAGCGCGCCGGTGACAGCGCCTTCGGGTCCAAGCTTCACATATCTGTGCAGCAGCCGGTCGTAGAGGACCGCCTGGTCGAGCGCATCCGCACCGACGAGCGAGGCTGCGAAATCCCTGACGACGCCAAGCGAGTGCTCGCCGCCCATCATCGGCGAAGCTTCACCATGGCCGACGATGCCATCTTCCGTGGTTACGCGCACGAAAGCCGTGCGGCGGCCCGGCGGCTCGTTGGGCTCCCACTTCACCTGAAAAGCTTCAACGGACTTGATAATCGTACCCACTGGCATTCCCTCGAAGAACGGACGTTTTCAGCGCCGGTGTTGTCGTTACCAAAAGCATCTTCCAGTTTGCATCCGTATGCAACACGGCGATTGAACTGAAATTGGAATAGGTTTTATGTCGGAATCAGCAAAAGTGCTCTCTGGTGAGTATCAGCCGCTCAAAGGTGAAATGACGCCTTATTTCTCTGGATTTTTGATGCTGCAGCGCATCCCGGCGCCGATATTCGGAAGCCAAAAGAGTTCGTAGGGAACGAGCGAGCCGCCGCGTATAAGAAGTAGTTGAAATTCTTGCATCCGAATGCAAAAAGAAAGGAGAAGGTAGAGAGCGGCGATCGGGGAATTGGATTATGCGCAAACAAGGATTGCCATCCTTGCACGGAGAACCGTCAAAGCCGATTACGGCCCGCGAGCTCGCGCGCATGCTTGGCGTCAGCCAATCGGCAGTCTCGCGTGCCTTCACACCAGGCGCAAGCATCGCAGCCGATCTGCGCGAGCGAATCCTGAAATATGCGGCAGAAGTCGACTATCAGCCGAATGCGATCGCCAGCATGCTCTCGAAGAGCCGCACGAACATTATCGGCATCGTCGTCTCCGACATGCAGAACCCCTTCTACCCCGGCCTGATCGAAAAACTCTCCCGCGCACTGCAGCGCATCGGCCTGCAGAGCCTGCTCTTCAACATCGCCAAGGGGTCAAATCTCGAGGAGCAGCTTTCAGCATTGCGACGCTACAATGTCGATGCGGTTATCGTCATTTCCGCAACGATCCTGTCGGGCGCGACGCTGAGCTGGGCGACGGAAGGCCGGCCGGCCATCCTGATCAACCGCGTCATCGAAGAGACGAACCTCAGCTGTGTTGCCTGCAACAATGTCGAAGGTGCGCGCGCCATTGCAGACCATTTTTACAAGCAAGGCGCTCGCAGGGTTGCCTATGTCGCCGGCCTCAGTCACACGACCACCAACCGGGAACGGCAGAACGGCTTCGTCACGCGCATTGCCGAGCTCGGCATGACGCTGAGCGCACAGATCGAGGGGCGGGAATACAGCTATCATGCCGGCCGCGCAGCCGCCCTTGAAATCGCCGCGAAGAAAAGCACCGACGCCATCTTCTTCGCCAACGACATTCTGGCGATCGGCGGCATCGATGCACTCCGGGAGGAAGCCGGCTGCCGTGTTCCCGACGATATCTTCGTTGCCGGTTTCGACGACATTCCGATGGCCGGCTGGCCGCACTACAATCTCACCACTTTCCGCCAACCCGTCGACGAAATCGTACGCGTCGTCGTCGAAATGATCGAGGGTGATACGTCGGCGCTTCTCAGGGCCGCGACAACGATCCGCCTTTCCGGAGAGCTTGTCGAGCGGCGCTCGACTGGCGTCGAGCAGAAGGCCCGATAAGTCCGCCTATAGCCTATATATGAAGCGCGTTGCCAAGTGCCTTCAGCGCTGCCTCCATCACGGCCTCACTGCGGGTCGGGTGGGCATGGATGGTGCCAGCAATATCCTCCAACCGTGCGCCCATTTCGATGGCGAGCGCGAAGGCGGCCGAGAGTTCGGATACACCTGCGCCAACCGCCTGCAGGCCGAGAACGAGGTTGGTATCGGCCCGCGCCACCACCCGCACGAAGCCGTCTTCGGAGAGCATGGTCATAGCGCGGCCGTTGGCACTGAAGGGAAACTGGCCGGTTTTGATCTCATATCCCTGGCTACGCGCCTCTGCCGGCGACAGGCCGGCGCTGACGATTTCCGGATCGGTGAAGCATATTGCGGGGATGCAGCGCTTGTCCCAGGCCCGCTTCTTTCTGGCAACGATCTCGGCGACCATCTCCCCTTGCGCCATCGCCCGATGCGCGAGCATCGGTTCACCTGTGACATCGCCGATGGCATAGATGCCGCGCATGGAGGTGCGGCAGCGATCGTCGATCCTGAGGAAGGGGCCGGCGCGGTCGAGATCGAGTTCTTCAAGCCCCGATCCCGCCGTTCTCGGACGGCGACCGACAGTGACAAGAATGCGGTCCGCGGCAAGCGTCTGCTGTCGGTTGTCGGGCGTTTCGACGACAAGCCCTTCGCCGGCATCGGAAAGGCCGATCGCCTTTGCACCGGTCAATAGAAGAATGCCGCGTTCAGTCATCTTGCGCATGACGGGCCGCACGAGTTCGGCATCATATTGCGGCAGGACCTGCTGGGTTGCCTCGACTACGGTTACCTGCGATCCCATTTTCTGGAATGCGATCCCGAGTTCCAGCCCAATGTAACCGCCGCCGACGACGACAAGGTTCTTCGGCAACTCCCTCAGCGACAATGCCTCGGTGGAAGAGATGACCCGACCGCCGAAAGGCAAGTTCGGAAGCTCTACCGGATCGGAGCCGGTCGCGATGACGACGGTCTCGGCGCGGATGATCTGCTGGCCCGTCTCCGTTTCCACCTCGACCGTCTTGCCATCGCGAAAATGCGCGCGGCCGTGGACGATCTTCACGCGCGCCTTCTGCAACAGGCCGGAAACGCCGCTCGTCAGCCGACCGACGATACCGTCTTTCCAGCCGATCGTCTTCGTCAGATCGATGGAGGCGCTTTCGACGCGGATGCCCATCGGGTTCTTGCCCACCAGCATGCGTTGGGTGGCATCGAATTCCTCGGCCGCGTGGATTAGCGCCTTGGAGGGAATGCAGCCGACCGTCAGGCAGGTGCCGCCCGGCTTGCCCGCCTCGACGATGACGGTATCGACTCCCAACTGGCCAGCGCGGATGGCGCAGACATAACCACCCGGACCGGCGCCGATGACGAGGAGCTTACAAACAATCTCTTTCATGGCTCAGCCTTCGATGAAAATGAGCGCCGGCGTTTCGAGCAGCGTGCGGATGCGCTGCACGAAGGTCGCCGCATCCCAGCCGTCGATGATGCGGTGGTCGAAGCTGGAGGAAAGGTTCATCATCTTGCGCGGCACGAATTGCGTGCCATCCCAGACCGGTCGCGTCGCGATCTTGTTGACGCCAATGATGGCCACTTCCGGGTGGTTGATGACAGGTGTGGAGACGATACCGCCAAGCGCCCCGAGCGAGCTGATGGTGATGGTCGAACCCGACAACTCGTCTCGCGTCGCCGTACCCGAGCGCGCTGCTTCCGCGAGCCGGTTCATTTCGAGGGCACAATCGAAGATGCCGCGCGCTTCCGCATGGCGCACGACAGGCACGGTAAGTCCTGCCGGCGTCTGTGTGGCAATGCCGATATGCACGGCGCCATGGCGCGTGATGATGCCGGCATCGTCATCGAATGTGGCGTTGACATCGGGCTGATCGGAAATCGCCTTGACGAGCGCCCGCATGAGGAAGGGCAAA
Organism: Rhizobium sp. BK512; assembly: GCF_014194915.1. Classification (NCBI taxonomy): domain Bacteria; kingdom Pseudomonadati; phylum Pseudomonadota; class Alphaproteobacteria; order Hyphomicrobiales; family Rhizobiaceae; genus Rhizobium; species Rhizobium sp. BK512. The sequence continues at coordinate 450,602 of NZ_JACIAS010000003.1, read as the reverse complement.
ACCGTCAGCTTGGGATGCTCCGCCTTGCGGTCGGAATTCATCGTGGCGCGCAGCTCTTCGAGGGCGGTCATATCCACCTCTTCCACATAGGTGATGTGGGGAATACGCGAGGTGGAAAGTACCATCTTTTCGGCAATACGGCGGCGAAGACCGGTCAATTTGACCTCCTCGGTCGCCGTTTTCCTCGCGAGGCCAGCGCGCGCCGGAGCGGGTGCCGCGCCCTGATTCAGGAACTGCTCGACATCCTCGCGCAGGATGCGCCCCGCCGGGCCCGTGCCCTGCACCTGCCGGAGATCCACGCCGCTTTCTCGGGCGAAGAGCCGGACCGACGGAGCTGCTAGCGGCTTTTCGTCCGGCGCGGCTGCCGGCGTTGGTGCTTTTGGCACGGGCTTCGGAGTTTCAATCTTGACCGACTCGGCCGCTTTTGGCTGAGCAACGGCTGTGGGCTCTGCGTCTGCGGTCGACGCCGCCGTCTCGATCCGCACGAGCGGCGCCTTCACCGCGATACGGTCGCCCACCTCGCCGGCAAGCCAGGTCACGACGCCGCTGACAGGCGAGGGAATTTCGACGGTCGCCTTGTCGGTCATGACGGCGGCAATCACCATATCCTCGCGCACCGGATCGCCGGTCTTCACATGCCATTCGACAAGTTCCGCCTCGGCGACACCTTCGCCGACATCCGGCATCTTGATGATGAATTCGCCCATGGTTCAGGCCTCCATCACTTCGGCAAGCGCGCGCCCGACGCGGCCGGGTCCAGGAAAATAATCCCATTCCTGTGCATGCGGATAGGGCGTGTCCCAGCCAGCGACACGCACGACGGGGGCTTCGAGCTGATAGAAGCAATATTCCTGCACCAAAGACACGATTTCGGCGCCGAAGCCCGAGGTCAATGTGGCCTCATGCACGACGACGCAGCGGCCGGTCTTGGTGACGGATTTGACGATCGTATCGAGATCGAGCGGCAGGAGACTCCTGAGATCGATCACTTCCGCATCAATGCCCGCATCCTCGGCAGCGGCAAGCGCCACATGCACCATCGTGCCATAGGCGATGACGGTCACGGCCGAGCCCGTGCGTCGCACCTCGGCCTTGCCGATCGGGATCGTATAATGATCCTCCGGCACTTCGCCGAGATCATGCTTCGACCAGGGCGTAACAGGCCGCTCATGATGACCGTCGAAAGGCCCATTATAGAGCCGCTTCGGCTCCAGGAACATCACGGGATCGGGATCCTCGATCGCGGCAATCAAAAGGCCCTTGGCATCATAGGGATTGGAGGGCACGACCACCTTCAGGCCGCAGACATGGGTAAACAGTGCCTCGGGACTTTGACTATGCGTCTGGCCGCCAAATATGCCGCCGCCGGTCGGCATGCGCACGACGATCGGGCAGGTGAAATCGCCGTTGGAGCGATAGCGGATGCGCGCGGCCTCCTGCGTAAGCTGGTCGTATGCCGGATACATATAATCGGCGAACTGGATCTCGACGCAGGGCTTCAGCCCATAGGCGGCCATACCGATCGCCGTGCCGACAATGCCGGATTCGCTGATCGGCGTGTCGAAGCAGCGCGTCTTGCCGTATTTCGCCTGCAGGCCTTGCGTGCAGCGGAAGACGCCGCCGAAATAACCGACGTCCTCGCCGAAAACCACGACATTGTCGTCACGTGCCATCGAGACATCCATGGCGCTGCGCACCGCCTCGATCATCGTCATCCGGGCCATGTCAGTACCCCGCCTTCTGCCGCTGACGGCGGATATGCGGCGGCATCTCGGCATAAACGCCTTCGAAAATGTCGCGCACCGATGGTTTGCCGCCATCATGCAGCGTGCCGTGCGCCTCGGCTTGGCGCTGCGCCTCGATCACCTCGTCCATGATCTCCGCTTCGGCCTGGGTATGGCGTTCCTCCGACCAGACGCCTCTGACGATCAGGTGCTTCTTCAGGCGCAGGACGGGGTCGCCGAGCGGCCAGGCTTCCGATTCCGTCTTCGGGCGATAAGCACTTGGATCGTCGGACGTGGAATGGGCGCCGACGCGATAGGTGACATATTCGATCAGCGTCGGGCCGAGATTGCGACGCGCCCGCTCCGCCGCCCAGCGAGCGACGGCATGGACGGCGAGATAGTCATTGCCATCGACGCGCAGCGCCGGAATGCCGAAGCCGAGACCGCGAGCCGCAAAAGTGCCGGAACCGCCGCGCGCAATGCCCTGGAAGGTGGAGATCGCCCACTGATTGTTGACGATATTGAGAATGACAGGCGCCTTGTAGGTGGAGGCAAAAACCAAAGCCGAATGGAAATCCGATTCCGCCGTCGAGCCATCGCCGATCCAGGCGGCTGCGATGCGGCTGTCATTCTTGATCGCCGAGGCCATCGCCCAGCCGACCGCCTGCACATATTGCGTGGCAAGATTGCCTGAAATGGTGAAGAAGCCGTGCTCCTTGGAGGAATACATGATGGGAAGCTGGCGCCCGCGCAGCGGATCGCTCTCATTCGAGTAGATCTGGTTCATCATCTCGACCATCGGATAGTCGTCGGCAATCAAGAGGCCGGCCTGACGATAGGTCGGGAAATTCATGTCGCCCTTCTGCAGCGCCTTGCGGAAGGCGCAGCTGACCGCCTCTTCGCCGAGATGCTGCATATAGAAGGATGTCTTGCCCTGCCGTTGCGCCATCAGCATGCGGGAATCGAAAGCGCGCAGCTTCATCATATTGCGAAGCCCCGTCAGCAACTCCTCATCGGTCGATGAGCCGGCCCAGGGACCGACAGCTTCACCGTCGCGATTCAGCACGCGGATGATAGAATAGGCGAGATCGCGGATGTCTTCAGACGCGACATCGACCTCCGGCCGCGGCACGGAGCCGGCCTTTGCGATGTTGACGTTGGAAAAATCGGGATGACCGCCCGGACGGACGGCGGGTTCGGGGACATGCAGGCTCAAACGAGCGGATTCCACCATCTGGTCTTTTTCCTCCCTTTAGCAGCCCCGCTCCTCTCCTCCAGAAGCCGGACCTTATTGTTATAGGTTGCGGGCAATCACCATGCGCTGCACGTCACTCGTACCCTCATAGATCTGGCAGATGCGCACGTCGCGATAGATGCGCTCCACCGGATAATCGGCCATATAGCCGTAGCCGCCGTGGATCTGGATCGCATCTGAGCAGACGCGCTCGGCCAGCTCGGAGGCAAAGAGCTTGGCCATCGATGCTTCCGACAGGCATGGCAGTCCTGCTTCGCGGAGTGAGGCCGCGTGGAAGACCAGCTGCCGCGCCGCCTCGATCCGCGTTGCCATATCGGCGAGCCGGAATCCGACGGCCTGATGCTCGACGATCGGCTTGCCGAAGGCGCTGCGTTCGCGGGCATAATCGCGCGCCGCCTCGAAGGCAGCCTTCGCCATGCCGACGGCCTGCGCAGCAATACCGATCCGTCCACCCTCGAGATTGGCAAGGGCGATGCGATAGCCCTCGCCCTCTTCGCCAAGCCGAAGCTCGACGGGAATACGCATCCCGCTGAAGGCAATCTGGCATGTGTCGGAAGAATGCAGGCCGAGTTTTTCCTCGACACGGATCACCTCGTAACCCGGCGTATCGGTCGGCACGATGAAAGCGGTGATACCCTTCTTACCGGCATCGGGATCGGTGACGGCAAAGACGATGATGACCTGGCCGTTCTTGCCTGAGGTGATGAATTGCTTGGCGCCGTCGAGCACATAGTGATCGCCATCGCGGCGCGCCCGCGTCTTGAGGTTCGAAGCATCCGAACCTGCCTGCGGCTCCGTCAGCGCAAAACCACCGATCCATTCGCCACTCGCAAGCTTCGGCAGGAAGCGCTGCCGCTGGTCATCATTGCCGAATTTCAGGATCGGCACGCAGCCGACCGAGCTATGCACACTCATGATGGTCGAGCATGGTCCGTCACCGGCGGCGATTTCTTCGAGCGCTGCGGCATAGGCGATGACACCGGTGTCGGATCCGCCATAGGCTTCCGGCACCAGCATGCCGAGCAGACCGAGTTCGCCCATTTCCTTCAATTCTTCACGCGGGAAAAGAGATTCCCGGTCGCGCTTCGCCGCTCCCGGCGCCAGCCTTTCCCGAGCGAAGTCGCGGGCTAGATCGCGGATCTGCTGCTGAAGTTCGGAAAGGATCATCAGCGCGCCCCTCCCTTAATGCCGCTCGAGAGCGACAGCGGTCGCTTCACCGCCACCGATGCAAAGTGCAGCCATGCCGCGCTTCAGGTCGTAACGCTCGAGCGCCGACAGCAGCGTCACCAGAATGCGTGCACCGGACGCGCCGATCGGATGGCCGAGCGCGCAGGCGCCGCCATGCACATTCACCTTGTCATGCGGCAGGTCGAGATCACGCATTGCAGCCATGGCAACGACGGCAAAGGCTTCGTTGATCTCGAAGAGGTCCACCCCGGAAAGCGGCAGGCCGGTGCGGTCCGAGAGCTTCTGCAGGGCACCGATCGGCGCCGTGGCAAAGAGATTGGGCGCTTGCGAATGTGTGGCGTGGCCGAGGACGGTGGCCAGCGGCTTGAGGCCGCGGCGCTCCGCCTCCGAACGGCGCATCAGAACAAGCGCGGCGGCACCATCGGAAATCGAACTGGAATTGGCGGCCGTCACCGTGCCGCCATCGCGGAAGGCAGGTTTCAGAGTGGGGATCTTGTCCGGCTTTGCCTTGCCCGGCTGCTCATCAACGCTCGCCATCTGCTCGGTCCTGCCGGATTTCACCGTTACCGGCACGATCTCCTTATCGAAGCGGCCCTCGGCGATCGCTTTCTGCGCTCGTGTCAGCGACGTGACCGCGTAGGCGTCCTGCGCCTCGCGCGTAAACTGATAGGCTTCGGCGCAATCCTCCGCAAAGCTGCCCATCAAGCGCCCCTTGTCATACGCATCCTCCAGCCCGTCGAGGAACATATGGTCCACGACCCGCCCATGGCCGAGCCTGTAACCCGCACGGGCACGATCAAGGAGATAGGGCGCGTTCGTCATGCTTTCCATGCCGCCGGCGACCGCGATAGAACCGCTGCCGGCGGCAATCAGGTCATGCGCCATCATGACGGCCTTCATGCCGGAGCCGCACATCTTGTTGACGGTGCTGGCGCCCGTGGCAAAAGGCAATCCGGCATGGATCGCCGCCTGGCGAGCCGGCGCCTGGCCCTGACCGGCCGGCAAAACACAGCCGAAAACGACCTCCTCGATTGCATCAGCCTCAACACCGCTGCGTTCAAGCGCTGCGCGGATCGCCGCTGCGCCCAGTTCGGGGGCGGCGGCATCCTTGAGTTCACCCTGAAAGCTGCCAATCGGCGTTCGGGCCGCGGCGACGATGACGATGGGATCCTGCAGCGTCATGTTTCCTCCTTCGGGCTAACGCTCAGCGCGCGCCCATGCGCAATGCGCCGTCGAGGCGAATGACCTCGCCGTTCAGCATGCTGTTTTCCAGGATATGGCGCACCAGCGCGGCAAATTCGGCTGGATGCCCAAGCCGCGGCGGGAACGGCACGCTCTTGCCGAGTGCTTCGCGCACCTCGGCCGGCATGCCGGCCATCATCGGCGTTTCGAAAATGCCGGGCGCAATCGACACGGTACGAATACCATGGCGGGCAAGCTCGCGGGCAATCGGCAGCGTCATTGCAGCGACGCCGCCCTTGGACGCGGCATAGGCCGCCTGCCCGATCTGTCCGTCGAAGGCGGCAGCCGAAGCCGTGTTGACGATCACGCCGCGCTCGCCTTCGGCATCCGGCTCTGCGTTTTGGATGGCAGCGGCCGCGAGCCTGATCATGTTGAAAGTGCCGATGAGATTGATGCTGATCGTCCGGACGAAGCTTTCCAGCCGGTGCGGCCCATCGCGGCCGACGACCTTCTCGGCCGGTGCCACGCCGGCACAATTGATAAGCCCTCGAAGCGGACCGAAGGCATCGACAGCTGCGGCGATGACGGCAGCGCCGTCTTTTTCGTCCGTCACATCGGCCCTGATGAAGCGGGCGCCCTGCCCCAGTTCGCGGGCAATCGCCTCGCCTGCGTCAAGATTGAGATCGGCGATCATCACGCGACCGCCAGCTTCGACGAGCATACGCGCCGTTGCCGCCCCAAGCCCGGAGCCGCCGCCGGTAACGATGAAATTTGCGCCGCTGATCTGCACGGACCGCTCCTCCTTGCCCAGCAGACATTCCCTCCAGAGTCTACCTGAAATGGAATTCTAATCCCTCACCCTATTGCAAGCGATGACAGAATTGCCGCATTATCGCGGCCAATTTTGCCACAGGCGGCGGAGCGGCAATGGCTGAAATCAAGCGACGCATGATTGCGCCAGGCTTTGTCGACGAAGCCCTCGACAGCCTGCGAAGGTTGGGGAGGCCGACAGCGCCGATCCTGGCCAGACTCGGCCTGCCCGAGCAGATCAATCATCCGGTTTCGGCCGAAGTCTATGGTGCGCTCTGGCTAGCAATCGCCGCCGAACTCGACGACGAATTCTTCGGCATGGGCGCCCGGCCGATGCGCAGCGGCAGTTTCACGCTGCTTTGCCATTGCGTGCTGCACGCGCCCACCCTCGGCCATGCCCTGCGGCGGGCCTTGCGTTTCCTCGATGTGGTGCTGGACGATCCGCGCGGCACGCTCGTCGTCCGCGACGGGCTGGCTCAGATCGAGCTGCGCGACGCCGGCGAACCGCGCTCGGCCTTCGCCTACCGCACTTACTGGATACTCCTTCACGGCATCATCTGCTGGCTGGTCGGCCGACGCATCCCGATCCGGCTCGTCGATTTTCGCTGCGCAGAACCTGGCCAGGGTGCCGACTACCGGCTCTTCTTCGGCGCCCCGGTACGCTTCTCGCAGCCGATCAGCCGGCTCGGCTTCGATAGCTCAATGCTCGATCTGCCGATTTCGCGCAGCGAACAATCCCTGAAGCAGTTCCTGCGTGGAGCCCCGGCCAACATCCTCGTGCGCTACCGCTATGATGCCGGCATCGCCGCTGCGGTGCGCCGCCGTCTCTCCCAGACCTCTCCCGCCGCCTGGACGAGTTTTCAAACACTGGCAAAAGACATGCACATGCCCTCCTCGACACTGCGACATCGCCTGCACGACGAGGGCCAGAGCTATGCCGGCATCAAGGACGATATCCGCCGCGATCTCGCCGTCGACATGCTGATGAACACCCAGAAGACGATCGGCGAAATCGCCGTGCAGCTCGGCTATTCCGAGCCCAGTGCCTTCTTTCGCGCCTTCAAGAAATGGATAGGCAAGAGTCCCGAGGCCTTCCGCCGTGAAGAGGCAAAATCGGCGCAATGGGAATAGGCTTCGTTGAAGGGGAGCTTTGAACCAGTCGCAACCCGCGCTACATATTTTAGCGGGAGGAATGCCATGTTTGATTTTTCGTTGGGCGAAACCGCGGATGCAATCCGTGATGCGACGGCGCGCTTTGCCGCTGACAATATTGCTCCGCTCGCCACGGAGATCGACGAAAGCAACACGTTTCCCCGCCAGCTCTGGCCGAAGATGGGGGAGCTCGGTCTGCATGGCATCACTGTCGAGGAGGAGTTCGGCGGCGCTGGTCTGGGTTACCTCGAGCATGTCGTAGCCATGGAGGAAGTATCGCGTGCATCGGCCTCCGTGGGGCTGAGTTACGGCGCTCATTCCAATCTCTGTATCAACCAGATCCGCCGCTGGGCGGCACCGGAGCAGAAACACCGCTATCTGCCTAGGCTGATTTCGGGCGAGCATGTCGGCTCGCTTGCCATGTCCGAAGCCGGTTCCGGCTCGGACGTCGTTTCCATGCGGCTCAGGGCCGAGCGCAAGGGTGATCGCTACCTACTCAACGGGACGAAGTTCTGGATCACCAACGCACCTCATGCCGACGTACTTGTCGTCTACGCCAAGACCGATCCGGCCGCCGGACCGAAGGGCATTTCAGCTTTCATCATCGAGAAGGGTTTGCCAGGCTTCAGCGTTTCGAAGAAGCTCTCCAAACTCGGCATGCGCGGCAGCGATACGGCAGAGTTGGTCTTTCAGGATTGCGAAGTGCCGGCGGAGGCGGTGATGGGCCGGGAAGGCGACGGCGTGAAAATCCTGATGTCCGGCCTCGATTATGAGCGTGCCGTGCTGGCTGCCGGCCCGCTCGGGATCATGCAGGCCTGCCTCGACGTGGTGCTGCCCTATGTGCGCGAGCGCAAACAGTTCGGCAAGGCAATCGGTGACTTCCAGCTCATGCAGGGCAAGATCGCCGATATGTATGTCGCGCTGAATTCGTCTCGCGCCTATGTCTATTCCGTCGCTCGTGCCTGTGATGCCGGCCGCACGACACGCGCGGATGCGGCAGCCGCCATCCTCTTTGCCAGCGAAAATGCCGTAAAGGTCTCGCTGGAGGCAATCCAGGCGCTTGGCGGCGCGGGATATACCAAGGAGTGGCCGGTCGAGCGCTTTCTGCGCGACGCCAAGCTTTACGATATCGGCGCCGGGACCAACGAGATTCGACGCTATCTGATCGGTCGGGAGCTCATCGCATCATGACGGCGATTTCCTCAGTGATCGATCGCGACAGCGAAACCTTCAAAGCCAACAGCATCAAGAACAAGGGACTGATCGCCGAACTCTACGATCGCTCGGCCAAGACCCGCGAGGGCGGCTCGCAAGCGGCCCGTGAACGCCACGCGAGCAAGGGCAAGCTACTGCCGCGCGACCGCATCCAGCTGCTGCTCGACGGCGGCAGCCCGTTCCTGGAGATCGGCACACTGACAGCAAACGGCATGTATGGCGATGAAGCCCCGGGTGCCGGCATCATCACCGGGATAGGCCGCGTCTCCGGCCGCGAGGTGATGATCGTCGCCAATGATGCGACGGTGAAGGGCGGCGCCTATTTTCCGATGACGGTAAGGAAACATCTGCGGGCTCAGGAAATTGCCATGCAGAACCGGCTGCCCTGCATCTATCTCGTCGACAGTGGCGGCGCCAATCTTCCGCATCAGGCCGAGGTCTTTCCCGACCGCGATCATTTCGGGGCGATTTTCTACAATCAGGCGCAAATGTCGGCGGAAGGCATTCCGCAGATTGCCTGCGTGATGGGAAGCTGCACGGCCGGCGGCGCCTATGTGCCAGCCATGTCCGATGAGACGGTCATCGTGCGCAACCAGGGCACGATCTTCCTTGCCGGCCCGCCATTGGTGAAAGCCGCGACCGGCGAGATCATTTCGGCCGAGGAGCTCGGCGGCGCCGAGACCCATGGCCGCCGCTCCGGCGTCGTCGATCATGTCGCCGAAAACGACGAGCATGCGCTGCTTCTCGTGCGCGATATCGTCGCCAGTCTCAACAGCGTGAAATCGGTCGATATCGACATCCGGGCCCCTCGCCCACCCAAACTCGATCCCGAAGATCTCAACGGCATCATCCCCGAGGACGTCCGCTCGCCCTATGACGTGCGCGAGGTCATAGGCCGGGTCGTCGATGGGTCCGAGTTCCATGAGTTCAAGCCGCTCTATGGCACGACGCTCATCTGCGGTTTTGCCCGTATCTGGGGCCTGCCTGTCGCCGTCATCGCCAACAATGGCGTGCTGTTTTCCGAGAGCGCGCTGAAGGGCGCACATTTCATCGAGCTTGCCTGCCAGCGCCGCGTGCCGCTGCTGTTTTTGCAGAACATATCAGGTTTCATGGTCGGCGGACGTTATGAGGCGGGCGGCATCGCGAAGGATGGGGCGAAGCTCGTCACCGCAGTTGCCACAGCCACGGTGCCCAAGGTCACCGTCATCATCGGCGGCAGTTTCGGGGCTGGCAATTACGGCATGTGCGGCCGAGCCTATCGCCCACGCTTCCTTTTTACCTGGCCGAACAGCCGCATCAGCGTGATGGGCGGCGAGCAGGCGGCTTCCGTACTTGCCACCATCCGCCGTGATGCGATGGAAGCACGCGGGGAGACATGGCCAGTCGAAGATGAAGAAGCCTTCAAGGCGCCGATCCGCGCCGGCTACGAGGCTGAGGGCAATCCATATTACGCCACCGCACGTCTCTGGGACGACGGCATCATCGATCCGCGCCAGACGCGCGATGTGCTTGGCCTTGCCTTTTCCGCCTGCCTGAATGCACCTATCCCCAAAGGGCCGCGTTTCGGCCTCTTTCGGATGTGAGGTGGCGATGATGGAAAGCCTGCTCATAGCCAACAGGGGCGAGATCGCCCGCCGGATCATCCGTACGGCAAAGGCACTCGGCATCCGCACAATTGCCGTTTATTCAGAGGCCGATGCCGACCTGCCCTTCGTGACAGAAGCGGACGAGGCCGTTTCCATCGGCCCCGCGCCCGCTCGTGAGAGTTATCTTTCACAGGAGCGGATACTGGAGGCCGCCCGCAGAACGGGTGCGACTGCAATCCATCCCGGCTACGGCTTCCTGTCGGAAAATGCCGAATTTGCGGAAGCCGTTGAGAATGCCGGCATCATCTGGGTCGGTGCCGCACCCGCCGCAATTCGTGCCATGGGTCTCAAGGATGCCGCGAAACAGCTGATGCAGGCCGCCGGCGTGCCCGTCACACCGGGCTATATGGGCGCAGACCAGAGCGACGAGCGGCTAGCCGCAGAAGCTATGGCAACGGGCTATCCCGTGCTTATCAAAGCTGTCGCCGGCGGCGGCGGCAAGGGCATGCGCCGCGTCGACCGACCGGAAGATTTCACAGAACTGCTTGCCTCCTGCCGCCGCGAGGCTGCCTCATCCTTCGGCGACGACCGCGTGCTGATCGAGCGCTATATCGCCAATCCGCGCCATATCGAGGTACAGGTCTTTGCAGACCGCTTCGGCAATTGCGTCCATCTCTTCGAACGTGACTGCTCGCTTCAACGCAGGCACCAGAAAGTGATTGAGGAAGCACCCGCCCCGGGCCTCGACGCCGGAACCCGAGCCTCAATTTGCGAAGCAGCGGTCAAGGCGGCGAAGGCGGTAAATTATGTGGGTGCCGGGACCATCGAATTCATTGCCGATGCCTCGGGGGGCCTGCGCCCGGATCGCATCTGGTTCATGGAGATGAACACGAGGCTACAGGTGGAGCACCCTGTCACCGAAGCCATCACCGGCGAGGATCTGGTGCTCTGGCAATTGAAGGTCGCCGCCGGCGAGCCGCTGCCGAAGGGACAAGACGATATCTTGATGAACGGCTGGGCCTTCGAGGCTCGCCTTTACGCCGAAAACCCTGCTGCCGGCTACCTGCCCTCGATCGGCCATCTCGATCATCTGCGCTTGCCCAAAAATGTCCGCGTCGACAGCGGCGTCGAGGAGGGTAACGAAATCACCGCCTTCTACGATCCGATGATTGCCAAGATCATAGCCCACGGCCCAAATCGTGAGGCAGCCCTCGCGAGACTCACCAGGGCCTGCGAAAGCATCGAAATCTGGCCGGTAAAATCCAATGCCGGTCTGCTCGCGCGCGTCGCCATCGACACGGATTTCCAAGCGGCAAAGATCGATACGGGCTTTCTCGACCGTCACGGAGAAACCCTGCTGCCGAAGGAGCCAGACGAGATGGCTATCGACAGGGCAGCGACGGCATTGGCAGCGAAAGTAGCCACCGATCCCTGGTCGGCCCTCGCCGGCCTGCGTGTTGCGGGAACAGGCGATAGCCGCGCGCGCGTCCGCATCGGCGACCATCTCTATTGGGGGCATGTCCGCTCCGGCCTCGACACCAATACCGTCAGGTTCGGCGATACCGTCGTTCTCTTCGATAGCGGCAATGCCTGGCCGATCGGCCTTCCCGTCGCCAGCGAAGTTGAAGCGCATCAGGGCGCCGGCGATGGCGCGATCCTTTCGCCGATGCCGGGTCTCGTCATTTCCGTCGATGTCGCGGAAGGCGATCGCGTTGCCAAGGGCGACAGGCTGCTGACGGTGGAGGCGATGAAGATGGAACATACGCTGCGCGCGCCCTTTGACGGCATTGTCGGCAAACTGCCGGTCTCCGTGGGCACGCGGGTCTCGGAAAACCAGCTCATCGCCAGCGTCATGAAGGAAGAGCACTGATGGCCGGCCGCTACTTCGACGAATGGATGGTCGGCGACCGGATCGCCCACGAGATCCGCCGCACCGTCACGGAAACCGACAACCTGCTCTTCACCACGCTCTCGCATAATCCGCAGCCGCTGCATCTCGACGCAGATTATGCGGCGGGGACTGAATTCGGCCGCATCGTCGTCAATGGCACCTTCACCTTCGCGCTCACCGTCGGCCTCTCGGTCGGCGACACGACGCTCGGCACGCTGGTCGCCAATCTCGGCTACGACAAGGTGACGATGCCGAAGCCGGTGTTCATCGGTGACTCGCTTCGGGTGGAAACGGAGGTGACGGAGCTCCGGCGCTCCAATTCCCGGCCCGATGCCGGGATTGTCACGTTCAAGCACATCACTCTGAATCAGCGAAACGAGATCGTTTGCCAGTGCCTGCGGACGGCCATGCTGCAGGTGAAGCCGTCATGAGGCTGCGCTCGCTGCTTTTCGTGCCCGGCGACAGGCCGGAGCGTTTCGACAAGGCGCTCGCATCAGGCGCCGATGCCGTCATCCTCGATCTGGAAGATTCCGTCTCCGCGCAGAACAAGCCGCGGGCGCGAGACGCCGTGCACGACTTCGTCACGCGCCGAGCGGCCGATGCGACGCTTGTGATCCGCATAAACCCCCTTGCCACGTCTGCCTGCCAAGACGATCTGGCTGCACTCGCTGAGATCAGCCCCTTCGCGATCATGTTGCCGAAGGCTGAAGGCGCAGCTTCGGTGCGCCAGCTCGCAAGCCACCTGTCATCATCCGCGGTGTCTATCCTGCCGATCGCGACTGAAACGCCGGCTGCCATTTTCGAGATCGGCAGTTACCGGGACGTCACCTCTCATCTCTGCGGGCTGACCTGGGGCGCGGAAGATCTGCCGGCCGCAATCGGCGCTGTTATCGCCCGCGAGGCAGATGGACGCTACACCACCCCCTATGAGCTCGCCCGCTCTCTGGTGCTGTTTGGCGCGCACGCCGCCGCGGTTCCCGCCATCGAAACCGTCTATCCCGATTTTCGTGATCTCAGCGGTCTTGCGACCTATGCTGCCCGCGCCCGGCGCGACGGTTTCTCGGGAATGATGGCGATCCATCCAAGCCAGGTCGAACCGATCAACCGAGCCTTCACGCCGGACGCAGCTGAGATCAGCTGGGCGGAAAAAGTCGTAGCCGCCTTCGCTACCTCGCCGGACACCGGCGTCATCCAGATCGACGGGCGCATGCTCGACCTGCCGCATCTGAAACTCGCAAAACGCATTCTAGAGGCCGGAAAACTATCCGATGACGGATAACTGGGCCGCAATCCGGTCGAGCTCGGCGAGAAACTCCGAGCCACCAGGACTTGGAAACGTGGTTGGCCGGCAATGGAAGCGCCCAATAAATAGGCAAAATACTCCGGAAGTCGCAAATCGAATATTAAATGTCGTATTTTTATAGCTCAACGCACAGCTGTGCAAAGCTATTTCCGAGGTCGAATCCTCCTGATAGCAGGTTGTTTCCGGTCAAGCTTTCTCGCCATTTTTGATAACGGCCTAATAATAATGACCGCCAATAGAATTGAATAGACAAGAGAGCTTTCGATTCTTGCGCTATATTTCATATATAAATGAAATATAGACAATCACTTCGGCGAAATCGGCAAACGAAAGCCATCGATGTTCGATGAGCAGTTCACAAAATTCGGACATGAATATTTTGTGACAGAAACTTTCTACTCTATTCATGTCATAGAAACTTCATTGGTTACCGCAAATTGAACCAGTTAATAGGGCGTGCGCTCAAGAGGGGGCGCGTCCTATTTTTCGAGGGTTCTCATGCAAGCCAAGCTTCTCGGCGCCGTAGGCGCCCTACTCGCTTCAGCTTTCGTTGCTGCTGGTCCCGCCGCTGCTGCCGAAAAGACCAAGATCGACTTCTGGTTCGGCAACTCTGGCGATATCGCTACGCGCGTTCAGGAACAGTGCGACCGTTTCAACAAGTCGCAGAACGACTTCGAAGTCGTCTGCACCAGCCAGGGCTCTTACGACGCCTCGCTGCAGAACACGATCGCCGCTTTCCGCGCCGGCAAGCAGCCGACCATCGCTCAGGTTTCGGATGCCGGCACGCTCGACATCATGCTTTCGGGCGCCTACTACCCGGCCAACAAGCTCATGAAGGACATGGGCTACAATGTTGACTGGAACGACTACTTCTCCGGCATCGCCGGCTACTATGCAACGTCGAAGGGCGAGATGTACTCGTTCCCCTTCAACTCCTCTACCGCTCTGCTGTACTGGAACAAGGACGCCTTCGCCAAGATCGGCAAGGACCATGCTCCGGCCACCTGGAAGGAAGCTGGCGAAGACTTCAAGGCTCTGAAGGACGCAGGCTATGCTTGCCCGCTCGGCTTTGACATCTCCAACAACGAAGTCTGGCAGTTCATCGAGCAGTTCGAAGCCGTCAACGGCGAACCGATTGCTACGAAGAAGAACGGCTTCGAAGGCCTCGACGCCGAGCTGGTGTTCAACAAGAACCCGATGCTTGTGAACTTCGTCAAGGACCTGAAGGGCTGGTACGACGCCAAGGAAGCTGTCATCAAGAACAAGGCCGTTGGCCAGACCTTCGTTGAAGCCTTCGCTGCTGGCGATTGCCAGGTCATCCTGACCTCCGTTGGCGACCATGGCAACATCGGCCGTACCGCCAAGCAGGGCATGAACTGGGGCGTTTCCATGCTCCCGACCTATGGCGATGCAAGCCGTCACAGCTCCTACGTTGGCGGCGCTTCGCTCTGGGTTCTGAAGGGTCATTCGGACGCCGAATACAAGGCTGCCGCTTCCTTCTTCAACTTTATCGCAAAGCCGGAAGAAGCCCTCACCTGGTCGACCGTTACCGGCTACATCCCGGTTCGTAACTCGGGCTTCGAGTACCTGAAGAAGCAGGGCTTCTACGACAAGGCTCCTTATGCCGGTCGCGAACTTGCCATTCAGAGCCTGACCGCTTCGCCGGCTGGCGACACGGCTGCCAAGGGCATCCGTCTCGGTGGCCTGCTCCAGGTCCGTACCGAAATCGCGAACGGCCTGCAGGCAATCTTCGTCAACAATGCCGACGTACAGGCTTCGCTCGACTCTGCTGCCGACCGCGGCAACCAGCTGCTGCGTCGCTTCCAGCAGACCTACAAGGGCGTTCAGCTCCCTTAATCGACTGATATGAGCCGCACCCGGCCCGCTTCTGGCGCGCCGGGTGCGTCTTTGTAAATTCTACCGGCTGCGGCAGCAAGATCGCCGTCCGCGCCAAAACCTAACCAGGGCGAAAACGACCACTCATGGAAAAGCGCGTCACTTTCTCCTCGACGACGACCGGCATTCTCTTCGTATTTCCGATGCTGTTGCTGATCTTCGTCTTCTTCTACTGGCCGAGTGCGCAGGCGCTGTATTGGGCGTTCACGCTCGAGCAGCCATGGGGCGGCGGCAATGCCTGGGTCGGTTTCGACAATTTCAAGCAGCTGCTTTCGGACCCGATCTATTGGGACTCCATCACCCGCAGCATGATCTTCGGCTTCGCCTCGACCGCCATCGCCATGGGCCTGGCGCTCATACTGGCGCTTCTGACCGATCGTGAACTGCGCGGCCACAAGATCTATCGCTCGGTCTTCATCTGGCCCTATGCGATTGCCGCTCCCGCTCTCGGCCTTGCCTTCCGCTTCATCCTGGCACCGGAAGCCGGCCTTCTGTCGGTCATCAATCACGTCTGGCCCGGCCTCTGGAACCCTGCCTTCGACGGCAAGGATGCGATGATCGCCGTCATCGTCGCCTTTTCTTGGAAATATATCGGCTACAACTTCATCTTCTTCCTATCGGCGCTTCAGGGCATTCCACGCTCGCTGATCGAAGCTGCCGCCATGGACGGTTCCGGACCGATGCGCCGGATCTGGGATATCCAGCTGCCGCTCCTCACCCCGACGCTGTTCTTCCTTCTGGTCATCAACATCACCGAAAGCTTCCAGGATTCCTTCGGTATCGTCGACGTGATGACCCAGGGTGGTCCGGCGCGTGCCACCGAACTCATGGTCTACAAGATCTTTTTCGACGGCTTCAAGGGCCTCGATTATTCAGGTGCCGCAGCTCAGTCCATGATCCTGATGGGTCTCGTCATGCTCCTTACCATCGTCCAGTTCCGCTTCATCGAGCGGCGCGTGCACTACAAGTGAGGTCGCGAACATGATCGAACGCACGCCAATCTTCAATTTTATCTGCTACACGCTGCTGGCATTGGGCATGGTGATCGCCCTCCTGCCCTTCCTGATCGTCATCGTCGCATCGACGCTTGATCTCGAAACCGTCAACCGGGTGCCGCTGCCGCTGGTTCCGAGCAGCCATTTCTGGGAGAACGTGCAGACCGCTTGGGTTCGCGCCGATCTCGGCAACAAGCTTTTCCACAGCGTCATCTTTGCTGCCACCGTCGGCGCCGGCAAGGTCATCCTTTCAGCCATGGCCGCCTTCTCGATCGTGTATTTCCGCTTCCCCGGCCGCCATCTGATCTTCTGGATCATCTTCATCACGCTGATGCTGCCGCTCGAAGTGCGTATCGTGCCGACCTATTCGATCGCCGCCAACGCGCTTCAGCCGTTCCAGACGATCCTCGACGTAACCGGCATCAGCTGGCTGGTCGCCCAGATCACCGGCATCCAGATCAAGCTCGAATGGGGTCTGCTGAACTCCTATCCGGGCCTCGTGCTGCCGATGGTCGCCACCGCAACCGGCACCTTCCTCTACCGCCAGTTCTACCTGACGGTGCCGGACGAGCTTGCCGAGGCATCGAAGATGGACGGTTCCGGTCCGGTCCGCTTCTTCTGGGACGTGTTGCTACCGCTGTCGCGCCCGAACATGATCGCGCTCTTCACCATCATGTTCGTCTGGGCCTGGAACCAGTATCTCTGGCCGCTGCTGATCACGACCGACCCGAAGTTCGGCATCGCCGTGACCCAGCTCAAGACCCTCATTCCCTCCGAATTCGGCCTGCCCGACTGGAACGTCGCGATGGCCGGAACATTGATCATCATGTCGCCGCCGCTGATCCTCGTCATCCTGATGCAGCGTTGGTTCGTGCGCGGCCTTATCTCCACCGAGAAGTGAAAGGAACAGAACCTTGGCACCGATCTCCATCCGTGGCGTGAAAAAGAACTATGGCAAGCACGCCGTCGTTCATGGCGTCGATCTCGAAATCCAGTCGGGCGAATTCATCGTCATCCTCGGTCCATCCGGCTGCGGCAAGTCCACGCTGCTGCGCATGGTCGCCGGCCTGGAAGAAATCACCGGCGGCGAAATCGCCATTGACGGCCGCGTCGTCAACCAGCTCGAGCCGCGTGAACGCGGCTGCGCGATGGTCTTCCAGAACTACGCGCTTTACCCGCACATGAGCGTTGCCGAAAACATCGGTTATGCACTCAAGGTCGCCGGCGTACCGAAGGCCGAGCGTGACCGCCGGATCGCCGACGTTGCCAAGGCACTCAGCCTCGAGCCCTTCCTCGAGCGCCGCCCGGCCGCTCTCTCAGGCGGTCAGCGCCAGCGCGTCGCCATGGGCCGCGCCATGATCCGCGAGCCGAAGGTCTTTCTCTTCGACGAGCCGCTGTCGAACCTCGATGCCAAGCTGCGTATCGCCATGCGTGCGGAAATCCGCCGCCTGCATCGCCGCCTCGGCGCAACCTCGATCTTCGTGACACACGACCAGAACGAGGCCATGACACTTGCCGACCGCATCATCGTCATGAATGCCGGCAATGTCGAACAGGTCGGCACGCCGGAAGAGGTCTATCACTATCCCGCAAGCCGGTTCGTCGCCGGCTTCGTCGGCACGCCGGCAATGAACCTGCTGGAAGGCCGCGTCAACGAAACCGGCGTGTTCATCTATGACGAAGGCCGCACCGTGACGCTTCCCGCTGAGCGCGGCAAGCAGCTTGCCGGCCAGCGCGTTGTTCTCGGCGTGCGCGCCGAAGCCGCTCGCCTCGTCTCCCCGGATGCGCCGGGTGCACTCGTTGCGACCGCCGACTTCATCGAAGAACTGGGCGCCAGCCGGATTGTCCATGCCGATTTCGATGGCCTGCCCTTTGCTGTCGCCATGACCGGTTCGGTCTCGCTGAAGACCGGCGATCGGATCGGCATTGCGATCGATCAGGATTCGATCCATCTCTACTCGGCTGAGACCGGCAAAGTGCTCGTCGCGCCGGCAAGAAGCAACGCCGTGACCGTTAACGCCTGAGCTGATGCAGATGATGAGCTTTCTTGATCTCGCCAGCGGCGACCGCAACCTGGTTGCGGCCGCCGTAGAGGCGCTTGCCGTACCCCCAGCCACGTTCTTCGATGAGGCGCGTTCTGCCGAACTGACACAGGCCGAGCATGACCGGCTTGCAGCGACCCTGCCGGCGCTTTCGACGATCGAAGTCGTACGGACTGCCAGCGAAGCCAGCATCGGAAACGGTCTCGTCGTCGCCGCTTGGAACGCCGAACGGCTGAAATATCATGCTCCTTCGGTGGAACTCGTCCGCCATAGCGTCGCCGATATCCTGTTGCTCACGGAGGCTGATCTCGGCATGGTGCGCGCCGGCAACCGGCACACTGTTGCCGACCTCGCCCGCGATCTCGGCATGTCCTATGCTTTTGGCGTCGAGTTCGTGGAACTTGGTCTCGGAGATTCCCGTGAGCGCGAATGGCATAAGGGCGAGACGAATGCCGTCGGCTTCCACGGCAATGCGCTGCTCTCCCGTTTGCCGTTGCTTGATGCGGCATTGATCCATCTCGATGACTGCGGCACATGGTGGACGGATGCAAAGGACGGGCAGGGTCGGATCGGCGGCCGCATGGCAATCGCGGCCAAAATCGAAACCGCATTCGGGCCGATCATTGCAGTCAGCGTGCATCTGGAAAGCAAGACCGACATTGCGGATCGGGCAATGCAGACAAAGAGGCTGATCGCCGCCGTTGAAAAGCTCGCCAATGGCTTACCCGTGGTTTTGGGTGGCGATTTCAACACCAATATCCTTCCCGAGGGGTCGCGTGAACCCGAAGCGCACGAACCGCTTTTCGGTCTCCTCGCAGAGGCCGGCTACAATTGGGAGACTGCCAACGACTTCACGGTCACACAGCGCACGCGCCCCGACGGAACGCCACAGCCTCCTTTTGCTCGCCTCGACTGGCTGTTTACCCGCGGCCTTTCGGCAAGCGACGCCGTGACTGTTGCTGCCATCGACGCAGACGGAGCAGCAATCTCCGATCACGAACTGATCAAGGCGCACTTTTCCGCGCTCTGAGCCGCCGGAGG
This sequence comes from Rhizobium sp. BK512, assembly GCF_014194915.1. Lineage (NCBI taxonomy): Bacteria > Pseudomonadati > Pseudomonadota > Alphaproteobacteria > Hyphomicrobiales > Rhizobiaceae > Rhizobium > Rhizobium sp. BK512. The sequence goes on along the minus strand of NZ_JACIAS010000003.1, from coordinate 431,322 downwards.
CGAAAGAGTCCACTAGCCGATCAATGGTGACGGTGGTCCGCCGTCACTTCGCCGGAAACCTTTCATGAAGTGTTGCATTCACGCACTAGCGGGGACGCTTTAGGCGTTGCTAACATTTCGGTGACTGGCGGGGGCCGGCTGCAAGCGTTCGACGAGGGAGCGCTTGCTCAAATGGGATGGCTGTGCATTGCGGATCCGCAGCCATCCCATACTCGCCCGGCTGAACAGCCCATCGCATCGGAGCCCACGCAGGCCCGATGAGCCCCCGAAACAAATCACTCTCCTGGTGAAACCTGCAGCCGGCAGTTTTTGCAAATTGGTCCGCCCGTCGGTCGATCATGAAATGAGAAACTCGTGACGGCACAAGTTCCTTTCGTCAATCGCGGAACAGTCGGATCGCACCATCGTTATGTTCGCAACGGATGGAGGACGACATGTCTAACGTGTCACGAACAGGAAACGACGAGATCAACAACGCCACAAATCCGAACACGTTTGGGCGTTCGGTCGAAAGCAAGGCGCAGATCGCGGACGCGGCGGCGGAAAGTTCAACCCTCCCGGCAGGCGAGCCCCTTGGTATCTATCGACTTGAACCGATCGCGGCGACAGACGATCCGAGATGGGAAAATTCGCCGGGCCACGGCGTCGTGGTGGTCGCAGCAAGAACAGCGGGTGATGCCCGGATCGTGGCGGCCGGGCGCGAGCTCGACTTCATGGAGGTCGACGCTGCACCCGCTGACGATGTCACCACGACACATGCGAGCGCATTTCGCGACGACAAGCTTTACACAGTCGTCGAGATCGATCGGAATCGCACGGATGTCGTACGAGGCGTGATTGAAGGCGAAATCTCGGTTGATACGATCAGGCCTGTGCAGCCCGATTAAGTAAGGCGAGTATTTCGCGATGCTGGCTCCAAGGCCTCGCCTCCGCGAGCAAGCTTAGTTTTCCTGGATCCGATGAATCCGCTGTCTTACTCGGTGTATCGGCGCCAGAGGCACCGTACAAGCCCATGGCATCAGGCGTTCAAGCGGGCCGCATATTCCATGGAACTTCGATCATCGCCGGTTGTTTTCACCTGGATTGGAGAACCACCATGGCATCAATGACAAAAGAAGAGCTGTCGAAGCATCTGAAGAAGCTGGATTTCTGCATGTTTTCGACACGTGGAGCCTCGAACCGGATCAGCACTCGGCCGATGAGCAACAATGGCGACGTCGAATATGACGGAGATTCCTGGTTCTTTTCCTACGCGGATACGCGCAAGATATCCGACATTCGGAAAGACAACGCGGTGCAGCTGACCTTCACTGCGCCACCGCATCTGCTTGGCAAACCGGGCATATTCATCGCGATCGACGGTAACGCTTCGCTCATTGAGGACGTCTCGGAATTCGAGCAACACTGGGTCAAGGGACTGGAACGATGGTTTCCCGAGGGCACCCAGACGCCTGGGCTTGCCTTGATCAAGGTTGCGGCACGTTCGATCCAATATTGGGACGGTGAAGAAAACGGCAAAGTCGAGGTCTGAGATCCGCAAGCGATCCTCACCGACGCCGATAGTGCCGTCGGCGGCAGCAGGAATTGGCGCCCAACTCGTGCCCAGCCAATCTAGAGACGAGCTATTGCTTCCCCGAGCTCCTTGCGAAGCTTTTCAAGCCGATCTCGCGCCTCGTCCCTTTGCGCCCGCAACGCCTTGATCGACTTCTCCTGTTCCGTCAGGTCCTGAAGGAACTGCTGCTTGAGCGGTGTGTCGCCGACAGAGGAAAGCAAGCCTGAAATCCGTGAGGATTCCGACGTTGCGTCTTCAATTGCCTGCATGACCGTAGCCAGGTCCCTCTCCGCTTCCTTTTGTGCCTTCCTTGCCGTCACAAGGCCCTGAAGTTTCGAGGCGATTTCCGGAGACGGCCCTTCATCGAGCCATTGCAGGATCACAGTGTCATCGATATCGGCAATCGCCTGCGTCTCGCTCTCGGCCATGCGCCATTCGATGGTCGTCGAAACCTTCTTGCCCGCGGGGACGATCATAGTTGCCCGCGCACCTTGCGGTGTCTCTTCCACGCCTTCGGACTTAACCAGTTCCCATCCTGCCATGCCCGGGTCTTCCGCGACAAACGTCCTGTCGGCATCAGCGCCCCAGACGGAGAAGGTCTTTCGCAGCCGTCGCTCCAGTGTGGCCTCGAGATAACCGTCCTTTACGATGACAGTTCGAAAAGAACTGGATATGGCGCTTGCCACTTCCTGCTCGATCTTCTGATCGGCGGCAAACGTCGCCTTTTCCACGCCGCCCGGCTTCACACTACCTATGCGTGCGTCGCCGACATAACGCCCTTTGTCGTCATAGACTGCCGCCACCGCCGGCGGTAGCGAAGTCCCCGTGTCGTTGGTGAGCACGAGGGCTGCATCCGGATGTTGCGCACCATCGCGATAGAGAGCGACGAACTCTGCCTTGATCTCGCGATCCAAGATCGGCACGGAAATCGTCTCACCGTTCTTCAGGTCGTATACGCCGGGAAGATCGAAGTTTGCGACCACGTCGCCCTCGTCGGCAGTCGCACCGATGGTAGCGGCTGGAGCAGCCTCAACTGGAGCAGGAGCCTCGGCCAGCGGCTTGTTCGCCAGCGCGCCTCCAAACTTGCTACGTTTGGCGCCTCCAAGGTCCAGATAGGCGAAATCCACTTCCGGGCGTGATGGCCATGCTCTGGCATACAGTCTCTGGCGAAGCGTCACGGGCTTGCCGGACGTCAGAGAAATGGAAACCCCGTGCCAATCCTCGCCGGACGCATTCTCAAGGACTGCCCAAGCCTGCAACCGCGCTTTGCCCTTGGCGTCAACAATGATCCTGTAGGACGGCTTCCAGAGCGGGGCGGCCACGACATAGGAGATATCTACGGCCGCCGACGCCTTGCCTTCGAGCGCGATGGTGACGGCCCGGCTTCCCTGCACGCCGTCACTCGACAACAGTTCTGCGGCTCGGGAAATCATCTCGGCGTCTTTGGGATCGTCGAGTTTGTAGGCCATGGCGCCACCGATCTCGGCAACGTCGAAGGCGCCGCTGTCCAGCATCACGATCAGCCGTGCGCGTTGCTTCTCGCTCGCAGGCTCTACTCCGACGATGCGGCCCTTCACTCCGTTCGCAGAGACAGGCGCTCCTCTGAGAGACCGCAACACACCCGCCGCCGAATCCAGATCCTGCGGTTTGATCGGAAGCACCTTGAATGTTTCGTCCACCATGTCTGGGCCGGTGGTCGAAAGGCCCTTTACGGGCGCGGGCCCCGATACGACGAGGGTCTTGAGAAAGTCATCCATCTGATCTGTCGGCACGTCGATGACAGCATTGCCGTCCTCTCCGACATTGAGACTGCGCACATATTCGGCAACTCCGCCTGACGACAGCCGGATCGACTTGATCGTCCCGGTTTGGGCAAATGCGGTTGTGGAGAGCAGTACTGCGGTAAGTGCCGCACAGACAACGGATGCGTATTTCATGGAGCCCCCTCGATTAATCCCGAGCGAGAATGAGCGTAAAAAAGGGGCGGCATTTCGGCATACGATTGCTTTTCCGCAAGCTCGCGCCCAGCCCTTGTCGAGACGCGACCAAGTCTCTGCCGGAGATCTCCATCTTCGATGCGATATCGGGAAAGATGTCGTGAAATTGAGAAGACGAACGCCTATATACGTCGCTCGAATCTGTTTGAAAGGAAATCCGTCATGACTATCAATGGAAGCCTGCTCGTCGCGGGATCGGAGAAGCGCGGCACGCGCGGCGAGCTCTACGGTGTCGAAGCAGCCACGGGGACGGCGCTGCCCGTCTCTTTCGGTGGCGCCTCCGCCGAAGACGTCGAAGAGGCGACCAGGCTTGCATGGGAGGCCTTCGCGTCCTACCGGGAAACCGATCTCGAAACACGGGCTGCCTTTCTTGAAACCATCGCCAGCGAGATCGAGGCCATCGGCGACGAGCTGATCGTGCGGGCAATGGCGGAAACCGGACTTCCGCGCGGACGTCTCGAGGGCGAGCGCGCTCGCACGATGGGGCAGCTTCGGCTATTTGCGAAAGAGGTGCGCGAAGGCCGCTTCCAGGAGCTTCGCTTCGACGGCGCGGATCCCTCCCGCAAGCCGGTTCCGAAGCCTGACCTGCGCCTGCGCAACGTTCCTCTGGGACCTGTCGCGGTTTTCGGCGCATCGAACTTTCCGCTCGCCTTCTCCGTCGCCGGTGGTGACACGGCATCTGCGCTCGCAGCGGGATGCCCGGTCGTCGTCAAGGCCCACTCCGCTCACCCGGGCACATCGGAACTGGTCGGCCGCGCCGTTCAGCGCGCCGTTGCCAAGGCTGGTCTGCATGCCGGCACGTTTGCGCTCCTCTTCGATACCGGCTTCGAGGTCGGGCAGAAACTGGTGGCCGATGCCAGAATCCGCGCCGTCGGCTTCACGGGCTCGCGCCGCGGCGGCACTGCGCTGATGAAGATCTCTTCCGAGCGCAAGCAGCCGATCCCGGTCTATGCCGAAATGAGCAGCATCAACCCGGTCATCTTCTTCCCCAACGCGCTGGAAACCCGCGCGGCGGAGATCGCAACGGCTTTCGTAGGCTCGCTTGTCCTCGGTGCCGGGCAGTTCTGCACCAATCCCGGCCTCATTCTCGCCGTCGACAGCGAAGGCCTGGACACGTTCATTGCCAAGGCGCGGGAGCTTCTGCCCGATGTCGGCGCCCAGACGATGCTGACAGGCTCCATCGCCAAGGCGTTCTGCGATGGCGTTGCCCGGCTGGAAAAACATCCCGAAGTCCGGCTCGTTGCCAATGGCAAGCCCGGCAGCGAATTCGAAGGCACGGCCGCTCTCTTCGAGACGACAGCTGCTGCATTCCTTGCACATCACGAGCTGCAGGACGAGGTCTTCGGTGCAGCCGGCCTTATCGTGCGCTGCCGTGATCTCGCCGAACTCGAGCGCGTCCTCGACGGCCTCGAAGGCCAGCTGACCGTTGCCCTTCACATTACGAGCGAAGACGAACAGGACGCCAAGCGCCTCGTTCCAAAGCTGGAAATGCTTGCCGGACGCCTGCTCGTGAACGGCTTCGGAACCGGCGTGGAAGTATCGCCCGCTATGGTGCACGGCGGCCCCTACCCGGCAACGGCCGATGGCAGATCCACCTCCGTCGGGACGCTCGCCATCTACAGGTTCCTGCGCCCGGTTTCGTATCAGGACTTTACGACGAACCTGCTTCCAGCGCCGCTGCGTTGATCGCAGTATAGCAGCCGGACCTTAAACCCAAAGAACCGGCATCTGAAAATTGCACCACGGGCGCTCAGGCGGCCCGTGGTACGCATTGGCAAAACCTCAGTCTCAAAATCGTCATTTTGCCGATGACAGCGACGCCATTCTCTGCAAGAAAGAGTTCTGTTGAGAGACAGGGGCGCCCGTTTCCGAAAGCGGGCTGAGAAGCACCCTTCGAACCTGAACCGGATAATGCCGGCGGAGGGAGTCGCTTGGGTCGCCATCTGCTTCATCGCATGATCGTTCCCGCGCCTGCCCCGCCTGAAAGGGGTACTATGGAGAACAAGACACCCGGAGCACTGTTGACGGCGATGCGGGCGAAGCCGCCGCTCGTGCAGTGCATCACCAATTACGTGGCCATGAACATCGCCGCCAATGTGGTCCTTGCGGCAGGTGCATCGCCTGCCATGGTCCACGCCGCCGAAGAAGCCGGCGAGTTTGCCGCAATCGCCGGCGCTTTGACCGTCAATATCGGCACGCTCTCCACCCAGTGGATCGACGGCATGCATGCGGCGGCAAGGGCTGCAAACGCGAGCGGCAAACCTTGGGTCCTTGATCCGGTTGCCCATTATGCGACATCCTTCCGCCGTAAGGCGGTTGCCGATCTGCTGGCGCTTCGCCCGACGATCATCCGCGGCAATGCTTCTGAGATCATCGCGCTTGCCGGTGGCGAGAGCCGCGGCCAAGGCGTCGACAGCCGCGACCCGGTTGAGCAGGCCGAGGCGTCCGCCCGGCTGCTTGCCGAACGGCATGGAGCGGTCGTCGCCGTCACCGGTGTGGTGGATTTCGTGACCGATGGTGCGCAGGCGCTGCGCATTGAAGGCGGCTCGCCGTTGATGCCGCAGGTGACTGCGCTCGGCTGTTCGCTCACCTGCCTCACCGGCGCCTTTGCCGCAACCATTCCCGCCGACCCCTTCGCAGCCGCTGTCGCGGCACTTTCTACCTTCGCGGTTGCCGGTGAAGAGGCGGCCAAGGATGCTGCCGGCCCCGGCTCCTTCTCCTGGCGGTTCCTCGATCAGCTCGCCGCGCTCGATGGAGCAAGGCTCGATGCAAAAGTCAGGATCAACGCCGCATGAAACGCTTCGATCTTTCCCTCTATCTGGTCCTCGATCCCGATCTCTGCGCCGATATCGGTATGGTTGAGACGGCGCGGCTTGCCGTTGCCGGCGGCGCCACGATGGTGCAGCTTCGTGACAAGCATGGCGGGACGGCAAGGATGATCGAGACCGGTCTGGCGCTGAAGGAGATCCTGAAGGATACCGGCGCTTTGCTCGTCGTCAACGACGACGTCGAGGCAGCCATCGCGATCGGCGCCGGCGGGCTGCATATCGGCCAGGATGATATGGGGCCAGCTACCGCCCGGGCGATGATCGGCCCGGACATGATCCTTGGCCTGTCAGCCGAGAGCGAAGCGCTGGCAGCGGCCATCGATCCCGCTATCGTCGACTATGCCGGCATCGGCCCAATCTTTGCGACACCCACCAAGGCAGACCACAAGCAGCCGATCGGCTTTGATGGGTTGGCGAAACTGGTGAAAACCGCCCCCGTTCCGACGGTTGCAATCGGCGGCTTGAAGAGCGAGCATGTCACTTTCGTCTTCGCGGCCGGAGCCGATGGGCTTGCTGTCGTCTCGGCGATCTGCGGCACGCAGGACCCGCGAGCCGCGACGATCCGCATCGCCGAGGAAATCCGAAAGGTCCGCCGATGATCCGCAACGTCCTGTCTATCGCCGGCTCCGATCCATCCGGTGGCGCCGGCATCCAGGCCGATCTCAAGGCTTTCTCTGCTCGCGGCGTCTATGGCATGGCGGCGCTGACGGCCCTGACGGCGCAGAATACGCAAGGGGTGACGGGCGTGCATCTTGTCCCGCCCCACTTCGTCGCCCAGCAGATCAAGGCGGTCTTTGCCGATGTGCGCGTCGATGCGGTCAAGATCGGCATGATCGCCAATGCCGGCATTGCCGAAGCCGTTGCCGAGGCGCTGGCGCCTCATCGCGGCATTCCCATCGTCGTCGATCCTGTCATGATCGCCAAGGGCGGAGCGGCACTCCTCGACCCGCAGGCTGTCGATGCGCTGACGAAGCACCTGCTGCCGCTTGCGACGCTGCTCACCCCCAACCTGCCGGAAGCCGCAGCGCTGCTGCACGAAGAGGTTGCCGAAAGCCGCGAGCAGATGGCCTCGCAAGCCGAGCGCCTGCGAGCGCTCGGCCCTGCCGCTGTGTTGGTCAAGGGCGGTCATCTCGAGAGCAATGAAAGTCCCGACATATTGGCAACCGACTCCGGCCGGCATTGGTTCGAGGCGAAACGCGTCCCCACGAAGAATACACACGGGACCGGCTGCACACTTTCCAGCGCACTCGCCGCCGAACTCGCAAAGGGTGCTTCGCCGCAAGCAGCTGTTTCGACTGCGAAAACCTATCTTGCGCAAGCAGTCGCTGCCGCGGGCGAGCTGGCAGTCGGCTCTGGCCATGGACCGGTTCATCATTTCCATGCCCTGTGGAAAGACGCCGGGCTCTGAGCCGGATCACAGACCCGATAATGCCCAGCGGCCCGGTCAAACCGGGCCGTTTTGTTTTGCCTACCCCCAGTTGAACCAGGATTGCCTGCCAAAAAGCCTGTTGACATGGCCGCTCGGATATCGAAAGTTATGTCATTAAAAAGGGATACATTCCGTAATAACAGAATAATTGGAGGAATTCGGGTGTCGGACCTGCTTGTGAGCTTATATTCCACGAAGCTCGCCGAACTGAAAGAGAAGGCCGGCTCCATCGGCATCGTGATCCGTCCAGCCCTGCCGCCGGAACTTCATGTCGTCGTTACCTGGGTGCGGGAACATTTCAGCGAGAACTGGGCAAGCGAAGTGAGCGTCGCCTTTTCCCGCCAGCCTGTTGCCTGCCTGATCGCCGTCGAGGATGGCAAGCTGCTCGGCTTTGCCTGCTATGACACGACCGCCCGCGGCTTCTTCGGCCCGACTGGCGTCGATCCGGCCGCACGCGGCAAGGGCATTGGCCTCGCCCTCTTTTCCGCCTGCCTGCAGACCATGAAGACGCTGGGCCACGCCTACGCCTTCATCGGCGATGCCGGCCCCGTCGATTTCTACGTCAAGACCGCCGGCGCGGTCGAAATTCCCGCCCCCGACAAGGGCATTTACGAAGGCATGCTGCGAAGCCCGCCGAAATGACCATCTGATATCGGAGTTTTGAAATAGTGTCCTCGACCCCGCTTGCTCTCTTCGTCGGCCTTCCCAATCCGACGCTTTCGGACGACGAATTCGCCCTCTTCCGCGAGACCAATCCGCTTGGCCTCTTCGTCGGCCGCCGCAACCTGCGCAATCCGGAGCAGGCAAAGATCCTGATCGACCGTTTCCGCGAGGCCGTCGGCCGCGACGATGCGCCCGTCTTTACCGACCAGGAAGGCGGCCGTGTGCAGCACATGGATGCCGGCCCCTGGCCGCTTTTCCGCAGCTTCGGCCAGTTCGCCGAGCTTGCGCGCCATGACTTCGAGGTCGGCAAGAAGGCGCTGCGTCTGTCCACCCAGGCCATGGGTGTGATGATGACCGAACTCGGCCTGTCGAGCGGCTGCTCGCCGGTTCTCGATCTCGTTTTCGAAACAACGAGCGCGGTGATCGGCGCCCGCTCCTTCGGCCCCGATCCGGATTTCATCGCTGCACTGGGCCGCGAAGTGGTCGATGGCCTGCTCGAAACCGGTAACATGCCGGTCATGAAGCATATTCCGGGCCACGGCCGCGCCACGCTCGATTCCCACAAGGAACGCCCGGTCGTCGACGCCTCGCGCGAAACACTGACCGCAACCGACTTCAAGCCTTTCGTGGCGCTGAAGGACACGCCTTGGGCAATGGTCGCCCATGTCGTCTACTCCGCTTACGATGCCGAGCTGCCGGCTTCCATCTCGCCGATCATGCATGACGTGATCCGCAAGGACATGGGTTACGACGGCGTTCTGATCTCCGACTGCATCTTCATGGAATCGCTGCAGGGCACTCTGCCCGAGCGCGTCGCTCAGGTTCTCGATGCCGGTTTCGACATTGCGCTTCACAGCCATGGCGACGTCAAGGAGAGCGAGGCTGCGGCCAAGGCCGCGCGCCCGATGACGGAAGCCGCTCAGAAGCGTATCGCCGCCGGCAAGGCCCGCCTCGGCACTCTCAAGATCGACTATCGCGCTGCCCATGCGGAAGTCGAATCGATGTTTGCAAGCGCACTGGTCTCCTGACCAGCGCGCGTATTCTTCACCTCATAAGAAAAGGGGAATTTGTAATGAAGAAATATCTTTTAGCGGCTGCAGCCCTGACGATGCTATCGGGCTCGGCCGTCGCGCAGACCGTCCTCACGGCCAATATCGAGCCGGCAACCACCTGGGTGCGCAACTTCAACCCGTTCAACCAGACTTCGTCGCGTCAGTCGACCCTCGACTTCATCTATGAGCCACTGGTCATCTTCAACCGCTTCGACAGCAACAAGCCGGTCTATCGCCTGGCCGAAAGCTTCAAGCTCTCCGACGACCTGAAGAGCATCGATTTCAAGCTGCGTCCGAACCTGAAGTGGTCGGACGGCCAGCCGCTGACCTCGGCCGACGTGAAGTTTACCTACGACTACCTGAAGAAGTTCCCGGCCCTCGATTTCGTCAGCATCTGGACCTTCATCACCGATGTACAGGCGGTCGATGGCCAGACAGTCCGCTTCACGCTCGCCAATCCAAGCTCGCTTGCCGCCGAACAGCTGTCGCAGCTGCCGATCGTGCCCGAGCATGTCTGGAAGGATGTTGCCGATCCGGTCACCTACGCCAACGAAAATCCCGTCGGCAGCGGTCCGCTGACCGAAGTGCCGCGCTTCACCGGCCAGACCTATGACCAGTGCCGCAACCCGAACTACTGGGATGCCGAGCACCTGAAGGTCGACTGCATGCGCTTCCCGCAGCTTGCCGACAACAACCAGATCCTGACGGCGACCGCCGACGGCACGCTTGACTGGGGCGTCTCCTTCATTCCCGATATCGACAATGTCTATGTCTCGAAGGATCCGGCGCATTATCACTACTGGTATTCGCCGAGCAGCATGGTCGCCTTCCTGTTCAATCTCGAAACGTCCAACGAGGCCAACAAGAAGGCCTTCAACGACGTGAAGTTCCGCCGTGCGGTCTCCATGGCGCTGGACCGCAAGACGATGATCGATGTGGCCGGCTACGGCTATCCGACATTGAACGAAGATCCGGGCCTGATGGGCGAGCTCTACAAGAGCTGGGCGGACCCGTCCGTTAAGGCCGACTTCGGCAAGTTCGCCGCCTATGACGCCGATGCTGCCAAGGCGGCACTCGACGAAGCAGGCTATGTCGACAAGGACGGCGATGGCCTGCGCGACAATCCGGATGGTTCGAAGATCTCCTTCTCGATCATCGTTCCGAACTCCTGGACGGACTGGATCGACACGGTCAATATCGCGATCGAAGGCATGCAGGCAGTCGGCATTGATGCCAAGATCGAGACGCCGGAAGAAGCCGTATGGACCTCCGATCTCATCGACGGCAAGTTCGATGCGGCGATCAACAGCCTGCCGGCTTCGGCCTCGCCCTATTATCCCTACAAGCGCGCCTTCAGTGCTTCGGACAAGGGCAAGACCCGCTTCACCGCACAGCGCTGGTTCAACCCAGAAGTGGAAGACCTGGTCACCCAGTTCACCCACACGGCCGATCTCGACAAGCAGAAAGAAGCGATGAACAAGGCTCAGCGCATCGTTGCCGAAAACATGCCTGTCATCCCCGTGTTCAACAACCCGAACTGGTACCAGTACAACACCAAGCGCTTCACCGGCTGGTCGACCAAGGAAAACCCCTTCGTCAATCCGTCCATCTCGCGCACCAACCCGGCACGTCTTCTGAACCTGCTGGCGCTTGAGCCGGTCAAGTAAGCCATTGTTACAAACGGCGGGAGCGGCGCGGCAAGCGCCGCTCCTGTTTTGATGGAGTCCCCATGGCCTTTCTGCTACGCCGCCTTGCCTTCTACCTGGCGGCCTTCATCGCGGCAGCGACGATCAATTTCTTCCTGCCCCGGCTGATGCCGGGCGATCCCGTGCGCATCATGTTTTCGAGCGCGGGCACCGAACTGCCGCCGGAAAGCCTGCAGGCGCTGAAGCTGACTTTCGGCTTCGTCGATGGGCCGCTCTGGCAGCAATATCTCACCTATCTCGGCAGCATCTTCACTGGCGATCTCGGCCGTTCGATCAAATATTTCCCGCTGCCGGTCACGTCGGTTCTCGGCCATGCGCTGGTGTGGACCGTCGGCCTGATGGGCACGGCGACGATCATCAGCTTTGCGCTCGGCACCTTCCTCGGCATTGTCGCCGCCTGGCGGCGCGGCAGCAAATTCGACGTCATCGTCTCGATCGGCGCGATCTTCGCGACATCGGTACCGGCCGTCGTCACCTCGCTGATCGTGCTCTTCTTCTTCGGCTTCACGCTCGGCTGGTTCCCGAACGGCTATGCGGCCGATCCGTCGCTCGATCCGGCCTTCAGCTTTCAATATATCGGCAGCGTGGCCTATCACGGCATACTGCCGATGATCACACTCTGCACTGTGCTGGTCGGCGGTTTTACCGTCACCATGCGCAACAACATGATCAACCTGCTCGGCGAGGACTATATCGTCATGGCTCGCGCCAAGGGCCTCTCCGACCGGCATGTGATGCTCTGGTATGCGGCCCGCAATGCGCTGCTGCCGACCGTCTCGAGCCTGGCGATCGCCATCGGCACCATTCTCGGTGGCTCGCTGGTGACCGAGGTCGTCTACAACTATCCGGGCCTCGGCAACATCCTCTACCAGGCGATCCTTGCACGCGATTATCCCGTCATCCAGGGCCAGCTTCTCATTATGACCGCGACCATGCTGATCGCCAATTTCATCGTCGATGTCAGCTATGTGCTGCTCGATCCGCGACTGAAGGGAGCGTGAGATGAAGAGCCTTCTCCGCAATCGAAAGGCGCTGATCGGCCTCGCCATCATCGCCTTCATCGTCGTCGTGGCGATCGCAGCACCGTTGCTGACGCATTACGATCCCGCCGCCCGCACCGGCCGTCCGCACCAGGCGCCGTCTGCCGAACATATTCTTGGCACGACGCGTATCGGCCAGGATGTCTTTGCCCGAATGATCTATGGCGCGCGCACCTCGCTCGCCGTCGGTTTCGGCGCCGGCCTCCTCATCACCGCTGTTGGCACCGCGCTCGGCATCATCTCCGGCTATCGCGGCGGCAAGACGGACGAGGTCATCAGTTTCTTCACCAATATGGTGCTCGTGGTGCCCAACCTGCCGTTGCTGCTCGTTCTCGCAGCCTTCATCGGCCAGGCGAGCCCACTTGTCATCGCCCTGATCCTGGGCGGCACATCCTGGGCCTGGGGCGCACGTGTGACACGTGCCGAAACCCTCTCCGTCAAGCAGAAGGATTATGTCAAATCGGCGGAGATGATGGGCGAGCCGCAATGGCGCATCATGACGTTCGAGATCTTCCCCAACGTGATTTCCATCGTCGGCATCAATTTCATTGGCAGCGTCATCTTCGCGATCATCACCGAAGCGACACTTGAATTCCTCGGTCTTGGCGACCCGCGCGTCGTCTCTTGGGGCACCATGCTCTACAACGCACAGAAGGCCTCCGCGCTTTCGGTCGGTGCCTGGTGGGATATCCTCACACCCTGCTTCGCGCTCGCCTTCCTTGGCATCGGCATGTCGCTCCTGAACTTTGCCGTCGATGAGATCGCCAATCCGCGGCTGCGCACCGGCAATCATCTGAAGCGCTGGTCCCTGCTCATCCGCTCCGGGGAGGGCCGCCTGTGAACGAGCCGCTACTTACGGTCAAAAACCTCACGATCGACTATATCGGCGAAGAGAAGGATTTCCGCGCCGTCGATAACGTCAGTTTTGACGTCGCTCCTGGCGAAGTCTTCGGCCTTGCCGGCGAATCTGGCTGCGGCAAGAGCACGATCGCCTTTGCCATCAGCCGCCTGCACAAGCCACCCGCGCTGATCCGCAAGGAGAGCCGAATCATGCTTGCCGGCCGTGACGTTCTGGACCTGGACCCGAACGCGCTTGCCGCCTTCCGCTGGCGAGAAGTCGCTATGGTCTTCCAGAGTGCCATGAACTCGCTGAACCCGGTGTTGCGCATCGAGGACCAGTTCTATGATGTGCTGCGTACCCACAAGGGCATGACGAAGGCAGAGGCGCGCGAGCGCACGGCCGAGATGCTGCGGCTCGTCGATATCGCGCCGGAACGTATGCGCAACTATCCGCATCAATTCTCCGGCGGCATGCGCCAGCGCATCGTCATCGCCATCTGCATGGCGCTCGATCCCAAGCTCGTCGTCATGGACGAGCCGACGACAGCGCTTGATGTGGTCGTGCAGCGCGAAATTCTGCAGCGCATCAACGAACTCCGAAAGCAGTTCGGCTTCTCGGTGCTCTTCATCACCCACGATCTCGGGCTGATGGTGCAGTTCTGCGACCGCATCGGCATCATGCTCCAGGGCAAGCTTGTCGAGCAGAACGAAGCCGAGGCGATCTACAAGACGCCGCAGCATGAATACACCCGGAAACTCTGGGCCTCCTTCCCCTCGCTTCACGGAGGCGTGCTGCTATGAGCGATGCCATCCTCGCGCTCGATAAGGTCACCAAGACCTTCGGCCACGGCGATTCCGCCGTTCATGCCGCTCGCGCCATCTCCTTTTCGCTGCATGCCGGCCGTGCGCTCGCGATCGTCGGCGAATCCGGCAGCGGCAAGACCACCTGCGCCCGCATGGCGATGCGCGAATATTCGCCGACGTCAGGGCAGATCCTCTATAAGGGCCGCCCCGTCGAAAACGCCAAAGCCGACGAGATCGCCCGCTACCGCCGTTCCGTGCAGATGATCTTCCAGGATCCATTCGCCTCGCTGAACCCGGCCCACACGATCGCCCACCATCTGCAGCGGCCACTGAAGCTGCACCGGCCTGACATACGCGGCAAGCAGATCGACGCGACCATGCGTGAACTGCTCGAGCGCGTGAAGCTCGATCCGGATATCGTCGCGCCGAAATATCCGCACGAGCTTTCGGGCGGCCAGCGCCAGCGCGTGAATATTGCTCGCGCCCTCGCTGCCCAGCCGGAGGTGATCGTTGCCGACGAACCGACCTCGATGCTCGATGTCTCGGTGCGCCTCGGCGTTCTCAATCTCCTGAACGAGATGAAGAAGGAGATGAATCTTGGCCTGCTCTACATTACCCACGATATCGCCACCGCCCGATATGTGGCGGAAGACATTGCCGTCATGTATTCCGGCCAGATCGTCGAATGGGGCAATACGGCGAAGGTAATCGACAATCCGCTGCATCCCTATACCCGCTTGCTGCTCTCGGCCGTACCGGACCCGGACGTGCGCTTCGACGATCCGCGCACACGTCTGCAGCCACAGGAGGTGGACGATATCCGCCGCCGTTCCGCAGCGACGCAAGAGCAGGTGGTCGAGCATGAGCCTGATCATTTCGTGCGCATGGTCTGAGCAAGGCTTGCTGGCTTCGACCGTCGCCCTATGCTAGGGGACGGTCCCTTTCAGCGAGACGAAACCGCCATGCTTCCCTGGATCCAGCTCGATTCCGCGACCATCCCCGGCGACGGTGGAGAGCTGCGACTGAAGCAGCGCGGCAGTGAATTTTCCATCATGCTCGGCACCAACGAGCTGATGAACAGTCGCCTCAGCGGTTCGGAAGAAGCACTCGCTACTCTGTCCTTTGAACGGATCAAATCGCATCCGAAGCCGAAGATCCTGATCGGCGGGCTCGGCATGGGCTTTACCCTGCGGGCCGCTCTTGCGGTCGTGCCCGAGGATGCCACTATCGTCGTTGCCGAACTGATCCCGGAAGTCGTTGCCTGGGCACGTGGCCCGATGGCTGAGGTTTTCAGAGGCTGCCTTGACGATCCGCGTGTGTCGATCCACCACGGGGATGTCGGCGAAGCGATCCGCGCCGGAAAGGGCGGCTATGACGCGATCCTTCTCGACGTCGACAATGGGCCTGACGGCCTGACCCGCAAATCCAATGACCGACTCTACGATTATGCCGGGCTTAAATCCGCCCGAGAGGCCCTGCGTCCCGGCGGCGTGCTGGCCGTCTGGTCCTCCGGGCCGGATCCGTCCTTCACACGGCGGCTGAAGGATTGCGGCTTTGCCGTCGATGCGGTCAATACGCGCGCCAACGGCAAGCGCGGCGGCGCGCGCCACGTCATCTGGCTCGCAGTCAAGCCCGGCCGCTGACCGACCCCCCGGCAATAAAATGCATCTTTATCAGCAAAGGCGACGGATGCATGGGCAAGAGAGCTTGAGATTGGTGCGGTAATAATCGTATCCCATAGATCACGGATCGCGACGACGAGGAGGTCTCGCGGCCATTCATCGGCCGAGCCGCATGCGGAGGCATGACGCGCCGGCCCTCGATTGGATACGGGTATGCGCCTTTCAGACTGCCATAACTTCCACGATTTCCGCCGCCTCGCCAAGCAGCGCCTTCCCGGGCCGATCTTCAACTATATCGATGGCGCAGCCGACGACGAGGTGACTTACCGGCGCAATACTTCATCCTTCGAAAGCTGCGACCTTCTGCCAAGCGTTCTGCGCGGCGTGAGCGAGGTCGATATGTCGGTCACCGTCATGGGCCAGAAGCTCGCCATGCCGGTCTATTGCTCGCCGACGGCCCTACAACGGCTCTTCCATCATGAAGGCGAACGTGCGGTTGCTCATGCGGCCGGCAAGTTCGGCACGATGTTCGGCGTTTCCTCGCTCGGCACGATCAGCCTGGAAGAAGCACGCAAGATCAGCAGCGGGCCACAGGTCTACCAGTTCTACTTCCATCGGGATCGCGGCCTCAATCGTGAAATGATGGCGCGGGCGAAGCAGGCGGGCGTGCAGGTGATGATGCTGACCGTCGACAGCATCACCGGCGGCAATCGCGAGCGCGACAAGCGCACCGGATTTGCCATCCCGTTCAAGCTCAACCTGTCGGGCATGGCGCAGTTTGCCGTCAAACCGGCCTGGGCAATCAACTATTTCACCCATGAGAAATTCCGCCTGCCGCAACTCGACAGCCATGTGGACATGGGCAGCGGCACCATGTCGATCAGCCGCTACTTTACCGAGATGCTCGACCCCGCCATGAACTGGGACGATGTCGCCGACATGGTGAAGACCTGGGGCGGGCAATTCTGCCTGAAGGGCATCATGACGGTCGAGGATGCCAAGCGCGCCATAGATATCGGCTGCACCGGCATCGTGCTTTCCAACCACGGCGGCCGCCAGCTCGACGGTTCACGCAGCGGCTTCGACCAGCTGGCGGAAATCGTCAATGCCGTCGGCGACAGGATCGACGTCATGGTCGACGGCGGCATCCAGCGCGGCACGCATGTGCTCAAGGCACTCTCGCTCGGCGCCAAGGCGGTCGGGGTAGGGCGTTATTATCTCTTCCCGCTTGCAGCCGCCGGCCAAGCCGGGGTCGAGCGGGCGCTCCTGCAAATACGGACGGAAATCGAGCGTGGCATGAAGCTGATGGGCGCCGCTTCCGTCAGCGAGCTGTCGGCCGGCAACCTGCGTTTCCGCACCTCCTGAGACGGAGCACTGCGCTCTCGCGGCCCGGACCTTATCAGGCCCCGACGATCTCGCGGGGCGCAGGTGCACCGACGTCCTGCCGGCGCTGGCGAATGATCGTCGACGCCTCGCGGGGATCGGGCGGCAGCACGGCATTCTTCAAGGCGAACGAATATTCGTGCTGCGGATTGTCCAGCACGGTACGCGCGTCACCGCTTTCGACGACCACGCCCTTGCGCATGATGATGACACGGTCGGCTATGTAATAGGCGGTCGCGAGATCATGAGTGATGTAGATGATCGATACCTTCAACGTATCGCGCAATTCGCGAAAGAGATTGACGATCGACATGCGCAGTGACGCATCCACCATGGAAACCGGCTCGTCGGCGACGATGAGCTTCGGTTCGGGAATGAGCGCGCGTGCCACCGCGATGCGCTGGAGCTGGCCACCGGACAATTCGTGCGAATAACGTCCTCGAACCTCCGCAATGGACAGGCCGACCCGCTGCAGCGCCGTATCTGCCAAGGCCTCCCTTTCGGCGCGGCTCTTCGCACCCTTAAAGCGATGTGCCGTAGCATATAGATACTCGTCGATGCGCGTCAGCGGATTGAAGGCTTCGAAGGGATTCTGGAAAACCGGCTGAACCTTGGTCATGAAGGCTTCGCGGGCGCTACGGCTGCTGATATCGCCAATGTCGGCGCCGTCGAAGCGGATGGTGCCGCGATCTGCGGCCTCGCTGCCGAGGATCATCTTGGCGAGCGTGGATTTGCCGGAGCCGGATTCGCCTACGATCGTGAAAATCTCTGGCCTGTCAGCCGCAAGCGCAAAGCTCACGTCATCGACTGCCGTCATCCTGGCGCGTGAAAAGAAACCGCCGATCGGAAAGAACTTGCTGACATTTTCAAGCTGGAGAAGGTGTTCGCCACTCATTGGATCTTGTACTCCCCTGCCCTGAAACATGCCACGCGCCCGCCGGTCGCGCTCGGCTGCATGACAGGAACCTCCTTCGAGCACCTGTCGATCGCAATCGGACACCGTGGATGGAAGCGACATCCCGACGGCGGGTTCGAGAGCGCCGGAGGTTTGCCCTGCAGGCTCTTCCGCGTCCTCGTATCGCCGATGCGTGGCAGGCTGCCGATCAGATGAGCCGTATAGGGATGTTGCGGATTGTCGAAGATCGCCTGCGTCGGCCCTTCTTCGGCGAGCCGCCCCGCATACATGATCGCAAGGCGATCGGTGATGGCAGCATGGACGGACATATCGTGGGTCACGAAGATGACCGAGGCCTGCATACGTGTCTGCACTTCCTTGATCAACGCAAGAACATCCTGCTGCACCAAAACGTCGAGCGCCGTCGTCGGCTCGTCGGCGATGATGAATTCCGGTTCGCAGACGGTCGCAAGCGCAATGGTCAGCCGCTGGCGCATGCCGCCGGAGAGCTGGTGCGGAAAGGCTTCAAGGACGTGCGGGTCGAGATGCAGGCGGGCAAGATGCGCCTCGACCCGCTGGCGGAAGGCCACTTGATCCAGACCCATGTGGCGGGAGGCGAAATCGTTGAAAGCGTGCTTCACCCGCCGGACCGGGTTGAGCACGTTCATCGAGCCCTGCATGATGTAGGAAAGATGTCGCCAGCGCGCAGCCCGCATCTTTTGCGGTTCGCCATAGACATCGATCGGCTTGCCATCGAAATTGAAATTGACCGTGCCGCCGACGACCCGCATCGGCGGGCGAATGGCGCCGGCAAGGGTCTTGATGAGCGAGGTCTTACCGCTCGAGGATTCTCCGGCGATGCCGTAGATTTCGTTCTTGCGTACAGTCAGGCTGATATCGTCGACGGCCCTGATCTCGCGCCGGACGCCGAAATAATCGTTGACGTAGTAGCATTTGAGCCCGTCGATCGTCAGCGCGTCCCGGGAGTTTTCGACGAGGGTCAAAGGTGCTTTCCTCAAAGAATTCTGCATCGTCTCAGGCTCCCATCCGGGCCAGCCGCGAGCGCGGATCGATATATTCGTTGACCGACATGGCGAGCATGAAGAGGCCAAGGAAGAGGATGACCACGAACAGCATCGGGAAGGCCACCCACCACCAGATGCCGGCAACCATGGCCGAATGCGCATTGGCCCAGTAGATCATGCCACCGATCGTCGGCCGGTTGATGTCGGAAAAACCGAGAATGGAGAGCGTCACTTCCAGGCCGATCGCCCAGATGAGATTGTTCATCGTCGTGAAGAAGACGATCGGCATGACATAGGGAAGATGTTCGCGAACGAGGATTTGCGACGTGCGCATGCCCGAAAAGACGGCGTGCCGGGTAAATTCCCGTTGCCGTAGCGATAACGCGACGGAGCGGATGAGCCGGCTGTCATGCGTCCAGCCGAGCAGGGCTGCGACGACCGCCAGCATCGACCATGTCATCTGGTCACGCAGGACAAAGACCAGAAGAAGCAGGATCGGGATGTTTGGCAATGCGCCCAGCGTATCGTTGATGCCCATGATGATCTGATCGGTGCGGCCGCCGATGTAACCGGAAACGAGGCCGACGACGAGCGCGATGAGGCGGCTGATAACGGCGACGATAATGCCGAAGAGCAGCGTGTTGCGCAGCGACGCGCCGATCTGCCAGAAAACATCCTGGCCGCGCGAAGTCGTGCCGAACCAGAATTCGGCGGATGGCGGCATGTCGGGGATCACGACATAAATGGCGTTCTCGTCATAAGGCGAGAAGAAGGAAGAGACGATCAACCCGACAATGATCAGGATCAGGATCGTCCCGAGCAGGAATTCGCGGTTGTAACGAAGCAGGTCTCTGAGGATCTTGAACATCGCTATTATCCCAGTTTCACGCGCGGATCGATCAGCGGATAGATGATATCGATCACGAAGACGGCCGCAGCGACGGCAATGATGGCGATGGTCGTGACACCCAGGACCAGGCTGTAATCGCCGGAATAGATGCCCGAGATCAGCAGCTTGCCGATGCCTGGATAGTTGAAGACGAACTCGACGATGACGGCACCGCCGAAGACATTGCCGAGGCTGAGCGCGAGACCCGTGACCTGCGGCAACATGGCGTTGCGGGCCACATAATACGAAAAGATGCTGCTCGAGCGCACGCCGCCGAGCTCGGCATAAACGACATGATCGTCGGTGACGATGTTGGAAACGAGCGAACGCATGGAGATGAACCAGCCACCGATGCCGACGAGCACGAGCGTCAGCGCCGGCAGAATGCCGTGTTCGATAACCGAGCTGATGAAGGCCCAGCTGAAAGCGGGCGTGAGATTGACCTGCGCGCCGCCACTGATCGGCAGGATCGGCCAGACGAAACCAAAGAGAATAACGAGGCTGAGGCCGATAATGTAGGTCGGGATCGGCTGCAGTGCCATGATGACGATGCCGGCAAGCTTGAGCAGCCGGCTGTTGCGGAAATAGCCTGCAAGCGCGCCGAGCAGGTTGCCGATGATCCATGCGATGATCGTAGCAAGTGTCAGAAGGCCGACGGTCCAGGGCAAGGCGCGTCCGATGACGGTCATGACCGGTGTCGGGAAGGACGACAGCGACGGACCAAAATCACCGGTCAGCACCCGTCCCCAGAAAGTGAAATACTGATCGATAAGCGGGCCGCCGGTTCCATAGAGCTCCCGCAGCGATTCGCGCAGAATTTCAACCGATTGTGGATCGGTCGAGCCGAAACTCGTCAAGAGCGACACGGTCTGCTCCACCGGATCAACAGGCGAGAAATGCGCGATCAGGAATGCGAGCGTGATGCCGGTGACGACCACGAAAAGGAACTGCAGGAAACGTTTACCCGCATAGATCAGAAAGCCATTCATGGCATCCATCCTCCAGTAGCAGAAGGGGAGCGGCCGGCAATCGGCCACTCCCGTGTCGACGCGATCAGTTCTTCGGAGCGTCCGGATTGGCCTTCAGGCCGGTCACCATATAACGAATGTTCGACCAGTTCGGACCCGAGGCGGAATAGGGGTTTTCAGCGCTCGGATAGTTCGTCCAGTAGGTCGTGTCGAACGGGGCGAACTTGTTATAGGCCATCAGCGGAATCATCGGCATCTCTTCGACCGCGAGCTTCAGGAAATCCTGACCGACCTTGGTGACGTCGGGCGAGTCAAAGGCGATGGACCGGTTCTTCGCGATGATCTGATCGAGACGCGGATCCTGCCAGCGTTGCAGGTTGCGCGGCGGCTGGATCTGGCCGAGCGGCTTGATGAATTCCGAATGGTAGCTGTCCAGGAAAAAGGACAGATCCGGATGACCGCCCCAGGTCTCAATGCTCCAGTAGATTGCGGCTTCGTAATCGCCGGCACTAAGGCGCTGACCGTTGGTCGGACCGGCAACATCCACCTTTGTAGCGATGCCGTTCTGGCTCCATTGCTGGGCGATAACGGTGCCGGCACGCGCGAGTGTCGGAATGGCGTCGCCCTCGACCTGCAGGCGGATCGTGAACGGCGTGCCGTCAGGCTTCATCCATTGATTGCCGCTCTTCTTGAAACCGGCCTTCTGCAGGAGCTCGGTTGCAGCTTGAACATCCTGCTTCCACCAGCCGAAGCCGAAGGTACGCTGCAGCTGTTTCGGATCGGTCGGGATCTGGTCACCCCACTGGCCACGCACCATGGTGGCGATCTGGGCGGAGATATTGGGATCATAGGGCTTGATCTTGCGGCTGCCGGTATCGAGCTCGAAATTGGTGAGCCAGTCCTGCATCGGTGCGTAATAATCGTCCGGAGCCGAGCCGGTCGGCGGCGTGGCGAGAGCAGCCAGATTGGCGGCACCGCGATAGGAGCCGAGGGCCACGGCGCGGATATCGATCATCAATGCCAGCGCCCAGCGCACATCCTTGTTATCGAAGGGCGGCTTCTTGGTGTTGAGCAGCACGGAAGGCAGGGTCGGATCGGGATGGGCGAAGGGGAAGCCCTTCAGCCAGGAGGCGACGCTCTTGCTGTCGCGCATCATCGCAAACATGCCCTCGGGTGCCATGTCGTTGATCACGTCGAGATTATGATTGCGCTGCTCGATGACGCGGGCTTCCGGGTTGCCGGCGGCTCGATAGACGACATATTTCACCTGCGGCGGCTCCTTGGCAGCCATGCCGATCGAAGTGCGCTGCCAGTCGTCGCGCAGTTTCCAGATGGTCCAGTTGCCAGCCTTGTCATAGCTCTGCAGCACATAGGCGCTGAGCGAGACAGGCGGATTGTTCTTGAATGCCAGGGGATCGCCGGCCTTTTCGAAGACATGCTTCGGCATGATCCAGGCAGCGTTCCAGCGCACGGTGAACACTGTGTGGAAGCGCGAATTCGGCTTCTTGAGATGGAAGATCACCGTCTGCGGATCTGGGTTTTCCACGCTGGCAACGTTGACGGAAAAAGGCGCGCTCCAGGACATGCCGGGATGGTCGATCTGAGTCTTGACCGTATAGGCCACGTCGTCGCTGGTGAATTCGACACCGTCGCTCCAATAGATGCCCTTGCGCAGCTTCACGGTCATTTGCGTGAAATCGGCATTATAGGCCGGCGGCTCGGTAGCGAGCGCATTCTGCCAGGCATCCGGACCACCCTCCGGATTGATGAACCAGAACGTATCGGTCGTCAGCTGCTGCAGGCCGTTGACATTGGCAGACCCGCCACCGCCCGGAGCCCAGACATTAAACCAGTCGGCATTCTGCTGCGGCGTGCCCTGGATGATCAGAGTTTCATTGCGCGGAATACCGGCAATGAAATCCTGCGCATAAGCAGGCAGAGCGGCTAGAGACAATAAGGCAATGGCTGCAAATCTTGGGAACTTCATCGGACGCTCCTCCTCCTTGGCCCGCAGAGGCGGGCGCTTCCCGTAATCCGTTATCGATCGCGTTCCGGCGAAAGCGTCTTCATAGGGACCTGATAGTCCATATGGCTCCTCCAGACGACAAGTTTCGCCTCAACATTTATCGACAATTTTTCGCCAAACGGCAACAGGTAATTTTTTAAATGCCAAAAACTCTCGTAAATACCGGCATTTTTCATCACCCATTTAATCGTCATTTTTTATATTATTGACAAAATGGTCATTTCGCTTAGCTTTTGCGGCGAGCGCGGCGCCCTCCCAAGACAGCCGCAACTCATCACAATATTGGTCGGTTAGCCTTCG
Organism: Rhizobium sp. BK512; assembly: GCF_014194915.1. Lineage (NCBI taxonomy): Bacteria > Pseudomonadati > Pseudomonadota > Alphaproteobacteria > Hyphomicrobiales > Rhizobiaceae > Rhizobium > Rhizobium sp. BK512. Next base: position 408,303 of record NZ_JACIAS010000003.1, on the reverse strand, counting down.
GGAGGAGGCCGAGGCTTGGCCGTTCAAGAGGAAAGACGATGACGAGTTCCTATGACGTGACCATCAACGTTCACGCCGGCAGGCCGACAGGGGCGTATAAACCGCTGTGGAACTGGTTCGGTTATGACGAGCCGAACTACACCTATTCCCCCCATGGCAAGAAGCTTCTGAAGGAGCTGACAGAACTCAGCCCCGTCGCTCCGCGCATTCGTACCCACAATCTGTTGACGAGCGGCGACGGCAAGCCGGCACTGAAATGGGGCTCGACCAATGCCTATACGGAGGATGCGAACGGCAATCCCGTCTATGACTGGACGATCATCGACCAGATCTTCGACGCCTATGTCGAGGCCGGCAACATTCCGCTGATCCAGATCGGCTTCACGCCGGAGGCGCTTTCCGATTTCGACGGTCCCTACAAGCATCATTGGGAGCCGGCGGATAAATACGCAACAATCACCACCGGCTGGACCGCGCCGCCGAAGGACCTGAAAAAATGGGGAGACCTCATCGAGGCCTGGGCGCGGCATCTCGCCGATCGCTACGGCGAAGATGTCGTCTCCTCCTGGCCCTGGGAAGTCTGGAATGAACCCGACGGCCATTACTGGACGGGTACGATTCCGGAATTCTGCGCCATGTATGATGCGAGCGCACGTGCCGTAAAACGCGCCCTGCCGAAAGCACGCGTCGGCGGTCCGCACACGTGCGGCGGCTTCGCCAATGAGAAGGCGCAGACTTTCCTGCGCGCCTTTTTGCGCCATGTTGTCGAGAACAAGCCGCCGATCGATTTTATCGCCTTCCATGCCAAGGGCAATCCGGTCATCTTCGACGGCCATGTGCGCATGGGTCTGCACAAGCAGCTGCGCGACATCGAAACCAATCTCGCCATTATCAACGAATTCCCCGAGCTTCGGCATCTGCCCGTCGTCATCGGCGAATCCGACCCGGAAGGCTGTGCGGCCTGCTCGGCCCGCGTCCACCCGCAGAACGGCTACCGCAACGGACCGCTCTACGGCGTCTATGTCGTCGAGAGCATGATCCGCACTTATGAGCTGTCGCGCCGAGCCAATATCGAGATCGAAGGTGCGGTGACCTGGGCCTTCCTTTTTGACGACCAGCCCTATTTCGACGGCTTCCGGGACCTCGCGACCAACGGCGTCGACAAGGCGGTGCTGAACGGCTTCCGGATGCTCGGCAAGCTTGGCGGCGAGTGGCTGGAATCCGAAAGCGACTATCGCCGCGATATCGAGGATATCATGAGCCACGGCGTTCGCGACAAGCCCGACGTCAACGTCGTTGCGACCCGCGACGACAAGGGCGTCTCCGTTCTCGTCTGGCACTATCATGATGACGACGAGGCAGGCCCCGCTGCCGATATCAGCCTGGCGATTGACGGCTGGGGCAATCGTCCGGCCGCGCTCAAGCATTTCCGCATGGACGAGCAGCATTCCAACTCCTTCCGCATCTGGAAGGAAATGGGCAAGCCGCAGGATATCGCGGGCGCCGATTACGCCAGACTCGAGGCCTCGGGAAGGCTCGCCGAGATCGACCACAAGGCGTCTGTTTCGGTCCGCGACGGCAAGATCAATCTCACCTTCTCCCTGCCGCGTCAGGGCGTTTCTCTCCTGCGCCTGGACTGGTGAGACGGCGGGAAAAGTGGGAGCGCAACCCTCCAAGTTGCGCTCCGTAACCACCTCAGAGCAATCCGGCGCGCGGTCATCGTCACGTCATTGACCGCGTGTCGCTTCATTGCGCCACAATTGGCGCCGTCGAGACCATCCCGCGCAACACCGCGGGCAACAACGAGCCGCCTGTCCCCGAGACCGCGACGCTCCAACATTCCACAGCCCTTTGCCATTAAGAGACCAATTTACCACAAACAGGTTTACACCTAATAACTGACATGTTAGCCATACAGTACTGACATGAAGGAGACATATTGATGACGGGGTTTGGTTTGTCGGTCGCATTGGCGACACCTTTTGACCGCAGCGGCGCCATCGCCGCCGAGGTCATGCTCGCCCAGGCAAAGCGAAGCCTTGATTCGGGTTGCGCCAGCGTCACTCTGTTCGGAACAACAGGCGAAGGCGCGTCGATCGGCAGCCAGGAACGCGAACGGATCCTCGACGCATTTATTGCCGCCGGCGTTCAGCCCCGGCAGATCGTCGTCGGTGTGCTCGTCGATGCGGCGGAGGATGCGGCGCAGCAGATGTCACAGGCCCTGTCGAAGGGCGTGCGCAGTATCCTTCTCGCCCCGCCCTCCTATTTCAAAAACGTCAGCGATGATGGTATCTTTGCCTGGTTTGCCGATGTGTTTGCGCGTGTCGGCGACGCAGCCCGTGATGTACTGGCCTACAATATTCCCTCGGTCACGATGGTCGCGTTGGGCATCGACCTGATCAGCCGGTTGCGAAAGGCTTTCCCCTCTATCGTCACCGGCGTCAAGGACTCCTCCGGCGACTGGCCCTACACCGAAACCCTGCTGCGCCAGCATGGCGACCTGATCATCCTGATCGGCGACGAGCGGCACCTCGCCAAGGGTGTGCGCATGGGAGGTCAGGGTGCGATTTCGGGCATGGCCAATTTTGCGCCGCACGAAGTCCGCGCCATGGCCGTCGACGGCAATGACGATCCGCGCGTCGAACAGTTCGTTGGCGAACTTCTCAAGCATCCCGTGACGCCGGCTGTGAAAGTCATGGTGGCAAAAATGACTGGCGATGATAGATGGCTTGCGGTTCGCCCTCCTTTGACGTCAATCTCCGCCGATGGCAGACGCGAGCTTGCCCTTGCCTTTGACGGACTTTTTCGCACAAAGGCAGCATAGCGGTCATGTACGAGGAGAGCCCGATGGATGGAGCGGACGAGCAGCCGACGCTGAGAGAGAAAGCTTATGAAAGCTTTACCAGGCATCTGCTGGCGCGTGACGTCCGTCCCGGGCAATTCGTCTCGCAGCGCAGGCTTGTCGAACTGACCGGCCTGACGCTCGGAGCTATTCGCGAACTTATACCGCGGCTAGAAGCCGAGGGCCTGATCAAGACCGTGCCGCAGCGCGGGCTTCAGATTGCCCATATCGACCTGAACCTCATTCGCGAAGCCTTCCAGCTCCGGCTTTTTCTCGAAAAGGAAGCCGTCGGGATCTTCACAGAGACGGCAAGCGACGCGGCGATCGCGGCGCTCCTGAATCAGCATCGTGAGATCGTCGCGGCAATCGAGGCCGGCAATCATTCCCATGAACTGGAGATCCATGCCCAGGCTGTCGACTGGGGCATGCATGACGCCTTCATCGATGCGCTAGGCAACACGATCATTTCCAACGCCTACCGCGTCAACTCCATCAAGATGCGCCTGATCAGCCAGGAACGCTTCCGCATCGACGGGCGCGTCGGCCCCGTCATGGGTGAGCATCTTCGCGTACTGGAGGCCATTGAGCAAAGGAATGCGCAAGGGGCCATCGATGCGCTTGCCGCACATATCAATCACGCGCGAAGTCGCGCGCTGAGAATTTAGACTGACGCCTGCGGTGAGGAGATCGCAGGCCACACAAGAGGAGGAGAGCAGCATGTCATCATCATTCATTCGTCCGACGCGCCGAAACTTTCTGGCCGGTTCAGCAGCCGTCGGCGCTGCCGGGCTTCTCGGCATCAGGCCTGCTTCGGCGGCCGTCGACTGGAAGCGCTTTGCCGGAACGACGCTCGAGGTCAATCTCGTCAAGAGCCCGCGTAGCGAGACGATCCTCAAATATCTGAGCGAGTTCGAAGCGCTGACCGGCATCAAGGTCAATGCCGAGGCAACACCGGAGCAGCAGCAGCGCCAGAAGACGACGATCGAACTCAGCTCCGGCAAGCCCAGCTTCGACGTCGTGCACCTCAGCTATCACGTCCAGAAGCGCCAGTTCGAAAAGGGCGGCTGGCTTGCCGACATCAGCGGCTTCATCAAGGATCCGTCGCTGACCGACCCATCTCTGGTCGAAAGCGATTTTGCAGAAGCCGGCCTGCAGTTTGCCAAGGACTCGCAAGGCGTGCTGCGCTCGCTTCCCTTCTCGGTGGACTACTGGATCGTCTACTGGAACAAGGAACTGTTCGAGAAGAAGGGCCTGTCCTATCCGTCGACATTCGATGAGATGGCTAGTGCCGCTGAAGCCCTGACCGATAAGTCCTCCAATACCTACGGCTTCGTGGCTCGTGGCCTCAAGAATGCCAACGTTCCGGTTTGGACCACCCTGCTGCTCGGCTATGGCTCGACGCCGCTCGGCCCGGATGGAAAGCTGCGCACGACCTCTGACGAAGCCGTCGAGGCGGCCAAGATGTATCAGCGCCTGATGACGAAGTCTGCGCCTGTTGGCGTATCCGGCTTCAACTGGGCGGAGGCACAGTCTGCCTTCCTGCAGGGCAAGGTCGGCATGTGGCTCGATGGCGTTGGCTTCGCGCCGCCGATCGAGAATCCGGAAAAGTCCCGCGTCGTCGGCAAGGTCGGCTACGGCATCATGCCGAAGGGACCAAAGGCACAGGCGGCCGCCACGACCGGTGACGGCATCGGCGTCACCGCCGCCAGCAAGAACAAGGAAGCGGCCTATCTCTTCTGCCAGTGGGTCATTTCCCACGACATGGGCGCGCGCCTTCTGCAGGCGGGTGCCGGCGTGCCCTTCCGCAATTCGATTCTCGAAGACGCCAAGGTTCGCGAGGGCGTCACCATGCCGAGCACCTGGGTCGATGCCGTTGCGGGCTCGGCAAAGGTCTCGCAGCTCGCGCTGCCGGTCATCATTCCGGTCACCGAGTTCCGCGACATCTATGGCGTCGGCTTGACCAACATGATCGGCGGCGCCGATCCGGCAGCGGAACTGAAGAGCGCCACGGCGCAGTTCGAACCGGTACTGGCCCGAAGCGAGGGATAATGGCATCCGTGAGCATGGACACCACGCGATCGAATAGCATCGCAAACGGGAGGAGCAAGCCAGGTCGGCTTGCTCCAAACTACTGGCCCTTCGTTGTCCCGGCGCTGCTCGTCATCGCCGCGGTCATCGTGTTTCCTTGGGTGTTTACGCTCTGGATGAGCGTGAACAGCTGGACCCTGGGCCAGCCGGTGGTTTTTGCCGGTCTGGACAATTACACCCGGCTGCTGGTGGACATGCGCTTCTGGGAATCGCTTTGGCACACGGCGCTCTACACGCTGCTTGCCGTCGTCGCCCCGCTCATCCTGGGCACGCTCGCCGCCCTGATTTTCGACGCACAGTTTCCGTTCCGCGGATTGCTGCGGGGCGTTTTCGTCATGCCGATGATGGCGACACCGGTCGCCATAGCGCTCGTCTGGACGATGATGTTCCATCCGCAGCTCGGCGTGCTCAATTACCTGCTGTCGCTCGTGGGCATCGGGCCGCAGGAATGGATCTACAACCAGAACAGCGTCATTCCCTCGCTCGTGCTGGTCGAGACCTGGCAATGGACACCGCTGATCATGCTGATCGTTCTCGGGGGCCTGGCGGCCGTTCCGCGCGAACCCTATGAGAGTGCCGAAATCGACGGCGCCAACGCCTGGCAGAAGTTCCGCTACCTGACCCTGCCGATGATCGCACCCTTCCTGATGATCGGCGTGATGATCAGAAGCATCGATGCGGTCAAGAGCTTCGATATCATCTATGCGATGACACAGGGCGGGCCAGGCACCGCATCGGAGACGATCAACATCTATCTTTATAATACGGCCTTCTCCTACTATGACATCGGCTACGGGTCGGCGATGGCGGTCGTCTTCTTCATCATGATTGTCGCGCTTTCCTTCGTCCTGATGATGATCCGGCAGCGCGCCAACTGGTCCGACACGGAGACACGCTGATGAAGCGCAAGACGATCGAACGCATCGGGCTGCTGTTTGTCGCCCTCGTCATGGTCTCCCCTGTCATCCTGTTCTTTCTCTGGATGATCTCGCTGTCGCTGAAATATGAAATCGACAATGGCGCCTATCCGCCGATCTTCATCCCCGAGCGTTTCGCCTGGTCGAATTACATGAAAGTCTTCGAGGAGAATAATTTCTTCCTCTATTTCTGGAATTCGATCCTCGTAACCGGCGGCGCAACCTTGCTCGCGCTGCTGATCGGCGTACCCGCCGGCTACGGCATCGCGCGGCTCAAGGCGGAGCGTTCCGCCATGGTCATCATGATCGCCCGCATGACGCCAGGCCTGTCCTTCCTCATTCCGCTGTTCCTGCTGTTCCAGTGGCTGAACCTTCTCGGCACGCTCTGGCCGCAGATCATCATCCATCTGGTGGTAACGGTGCCGATCGTCGTCTGGATCATGATCGGCTATTTCGAAACGACGCCGATGGAGCTTGAAGAGGCGGCCAGCATCGACGGTGCGACCTCCTGGCAGGTCTTCCGTCTGGTGGCGCTGCCGATCGCCAAGCCCGGCATCGTCGTGGCTTTCATCCTTTCGGTCATCTTCTCCTGGAACAACTTCGTCTTCGGCATCGTGCTTGCCAGCCGCGAGACCAGAACCCTGCCTGTGGCCGTCTATAACATGCTCTCGTTCGAGCAGGTCAGTTGGGGGCCGCTTGCTGCAGCCGCACTCATCGTAACCCTGCCCGTGCTGGTACTCACCATGTTTGCGCAAAAGCAGATCGTTGCGGGCCTGACGGCTGGTGCCGTCAAGGGCGGCTGACCCAGGCATTCAAAGGACCATCAACATGGCAAATGTGAATATTCGAAACGTCCAGAAACGCTTTGGCGCCGTCAATGTCATCAGGGACATCAGCGTTGATATCGCCGACGGAGAATTCGTTGTGCTCGTCGGTCCGTCCGGCTGCGGCAAATCCACCCTGCTGCGCATGATTGCCGGCCTGGAGGAAATGAGCGACGGCGAAATCCGGATCGGTGCTCGTGACGTCAGCAACCTGAGGGCCCGCGACCGCGATATCGCAATGGTCTTCCAGAACTATGCGCTCTATCCGCATATGAGCGTCGCCGACAATATGGGCTTTGCTCTGAAGCTGAAAAAGGCCGATACGTCGGAGATTTCCGAACGGGTCACTAAGGCGGCTAACATCCTTGGCCTTGAAAAGCTGCTCGACCGTTATCCCAAACAGCTCTCAGGGGGCCAGCGTCAGCGTGTCGCCATGGGCCGCGCATTGGTGCGCGATCCGCAAGTCTTCCTGTTCGACGAGCCGCTTTCCAATCTCGATGCGAAACTGCGCGTGCAGATGCGCGCCGAAATCAAATCGCTGCATCAGCGTATCAAGACGACGACGATCTATGTCACCCACGACCAGATCGAGGCGATGACGATGGCTGACAAGATCGTTGTTCTGCATGATGGCGTCATCGAGCAGGTCGGCGCTCCCCTGGAACTCTATGACCGCCCCGCCAATCTCTTCGTCGCCGGCTTTATCGGCTCGCCCTCGATGAATTTCATCGACGGCAGGATTGAAGAAGGTGTCTTCCGCACCGAAATGGGCCTCATCTTGCCACTGCCGGAAAACATCAAGAGCGCACCACCCGCTGGTCAGCTTGTCTACGGTATCCGTCCCGAACATATTCGCGCCAGCCAAGGCGGCATTGGCGGCCGTGCCGAAATCGTCGAGGGAACGGGATCGGAAATCTTCGCCAAGCTGGATTGCAATGGCGAACAGATTTCCTGCCTCTTCCGTGAACGGCTGGCAATCGCGTACGGCGATACAGTTTCGATCGCGATCGATCCGGCAAGTGTCCATCTCTTCGACAAGTCAACTGGCCGACGCATTTGAGCCCGACCTTCTCCGATGCGGGCAGCAAGCCGCGCCACGTGCTCTGCGTCGGTGCTGCCGTGCTCGATACACTGTTTCGTGTCCGCACGATCCCGCAGACGCCGGGTAAGGTTCTGCCCTATGAAATGCTGCAAGTGGCCGAGGGCATGGCTTCCAGTGCGGCCTATGCGATCGTGCGCCTCGGTGGTCTTGCAAGCCTGTGGGGTGCAGTCGGCGACGATCCGGCCGGCCAGCAGATCCTGTCAGAGCTCGAACAAGCGGGAATTGATGTCGGCGGCAGCGCCCGGGTTGCCGGCGCCCGTTCGGCCGTTTCGATGATCCTCATCGACGACGATGGCGAAAGGCTGATCGTTCCCTTCTACGATCCGCGACTGCACGAACACGTTAAGGAGGTCACGGCCGACGATCTCGCGGCGTTCAATGCCGTCATGGTGGATGTGCGCTGGCCCGCTCTTGCCCTGAAGGTCCTGCAAGCAGCAAGGGCAGCCGGAAAGCCCGCAATCCTCGATGGCGATGTCGCGGCGCCTCGCACCATCGACATGCTGGCGAAACACGCCGACCACATCATCTTTTCAGAGCCGGCAGCCGGTAGCCTTTCGCAGATCGACGATCCGGCCGGCATGGTACCGCATCTCAAGGCGCAATATCCGCAGGCCTTGATCGTGGTCACCGCCGGGGAGCGCGGCAGCTATTGGTGGAACGAGGAAACAGCTGACGTCGCACATGTGCCTGCATTTCGGGTCAAGACGGTCGACACACTGGCGGCCGGGGATATTTTCCATGGCGCCTATGCGTTGGCGGTCACGGAGGGATTGACGACAAATGCGGCCATCCGGATGGCCTCTGCCGCCGCAGCGTTGAAATGCAGCACCTTTGGCGGGCGGCTCGGCGCACCGCAGCGTGCCGAGGTTTCGGCTTTGCTGGGGGATGGCGATCGCACGCCAACGGCGGTAGCCGATATGATTGCCGGCCAATCCATCTAGGACCTCAGTTTTCGCTCACATAGGCGAGGTAGCGCTTCTTGCTCGGCTGCAGGTGATCGACACAGAGCTGCGCCAAGACCCAGTTGTCCCTGCCTTTCAGCATCTCGATCATCAGCCGATGATGTTCGTGTGAGATCTGCAGCGATTCCTTGCTGGACATGGAATTGGCGCGCACCGGCAGGCTGAGGCGCATATAGAGTTCGATCGACTGGACGAGATGGGAATTGCCACAGGCCCCGAAGAGCGCCAGGTGGAACCGGTCGTTCGTCTCGTGCACGCCGCGCAGATAGCCGGATTCCACATGCCGGCCGTGCTCTTCATGCAGAACCGTCAGTTCAGCGATCAACTCGTCGGGTGCCGGCAACGGAATCCAGAGCGCGGCCTGCCGCTGCAGCAGCTCGCGCACGTCATAGATCTCCTGCACCTGTCGAGGGGTCAGCGAACGGACAGTCGCACCCTTGTTGCGCTCGCGCACGACAATGCCCATCGCCTCCAATTGTACAATCGCCTGGCGGGCGAAATGGCGGGTGACATGGAAGCGCGCCAGCAGCGTGTCTTCGGTCAGCCGCGTGCCTGGCGCCAGCCGTCCGAAGATGATGTCTTCCTCAAGGGCACGCGCGATGCTCAGGTCGTCGTGTTCGATCTCGCCTTCACTGATATCGTCAAGCATCTGCATCCATAATCCTCCGGCGGCTGGCCATCTTATCGCGGTTTGCCTCGAGCGTCGAACCGGCTCAGCCGATAGATATCTTCAACCAGCGCCAGCGTCTTCATGTTATCGTCGGGAACAGTCTCCATCGCCGCACGCCCCTCCAGCCCGTCGAGGAAATGCGCGATCGTTGCATCATAGGCGCCCTGATAGACCGCATCCGCATCAAATTCCTCCAGGCGCTGGATTTGCCCCTTCGCCGAAAGACTGATGCCGTCCAGTTCCAGCGTCGCCTGTGTACCAAAAATCCGCAGATGGTCACGCGGCGCCGGCGGAGCGCCATGCACCGCGAGATTGGCGTTTACAGTGACGATCACCCCGTCGTCCAGACGGCGCAGGACGACGGACGCAACATCTTCGGCGACAATGTCGTCATTGCTGCGCTCGATATGTGCGGCAACAACCTCCATCTCGCCGAACAGGTAGCGCAGCGTATCCAGGTGATGGATCATCACCTCCATGACAAGAAGGCGTTCCTGTGTGCGGAAAAACGGCTGGCGGACGAGCGCCGGCCTTCTGCCCTCACCGTCTGCAATCATCCCACTCGACAGGAATTCGAATTGGACCTGCCTGACGGCGCCCGCGATGCCCTCCTCCAGCCATCCCTTCAGCCGGCGATAGTAAGCGCGAAACCGCCAGTTTTCATGCACCATCAACCGGATCGACGGCGGCAAACCGGCGACGAGAGCAGCGGCCTGATCGTAGTTGGGCGCGAGCGGCTTCTGGCAGATGATATCGAGGCCCCTTGCCGCGGCAAGCCGCACAAGCGCAACATGGGCCTCGCGCGGCGCGCAGATATCGACCGCATCGAGCGCTTCATTCGCCAGCATCGCCTCGGCAGTCGCGTAAGCGCGTGGAATGCCAAAGTGCTGGCTTTTGGCCTCGCGCGCCTCGGTGGAGGGATCGGCGATCGCGACGATCTCGGCGCGCGCCGACTGTTTTGCCCATGCCGGCAGATGATATTCACTCACCCAGCCGGCGCCAATAATCCCTACACGCCTTCGCCTGATCTCTTCCATAAATCACCGCACCCTGTTTTATCGATAATCTAAGCGCCGCCGGCCGGAAAGCCAATGCGTAATGCAGATAAAAAACGGAAAATATCGTGAATTATATTGAGTTTTCTTTATAAAAATCGCCGACCAAGCCAATTCGCATGCGTGTCGCCATATCTTATTTATTGACAATCCTGCATATCCCACTAGGCTTGAGATCAATTTAAGGGACGAGGGAGGAACAATGTCGAGCGGTCTTCGTCGCAAGCTGACGAGTTACGGCGATCAGGGTTTTTCCCTTTTCCTCCGAAAGGCCTTTATCAAGGCAATGGGCTATTCGGACGATGCCCTCGATCGCCCGATCGTGGGGATTGCCAATACCTACAGCGATTTCAACCCCTGCCACGGCAATGTCCCGCAGCTCATCGAAGCGGCCAAACGCGGCGTCATGCTGGCCGGCGCCATGCCGATGGTCTTCCCGACCATTTCCATCCACGAGAGCTTCGCCTCGCCGACCTCGATGTATTTGCGCAATCTGATGGCAATGGAAACCGAGGAGATGATCCGCGCCCAGCCGATGGATGCAGTGATCCTGATCGGCGGCTGCGACAAGACCCTGCCGGCGCAGATCATGGCCGCCGCCAGCAGCGAGATCCCGGCGATCTTCCTGCCGACAGGGCCGATGGCCGTCGGCCATCACAAGGGCGAAAGGCTCGGCGCCTGCACCGATTGCCGCCGTTTCTGGGGCCGCTTCCGCGCAGGCGAAATCGACGAGGCGGAGATCACTGATGTCAATAACAAGCTCGCAAGCTCAATCGGCACCTGCACGGTCATGGGAACGGCGAGCACCATGGCCAACCTGACCGAGGTGATGGGTCTCTGCCTGCCGCGGGCGGGGTCGGCACCCGCGGCCGAATCCGAGCGGGTACGGCTTGCCGAAGAGACGGGCCGTGTCGCCGCCGCGCTTGCAGCCAACCCCGATGCACCGACTGTCCGCGATATCCTGACCCCAGCGGCCATCCGCAACGGTCTTGTCGCCCTGCAGGCGATGGGCGGCTCGACCAATGCCGTCGTCCACCTTGCCGCCATTACCGGGCGGCTGGGCATTCGCCTCGACATGGCCGAGCTCGACAGGCTGGGCAAGGTCATACCACTTCTCGTCGATCTGCAGCCCTCCGGCCAGCACTATATGGAACAGTTCCACGAGGCCGGCGGTGTGCAGACGCTGCTGAAAGCCGTTCGTCACGAGATCGACGGCAGCCAGCAGACGGTCTACGGAAAGACCATTGGCGAGGTGATCGACGCCGCCCCCGATGAGCCTGGGCAGACAATCATTCGTACCGTCGAAAAGCCGCTGAAGCCGATCGGCACCATTGCCGTACTCCATGGCAATCTCGCGCCTCGCGGCGCAGTCATCAAACAATCTGCCGCATCGAAGGACCTGCTGCAGCACGAGGGGCGAGCGGTCGTCTTCGATTCCGTCGAGGACATGACCCTGCGGATCGACAGCGACGACCTTGACGTCAGCGCCGACGATATTCTCGTCCTGCGCAATGCCGGTCCGAAAGGCGCGCCGGGCATGCCCGAAGCCGGATACCTGCCGATCCCGCGCAAGCTCGCCCGGCAAGGTGTCAAGGACATGGTGCGGATTTCCGATGCCCGCATGAGCGGCACCGCCTTCGGAACCATCGTACTCCACATCGCCCCCGAAGCTGCCGCCGGCGGACCCTTGGCGATCGTCAGAACCGGTGACCGCATCCGACTCGACGTCAAGGAGAGACGCATTGACCTTGCCGTCGACCAGGCAGAATTCGACCGGCGGATGGCGGAACTTGGAGAGATATCGGCTGCCGAGCCCGTGCGCGGTTATGCGAAACTCTACCATACGCGCGTGCTGCAGGCCGATGAAGGCGTCGATTTCGACTTCCTCCAGCATGAGGAACTGGATCGGAAATGAGCCAGCCGGATAGTGAAGCGCCATTCTGCCTGCCACGTCTGCCGTTGACCCGTCTTCCGAACAAGCCGCTGCCTCAGGGCACGATTGACACGCATTTCCATGTCTTCCGGTCGGACGCACCCCTCAACACGCCGCGCAGCTATACGCCAGAGATCGCGACGACGGCCGACTGGATCGCCTTTGCCGACCGGCTCGGTATCGGCAGGGGCATTCTCGTGCAGCCGAGCGTCTACGGCCTCGACAACCGGGTGCTTGCCGAGGCGCTGGCTGCCTTTCCGAAACGCCTTCGCGGCATTGTCGTCATCGATCCCGAGACCAATGCGGGAGAGATCGCCCGCCTCGACGGGCTCGGCGTCCGCGGTGTGCGCATCAACACCCGCAACAAGGGCGGCCTGCCGCTGTCAGCCGCCGAAAAGCTTGCTGCAGCCGTCCGTGAGTTCGGCTGGTCGCTGCAGTTTCAGATCAATCCGGACCAGATCGATGATCTCGCCGGGCGGTTGCCGCCTCTCGGTGTCCGCTTCGTCATCGATCATCTGGGCTTCATACCGCTCACCGACAGCGCATGGCGTCAGCATCTTCCGGCGCTGCAGCGGTTAGCCGATCATGCCGGCGGATATATCAAGCTGACGGCGCCCTATCGGCTGACGCGTGACCGCGGCTATCCCGGCTTCGCCGAAGTGGTCCGCGCGCTTGCGGCCAGCCATCCGGAAAAACTGCTCTGGGGCAGCGATTGGCCACACACCGAACTCTGGAGCGATATGCCAGATGATGCCGACCTGATCGATGGGATGCAGGATGCAATCGGCGACCCCGCGCTTGCCCGTAAAATCTTCATCGAGAATGCCGAAACGCTATTCTTTGGGCGCTGAGCGCAAAGCGCCTTGACGATCGCCAGTGGCATCTATGTCATTGTTGTCACTCGTTTTGTCAGTCGATTGCGAGTCGGCGGATACCATCATCCCGGTTCGGAGGAAATGTGAGCAAGAGCTATGACTTCATCATTGCTGGTGGCGGATCCGCGGCCTCGGTTGCCGCGATGCGGCTGGTGCGGGATTTTGGGTTTTCGGTGCTCATCATCGAGCGCGGACCGCGCGATACGACGAGGCTTATGTCCTTTCCTGCCGGTTACATGAAATACCTTGCCCGCGACGATTTCCTCGAGATGCACCACACGGTGCCACAGCCGCAACTCGGCGGCCGAGGCCCGATCGTGCCGGTCGCAAAAGCGCTTGGTGGCGGCAGCGCGGTTAATGCCATGGTGTATATGCGCGGACAGAAGGAGGACTATGACAGTTGGGCCGCTTATCTCGGCAACGGGGCCGAGTGGTCCTATGCGGATATGCTGCCGCATTTCAAAGGCATCGAGGCAAACAGCCGTTTCAATAACGAATTCCACGGCATTTCCGGCAATCTGCGCGTCTCCGAGCCGCGCCATATCTCGGATACGACCGAGGACTTCATCCTTGCGGCCCAGGGGCTCGGCCATCCCTACAATCCCGATTTCAACGGCGTCAGGCAGGATGGCGTCGGCATCATGCAACACACATTCGCCAAATGGGACCGGCGCACGGAACGCTCGGATGCGAAGAAAGCCTTCCTCGATCCGCTCTCGGGCGACAGCAGGCTGGAGATCATCACCGAAGCCCGCGTCGATCGCCTGATCATCAAGAACGGCCGCGCCGTCGGCGTCTCCTATACGCGGGCTGGCCAGACGCATGAGACCATGGCCGAACGCGAAGTGCTCGTCGCGTCGGGAACCTATAACAGTGCCAAGCTGCTGATGCTCTCGGGCATCGGGCCTGCCGACCACCTGCGCGAACACGGCATCGAGGTGGTAGCGGACCTTCCAGGTGTCGGCGCCAATCTGCAGGATCATCACGAGGTTCCGGTCATCGCCACCACGAAAGGCAAATCAGGCTATTTCGGCGAGGACAAGGGCTGGCCGATGATCCGCAACGGGCTTCAGTATCTGCTCTTCGATTCCGGGCCGGTGACGACGACAGGCATCGAGTCCTGCCTCTTCTACGATCCCGATGGCGGTGAGCGGCCGACGATCCAGCTCTATTGCGCGCCGATCGTCTACCTCGATCGTGATGTCTCCTCCGCCAAGCCGACCTGGGGCGTGACCTTCACCTCCTGCCTGCTTCGCCCGAAGGCGCGTGGCAGCGTAAAGCTGCGCTCCGCAAACCCGGCCGAGCAGCCGCTCGTCGACTGCAATTTCTTCGGCGACCCCGATGACCTGCGCCTCACCCTGGCGTCTCTGAAAACGGCGCGGCGGCTTCTGAAAACCGAGCCTTTCCGTTCGAAGATCGCCATGGAAATCCTGCCCGGCAAGGCGCTGCAGGATGAGGAGGCGCTCACGAAATTCGCTGGCCAGACGGTCAAGACCAACTATCATCCCTCCGGCAGCCTGCGCATGGGGCCGGATAACGATCCGATGGCAGTGGTCGATGGCACGCTCAAGGTTCGGGGGGTCGATGGCCTGCGGGTGATCGATTGCTCGATCATTCCCTTTATTCCGTCGGGCAACACGAACGCGCCAGCCATGGCGATCGGCTCCAAGGCGGCCGACATGATCGGCCGGCGACATCGATAAAACGCCGCGATCATTGAATGCCGCTCATTTTGACGCTATATAGTGTCAGTAATACTGGCATGGAGATGGATCATGGGCTTGGCACAATATGCAGATGACGGGCTGTTTGCCCCGCGCAAGATCGCCGATGCCTTTCGCACGACGAGCGAGGAAATTGCCCGCACGGCAGGTCTCGGCAAGGATGCAATCCAGCGCAAGGACCGCCTGCGCTCCGACAAGACGCAACGGCGCCTGCGCGAGATGATCGAGGTCGTCAACAAGGTCGAGCCCCGCTTCGGCTCGGCGCTGATGGCCTATGCCTGGTATCGTTCCGAGCCCCTTTCAGGCTTTTCCGGCCAGACGGCTATGCAGCTCGTTCGCGACGGAAGGGCGGAGGAAGTCCTCGACTATATCGATGCGATTGATGCCGGTATCCACGCCTGATCCCGGCCGATGCGCTACGAAGGAAAGCTATATCGCGCACTGAACCCGATCTATGCACGCCAGCCGCTCTCCGGCCGGGGCGCAGAACTTTATGGCGGTCGTTTCAACCCCAAGGGAATGCCAGCGCTTTATACGTCGCTCTCGGTGCTGACGGCACTGCGGGAGGCCAATCAGGTCGGCAGCCTGCAGCCGACGACACTCGTCTCCTACGAGGCCGATATCGAACGGATCTTCGACACCAGGGACGCGACCGCCCTTCTAGAGCTCGGCATCGATGCTGCAGCGCTCGCCACAGCAAGCTGGCGCGATGAAATGAAGGCCAAGGGCGAAGCAATGACGCAAATGCTTGCGCGCCAACTCCTGTCCGACGGCTATCACGGGCTGCTGGTCAGAAGCCTTGCGCCGGCGGCGAGAGCCGACGACCTCAATCTCGTGCTCTGGCAATGGAGCGATAAAGCTCCTTGCCGCCTGACCTTGATCGACGACGAAGGCAGGCTGTCCTGACCGATTGGTGTGATCGGCGCCGACTTTAAACCGGCGCCGATTGCCTTACGGGCTCTCAGGCCGCGCGGACCTTGTTCGGTCGCGCCCATTCGGGCAGCCAGTCGCCATGAGCGGCAAGCAGCTCGTCCACCAGAGACCAGATCTGGTCGAGATCAAGTTCGGCGGCCGTATGCGGGTCCATCATCGCGGCATGATAGATATGCTCCGGATTCTCCGTCATCAGCGCCTGGACCGTCAGTTCCTGGACATTGATATTGGTGCGGATCAGCGCCGTCAGCTGCGGCGGCAGGTCGCCGATAAAGGTCGGCTGGATCCCGGAGGCATCGACCAGGCAGGGCACTTCGGCCGCGCAATTGGACGGAAGCGACGTGATGCAGCCATTGTTGCGCACATTGCCGTAGATAACAGAGGGCTCACCCGTCCAGACCGAATTGATGATCGAGGAAGCATATTCCTTCGATTCCTTGACCTCGATCTTGTCGGCCGAACGATAGGCTTCCGCCTGCCCCTTCCAGCGGGCGATCTGCTCGATGCAGCGCTTCGGATATTCGTCGAGCGGAATGCCGAATTTCTCGATCAGATCCTCGCGGCCTTCCTTGATGAAGTAAGGCGTGTATTCGGCAAAATGCTCCGAGCTTTCGGTGACGAAATAGCCGAGCCGCGTCAGCATCTCGTAGCGCACCTTGTTGGGGCAGCGCGGGTTCCAGCCGGGCTTCGGCGCGCGGCCTTCGCGATAGGCGCGAACCAGATCCGGATAGAGGTTCCTGTAGGAACCATCAGGCTGGCGATGCTCGAACTTCAGGTAGAAGGCCATGTGGTTGATGCCGGCCGAGCGGTAGCGGATCTCGTCATAGGGAATGTCGAGATCGTGGGCGAGCTCCATCGCCGTGCCCTGCACGGAATGGCATAGGCCGACCTGCTTGATGTCGGGATATTTTTCGGAAATCGCCCAGGTGTTGATCGCCATCGGGTTTACATATTGCAGCATGATGGCGTTAGGGCAGACAGCGCGTATGTCCTCGCAGATCTTCCAGAGATGCGGCACGGTCCGAAGACCACGCATGATGCCGCCGACGCCGAGCGTATCGGCAATCGTCTGACGCAGGCCGTATTTCTTCGGCACTTCGAAGTCGGTCACCGTGCAGGGTTCGTAGCCGCCGATCTGGAAGGCGACGACGACGAAATCGGCGCCCGAGAGCGCCTTACGCTGATCGGAATAGGTTTCCGCCTTCGCCTTCACGCCAAGCGTCGAAATCAGCTTGTTGACGACGATGGCGCTTTCTTCCAGTCGCTGCGGATTGATATCCATGAGCGCGATCGTGGCGCCTGACAGCGCCGGACGCTGCAGGATATCGCCGACGATATTCTTCATGAAAACGGTGGAGCCAGCTCCGATGAACGTTATTCTGGGATTTGCCATATGAACCTCCGGCATTCTGAAATTACGCTACCTCGAAAGCGGCTTTGACGAGCCGTTCGGTGTAGGGTGTCTTGGGATTGGAAAGGACTTCGTTGACGGGTCCCTCTTCCATGATCTTGCCGTGCTGCATGACGATGACACGGTGGCAGAGGGCACGCACGACCTTCAGGTCATGCGAAATGAACAGGTAGCTCAGGCCTCGCTCATCCTGCAGCTTGCGCAGGAGTTCGATGATCTGCGCCTGGACGGACAAATCAAGCGCCGAGGTCGGTTCGTCGAGCAGGATGAATTCCGGCTCCAGTGCGATCGCCCGCGCAATGGCGATGCGCTGGCGCTGGCCGCCAGAGAATTCATGCGGGAAGCGCGACAGGATATTGCCCGGCATGCCGGCGGCAGTCAGCGCTTCGCGTACGCGGTCCAGCCGCTCACTCTTGGTGGCACCAAGCTTGTTGACGACAAGCCCTTCCTCGATGATCTGGCCGATCGTCATGCGCGGATTGAGCGAGGAGAACGGATCCTGGAAGACGATCTGCATGCGTGAACGCAAGGGGCGCATTTCCGACCGTGACTTGCCGTGGATCGGCTGCCGGTCGAAATAGATCTCGCCATTATCAGTGTCGTTGAGCCTGAGAATAGCCTGGCCGAAGGTGGTTTTGCCCGAACCGGATTCACCGACAAGGCCCAGCGTCTCGTGCCGCCGCAGCGTCAGATCGAGACTGTCGACGGCAACCAGTTCGCGCAGTTCCGGCCTGAAGAAGCCGCCATGGCGCAGCATGAAGGAGACGCGCACGCCGCGGGCGTCGAGAATGATGTCCGATCCCTCCGGCAGCGGGTTGGCCTGGCCGCGCGGCTCGGATCCCAGAAGATGCTTGGTATAAGGATGCTGCGGATTGGCGAAAAGCTGTTCGGTCACGTTGTGCTCGCGCATCTCGCCATGCTGCATCACATAGACATAGTCCGAGAACTTACGCACGACCGTCAGGTCATGGGTGATCAGGATCACTGCCATCCGCAATTCCGTCTGCAGATTGCGGATGAGGTTGAGGATCTGCGCCTGGACGGTCACGTCGAGTGCCGTCGTCGGCTCGTCGGCAATCAGGACATCGGGATCATTGGCAAGCGCCATCGCAATCATCACGCGCTGGCGCTGGCCGCCCGAAAGCTGGTGCGGATATTGCCGCAGGCGCGCTTCGGGATCGGGGATCTGCACCTGCTTCAAAAGCTCCAGCGCTTTGGCATTGGCCTGCTTGCGGCTCATCTTGCGGTGAACGCGGATCGCTTCGACGATCTGGCTGCCGATCGTGTAGATCGGGTTCAGCGAACTCATCGGCTCCTGGAAAATCATCGAGATGCGGTCGCCGCGCAGCCTGCGGCGGGCCTTCTCGGAGAACTTCAGGATATTGTTGCCGTCATATTCGACGCTCGAACGCGGCGAGATCACCGCGCGCTTGGAAAGAAGCCCCATGACGGTGCGTGCCGTTACCGATTTGCCGGAGCCGGATTCACCGACGATAGCGATCGTCTCGCCGCGATAGAGCTGGAAGGAAATATCCTTCACGGCTTCGACGGTGCCATGCTCGACCTTGAAATTCACGCCGATATTGCGCGCATCGATAATAGGGCTTTCCTTGCGGCCGTCGTGATCGTGACGGACGGGCGGGGCAAAGGAACTGACTAGAGCAAGAGCCATCTTCATCACCTCAATAGGGATCGACCGCATCGCGCAGACCGTCGCCCAAAGCATTGAAGGCGAAGACGGTGACCAGCACGAAGGCGACGGGCGAGAGAATCCAGGGATAGGTTCCGATGACGGAATAATTCGCCGTATCCTGCAGCATCAGCCCCCAGGAGATCAGCGGCGGCTTCACGGCAAAGCCGAGGAAGCCGAGGAAGGATTCGAGCAGCACGACGCTCGGAATGTGGATGGTGACGGCGACGATCACGTGGCTCATCACATTCGGGAAGATATGCTGGAAGATGATGCGCCGGTCGGTGGCACCAACGGCCATTGCTGCCCGCACATATTCGATACGCGCCAGGGCCAGAGTCTTGCCGCGCACCTCGCGCGACATCTGCGCCCAGCCAAGCGCCGACATGACGAAGATCACGAAGGCGAGGAAGATGTTGGTCGGCGCTGTGATCGGGATCAGCGATGTCAGGGCCAGATAAAGCGGCAGCTGCGGGAAGGCGAGCACCAGCTCGACGAAGCGCTGCACCCAGACATCGAAGGCACCGCCATAATAGCCTGACACCATCCCGACAGTGGTGCCGACGACCGTGACGATGAAGACCACCGTCAGCGCGATCATCAGCGAGATGCGTGAGCCGATAATGGCGCGCGACAGCACGTCTCGGCCGAACTTGTCGGTACCGAGGAAATGCACCGGTTCGCCATCGACCGTGCCGAAGAAATGGCGATTGGCCGGGATGAGACCGAGTAGATTATAGTCAGCACCCTTCACGAAGAAGCCGAGCAGACGCGGATTGTCATAATCCAGGCCGACGACCGGCTGGAAAGTGACCGGATCGAGCTCTTCGGAATCCGCAAGCGCATAGACGCGCGGCCAGACGAGACTGCCCTCCTTGTCGTGGATGCTGATCAGCTGCGGCGGCGCAAAGCCGACATCGGTCGCCTTCGGGTCCATCGGCGCGAAGAAATCCGCAAAGATCGCCATGATGATCAGGAGGCCGACGAGGATGAGGCCGATCATGCCCGTCCAGGAGCGCCGCAGCCGGCGCCAGACCAGCGCCATATAGCTCTCATTGCCATGGCTGGTATTCTTGACCGTTTCCTCGTGTGGCGGCGGCGGTGTGGAAGAGTCGAAGGCAAACATATCAGGCTCCTCCATATTGACGGACCCGCGGATCGAGCATGGCAAGCAGCATGTCGGCGATGATGTTGCCGACGATCAGCGTGGCCGACAGCACCAGCATGAAAGTCGCGGTGACATAGACGTCACCGATCGCCATGGAGCCGACGATTGCCGGACCGACGGTCGGCAGAGCGAAGATGATCGCGGTCTCGATCTCGCCGGTCAGCATGTAGGGAAGCACGACACCCTGATACATGACGAGCGGATGGAGCGCGTTTGGAACGGCGTGGCGCATGACGACCGCGCCGCCCGAAAGCCCCTTGGCACGCGCCGTCTCGACATATTGGGCGTTCAGCGTATCGAGCAGATTGCCGCGCATGACGCGCATATTGTAGGCGAGCCCGCCGAAGGTGGCGATCGCGACGACCGGCCAGACGTGGCTCACGAGATCCATGAATTTCGCCCAGGACCACGGCGCTCCGCCATATTGCGGTGAGAAGAAGCTGCCGATTTCCGTCACGTTGAACTGGAAGACGAGCAGGTAGACGATGATCAGCGCCATCAGAAAGCGCGGCACCGTCATGCCGAGGAAAGAGATGCCGGAGAGCAGGCTGTCGATCCAGCTATATTGGCGGGTCGCCGCCCAGATGCCGAAAGTGATGCCGAGGATCGACGCGAAAATGTGGCAGACCAGCGCCAGGGCCAGCGTGCGCGGCAGGCGCTCGCCGACAACGTCGGCAACCGGCTTGTTGTAGAACATGCTGTAGCCGAAATCGCCTCTGGTCACGATTCCCGTGATCCAGTTGACGTACTGGACGACCAGCGGCTGATCGAGGCCATGTTCGACACGATAGGCCTGAGCCTGGGCATCGGCTTGCGCGAAGGAAGCGCCGCCCTGATTGATCAACTGCGAACGGATGTAGTCGGCATAATCTCCGGGGGGTGCCTGGATAATCGCGAAGGTCACCACGCTGAGGATGAAGAGGACGGGGATCGCCGAGGCGATGCGCATGAGCAGGAATCGTAACATCAGACGGTTCGCTTCTCCTTGCCGCCAGTCGCTCGTCTCAGCGCGGCCGGCTTGTTGATTCTGACCGGCCGCGCGCAGCACGCGCGACCGGAAGCTCTTGTCATTCGGGAGGGAGCTCTTAGTTTATCGGACCCTTGTCCCCGGGCTTACCGGGAAGCTGTTGAGGGAAGAGTTCGTACTTGCCCTGCTTGTCGGCGGCCACCCACACACGCTCGCGGATGACGGAGTCCTCGGCCCAGTTGAACATCATGATCGGCGTGCCCTCGGGAATATTCGAGAAACGCTTGTTGATGATCAGCGCGCCCGGATATTCGGTCAGGCCGACGGTATCGACGTGTTCGGTCGCCGTCTTCTGGTACTGCTTCATGAGCGCCACGCGCTCGTCATTGTCCTGGCTCGTGCGGAACTTGTTGACGATGTCGGCAAGCTCCTTTTCGTAAGGCAGGAGGTCGAGCTGATTGTCCTTGCCGGCGCGATGGTGCCAGCTGGTACGCGGGCCGACAGCGGCAAGCTGTTCGGTGTTCTGCACCACGGAGGCGAGCTCGGTTGTGTTGCGCTGGATCAGCCAGTCGAACTGGCCGGCATAATGCGCATTGTCCCGCTTCGGGCCATCAAGAGCATTGATGATGATCTTGATGCCGAGCTTTTCCATCTGGCCGACGACACCTTCGGCAAGGCTCTTGTCGGTGGTGTAGTCGTTGTTGACGAGAAGCACGATCTCGACGTTCTTGCCGTCAGCTGTTCCGGCCGGGAAGTTCACGAAGCCATCGCCGTCGGTATCCTTCAGGCCGACCTTGGCGAGCAGTGCCTTCGCACCCTTCAGATCGAAGGGATAGTAGACGGTCGAGTTGCGATCATAGAAGCTCGTGCCGGAGGAAAGGCCGCCTGCATAGATTGCCGTGAACGGTCCCTTGACGAGGGAGTCGCCGATCGCCTTGCGGTCGACCGCCATGGTTATAGCCTTGCGGAAGTCCTCGTTGCGGTCGAGTTCGCGGATCGCCTGACTGCGGGCGTCGGGATCACCCCAGCCATTGCCCGACAGGTTCATGCGCAGGTTATAGCCGATGAGGCGCGGGCCGAAGGCGAGACGCGCAGGAGCGGTCTTTTCGGCGGCACGCTTCAGCGAGGCCACGAAGTTTTCCGGTTGCTCGAGGTTCGAGAAGTCGGCAGAACCGGCTACAGCCTGTACGTCACGGTCGGCCCAGGTCGAGAGCTTGTAGTGCAGCTCATTGAGATAAGGCAGCTGATTGCCCTTCTCGTCGACCTTCCAGTAATAGGGATTGCGGCGCATGACGATGATATCGTCGGGCCGATATTCGACCGGCACCCAGGCGCCCATGACCGGCATGTTCATGAATTCCGGCGGGAAGGCGTTCTTGAACTGGTCGTAAGTGTTCTTCGAATATTTCGGGTGCTGGAGTTTGAGAATATGCGACGGACCCGGGCAGAAGTTGGGGTAGGCCATCGTATAGAGATACTGCTTCGGGAAGGCTTCCTTGAAGGTCCATTCAACCGTGTAGTCGTCGATCTTCGTGAGCGTCGTTCCCTCACCGAAGGCCTCCGGCGACGCGCCGCCGCCGAGCGGCGAAACGTTCGGGTCGATGACTTCGTCTTCCCAATAGAACATGAGGTCATCGGCGTTGAAGGGCGCGCCGTCGGACCACTTGGCGCCTTCGATCAGGTGCATGGTCAGCTTGTGACCATCCTGCGACCACTCCCAGCCCTTGGCGAGGTTCGGCAACGGCTCGGTATCCTTGGCTTCCACCTGGAAGAGCGGTGCTGTGCGTGTCAGGCATTCGGAGAGGCCGATATCGATGCCACCCCAGCCCTGCGTCTGACCGGCACCGTAGTTCCAGCCTTCCGGCCGGCCGCCGATGACATGGCGCATCACGTCGCCATAGACGCCGGGACCGTCAGGCATGTTCTCGGTCTTGAAGACCATCGGTTCCTTGGGCAGGCGATCCTTGACCGCCGGCAGCTTGCCGGTGTCGACGAAATTCTTCGTTACCCAGTCCGGCTCATGATATTCGGGCAGCGCCTTGAACTCCAGGATGGAGTCGCGGGACACATATTTGATCTTGCCTTCCGCCGGGAAAGCCGGCGGGGCTGGCGGCACTGTAGGCTCGGACGCATAGGCATTCAGGGCCGCGACTGAAACGCTGAGCGCCAGTCCTGCCAGGATGCCGATCTTACGGAAATTCGTCATCGTCTCTCCCTCTTGTTCCGGAGCGCTTGTACGCGTCTCCGCTTCTCCTCAAACGGTAATGAAGGAAGCTCCAGCGCGACGGCCTTCCTCCCGAAGAACCGCCGCAGCCTCCCTCACCTGACTTAAACGGCTTGCTTCAGCGCGGCCTTTTCAACGCGAAGTTCCTCGATGGAGCGGACATGGCGGCGCGCAGCGCCTTCCCACTCCCTCGTCTTCACCTTGGAATTTGCCAGCCGCTCCTTGGCAGCCGGAACGGCATCAGCATATTGCGGCAGCCAGCGCGCCTGGGCGACCACCATTTCATCGACCATCTGCCAAACCTCTTCCGGGGTCGAGACGGCACCAACCAGCGGATCGTGCAGTACGGCGAGCTTCAGGAGATCGATATCGCCGGAAATCGCCGCATGCACCGACATGCGCTGGACATTGATCGACGAGATGCAAGTCGCAGCACAGGCTTCCGGAATGGTGATGCCGGAGACCATGTTGATGCCGAAGCGATCGACGAAGCCGGGCGACTCGATGATGGCGTCGGATGGCAGGTTGGTGATGACGCCGGTATTCTTGACGTTGAAGTGACCGCGATAGACCCGACCGGTCTCCAGCGCCTCCAGGATATGGCTCGCATGCTCGTTGGAGCGCTTGGCCGGATCGATCGGCTTTTCGGCCGAAGCGAGGAATTGCGGGAACTCCGTCTCGAACCAGTTGCGGGTCTCTGTCGAGTGACGCAGATAGCCGCCGGTCTCGCCATGGATCCAGTCCGACATATCGATCCAGCGGGTGATTTCGTCCGGCCGCTTGCGATACCAGGGCAGGTATTCGGAGAGATGACCGTTGCTTTCCGTCGAATAGACGCCGAAGCGCTTCAAGACGTCGATACGCAGCTTCTCCTGCTGCGAATAGACAGGGTGCGCCTCGAAAGCGGCGACCAGCTCATCCTTGCCGATCTTGCGGCCGTTGAGACGCAGATCGACGAACCAGGTCTGGTGATTGATGCCGGAGCAGATGTAGTCAAGCTCGCTCTGCGACTTGGCGCCCAGCACTTCGGCAATCTGTTCGGCGCCATGCTGGACACCGTGGCAGAGGCCGACCGTATCGACCTTGCCATATTCGATGGCCGCCCAGGTGTTCATCGCCATCGGATTGGCATAGTTCAGGAACTTCGCGCCCGGTGCTGCGACCTCGCGGATATCCTTGCAGAAATCGAGGATGACGGGAATATTGCGCTGGCCATAGAGAATGCCGCCGGCGCAGATCGTATCGCCAACGCACTGGTCGATACCGTATTTCAGCGGAATTCTGATGTCGTCGGCATAGGCTTCCAGCCCGCCGACGCGCACGCAGCTGATGACATAACGCGCGCCTTCCAACGCCTTGCGGCGATCTGTCGTGGCCGTCACCTTTGTCGGCAGCTTGTTCGACTCGACGATCTTGTCGAGGATCGCCTTGATCATCTGGAGGTTATGCTCGCTGAGGTCGGTCAGCGCGAATTCGATGTCCTTGAATTCCGGCACGCAGAGAATGTCCGTGAACAGCTTCTTGGTGAAACCGACACTGCCTGCCCCGATAATAGCGATTTTGAAACTCATATCCTTCACCTCGATCCGATCAAATGCTAGGTAAAAAGACGGCAAAGGAGGATCAGGCGGCATGCTTTCGCACATCGTCTGAAAATACCGGGAAATAGCGCCTGTATTCCTCCCGGCCGTTCTTTCGACCGCGATCTCTTCCTCTTGTGAGAGGGGATTATGCGCATATTCGCAGGAGCGGCCAGAGAAGGATTATGCTTTCGAGGGTAATTTTGTGCTGCATGATTTGATCGCCAACGGCCAGTCGATGAGAACCGTTTCGCTGCCGCGCGGACGGCAGCGTTTGCATGCCATGCCCACGAGCGCCGGTTACGAGGTGCGTGAAAACGAGACCTATGATTGGGACGGCAGAAAGCGCGGCCTGACACCCTTCACGGTGCTGCAGCATACCATCAGCGGCACCGGCCGCCTGCGCTACCAGAATCGCAATTACAAGCTCCAGAGCGGCGACACGATGATGGTGCTCGTGCCGCACAATCACCGCTACTGGTTGGAAAAGGGCGACCGCTGGGAATATTTCTGGATCTCGATGAACGGTGAAGAAACGCTGCGCATCCACAAGATGGTGCTGGCACTCGCCGGGCCGGTCTTCAAGCTGCAGCAATCGACCATCGATCATCTGGCGGACTGCAGCCTGCGGCTCGTCAAAGGCGCAAACACGCCGGGCTCGGCCTCGGCGGTCGCCTATGAAGCCGCCATGGCGCTCTATGATGACATCTTCGGCGCCTCCGCCTCGATGGCCGAACAACGCGCCATGCAGGCGGTGACCGACCATATCAACGCCAATCTGGAAAAACCGCTTCCGGTCAGCGAGCTTGCGGCGATCGTCGGCTTGAGCCGCGCCCACTTTTCTCGCAGCTTCGCCGAAAGCGAAGGCGTGCCGCCCGCCGAATATGTCCTGCAGCAGCGCCTGCAACGCGCCGCAAAATTGTTGACCAAGGCGGATTTCCTGCCGGTCAAGGAAGTCTCGATCATGTGCGGCTTCGAAGACGCCAATTACTTCGCCAAGGTCTTCCGGCGCGTTTACGGCATCACGCCGACGGAGTTTCGCACGACCGGCATGTATGCGAGCATCGGCCGCGGCCGGTAGGCGATCAATTGAAGATAGAATGTATCCCGCGACAAAATCGCCGGCGCGACCAGGATTTATGGAATTCGATCTAGCACCTCAAGTTCAGACGAATGCCTGCAGCCTTGTTCTCCGGACACAGACCATCTTGCCGCCTGACAGCGACTCGCTAAGCTGTTGATCTGTGCTTACGGGAGGTGGGCTTTGGCTGCTGGAGGTTATTCATGGGCGAGCAGGTGGTGAACATCGCAAGTTACGGCGTCGAGCCGGGTTTGCGTTTCGCCGTGCTTCTTGACGGCAATGGCGGCTGTCGCACCCTCGACATGGAAGCAGTGCGCCGATGGACGCCGGATGACGGCGTCATCTGGCTGCATTTCGAACGCGATCATCCAGCCGCTGCCGAATGGGTGACGACCAGAGGCGGCTTCGACCCGCTCGTCGCCGACGCCTTGCTGGAAGAGGAAACGCGGCCGCGCGTCGAAGCCATCGATGACGGGCTGCTGATCATTCTTCGCGGCGTCTGTGCCGCTCCGCCGGAAGAGGCGGAGGTCAGGTCGGCGGAAATCGATCTCGTTCCCCTTCACGTATGGGCCGATCAGCGCCGGCTGGTGACCCTGCGCGACAGCGGCCACTATATAACCGCCTTGCGCGATATCCGCCTTGCGCTCGACAAGGGCAAGGGGCCGAAACAGACGGGGGAACTGCTCGCCCTTGTCAGCGAAAAGCTGGTCCGCGACCTCGAACCGGTGCTCGACACGATGGACGAAGAGGTCGACGAGCTGGATGAATTGATCTTTCACGGCGAAGCCAGCGAAGTCCGCGAGCGGCTGAAGCAGCTTCGCCGCCGGTCCGTGCAGCTTCGGCGCTATCTCGCCCCTCAGCGCGACGCCCTGAACCGCATCGAGCATGACGACGCACCGTGGCTGAAGGAGCGCGACAAATTGCGTTTCCGCGAGGTCATCGACAAGCTGATGCGCTTCATCGAATATCTCGACGCCATCCGTGACCGTACCGGCATTCTTCATGACGACCTGTCCACGGTCATCAGCGAAAGGATTGCCCGCAATTCCAATCGCCTCGCCGCGCTCGCCGCCCTGCTGCTACCGCCGAGCGTGGTCGCCGGTCTTTTCGGCATGAATGTTGGCGGTATCCCTGGCGTCAACGATACCTGGGCTTTCATCATCATCGTTGGCTTTGTTGCGGTCACGTCCGTTGCAACGCTGATGGTCCTTAAACGGATCAACTGGCTTTGAGCAGCCAAGGGCAGAGATCCCGAACTGCCTTTCCTGATGACTTCAATACAAGACGATTATAGCACGAGGGCACGGGATCGCTCAGATCCCTGCGTACCACTCGTAGCCGCGGTCTTCCCAGAAACCGCCATTGCCGCCCCACAACCCGGCAAAGCTGTCGACGATCTCGATGCGCATGATGTATTTGGCCTGCTTGTAGCCGAGTTGCCGTTCGACCCGCAGCCGGAGAGGCGCGCCATGACCGACAGACAGATCCTTCCCGTTCATCTGATAGGCCAGGATGGTCTGCGGATGAAACGCGTCGATGAGGTCGATACTCTCATAGTAGCGGCCACTTCCATCAAGTGTCTTCTCCAGCTCGTCGGCACAGTGAATGACCGCAAATCGGGCGGTCGGCTTCAGTCCCGCCGAGCTCAGGACAGCCCCAAGCGGTACTCCCGTCCATTTCCCGATCGCGCTCCACCCCTCGACGCAATCATGGCGGGTGATCTGGGTGCGAGCCGGAAGCCTCTTGAGATCAATGAGGGAGAGTTCCTGAGGCCGATCGACAAGTCCGTCGATCTTCAATCGCCAGTTTGCGAATTTGCCTTCGACGAGTTCGGCATAGTCCTCGCTGTCAGGCGCGCTCGTGCCGTTCACCCGGAAAGAGGGAGAAATATCCGTCTCGGCAAATTCGCGGGCGAGAGCATCGCGCCCCTGCAGCAGCCTTTGCGCCTTCATCGTCAGATTTTCGGCCGAGCGGATAACGCTTGCCACGCCGGCGTTCTGTTGCAGTATGTCGCAGCCTGTGAGCGTGAGTGCCGAGGCGCCGAGCGTGCTGCCGATAAGAAAGCGCCTGCGGGTCAGGAAGTCGCGTGTCATGAATGTGGACCTTTTTCTCTGATGGCATAGCGACCCGTGATCATCGAGCGCATGTTGTTCCAGGTTCCCGACAGCACGACCATCGCCACATGGACGAGCACGAAGAGGACGAGAAGCGTTGCGGTCATGAAGTGGATCGTGCGAGCCGACTGGCGCCCGCCGAAAATATCCACCAGGGCCGGCACGATCGCATCAAAGCCGGGAGACATTGTCAGGCCGGTCAGCAACATCGTCGGCAGCAGAATGACGATCACTGCAAGGTAAGTGAGCTTTTGGAGCGCATTGTAGCGCTTCGCTTCTTGCCCTCGCGGGAAGCGCAGACGTGCGTGGTCGAGGATTTCGCGCCACAGATGACGCGGGGAAAGATCCCTGCGCGCCGGTGCGAGGTCACGCCGAAAATGGCCGCTCAGGATGCCGAAGCCGAGATAGAAAATGCCGTTGACGAGAAATACCCAGGCGAAGAAGAAGTGCCAGCGGCGGCCGGTTGCGAGATCCTGAAACGATGGAATGGTCGCCCAGGCCGGAAATGCCCGCGGCGTCGGGCTCCCCTCGAAGGTCGAGACGCCCAGAACACCTGATGTCGGCACCTCGACGCCGGCGATCCGGACGAAACCACTGATATCGTCGCCCTGTCCGCTCGAGCCGATCGTCAGGACAGCTGGATCCCCGTCTGCACCATAGTGGCCCCAGTAAAGTTCGGGATGAGCGTTGAAAATCTGCAATCCGCTCAAGAGCAGGACGCTCAGGCAGATGACGTTCAGCCAATGCGTCAGCCGCGTGACCAGGGAATGACGATGGATCATCAGGATCCGGGGATATCGCATATTGTCGTTGTCGGGACTGTCGCTCACGGATGCGGCCTTCCGGTCAGATTGATTTGTTGGGTCTATTGCAATGCTGGATGCCGCCGGTCGGCCAATGGGGGCGGAAGCCGACCGGCGGCGACGTGGCTCACATGGGAGGCACCACGCCATTCTTGCCGACGATAACGCGATGCGCGACTGTGCCGCTCGAAGCCTTCTCGGCCGATATGAAGACCACCGCCCCTGCAACCAGGTCGTCCTTGGTTGCAGGGGCGATCGTCACCACCGGCGTGCCGTCCGGAATGGAAATCTTCTTTTCCTTGCCGTGGTAGGACACGGTAACGGTCCGTCCGTCGACATCCTTGACTGCATCGGCGACGGTGGCATTGGTCATGCTGCTGTTCGGCTTGAGGTCCCATCCAAAGCTTCCCTCGCCGGCTCCCTTGAGCGCGGGCGGAAAGATCAGAACTTCAAGAGCGCCATCTCCACCCTGATCCTTCGGCAGGGAGGCGATGCCTACGTAGTCTCCGGGCTGGATGTCGGTGACCTTTGCGTTGGCGACGCTGGCAACCTGCCAGCCGTCGGCGAGAGCGACATCGACGGTTTCTCCCTCGCGCGTCTTCACTTTCAAGTTAGAACCTGCAAAGTCGACGACACTGCCCCGTATGTGGAGTTCGGCCTTCTTCTCTTCGGCCTGGGCAGCGGCTGGCGAAAGAAGCGTTAGCGGAATGCCGGCCAAGCCGGCGACCATGATGACTGGAAGAAGTCTGCGCAACATGTGAGATTCCTTACCTACTAGTTGGTAGTTTCGACGGTGCTATTTTGCCAGATATTTCCGTCGACGCACCGCCCCGCCGACAGGAATGAGATCATCGCGGCCGCAGCCGTTGAAGACTAGGCTCGAGAATGAGTTCAAAGACAGCGGGCGTCCCATAGGCTCGTGCCGATAGCATTGCTCCATGGACAGTGGCCATGAAAGCCTCCGCCTCTATGCGCGCCGGGCACGAGATTACCAGGGATCCTTGCTGGTCACCGCGCTCGATGACCGATGTCAGCCATCCGGAGAGATGCTGAAAATAGGCCCGCACTTCGATCGCCACCTCCAAAGGAAGGGCGGGCAGCTCGCTTGCAAGAAGCGCGCAGACACAAAATGGACGGCTCGCATCCTCGATACATTGCGCCCAAAAACCGGCATAGGTCTTCAGCAACTCGAGCGGATCGCTGAACCTGCTTTCAACCTCGGCCAAACCAGTCTCGGCCCTTGCGCGATAGCGGGCGACAAGCGTGCGCACCAGATCGACCTTGCTTGGAAAATGATGATGGATGCTGGCTTTGCGGATTCCGACAACGACAGCGATGTCGGCATAACTGAACCCGTTATAGCCGCCCGATACGATCAGCTTTTCTGCACTGTCCAGGATTTCGTCATAGGTGGTCGAAAGATTGCTCATAAATAATTTCTACCTTCCAGTAGGTAGATAATCAACCCCACTTCCCCTTTTATTTTTGGAAAATATCCCGAACATGATGAATGGCGGGGTAGAGGGACGCAACGAGCATGACAGAAGCCGTAACGTTGAATAACCTCAACCTGCGCCCGATCGACAACCATCCCCTGAGAACTGTGCCGGTCCAGGCCCAGATCACGTTGGATAGGAGACCGATCACTCCGTAGGCAGCAGCAATTATCATTGCCGAACCGATCGAACGATCCGGATCAAACAGGGTTATCGCCGACACCCCGGTTGCCCAGACCTTGGGATTGATCACCTGAAAGGCCGCGGCACCGACAAACGATAGGGGCCTTGCCCCCGCGGCGCTGTTTCTCGCCGCCTGCGCAGTTGCGATCCTGTATGCAAGCCACAGAAGATAGAGGACTGACGCGATTTCAAATAGTCCAACCAGAAACGGAGCGCGTCCAGAAGCGTTATAAGACCCAGGCCCATCACGAGGACTATTCCCGAAACTCCTCCCGAAATTCCGAGGAGATGCGGCAGCGAGCGTTTAAGTCCAAAATTTGCCCCTGATGTCATGACCATAATGTTGTTGGGGCCGGGTGTGATGGTCGCCGCAAAAACGAATAGAAACAGCGGTAAAAGAATCTCAATGGTCATATTTTCTTCCCGGCGGCAGGATGCCTGCTGTGGCCACATCGATCATGGAAGCAAGCGCGGCTGACCCGGTGAACTCCCGTAACCCTGGCTGCGCTGGAGCGCGTCAGATGGGAAGGGCACTGCGGGTCTTTGACGGAGACAGCCGATCAACGATTGGTTTCGCAGATGTGTCGCACTCGCCGAAGATCTTTGCCCGAAAGATCTTTCCGCGGCGCAAAAGTGCCTCGGTGAAGGTCAGGGTCCTTCGTTCGCTGCGTTGCGACCGTCCGGTTGCGAGAGGCTGACGCCAGGCTGGATAAGAATCTTCCCGCCCTCCGTCGTTGTGGCTATGATTCCGTCGCTATAGATCTTGACGGAAGCAATCGTACCTTTGACCGTGCCATCCGCGCTCTCGATATATTTGCCGATATAGCCTTCGGCCTGAGCGAGGCTGGAACCTGCCAGCAGGGCATCCAGCTTCTGATTCGTCTGGATCGTCTGTTCGACCTGCGAGAAGCTGGCGAGCTGGGCCAGTTGTTCACTGGCATCCACGGGGTCGGTCGGATCCTGATTCTTCAACTGCGCGATGAGGAGCTGCAGGAAGTCGTCATAATTCACCATCGCCTTCTGCTGCGCCGTGGTCGGGTTGCCCACCGTGGAGGAGCCGAGGCCCGTGAGAGAACTTGTCGTCATAATCGATCTCGGTTGTTTGGGTCAGTTGAAGCCGTGCGATACCGACATTAGTTACCTACTAGTCGGTAGTTTCAGAGATGGGTCTTCGGCGTGAAGATATGCATTCGGAAGCATATCAATGTCTACCTTCTAGTAGGTTTGATGTCAATGTTGAAAGATGGGGACTTCTGCCCAGGGCAAGTTCTGCCTTCTCATGGCCGCCACGTGCCGCCCTCACATTAGCGCCCAAAGGCTGTCGCTTGGCCGACCGCCGTCGGTGACGGAGATCATCCAGCCGGAGGCTCGAAAGATGGATATGGTTCGTCGAGAACTCGCCGACGTTTCTGGGCGCGCAGCCGCAATTCGGGACCTGGGTTCGTCGTATCCGACAGGCACGACCTATCGGACACAAGAAGACAGCACAGGACACGAGCTAAAGGTCGGCGCGCGATATCGGCCAGATTGCCTCAGTGCTTGGTGACGCCCCCGGAAGCTCTGGCGGGCTTCGCCGGCGGAGGTGTCGTAGAAACACTCTGGGCATCGCTCTTGGTCTTCCCAACGCTTTTAGCCTTCGCTGTGCTTTTCGGCTTCGCAGGAGTGCCAGCAGTGGTGGCCTTTTTTGGGCGAGACTTCTTGGCGGGCTGACGGTTAGCCTCGCCGCTCGCCGCGATTTCCTGAAACGCCCGGAGCCAATGCTTCAGATCTTCGCCGTGCGGCCGACCTTCCCGTTCCCAGATCTCGTAGGCGCGCTGTCTGATACGATCCTCATTCGATGCCATCTGACCCTCCCGTCAAGCTGTTGCCAGGAGCAATCAGATGGCGCGCCGCGCTCCAACGGCAATGGCTACGCGCGCATTTCCCCGCCTCCTCCGGTGCACTGTTGGCAGCGACGCTGAAGGTTGCGACCTACGCTGCGTCGAGTGCCAGGGTGAGGTCGGCAATGAGGTCGTCTGGATGTTCGATGCCGATCGACAGTCTGATCGTTGCATCGAGAACACCAATGCGCTGGCGTACCTCGGCCGGTACGCCAGAATGGGTCATGGTTGCCGGATGCGAGGCCAGGGATTCCGTTCCGCCGAGGCTGACGGCAAGCTTGAAGATTTTCAACGCGTTGAGAAACCGGAACGAGGCCGGCTGGCCGCCCTGGATATCGAATGAGAATGTCGAACCGGCGCCGCTGCACTGGGCAGCGAATGTCCTGCCGACAGCAGAGCCGGGATCGCTGTAAGGCAAGTAATGGATCGTCTCGACCTTGGGGTGCTGCCTCAGGAAATCCGCCACTGCCTTCGCATTGCTGTCGGCCCGCTCCATGCGGATCTGCAGCGTTTCGAGCGAGCGCCCGAGCATCCAGCATGAATGCGGATCGAGCTGCGTGCCGATGGCACCGCGAAGCGCCTTCACCTGCTTGATCAACGCCCGGCTGCCGAGTGCTGCTCCGGCGATCAGATCCGAATGGCCGCCGACATATTTGGTCAGGGAATAGAGGGAAATGTCTGCGCCATGCTCTATCGGGCGCTGGAAGACCGGGCCGAGCAGCGTGTTATCGCAGGCGACGATAGGTGTATGGCCCTGCTTCTGACCAATCACATCTGCAACCCGTCGGATCATCGCGACGTCGACAAGACTATTGGTCGGGTTTGCCGGCGTCTCGATGAGGATAATCGAAACGCGGCCCTTGGCCATTGCCTGCTCGGCCGCAGCCTTTACCGAGGCCTCGCTGACGCCGTCTGCAAAGCCGACGGCGGCAACGCCAAGATTGAGGAAGGTCTTCGCAAGCAATGTTTCCGTCCCGCCATAAAGCGGTTGCGAGTGGAGGATCGCATCTCCCGGACGAACGAAGGCGAGCAGTACCGTCGCGATGGCCGACATTCCCGATGAAAACACCGCGCCGCTCTCGGCTCGCTCGTAGACCGCCAGACGATCTTCCACGATCTCGCTGTTGGGATGATTGAAGCGCGAATAGACGAGACCTGCACCCTTGCCTTCCGGCGGCTCTTTCCGGCCAGAGACATAGTCGAAGAAATCGCGACCGTCTTCGGCGGAGTTGAAAACGAAGGTGGACGTCAGGAAGACGGGCGGCTTGACCGCACCTTCGGAGAGTTCCGGATCATAGCCATAGTTGAGCATCTGGGTTTCCGGATGCAGAGGATGATTGCCGATATGGGTTCTTGGAGGATGCGGTGCAGTCATGGAACGTCTCCCTCAATTAGCGGCTTTCCGGCATCAACAACGTGCCTGCGCCTTTCTAATATCTGGAGCGCTGCAGCAACAGAGAAACACCCCTCACGACCAGCTCGGCAAATTTGCCATTCACCTTCCGATCTCTTCAACGTGGCACCAGACCGCCAGAAGCGGGGTGGTGGTGCAACGCATGGCAAAGGACTGGCCCGCTTCAGCGGCAAAGACGCCGCCTATTCCGGTCGAAAACCAGCTCTCCCCGGCGATCGAAAGCTCGCAGGGAGAAAGCAGCAGGAAGGCCCTTGAAAACCGCTGCACGTGATCCGGAAAACGGCTATAGGGTTCCATGTAGGTCAGGCCGACCCGGATATCCGCCCGGTCTTCCAGGCCGCCCGGGCCAACAATCACGCTATGCGCGTGGGCTCTTTCAAAATTCAGGCTGGCAAATGGTCCGCTTCTGCCTCTGATCCAAACGAGCGCTTCCGCAAGACGCCAAACACTTTGCGCCACTTCGGCGTAGATGTCTCGAGCAGCGATTGCATTTTGAAGAGCCGCTTCGAGGCCTGAAGGAATTCCCGTATCCGGGGGCCGCTTGTCGCGTAGCGTTCCCGTGCGTTCCAGCTTTTGAAAGACTTTTCCCGCGACAAAACTCGCCATCGTCGAGGCCGAAGGATGCAGCATCGCGCGGGCCAGCAGGTTCAGGAAATTCTCGAGCTCCACCGGCCGTTCGGCAGCACCTCGCTCGCGCAGCCTGTGTTTCACCGGCTCTTTCTCGTCGGTGATGAGTAGATCTGCGTCTCGTTTGATGGTCCTGCCCATAACGTTCTCCGTGGAGGACCTTCCCTACAGTGCCCCACCCAGATCCGGCAAGGACTCTGATCAATCTGCCTCAGCCAAAATTGACGATCACGAAGAAGGAGGTCCGCGCTCTTGTGGATGGCGACACATCAGGCCTTTATACTGGCGAAATGGCGCCATCGCGGCGCGCATTGAGCAATCCTTGTTATGCACGACTTCATCCAGTCGGTTCGGCTGCGCGACCTTGGACCGGTCGTCGGAGCTGCTCGTTGCAACCCCTTCTCGCAAACCAACTCCAGGACTCTTTCTTCCACGCCTTATCCTGCGAGGAAAGCACCCGGCCCTATTGCACGCGAAAGCGGACAAGCGAAGCTTTTCCCGGATTTACAGTTCCTAGCCAATATTTTTACTGTCCTGGCCTAGGTCAGAGTTATTCAACCGAATGATTCCGATAAAGAAAAGCTATTTTCAACAAAACGTTACTGGTGCCGCAGCGTCGATCACAGAAATTATTATATTACTTTCGGTTGCATTTTGGCGCAAACCTCGCAATGATCGCCGTTGACCGGAGGTTCCAGCCATGAAGGCCAAGTCGCCCACATCGATCGATACCTATGTCGGCAGCAGGGTGCGGGCACGCCGCAAGTTGCTCAGGCTGTCGCAGGTCGGGCTTGCGGAACGAATCGGCGTCACCTTCCAGCAGATCCAGAAATACGAAAAAGGCATAAACCGCATTGGCGCGAGCCGATTGCAAACGATCGCCGAGACATTGGGCGTGCCCGTTCAATTCTTCTTCGAAAATGACACCGAGCCAACCACCTATAACCTTGTCAGCAACGGCAAGGATGATCTGAATGCGTTCTTGACGTCGAAGGATGCCCAAGCCCTCAACCGAGCCTTCATGGCGATAGAGAGCCCGGCTATCCGGCAGAAGCTCGTTGCCCTTGCCAAGAGCCTGGCCAGGAGCACACAGCCTGACAGCGACGACATCATCCATCCCGAAACCGGCGCCTGAGGGCTCTTGTGGTTCACCTCCAGACCTTTGGCGAGTTGCGACTGACGGACAGCTTGGGCACACCGATCCGCTATCCGGTCAAGGCCCTGGTGATGCTTGCCTATCTGCATTGCTCACCGGACCAGCAGCGCAGCCGACAAGAGCTTGCGCGGTTCTTGTGGAACGAGACGGGAGATCATCTTGCAGATCTCAATTTGCGGAAGCTGATATCGCGCATTCGCGACACGACGACATCCGACGAACAGATCCTGAATTTCGGGCCGCCTTTCGTCACCCTGAACAAGAATGTCCTATCGGTTGATCTCGACATATTGCGCCAGGAAGAACAGCCGGTTGCGCAGTTGGCGGCCGTCAGCGATCTCGTGCAACGTGGCTTCATTCCCGGTCTGAACGCGTCAACCAGAGCAATCGATGGGTGGATCGAGCGCGAACGGCAACTCCATCTGCTCACCCTGCGGGATATCTTCGTCAAGGCCGCGGATCATATCCGCGATGACGAGGAACGTCGCCTTCTGCGCCGCTCGGGACTTCAACTTCTTGAAGCCTTTCCCGGTGACGAGCAGATCCGCTCGGTCCTTCGCGGTACGGCGGACGATCATTCGCAATACCGGCCACAGGCGGC
Source organism: Rhizobium sp. BK512 (assembly GCF_014194915.1). Classification (NCBI taxonomy): domain Bacteria; kingdom Pseudomonadati; phylum Pseudomonadota; class Alphaproteobacteria; order Hyphomicrobiales; family Rhizobiaceae; genus Rhizobium; species Rhizobium sp. BK512. The sequence continues at coordinate 371,983 of NZ_JACIAS010000003.1, read as the reverse complement.
GCGCGCCGTGGCAATGGCAAGCAGCCGCATCGCCGAGCAACAAGACGCCGGAATTCCGCAAATCATAACCGCAGCATCAACACCGCGGCTTGTGCTGCTGCCTCCGGGTGCAACGGCGCTGTCGCGGGAGGCGTCAATTGCTGACGCCCTCATCGAGGATGTCACGATCGAGCTCTGCGCCCTGCGCAACATATCCGTCGTCGCACCCCATACGGCCGAGCAGATTCGTCGCGACTCCGACAAGGCCACGATCGTTCAGCGGCACTCGATTTCCTACCTCCTGGATACGCGGCTTTCCGGAGAGGGCCTGTATGCGCAACTCATCTATTTTCCAACCGACGAGATCTTGTGGGCGGCCCGATTTGACATGGCGGTGGAAACGCTGCCGGCACAGAGGCGCTCGATTGCCCAGAGACTTGCCGACGCCGTCTCCGGACAATTGAAACGAAATGAAAGCATTCGCCTTCGCAACGAGGCTGATCCGCAGGCCTATCATTCCTATCTCGTAGGCGCAGGCCTGCTCACCAAGCTCAGCCTGCCGGACATCCGCCGTGCCCGAAAATCCTTCAAGCGCGCACTGCATTTTTCTCCAGACTATGCCCCTGCTTTCACAGGCCTGGCGCGGACATTCACCAGCGAGTGGCTGGTGACCGCGCAAGGCGATCCCGCCCTGCTGCAGCTTGCGGAAGATCAGGCGCTTCGTGCGATAGAGAGGGATCTGGAATCGGCAGCCGGGCATCGGGAACTGGGTGTTGCGAAGCTCTACCGGGGAGCGGTCGATGACAGCGTTGCAGCACTTGACCTCGCCGAAAGCCTCAGCCCGCATTATGCCGATGTGATCTATAGCCATGCGGACACACTGGTCCATGCATCGCGGCCGCAAGATGCGCTGGAGAAAATCAAGAAAGCCATCTCGCTCAATCCGATCGCACCCGACGCCTACCTCTGGTGCGCGGCCGGGGCGAGCTACTTCCTTGAACGCTACGAAGACGCGCTCGGCTTTGTCGATCGGATGAAGGACAAGGCACCAGCCTATCGCATTGCGGCGGCCAGCTGCGCGATGATCGGCGATCGAAAACGGGCGCAGTTTTATCGGCAACGCGCCGAGCTCCTCAATCCCGCTTTCGAGGTCGAGAAATGGCTCGCCTTGGTGCCTTTCAAGGAGCGGTGGCAAAAAGAGCTTTACCGGGACGGTCTTTTCAAGGCCGGATTTTCAAAAACCTAAGGGAGAAATACTATGGCAAAAGTTGTTGTATTGGGCGTAACAGGCGAAAAGGGACTCTGGCTCGTGGATATCGCCGCGGGCACCGTAACACCGGTGCAGGTGCCTGCCAGCGGTGATCTGGCGGCAGCCGTCAAGCAGCGCGATGCCGGCGGCGTCTTCATCAAGAATGTCGATTTCGCAGTTGCCGTCTCCTCGGCTGATACGGTCTTCTCCGGCCACGTGGACGGCTAAGGCGCGCGACGCTGACCGGTCAATCCGACCTTTATTCCGATCGAACGATTGCGCCGCGGGACACGTTGTCCCGCGTCGCGCCCTATTTGGAGGCGATGGGCATCACGCGCCTGTCACGACAGACCGATCTCGATTGTGTCGGTCTTCCGGTCTGGTGCGCCTATACGCCAAACTCCCGCTCCATTGTCATCGCTCAAGGCAAAGGACTTGAGGATATCGACGCCAAGGTCTCGGCGGCAATGGAAGCCCTGGAGCGCGCTGTGGCGGGTGAGCCTATCACCACCACTACGGTTTCATCGGCGCGTGACCTGCGACGCCAAGGCGATCGCGTCGAACCGCTCGATTGCCTGATCGCAAGCGGAGAGCAGACCGTGGCCGAGGACGAGGTGCTGACCTGGAGCCTGGCGACCGAATTGCTTCACGATCGACCGATCCATGTTCCACAGGATGCCGCCCTCCTCGATCGGACGCGACCGAACCGTTTCTGGATGTCGTCGGACGGGCTTGCCTCGGGCAATACGCTGGAAGAGGCAATGTTTCATGGCATCCTGGAGCGCATCGAGCGCGATGCCCACGTCCTGTGGCAGATCGTCAGCGATCACCAGCGCGACGCATCCTGCGTCGATCCGAGAAGTTTTGCCGATGTCGTGCTCTCAGACCTGATCGACAGGATCGAGGCCGCGGGGCTCATCTTGAAACTCTTCGATATCACGAGCGATATTGGTATCCCCTGCTTTACCGCGCTCGTCGCTCCATCAACAATCAACGGCAAAATACCGCTCCGGTTCGTCGAGGTTACAGGCGGAAGCGGCGCTCATCCCTGGGGCGTGCGAGCGGCAATCCGCGCTGTAACGGAAGCGCTTCAGTCGAGACTGACCTATATCAGCGGCGCCCGCGACGATGTCTGGCCCGAACTGTTCACGACACCGCTTCCGATACAGACCCGCAGTGCCTTTCTTGCCGTCCCCGCTTCGGTCTCTGCGGCCGCCACCGCAAGACCAGCCGGGACCGTGTCGGATCTGTTGCAGGAATTGCTGGAGAGACTTCGCGCCGGCGGGATCGGCTCGGTAATCGCACTCCCCCTGACGCCAGCGAACCTTCCATTTTCGGTGGTGAAGATATTCATACCCGATCTTGAAAACCCGGCAGGCAACAGGCTTCATCGTTTCGGCCAGCGGGCCCTTGCAAGGGCTATGCGCGCGTGAAAGTCGTCTTCGTTGGCCCGAGCCTGCCTGACGCGGCCAAGCACGCCGGCACGGATATCGCTCTCCGCCCGCCGGCTGTGCAGGGAGATGTGCTAAGGGCGGTGGAAGATGGCGCCAACATCATTGGCTTGGTAGACGGCGGCTTTGAGAATACCGCCCCGGTTTGGCATAAGGAAATTCTCTTCGCCCTTTCCCTTAATGTCACGGTCCTCGGCGCCGCCAGCATGGGGGCGCTGCGCGCAGCCGAATGCCGGGCGTTTGGAATGATCGGCATTGGCCGGATTTACAACGACTATGTCAGCGGAGCCGTCGTCGATGATGCCGATGTCGCGCTTCTACACGAGCCGATAGAATTGGGCAGCAGAGCGCTGACCGTGCCGATGGTCAATGTGAGAAGCACTTTGGACGAGATGGAAAGGCTGCGGCTCTTCGATAACGCCTTTCGCCTGGCTCTCGAACAGGCAGCTCTAAACCTCTTCTTCAAAAAGAGAACCTGGGCTCTCATCGTTCGCGCATGTGCGGTAATACCGGCATCGCAAAAGCAGTATTGGCTCGACATGCTGAGGATGCACGCGATCGACCAGAAACGGATCGACGCCCTCGCTCTTCTCGAAGCTGTTCGCGACCGGGATGATCAGCGCGTGTCGACAAATCGCGACTGGGAATTCAGAAGAACCACGCTTTGGTCAGAACAACTGACCCGCTTAAAGGCTTGAGCGCCAATACACCCACAACGTGTTTCACGCGTTTTTCACACACTTTGGTACCGAACTGTCCTTATTGTCCTCTGGGCAATCTGGAGAATCGATATGTCGGTCATAGGGTCGGGAAAGCGCCTGTACGAATCGGCGGCAGCCATGGATAATCTTGACGAGCTGATGGCTTTGGCTCGGATGATCACCTATGCAAAAGCGGTCGCTGAAGATTTGAAGATCGGACCGAGCGCTCAATCTCTCGACGCGGCATTGACGGCGGTCACGCGCGAGCTGCGCAGGGCAACCGATGCGGATCTTCCCGGTCTGGAGCCTCTGCTTTCGGACATGAATATCGAGCTGCACTGATTCGCCCTACCGCCGATGCGCCAGTGACTATACGAAAGCCACAGGACGCCGAAGACTAGGCCGGACTGGCCGCGAGGGCGATCGAGTCGGCCACGGCATCTACGCGATCCGATAGGATGGCCGTTGCCACGCGAAGATGTGCGCTTGGAAGGATGGAGAATTTCGCACCGGGATGAACCGCGATACCCCGCGCCGCCAGCGTGACCATCGCGAAGGGTTCGGATGAGACTGGCACCCAGGCGCATAGTCCGCTGCCATGCTGCGCCTCGATCCCACGCTCGCCCAGGGCATCCACCAGATCGGCCCGACGCCGGAAATAAATGTCACGAGAGCGCTGCAACGAGGCTTCCGTCAGAGGGTCCCTCAGAAGCCAAGCCGTGGCCGCCTGGAGAATACGGCTTGTCCAGCCAGCGCTGAAGCTGCGGTAGGACTGTATCTGTTCGACGATCGCCCGCGAGCTTGAGAGTACGGCAAGCCTCAGATCCGGACCATGCGTCTTTGAATAAGAGAGAATATGAATTGTCCGGTCGGCAAACCGGCCGCCGAGTGAATGACGCGGAGCCGTGGAAATGTCGGCGACACCGTCATCCTCGACGATCAAGGTGTCGGTGCCGTCGAGAATGTCTCCAAGCCTTTGCAATCGCTCGCTGCTAACGTTCTGACCGGTCACTGAGTGAAGCCGCGGCTGAAAGATGAAGGCGACGGGCCGCAGCTTCATCGCGGCTTCGAGAGATGCAGGCTGCGGCCCCTCCCTATCGCACTGGACCGGAAGGATCCGCACGCCCCGATCCTCCAGAATATCAAGAAGCCGCATGGCGGTCGGATCCTCGATCGCAACGGAGGCACCGGGCATGACGAGCGCCTGGATGAGCGTGTAGACTGCGTTATAGCCCCCGTTCGTCGCCAGGAATGCCTCCGGTTCGTATGGCCAGGTCTTTCGCACAATCTCTTCGAGTTCCGGAAGGATACGGCTCCGCTCATAGCTGTTGAGATTTTCCGCCGACGCTCCGTAGGCCATGGCTTGCGTAAGCTGCGGCAAAAGCCGGACATCCGGTACCGCCGATGTCAGGTCGAGCACGTCGGCTCCATAACGGCCGGAACTGCCGAGCCGTTCTGGCTTTGCCACGAAACGGTCGCCGCTCACCCAGGTGCCGTTCCGTCCCCTGCCGCTAATGATTTTCTGACGTCTCAGCTCGCTCCAGGCCTCTGAGATCGTTGCCGGACTGATTCCGAGCGCAAAGGCGAGATCGCGGATCGGCGGCAGCTTCGTCCCGACGGGAAGCGCCCCGGCCCGGATCAAGGCACTGGTTTCAATCGCAATTCCTCGAATTGTCCGATCGGTCAATTTTTGGGCAAACCACGCCGCATCGACAACATCGCTCATTTAATCACCACTTTTAATGTTCAATAACGTAATAACATTTGATCAGACAAATTTGAACATTTAATTATCTCGAAAACAAGGTCTTTGCGAGTGAATGCCAATGCCTCTTAGCCTGCGACTTGCCCTGCGTGACTGGGACTACATGACGCCCCTGGTTCTCGGCGATGTCTCCTCTCCCAAGCTTGACATCAAGGTCGACCGCGTCGGCACATTGCTCTCGCATGTCGGCAAGAGCGACGACTACGATGTCGCGGAGATGTCCTTCAGCCGCTATACGCAGCTGCGCATCGATGGCGACGAGAGCGTCGTCGGCATTCCGAACTTTATCATGCGCGGCTTCCGTCACCGCTGCATCATCACCCGCAAGGACAGCCCCGTCACCGAACTCGGTGAACTGGCCGGAAAGCGCATCGGCGTCACCGGATGGCGCGACTCCGGAAACACATGGACCAGAGCGGCGCTGCGCCGCGAGGGTGTCGGCGTCGAGGATGCCATGTGGTATGCGGGCCGCCTGACGCAAGCCCATCCCGTCGTCGATCGCCTCGACGGGTTCGGTCGGCCCGGCCGCATCGAAGCGGCTCCCGGTGAGCGTCCCATGGTCGACCTGCTCGAGGAAGGCTTCCTTGACGCGATCTTCACGCCTTTCATGCCTGAAGGCTACTTCGGCGGCGGATCGCCGTTCCGGCAGGTCGTTTCCGATTTCAGAAGTGCCGAACGTCGATATTTCGCCGATGTGGGCTATGTTCCTGGCATGCATCTGATCGGCATCAAAGCGGGCATCGTCGCGCAGAACCCGTGGGTGATCGAAGAACTCAGCAAGCTGATCGATGAATCGCAGCGGATGTGGCTGAGCAAACGCCGCAAATACGCAGACACCTCGCCCTTCATGATGGACGAGCTTTTGAAGTCTGCGGCCGAGCTCCCGGCCGGCTGGGAGGCCAGCGGCTTTGCGGTCAACCGCAAGATGATCGCCGATTTCGCCAACGAGCTTCACGTCCAGGGCATCCTGCCGCAGCTGATGACGCCGGAGGATCTCTTCTCCTTCGATGTGGACGGTAGCCGCATCGGTTGAACGCAAGACGAAACGCATAATTCGAACCAAACAGGGGAATGAACAATGTCGATCAGGAAAATTGCATACCTTGCTCTGACGAGCGCGGTGATGATCTCGGGAACGGCCTTCGCTGAAGACGCGGCCCTGCCCAAGCTTTCGGTCAACGATGCGCTCCATGCGCAGTTGCCCGAAGCGATCCGCACGTCCGGCAAGATGATCTCCGTCAACAATGGCTCGTTCCCTCCCTATGAAATCGTCACGGGCACCGAGATGACCGGCGCAAGCGCCGATCTCACCGATGCGCTCGGCCAGATTCTCGGGGTCAAGATCGAGCATGAGACCGTCGGCGGCCTGCCGGCGCTGCTCGCCGGTGTGAATTCTGGCCGTTACCAGTTTGCCTTCGGTCCCGTCGGCGACTTCAAGAGCCGCGAAGAGTCTAACGACTTCGTCGACTGGGTGCAGGAATTCGTGGTCTTCTCGGTGCAGAAGGGCAATCCGAAAGGTATCAGCTCCCTCGATACCGCTTGCGGCAACCGCATTGCCGTCATGGCCGGCGGCTCGGCCGAAAAGGTCATCCAGGTGCAGGCTGAAAAGTGCAAGACCGATGGCAAGGGCGCGATTGAAGTGCAGTCCTTCACCGACCAGCCGAGCTCGATCCTGGCCGTCCGCTCCAAGCGGTCGGATGCCTTCTTCTCCTCTCAGGCACCGCTCACCTATTTCGTGTCCCAGGCCAACGGCCAGCTGGAACTGACAGGTGTCGGACAGAAGAACGGCTTCGAGAACCTCTACCAAGGCGCGGTTGTCGCAAAGGGCTCGCCCCTCGGCCCGGTCCTGCGTGACGCAGTCAAGGTGCTGATGGACAACGGCACCTATGCCGCGATCATGAAGAAGTGGGGCCTTGAGAACAACATGATCAAGGAGCCTGGCATCAACCTCGGTGGGACGCTTCCGAAATGAGCACACAAACGCAAACACTCGCATCGCCCCCTGGCGATGCGAGAAGCCGGGACGTGGCCCATGCCCACAAGCCCTTCCCCAAAGGCCGCGTTGCGGCCTGGGCCATCACGCTTGCGATCGCCGCCTACTGCGCCTGGTCGGTCGCGCACAACGAGAACTTCGGCTGGCCGGTCGTCGCACACTATTTCTTCGACCCGACCGTCATCAGCGGCCTTTACGTCTCGCTTGGCCTGACGGTTGTTGCGATGATCATCGGCATCGCTCTCGGCCTCGTGCTGGCCGTCGCGAGAATGTCCAGGGATCACCTCGCAAGCACCCTCGCCTCTCTGTTCATCTGGTTCTTTCGCGGAACACCGCTCCTGGTGCAGTTGATCTTCTGGTACAATCTTTCGACGCTCTTTCCGACGCTGTCGATCGGCATCCCCTTCGGCCCGACTTTCATGAGCTGGGATACGAATTCGGTGATCAGCCCGATGACGGCCGCGATCGCGGGACTCGCCCTTAACGAGTCCGCCTATATGGCGGAAATCATCCGCGGTGGCCTGCTTTCGGTGGACAAGGGTCAGTTCGAGACGGCTGAAGCCTTCGGCATGACGCGCATCCGCGCGCTTCGCCGCATCATCATCCCACAGGCCATGCGCTCGATCGTTCCGCCGACCGGCAACCAGCTGATCAGCATGATCAAGGCCACCTCCCTCGTCAGCGTCATCGCCATGGCCGATCTCCTCTATTCGGTGCAGTCGATCTACAACCGCACCTTCGAGATCGTGCCGATGCTGCTGGTCGCCGTCCTCTGGTACCTGCTCATCACGTCGGTCCTCAATGTCGGTCAGGCCTATATCGAGCGCTATTACAGCCGCGGCGATCGCCGCACGGGTGCTGCCAAGCCTGTAAAGGAATCTGCCATCATGGCACAGGCAACGGAGGCAGGCGCATGAACGAGATCTCCACGATCGAGCCTCTCGTCAAGGCACGCAATGTCCACAAGTCCTTCGCAGATCTGGAAGTGCTGAAGGGCATCGATCTCGACGTTGCGCCCGGCGAGGTCGTCGTCGTCCTTGGACCCTCCGGCTCCGGCAAGTCGACGTTCCTGCGCTGTATCAACCACCTCGAATCCATCAATCAGGGTTCGATCGAGGTGGACGGCGAACAGATCGGCTACCGCCTGCACAAGGACCGGCTGCTGCAGCTGTCGAACCATGCGATCGCTCTGCAGCGGCGCAAGATCGGCATGGTGTTCCAGCAGTTCAATCTCTACCCGCATATGACGGCGCTGCAGAACATCATCGAGGCACCGGTCGGCATACATGGCGAAAGCCGAAAGGTCGCAACCGAAAATGCCCTCAGACTGCTCGAACGGGTCGGGCTTTCGGCCAAGGCCGACAGCTATCCGCGTCAGCTTTCCGGCGGCCAGCAGCAGCGCGTGGCGATTGCCCGAGCGCTGGCCATCAAGCCGAAGCTGATGCTCTTCGACGAGCCGACCTCGGCACTTGACCCCGAGCTGGTCGGCGAGGTTCTCGCTACCATGCGGGATCTGGCAAATCAGGGTCTGACGATGATCGTCGTCACCCATGAGATCGGTTTTGCGCGGGAAGCGGCCGACCGCGTCGTCTTCATGGATGGCGGCAAGGTCGTGGAACAGGGCAAGCCGGAAGACGTGATCGGCAACCCGCAGCACCCCCGTACCAGAAGCTTCCTGTCGCGCTTCATCTAGCGCGGCGGCTCCCATGCTCTTGCCCTGCGGGCTGGCTTTAGCGTGAGCCGGCCGGCGATACCGCGCCCATCAAACTGGAATTGCCATGTCCCTCGACAATGATTTTGCCCGCCTCTCCGATTTCGAACCTATGGAAGCGGAGCTGACGGCCATCCGCCGGCATCTCCACGCCCACCCCGAGCTCTCCTTCGAGGAAACCGAAACAGCCCGTTTCGTTGCTGAAAAGCTCGAATCCTGGGGCTATGAAGTGACCCGCAATGTCGGGGGCCATGGCGTGGTTGCGCGCATGACGGTCGGAGCCGGAAAGAAGAGCATCGCCATCCGCGCCGACATGGACGCCCTGCCGATCACAGAGGAGACCGGTCGCCCCTATGCCAGCACGGTTGCCGGCAAGATGCATGCCTGTGGGCATGACGGCCACACGACGATCCTTCTCGGTGCAGCCGAATATCTGGCGCGCACGCGCCGCTTCAACGGCACCGTCAATCTGATTTTCCAGCCCGCTGAAGAGGCAGGCGCATTGAGTGGCGCACCCGCCTTGATCGCCGACGGGCTGTTCGAACGCTTCCCCTTCGACGTCATTTTCGGTCTGCACAATCATCCGGGCGCACCCGAGGGCACCTGGCTGATGCGATCGGGCCCGCTGATGGCCGCTGCCGACAGCGCCGAGATCGTCATCAGGGGCAAGGGCGGCCACGCCTCGCGGCCGCATCTGACCGTCGATCCGGTGGTCGTTGCCTGCAACCTCGTCGTCAGCCTGCAATCGGTCGTCTCCCGGAGCATCGATCCGACGCAGACCGCCGTCGTCACGGTCGGCGCAATCCACGCCGGCGAAGCCGCAAACGTCATCCCCGAAAGCGCAAAACTACTGCTCAGCATCCGCTCCTTCGATCCGAAGGTGCGCGACACCTTGGAGGCCAGGATCCGCAGGCTCACTGAGACGATTGCAGACGGTTACGGCGCAACCGCGGAAATCGAATACACGCGCGGACACCCCGTGGTCGTCAATTCGGAGACGGAAACCGAATTCGCCCGCAAGGTTGCAGAAGAGCTGGTCGGTGCCGACAAGGTAGCCCTCTGCAACCTCATCCCCGGTAGTGAGGACTTCTCGCATTTCCTCGAGCACAAACCCGGCAGTTTCTTGCGGCTCGGCAACGGTGTGGAATCCGCGATCCTGCACAGCGCCAAATACGACTTTGCCGACAAATCCCTGACGGCGGGCGCCGCGATGTGGGCACGGCTAACTGAACGCTATCTCGACGACTGAGAGCTTTCGCCTACCAGGCCGGGAACGGATCTTCGAGGTCCGCCCAGTCGCGCGGGTCGGCACTCGCGAGGCAATCGTCCAGTGCGGTCCGCACGCCCGTCTCGTCCATGCCAACGCCGATGAATACCAGTTCCTGCCGGCGGTCGCCCCAGGCGCTGTCCCATCGGCTCTGCAGGTGTTGTTGAAACTGTTGATGGTTCGGCCAATCCTGTCGCGGAACGGCCGCCCACCAGAGACCCATGGGTTCGCACCGACGTTGCACCCCGGCAGCCGACATCAGGCCTACGTGGCGCGGACGTGTGGCAAGCCAGAAATGGCCCTTGGCGCGAAGCACTCCCGGCCAGGGCTCGTCGAGGAATGCGCGAAACCGCTTGGGGTCGAAGGGACGCCGCGTGCGGTAGACAAAGCTCGATACCCCATATTCCTCCGTCTCCGGAACATGTTCGCCCGGGCTGTACAGTTCCTTGTGCCACAAGGGATGCGCAGCGGCCTTTTCTTCATCGAAAAGGCCGGTATTGAGAACTGCTGCCAGGGAGACCTTGCCGAGATCCGTCTCCACCTGGCGTGCATCGGGGTTGAGGGACGCAACGATCTTGCGGACCTCCGCGCGGATCTCTTCAGTCGCGTCCGAGATCTTGTTGATAACCACAATATCGGCAAACTCGATCTGGTCGACCAGCAGGTCAATGAGGGTGCGGCGGTCCTCGCCGTCGCGTTGCAGGCCGCGGTCGGCAAGCAGATCGGCAGTACCGTAGTCGGCTAACAGGTTCGCGGCGTCGACCACAGTGACCATCGTGTCGAGCCTGGCAAAATCGGAAAGCGAAACACCGTTTTCATCGCGGAAGGAAAATGTTGCTGCGATTGGGCGGGGCTCGGCGATGCCAGTACCCTCGATCAACAGATAATCGTACCGCCCCTCTTCGGCCAGTCGCCGCACTTCCGTCAGCAGGTCGTTGCGCAAGGTGCAGCATATGCAGCCGTTACTGAGCTCGACCAATGCCTCCGTCGTATGCGAAAGGTTGCAGCCGCCGTCTCGAATGAGGCTTGCGTCTATGTTCACTTCACTCATGTCGTTGACGATGACGGCAACCCGCAAACCCTCCCGGTTGTTCAGGACGTGACTGAGAAGCGTCGTCTTGCCAGCACCCAGAAAGCCGGCAAGCACGGTCACCGGCAGCCGCTCGATCCTGTTCATCGGCATGCCCTGGATATGGCCGCCCGGAGCGATTGGCGTTTGCGTCGTATAAGCCTCCTTCGAATCCTTCGTAATCTCCTTGTGATAGGTCATGCGGCAAGCTGCGGGCGGAAGATCACATCGGCATAGTAATTGGCTGAATCATAGGTATTGCTCGGGAAGAGCCCCGTGGTCGCCGATCCGCCATAAGCGTAGACACCGTTGCCGCCGGCCGCGGCACTGGACTGGGCCGTCAGCGGACCATTTGTCACGGCATTGTTGAAGAAGGCATCCGTCGCGACGTAAGCGCCTGTTGTGTGATAGGAGGCGACATAGGTGGTATTGGCTGTGATGGTGACGGGTGTTGTAAAGTTGACCGTCTGCCAGCCGCTTGCCGTGGTGTTGGTGAAGGTGGCTGTCGCGAGCTTGGTGCCGGTGGAACTCCACAGGTCGACGACGTTTTGTCCGTTGTCGTTGGCGCTGCGATAGAACTTGATGCCGGTAATGTCGCCGCCAACATTCGACTGGAACTTGACGCCCAACTCAAGCTGCTGGCCATCGTTGAGGTTCGTCTGGGTCGGCGTGCTGGAGGCGGAGAACAGGCTGTAGGTCGTTGGTGCTGCCGACACTGCGACACTGAAGGTCTCGTTGGCCGAGAGACCACCGAGATCGGTCGCCGTTACCTTCACACCATAGGTGCCTGATGTCGTCGGCGTACCACTGAACGTCCGGGTCGTGGCGTTGAAGCTCAGCCAGGTGGGCAGCGCCGTACCGTCGGCGGCCGTTGCCGAGTAGGTCAGCGTCTCGCCGCTGTCGACATCGGTGAAGGTCGTGGTCGGCACCGCGAAGGAGAAGGCAGAGCCGACGGTGGCGTTCTGGGTCGCCGTCTGGACGGCGAGCACCGGTGCGTCATTGGCGCCATGGATGGTGATGGTCAGGCTGGCCGTGGCGGTGGCCCCGGCCGTGTCGCGCATCGTGTAGCTGAAGACATCGCTCAGCGTATTGGTCGACTGGCGCAGTCCCTGGACGGCGGTATTGGTCTCGTTGATGGCATAGCTGTAGGCACCCGATGCATTGAGCACGAGGCTGCCATAGGTGCCGTTCAGCGCCGTGCCGAGCGTGCCCGATGTCGAGCCGAAGACCACGGCCGTGACCGTCTTGGTGTCGCCGGCATCCGGATCGGTGTCGTTGGTCAGCACGTTGCCGCTCGCAACCGCACCGCCCGAACCATTGGCAACCCCACCCTTCTCGGTCGCGTCACCCGCATCGGCAACCGCCGTTGGCGTCGCATTGCCGGGCGTCGATACGGCGATGCTGAAGGTCTCGTTGGCTGCGAGACCGCCGAGATCAGTCGCCGTTACCTTGACGCCATAGCTTCCGCCCGTCGTCGGCGTACCACTGAACGTCCGGGTCGTGGCGTTGAAGCTCAGCCAGGTGGGCAGTGCCGTACCGTCGGCGGCCGTTGCCGAGTAGGTCAGCGTCTCGCCGCTGTCGACATCGGTGAAGGTCGTGGTCGGAACCGCGAAGGAGAAGGCAGAGCCGACGGTGGCATTCTGGGTCGCCGTCTGGACGGCCAGCACCGGTGCGTCATTGGCGCCATGGATGGTGATGGTCAGGCTGGCCGTGGCGGTGGCCCCGGCCGTGTCACGCATCGTGTAGCTGAAGACATCGCTCAGCGTATTGGTCGACTGGCGCAGTCCCTGGACGGCGGTATTGGTCTCGTTGATGGCATAGCTGTAGGCACCCGATGCATTAAGCACGAGGCTGCCATAGGTGCCGTTCAGCGCCGTGCCGAGCGTGCCCGATGTCGAACCGAAGACCACGGCCGTGACCGTCTTGGTGTCGCCGGCATCCGGATCGGTGTCGTTGGTCAGCACGTTGCCGCTCGCAACCGCACCGCCCGAACCATTGGCAACCCCACCCTTCTCGGTCGCGTCGCCAGCATCGGCAACCGCCGTTGGCGTCGTGTTGGAGCCCGGCGTGGTGAACATCACGTCGACCCAATAGTTGGTCTGTTCGAAGGTGCTCGTAGGAAAGAGGCTGTTGCTGCCATAAGCATATACGCCGTTGCCACTGGCCGGCGCCGTCAGGGAGCCGCTCGTCACGTTGGAGACGAAGTAATTGGCGGTTGTCGAATAGTGGCCGGTGTCGGTGTGGTAGGACGCCGTGTAGGTCTGCCCGGCCGTCAGCGCCACCGGGCTCGAGAAGTAGGCGATCTGCCAGCCGCTGGCAGTTTCGTTCGTGAAGGTGAGAGTCGCAAGCCGCGTACCGGTGCTCGACCAGAGTGAACCGGTATGCGTGCCGGTATCCTGGCTGCCCTTGTAAAAGCGAATGCCGGTGACGGTGCCCGCCGCGGAGGTCTGAAATTTGACCCCGAGCTCAACAGCCGACGTATCATCGGTGTTGACGACAGCCGGCGTCGCCGAGCCGAAGAGCGACGTGTAGCTCGCCCCGGTGACGGTAACCGTGCGTCCCGCCGAAGGGGTCTCAAGGTTGATGCTGTCGTCGACGGCCCGTGACCGGATCGTGTAGCTGCCCGCCACCTGCGGCGACCATGTATATGTCCAGTTCTCATCGCCCGTCGCCGGATGCCAGCTCGCCCCATTGTCGGTCGAGACCTCGACACCGGCAATGACGCCGCCGCCCGTGTCGGTGGCGGTCCCGGTGATCGTAACTGTAGAGCCAACGGTCGCCGTTGATGGCACGGTGATGATGGAAGTCGGTGCGACGTGATCGGTGGAGCCTGTCGTGGCGACAAGGCCGGACTGCAGCGTCCCGGGCTGAATGCCCATGTCGGCCAGCAGATTGACCATTGCCTGCTGTACGCGGGGATCGGTCGGGGTTGCCTCGTTATCGTGATTGTTGCTTAAGCCCCATGTCCAGTAGACGGTGCCGGCGCCGAACACCAGTGCGCCGCTCGGCGCACGATAGAGCGTCAGATTGTGGGTCGCGGTCGCGTTGCCGGTCGTGTTTCCGTAATCGAGCAAATAGGTGCTGACCGGAAGCGTCGTCGACGACAGCTTGACGAGGCCGGCCGGATCAAAGCCGTTGTCAGGCGCTTCGTCCCATTCGTAGCCAAGATAGTTCTTGGTCAGCGTTGCCGTCTGGCCGGGCTGAAGATTGGCGACGCTGGTATTGCGCCAGAAACGCAGGTTGGCATCATCATATCCAACGGTGATCGCGCTGAGATTGCTGCCGACATCATCGACCTTGAACAACTGCCCGGTCAGCGAGTTTTCCGGGTTTCCGCCGCCGATCGCGGGTGGGCTGAGACGCGGATCGCGGAAGGTACCCGTCCACTGGTTGGAAGGATCGATGCTGGCGCCGGGCGACCAGGTCTCCTTGTAGGAAATCAGGGTCCGATAAGGCGTGCCGTCGGCGCTGTAGGCATTGCCCCAACGGGTGCGCCAATAGACCTCGTTACCGCTCCAAAACATCAGGTTGACGCCCGCATCGCGCGCGGCTTCGACATTCGTCCTCTGCTGACCGGACCAGTATTCGTCATGCCCGGCATCAATATAGGTCTTGTGATTGAGCAGCAGGCTGCCATAGCGGTCGACGTCCACACCTGACAGGTACGAAACATCGTAGCCGTTCTGCTCCAGCCAGTAGATACCTGCATATTCAGCGCCGAACAGGTAGTCCTGCGGACCGGCATACGTGCCAACCCCGCCACGGGTCGCAATCGGCCTGTTGTAACTGACAGCATAGGCGCGACCAGCGCCCTGCCCCGTTGCCGGACCATTGCCGCCGTAGAAGTTTGCACCACCCCAGCCGTTATAGGCTTGCCAGGTCTGGTCAGCGGTCTGGAAGACGATATCGCTGTGGCTGTCGTCGTCGCGCACGATGAAAGGGATCTGATTTTCGCCGAAGGTGCCGTCCTGTCGCACGAGCTTGGCGATATAAACGCCTGAAACGGCATCTTCAGGCACGGTCCAAGAGGCCGACACGGCCCAGTTACCGGCATCCACGGTGCCGGTCGTGGCATTGCGCAACGGATTGGGTTGGTTCTGCACGCCGGTGTGCTGAATGGTCGTGACCTTGCGCGCACCCATGCCGCCATAATAGCCGAGGCGGTAGATATCGATCCTGTAATTGTTGGAATCGGTGTCGATCTTGAAGCTGATCGTCTTACCGTTATCGACGCTGATATCGGTCGCGAATCCCTCGATATTGGAGCTGCCGGCGCCGTCGATGCCCCACTCGCTCTCCGGATTGCCCTGCAGCAGATTTTCCGCCACGACCTTGTTGGCGGGCGCCGCTGCGGCTGCCAGACTTTGCGTCGCCAAAGACCGCTGCGTGATCGGGGGTGTGGTGACCGAGCCGGAAAGGACCCCTCGACCCTTGGTGCCGGTTAACGTTCCCATTTCTCCGCCGCCGGGCAACGATCCGTTGAAGTTCGACAAATTCGTCGAGGTAACGGTCGCCCGCCAGTTCGACAGCGGGGATAAGTTGCGATCGAGAAGCGGGTCGCTGACTGATGCGCCGATGGCTCGCTTGATCGTGGCTACATAGTCCGGCCCTTCGGTCAGCCTTGTCCCCGGCAATTGACCATCCTGCTGAAGCAGGGCGCCGCCATGGGCCCAATCGAGAATCCGCGTGGGGGATGTGAAGTAGCCGCAGCCGCAGACACCGAAAGGCATGCCGAACGCCAGTGAATTCGATCCGCCGTGATGTGCAGCCACCGCTGCTGCCGACGGGCTCGATTCGAGGATGACCACCTTGCCGGAGTGAGAGCGCCCGCCTGCTACGGCAGCGGAACCTTGTCCTGATACTGCCGGTCCGGGGCTCTGCGGCAGATACGGGGCCAGGGGATCCTCGCCCATGGTGCCAATGCCGGCATAACTGCGGTAACCATTCGCGTTCTGCCCAAAAGCTGCAAAAACCGGTCCATGGGCCGACAGGACAGACGCGGCTAAGCCTCCGCTTCGAACGCCCGTTTCGCGCGCGGCCGCGAAAGCCTCGGCCAAGGATGGGGACACGGGGTCCAGATCGCTCTGAAGATCTGCTTCGCCGATCGCGTCCGCTCTTGATTCTTTATCATGTCCGCTGAGCGCAGAGCTGTCGTCGGGACTGCCGACAAGGGTGCTGCCCGTGGTTTCGCCCGTTGTCTGCACGGAGGTGGCAAGCTGAGCACTATCCTCGGGCCGCTCGGCGTTCTTACCATGCTTTGCCTTTCCACCGACACCCAACCAACGGGGAGCCCACGAATCCAGCAGAAGTGAGCGCGAAGCCCACCGGCGAGCGTTGCGATACATGGCGTGCCCTCTCGCGAAATTGTCAGGACCAAATCTATGAGGATCGTTCGATACGCGGACCTCCAATTATAATCGAAAATGGACGAGTATATCCTACCCATTTTGACCTAGAGGCGGCATCCTTTAAGGCAAACGGCCTTTTGCGCAGAGCCGTAACTTGCCTTTCGCCGAGGGACGAGCGGTGCGACGGTCGGATCTGCTTCGCATTGCGAATCGTTGCTGGCAAACCCGGCAAAGCTTGCTGCCTTGGAGACTTAGCAACTGGCAATCAGTCGCTCTCCATTGCCAAATCCTCTTCGCGGAACGTAAGTCGCTCTTCCGAGCAACGGGCAACGAGACGACACCCGAGGCCGCTTCGAACGATGTGCTCCGGATCCCTTCCTCCGAGACGCCGTCCAAAATCGATGCACGGCCTCAAAATTGAGCACCACGACAAGGCCGGGGTCTTTCCCATCCGAAAGAGCTATCGTTTGGCGCAATCTTCGCCCGTTCGGAGTATTGATGCTGAGCCGTAACGATATAGGCTCTGCGCCGCCGTGACAGCATGCCGAATCGAAAGATTTCGGCTGCATGGGAGGGAGCCCTAGCGCGGTCAAAATCTGGAAAAAGCGAGACACTGACATGAGACAATCCATGGAGAGGATCATGGAGCGGCGATTGAGTGCCATCCTCGCTGCCGATGTGGTCGGTTACAGCCGGCTCATGGGCATAGACGAGACGGGCACTCTGCAGGCTTTGAACCGCCATCGCTGCGAACTGGTCGACATCCGCATATCCGATTACAAGGGCCGCATCGTCAAGCTGACCGGCGACGGCATCCTGGCCGAGTTTCAGAGCGTCGTGAACGCCGTGGCCTGCGCCGCAGAAATCCAGCGCACCATGGCCGTGCGCAATGAAAACGTGGCCAAGGAAGAGCGCGTCGAATTCCGCATCGGCATCAATCTCGGCGATGTCGTCGTCGAAAATGACGATATCTTCGGCGACGGCGTCAACGTTGCCGCGCGTCTGGAAGGTATTGCTCCGGCCGGCGGCATTGCGGTGTCGGCAATCGTGCGGGATCAAGTCGGTACACGCCTCAATCTCGGCTTCGATTTTTTAGGTGAACACGTGTTCAAAAACATCCGGCAGCCGGTGCAGGTTTACACGGTTTCCTTCGACAAGCCGAGTTCTACCCGCTTTGTCGCGCAGAACCGCAATACCTGTTTCATCGCCGTCCTGCCCTTCACCAACATGAGCGGCGATGCCGATCAGGATTACTTCTCCGACGGCATCACCGAGGACATCATCACCGATCTTTCCAAGGTCTCCAGCCTCCATGTTGTGCCGCGCAATACCGTCTTCACGTACAAGGGCACATCGGTGAGGGTGAAGCAGGTCGCCCAGGAACTCGGCGTGCGTTACATGCTGGAAGGCAGTGTGCGCATCGTCGGCACGCGGGTGCGCATCTCCGGCCAGCTGATTGACACGGCGAACGGTGATCATCTGTGGGCCGAACGCTTTGATCGAGACCTCACCGATATCTTCGCCATCCAGGATGAGATCACCAACGCGATCGTCAGCCAATTGAAGGTGCGGTTGCTGCCGGAAGAGCGCAAGGCCATTGCCGCCGAGCCGACGGCCAATGTCGAGGCCTATACCTACTACCTGAGAGGCCGACAGCTCTCCCATAGCTGGACCAAGTCCTATCTGCAGCTTGCCCGGCGCATGTTCTACAAGGCCGTCGAACTGGATCCGGATTATGGCCGTGCCTATGCAGGCATTGCCGATTGCGATGCAGCGATCCGCGACTGGGCCCCCGACGATGTGCCCCTGGAGCGCATCCTCGCCATGAGCGCCAAGGCCCTGGAACTCGATCCCGACCTCGCCGAGGCCCATGCCTCCCGCGGCCTCGCACTGCATCAGAAGGGCGAGGACGACGAGGCAACGGCATGCTTCGAACGGGCGCTTTCCCTCGATCCCAACCTCTATGAAGCAAATTTCCACTATGCCCGCATCTTCTTCATGCACGGGAATTTCGCCGAAGCGGTGCATTACTTTAGCCGCGCCGCCGAAATCCGCCCCGACGACTATGTTTCGCCGATCCATCTGATGTCCTCATACCACTCTCTCGGACGGACGGCGGACCGGGAAAGCTGGGCACGAAAAGGTATTGAAAGAGCCGAGCGGGCGCTCAATCAGAACCCGGAAAATTCCGGCCCCGCCCATCGCGGCGCGCTTGCCCTTGCCCATCTCGGCGAAGCAGCGCGAGCCTGCGACTGGGCCGCTCGGGCGAGCGCCATCGATCCCGATGATATCGTCGCCCAATATAATCTCGCCTGCGTCCACTCCGTGCTCGGCCATGTGGAACGTGCGATCGATATCCTGGAGGGCTTGCTGCCCCGCACTTCGGTCTACCATATCAAATGGTTCACTCATGATTCAGACCTGGACAACCTGCGCAAGGATCCGCGTTTCATGAAACTTGTCGCGGAAGCGATGAAGGGGCGGGAACGGATCGAGGCATAGGTCGCGATAAAAGGACGCTAATGGGAGAGCCGAGCGCGCCTGTGCGCTCGGCTGGCAGGCCGTTCCACGGGATATCAGGCAAGCGGCCCTTTCACGGCGAGCGCCTATACCAAGGTCCAGTTGGGTGTCTCCACCACTCTGATATCTCTCCGGGTTGAGAAGCTCAGAGCGAGGCCTAGCTTCCTTTTACCATTCACCTGAAACCCAGAGCCCGGGAGCCTTTCGATGAAATCCAAAGTAGCTGATGTCCTGACAGAGGTGCTGCATTCGGCCGGCGTCAAGCGGATATATGGGGTGGTCGGCGACAGCTTGAACGGGCTCACGGAAGCGCTGCGAAAGAGAGGCGACATCGAGTGGGTTCATACCCGCCATGAAGAGACAGCCGCTTTTGCGGCCGGGGCCGAAGCTCATCTCAGCGGCGAACTGGCCGTGTGCGCCGGAAGCTGCGGCCCGGGCAACCTCCACCTCATCAACGGCCTGTTCGATTGCCATCGCTCACGCGTCCCGGTCCTCGCCATTGCCGCCCAGATACCGTCGGCCGAAATCGGCAGGGGCTATTTCCAGGAAACGCATCCGGACCAGCTTTTCCGGGAATGCAGCCACTATTGCGAGCTTGTCAGCCATCCCGAGCAATTGCCCGCAGTCATCGAAACGGCCATTCGCACCGCCATCGGAAAGCGAGGCGTTGCCGTCGTGGTCATTTCGGGCGACGTGGCATTGACCGATTTCACGGCGAAGATTTCGACACCGGCCGCACTCACGCTGGCCCAACCGAACGTCGTGCCGGCGAACGATCAGATCGATCGACTGTCGGAACTACTCAACAACAGCTCGAAGGTTACCCTTCTGTGTGGACGCGGCTGCGAAGGAGCGCATGACGAGTTGATCGCCTTTGCGGACCGGCTGAAGGCGCCTGTTGTCCACGCGCTCGGCGGCAAGGAACATGTCGAGTGGGACAATCCCTTCGATGTCGGCATGACCGGTCTGATCGGCTTCTCCTCGGGCTACAAGGCCATGCTGGAGTGCGACACGCTTCTCATGCTCGGCACCGATTTCCCATACCGGCAGTTCTACCCAACCGACGCCAAGATTGTGCAGGTGGATATTCGACCGGAGAATCTCGGCCGCCGGGCCTCGCTCGATCTTGCAATCGTCGGCGACGTCAAGTCGACACTGGCGGCAACGCTGCCGAAGCTGACGGAGCGAACCGACAGGGATCATCTCGATGCTTGCCTTGCCGCCTACAGGAAGGCACGTGAGGGTCTCGACGACCTCGCCACAGGCCGAGAGGGCGGCAAGATTCATCCGCAATATGTGGCACGCCTTCTGAGCGAGCATGCGTCCGACGATGCGGTTTTCACCTTCGATGTCGGAACCCCCACGATCTGGGCGGCCCGCTACCTGAAAATGAACGGAAAGCGTCGCCTCATCGGATCCCTGGTTCACGGATCGATGGCCAACGCACTTCCTCAGGCGATCGGGGCGCAGGCAACATACAAGGGACGCCAGATCATCAGCATGTCCGGCGATGGCGGCTTTGCCATGCTGATGGGCGACTTCCTGACGCTCGTTCAACAGAACCTGCCGGTGAAGGTTGTTGTATTCAACAATTCCGTTCTCGGTTTCGTGGCAATGGAAATGAAGGCTTCAGGCTTCCTCGAGACGGGTACCGAACTCAAGAATCCGGATTTTGCAGCTGTTGCTCGGGCGGCGGGAGTCCATGGCGTTCGCGTGGAGAGCGCGGGCGAACTCGACGGTGCCATCAGGGAAATTCTGGCGCATCCTGGTCCGGCACTGCTCGACGTCGTCACCAATACGCAGGAACTGTCGATGCCACCCCGGATCGAAGCGGCGCAGGTGAAAGGTTTCGGTCTCTGGGCCATTCGCGCGGTGATGAACGGCCGTGGAGACGAACTCGTCGACCTGACGGTCTCAAACTTCCTGTCTCGCTGACGTCGAATGCTGCCGTCGGTCGGCGCCGGAATAGCCTGCGGGAAAGAGCCCATCAAGGACTCGGCACCGACCGATACTGCAGTGGCTGCTTTAAGCTTGGTTCAGTTCAGATAGGCATCACGCCAATCACCGTCTGAACCGATCGTCACACCGGCCTCGTTGAACAAATGAACGAAAGACTCGCGGATGACGATCGGTATTCGTGCGCCGGCGGCTGCCCGGCTGATGCCGCGCAGTGCCACGGTAAAGCCATTTCCGGTCGCAGTCTCGGCGTGGATGATCGTTTCCGATCCAAGGATTTCGGTGTCGCCGACAGTGATCTCCAGGCTGCCCTCCCCGATCTCGCAATGTTCGGGCCTTACGCCGAACGTGACCGGAGCGCCGTCAGGCAGATCGACCTGCCGACCGGGCAAGGGAATATGGGTGCCGTCCTCCAGCGTAATCCCCATCAGGCCACCAATGCGCGCGATGCGGCCCGTGAGAAGGTTCATGGGCGGCGCACCAAGAAAGCGGGCGACGAAGAGGTTGGCCGGGCGTGCGTATAGCTCGATCGGCGGGCCGACCTGTTCGATGCGGCCTTCGTTGAGCACGACGATCTGGTCTGCCATGGTCATTGCCTCAACCTGATCATGGGTGACGTAGACCATGGTCGACTTCAGCCGCCGATGAAGGCTGATCAGTTCCCCGCGCATCTTCACACGCAGCTCGGCATCGAGATTGGAGAGCGGTTCGTCGAAGAGAAAGGCCTTCGGTTCCTTGACGATGGCGCGCCCGATCGCGACGCGCTGGCTCTGGCCGCCGGAAAGCTGGCTCGGGCGACGGGCCATAAGGTGCTCGATCTGCAGAATATTGGCCGCCTTGGCGACGCGGGCGGTAATTTCCGGTTTGGCGAGCTTCTGATTCTCCAGGCCGAATTTGAGGTTCTGCTCGACGCTCATATGCGGATAAAGTGCATAGGACTGGAAGACCATCGCCATGCCGCGCGCGGATGGCAGAAGATGGTCGCAGCGCATGCCATCAATGCGGATTTCCCCCGACGTGACTTCCTCCAGCCCTGCCATCATGCGCAGCAGGGTCGACTTGCCGCAGCCCGAAGGCCCGACAAAGACGGTGAACGAACCGTCGGCGATAGTCAGGTCGATGCCGTGTATGACTTCGAGACTTTGAAAGGCCTTGCGGACTGCCCTGAGTTCAATACCGGCCATTATGCCACCGTCTTAAGTTCGATCGACTGGCCCGCTGCGATGGACGTCGTGCTCGCAAGACGATGCGTCAGCCCGTCCACCGAGATTTCGGCGGCATTGAGGTTGCCTCCGAGCACGGCGAGAATGAGGCCGTCACCTTCGCGGGTCAATGTGCCGAAAGCGCTGCCGGCTGACCAAAACAGACGATAATCGCCCTTCACTTTCGGTGTGAAGGCGAGCGTGCCCGAGACGAAATCGGCGGTGAGCCCCGAGAAGGCATTGACCAACTGCCAGGCCGACATCGAGCGTGCGTAATAGGAACCGCATTCGATGTCGTTCCAGGGATTGCGGCGCGAACCGTCATGCCGGTTACGCGCACCGCAGACGATATCCATGCCCTCTTCGACAAGGCCGTGCATGATGAGATGCGAGGCAGCCATATATTCGATGCCGGTCCAGACTTCTTCGGCATAGGGAGCCGCGACCATCGGCTGGCGGATGCCTTCAGGATAGGTTGCGATCAAAAGCCCTGCCTCGTCTTCATAGGCATAGTTGCGGCAGGGATTGAAGTGATCCTCAAGCGTCGGGCGGAAATTGTTCCTGTGCACCGATTTCAGCGCGGTCCTCACCTTGTCTGCATCAAGGAACCCGCCGATACCGGCGACCTCAGCATGCCACTGGCCGAGGATCTGATCGGAAATGCAGCCCTCGCCCATCTGATATTTGAGCTCCTGAAACTCCTCCGACCAATAGGTTTCCATGAAACCGTCGGCGAGGACCCCGGCCGCGCGGCCGACATCGAAGGGTATCAGCACGCCCTTGTCAGAGAGGTCGACCTTCTGGATGAACCAGCGGCCGTTGAAGAGCTCGGAATTGATGTAGGCCGCACCAGCCTTGCCCATGCGCGCCGTCTTTTCCGACAGTTCCGTGTCGCCGAGGACCGCCGCCATTTCGGAAACACCGAGCAGGGCCGCCACATACATGGAGGCGAGCCAAGAATTCGGGCCGAACAGTTCCATGTCGAGCGTCTGATGCTGGCGGCCGGAGAGAATACCGGTCTGGTCGGGATCCCAGCGGTCAGGGTTTTCGGACGACCAGGCATATTCGATCGCCCGTTTGACACTAGGCCAGTAGCGGCGGAGCCAATCCGTATCGCCGCAGAGCTTCCAGTCCCGGTAGGTTTTGATGATCGCACCGAAATGGCCGTCGGCGCAGGGGCCGATAATATCGAAGCCGGAACCCAGCGGCAGCTTCTGGCGGAAGGTCAGCCCCCCGGTCGGCAACTGATTATAGGTAAATTCGGTCTCACGCAGCGTCCGCTCGATGGCGGGAAAGAGGTGCGAGACCGCCTGCTGGTAATTCCAGACATGGGTGCAGGTTCCCTCACAGGAGCCATCCTGGGCATGCTGGCCCTCCCAGGCCCAGAGCGCGCCATTTTCCAGGCGGATGCAGGTGGCAGTGCGCAGCAGCGCCAGGGTCGCACTCGCCGCATCCTTGACTTCCGCCGGAAGCGTTGTGTCGAACAATCCATCGCGAAAGGCCGCGGTATTCGCATGCAACGTGTCCCAACATGTTAGCGCCTCGGTGGCGCTAGCGGTGGAATCTGCCCATTGCGTCGCATAATAGTTCGTCCAGCTCGGCGTCGGCCGATCGGGAATGGCGCCATCCGGCTTGTCGCGATAGGCCCAATAGACATCCCCATGCGGGAAGTTCCATGTGATGACGAAGCGCACCTTCCTGCGTTCGCCAGGGGCGACGGCGAAGCGGGCACCGAGCGTGCCGTGTTCCGGTTGCAGGCTCATATGTCGAGAGGTGCGAGGCTCATCATAGTGCCGTTTCGGCAGGCGACCGGGTCTTGCAAACTCCTTCCAGTAGACAGAGAGATCATCGAACCATTGGCCCCGATAATGATGGTCCGTATGGTCGACATCGTCAGCGTCCGTTGCGATCGTCAGATCGCCGCGTTGTGTTGCCGACAACGTCGTATCGGACGAAGTCAGATGCAGGCTGCTGATGCCGCCTTCCTGCCTGAAGGTATGGATACCGCTGTTCGAGCCGTAATTGCCGAGCGTGCCGGCAAGCGTGTAGGTCAGTTCGTCCGCCGTATCGTTGACGATCTCGAATTCGAACATCGCCACCGGCATCGAGGAATCGCGGTCGTTGTGGGGAATGAAGGGGCTCAATGCCGCCAGCCTGACACCGCCCGGAAAACGCTGATCCCTGAACACGAGATCGGCGGTCGGGAAGCGGCCGTAGAAATCGACCTCACGGAAATGCGGCACGCCGACCAGCGTCTGGCGGTTGGCGCCATGACCGAAGCCATCGAACATCTTGCGCAGCCCCGGCGCTCCGGAAGGGTTCAGGTCATAAGGCCCGTTCAGCACGCGGGCATCGACGAGTTCCCCATTCTTCTCGGCCTTGATGGCGAAATGCGAGTAGCCGTTATAGCCCTGCAGCGCAGGCCGGTTGCGGATTGACCAATCAATCAGCCGGCCGCTGCCGGAGATAGACAGGCCGCCGGAGCCGATGCCGCCGAGCGGAAAGGCGATATAGCGCGTGCGCTCGCCCTTATAGGCAAAGCGGGGTTCTATGGAGGCGAGATCATCCCACATGAAATCAATATCCCTGATGTTAGTTCTTGATACCGCTCATCGTGATGCCTTCGATCACGAATTTCTGGGCGAGGAGAAAGAGGAGAACGACGGGCAGGATGGACATGCTCATTGCGGCCATCACGACCGAGAGATTGCCTGACGCCATGTAGCCGCGCAGCACATCCATCGCGACCGGAAGCGTCAGCGATTCATTCGAGCTCAAAAGCACTTTCGCCTGAAAATAATAGTTCCAGGTCTGGGTGAAGGTGATGATGCCGAGCGCCGAGAGCGCCGGGCGAAGCTGTGGCAGCGATATCCGCCAGAAGATCTTGAAATAGCCGGCACCATCCATAAGCGCCGCCTCTTCCAGTGCCTTCGGCTGACTGAGCATGAATTGCCGCACCAGGAAGATGCCGAAGCTGGAGGTGAGGTACATGAGCGCCAGCCCGATCGGCTTGTCGAGCAGGCCGAGGCGCGCATAACCGAGATAAATCGGCAGGATCGTCACCTGTGCTGGAAACATCAGCCCGATGAGCAGGATGAAAAACAGGGTGTCGCGGCCGCGGAAATTCAGCCTGGCGAAGGCGAAGGCCGCAAGCGTACAGGTCACCATCTGGCCGACGGTGACGATGACGGCGATCATCACCGAGTTGAAGTAGATTTCCAGGAACGGTACACGCGAGGCCAGTACCTGCCGGTAGTTGGTGAGATCGAAGTTCGGCGGCAGGAAGCTCGGCGGCAGCTTGTAGGCATCCGAAACCGGACGGAACGACATCGAGAACAGCCAGAGGAACGGCAAGAGCATGCCGATCGCCATCACCACCATGGTGGCGATGATCGCCCAGTCGATCCAGCGTTGGGCGGCGCGAGTCTGCATCATATTGCTCATTGCTGCACCCACTTACGCGAGAGGATCTGCTGGATTGCCGTGATGATGAGGATGATCACGGTCATGACGACAGAGATCGAGGCCGCATAGCCGATCTGGAAACTGCCGAAGCCTTCCTCGACGATCTGGATAGACAGCGAGCGCGTGGCGTCGCCCGGACCGCCCTGTGTCAGGATGACGATAGATTCGAACACCTGCAAAGCACCGATCGAGGCATAGACGATGCAGAAGAAAACGACGGGCGAGATATAGGGCAGCGTGATGCGGAAGAACTGACGCCAGGCCGGCGTCCCGTCCATCACAGCCGCCTCCAGGATGTTCTTCGGTACACCCTGAAGGGCGGCAATGAAGATGATCATGAAGAAGCCGGTATTCTTCCAGACGTCCATGATGATGATCGAGGTCATGGCCTGGCCGGCATCGGTGAGCCAGCGCACGCCAGGAAGGCCAATGAGCCGCAGGTAATAATTGATGACGCCAAGATCATCGCCGTAGAAATAGGTCCAGACGATCGAGACAAAGGCTGCAGCGATGATGACGGGCAGGAAGAAGGCGAGCCTGAAGAAATAGAGCAGCCAGCCCGGCATGGCGCGGTTCAGTGCCAGCGCCAGCACAAGCCCGATAGACACGTTGAACGTGACGGCAAAGAGTGCGAAGCGCAGGGTGTTCCAGAGGATCTGAAGCGAACGCTGATCGGTGAAGAAGCGAATGAAGTTGTCGAAACCGACCCATTGCGAGCCGAGCATGGGATCGTAATAGGCAAAGGCGAGGATCGTCGTGACGATGACCGGCGCGATGACGAAAGTCAGATAAAGCACTGTCGCTGGCAGCACGAAGAGGTAGCCGGTTGCAGCCTGCGCACGGCGCAGCTGCGATGTCTGGCGTCTTTCAATGGTCGCGGTCATGGCACCTGGTTCGGATAGCGGACATGGTTTGTCATTCGCCGCGCCCGGAATGGCAGATGCCGTCACGGCAACCTGCCACCCGGCCGCGACGGCGGGAGGAAGATCGTGAGAACCCTTGATCGATCAGCCGCCCATGCGCTTCTTCAGCCGTTCGAAGGAAGCGTTGAGCTCGGCATCCGCCTGCTTCACGCCGTCGGCGATCTTGACCTCGCCGGCCATCATCGCCGTGTAATAGCGGATGAAGATCTTCTCGACTTCCTGGAAATTGGCAGGAGACGGCACAGCCTTGGTGTTCGGCAACGTCTGGTAATAGAGCGCGGCACTCGGCGGGAAGCTCAGGAAGCCCGGCGTCTCGGCGGCCGACTTACGGCCGGGAACACCACCGCCCTTCTCCCCTTCCTCCTTCTGCGTTTCCTCGCTTGTCAGTTCGAGGATCAGCGCCTTGGCAAGATCCGGCTGCTTGCTCGTCTTGGCGACCGCATAGCCGCCGAAGCCGATCACGGTTGTGTCGGTTTCCTTGCTTGGCGGAATGGCGACATCCATGTTGAGCTTGTTGTTCTTGGCACTCTGGATGATCCAGTGGCCGCGGCTGATCATGGCCACCTGGCCGGCCATGAACTGGTTGTCCATCGTATCCTTGCCGGGGATTGGCGAGACGCCGTCGACATGGATGAGGTCATGCAGGAATTGCAGGCTTTCGGCGACCTTGGGGTCGAGCATGTTGGACGCCGTCCACTCGTCGTTGATGATGCCCGTGCCATTCGAGAAGAACCAGGGCTGGATGAAGAAGTTCTGGTTCGGCACTTCATAACCGAACTGGGTAACGTTGCCGGAGGCATCCTTGATCGTCAGCTTCTTGGCGACGTCGCGGAACTCATCCCAGGTCCACTTGCCGTCCTTGGGATAGGCAATGCCGGCCTTGTCGAACAGATCCCTGTTGTAGTTGATCATGATGTTGTTCCAGCCGATCGGGATATAGTTGATATCCCCCTTGTAGCTCGACTGCTTGAAGAGGCTCGGAGCGAAATCCGAGAAGCCGGGATTGGCGGCAACGAAATCATTGAGCGGCAGAAAGAGGCCGCGCGACGAGAAGCTCTGGAAGGTCTCGATCGCCGTGCCGTAGACATCGGCCTGCTGGCCGGAGTTGAACTGGCTGAAGACCTTGGTGACGTAGTCGCCCCAGCCCGTCGAAATCGGGTCGACGGAAAGCTCGACCTTGACGTTCGGGTATTTCTTGTTGAAACGCGCAATGGCGTTGGTCATGGCCGATAGCTCGGCGTCACCGCCGAAGCCCTGCATCTTCAGGGTCGCCGTGACATCCGATTGCGCGAAGGCGCGCCCGACACTTGCGCCGACAGCAAGAGCGGCAGACGAAATCAGCAGCGAACGCCGCGAGAACTCATGCATGTGATCCTCCCTGATGCGCCTCCTCCGGCGCGTTGCCACGTATCCCGGCCTCCACCGGTCGAAACGTTTCGTGTATTCCTACTGAAATATTGCGGACCCAGTTCCTCCCCGGTCCCGCATGGCGTCATTTGCTTAGTCGAAACGTTTCGTATAAGAGCATCAGAACGGCCCGGTGGCAAGAGGGCCTGAGAAAAAGCTGGAGGATGCATGGCCACCATCAAGGATGTGGCGAAACGAGCGGGTGTCGCCATATCGACGGCATCGGCGGCACTCAATCGTTCAGCGCCCGTCAGCGACGAGGTGATCGCCAAGGTGGAGGCCGCTGTCCGCGACATCGGTTATATCCCGCATGGCGGCGCGCGCAGCCTGCGCATGGGCCGCTCCCGGCTGATCGGTCTGATCCTGCCTGATATCACCAACCCGCATTTTGCCAAGGTCGCCAAGGTCGTCGAGTCCGCCTGCCTCAATGCCGGCTACATGGCGGCGGTCTATTCGACGAGCGAGGATCACGACCGCGAGCAGCAGATCCTGACCATGATGCGCATGCAGCGCGTCGAAGGGCTCATCATCATTCCGACACGCTCGGATGCCGAGCATGGCGCCCGCATGGTCGACAAGATCCATGTGCCGACGATCCTGCTCGACAGTTTCATCGAGGGCCTGCCCTATGACGTGATCAAGCTCGACAATATCGCAGCCGGCCGCATGGCCACGGAACATCTGATCAGCCTTGGCCACAGACGGATCGCCGTCACTGCGGGACGCGCCAACATCATCACCGGTGAAGATCGTCTTGCCGGCTATATGCAGGCCCATGCCGCCCATGGCCTGCCCGTTGATCCGGGGCTGTTGCTTGAGGGGCGTTTCGACCAGGCGCGTGCGCATGACAGCACGATCCGCCGCATGCGCGAACCTGATCCGCCGACCGCGATTTTTGCATTATCGAACATGATGACGCTCGGCGTCCTGAATGCGCTGCGCGAATTGGGTTTCAGAGTGCCTGATGACGTCTCGGTCATCGGGATAGACGATTTCGATTTTGCTAACATCATGAACCCGCCGCCGACAGTCGTTGCCGCCCCGGTGCTCGATATGGCGCAGCAGGCCATCTCCACCCTTCTCAGCGAGATCTCCAGCAGGACGCCGCCAAGCGGTGCGCGGACGATCTTTTCTCCAAACCTGATCCTTCGTGAATCCTGCGCTGCACCGGCGGGCGAGCGGGCTAAAGCATGAGCTGAGAAGTCTAGAACGAAAGTCGACCCGACACCGCATGCCATTGCGCGCGCGCTTTATAAAAGCATCATGCGCATTTGCAATGAGAAACACCGAACCGCCTGCCATCCCCAGTCATCACACGGATTGTCTTCATGAAATCGTCTTCGACCGCCGCGCGCCTGTCGCCGGCAGCCTCGCCCCGCCTTCTCGTACTCGCCGAAACAGCCCTCAAGGCAGGGGAAACGGCGCGCAATGGCCTTAGACGGCGTACGGCCGCCGAGATGGTCCACAAGGCACCGCGCGACTACCAGACGGAAATCGATGTCGCGGTCGAGCGGATCATCGTCGAGGAAATGATGAGCGCGTTTCCGGCCTATGCGATCAAGGGCGAGGAAGAGGTCGGCAACCGGCAGGGCAGCGCGGACGCGCCGGTCATCTATATCGACCCGATCGACGGCACGACCAATTTCGCCTGGGGCATCCCGCATTTCGGCATGACGATCTCGATCGCCGAGGCCGGCCGCGTCGTCTCAGGCGTCGTCTATGACGCCATGCAGGACGAACTCTTCAGTGCAGAGGCCGGCGGCGGTGCCTGGCTGAACGGCGAGCAGATCCATTGCGCTGAGGTGGCCGATATCCAGAACGTGCTCGTTGGCGCCGGCCTGCCGATCCCCGGCCAGGTCAAGGCGGTCCCGGAAGAGCTTTATTTCGACGCCGTCAAGCGGCTGATGGCCAATACCGCCGGCGTGCGTCGGCTCGGTTCGGCAGCGCTTTCGATCGCCTATGTCGCCTGCGGCCGACTGGACGGCTTCTTCGAGGACGGCCTGTCGGTCCATGACTTCGGTGCCTCGGCACTCATGGTCGAGGAAGCAGGCGGTGTCGTCACACGGTTTTCCGGCGCGGCTGTGACCGGCAAAGGCGACATCCTGGCAGCAAGCAAGCCACTCTATCCCTGGCTGCGGGAGGGTTTTCAGCCGAAAGCCTGAGACTGTTCAAGCTGTATGGAGCGGCTGCATTAACGCAGCCGCCTGTGCGCCAGCCGACTGGTGAATCAGCGCATTGTCGCGGAAGGCGAAGAAGCCCGAGCAGCTGGGAGCGACGGTCATTCCGGCCCGGATCATATCGCCCGGCGCAACCATCGCCTTCAGCCTGGTGCCATCGGCGAGATCGATATCGACGATCTTGTGCGTACCGAAGTCGGTGACGCGGTGGACGATTGCATCTGCCGCTCCGCTGGCCGGATGCACAGTCAGGGCTTCCGGGCGCATCGCAACTATCACGGGACCATTTGCGACCGGAATGGAAAAACCGAAAAGCGTATGCGTGCAGATCCCATCCCGGATCTCGCTCTCGACGAAATTCATCGAGCCGATAAAGCCGGCGACGAAAGCCGTCTGCGGTTCGCGGTAGATGACGCTCGGCGGCGCCACCTGCTCCGTTCGGCCGTCGCGCATGACGACGATGCGGTCGGCAAGCGCCAGGGCTTCGTCCTGACCGTGGGTGACGAACAATGTCGTGATGCCGAGCCGCTGCTGGATGTCGCGCACTTCCTCACGCAGCCGCTCGCGCAGATGCTGGTCGAGACTGGCGAAGGGTTCGTCTAGCAGCAGGATCTTGGGCTCGAGGACGAGCGAGCGGGCAAGTGCGACACGCTGCTGCTGGCCGCCGGAAAGCTGAGTCACCGCGCGCTTCCCGTAATCTGCGAGACCGACGAGAGCGAGGGCATTCTCGACGCGCTCTCGAATTTCGGTCTTTGGCAGGTGCCGCAGTTTGAGGCCGAAGGCGATGTTGTTGAAGACATCCATATGGGTCCAGAGCGCATGGCTCTGGAAGACCATGCCGGTTGGGCGCCGTTCCGGCGGCAGGGTCGTTACATCCTTTGCGTCGATGCGGATGCTGCCGCCGGTCGGCCGTTCAAAACCGCCGATCATACGCAGCAACGTCGATTTGCCGGAACCTGACGGGCCGAGCAGGCAGACGAGCTCGCCATCACCGACCTCAAGCGAAAAATCGCTGACGGCAAAGGTATGGCCGAAGCTCTTCGAAACGCCTTCGATCGCCAGATGTGCCATTGTTAAATCCTTTCTGCCGGCGCTCAGGCGCCGAAGCCCCGCGCAAAGGCGCCGGTCCCGATGACGCGCCGCGCAAACATCAATGCCGCAAAGGACGGCACCCAAAGCATCACGGAGAGGACCGCACCGTATTGCACGACGATCTGGTTGTTGATGAAGCTGATCATCAGCACCGGCATGGTGCGGATCTCCGGCGCACCGATCAGCCAGGCGCCTTCCGTCTCGTAAAAGGTGCCGACGAAGGTCAGGAGCAGGGCCGCAGATATGGTCGGAGCGGCCTGCGGCAGCGTGATCGACCAGAAGACGCGAAGCGGCGTGGCGCCCGCGTCACGCGCGGCCTCCTCCATGCGCCGGTCGACATTCTGGAAAGCCGCGACCGGGATCCAGATCATCAGCATCAGCGTGCCGACGAGCTGGATCAACACCACACCCCAGAAGGTACTGATCAGACCGAGTTGCAGGAAGATGCCGGCGATCGCCACCAGCAGACCGAATTTCGGAAAGGCATGGGAGGCAAGAAACGAGAGAAACAGGATGTTGCGGCCGGGAAAGCGCATCCGAGCAAAGGCATAGGCCGCCGGAAGACAGATGATCGCAGAGAGCAGCGTTACCGTCGCCGTCAGCCGCAAGCTGAGGAATAGCGCATCCCAGACATCCTTGCGAGCGAGCGTCTGCGACCAGAAACGCAGGCCGAACTGCTGGGGAATGACGGAAGGGTAGCGCCAGATCTCGGTGAAAGCCCAGGTCGCGACGACCAGCAGCGGCAACGCGATGAAAAGCGTCAGCAGCAATGCCAGCAGCAGCCCCGTCCAGTCGAGTTTCAGAGCTGGCGACTGAGGCATCATCGGCCCTCGCGGTTGCGGGCGATCGACCAGACATAGAAGATGCCGAAGAGAAGGCAGAAGCCGAAGCTGATGACCGCCTGTGTCAGCGCGTTCAGCGGGTCATTCATATCCGCGAAGGTGCGCTGCATGAAGGGTCCCATCATCTCTGGCGAGGCGGGGCCGAGCACGTAGGGCAAGGTGAAAGCCGAGAATATGCCGAGAACGGCAAAGGAAGCGGTCACCAGCAGCGAGTTGCCCATGCGCGGCAGGATGATCGAGAGGAAGACCCTTGGAGGCGTCGCGCCGACATCGCGAGCCGCCTCGATGGAACTGTTGGAAACGGACGTGAGCCCGGCCGTCAGCATCAGCACGGTCAAAGGCAGATTGTCCCAGACAAGCCCGATGACCGGCCCCCAGGGCGTCAGATAGGGGCTCGGCAGCTTTGGCAAGCCGACGGCATTGAGCAGGATGTCGACCGTGCCGTTCGGTCCGATCGTGCGGATCAGCGCATAGGAGAGAATGATCGAAGGAACGAACATCGGAAAGATCGCGAGACCCTGCACATAGCCGGCAAGGCGACTGCCGGAAAAGCGCAGATAAAGCGCAATCGGAAGGCCGATCGCAAGCAGGAGCAGGCCGCAGACAAAGGTCGTCCAGAGCGTCAGCCAGAGATTGTTCAGGCTGTAGGCGTCGCTGAAGAAGAAATGGTAGGAGGCGAGCGAAAACGCAGTCGTTCCGTCAGGTTGACGCACTAAAATGGTCGTGGCGACCGCCGAAAAGATCGGAAAGATGATCAGCCAGCCGACCAGAAAGACCGGCATGCCGACGAGGAGGAGCCCGTAAAGGCTCCCCCTGCTGAGAGGCTGAGCACGGTCTATGACCGCAGGCTGCGCCGTATCGACCGTCATCAGGTGCGGCTGATACCGGGAGCGACGGTACGGTACCAGCCATCGTTGATCGCCTTTTCCCAATCGCCGCCCGGGAAGGTCGGGATGGTTGCCGGGATGACGTCGGCATATTTCTTGCGCAGATCTTCGGAAATGTGATCCCAGGAAACGCCCGGGAAACCACCGATTTCGGTGATGATGGCTTCCTGCATCTCGCTCGTCAGCATGAAGGCGGCAAGCTTGAGGGCGGCATCCTTGTTGGCACCGTTGGTGAAGATCGTCATAGCCGAAAAACCGCCGCAAAGCGCGAGGTCGGAAAGTTGCACAAGGCCGGTCGTCTCGGGCAGGACACCCTGCGAGATCGCCTGCAAGACCTGATCGGACCAGACCGGAGCCATGGTCACGACGCCCTGGGAGAGCAGTTGGATCGACTGTGTGTTGCCGGCGGTATAGGCGCCCTTCTGATAGAGCGACGGCGCGAGATCGTTGAGGATCTTCCAGGCCGGCGTCAGCGACTGCTCGGCAAAATCGGCAGTGAAGTTGTCGATCTTGAATTTCTTCGGGTCGCGGCCGTTTGCTTCATGAATGGCGCGGCGAACGAAATTGCCGCCCGAACCGCCCTTGTCCGGACGGTTGTAGATGAACTGGCCGGGATTGGCCTTGATCCAGGCCGTCAGCTGCTCCCAGGTCTTCGGCGCATCCTTCGGGTCGAGCTTGGTCTTGTCATAGGCGAGCAGAACCTGCGAGCCGCGATAGGGCAATGAGTAGGGCGTGTCGATAGCGAGCGGATTGACGCGGTCGAAGCCGGGCACATTCTCAGCGGAGAACTTTACCCAGAGACCGGCATCGATACCGCCGGCCGGAAGGCGCGGATCGAAGGATTCGAAGAGGTCGGCCTGCGGATCGGTTTTGGTCTTAAGCGCAGCGAGAGCGCGGTCGCCGATGGCGCGAAGGCCGTTGTTGTCGCCGGCATCGGTAACCTTCAGCGCGACTTCCGGATGCGCCTTTTCGAAAGCCGGACGGATGATGTTGTTCCACAGGTCGATGATATTGGAATCCGACCCGCTGTAGAGGTCGATCGTGCCTACGGCGGCCGAGGCAAAGCGCGGAAGGGCGAGAAGGCTCGCAGCCGCCGACGATGTGATCAGAAATTCGCGTCTATTCATACCCTGTCTCCCTTCACTGTCGAGGCCGCGCCCCTGATGAGTTCTGAGACTTGCTAGCCCCGGCGCGTAACACCGGAATGACAGGAGGAAACAAAATGCACACGTGTGCTAAGCTGCTTTCCGATTTTTGCCAAAGCCACTGATGACGGCATCTGGGCGAAGAGGGCGTGAAATTTTCAGGTCACCTGTTCGGCTGGGGTGGCCCTCGCATGAGGGCCACCCTTTCGATATTGTCAGCGTACGGACTTGAAAGCGGCTCTTACTTCTTCGGCGAAGAGCTGCGGCTGCTCCCAGGCCGCAAAATGCCCGCCTTTCTCGACCTGATGATAGTAGGTCAGCGAGGGATAAGCCTGCTTGGCCCAGCTTTCCGGCGCTTGATAGATCTCCTTCGGGAAGACCGTGATGCCGACCGGGACCTTGATGTCCTTCGTCTTCTGCGTTTCGGCACTGAAGTTGTTGTTGTTGTTTTCCCAGTAGAACCGCGAAGACGATGCGCCGGAGTTCGTCAGCCAATAGAGCGTGATGTCATCAAGCATTTCGTCCTTGGAGAATACGCGTTCAGGAACGCCGCCGCTGTCGCTCCACTGGGCAAACTTCTCGTAGATCCAGGACGCCAGGCCAGCCGGCGAGTCGGAAAGCGAATAGCCGATCGTCTGCGGCCGGGTCACCATTATCGCGCCATAGGCAGCGTTTCGTCCGAAGAAGGTGCTCAGGGAATTATAGGCGTCCCGCTCCGGCGACGACAGGCTCGCAGGAGCCGGGTCCCCGCTGTTGATAGCCTTCATGAGGTCGCCCGGCACCGTCGCGGGCATATTGAGATGGATTGCCAGCAGACCCTTCGGCGCCTGACGCGCCAACGCATCGGAGATCACCGAACCATGATCGCCACCCTGAGAGACATAGTGGTCATAACCGAGCCGTTTCATCAGGACATCCCAGGCGCGGGCAACCCGGTCCGGGCCCCAGCCCTGATCGGTCGGCTTTCCGGAAAATCCGTAGCCCGGTATCGATGGGATGACGACGTCGAACGCATCTTCCGGCCGGCCGCCATATGCGGTCGGGTCCGTGAGAGGGCCTATGGTCTTGATGAATTCAAATATCGACCCCGGCCAGCCATGAGTCAGAATGATCGGGAGAGCGTTAGGATGGCGCGAACGAACATGGATGAACTGGATGTCGACACCGTCGATCGTGGTGACGAATTCCGGCAATGCATTGAGTTGCGCCTCGGTCTTGCGCCAGTCGTACTCTGTACCCCAATAGCGAACAAGATCCTGAACGCGTGACAGTTGAATACCCTGGGAGTCGTCGCCGACCGTCTCCTTGTCCGGCCATCGGGTGTCGGCGATGCGCCTGCGCAGGTCGTCAAGCTGCGACTGCGGCACGTGGACCTGAAACGGGCGGACACTTTCGTCCGCGCTCACCGCTGTTGTGGCAACACTCGACGCAAGATCGGCGGCATCGACCGGAAGTGCATAGATCACCGGAACGAGCAACAGAGAGCCAAACGCCATGGCGATCGCTCGATCGGAAACACTACGCCGAATTGAAACATTGTCGGCCTTGGTCATGAAACACTCTCCTTCAATTGCTGCCACATTCGCGGCGCCTGTTAACGGAGAGTGATTTCAGGGATCCACGTGTCCTAGATATTTCGAAAATCGGCTGAAATGTATCAGCGTGTACCGGCCCCGCGCTGATACGCACAATCAGCAAATTGCCGGCAGCTCTCGGCAAGCGTATCCTTCGAACGATCAGCGATCGAACTCACCATTTCGGCGCCCTGAGGATGAGGGCGGCAAACGAAGGTTGGAGATCCCATTGAAAGATCAAACGGTGCAGGAAAGATTGGAGCGCCATTGGCGGGCTTCGGACGCGAGCGATTTCGATGCCGAACACGAGATCTATCACGACGACGCCTTGCTGGATTATCCGCAATCAGGAGAGCGGATTCGCGGTCGGCACAATATTCAACAAAGCCGGTTTGTTCAGCCAAACAAGAAGCGGTTCACCGTCCGACGAATTGTCGGTAACGGCGATCTTTGGGTCACCGAATTTACACTCACCTATGACGATGTACCCTCATACGTCGTCAGCATCATGGAATTTCGCGACGGGCTGGTGGCCCATGAAACGCAATATTTCGCAGATGATTTCGAACCATCGCCGTCGCGAGTACATCTTACAGAGCGGATGACGAAATAGTCTTATCCCTGATAATGCAGAAGCGCATGCGCAGAGAGCAATTGGGATCACAAATCGTCCGCAATCGCCAACAACTCACCGACGGCGAAGCCCCAGCGTTCCCCGCGCGGCTTTCACAACTGCGTCGGTGGTGATGTCGAATTTCCTGTAGACATCGTCGATCTTGCCGGACGCGCCGAAGCTGTGCATGCCGACGAACCGGCCATCGAGCCCGATATATCGGTCCCAGCTATCCTGGACGGCGGCCTCCACCGCGACGCGCGCGGTCCCGTCTCCGAGAACCTCACGCTTGTAGTCCGGTGCCTGCGCCTCAAACAGCAGCCGGCACGGCATGGACACGACCGCGGTCGGAACGCCTTCCGCCTGAAGGCTCGCCCTTGCTTCGACAGCAAGGTGCAATTCCGATCCCGTCGACATGATGGTCAGTTCGCGCGCGCCACCTTCAGCCTCGAGCAGAACATATCCGCCCTTTGCCGACAGGTTGAGTGGGCCTGGCTGCCTCCTCAGAAGCGGCATGGGCTGGCGGGATAGAGCAATCAGGGCTGCCTGCCGCGGGGCATCGAGAATGGCCTGCCAGCATTCCGCCGTCTCGATCGGGTCGCCCGGACGGAACACGGCAAGGCCCGGAATGGCGCGCAGCGCCGTCAGATGTTCGACGGGCTGATGCGTCGGTCCATCTTCGCCGAGACCGATCGAATCATGCGTCATCACGAAGATCGAACGCACCGCCATCATTGCCGCCAGCCGGATGGACGGACGAGCGTAGTCGGAAAAGGTCAGGAAGGTGCCGCCGTAAGGGATCAGCCCGCCATGAAGGGCAATCCCGTTGATGGCCGCGGCCATTCCATGTTCGCGCACGCCATAATGGATATAGGATCCATTATACTGGCCCGGCGCAATTTCGACCATGGATTTGGCTTTCGTATTGTTCGACGGTGTGAGGTCCGCCGATCCGCCGAGAAGCTCGGGCAGGGCTTCGGCAAGGTGGTTGAGAACAATCCCGCTCGCCTGTCTGGTCGCCAAATCCTTGTCGGCAGACAGAAGCTCCTGTTTTGCTGCTTCTATTGCGCTGGTCCAGTCTGAAGGCAGCTCGCCTTTCATGCGGCGCTCAAAGTCAGCGCGAACATCCGCCTTCGCCGTCTGGACCCGGACCGCCCAAGCCATCCGGGCGTTGCGTCCCTTGGCGCCGATCTTCCTCCAGTCTTCCATCAGGCCGGACGGGATCTCGAAGGGAGGCGCGGTCCAGCCCAGAATCTTGCGGGCGCCGGCGATCTCCTCTTCGCCCGGCGCGTCGCTATGAGCCTTCTGCGTACCTGCGCGCGTCGGAAAGCCGAAACCGATAATGGTCTTGCAGGCAATCAATGAGGGCCGATCGGTGACCCGCTGCGCTTCGACGATCGCATTGCGGATGGCGTCCGTATCGTGTCCGTCGATCTCCTGCACATGCCAGTTCGATGCACGGAAACGCGCCGGCTGATCGTCGGATTCCGCCAGACTTGTCGCCCCGTCGATCGAGATCGAATTGTTGTCCCAGAATGCGATCAGCTTGCCGAGCTTCAAGTGGCCGGCAAGCGATATGGCCTCCTGGCTGATGCCTTCCATCAGGCATCCGTCACCCAGGAACACATAGGTGTAGTGGCTCGAAAGATCGTCGCCAAACCTGGCGTTCATGATGCGCTCGGCAAGTGCAAAACCGACCGAATTGGCAATGCCTTGGCCGAGCGGCCCGGTGGTCGTCTCGATGCCCGTCGCATGACGATATTCGGGATGACCTGCCGTCCTGCTGTCGATTTGACGAAAATTCTTGATCTGATCGATCGTCATATCCTGGTAACCGGTCAGGTAGAGCAGGCTGTAAAGCAGCATCGAACCGTGCCCGTTGGAGATCAGGAAACGGTCCCGATCGAACCAGTAGGGGTCCTCGGCATCGAATTTCAGGAATTCGGAAAAGAGCACGACGGCGATGTCCGCCATGCCCATCGGCATGCCGGGGTGCCCGCTCTTGGCCTTCTCGACGGCATCCATCGAGAGGAACCGGATGCAATCGGCCATGTCGCGAAGGTGCTGATCGCGGGGCGCCGGTACGGATTTTACGGATTCCGTCATGATCGTTTCCTCGGGTCTGGTGAAAGGACAGACCCGAAGATAGTGCCCGATACGAACTGGGCCACTGCGACATGTTGAAATCCGACCAAGAACATCATCATCCGATCGTTATCTAGCCGCCGCGGCCTCTTTTCCGCATCCTCCCCGGACAGGCGCCGCGATCGCGATCAGCTTTGTTGCAGCCGCCAGGTCCGGATTTCAAACGGCATGATGTCGGCAGGGCCTGCACGTTCGATCGGCTCTTCGAGGATGTTCAGAGGTCCCGAAGACTGCCATCCGGAGGGCAGGGCAAGCGAAAGTTGCCCGCGGCGGCCTGCCGGCTCGTAAAGCCGCAGGATAAGGCCCTCTCCATCCTCCGCCGACTTCAGTCCCGAAAAGGCGACCGGTATGCCCTCGACGCCGAGCGGCGACAACGTGCCTGCCGAGAGCCCGGTTGACTCGCCGGTAACGAGCGGCTGGTTGAGATCGATTGCCTCCTGCAGGACCCCGCCTTCATGCCAGGCGCCCTCATGCGGCATCAGCGCATAGGTAAAGCTCTGCTCGCCTTCGTCGGCGAGCGGATCGGGATAAATCGGCGAGCGCACGAGGCTCATGCCGATGACATTGCCGCGTGCGCTATGCCCGTATTTGGCATTGTTCAGCAGCGCGACACCGAAGCCCGGCTCGCTGAGATCGACGAAACGGTGCGCGGCAGCTTCGAACATCGCCTGTTCCCAGGAAGTGTTCGTATGCGTCTGGCGCTCGACGATACCGAAGGCGCATTCGAAAGTGGCAGTGCGGGACCGCACGGCGACAGGGTTCAGTGTTCTCAGCAGAGTGCGCCGGTCGTGCCAGTCGATCGTCGTTTCGATATCGAGCCTGCGGCCATTCGCGGTCAGCGCGTAAAGCTGGGTGACCGTCGAGTTCCGGTATCGATGGACGACACGGATCGCCGCGCGATGCGGCCCCTGTTCGACAAGTGTGATGCTTTCGGGCTTGTCGAGGCGGACGGCCTTTTCCGCATAGTCGGCATCGACATCCCATGCGTCCCAGTTGCGTGGCTTATCGGCCGGATAGACCCAGAGCTGATTGGCGCCGCCTTCGACCGCCTCCCTGCCCGTTGCCTTGTGGACGAGGCTCGAAACGGCGCCCTCCTTGCCGATGACGACAGACAGATGTTCGTTCTCGAGGCTGTGCGCATCGGCCTTCAGCATGCCGGCCGGCTTCAATGCCCTGCGATCGAAGACTGCGACGGAAAGCGGAGCGACAATATCGGCAGATGACAAGACCGTTCCATCCGAAAGCCTGGCGGTCAGGGGTCGCGGCGCGAGCGACGGATTAACGGCAATGACCGCGTCCGTCAGTCCGCCTGCCGGAAGCTGGGACGACAGCGCCTTCAAAGCCTTGGCCTGATCTGCCCCGGCATTGACGATCACGCCGTCAAGCTCCTGCTCGGCATCTATATAGACCTCGCGAATGCTCGATCCCGGCAGGATGTCATGAAACTCGTTCTTGAGGACGACGCGCCAGTCCGCTTCCAGGCTTTCCGGCTTACCGGCACCCAGCAGATGCGCAAGTGAAGCGATCGTCTCCGCCGTAATGAGCGCCCGCTCGGCCTGCCGGTGCTTGCGCTTGACGCCGCTTTGCGAGGTCAGCGTCGCACGGTGCAGTTCAAGGTAGATTTCCCCGTCCCATACCGGAAGCTCTTTTTCCTCCGCAGTACGGTGGGCCTTTTCGTAAAAGCCCTTCACCGTGCCCCAGCGCGCACTCGGGATCGCCGGAAAGTCGCGCAGTTGCACTTCGCGCTCGACCATTTCAGGTGTCACGCCGCCGCCGCCATCGCCATAGCCGACTGCCAGGAGCGACGTGTCGTGCTGCGTCTTGCCGCGGAAATTCTTCCAGGTCGGCACGAAGCAATCCGGCTGCACGAAACCATTATAGCCATGCATGGGATTGTCGAATGTGTGGGTCAGAACCTTGCTTCCATCGAGGCCCTTCCACCAGAAAAGATCGGATGGAATATGATTGGTCTCGCTCCAGTTCACCTTGATGGTGAAGAAGCTGTCGATTCCGCCGAGCTTCAGGATCTGCGGCAAGGCGCCCGAAAAGCCGAAACAGTCAGGCAGCCAGCAGACAGTGTGGCGCAGGCCGAAATGTTTTTCGAAATAGCGCTGCCCGTAAAGCACCTGCCGCGCAAGACTTTCGCCGGTCGGCATGTTGGTGTCGGGTTCGACCCACATTCCGCCGACCGTTTCCCATTTGCCCTCGGCGACCTTCTTCTTGATACGCTCGAGAAGCTCCGGATCGTCCTCTTCCATCTGCGCATAATAATGAGCGGTCGATTGGTTGAACCGGAAGTCGTCCGACCGCTCCATCAGCGAGAGCGCGGTATTGAACGTGCGGCGCATCTTCCGGCGCGTCTCGCGATAGGGCCAGAGCCAGGCAAGGTCGATATGGGCATGGCCAGTCAGCAACAGCTCGCCATTCGGCGGGAACCGCTTCTGAAGCTCTTTCAGACGCGCGACCAGCTGATCGTAGGCCGCTGCGGCCGAAGCACTTTGTGTTTCCGTCAGGCCGGCCGGGTTTTCCTGCAGTTCCGGCAGTTCCCAGATCTTCTGCTGCATGACCGCACCGGATGTGCGCGAAATATAGGCTGACGTATCCGAGGGCCAGTCCAGGCTGCGCAGCACCTGTTCGGCCGCCTCGATGAGGTGCGGCAAGACCTCATGGGTTTCCAGCACATCGGCGGCTTCGCCGAGCTGCCGCAACAGAAGGTGCAATTTATGGACCGGTTCATCCAGCCAGATCAGCCGCGCCCTGTTGAGCTTCGGTGCCCGGTTCGGCTCGCCGAAGGGAAAGCGTGCAACGCTTTCGGTCGCAATTGAAAACTCCCTGCCCTTGATCGGGAATTCCTGATGGTAGGGGTCGAGCCCGAATGTCTCGGCCTCACCGCCCGGATAGTGCAATGTAATCAAGCTTTCGCCACCGAGATCGAGCTGCACGCGAACCTGTTCGATTGGCCAATCGCGCGGTGCGGCCGCGGACGCCGCGAAATGAGCCGTTCCGTTGCGGTGCGGCCAATCCTGATGATGGGCGATCGGCTCGCCGTCGAAGGTCCAGCCGTCGATCACAGCGCTTTGTCGGTCGCGCCAGTGAGCAAGTTCGGCTGTACGGACTTTCAGACGATCGAGACGTTGGGCGATAGTGAGAGACATGACGGGTCCTATTGGAAAAAAGCAACTGACGGGCGGGGAGAAAATCAGGTCGCGCAAATGAGCCGCAGGCGCCGCGTCCCGTCTCCTCCAACCGAAACGCGTGGCGGCTCTTAGATTAAGTAACTTTGTTTTCACGTCAAGCGCACAAGAAATAAGTTGCTAGAGTTTTGCCTGTGATACACAAGCATTCAGGTGCTTAGGGAAGACGGTCATGCGGTATCTTCGATCCGGGCCGCGGCGACGTCAGGCAGAGGAAACGGCCGTTACGCGGGGTAAAACAATCGGTCTGCGGTCGGGAGAAATCGCCGACAGAAATATCCGCGTCATCCTGGAAGCGATCCGCCGACATGGTCCGTTGACCCGGACGGAACTTGGCCAGCATTCCGGGCTTACCGGTCCGGGCATCACCAATATCCTGCGCCGCCTGAGTGACGGAGGATTGGTGACGTCGCACCGCCGCAACGGCGCGGGCAACAGCGCCACTGCGGCGGAATTTGCCCTGCGGCCGGATGGAGCCTTCTCGATCGGTATCAGGGTTCGCCAAAGCCGAGGCGAAGCGGTGCTGATCGATCTCAGCGGCCAGGTCCATGATCGCGAATATTTTCCCCTCACCCCGGCAACGCGCGTCCCGTCAATCCTTTCGGTAACGGAAAACATGATCGGCCGGCATGTCGGCTTGCCGATCATCGGCCTGGGGATCGGGTCCAATGACTGGACGGCAGCGGAAAGCGATGAACTCGACGCAGCATCGACGCTTCCGGCCAGCCACGTGGAAAACGAGTGCACCGCAAGCCTGCTTGCCGAGCGCACCATCGGCGCGCCCGCCCCCGAAGGCGGACTGGCGATGATCATAATCGATGAAGATGTCCAGGCCGGCTTCCTCGTTCGCGGTATCCCCTATTCCGGTGTTCACGGACGCGCGGGCAGTATCGGCGAAATGCTGACCGGCCCCGACAATGTCCGGCTGAACGCCGTGGTCGGCTTCGGCGCCCTGCGCGCACTGGTCAGCGAGGACGAGTTCGGGCGGCTCGTCGCGGGCGAGGAGCCGTCTTCACCTCAATTGACGCAGTGGATCCGCGATGCCGCAAGCCACCTGCTTGATCCCATCATCGCCATGGCCGGCTTCATCGCGCCAGGTGTCATCATGATCGGCGGCGACCTGCCGCGAAGCGTCATCGAAGCGCTGATCCACCAGCTCTCCGTCGAACGGCGCGACACATCCAAGCGTCCCTTCCTGACGCCATGGATTTCGCCGATGAAGCCGGCAAGCTTCAGTGGCGGCGGCGTGGCGCTAGGGGCGGCATTGCTGCCCTTCCTCAACACCCTGCTGCCGCCGGTATCAGCGTGAACCGGCCCAAGTCGGCTCAGCCAAGCGCCTCGTCTCTGTGACTGGCATCCGAGGCAAGCGCCTTGTCGAGCACCTTCTGGATATTCGCTGCGCGGCGGAACGACGGCTCCTGCGTCTTGCCCGCCCTCACCGCCTGCACGAAGCGCTGGTAATTGGTTTCGACCGGGTCGAAGGGAATATCGCGCCATGTGGCGGTGTGAACGTCTTCACCAAGGCAGGCGCGAAGCGTCGACTTTCCTGTATCGTAGATCATCTCGACCGAGCCTGTCTCGCCATAGACCCGGAGACGCAACTGATCCATCTGGCCGGCAGCGGTTCGCGTCGCCTGGATGGTGCCAATCGCCCCGGTCGTGAAGTCGACATTCATCGTGAAGCTGTCATTCGCATCGAGATCATATTCACCGATCTTGTGACCCGGAGCCTTGTTGAAGGTCTTGAGCCGCGCAAAGACATGGGCGACGTCCAATCCCGACCCGTAGGACGCGAAATCGACGATATGGATGCCGATATCCCCGAGCGCGCCGTTCGAGCCGTGCTTCTTGCTGAGCCGCCACAGCCATTTGCTCTCTGTTTTCCAATCGCCCCAATGGCGCCCGACGAGCCAGCTCTGCAAGTGCGATGCCTCGACATGGCGCACGTCGCCGATCTCGCCGGCAAGGACCATCTGCCGGCCTTTCTGCAGGGCGGGAGAATTGCGATAGGTGAAGTTGACCATCCCGACCTTGCCGGCCTTTTCGATGGCATCGGTCATTTCCATCGCCTTGGTGGCGTCGGTCGCCAACGGCTTTTCGCAGAAGACATGTTTGCCGGCCGCGATCGCCTGAAGTGTCGTCGAGTGGTGAATGCGGTCAGGCGTGACGTTGGCAACGGCATCGAACTCGCCCCACGCAAGAGCTTCTTCCAGCGAACTGAAATGGTTGGGAATGCCGTGTTCCGAACAGAAGGCCGCCAGCCGTTCGGGAACGACGTCGACGCCTCCCACCACACTGACGCCGTCGATCGCCTTGAAATTTGCAGCATGCTGGTTGGCCATCCCGCCAGTGCCGAGAATGAGTAAGCGCATCTTATCCTCCATAGATGTCAGGTTCGGCCACCTCACGCAGCCGGGGCAAAGACCTCACCACGCCATTGCGGATGCCCGAAATGGCTCGATTTTCTGTGATCGGGAAATGCGGCTGGCGCGCGCTAACTTGTGTTGAATGTCGCCGGCATCTCAATCCTCCCAAGCTGCGGCTTGACATCAAATCAAAGTAACTTAATCTAATTAATGCAGCATGGAATTGAGGAGAGGTCAACTGACCACCAGGCTGTATCCGTTTAAAATGGGGAGGAGACCCATCATGAAGAGAGCGTTCATCGGCGCATTAGCGCTGAGCACAATGTTATTTTCAGTGCCTGCCGCATTTGCCCAGGAGCTTGCGACAAAAGACAGGATCGGCGCTGCCGACGCACCAAAAACCCTTGTCGTCCGGCTCACCAACGACAGTCCCAACAATGCCGATCCGGCAATCGCCGAAGGCTATCAGAAACTTTTCGTCGACTTCATAAAGAAGCATCCCGACTG
The DNA here is from genome assembly GCF_014194915.1 of Rhizobium sp. BK512. NCBI lineage: Bacteria > Pseudomonadati > Pseudomonadota > Alphaproteobacteria > Hyphomicrobiales > Rhizobiaceae > Rhizobium > Rhizobium sp. BK512. The sequence continues at coordinate 327,435 of NZ_JACIAS010000003.1, read as the reverse complement.
GAAGCTGCAGATGCAGTTCATGTCGGCCGATATCGGCACCGAACAGGCCAAGATGCTGGAACAGGCCAAAGCCGGCAACGCTCCGGATTGCGCCGCAGTTGACTCCTTCGTGCTCTCGCAGTTCATGGTCAACCATGTGCTTGCCGACTTCACCCCCTATTTCTCGAAGGAAGAAGTCGCCGACCTGTTCCCCTTCATCCGCGACGGCATTACCGACAAGGACCAGACGATCCGTGCATGGTGGTGGGACACGGATCTTCGCGTGCTCTACCGCAATAAATCCATCATTGCCGATGCACCGCAAACCTGGGACGACCTGAAGAAGGCCGGGCTTTCCTCTGTCGAACAGGGCATGGAGGGCATACTCTTCAATGCCGGTCGCTATGAAGGTTCCACCTTCGATTGGCTGGCGAACTACTGGGCGCTTGGCGGCAAGCTCGTCGACGATTCCGGCAAGCCAATCTTCGGTGAAGGTGAAAACAAGGAGAAATTCCTCAAGGCCCTGACCTATTACAAGGACCTCGTCGATTCCGGTGCAGCGCCCAAACGCGTGACGACCATCGGCAACTATGACGACCTCAACGCCGCCGCAGCAGCCGGAACCACTGCGCTTTTCATCGGTGGCAACTGGCAGTATGCCCAGCTGAAGGTCACGCTCGACGAAGAGGAGTTCAAGAACTGGACCTTCTCGCCGATCCCCGGCCCGACCGCAGATCAACGTTCGACAGGCACCGGCGGATGGACGATCGCCTCCTTCAGCAAGGACAAGGACAAGGTGGAAATGTGTGCCAACCTTGCCCGCGAAGTCTATATGGGACCGGCCAATGCGCTGCAGCAGCAGCTGCCGACGCGCAAGTCGCTCTTCGACAAATATGATGTCTTCGCGACCGAAGCCAACAAGACCTTCGCCGGGGCTCTCGTCGATGGTCAGGCCCGTCCGGGCGCCCCGATCTATCCGGAAATCTCCAACCAGATCCAGATCATGATGGGCGACGTGCTGTCCGGCACCAAGAAGCCGGAAGAGGCGCTGGACGGCGCGTTCAACGCGACGATGGAGGCTTACAAGCGTCTCTGACGATTGAGATCATGGCGGCGCCCGTGACGGGCGCCGCCGGTCATGTCAAACCCGGACAGAGAAGCCCAATGAGCCCCATTGCCATCGAGGCTGCCAGCCCGCCTCACAGCAGATCGTTCATGCGCCGTTTTGCCGGGGCGCCGTTGCCCTGGATCATGCCTGTGATCATTGTCATCGGCATCTTCTATCTCTACCCCGTGATCGACGTTTTTCGTCTGTCCTTCACCAATGCGACGCTGATCGGCGACAATCCGGTCTATACGCTCGGCACGATATCGAATGCGCTGAGCTCACCGCAATTGCCCGACATCATGTGGGCGACCCTTATCTTCGTTGGCGGCAGTGTCATTGGACAGCAGATCTTTGGTCTCGCCGTCGCCGTCGTCGTCATCAGAGGTGAAAAACGCGGACTGTTCGGCACGACGATCCTGCGCACCACGGCGCTTGTCGCCTGGGTGGTCCCGGGCATTGCCGGCGGCATCATCTGGCAGATGCTGTTTTCGGAAGCTCCGTATGGGGCGCTGAACAGCATATTGCGGCTCATGCACCTGCCGACCGTCGCATGGCTATCCGATCCGGCGATCGCGCCATGGTCGGCGCTGATCTCGAACATCTGGCGCGGCACGGCCTTCTCGATGGTCGTCATGTACGCCGCCCTCAAATCGATCGACCCTTCGCTCTATGAGGCGGCTGATGTCGACGGCGCAACAGGCCCGCAACAGTTCTTCTTCATCACCCTCCCCCAGCTGCGTGCAGCCATGCTCGTCAACATGATCCTCATCACGATCATGACGCTCAACACGTTCGATGCGATCATCACGCTGACGGGCGGCGGGCCGGGACGTGCGACCGAGGTGATCTCGCTTTACGTATTCAACATCGTCTTCCGCAATTACGACCTTTCCGGCGGCAGCGTGCTTTCCGTGCTGATGCTGATCATCAGCCTCGGGCTTGCCGTCGTTTACGCATCGTTCCTGCCGAAGGAGGAAGAGCAATGAGCAGGCGTACCGGCACGCGCTTCGGCGACTTCCTGAGCTACCTCTTCATGCTGGTGATGTTCATCTTCTTCGCCGGTCCACTCTCCTATCTCCTGTCGATGGCCGTGCGTGACAAACGCGAAATCTATCGCGGCGTGGCACGCTATATACCGCACAATCCGACGATCGATAATTTCGTGACCGTCCTCAACAACAGCTACTTCCCGATCTATCTCTGGAACGGCCTGAAGCTCGCAGCACTCAGCGGTTTCGGCGTTCTGGTCGTCGCCCTGCCGGCGGCCTATGCGTTCTCCCGCTTCCAGTTCCGCGGCAAGGGCCTGTCGATGATGGGGCTCTTGTTGTTCCAGATGATCTCGCCCCTTGTCATCATGGTGCCGCTCTACCGCTACATGAACCGTCTCGGCCTGCTCGATACGCATTTTGCGGTGACGATGGTCTATATTGCCCTCGGTGTACCGCTCGCAACGTGGCTGCTGAAGAGCACGATAGACGGCATTCCGCGCAGCCTCGATGAAGCTGCGATGATCGACGGGTGCAATCGGTTTTCGGTCTTCTGGCGGATCGTCCTGCCGCTTTCGGCGCCGGGCATTGCTTCCGTCTTCATCATCACCGTCATTGCCGGCTGGTCGCAGTTCCTCGTGCCTTTTCTTCTGCTGACGCAAAACAATCTGATGCCTATCGGCGTCGGGATCTTTAACTTCCGTGGCATGCAGACCGACTCGTCCATCCAGCTGCTTGCGGCCGCCTGCCTGATCTCCGTCGTACCGGCGATCGTGGCGTTCCTGTCGCTCCAGCGGCTGATCCTCGGCGCCATGACCAGCGGCGCGGTGAAAGGGTAAGGTCGGTTTGCGTGTCCGTGGCTGATAGAGGATCCCGACCATGAACCAGATGACCGGCGCCAGACTGTCCCCCGATCTGACGGGGGCCAATGTCGAGGATGCGGGCGAGCACAACAGGGCCGTCGTGCTGCGTTGCGTCCATCGGCAGGCACCGATTTCGCGTGCCGAAATTGCGCGGCAGACCGGGTTTACCAAGCCGGCGATCGCACGGATCGTCGATCGCCTGCTCGACGAAGGCCTGATCATCGAGGCTCGCCGGCGCCATGGGTTGAGAGGCCAGCCGGCAATCGAGCTCGAAATCAACCCCGATGCGTTTTTCGCAATCGGCATCAATATCGATCGCGATCACCTGACGATTGTCGCCGTCGATGCCGTCGGCAACGTGCGCGCGCGCGTTCACCATGAAAAGCGCTATGTGCGCCCTGCCGAATTCATGCAGCTGACGGCCGATGCAATATCGCATTTCCAGCGAAGCCGGCTGATCGACGATGCGCACCTGGCCGGCATCGGGCTCGCCATGCCCGACTGGCTCGGGGAGATCCCCTTCCTCGGCATGCCCGAAGACTATTCGGAATGGATGGAATTCGATGTACGCACAGCACTCGAAAACCTGACGCAGCATCCGGTTTTCATCGAAAATGAGACCAATGCGGCCGCACTTGCGGAGCTCGACTATGGCCTCGGGGCGGAAAGCCGCAGCTTCTTTTATATCGCCATCAATGCCTGCCTTGGCGGAGGGCTCGTTCTCGACGGCAACGGCCATCGCGGCGCCATGGCGCTGAGCGGCGAAATCGGCTGGCTGCCGATTGCCGACGACCGGGACAAGACCGCACCGAAGGTCGATCTTCTCGGCGAGGTGGTGACGATGTTTTTTCTCTACAAGTTTCTTGGCGAGCACGGCGTCCATGCAAGCGTGCCTCAGGATCTCCTGACGCTCGATGCGCGCGGCAAGGCTCTGGTGTCGAAGTGGCTGAAGGAAATGAGCGCTCACCTTGCCGTGGCGGTCAAGCATATCGGCATGATCGTCGATCCCGACGCCATCATCATTGGCGGCAGGCTGCCGATCCGCATGATCGACGAGTTGCTGCGGTACGTTCACGAACATCTGACGGCTGGAGACAGCACTCTGCCTACGCTGCATCGTGCCTCGATCGGCGAGGATGCTTCAGCCCTCGGTGCGGCGGCAATGCCGATGGCAGCGGCCTTGATGCTGGCATCCGCCGATGCTGTGCAACGCACCCGATCGCCCCTCAAATTCATGGATCGTTTGAGCAATTAATACGGCCGGCAGGGCCGCTGGGAGGATTTTGATGAGGATTGGCTTTTATACGTCGACATTCAACGACCGGCCGCTCGAGGAAGTGGTGCATTTCGCGGCATCTGCAGGTTTCGACGCGATCGAGATCGATGTCGGTGGCCATATCAAGACGCCGGACAAGGTGCAGGCTGCCGTCGCACTTGCTCGCGACCACGGCCTCTTCGTCTCCTCGATTACCTATTTCGGCAACCAGCTCGATGCCGACAGCGGCAAGCGCGGCGCGCTTCGCGTCCGAACGGAGGAATTTGCCCAGGCGATCGGCGAAGCGGGCGTGCCGATCTTCGTGATCTTTCCTGGACGCGACGATAGTGCCGATGACGAAGCCAACTACGATGATTTTGCCGCGTTTGCCAACGAACTGATTGCCAAGACGACATCAAGCGGTCTCGTCTTCGCAATCGAAAACTGGCCCGGCCCCAAGGATAATTTCGTCGGGACAACGCCGAAGGGCTGGCAGGAGCTCTTCAAGCGCATACCAAGCCGACGCTTCGGTCTTGAATTCGACCCGTCCCACCTCATCCGCATCGGCGTCGATCCCTATGCGGCGATGGACGCGGTCAAGGATCGCATTGCCATTCTCCATGCCAAGGATACCGCAATCGATGCCGCCACCCAGCAGGCCGTCGGCTATCACGGCAAGGGCTGGTGGCAATACAAGCTGCCGGGCAAGGGCCTTCTCGACTGGCAGCGTTTCCTGCGCCAGGCGCGGAGCAACGGCTTCGACGGTACGCTTTCGATCGAGCATGAGGACGCCGCCTACGGATGGCCGGGCAAGGATCTCGAAGCGCGAAAAGAGGGGGAACGCCTCGGCCTCGCCTACCTCAGAAACGTGTTGGACAAGCTCTGAGAGCGATTGGGGAGGACAAAAATGGCTCATGTTAGAGTGAACGATGCGCGCAAGGATTACGGTGCCTTCAAAGCCATCAAAGGTGTGTCGGTCGATATCCGTGACGGCGAGTTCGTCGTTCTCGTCGGCCCCTCGGGCTGCGGAAAATCCACCCTTCTCAGGATGATCGCGGGTCTGGAAGACATCAGCTCGGGCCAGATCCAGATCGGCAAGCATATCGTCAACGAGTTGGCGCCGAAGGATCGCGACATCGCCATGGTGTTCCAGAACTATGCCCTCTATCCGCATATGACGGTCGCCAAGAATATGGGGTTCTCTCTGCGGCTGAAGCGTATGGCGAAGACGGAGATCGATCAGCGCGTCGGCAATGCCGCCAAGATCCTCGGCCTTGAGGCCCTCCTGGAACGCTATCCGAAGCAACTGTCGGGCGGTCAGCGGCAACGTGTTGCCATGGGCCGCGCGATCGTTCGGGACCCTGCCGTCTTCCTGTTCGACGAGCCGCTGTCGAACCTCGATGCAAAGCTCCGCGTCCAGATGCGCACGGAGATCAAGGAACTGCATCAGCGGCTGAAGACAACAACGATCTACGTCACACACGATCAGATCGAGGCGATGACAATGGCGGACAAGATTGTCGTGATGAAGGACGGCCTGATCGAGCAGTCCGGCTCGCCGCTCGAACTCTACGACCGCCCGAGCAACCTCTTCGTCGCCGGTTTCATCGGCTCACCCGCCATGAACTTCATCAGGGGTAACATGACGAATGAAGGTTTTCGGACGACAGACGGGCTTATCCTGCCGAGCGAGCGGCGCCCTTCCGGCGCCGTCACCTACGGTATTCGCCCCGAGCACCTCGCGCTCGATCCCAACGGGATCGAGGTGACGACTGCCGTGGTCGAGCCGACGGGATCCGAAACATTGGTAATTGCCCGTCTTGGCACCCAGACCATCAGCTGTGTGTTCCGGGAGCGGATCAGAGCAGCCCCCGGCGATATCCTGCGGATCGCCCCGCTCCACGATGCCGTCCATCTGTTCGACGACGGCGAGCAACGCATCACCGTTGGCGAACCGGTGTTGAACTGATTGCATTTGACGGGGGCGGACGGCGTGATCGAGCGGACGCCCCCCGAAATCAGCAATTTGTTCTTTTTCACGGAGCGGTGCCAACGGGCAAAATGAAACTGAATGCAGATCATGCCGTGGAAGCGGCATGACCTCGAGAATCCGGGAAGAATCACAAGCACACAAAAGCCTTGTGTCCGGTGCTTAAAAAGCTCTCGTCAGAGATCGAGAAGCAGATCACCACCATTGTGATCGTTGCCCCCGCTACGAATCTCCCGCTGCTTTGGGCTCGCCGCCTCCTTGCCCTTCCTGGTACCCGTCTTTCTGCCCTTCGGAGGGAGCTCCGCTGATAACTCAAGGAGTTTTGCGGCGGGCTTGGCAGGTCCCGGTATCGTGGTGGCAGCCTGCGCTTCTATCCCGTCGGTTTCCTTCTCAGCAGTAGCGCTGGACGTGTCCGATAGCTCGATCTCGGATCGTGGGCTGGCGTTCGGCTTTGCAATCTTGATCGATGGGGCAGCGTCCTGCAGTGTCTTCGGCGCGAAACGTATCATAAATGCGTACCTTTTCATATGTTCTATTTTTGTTCTCATTGAAGGGAGCATTTGTCAACCTGGCTGGCGGCGCAGGGCGGTCAGAAAATGTTCGACTTCGAAGCGGTCGGAGGGCGGAGCGAGCCCTTTACAGGCCTTCAGATAGAAGGGGTCACCGTTCAAGCCTCCGCGCATCCCCTCCCCGACAGCCAAGCCGCAACCTATATCAAGGCGGATTCCGATCCGCAGTATTGGCTACCCTTGCACGGAGACATGTATGAGCCAAGATCCATACGAGCTTCTCGGCGTGAAACGGGAGGCCACCCAGAAGGAAATTCAGGGGGCATTCCGCAAGCTTGCCAAGAAGCTTCACCCAGACCTGAACCCGGGCGACAAGAAGGCCGAGGCGAAGTTCAAGGAAATTTCTGCCGCCTATGAAATCCTGAGCGACGAGGACAAGCGAGGCCGCTTCGATCGTGGCGAGATCGACATCACGGGAGCCGAACAGGCGCCCCGCAGTTATTATCGCGACTATGCCTCCTCAAGCGGCCCGGGCAGCGCCTATCACAACGGCGCGGGCTTCGCCGATTTTGGAGACGCCGACGATCTCTTCTCAAACTTCTTCTCCCGTCGCTCTGGCGGCGGCAGCGCCGGCGGCGGCCAGTTTCGCTCCCAGGGCCAGGACCGGCGCTTCTCGATGGAGGTAGATTTCCTCGATGCAGTGAATGGCACGCAGAGCCAGGTGAGGTTGTCGGAAGGGCCGGCGCTCGACGTCAAGATCCCGCCCGGCACGCGGGACGGCCAGACGCTGCGCCTTCGCGGCAAGGGCGAACCCGGTTTCGGCGGTGGGCCTGCCGGCGATGCGCTGATCAATATCCGTGTTCGCCCGCACCGTTTCTTTACCCGCGACGGCGACGACATTCGCCTCGATCTGCCTGTCACCTTGAGAGAAGCGGTACTCGGTGGAAAGGTGCGCGTGCCGACGCCTTCAGGGCCGGTCAACCTGACCCTGCCCGCCAATTCCAGCAGCGGCAAGGTCCTCCGGCTCAAGGGCAAGGGTGTCGCCAGGCGTGGCGGCGACGCAGGTGACATCTATGTTACGCTGAAGATCGTGCTGCCCGAGCAACCAGACGAACAACTGACCGCCTTCGCAAAGGACTGGGCGGCAGCCGACACACAGGATCCGAGAAAGAACATGGAGGCTTGACCATGGACGATCGCGAATTCCGTCTCTACCTGAAAATAGACGTGACCGAGCTCGATCTATGGGTCGAGCAGGGTTGGCTCGCTCCCGATATTTCCGAGGGACGGCGTCGGTTCCGGGATGCCGATCTTGCCCGCGCCCGCCTGATCCTCGACCTCACGCGCCAGATGGGCGTCAACGAGGCCGGCGTCGATGTGGTCATGGAGCTCGTCGATCAGCTCCATGGCATGCGCGGCTCGATGCGCAGCCTTGTTCTCGCGATCAACAGGCAGGAGGCCGCAATCCAGCAACGTCTGCTCGACGCGCTCGAAGAGCTCGACGACGGCGTCCGCTGATAGCTTCCTCGATGGCCTGAAGATCAGACTTTGCACGGCATGAAGAACCGCTGAGCGGGCAAGCCAGCCTATCTGTTCTGGCTGAGCAGCTTCCCCGCCCTGGCAGGTCCCTCATTGGATAGAAGCAAAGGAGAACGGGCGTGATCCGTCTTTGACAAACGTCAATGCCGGTTTGCCGCGATTTCAGCATCATGGCATCATGAAGATGAGGAACCGGTCATGAAAGCTATGATCCTAGAAGCGATCGGGATGCCTCGGCGCCCGGTCGACCGACCAGACCCCTTACCCAGTAGAGGATAATTGATGCTGAGGGTCGAAGCCTGCGCAGTGTGCAGGACGGATCTTCATGTCTGCGACGGCGATCTTCCGAACCCAAAACTGCCGCTCGTTCCCACACCAAAACCTATCAGCTCAAAGATGCGAATGCAGCACTTGACGATTTGCGTGCCGGCCGCCTCAGCGGAGCGGCTGTCCTGACGCCTTGACCGAACGCGGTCCGGTTCCGGCGGCACGTTTGGGAGCCGCTTCCAACGGGGCGAGTCAGCGTTTTCTCAATCCGCTCGACCGATAGGAGATAGGAGCCAGCATCTGCGCCTCAAAAGATGACTATGTTACTCTTGTTTTTTCTCGGGCAAGCAGGTTATACCGCCGGCACCCTCAGAATCCTCATGCTGGATTCTCGAAGAACAGGAAGTTTTCATGAAGGTTTTCAAGTCCCTTACGGTGCCTGGGCTCGCAGCCATACTCGGCCTGATCGCGACGCCGGCATTCTCCGCACCGACCCAATATCCGCTGACGCTCGACAATTGCGGCGCGAAGGTCACCGTCACCAAGGTTCCAGTGCGAGCCATAGGACTTGGCCAGAACAGCGCGGAAATCATGTTGCTTCTTGGCCTGGAAGACAAAATGGCGGGTACTGCGTTCTGGCCAAGCAAAGTTCTGCCTGAGCTCGCCGAAGCCAATGCGAAGGTCAAGCTTCTGTCCGTCGAGTTTCCGACTTTCGAGTCGATTCTGGCGCAAAATCCGGATTTCGTGGCAGCGGCCTTGCCAAGCCTGATCGGACCGACGAGCAAGGTCGCCAAGCGAGAGGACTTCGACAAGGTCGGCGTGCCAAGCTACATTTCGCCCAGCACCTGCATCAGCACCGAAAAGGTCAAGGATCAGTATGGCAGCCGCGACCGGCTCTGGAACATGGATCTGCTTTACCAGGAGATCGACGAGCTTTCGCAAATATTTGACGTCGCCGATCGTGGCCAGGCGCTGATTGCCGACTTCAAGAAGCGTGAAGCGGCATTGCGCGCCAACGCATCCGGGGACGGCAAGCAGCTTTCCTACGTCTTCTGGTTCTCCAGCCAGTCCCCTTCCGCAGACGCCTATCTCGGCGGCAAGAATGCCGCATCCGGCTTCATCGCCGATCTTCTCGGCGGGAGGAATGCCATTAGCGCGGATGCCGAATGGCCGACGCTCGGGTGGGAAAGCATCATCGCGGCCAATCCCGATGTCATCGTCGTGGCCAATCTCGACCGCAACCGCTGGGAACTCGACAAGCCGGAGGCCAAGATCAAGTTCCTGAACAGCGACCCGGCCGTCAGCCAGATGCCAGCAGTGAAAAACAAGGCAATCGTCATCATGGACGGCCAGGCGATGAATCCGACGATCCGCACGATCTACGGCGCCGAACAGGTGGCCGAACAACTGAAAGCGCTCGGCCTGACCAAGTGACCGCCGCAAACCGCCTCCTCCGGCAGGCTACGCCCTTCGCCCTGCTCCTGTTGGCCTCCCTTGCGGCGGTCGGCCTGGTCATCGGCATCAGTGTCGGGATCGGCGATCTGCCGATCCCGCTGACCACGACGTTTGCCGCCGTGACCAACAGGCTGGGATGGACGGCGGTCGAACTCAACCGCATCCACGAAACCGTGATCTGGGATTATCGGCTCAGCCGCGCACTCGTGGCGGCTTTCTGCGGCGCGGGACTGGCACTGTCGGGTGCGATCATGCAATCGCTGCTTCGCAACCCGCTGGCCGAGCCCTATGTGCTTGGAATCTCTGCCGGTGCGTCCACCGGCGCGGTTGCCATCGTCATCCTCGGCGTTGGTGCAGGTGCGGTTTCGTTGTCGGCCGGAGCTTTTGCCGGCGCATTTGCGGCCTTCTTTTTCGTGGCCCTGCTATCCAACGGCACGCGTGGCGGTGCCGACCGGACAATTCTTGCCGGCGTTGCCGCTTCGCAGCTCTTCAACGCCGCCACATCCTACGTGGTTACGACATCAGGCAACGCGCAGCAGGCGCGCGATGTCATGTTCTGGCTGCTCGGCAGTTTCGGCGGCGTGCGCTGGCCGGAATTCATGCTCGTTTCTGCTGTCGTCGGCTTTGGGCTTGTCGTCTGCCTGCTGCATGCCAGGGTTCTCGATGCTTTTGCCTTCGGTGATGAAGCGGCCGCATCTCTGGGTGTCAACGTCGGCCGGGCGCGCATCGTGCTGTTTGCGCTGACCGCAATGATGACGGCCACGATCGTCAGCATGGTCGGCTCGATCGGCTTCGTCGGTCTTGTCGTGCCGCACGCGGCCCGCTTCGTCGTCGGGCCGCTCCATATCCGGCTTCTGCCAGCCTGCGCCGTTGCCGGCGCAATCTTCATGGTCCTTGCCGACATCGCTTCACGCGCGCTGATCCCGCAGCAGGTCCTTCCGATCGGGGTTGTCACGGCGCTGGTTGGCGTTCCCTTCTTCTCCGTGATTCTCTACCGGTTCCAGCGCGCATCATGAGCATCAAAGCCGAAAACCTCGTCTGGAAAATTGGTAGGAAGACCATTCTTGATGGCGTCTCCTTCGAAGCGAAATCGGGAAAGATGCTCGGCCTGCTTGGCCCGAACGGTTCCGGCAAGACCTCGCTTCTGCGGCTTCTCGCCGGCCTGAAACAACCCAATTCCGGGCGCATCTCACTCGATCTGCAGGATATAGGGACCATCGGACGCCGCACGATCGCTCAACGCGTCGCCTTCGTCGAACAGAATGCGACAACCAACGCCGATCTGAAGGTCATTGATGTCGTCAAGCTCGGACGCTTTCCGCATCGCTCGATGTTCTCCGGCTGGACACTCGCTGACGATCACGCCGTTGAGGAGGCTTTGACGCGAGCCGGCATGACCGACAAGCGTCGTGATCGCTGGCAGAGCCTGTCCGGTGGGGAAAGGCAGCGCACCCACATTGCACGAGCGTTGGCGCAGTCGCCGAAAGAACTGATCCTCGATGAACCGACCAACCATCTCGATATCCAGCACCAGATCAGCCTCATGCGGCTCGTCTCCGGTCTGCCGGTCACCAGCATCATCGCGCTGCACGATCTCAACCATGCGGCCATGTTTTGCGACGAGCTGATCGTCATGCAGAAGGGAACGATCGTCGCCTCCGGCACGCCGGCCGAAGTCTTGACCGAAGAGGTTCTCAGGGAGGTTTTCTCGGTGGATGCACGCGTCGAAGTCTCAGCCTATCACGCCCGGCCGCACATCCACTATCTCCGTTGACGACGCGGCGTCGCCGAGACAGACCTTCGCATGGCCTGCCTGCAGGGCGATCACGTTGCCTTGCTTGACCTATCGCTCCGATTTCAGCTCGCGCAGAGCTTCTTCAGCGCCTTCTCCACGCCCTTGCGAAGGGCAGCCGAAATTTCGGGTTCGAACGTCGTGACAACGTCGCCGAACTCTCCCCTTGCCTCGATGATATCGATCGAACTTGCGTTCATCGCACAGGTCGCAAGATTTGCCTGCAGGTGAATTCGAGCCTTCGCCGAAAAGCCGCCCTTCAGAGGGGAGCTGTCCGACGTCTTGCATGCGAGCGTGCCGAGTGCGCTTGCCTCGGCCACATCACCAGCCACTCTGATCTCGATCGTGTCGATCTTAACGAAGTCGAGCTTGTCGATACCCAGTTCGACCTTCACGCCCAGAACCGGCTGACTGACCTTCAAAGGCTTACAGGGTTGGGCGGCCTCGATCGCTCGCTCGAGGACATTGGCGGCGGATGCGGGAGAGTTCAGAGATGGGGCAGCGACAAGGGCCATGCCGAGCGCCGTACACGCCAGATGTCTCCAACCGTTTCTGCATCCCTTGCCGCGGTGCTTCATGTTGCCGGGCGAACCAGCCGGCCAAGATACGGTTTTCGAACCGATGTCAAAATGATCGACAGGCATACTCTTCCTCAAGTCGAAGTGTGTCTGGCGACATCAGAATACAGGGTCTCCACGCAAAGGAAAGAACGTTGCATCAGGTCGTCCCCTGTAGCGCCTTGCCCGTGGTTCGGTCACCACCTCACAGAGGCACGTCGCCGTTCGGCGAGATCATCAGGATCGGACGCTTCCCGCAGACGAAGGACAGGCGGGCGGAGTAATGCCGCGGGGTTCCGGCACTATCTCCGCCCGTCCTCGGCCAAAGCGGCCGGCCGATTTCGGGCGCCTTTCAAACATTCGCGAGGCGACTGCACGACGCCGGGGCTACCTCTTCCGTCAACGCGTCGTCGCAGATTTCGACTTCTTTTCCGTCCACTGCGGCGGAGCCCCATATTTTGAAGCGAGCGCGCCAAGCAGCCCGGGTGCTCGGCCGAACGCATCGCAGGCGGCATATTTCGGCTTTCCGCCAAGCCAGGAGCGAGCGCGTTGCCTCGACGGAAGTGAAAGGTTCAGTCCCTTTGGTTCCTTTCCGGCGATCAGCACCCGTGAAAAATCACCAGCAAATTTTGTTGCGAGACCATAGGCGTCCCCGACCTCGGAAACGCGGGGATTATCCTGAATGGAGTTTGCGCCACGCGCCCACAGCATTGCGGCATTCTGCATTCCCGTGGCATCGACAGCTTCGGCTTCGACCGCCAGGCCGCCGAGACCGAAGGGGAGGCGCGGTACGCTCACAGGCAGGGCAAAGCCCGAACCGACACTGACGACGGTCGCGACCCCGGCAGCGGCCTTGTTGGTGGGAACGATGTCGGCGACGACCGAGCGAACGGTCAGATCCGCTGGCTGGCCAACCGGGACCATCTGGTATTTGTCACTCAGCGCCACGCAAAGCGCCCTGTCGAGAGCATTGGAAACCAGGGACCGGTCGGCTTCGGACTTGATCTTGGACGCAGCACCGAACGAAAAGACGGTCGGGACGATGGCGACGGTCTTTACACGTGCCAGTTGCTGCCCATCGACATAGAGCCGCTTCTTGGCAAGCGTCCCCTTCGATGGACCGAGATTGTTGTAGGAGACGAGCGTTCCCGCTTCCTTGAGTGGCACGGCAGCGCATCCGGAAACGGTTGCTGTTGTCAGTAAAGCAATAAATCCCAGGAGCGACGCTCTGGACGGCTGGTTGAAAAGCGGCTGGCTGAAAAATCGACGACGTGAATGCGAATTGTTGGGCATGTCTCTCGTTGGCCTCCGGTCATGGCGATGACCGGACACTCGAATCAAACAATTGCGACACAATTACATTGCCCGCCGCTCACCATATCTTAGCTGTGGATGAACCCGACGCGCGAGCGCTCCAACGTCCATCCGTCGTTGCCGCCGCTCTTTCGCCTATCGAAGCATTACAAGCGGAAACGCAAATCCAGTCATGCTTCCGCAATTATCGGAGCTCAAATGAAGAGCCATGCTGGCTGAAAATGGCGGCATGACCTCATCGGCTTTCAACTAGGAACAACGCATGGCTTCAAAACGAACGGCAGGACCAACAGCGGCATTCGCGGTTATCGCATCCATTCAAAATGCCGTCGTGATCGGCATCGGCACGGTGCGAAGGCTGATCATTCTCTTCGGGAGGCTCGTCGGTGCAGACATAGCAAAGGCGCGGATGGCGGGCATGAACCTGCGACCCGAATTGTTTGAATCCGCAAGACGGATCGGCGTTTAGCCATGAGACGCAAGACCATGCTTCACCTACTCGCGAACCTGTTATTCGCGACCATCCTGTTCGGTGCGCTTCTCGGCGGACCGATCGTGATGCTCATTTTGCTTTCGGAGCGGCTTGCACTGTGAGGATGCACAAACGATAGATTGGATATCAGATGCATTGCGATCTTTCCTGCTTTCGCAAACATGCAGCATGAACCGGCACGTAACGGTTATGCGGAGAGATAATGCCGGCCGCGATGGAGAATATCTCCACAAATCACCCGCGGCATCAGGATATCACCATATTCTCCCCACTCACTTTTCTCCTCAATCGCGACCCGCCTGAGAGGGTCATTCTCACGCAAAGGAACACCGAATGCGCATAGTTCGCTTGCTGCGCGACTACTCTGCTTGCCGATTTTTCATACGATTGATCGCCTTCTCGATTTTCGCCGGCGCGCCAGCGCAAGCCGAAGAGCCTCTTTCAAGCGTGATCGCCGACGGCAAGCCCTGGGAAATGGTTGTCGTCAAACGAAGAGCCTCGAACATTCTTGTGTTTCGTCCAGATGGCGGCGGGACCATCAGCGACAGCCTGGTGAGTATAAGCCCAACGTGGAGGGCCGCGCCGGGCGGGATTTGCATTAGGCCACGGCCGGGAGATGCCGAGAAATGCCTTCAATTGACGCGGACGAAAGCCGGTATCGAAGCATCGCAGAGCGGCAAGACCGTTTGGGTGCTCAAGCGATGAAGATATTCACGCAATCAGGATTCGACATTGGCGGCGGGAGACCCCACACGCCACCGACGCTCCGTCCCCGAGCCTGAACCTATGCAGCTATGGGCAATGCCGCTCTGACCTAGCCCCGGCGATCTGCTCTACCGGATCTCCGGCCGATCGACGATGAACAACGGAATTCAGCCGGCTGTTGTTTATGAGCGGCATCCTAGGAAGGCTTTCGCACCGTTGGCTGGCTCATGACATGAGATTACGCTCGTCTTGAACCGCTTAAAAGTCCCGAAGATCCAGATGATTGTTGATCTCGGGAGCGTCTATCCGATAAGTGAGGCGGTCAAATACGGATTCGGTTACTTTGCCATCGGCAGGCGCCCGAGAAAAAGGTAGAAATGCGCTACTTCATTACGGGAACGGCAGGCTTCATCGGCTTCCATCTGGCACGCCGGCTGTTGCAGGATGGACATGAGGTAACCGGCTTCGACGGCCTGACACGCTATTACAATGTCAGGCTGAAGGAGATGCGTCATGCCGCGCTGGCGCAGTATCCTGCCTTCCGCCCCGTCATCGCCATGCTCGAAGACAAGGCAGCGCTGGAGGCCGCCATTTCGGCTGCAAAGCCGGATGTTCTCATTCACCTGGCCGCGCAGGCCGGCGTGCGTTACAGCAACGAAAATCCGCACGCCTATCTGCGTTCGAATATCGAGGGCTCCTGGAACATTCTGGAGCTCGCCAGTCGCATCGAGCTGCGCCATCTCATGCTTGCTTCGACCTCATCGATCTACGGCGCCAATACGACTGTCCCCTTCCGCGAAACCGACCGCGCCGACGAGCCCCTGAGCTTCTATGCCGCCAGCAAGAAGTCGATGGAGGTGATGGCGCACAGCTATTCGCATCTCCACAAGATTCCCACCACGGCCTTCCGTTTCTTTACCGTCTACGGCCCCTGGGGCCGGCCCGATATGGCGCTCTTCAAGTTCGTCAAGAACATGATCGAGAACAAGCCGATCGAGATATACGGCAACGGCAATATGAGCCGTGATTTCACCTATATCGACGATCTGGTCGAGGCCGTGGTCAGGTTGTCCGGTATCATTCCCTCGGAAACCAACCGCGTCGCCGATGCGGGAATTGAAACCCTTTCGCATCAGGCCCCCTTCCGCATCGTCAATATCGGCGGCGGCCAGCCGGTCAGCCTCATGGACTTCGTCGAAAACGTGGAAAACGCGATGGGGCATGAAGCAAAACGTGTCATGCTTCCCATGCAGAAGGGCGACGTGCCGCGCACCTTTGCAAGCCCAGACCTCCTCCACGCCCTGACGGGCTATCGACCGGAAACCTCTTTAGAAACGGGCACCAAGGCTTTCGTCGAGTGGTATCTGGAAGCCAGGCGGGAACTCGGCACGATCGACACCTAAGCTTCTGACGGCCATTATGGTGCCCCGATGCGCTTCAGGCAGTAGGAAAAATGCGCGTCAGGCTCGAGCGTCAGAAACTCGAAGCGCCAGCCATGCTCGACGCAGAACTTGTTGACCGCCTCCACGACCCCGTAAACCACCGGTTTGACGGTGTTCCCCGTGCAGAAATCGTGCCCGGCGATACGGCCGTCCTGCTTCACTTTGCGATCTGCGAGCAGAAGCTCCTCCCATGTCAGCGCAAAGGAATGATCGGTATCGATATAGACCCAATCGAAGGTCTCGTCATCGAATCGTGACAGCATGTCGAGTGACGTGCCCTGTCGAATCACAACACGGCCTTCAGTGATTTCCGATCCGAATTTGCCATTGATGATCTCGAGGCCCTCTGAGTATCGATCCATGTTCCAGGGATCGATGAGGTGGAGCTGCCTCGGCTGGTTTCGTGCCAGTATCTCCTCGCTGAAGGCGCCCTCCGCAACACCTAACTCGGCAACGACCCCACCTTTCGGCAGATTGTCGAGAAGCTTGCCACGATCGGGCAGCAATCTCGCATGCTCCGTGTGGACGTATTCTAAAAGGGTCCGGGGGGTACTTTGCCGAAGGGCCGCTCGCTGCTCTCGCGTCGTCATTTTCGCTCCGAATTTTTTCAACCGCACCTCTACAGAGAATGCCAGCGGTGGGGAAGAGCGGCGCCCACAAGCAAATTGCAGCGAAACTCAAAAAGAGGCTTGCGGTTCTTTATCAATATCGTTAGAGACGCTTCACCGAACGATGACACAGAGCATCGAGGGCGATTAGCTCAGTTGGTAGAGCGCCTCGTTTACACCGAGGATGTCGGGAGTTCGAGTCTCTCATCGCCCACCATTCTGGTACTCTCTATCATGGTTTCTTGACCCTGAGCCGTGCTCTTGGCGGTCGAAGATTTGTCATTCGTCGACAGGTTTTATTTGACTAGGAATCAAGTCGTATCGGCTATAGCCCGAATAAGCGCTCCCGATATCGAAGCGCCGAGCGAAGTGGCAGCAGAATTGCGAAAGTTCATGCCAACCTGACTCGAATTCGCTCTTGAAACTAGGCCTGTGGCAGCGCGTAGTTTTATAGATGCAGGCGAGAAGTCAGATCTGCAATCCAGTCAATCTTTAACCAAGATGAAGGGACATTCAGCTCCCAAATTTCATTAGTGAGAGGATCCGCGTGGCCTCCAGCCAGCAACACTTTTCCATCAAAAACATATGCGGACTGCTCGTGCCTTGCCCGCCAACTATCCGACAAGGATAGGCGTTTCCAATCAACACCATCATCCGTGTACCAGATGCCGTTGCGGTTGAGCGTCTCCTTGCTCCATCCACCGATCACCCACATAAAGTCATTGTAGGCGATAGTCGAAAACCAAATCCGGCCGTGCCAGGGCGCATTCGAGACTTTCGTCCAGTTCACACCATCCGTGGAGTTCCAGACGTCATTCAAAGCGACATAGTCTGGTGTATAGGATCCCCCGCCCATAACCCATAGCTTCCCTTTATAGGCCACAGCGCCGTGAAACGCGCGCGGCGCCCATGCTGCGTGTTCGGTTGCCTTAACCCAATTGACCCCATCAACCGAACTCCATACGTCATTCTTGAGCGTTTGCTTGCCGTTAACCCATTCGAGGCCACCGAGAATCCAGAGCCGACCATTCAGCTCGACAATAGGCGTCGCCGTCCTCGGGCTCCACGCCGCGGATTGCTGGACCTTATTCCAGTTCACTCCGTCTTCGGAATTCCAAACCGTGTTGGTGGTTGGGTTTGCAGGATCAGAAAGTGTCGTGCCACCCATCACCCAAATTCGATCCTTGAAAACAATCGACATCGGCAGGTCGGTGTGATGGAATGGCAACTTCGCCTGAACGAGGTTCCACTTGACGCCATCAACGGAGTTCCAAACATCCTGAAGCAATTCAGGCGGATTGGTTTTCCAACCACCCAATATCCACAGCTTATTCTTGAATACAAATTCACCAGCAGAGTCACGTGGCTGCCAATCGGCAGCACCTATTCGCTTCAAACTTGGTAGCGGCAATCCCGGCGCGCCGCTGACAAACCAAACAAGAAAAAGACAGAGTGTAGTAAAAAGGCTCAAAACGAGCAGCTTGCTGATCCTAAAATGCACAGCGGAAACCCTATAAATTAGCGGGGCCAATCGGTCGCAGCCCGTTTGCTTCGAACATTGTAGCTCCAGCCAGCCCGACACGGCCATGTTGAACACGAGAATGCTCTCGTCACACTAGCAGTAGGCGTTTCGGCAACCATCCCTCAAATTTAAAGGAGTTGGCCGCGTACTGAACATGCACTAGCTGCTCTTGGCCAGATCTCGGCTTGCGGATCGTTGAGATTCCAAGCATGTTTCGCATGTCTTGCGGGAAGCTTTATACTGACCCATAGCTTATGCTTTCTTAGCAACCGTTTGCTGGTTCGAGGTCGTGAATCCTATAGCGATCGACACGCTGTCGATGAATGCAAACAGCGCGACAAGCGGCAAGTTTTTCACTCCTACCAGCTTCGTCACAGTGCTTTTCCAACCGAAACGCGCCTGTATTGCGGCTTGAAACGAATACACCCAAATCAACGGCGCTGGCAGGCTCCGTTGAGTTTCAACGACCATTCCCGCCTTGCGCAAAAGCGAGCCTAGTCGCTCAAAATTGTATAGATTGAGATGCCGCGGAAAGTAGTAACCTCCCCAAGCACCCTCTGAAAAAAGTTTTCTATCCCAGCCATCAGTATTCGGCGTTTCGATAAGCAGTCGCCCACCATCGCTCAATGCAGCGATAAGCTGACGCAAGCTTTTTTCCGGTTCCCATAAATGTTCGATCAGTTGAAGCAAAATGATGAGGTCAAAGGGGACAGGCGGTAATTCAGCAGTTTCTAGTGCGGACTCGATCAGTTGGATTCCCTTACTTTCAAGAGCCTGACGCGTGGTCGAGGGGAAGTGCCAATCCAAGCCAAAAAGCTCAAGATCCGGACGGGCCTCCCGGAGCGCAATCAAAAGTTCGCCATTTCCACATCCGACATCGAGTATTCTGCCACCCGTCGGGAGCACGGCCAGCACGTTCTTCAGCCGTTTACGATTCACTAAGGTTTTTATCCTGGCGAGAATATTAGCTCGCCCCTGGAATCTATTTGAAAATGTACCGTAATTTGCAGGGTACATAAGAGACAATTGATCAATCGCCGGCCTCGGATTCAAATAGAAATGCTCGCACTCGTTGCATCGTACATACGTAAATGTATCCTCTGTGCCATGATAGATATAGTCAGGCCCCCGCGCGATGATAGAGAAAACTGTACTACCGCAGTTTGAACAAACTGTGGATGAGCATTTCATTTGACCGGTCATGGCAATCGTAAACTCGGATATTCAGAGCGCAAGCGCGTCTTCGACAGAATCTGAGAAATCATCATTCCTGCGGTTTCTTGACAAGTGAATGAACTTAACGAACCCGCTTCGTTGAAGGTTTCCCGGAAACTGATTGTAGAACCCCTTATCGAACAGATGCTTGTGCAATTTTGCCAGATTATGCTGAGGAACCGCTGGGAAAAGGTGATGTTCGACATGATAGTTGAAATTGGCCTGATACATGAGCCATTTTTCAAACCAGATTGGGACGGTTGTGCGTGCAACCGGCACCATCGCCATTTCTTCGCCATCTGCATAGCTCGGATAGTCCTCCGGCTGATGTTCAGCGATTGTGCGAATGATATTGAGCGCTATCGCAACGCCGGCGATGGGGTAACCCCACAGCAAAATATATAGATACCAACGGTCGGCCAATACGCACAGGATCAATAGGACACCGTTGAAAACTAGTGTGACGAGCGGCGCCACCCACGAGGGCGATACCGAGCTTCCTGCAGCATCTTTGCGCGCAGCCCCCCCATACTTGTCCACGGCGAGCCACAGGCCCATGGTACCGCTAAGCGCCTTCACCATGACCCAAGCCAGTGCACGAAACCCCTTGATCGGCTGCCGGTAGGGGTATCCATCTGCATCTTGCTCGCTGCCGAGGTGAGCGTGGTGGCTCATATGACGAAATCGATATGCGGCAACCGACATACCGACAGGCGCAGCGAAAAAGACATCACACCAAAGATCGTTCTTTCGGCGGCTGGAATACAGATGGAAATGCGATGCCTCGTGAACCCAAAGCAGCATACCTTGCGTGACAGCGCAATTAATGACGAAAGGGAGCCAAACGAGCCACCACGGGCCTAGAAGTGCGACCGCCCAGGCAGCTGTAATCTGGAGCCAGATCAGCGCAGTTGCGGTTACAATCGTAAATGGTTGCGGCTTTCTAAGTGATTCCAACGTAGCGGAATCGACATATTTCCTCGCAACCTTCATGCATTCGTTGAATCGTGCATCCATGCAGAAAACAAATTCTCAAGTCTGTCAGCTAGATTGATGGCATATAAACTGGTTCATGGCGTCTCAAGCAGCATAAGAAGCAGCTCGGAGGAAGAGCAAGATCGACCGCAACACATCGTAGCTACACACGCCTTCCAGCGGAAAACTGCCGTACACCAATAGAAGTGGAAAGTATATAGAGCGGGAGAAGCGGCGCCGCATATCTGGTATTTCCAACTGGAAAAAGAAAAGCCGTGGCGAACGCGATGGTGACGACACACAACATTAAAACGGGCACGATCGGCAGCCTCCTGACCAGCAGCGCGCAGCCGAGACAAGACAAAATGATCCAGAGGTCGGGCGGCACTATGCCCAGTTTGAGTGGATCACGGAAATGGTTCGGGAGTGTCGTTATATAAGCGGAAAACGCTTGTCGAATTTGAACATTCGCTGCGCCATCCTCGGCAGCTACAACAGGATCGTTTCCATTTCCATCGTCAAAAAATCTGACGAATAGAGCGCGATAATCGCTGTCATATATCCACGCTTGCCATTGATAATAATAATATTGATGATCGAATAATGCCCGAGCCGTATACCCCCTGAATATCACCCTCTCAGGTCCAGCCATAAGATGCGGAATAATCATCCCGATTGAGGCAAGGCTGTAGAGGAATCGGTTGGCTTGCACGCTAATACCATCGTTGCTGAGAGCCTGGCCCAAAACTATCGCTTGACGGTTAATTGCTGTATTCTCAAGCCCCTCGTCATGCCAGAATTGCGCCAGTTTGAGGACGTCATCCATCGCCATCCCCTTTTCGATCTCCTGGTCTCGCGAGAGTGAAGATGGAAAATCGACGGTATAAAACAGGTTGCGAACATCAATTGATGGATGAGGATTGATCTGGAAACCAGCGACCAGAAAATTCAAACCTCCGGAAGGCATAAAGAATCTTCCAGTCTGCAGGAACCGATAGGCAGGATAGGCCCCAACGGCGGAAATGGAGACGATGATCAAGATAGGCAACCATCGCGACCAGAGCCGCTTCCTGGACAACAAGCAGCAAAATAGCATTGCTGCAATAATAGCTCCCCAATAACTTCGGAATTGTGTTACCACCAATAACGCTGCGAGCGCCGCATATAAACAAGGTCCTCCAAATTCGGCTCGAACTGACAACCGCAAGCAACAAGCGAATGCTATCAAAACCAAAGAGGACGTAACGGACTCTGTCAGAAGTGCATTATGGAATGACTGGTAGGCAGGCAAAAACAGTAGAACAAACAGCGAGATCAGATGGAGCCGAGATGGCCAGAGCTCGCAAATCGTACGGAAGGCAAATATAAGTGCGGAAGCGGCAAGCGCATGTTGAAAAATTGCAAGTGTCGGCCATTGCCAGGACGAAGGAAAGTTTTGAAGAAAGAGCCAGATTGCTGGCACCCCGGGTCCAAGGTGACTGTAAATCCATTGTCCAGTCGTCGCGTAGAAAGCAGTCAGGGATGCCCCTGATCTCATAGCCGACGCAAGTTCGACATAATCCCTGCCATCAACCCAATAAGTCGCTCCAAAGACTACCAAAGCATAAATATGAACGATAACGATCGCTAGAGACCCAAATAACACATACCTATTTGGGCGACTTGTATTCACTCCGCTATTCATCAACCTTACTTTCCATAAGATGCTTTGATTGGGTTTCGGGCCGCTAAACAGCGCCGGTAAGCTCAACTCCCTTTTGTGAAGCTATGACGTTCATCCCGCCGGACTCAGGAATTGCTTTGCGCACCGCATCAGGACTTCTCGGCAGCTGGCGCCCTGAGTCCACGGAGGAAATCTCGTAGCCACAGCTCCATAAAACTTGAAGAAGCTCGTCGAATTTTTGCGGTTGCTGATCATATACATACGGTGCAAGTTCCAGCATGATACGTGGTTTGCTACGTTTAAGGACAGCTTGCGCCCCTAACAGAACATCGAGCTCGTTCCCATCCACATCGAGCTTGATGAAATCAATCCTTGGATTGCCAAGACCCATGACATGGCGGTCGACAGTATCCATCAACGCGCCGTCGGTAGACATCAAGCGCCCAAAATGCTCGCCATGCAGATCTTCCGCCTTCTCCAAAGGCCAACTGGAATAAACCGCGGCCGGCACTATGCTTTCCGCACTCGCCATAAGCATCATCTGGTTCGCGCGGATGCGTGATTGAAGGACCGGATTCAATGCAATATTGGCACATTGCTTCGAGTACGCATGCGCCGTTGGTTCAAAGGAATGTACTCTTCCAGAGTCGCCAACGAGCAATGCAAGAGGGAGGGTGTGAGCGCCAACATTTGCTCCGATATCCAGAATGATATCGCCTGTCTTAATCAGGGTCGCATATTTCCGGAGGGTTCTTACCTCAAAGCCCCCGAGCAGATAAATCGCGAAGTCGATACCATCCTTTAGGTCGAGTGACCACCTAACGCCTCTCCGGACTACCACGACGTCGTCGGGAAGGCCGAAGACGTGTCTGATAGACAAGACGATTGCGGAAAGGCAGCGCGCTATTCGGATCTTCGTTCTTGTTGAAAACATTGCTGATTTTGTTATCCTAAAACTTCGCCAAGCTATTTTCGAGATATCAGTACATTACAGTAGCTGGTCGCAGAAAAACATTTCAGTTCGTCGGGACTGAATTCCTCATCTGGGTATCCTTCGATGCTTACTATCGAAAACCCGAGAGATTTTAAGAGAATCATCACATGATCAGCATTCACGGATGCCTTTTTCAACCCAAAAGGCCAGAATTCCATCAGGATCTTAACATCTGTATTCTCTGTTAATATTCTCTTCGCGCCGAGCAGCACATTCATTTCGTAACCCTGAACATCGATTTTGATAAAATCTATTCGTTGTCCTGAAGGAAAATAATCATCAAGGGCGACCAACGGAACATCGATACTTTTGCGGCCGTCACCACTATCGAATGTCCGATGATCCACATTCATTTCATCTGATGTGTAAAGCTTTACACTGCCAGTACGCTCGCCGACCGCGCTTGGGATCGCCAGCACGTTCCTGAGGCTCCCTACATTCCTCTTAAGCCGATTGAAATTGATCGGATCGGGCTCAAAACAGTGAACCGTGCCTTCCGATCCTACGAGGCGGGAAAAAAATCTGGTATAAACACCAATATTTGCGCCGATATCGACAACTATCATACCTGGTCGCAAAATCAGTTGAACTATCTTCCGCTCCTTGCGGTCAGCGATGGCTTTCCAATGTTTGTATAAGAAATAATAAAACGGGTAATTCGAGGAATAGAGCCAATTTGCCACGCGAAACAGAAACAGCTTCATTTTTCACCCAGGGCAAAAAGACGAACTATGAAAAAAGAAGCGAAAAGCTTTGGCGCTGCGCTGGCCATCGTCTGATCAAGCTTGAAACACATTTTATAGATGGATGGCGGCACGGGAATCCGTCGGGATATGCCACCAGTTGCCATATACGAAAACGCAGAGAAATAGCTCCGCTTTGTGCGGGATAGATCATAGCAGTCCGCAATTTCGTTTTGCCAGTTATTTCGCGAGAAGAACAACATGTGCGGAAGTGCTTGGTTCGACGATGAGAGAGGGCCGTCAATCTTGTCTAAAATCGGTCGCTTGATCGAGAAATCCACAGGCTCGTGATGCAAGAGTTTGTACAATGGGTAAGACATCAGAGAAAAATATGGCTCGACCATATAGACGCTGCCATTCGCACGGAGTTTCCGTGTCGCACCACGGAGAAATCTTATGGGATCACGAAGGTGGTGCAGCACGTTGGTCAGCGTGATCGCATCTAGACTGTTATCCGGAATTTCGGAGAGGGTAGCAATGTCGTGACAATCAAAGACCAAATCCAGATAGTCCAGATTAAGGACGTCCGATGTAATGATACTCGGAAAGTGTAGCTTCAGTGGCGAGGTCCCGCTCCCGATTTCAAGGACGCGCCACGAGTTAAAACCTGGCTCGCTGGCAAACAGCTGGCGATAAAGCTGTTCATACCAGTACATCAGATTAACATTTGCTTTCAACTTGCTTCTGTTGGCAAGCGTCGCCCTAAGGTCGTGTTCGTAGAGATCATCTGCCATCACAAGAACTTTATCTTCCGAGCCGCAAAAACCAGCATCGCCAATAGAATAGCACCATGCCTCCAGCGAGAGATGTTAGTATCGCCATAGACACGTTCGCGATAGGATATTGGCACTTCAACGATTTTCAGACCCATTCTTGCGGCGCCAAAAATCAGGTCGAAGTCACCAAAGGGATCGAACTCCCCGAAATAGGAGCGGTTGGCTTCAAGCTTCAAATAGTTCGCTCGGCTAATCACCTTGGTGCCGCAAAGGGTGTCTTTATACCTCTGCCCAAGAACGAAGGAGAAAGCGATTGCAAAAAACTTGTTCCCGATAAGATTAAAGAAGCGCATGGCGCCCTTTTCCATCGGATAAACAAGTCTCGTACCGTTGATGAATTCGCCTTTATCAGCGACAATTGCCTGATAGAATTTTGGAAGGTCTTCCGGCGGCACGGTCATATCTGCATCTAAGATCATAAGTATATCTTTCGTTGCCAAGCCGAACCCCTTGCGGACCGCCTCCCCTTTTCCCTTCGCATCTTGTTGAGCGGTTATTATTCTGTATTGATCGCCGTAGCGGCTGCTGACCGTCTTTATGGTCTCCCAGGTCTCGTCGGTAGAGTTTCCTTCAACAAAGATGATCTCGTCTTCTGGTCCCATCGCGGGAATACGGCGTACAATTTCTTCGATATTGCCGGCCTCATTTCTAGCTGGAACGACAATCGAAACCGATGGCTTGGATTTGTCAACGACGGCCACTTTGGGGCGAGCGATCGCGATGTTAAGAAGGCAAAAGATCCTGAAGAACGGCAGCGGCGCGATAAAGCGGTTTATGACACTGCTGAATAGAGGGATGTAAAACGGGACTAGAATACGCTGATCTAAGCGGATCAGTTCAAAATCCTCAAGGTCAAGAAGATTGTGAATATCTTCATGCGCCAACCAATTGGCCTCGGGAAGCTTACCTCGCAAGTTGAACCTTGATGCAAGCGCCGCAAAAGGCCGCCACAAGCTACTGTAATATGTCACTATCAGCCTTGTATCAGGCCTGCAAAGCTGCCTCACAGCGGCAAAAAGCGCTTGGATGTCTCGTTCATAGTGGATTAGTCCACTTACAACCAGGAAGTCGGGCGGGTTCCTCCCCACTTCCTCGATTGAAAGAGCATCAGCACCATCAAAACCCTCTTCATGACGCCCATTGCGAAA
This sequence comes from Rhizobium sp. BK512, assembly GCF_014194915.1. Classification (NCBI taxonomy): domain Bacteria; kingdom Pseudomonadati; phylum Pseudomonadota; class Alphaproteobacteria; order Hyphomicrobiales; family Rhizobiaceae; genus Rhizobium; species Rhizobium sp. BK512. Next base: position 301,537 of record NZ_JACIAS010000003.1, on the reverse strand, counting down.
GGCGATTTTTCCTTGCGGAAAACTCCCAATCAATTGAGCATTGGCAGGATCTATCTCCACAACAGAATTCTGCGGCAGGACAAACAGGGAAACGTATCGCCTCAGAAGGTGATAGAAATACTTTTTCATCTTCTACTCAGTCACTAAACGCCCGAGCCGCCACTGGCAACCAATCACCAGCGCGGGAACTGCGTAAATCACTAGGAACAGGAAATGGATCGCGGTTGCCAATACAATTCCCTCGGAAGAAGATCTTCCAAGCAATATGAATGCAGAGACAACCGAAGCATGGTATGTCCCGACACCTGAAGGAGCGGCGGGTATCATCAAACCTAACGACCCGGCGAACAACACGACAAGCGATTCATCGTAGGATAGGGATATGCCTACAATTCGGCCGACCAATATGTACGCCCAAGAGTACAACAGCACCCACATCAACAAGGTCAATAAACTCGGCAGGGCAACAGCGGAGACTGAAAGACCACGCGCCAAATCCAAGAGCACACGCTCCACCCCCTTCTCGGCGACTGAGGTGAGCTTTAAGAGACGGAGCACTCTGCCGGCAACAGCCGACAATTGTTTTGAAGAAAAGCGCAAACCGATTGCAACCAACAACGCCCCAGCCAACCCAACCGCAGAGAAATAGAGAATGTAACCGTTAGAAAACAAGGTGCGATTTAATACCGCCGCCAGCAAACCAACGAGAAAAATCGTAAGAAAATCCACAAATTTTTCGACAACGAGCCGACTAAAAACTCCTGCATAGGGAATCTCTGCTCGCTGGCCGCTATAATATACCCTTAGCAAATCTCCTCCACGCGCAGGGAGCAGCATATTGCCGCCGAGGCCGATTATCGACGCCGTGAACGAAGCCATCATACCAAGCTCAAAATCGAGAAGAAGTTGCCAGCGCAGGGCATAGACAAATGCTATTGCGCCTGTGAGCAGCAGAAAAAGCGCAAGCCTCTCCGGTGAGATACCAAATTCCATCACCCGAAATGCATCTCGCCATTCAATATGATTGGCCAAAACGAAGATGAAAATTAAACTCACCATCCCTGCAGCGGTCGCTCGGAGAATCTTAGAGTTTCGGATGTAAGGTCGCCTTTCAGTTCGTTTTCAAGCACAGCGTTGCCATCGGGAGTCCTTGGAACTTCCGATGGCGTTTCACTACTAGCAGAATAACCAAATGCTGCAACCACGAGATTATTATCCACAGGGCTGTTCGGTCGACCACACTCGTCGCAACTGGGCTACAGCCGTTTCTTCGAAGCGTGAAAATGCCTTTTCCGCATGGGCCGTCCGGCAACCAACGACGGAGTGCTGCGAGGCTCAATCTAAGCACCTGCGCCGGTTGAGGTATAACGGAGGACTCGCGGACGGCCGGCTTCAGTCGGTCGATCAAGATTGACTTTTACAATCGGAACCCGCAATCAGGCGCAAGGTAACAGTCCGCAAGATGCCAAATATGCGGCATGAGAGGCGAAGCGTACTCCAAGGAAGGCTTAACTATCCGCGAGCAAACCATGCGTAAATTTTCGAAAATATTCGTGGCGGGACATAGAGGCATGGTCGGCTCAGCTATTATGCGGCACCTGCTAGCCAGCGGCTGCCCTGCGGATCGGATCGTCACGGCGCCGCATCGAGAGCTAAACCTCATTGAGCAAGCCGACGTTCGCCACTTCTTTGAAAGGGAGCGACCTGATGAGGTCTATCTTGCTGCAGCAAAGGTTGGCGGCATCTACGCAAACAACACTTATCCGGCAGACTTTATTTATAACAATTTGATGATCGAGCTAAATGTCGTCGAGGCAGCGTTTCGAAGTGGCGTAAAAAAGCTAATGCTCCTAGGCTCAAGCTGCATTTATCCAAAGCTTGCTGATCAACCGATAAAGGAAAATGCGCTTCTGACGGGGCCGCTCGAGCCGACCAATGAGCCCTATGCCATTGCAAAGATTGCCGGGATAAAACTTTGCGAGAGTTACAACCGGCAGTATGGCGCCAGCCATCAGGTCGATTACCGGGCCGTAATGCCAAGCAATCTCTACGGGGTCGGCGATTCCTATCACCCACAGAATTCCCATGTCATTCCCGCGTTGATACGACGCTTCCACGAGGCCAAAGTCGAGGGGGCATCAAGCGTAACGCTGTGGGGCAGCGGTACGCCGCTACGTGAGTTCCTCTATGTGGACGACATGGCTGCGGCGAGTGTGCACATCATGAATCTGCCCTATGAAGACTACAAAAGCCTGATGCCTCAAGCTCAGAGCCATATCAATGTGGGATATGGCAGCGATGTCACGATCCTTGAGGTTGCGACCATGATCGGCAAGATTGTCGGCTTCACTGGCGCCATTGAATTCGATAGAACCAAGCCGGATGGCACTCCTCGAAAACTGATGAACAGCGAGGTTGCTAGAAATCTTGGCTGGTCGCCAATCGTTGACCTCGAGCAGGGCCTCAAACTGGCCTACGCAGATTTCCTATCCCGAGAGAAAGTCGCATAAATGAGCAAAGTCGCTTTAATCACCGGCGTAACAGGCCAGGACGGTTCCTACCTCGCGGAATTCCTTCTTGCGAAGGGATACGAAGTGCACGGGATCAAGCGGCGCATGAGTTCGTTCAACACGCAGCGTATCGATCACATCTACGAAGATCCGCATAGCGAGAACACGCGGTTCCAACTGCATTACGGCGACCTGACGGATACGAGCAACCTGATTCGTATCATTCAGGAGACTCAACCAGATGAGATCTACAATCTTGGTGCTCAGAGCCATGTGGCCGTGAGCTTCGAGAGCCCCGAATACACTGGCGATACCGACGCCTTGGGTACGTTGCGGCTTTTGGAAGCGATCAGAATACTCGGCCTCGAAAAGAAGACGCGCTTTTATCAGGCCAGCAGCAGCGAACTCTACGGATTGGTCCAGGAAACGCCGCAGAAAGAGACCACCCCTTTTTACCCACGCAGTCCTTATGCGGTGGCAAAGCTGTATGCCTATTGGATTACGGTCAACTATCGTGAATCCTACGGCATGTATGCATGCAACGGCATCCTGTTCAATCATGAAAGCCCCCGTCGCGGTGAGACATTCGTGACGAGGAAGATTACCCGCGGCATGGCGAACATAGCTCAAGGGCTCGAGAAATGCCTCTACATGGGCAACCTTGACGCGTTGCGCGACTGGGGACATGCGAAAGATTACGTGAGGATGCAGTGGTTGATGCTTCAGCAGGAGCGTCCTCAGGATTTTGTCATTGCAACCGGCAAACAGTACAGCGTACGGCAGTTTATCGAATGGGCCGCGCAAGATCTGGGCATCAAGCTCAGATTCGAAGGGACTGGCTTGAATGAGCGAGGCATCGTAGAATCTGTCTCTGGAGAACGAGCACCCGTGCTCAAGCCAGGCGATGTCATCGTTAAGATTGATCCACGTTATTTCCGCCCAGCTGAGGTCGAGACACTCCTGGGAGATCCCAGCAAGGCCCGCGAAGTTCTTGGATGGGTCCCCGAAATTTCCGCCAGAGAAATGTGCTCGGAAATGGTTGGGCACGATCTGGTAGAAGCCCAGAGACATGCCCTGCTCAAGAAGCATGGGTTTGACGTCAGGGTCAGCGCTGAATAACAACCGACGACAAGGCCGTTGAGGAACTACTCGTGATAAATTTTGCTATTGTCGGTTGCGGACGAATTGCGAAGAGACATTCAGAGCTGCTTGGCCTTTCTCAGATTAAAGGCGCAAGATTGGCCGCAGTTTGTGATGTCGTCCTCGAAAAGGCGAAAGAATTTGGCGAACGCTTCGGCGTTCCGTATTATCAGTCGTTTGACGAGATGATGCAGAAGGAGCAGATCGACGTTGTTTCCGTGCTGACCCCGAGTGGCATGCACGCAGAACACGTGATCGCGTTGGCCAAATATAAGCGACATATCGTCGTCGAAAAACCAATGGCACTCACGCTGACGGATGCGGAGGCGATGATTAAGGCATGCGATGACAATGGGGTTCGCCTTTTTGTCGTCAAGCAGAACCGCTTTAACGTCCCCGTTGTAAAAGCGCGCGAGGCACTGGATGCAGGTCGTTTTGGCAAACTCGTCCTTGGCACGGTCCGGGTCCGGTGGTGCCGTGATCAAAGTTATTACGATCAAGACAGCTGGCGCGGTACCTGGGCTTATGACGGAGGCGTCCTAGCCAATCAGGCGAGCCATCACATAGATATGTTGACCTGGTTCATGGGCGAAGTCGAAAGCGTACACGCCCGCGCCACCACAGCACTCGTCAACATCGAGGCTGAAGATACGGCTGTTGCCACCCTAAAATTCCGCAATGGTGCACTTGGGATCATTGAGGCGACGTCTGCAACACGCCCGAAGGATATCGAGGGTTCGATCTCGATCCTCGGTGCCGGAGGCTCGGTCGAAATTGCAGGTTTTGCAGTCAACAAGATTCGGACCTGGCAATTCAGCGACAATCATGTCGCCGACGCCGAGGTCATGGATAAGTATTCGGTCAATCCGCCGAATGTGTACGGCTTCGGTCATCAAGCTTATTATGAACATGTCGTCGATTGCCTGGCGAATGACAGCAAGGCCCTTGTCGACGGACACGAGGGCCGACAGAGCTTGGAACTCATTATGGCACTTTATGAATCCATCGCATCCCAGAAAGAGGTCTCCCTGCCCCTGGAGGTCAAATACTCCAAATTGGGAAGTCGATCCTCGTGACGGATCGTTTGCCGACACTCTGGAAGGCGCAAATCCGGGATGTAATCTGCGGCGATCGCGTGAAGATCGTGGAGCCTGCGAACGTCTATGAATGTACCCTGTCCGATGACTGTTTCGTAGGCCCTTTCGTCGAGATCCAGAAGGGTGTTCAGATCGGCGCCCGCACGAAGGTACAGTCGCATAGTTTCATTTGCGAGCTCGTTGAGATCGGCCAGGACTGTTTCATCGGCCACGGTGTGATGTTCATCAACGACCTTTTCTCCAGCGGCGGGCCGGCGAGAGGAAACCGGACACTCTGGAAGGAGACACGCATCGGAAATCGAGTATCCATCGGGTCGAATGCCACAATCCTGCCAGTAAACATCTGTGACGACGTGGTTATTGGCGCCGGGACGGTAGTGACCCGTGATATCGACGTTTCGGGCGTCTATGCCGGAAATCCGGCGCGGTTTATGCGCCCCTTGAATACCGACCCTGCTCAGAATTGAAACAACGCGAACGCGTCAACATCAATAGAAGTGTCGAGAGCAACATCATGAAAGTCCCCTTTGCCGATCTTCATCTGCAATATCTGTCGATAAAAGATGAGATCGATGCGGCTATTGCCGCGGTCATCAAATCCTCGGCTTTCATTCGAGGGCCATTCGTTCAGAAGTTCGAGGACGAATTTGCGGCCGCGGTTGGCGCGCCCTATTGTGTTTCCTGTGCAAATGGGACGGACTCGCTTTACATCGCCATGCATGCGCTCGGCGTAAAGCCCGGCGACGAAATCATCACGACCGCACATTCCTGGATTTCCACCAGCGAGACCATTAGCCAGGCTGGTGGCAAGGTCGTCTTTTGTGACACGGATGCCGCGACCTTCACGATCGATGCCAGCAAGCTCGAAGAAAAGATTACCTCGCGCACCGTTGGTATCATTCCTGTCCACCTCTATGGGCAGCCTGCCGACATGAATGCGATAATGGCCATTGCTCGCAAGCACGGCCTTTGGGTAATCGAGGATTGCGCCCAAGCGCATCTGGCACAGGTCGACGGGCAGATGATCGGCAGCTTTGGGGATGCCGCCTCCTATTCATTTTATCCGGGGAAAAACCTTGGCGCCATGGGGGATGCCGGTGCCATCACCTGCAAGGACAAATCGCTTGCCGACAAAATGGCGATGTTTGCCCGTCACGGCGGCCTCACAAAAGGTGATCATCGGATCGAGGGGATCAACAGCCGGCTCGACGGGCTGCAGGCTGCCATTCTGTCGGTCAAGCTTCCCCGCCTCGCCGAATGGACCGCAAAAAGGCAGAAGGTTGCGGCGCGCTATGCCGCGGCCCTCGGCAATGTCGGCGGGTTGGAACTACCTGAAACAGCACCCGGCAGGACGCATGTCTACCACCTTTTCGTCGTCAAGCACGAGCGCCGCGATGCTCTTGCCACTCACTTGAATGAACATGGCATACAGACAGTCATAAACTATCCGGTTGCGCTTCCCTTTCTCGCCGCTTACGAACATTTGGGCCATGGTTCGGAAGACTTCCCCAATGCCTTCCACAATCAATCCCGAATCCTCTCAATCCCGTTATTCCCCGAAATGACCGAAGATCAGCTTGCCTACGTGGCTGATACGATCAGGGGATTTGCTGCGTGACCAAGTCGCAAGCCGGTGGCCGGGCAGAGGCGCGCTCAAGCCTCCTCGGCAACTCCGGCTGGAACATGGCGGCCTTCATATTCACGCTTGTCGCGAATTTGGCTACGGTCCCTTTTGTCGTTCGCTGGATTGGATTGCATGATTTTGGCAATGCGGGCATCGTCATTGCGGTCACCGCGCCGCTCACCCTTATCGGTACGGTCCTTGGCCAAGCAACTGTCCGCGAGACTTCCACCAGAACCGGACGCGGAGACTATAGCGCCGCATTTCACGTCGCAGCCATTGCATTGAAGGTCTGTCTGATCGCTTCGGCGATCGGATGTGCTGCTCTCGTGCTGATCGGCCCGTGGATCATGAGAAGCCTTACAAGCGACGAGGCTTCGAACTCCCATAATTTGGCAATTCCATTCCTGATCGCCGCAACCGGTATTTTTGCCCAGCAGTTTTCGCTCGTGCTCCAGGCCATTTCCGTTGGACGGCAAAATTTCAAAAATGTCGCCAAGGCATCTGCCTGGAGTTCGTTTGTAACGATTTTTGTCACCTTGGGATGCACCTGGTATTTGCCGACGCTGAACGGCTATCTATCCGGTTTCTCCGGAAGCCTTGTTCTGTCTGCAGTCGGATGGCTCCTCGTCACACGTCAGATCCTGCGCCGCCACGAACACCCGGGCCCGAGGGCCGGAGACGAGCTGAACGCTTTGCTGCATTTCGGAAAATGGCAGGGGCTATCGCAACTGGCAGGTATTTTCGGCAATCAGATGGACAGATATGTGCTTGCCTCTCTAGCTCCGGCTGCCTTGGTCGGACAGTACAATATCTGCAACCGCGTTCAGGAGGCCGGCTACATTGCAACAATACGGGCGTGCGAGGTGCTTTTTCCGCGCTTCGGCAGCATGTCCGCGAGCAGTGAATCCGAACGATTTGATTTCTTCCTCAGCTCTTCATGGGTCAATGCAGCGTTCGGCGCAATCATGCTTTCGCCGATTGCAATTCTCTCACGACCCCTGCTCACTCTTTGGGTCGGCATGGAAACGGCAGAGGCTGCTGGTTATCTATTGCAGATCCTCATTCTTGGAGGCTTGATCGGCTGTAGCTACAACGTGTTTTTTTACTATGCCGCAAGCATGGGAAAAAATGCCGTCGTGACTATGGTATCGCTGGCATATTCCATAATGACGGTCATCTTTTCGATTGTTTTCATAGGATATTTCGGCCCTATAGCGGCGGGTAGCGGCCTGCTTGCGGCAACCATCATCCGCTCCGGTCTTACGCTGGCGGTAATCCGCTACCGCTTCTTCACCGCGTTCAATGCCGAGCAGATGTTTGCAAGTACCATTGGACCGACCGCCGTTGGTGCCCTGCTTTCAGTCGCCTTCTATCAGATGGAGTTCCAGTGGATCGACAACTGGTTCTTGCTTGCCCTCGCCTATATCCTGTTCTTCGGCATCGTAGGAATGGCGATTGTGCTTACCGCCATGTCGTCAAAAACCGGACGTATTATCTTGTGGAGGATTTGTAGGTCCGTTAGAAGCACAATCATAGATCGGCATTTGCCTCGGTTGCATGGCCTTACAAAGCACAAGAGAGGGCTTTGAGTGATCACTGTAGTGGACTACGGTGTCGGCAATATTGGTGCGATCATCAATATGGCGGACTATCTCGGGATTGATGCCGAAGCAAGCGGCGATCCGGAAAAGATCAGGAATGCCTCCAAGCTCATTCTTCCAGGCGTCGGCGCGTTCGACAAAGCCATGTTGACCCTGCAAAACAGGGGACTTATCGACCCGCTTAATGAAGCAGCATTGAAGCGACAAATTCCCGTTCTTGGCATTTGCCTTGGGATGCAACTGCTGGCTCGTCGAAGCGATGAAGGTGTTCAGTCCGGCCTAGGATGGATCGCGGCCGATGTGCTTCGGATCACCTTGCCGCCAGAATCCCCTCTCAAGGTGCCCCATATAGGCTGGCTTGAGGTGAAGCCGGCCCGCATGAGCGCTCTTTTCGATCCAGCAGTGCATAACGAGCGCTTCTATTTTGATCATGGCTACTACGTACAATGCGACAGCCCTCAGGACGTTGCGGCCACGATTGACTACGGTGTCGAACTCTGCTGTGCGGTCAACTCTGGAAACGTAAGCGGCGTACAGTTTCATCCGGAAAAGAGCCACCGCTTCGGCATGCGCGTGCTTGAGGCTTTCGGAAAGATCTGATGAGAAAAAGGCTGATACCTGTTCTGCTGGTCGATGAAAAGCATCGGCTCGTCAAAACTGAAGAGTTCGGGGAGCGGACCTACATTGGCGATCCCTTCAATGTTGTGCGGCTTTTCAACGAGAAAGAGGTCGATGAGATATGCATCCTCGATATCGATGCCTCCAGGCAGGGCCGCGGGCCAGATATCGGATTCATGCGCGAATTGGCAACGGAATGTTTCATGCCGCTGGCCTACGGCGGTGGCATCAGCCGGCTACAAGAATGTGAAGAACTTAATCGCTTCGGCGTTGAAAAATTCGTCATTGGAAGCAGAGCCGCCAATCCGCAATTATTGAAGGCGATTGCCGCGGATATGGGCAGTCAGGCACTGGTTGCCTGCGTCGATGTCAAAGGCCGAGGTTCGGCAGCAAGATGCGTGCAGCGGAACCCCGAGGTGCCGCGGGATCCGGTAGAGTTCTGCCTCCGGCTTCAGGATCTGGGTGTCGGTGAAATTATCCTTCAATCCGTCACACTCGACGGAAAACGATCAGGTTATGATCTCGAACTTCTAAACTTGGTGACAAGCAGATTGAGTGTCCCAGTCGTCGCGCTCGGCGGTGCAGGGAATTATGATCACCTGACCGAAGGTTTGCGGGCGGGCGCTTCGGCAGCTGCATCTGGAAGCACCTTCACCTTTGTTGGCCGGTTGCGTGCGGTTCTGGTAAATTATCCCGATCCAGAAATGCTTGAAGGAATGGAGCGTGACGCCCATGCGTAAAGCGCAAAGGATATGTTCTTTCTGTATTATGGATGACTCCAATCCGGCGATCGAGTTCGACACCAACGGACAATGCAATTGCTGTCGTGATGCCGTGGCTAGAAAATCGCACGAATGGTGGCCCGGACCCGAGGGCGAAGTACGAATGCAGCGACTTGTCGCCATGCTGAAGCAGGAAGGCAAAGATAAGCCCTATGATGCAATGGTGGGGCTTAGCGGCGGCATTGACAGTGCCTTCCTCGCACACCTTGCGGGCCGGAAGCACGGCCTGCGCTTGCTCGCTGTTCATGTCGATGGAGGTTGGAATTCCGAGCCTGCGGTCCACAACATAGAAAGACTGGTGCGGAAACTCGATCTCGACCTTTATACCTATGTTGTCGAGTGGCAGGAGATGCGGGACCTTCAAGTTTCATTCCTGAAAGCGTCCGTACTCAATCAGGACATCCCGCAGGATCACGCGTTTTTTTCGACACTCTATAGAACCGCAGCAAAATTCGGCATTCGGCATTTCCTAAGCGGCGTCAACTTCGCTTCTGAATCTGTTGTTCCTCCCGGCTTCGGCTATCCATCCATCGATGGAACACATGCGCGCGCGATCCATAACCGTTTCGGCTCCATAGCCCTATCGACCTATCCATTTATGAGCTTTCCGGAATACATCTGGATGACGCGGATACGGAAACAGCTGACGATTCACCGCCCGCTGAATTATTTCGACTATGATAAGGAGCAGGCCCAAGAGGACCTAAGACGAGAATATGGCTGGCGCGATTACGGCGGCAAACATAGCGAGTCTCGTTTCACAAAATTTTATCAGGACATTTATCTGCCTGCGAAGTTTAACTTCGATAAGAGGAGGCTTCACCTTTCGAGCCTGATCGTAGCTGGACAGATGACTCGCGATGATGCCCTGGCAGAGATTTCAAAGCCGATAATTCTCGAAAGAGATGCACGTAGAGAGACGAGGTTCGTAGCCAAAAAGCTAAAGTTGACCGAACAACAACTTCAGTCCTACATCATAGCGCCACCGGTCCCTCATGCTAATTATCCCAACGGCATGATGCTACATAAGATACTCATGCGGTTGCGTAGCGTTGCCAGAAAGCTGGCGCCAGTCAGCCGTCGCGCGATCGCAAAGGTAGCCAATGTGGACTAGCCTCGTCTTTTCGATAGCGATCCTCCTCACGACGGTATTCTACCTCCGGCGCATCGGAGTGAATTTTACCCTCTCCTCCTTGTTACTGGGTCTGATGCTCGTTCTGCACGGGCCGCTTTATCTTTATTACACGCGCGTGTGGGGGCCAAAGACCAAATTTTTCGAAAAGATACTCTCAGCGGCTCCTTACGAGGACGTCATAGCAACTCTGGATCTCGCTCTCGCGCTATCGTTCTGTTGTGTATGTGTTGGAATAGCGCTCTCTGATAGAGTTTTTGGTATCAATTACCAGCAAATGCGCGACGCAGTTGGCAATTGGAGCCGTCAACCTGTAAGGGTGTCAACGGGCTTTTCCGAGAGACTAGAGATTATAGCGGCGATTGGCGTTGTAGTTCTGGCGTTCTTCGTCTTCGTTGAGAACAATATACCGCATGTTATGACTTACTTCTTGTCGGACGCGGGTGAGGTCGAGAAGATAGCGATGCGCCGTGAATATGGGGGCAGCCGCTTTTATCTTTTGAACCTCTTTAATTCCAACCTGTTCCCGTTTATCGCGTTTTGCTGTTTCATCGCATTGAGAGAGCGATCCATCAGGCTCCGACCGGTCGCGTTCGCTTTCATTGCCGTCGTGCTTTTCGAAAAAGCTGCAACATTGAGCAAGGCGCCTTTGGCGATATTTATCTTGCAGCTGATAGTGGTCGAGTACCTCCGCCGGTCACTCCAAGTGCGTTTCGGCATGGCTATAAGTTTTATCGCCATTTGCGTTGTGTTGTTCGGAGCGATGACGGCCATCGCCGTGCGAGAAGTCAGCGGCGTGGGCGAAACACTCGATTTCCTGTTCTACCGCATCTTCATGATCGTCAATGAAAGTCTTCTGGAATATTTCGCAGCAATTCCAAGCGTGCTTCCGCATAGCTGGGGTAGCCAGTTCAGTTGGTTGGTTAACTTCCTGCAATCGGAGCCGTCCCCACCCACTTATCTGCTCGTTGGTGCAGTTCACCGTGGAGTGATGGGCTCGACCTCAACCGCGATGTTCGTTGCCGACGCCTGGGCCGATTTTTCTTGGGCCGGTGTCCTGATCTTCTCGGTTCTTGCGGGCTTTCTCGTGCGGTGGCTCGATATCGAGCTGATAGTTAAGCGAGGCAAAACGGCGGCCACGATTGCTGGTTTAGCACTCGGCCATTATAGCGTCTTCATCATGCTTTCTACGGCATTGCAGACGGGAATGGTTACAGGTGGATTGGTCTTGGTCGTCCCATTGACTGTAGGAATGTCCTGCGCCTTCAAATGGCGGCCTATCGACGGACGTCACGGCAACATACACAACGTAGCTCGTCTGGAGCAGGTGTAAGACGAAATGCGCATTTTCCAGAACTCCGGGGTCTATGCATCCTATCTGCCTCGACTCAATCGCCTTGCCAACCAAGAAACGCAGTTCCTGAAGCGATTGCAGGTCTTCGTTGACGACTCCTATGGGGCATGCCACATCCTCAAGCCCCCGGCTGAAGTGGCGTCTGATGTCTTTTTCACGAACGGCGACGATGAAAAGCTTCAAAAATATTGGGCAGCCGAGAATGGTCTTCCAAGCTCGGCCAGCATGGAACAGATCCTACTTAGTCAGATAGAACATCACCGAACCGAGATCTTTTACAACATGGATCCGATGCGTTACGGTAACGAGTTTTTACAAAAACTGCCGGGCAGCGTTCGTAAATCCATCATGTGGAGGGCGGCTCCATCTGGTAGTGTTGATTTCGGAGCTTATGATCTTATCGTTTGCAACTTTCCACTCATTTTAGAAAGTTATCGCAAGCATGGGTGGCACGCAGAGTATTTTGCGCCGGCACATGATCCCGCAATGGATGACTACGCCGCCAACGGCAACCGGCCGGTAGATGTCTTGTTTGTTGGAGGTTACAGCCGCCATCATCGCAAGCGCGCGGAAATCCTTGAGGCGGTCTCTGAGCTTGGCAAGGAATTTCGGGTTGTATATCACCTCGACCGGTCCCGCCTCACTCGCCTTGCGGAAAGCCCGATAGGCTGGTTCCTGCCTCTGCGTAAGCACAAACGGCCGAAGAGCATTCGAGCGGTTTCCCAGCCAGCTGTTTTTGGACGCGACCTGTACAGCGCGATCTCGCAGGCAAAAATCGTGTTGAACGGTGCCGTCGACATGGCCGGTCCCGACCGGGGTAATATGCGCTGCTGGGAAGCACTTGGTTGTGGCGCGGCTATGGTATCCGACGCCGGCAACTACCCACAGGGCATGGTAGATGGCGAAAACATGTTAACCTATGGTAGTGCTCAAGCTGCGGTGTCAATCATACGCAACTTGCTCGCTGACCGACATCACCTGCAAGCAATTGCAGCCAAGGGCCACGGTATGATCAGGACCCTCTACAACAAAGATGCTCAATGGCAGCAGTTCAATCGACTGGTCGAGATCGCATGAGGCTCAATCCATCGGCAGTAGTTAATATGCTGGTCGGCATTCTGGTGCGGAAAAGAAGTCGGTTCGTCGTGGGGCCGCGGAGCAAGATTCGCTGGCTGGCCTTGCGCTCCATTCGAGGTGGTACCGTCCAGATTGGTCGAGACTGCATTATAAACTGCATTGTCAGTTTCGACGATCCCAATGGACGCGTTTCGATTGGCGATCGATGTTACGTGGGATCAAGTCACCTAGTTTGCCATTCAGGCATCGAAATTGGAAATGATACCATCATCTCCTGGGGGGTAACGATAGTAGACCACGACTCCCACTCGCTGGACTGGAACCTTCGAAAAAACGATGTTCGCGATTGGGGTATAGGTCGCAAGGACTGGTCTGGAGTCGCGATTAAGCCAGTTGTGATCCAAGATAAGGTGTGGATCGGCTTCGGCGCCAGTATCTTGAAGGGCGTGACAGTTGGCGAAGGCGCGGTTATTGGTGCCCAAGCCGTTGTAACGCGTGATGTAGAACCCTATACGGTTGTCGCAGGTAACCCGGCTCGGATTGTTCGCCACATAGCGCCGGAAGCAGCCGTAACTTAGGATTGGTGATGACATCGCAGCATCTGGATACATGGGAGCAAGCCGTTCAATGGCTTCGGGAACAACCCGACCAGCAGAAGCTTGTTGTCGATGCCTACTACGACGACCCTCTTTCGAAAGCTGCCGACCGCTATTGGCGGAGCGACGAGTGGGGCGCCATTCGCAAGTTTCTTCCTGATCAGCGAAGCTGTGCAGTCGATATCGGCGCAGGGAGAGGTATCGCGAGCTATGCTCTGGCTAAGGAAGGCTTCAAGGTTACCGCTCTTGAGCCCGACAAGAGCAACCTCGTAGGATCGGGAGCGATCAAACATCTTGCAGAGGAGACGAAGCTGCCGATTCAGGCGGTGGAAGAGTTCTCTGAAAAATTGCCGTTCCCTGACCAGGCGTTTGACGTCGTGTTTGCAAGAGCTGTCTTGCACCATACATCGGATTTGGCCGCCGCCTGCCGGGAATTCTTTCGTGTTTTGAAGCCCGGCGGTCGCCTCATTGCCGTACGAGAGCATGTAATTTCCTCGCAACGCGATCTCCCAGTGTTTCTAGATCAACATCCTCTTCATAAATTGTATGGCGGAGAGAATGCGTTCCTTTTGAAGGACTACGAAAACGCGATCGTTTCCGCCGGCTTCGGTATGGACAGGGTCCTGGCACCCCTTGAAAGCGAGATTAATTTTGCGCCCTACAGCAGGAATGAACTAAAAGAAGAGATGGCAGCACGCCTCGGTGCTAAACTACCATTCGTCGGAGGAGTCGCTTCCGTAGCCTTGCGTTTCGGCCCGATCTGGGGCGTTCTCTCGCGGATCGCACAGGCATTCGACAACCGACCCGGACGGCTATACTCCTTCATTGCCACGAGGCCTAGATAACGAAGAATGGCTCGAATACTCATCACCGGCGCCCACGGCTTTATCGGGAGATATCTGGCGCGGCATCTCTCGGAAAACGGGCATGTCGTGCTTGGTCTTGGCCATGGTATCTGGCCTCCTTTGCACGCGGAACGGTGGGGACTGACACTGTGGCAGAATGGTGAAATTGATGGCCCCAATCTTCGACTGATCCAACGACAGGCCGGCACTCCGGACATCGTGTATCATCTTGGGGGCGGTTCGTCGGTCGGCGTCGCGATTGCAAATCCCCGCGAAGATTTTCACCGCACCGTCAATTCGACAGCGGAACTTCTTGAGTGGCTACGGCTGGAAGCACCGGACTGCCGACTGGTGGCTATTTCAAGCGCCGCTGTTTATGGCGCCAACCACGAAGGCCCGATCGCGGAAACGACGATCAAAAATCCGTTTTCTCCCTATGGTCATCACAAAAGCATAATGGAATCTCTATGTCAGTCCTATTGCGATACTTATGGACTGAAGATCGCGATTGCCCGTCTGTTTTCGGTTTACGGACAAGGTCTGCGAAAGCAATTGCTGTGGGATGTGTGCTCACAGCTTGAGAGAAATCCGGATCGCCTCAATCTTGGGGGCGGGGGCGCCGAACTTAGAGACTGGATCGAAGTCGCGGACGTCGTGCGCGCGCTATCGTTGATTGAAGCGCAAGCGGACTCGTCTCTCCGGGTCGTCAATGTCGGCACCGGCACTGGCACAAACGTTCGCTCTATTGTCGAAATGGTTGTGGAGGTATGGTTCGAGAAGGCGTCCTCGCGCCCCAATATCACTTTTTCCGGTGAGGCGAGGAAGGGCGACCCCCAAAGCCTGGTCGCGGATTCGACACAGCTCAAATCCCTTGGCTTTGAATTGCGCAGCGATCTAAAGGACGGGCTTTCCGCGTATATTAGCTGGTTTCGGTCGGAAGCTGGCACGGCAAGATGATCAATATCGGCTTCACCATGATCAGCGGTCGCGATTGGACCGGCGGCTACAATTATTTGCTGAACCTCGTCACGCTTTTAGCCCGTTATCGGAAAGACGAGATTTGTCCCATCGTTTTCTTCGGAACCGATGTTGAGGAAGGCGAGGTAGCGCCATTTGCGAGCCTGGATGGCGTAAGGGTTGTACGCCATCCACTGTTCAACAGATCCCGAAGCTTTCGGTCGTTATGGCTTAGTGTTGCAACCGGCGCGGACAGAAGCATCCGCGCGGTGTTTAATAAACACCAGATCGATGTCGTTTTTGAAGTGGCGCAATTTTTTGGCTTCAGGCTCGGCTTACCTGCCATTGCGTGGTTTCCGGATTTCCAACATCGCTACCTGGACCATCTCTTCAGCAGGTTTGGCTACTGGAAACGCGACATTGGATTTCGGCTTCAGATTGCAGCTCGTCGCTCGATCATGCTGAGTAGCGAAGATTCGAGACGGTCTTGCGAACAATTCTATCCGGCAGCTCGAGGGCGCACCCATGTCGTTCGCTTTGCCGTGCCGCCGAAGGGCAAGATTGAATACAGCGAAGCGCGAGCCGTAGCAGACAAGTACCGGCTACCCGAGCACTACGTCTTCCTGCCCAATCAATTCTGGAAGCACAAGAACCACCTCCTCGTGCTTGAGGCGCTGGAAATCCTGCGCGAACGGGGCCTCGAGCTGACGATCGCGGCGAGTGGGAATCAATCCGATCCACGCGATCCGACATATTTTCCGAGTGTGAAGGCAGCGATCACGGAAGCTGGTCTTGACCAGAATTTCCGTCTGCTCGGACTGATCCCCTATCGCGACCTTGCACCACTCGGCACCGCGAGTATGGGACTGCTAAATCCATCGCTGTTCGAGGGATGGAGCACCACAGTCGAAGAGGCTCTATCGTGGGGCGTGCCTTTGATCCTATCGGATCTCGATGTGAATAGAGAGCAGGCTGGCGAAGCAGCAACCTATTTCAACCGGTACGATGCACATTCACTCGCAGATGCCTTGGCTTCTGTTCGCCCACGTACGGCTTCAACGATCGCAATCAGCGGGGACATGGCTCAGGCCATGTCCAACGAACGGGTTCTGCGCTTCGTTTCTGACTTCACCTCGCTTGTTCGCTATGCTCGCAATCAAGTGCAATAACAGAGCGACGACCGGGGTACGTGTCGTGTTCGGTCGACCACCAGAGAACACTAATGAGTGAGCCGAAGATTTCCGTCATTACCGTCGTCTTCAACAATGAAGCGACGATCGCAGATACCCTTCAATCTGTTGCCGCCCAGGATTACTCCAACCTGGAATATATCGTTATAGACGGTCTCTCGAAGGACCGCACGCTTGACAGGATTAAAGAGCGCAAGGAGATTATCAGCAAACTGATCTCCGAAAAGGATACTGGCATTTACGATGCAATGAATAAGGGCATCGCGCTGGCGACGGGCGAGATCATCGGCTTCATCAACGGGGACGATTTCTACCTACCCGGGACCTTGGCTAAGGTAGCCAAAACGTTCAAAGAAGACCCAAATCTCGAAGCGTGTTACGGGGATCTTTGTTATGTGAAGCAAAACGATCCTCAAACTGTCGTTCGCCACTGGCGATCGTCGCCCTTTGTCCCTACCGCATTCGAAAGAGGCTGGGCTCCTCCCCATCCGACTTTCTTCGTCCGTCGCGATGTCTATGAGCGATTTGGTTCATTCGATCTGGAGTATCGGATCGCCGCCGATGTCGAGTTGATGATGCGATTCCTGGAGCGCCATCGAATCCGCGTAAAATACGTCCCGGGCGTTATGGTCATGATGCGCATGGGAGGTACGACCAACCGCAGCGTCACAAATGTGATCAACCAGAACAAAGAAATACTTCGTGCGCTTCGCAGCCACGGTCTGAAGGCAGATTTGTTTCGGTTTATGGGCAGGAAATTTCTTTCACGAGGGCTGCAGTTCGCTCGTGGAAAGTTCAATACTCCGCCGGAGTCCAAGGCGGAGTAACTTGTTTAAGTAGGCCCACCCGATTATTTTTGATTTAGAATGTCCCGGTCGCGTCCACGCCGTGAAATATACAGGGTTCTGATAATTGCGGCGATGACGCCGAGAGCAAAGCCGCCGATCAAACCGACGAGAATTTGCTTCAAGCTGTTTGCAGATACCGGGGAGTGCGAAGCGTAAATTGGGGATAAAAGCGTCGCAGGCTGGTTCAATTGCAGCCGCGAATTCAGATTCATAATTTTCTCGCGAAGAAAATTGGAATCATCCCGCGTAGCCAGATAGATCGCCTTCTCCCAGTCCGAACCTTGCGATGACTCTATCAATTTCAAATTGTCTGCAAGTTGATTTTCGCTGGCAGCAATTTCCGCCTTGATGCTGTCGTTGCTCTGCGAGGCCAAGGACGATTGCTGCTCTTGGATTTGCTGCACAACCGCCGTCACACAGCGCTCCGCAAATTCCGACGTGGGTGCACTGAAAGATACCGATATCACATCATCGGGCGTTGTCGGAGCTGTAATCCTCACGCTTCGTGCCAATTGCTCGCGTGTCGCAGTACCTCCCTCAAAACAGCTGGAGGCGAGCTTCAAGTCGAAAGCAGCTGGTGAACGCATCCGGAACAAGAAGCGATCCCGCGGTTCGATTGGAACTGTCACTATGGCTCCGTCGGGCCCAGGCCTGCTGACCTTCGCAAGAACAAGTTGAGCCGATGCCTCGTAAACCGCTGGTGCTTTGCCTGTAAAAACAGTTGCCCCTATGAGGCCGATGATCGTGAATGCACCAATCACGAGAGCATTTCTCTTGAGGAAGGAAGCCAAAACGAAGAGATTTATTTCTTCATCAAACCGCTTCTCGTACATGATGGCTCCCGATAACGTTCACAAACCAGAACCCGAACGGAGTACAACTCGTTCGGAACGCATGATCCGCTTCAAGCGTATCCTCGCGCTTAAGTCAATGTTCAAAACATCTGGTCGCGCGCCGGTAGCGCTTGTTCTCAACATCGCACAACAAAATTTAAGGCAGCCTATAAAATTCCTAGCGTTGCTCGCCATTGGCCAGATCGGATCATGCAAACACCATCATCTGCTGCGGCACCACTGCCAGCATGCCCGCACGGCGGGCAGCGACATATCTAAGAAGCTGTTCCACCACTGTCGGCATGACGGGTTTTTGCACGACACCGAGCGCGCCGTGCACACCATCTACAACGGCTTCGGGATTGGCGGTCATGAAGACGACGGAAATGCCGTGGTCTTCCGCGAGCTGCCGGCCGATGTCAGGGCCGGTTGCGCCATCCGAGAGGTTGACGTCGACAAAGGCGATATCGGCGAGCGGTGCGAGCCTGAGAGCTCCTTCGCGATCCGATGCCAAGCCCGCGACATGCACGCCCATGTCCTCGATCGTCGTTTCGAGATCGAGGGCTATCAGCAGTTCGTCTTCGACAATCAGCACTCGCTGTTCCATGAGATGTTCCCGTTGCCAGCTACGCATGACATTCGTGGCCATACAGATCCCCTTTACGCTTTACCGAGGAGACTCCGCTTCGTGAAAGGCAGATTGCTTCCACGAGGCTCGCAGCTTAAACGGGCGATGCGACGATATGTTCCGGCATGAAACGCAGTATTTCTCAATTAAACTTTTGTTAATATTGATAAATTCTTAAAATGCCGAGAAGTTATAGTAAAGGCGGCGACTTTAGCCGCCTTTTGAAATTTCGGTTTGAGGGACCTCTCAACCCTTGGCCTTCAGCACCAGAACCGGGTCCTGGCTGTAATCAGCCGGGAAGATCTGCTTCAGGTTTTCGATCTTCGGTAGGTCGTTATAGACGATATAGGGGTAGGTCGGGTTCAGCGTCAGGAAATCCTGGTGATACTGCTCGGCCGGATAGAAACCGGTATAGTCGGTGATCCTGGTGACGATCGGCTGTTTGAAGACATGCGCCTTTTCGAGCTGGGCGATATAGGCTTCGGCGACCTTGCGCTGTTGCGGGTCGGAGATGAACAGCGCCGAGCGGTATTGGGTGCCCTGGTCCGGTCCCTGGAAATTGAGCTGCGTCGGGTTGTGCGCGACCGAAAAGAAGACCTGCAGGAGCTTGCCGTAGCTCACCTCCTTCGGATCGAAGGTTACTTTGACGGATTCGGCGTGGCCCGTCGTACCGGTGCTGACCGTTTCGTACTGGGCGGTTGCGGCTTCGCCGCCGGCATAGCCGGACACGGCGCTTTTGACGCCCTTCACGTGCTGGAAAACGCCCTGGACGCCCCAGAAGCAGCCGCCGGCGAAGACGGCCGTTTCAGTGCCGGACTTGCCCGCCTCGTCGACGGCAGGCGCTGGAATGACGACGGCATCTTCCGCCGCCTGGGTGGCGACGGAACCGAGGCCGAGCGCAAGGGCTGCCGTTGCGAAAAGCGCGGCAAGAACCTTGCCTGATGTGGAAATGGACATGGGGGCTACCTCCGGGAACAAACCGGAGAAATCCTTGCCGATCGACGAAAAAGCCGCAAATCACAAGCTGTTCACTCACGCCGATGTGACGATTGCACGAAAGCCAATGTGCGAAACCTGAACAGGCCGGAAGGTGAGTTGACAATTCCCTGGGGAGTGGGGACAGTGCCGCCCGGCTCAGAGCCAGCATCCGGGGGGAACCAATGTCTGTGCGCTCGTTCTTCGCTTTTTCCGTCATCGTTGTATCTATGATTTTTGCGGGCCTGTCGGCTTCTGCAGCCGACGCCAAGCGCGACATCGTTACCGTCAAGGACGCGGATTATTTCGGCTTTGACCTGCGCACGGAACAGAACCTGTCGCTCGATCAGTGCAAGGCCGCCTGTGTCGGCGACAAGAGCTGCAAGGCCTTCACCTATAATCCAAAGGTGAAGTGGTGCTTCCTGAAATCCGACTTCAAGACGATGAACGCGGCTCCCGGCGCGATTGCCGGCCGGATCGTGGAGACGGTCGCTGCGGCCGCGCCGCAGGAACCGGACATTGGTGCAGCCCCTCGCCTGCCCTTCCTTTCCAATGACCTTGTCCAGCAAGCGCGCAATTTTCGCAACGATCTTGCGCTCGCCGACGATCAACAGGGCCAGGGCGTCGACAGCCTGACGGCGGGCGCCCGCCTGGATCTCACCGGCGGCAATCTCTCCGATGCGCTGAAGGCCTTCCATGGTGCCTTGTCGATCACCCCCGACGACGGTGATCTCTGGATCGAGACGGCCCGCGCGGCGACCTCGCTCGGCGCGCCGGACAGCGGCATCTTCGGTCAGGCGGTGATAGATGCGCTGAACGGCTATCAGCTGACGCGCACCACCGGCAAGCGTGCGGATGCATTGGCCGTGCTTGCCAAGGCGCTGGAAAAGAACGCCAATTACCGCGATGCGTTGAATAGCTACAAGGCGAGCCTTGCGCTCGCCAGCGCCAGGGACGTGCAGGCAGACTACCTGCAGCTCAAGCAGACACAGGGCTTCCGGATCACCGAACATACCGTCGATGCCGACAGCGCCACGCCGCGCGCCTGCGTCACCTTCTCCGAAGCGCTGGTCAAGACTGTCGACTATACGCCTTTCGTGACGCTGAACGGCGAGGCACCCAAGGCGCTGGAGGCCAAGGACAAGCAGATCTGCGTCGAGGGCCTGACCCATGGCGAGACCTACAAGATCGGCTTCCGCACCGGCCTGCCCTCCTCCGTCGACGAGGTTCTTGAGGCGCCTGTGACAATCGACGTCTATATCAAGGATCGCAGCCAGATGGTGCGCTTTACCGGTGACAGCTTCGTGCTGCCGTCGACGGCGCGCCGCGGCATCCCGATCGTCTCCGTCAATATGGCCTCTGCCAACCTGAAGCTCTACCGCATCGGTGATCGCGGCATCGCACCGCTCCTGACTGCCTCGCAATTCCTGACACAGCTCGACGGTTACAGCGCCCAGAATATTGCCGACCAGAGCGGCGAGCTCGTCTGGCAGGGATCGATCGAGATCGCCAACGAACTCAACAAGGACGTCGTCACCTCCTTCCCGGTCGATGAGGCGCTGCCGGAGCGCAAGCCCGGCATCTATGTGATGGTCGCGACCCCGCCGACCGGTCCGGTTCAGGACTGGGATTCGCAGGCCACGCAATGGTTCCTCGTTTCCGATATCGGCATTACCACCTATGCCGGCACCGACGGGCTGAACGTCTTTGCCCGCTCGCTCGCCTCCGCCAAGCCGATGGCCGGCGTCGAATTGCAGCTGCTCGCCAAGAACAATGAAGTGCTCGGCACCGCTACGACCGATCAGGACGGCCGCGCCACCTTCGCGGCCGGTCTGATCCGCGGCACTGCCGCACTCACGCCCGCCGTCATCAGCGCCAAGAACGGCACGTCCGATTATGTCTTCCTCGACATGACACGCGCGGGTTTCGATCTTTCCGACCGTGGCGTCACCGGCCGTACCTCACCCGGCGCCATCGACGTGTTGCCCTTTACCGAGCGCGGCATCTACCGCGCCGGCGAGACAGTGCATGCGGCCGCCCTTGCTCGCGATACGGACGGCAACGCGATCGAGAACCTGCCGCTCACCTTCATCTTCTCGCGGCCGGATGGCGTGGAAGACCGGCGCATCGTCAGCCAGACGAGCAATCTCGGCGGCTATGTGGTCGACCTGCAAACGCAGGAAAACGCCATGCGCGGCACCTGGACGATGAACGTCCATACGGATCCGAAGGGCTCGCCGATCGCCACGAAGACCTTCTTGGTCGACGATTTCGTGCCCGATCGCACTGACCTGGAGATCAAGACCGATTCCAGGGAGATCGGAACGGATACGGCAGCCACGATCACGATGTCCGGCAAATATCTATACGGCGCACCAGCCGCCGGCCTGACCATCGAAGGTGACGTTGTCGTCAAGCCGACGCGCGAGAATGCTGCCTATCCCGGCTACCAGTTCGGCCTTGCCGACGAGGAAGCGAGCGAGGATTCGCGCCAGACGATCGACGGCCTGCCGGAGCTCGACGAGAATGGCGAGGCCTCGACGGATCTGACGATTGGCGAGCTGCCGGCCACGACGCAGCTCCTCAATGCCACCGTCTACCTGCGCATGCAGGAGCCGGGTGGGCGGGCCATCGAGCGTTCGCTCGAGATTCCGGTCAAGACGGATCAGGCAGCGATCGGCATCAAGCCGGAATTCGATGGCGACCTGCCGGAGAATGCGCTGGCGAATTTCACTGTGATCGGCCTTGATACACAGGGCCAGAAGCAGGAAATGAAAGGGCTGCGCTGGAAATTCTACAAGCTTAGGCGCGATTACCAGTGGTACCGCGAAGGCACAGCCTGGAAATACGAACCCACCTATACGCCCGAAGAGGTCGCCTCGGGCTCGGTGGATGCAACGGCTGCCAATGGCGGCAAGATCCAGGCACCTGTCAACTGGGGTCGCTACCGGCTCGAGGTGGAAAGTCCGAACGCTGACGGCCCGACCTCCAGCGTCGAGTTCGATGCCGGCTGGTTCGTCGCCTCGACATCGACGGAAACGCCCGATGGCCTCGAGATCGCTCTCGACAAGGACAGTTATAAGGTCGGCGAGACGGCCAAGCTGAAAGTCACGTCGCGTTATGGCGGCGAGCTTATGATCACGGCCGGCACGGAAAAGCTTATTGCCGTTGAGAACGCCACGATGAGCGAAACCGGTGGCGAGGTCGATATTCCCGTTACCGCAGACTGGGGGGCCGGCGCCTATGTGACCGCCACCCTCTTCCGCCCGGGCGATTCCCTCGACACGCATATGCCGGCGCGCTCGATCGGCATCAAATGGCTGAAGGTCGATCCGGCCGATCGCGCGCTGCAGGTCAAGATCGACACGCCGCAACAGATGCTGCCGCGCGGACCGCTCGATATCGGCCTGCAGGTGACAGGTGCCGGCGCGAACGAGGAGGCCTATGTCACGGTTGCCGCCGTCGATGTCGGCATCCTCAATCTGACGCGCTATGAACCGCCGAACCCTGAGGACTGGTATTTTGGCCAGCGCCAGCTCGGCCTCGAGATCCGCGACCTCTACGGCCGGCTGATCGACGGATCGCTGGGCGCGACCGGCAAGCTGCGTACCGGCGGTGATGGCGGTGCCATCGCGCTGCAGGCAAGTCCGCCGACGCAGAAGCTCATCGCCTTCTTCTCAGGTCCGGTCAGGCTCGATGCCGAAGGCAAGGCGAAGGTCAGTTTCGATATTCCCCAGTTCAACGGCACGGCGCGTGTCATGGCAGTCGCCTGGACGAAGACCGGTGTCGGCCATAGCGCCAGGGACGTCATCATCCGCGATCCTGTCGTCGTCACGGCAAGCCTGCCGAAATTCCTGGCACCAGGGGACAAGGCCAATCTGCGCCTCGACATTGCCAATACCGATGCACCGGCAGGTGATTACAAGCTGACGCTGACCGGCAACAAGGCGCTTAGTATCGACGGACCTGCCGAGCAGACCCTGAAGCTTGGCGCCGGCGCCAAGTCCGACCTGACGCTGACACTGGTCGGCGGCGAGCCAGGCGACGGCCACGTTGCGATCAACCTGTCCAATGATCAGGGCCTGTCGCTCGACCAGGTGGTGGATGTGCCGGTGCGGCCATCCTCGCTGCCGGTGACCGAACGACGCGTCATTGCGCTTGCACCCGGCAAGAGCCTGACGATCGACAAGAACCTGTTGGCTGACAGCGTGCTTCCGGGCGCTTCTATCGCAGTCAGCGTCACGCGCTCGGCCGCCTTCGACATCCCGGCACTGCTGATGACGCTCGACCGCTATCCCTTCGGCTGCGCCGAGCAGACGACGAGCCGCGCACTGCCGCTGCTCTATCTGGCCGAGGTCGCCAAGCAGGCGGGCATGGAGCAAACCGATGACGACATCCACAAGCGGGTGCAGGATGCGATCTACCGCGTGCTTTCATATCAGGCCTATGCTGGAAGTTTCGGCCTGTGGGGGCCGGATTCCGGCGATCTCTGGCTTGATTCCTACGTCACGGACTTCCTGACGCGGGCCCGCGAACAGAAATATGACGTTCCGGATCGCGCCCTGGTGCAGGCGCTCGAAAACCTGCAGAACTCGCTCTCCTACACGACCGACGTGAAAGGTAAGGGCGATGAGATCGCCTATGCTCTCTATGTGCTCGCGCGCAACAAGAAGGCCGCCGTCAGCGACCTTCGCTACTATGCCGACACAATGATCAACGACTTCCCGACGCCGCTTGCCAAGGCCCATATCGCTGCGGCGCTGGCGCTCTACGGCGATGCAACGCGCTCGAAGAATATCTTCGTCGATGCGCTGCAGATGTCGAAACAGTCGATGGTGACCCGCGTGAACTTCTCGCGCACCGATTATGGCTCTGTCCTGCGCGATGGCGCGGCGATCCTGGCGCTCGCCGCCGAAAGCCGCCCCGTTCCGCCGGTCATTCCGGAACTCGCCAAGGCGGTCGCGCGGGAATGGGATCGCAGCAAATATACGAGCACCCAGGAACAGGCCTGGATGCTTCTGGCAGCGCGCGCCCTCCAGAACGGCGACGACGATTTGAAGGTCAACGTCAACGGGGCCGAGCGGACCGGCGCTTATATGGCGAAAATGACCGGCGATGCTCTGATCGACCATCCGCTGACATTGACGAGCGCGACGAGTGACACGGTCTCGGCCGTCATCACCACGGTTGCCGCCCCCGTCAAGCCGCTGCCGGCGGGCGGCACCGGCTTTACCATCGAGCGGACCTATTACACGCTGGATGGCGAGGAGGCCAATGTCAGCGAAGCGCAGCAAAACGAGCGTTATGTCGTCGTCCTGCATGTGACCGAGCAGAACGACTGGGCCTCGCGCATCGTCATCACCGATCTCCTGCCGGCCGGCTTCGAGATCGACAATCCAAGCCTCGTCGACAGCGCCCAGATGACGAATTTCGACTGGGTCGGCGAGATATCGCCCGCCCATACGGAATTCCGTTACGACCGTTTCGTCGCCGCCTTCAACCGCGACGAAAATTCAGCACGTGATTTCAACGTCGCCTACGTCGTGCGCGCCGTGACACCCGGCGTCTACGATCATCCGGCGGCGACTGTCGAGAACATGTACCGTCCCGATATGTCCGCCCGCACGGCGACCGGCAAGATGGAGGTCGTTGCGGCTCAACAATGAGGCGGTGGCAAAAGTTTGCAATCGGGACTGCGGCCGGCATCATCATTGCCGGTGCAGGCCTTTTTGCGCTCGAAGCCGCCGACCGCGCCTATCCGCCGCCACTCAATGAGGCAGAGGCGGTCTCGCCCGAAGTGCTGGATGCGGACGGGCAATTGCTGCGTGCCTTCGCGACAGCCGAGGGACGCTGGCGGCTGAAGACGGACGTTTCCGACGTCGATCCACAATTCGTCCGCATGCTGGTAGCTTATGAAGATCAGCGCTTCTACGAGCATGCCGGCATCGATGTCTGGGCACTCGGGCGCGCGGCGCTGCAATTCGTCAGCAATGGCCGCATCGTTTCCGGCGCCTCTACGCTCTCCATGCAGGTGGCAAGGCTGATCGAGCCACGCGAGAGCCGGTCGTTCTCGGCAAAGCTCCTGCAAATCGCGCGCGCAGTGCAGATCGAGCGGCGGCTTTCGAAAGAACAGATCCTCGATCTCTATCTCACCCATGCGCCCTACGGCGGCAATCTGGAAGGCGTGCGCGCTGCAAGCCTTGCCTATTTCGGCAAGGAGCCGAAGCGGCTGACCGTCGCGGAAGCGGCGCTACTGGTCGCGTTGCCGCAACTGCCCGAGAAGCGCCGGCCGGATAGAAACCTGAAGGCGGCCGAGGCGGCGCGCAAGCGGGTGCTCGACCGTATCGCCGTGGCCGAAGTGGTCGGCGATGGCGAGGCCGAGCGCGCCGAGGGTGTTGCGATTCCTGCCCGCAGGCTGCAGCTTCCGACGCTTGCTGCCCATGTCGCGGAAGCGGCACTGCGCAAGGATCCGAAAGCGATCCAGCACCAGACGACGCTGAAGAAGCAGGTTCAGACCGGCCTCGAATCCGTCGCCCGTGCAGCAACGATGAAGCTTGGGCCGAAGCTGTCGCTCGCCATGGTGATGGCGGATGCCGAAACCGGTGAGATCGTCGGAGAGGTGGGGTCGGCCGATTATTTCGACGCAAGCCGCTCCGGCTGGATCGACATGACGCGCGTCAACAGATCACCCGGCTCGACGCTCAAACCCTTTATCTATGGCCTTGCGTTCGAGCAGGGGCTGGTGAGCCAGGAAACCATCATCGAGGATCGGCCGGCCGACTTCTTCGGCTACCGGCCGCGCAATTTCGACATGAGCTACCAGGGCGATGTGACCGTGCGCGAGGCCCTGCAGCTCTCCCTCAACGTGCCGGCCGTCAAGCTGCTCGATGCGGTCGGTCCGTCTCGCCTCATGGTACGTTTCCGGCGCGCCGACGTTCGTCCGGTCTTGCCGCCGAACGAGACGCCCGGTCTGGCGATCGGCCTCGGCGGCCTCGGCATCACGCTGAAGGATCTCGTGCAGCTCTATACGGCGCTTGCCAATCGCGGCCAGCCGGTCAGGATCGGAGACGGCGTGACGAACGCGCCGGGCAAGATCGACGGCGAGCCGCTGCTGGAGCCGGTTGCTGTCTGGAATGTCGCCGACATACTTTCGGGAGTCATACCGCCGGCAGGCGCACCCCAGCGCGGCATCGCCTACAAGACGGGCACGAGCTACGGCTATCGCGATGCCTGGTCGGTCGGTTACGACGGGCGCTACGTGCTCGGCGTCTGGGTTGGACGGCCCGATAACAGCGCCGTACCCGGTTTGACGGGTTATGGTACGGCCGCACCCATCCTCTTCGAAGCTTTGGCTAAATCCGGTATCGCCACGACACCGCTGCCGCGCCCGCCGGCAGGCGCCTTGCGCATTGCCCAGACCGATCTGCCGATCAGCCAGCGGCGTTTTGCCGTCAATGCCAACGGGCTGCTGGTCACGTCCGGCCGCGAGCCCTCACCGCAGATCGTCTATCCACCCGAAGGCGCCCATGTCGATCTTGGGGCGAAGGCGGGCGATCTTACGCCGCTGATGCTAAAGCTGCAGGGCGGCCGGGCGCCTTTCCGCTGGCTTGCCAACGGCAAGCCGCTGCCCGATCTTTCGCGCCGGCGCACGCAGAGCTGGATGCCTGACGGCGGTGGTTATTCCAAGCTGACGGTGATCGATTCGATGGGCCGGGCGGCCAGCGTCGGTGTCTTTGTGGACTAAGCGGAACAAAAACGCTTCGCAACCGTTGGAAGATGTCCCCTCCAAACGGCAAAAACGACCCCATGACGCTTCCCTCCGCGACCTACCGGGTCCAGTTCCGCAACGGCATGACCTTTGATCGCGCCTGCGGGCTTGTCCCGTATCTGAAGTCGCTCGGCATCAGCCACCTCTATGCCTCGCCGGTCTTCACGGCCACCAGCGGATCGACGCATGGCTACGATGTGACCGACGCCAACGAAATCGATCCGGACCTAGGCGGAAGGGCGGGCTTCGATCGCCTGACTGAGACGCTGTCAGAGGCAGGCATTGGTCTGATCCTCGACATCGTGCCGAACCATATGGCCGCCTCCCTTGAGAATGCCTGGTGGCGGAGCGTCCTGGAATTCGGCAAGCATAGCCCGTTTGCTGGCTATTTCGACATAGACTGGGGCGAGCGGCTGACCTTGCCCCAACTCGGCAATGGCTTCGATGAGAGCGTCGCTGCGGGCGAACTGGCGATCACCGTCGATGAGACCTATGGCAATCTGGCGATCAGCTATTATGGCACCTGCTTTCCCCTCAGCATGGAAAGTTATCCGCTGCTCGCTGCAGAACTGGATGATCCCGATCTCGCCCGGATGGCGGAACTGACGGTCTCGGTCGATGGCAATGACCTTCATCGCAGCCTGCGCGATATGATCTTCGAAGCCGGCAATCTCACCAACCTGAGCGGAAAGCTCGGAGAGCTTTCTAAAGACCATGCCTTCATGACGCGGCTGCACGGAATACAGCACTGGCGCCTTCAGCGCTGGCAGGAGGCTTCGGAGCACCTGAGTTATCGGCGGTTTTTTGAGGTGACCGGACTGGTCGGCCTGCGGGTGGAGGACATGAATGTCTTCGAAGAGACCCACCGGCTGGTTCTCGATCTCGTGCGTCAGGGCCAGGTGCAGGGCCTGCGCATCGACCATATCGACGGGCTGGCGGAACCGACAGCCTATCTCGACCGCCTGCGGGAAGCAGTCGGCGTGGACACCTATATCGTCGTCGAAAAGATCCTGGGCCCGGGTGAGGAATTGCCCGCAGACTGGCCAGTGCAGGGAACCACCGGCTACGAGTTCATCGCCGCCTTGAGCGGGCTTTTCGTCGACGGCAATGGTTTACAGAGGCTGGACGAAGCCTATCGCCGCCTGGCGGATGGCCATGGCGATTTTGAAATCGGGCGGCAAACAGCAAAGCGGCTGATGGTCGAGCAGAATTTCGCCGGCGAGACGGCCCGACTTGCGCGCATTGCAGCCGGCCTCTTCCCCGAACTGTCTGGGGATGAATTAACCGGGGCGATCCGCGCGCTTCTGATCGCCTTTTCCGTCTACCGCACCTATGGGGCTAATGGACCACTCGATGCTAGGGATGCGGATCTCCTGAAAAAAGCCGAGATGGCGGCCGCCGGGCATCTGGACTATGCGCAGCCGCTGCAAAGCGTCGCAGCCATCCTTAGAGGCGCGGTCGACAACGAGGCGGCCCGCGAATTCCGTCTCCGGTTCCAGCAGCTCTCCGGCCCCGTCATGGCAAAGGCAATGGAGGATACGCTTTTCTATCGCTACAACCGGCTGCTGGCGGTGAACGAGGTTGGCGGCGAACCGGATCATATGCCTGGCGGTGTCGAGGCGTTTCACCAACTCATGCACGAGCGCGCTCGCTCCCAGCCCGCAGGGCTTTCGGCGACATCGACGCATGACACAAAGCGCGGCGAGGATGCTCGGGCGCGGCTTTATGCTGTGAGCGAAGGCGCCGGCGTCTTTGCCAACGCTGTCGAACATTGGCGCAGGCTGAACGAAAGCCATTGCATTGCACTGCCGGATGGCGAAGCGCCCGAACCCAATCTGGAGTGGATGCTCTATCAGGCACTTGCCGGCGCCTGGCCCGAGGATTTCGACCGCCATCATGCCGATGCGCTGCGCGAACGGTTCACCGCCTTTGCGGAAAAGGCCATTCGCGAAGCCAAGCTGCGCACCGACTGGACTGCGCCGAACAAAGAGTATGAGGAGGCGGTCCATACCTATGCAGCCGGGCTCCTCTCACCCGACAACGATGTCTTCACCGAGGATTTCGCTCGCGTTCTGCAACCCTTCATCGAAGCCGGCTATATGAACAGCCTGTCGCAGACGCTGATCAAGCTGACGGCGCCGGGTATCCCGGATATCTATCAGGGAGCGGAAGGCTTCGACTTCAGTTTCGTCGATCCCGATAACAGGCGCCTGCCGGATTTCGAGAGATTGGGCGGCTGGCTTGCCGAGGGCGGTGCGCTCGCGCGGCTGCAGGCCGCGGCATTGAAACAGCGCATCATCCAGATCGGCCTGGGGCTTCGGATGGAACGCGCCCGGCTTTTCACGGAAGGCGATTACCTGCCTCTTACAGTCAATGGTATCAGGAGCGATCATGTCGTCGCCTTTGCCCGCCTACATCACGAGAATTTCGCCATCACTGTCGTCCCGCGGCTGATGTTCGGCTGGCTTGATCCCGGCGTGCTCTTTGCCGGACCCGAATTCTGGGAGGATACGGCCATTCTTGTGCCCTCGCCCCTCCACGGCCTCAAGGCTGATCTCCTGACCGGCAAGATGCTGGAGCCAGGGACGACGATCTCGCTTGCCGCGCTTCTCGGGGACCAGCCGGCAGCATTGATCGTTCCCGCCTGACGGCAATCTTGAAAAATCTGAGCGGGCGAAAAAAAGATTGACCTTCCAGTTGCTGGAAGGTTCATAAGGCTGTCCGGATGCCACACAGGCACGAAAGGTACAGCTTTATGGACAGCAAG
Organism: Rhizobium sp. BK512; assembly: GCF_014194915.1. NCBI lineage: Bacteria > Pseudomonadati > Pseudomonadota > Alphaproteobacteria > Hyphomicrobiales > Rhizobiaceae > Rhizobium > Rhizobium sp. BK512. The sequence goes on along the minus strand of NZ_JACIAS010000003.1, from coordinate 271,195 downwards.
CACGATCATCATCACGACCACGATCATCTTGGGCATGGTCACGACCATCACGCCGACGGTGCGCAATGCAGTTGCGGCCACGATGAAAAGGCTGAAGACGTGGTGGTGCGCGATGCCGTCTGCGGCATGACGGTCGATCCGAAAGCCGGGAAACCTTCGCTCGATTACAAAGGTCACACCTATCACTTCTGCAGTGATGGCTGCCGCAAGAAATTCGAGGCGGCACCGCAGGATTATCTGACCGCCAGGGACCCGGTCTGCGGCATGACAGTAGACCGTTCGACCGCGAAACACTTCCTGAAGCATGAGGGCGAGAAGTTCTATTTCTGCTCGGCCGGCTGCAAGGCGAAGTTCGAGGCCGATCCCGAAACCTATCACCATGGCAAAAAGCCTGCGGCAGCCGCCATGCCGAAGGGTACGCTCTATACCTGCCCGATGCACCCCGAGGTCGTCAGTGACCATCCTGGCGACTGCCCGAAATGTGGCATGGCGCTGGAGCCGATGGGCATTCCGCCTGAAGACGAAGGTCCGAATCCGGAACTCTTGGATTTTATCAGGCGTCTATGGGTCAGTGCTGTCCTTTCAGTTCCTCTCCTGATCCTTGCCATGGGGCCGATGCTTGGCCTCTCGTGGCCGCGTGAAGCGCTTGGCGAGCCGCTGGCGAGCTATATCGAACTGCTGCTGGCAACACCCGTTGTCCTCTGGGCAGCCCTTCCATTCTTCCGCAGGGCATGGGCGTCGATCGTCAACCGCAGCCCCAATATGTGGACGCTGATCGGCCTCGGTGTTGGCACGGCCTACCTCTACAGCGTCGTGGCGACATTGGTGCCGGGGCTCTTCCCGCACAGTTTTAGCGGTCACGGCGGCTCCATCCCGGTTTATTTCGAGGCGGCCGCGGTCATCGTGGCCCTCGTCTTCGTCGGCCAGGTGCTGGAGTTGAAGGCGCGAGAACGCACCGGCTCAGCGATCCGCGCCCTGCTCGATCTTGCGCCGAAAACCGCGCGCCGTATCGATGCCGATGGCAGCGAGAGCGACGTGCCTGTCGATGAGATCAGGACCGGCGACCGGCTGCGCGTACGTCCCGGCGAACGCGTTCCGGTCGATGGCTCCGTCACCGAGGGGCAATCAACCGTCGATGAATCGATGATCACGGGCGAACCGCTACCGGTCGAAAAGACCAAGGGCGACGCACTAACCGGCGGCACGATGAACAAGAACGGCGCATTGATCATGACGGCCGAAAAGGTCGGTGCCGACACGACATTGTCGCGCATCGTCGACATGGTGGCGAAGGCGCAGCGTTCGCGCGCCCCGATCCAGGGCGCCGTGGACCGCGTTTCGGCGATCTTCGTGCCGGCGGTCGCGGCCGCCGCGATCGCAGCCTTCCTCGTCTGGTCCTTTGTCGGGCCGGAGCCGCGGCTGGCCAATGCGCTGCTCGCCGCCGTTGCCGTCCTGATCATCGCCTGCCCCTGCGCACTTGGGCTCGCAACACCGATGTCGATCATGATCGCCACTGGACGCGGTGCGCAGGAAGGCGTCCTGATCAAGGATGCCGAAGCGCTGGAGAGGTTTTCCAAGGTCGATACGTTGATCGTCGACAAGACAGGCACGTTGACCGAGGGCAAGCCTAAGCTGACCGATGTCGTTGTATCAGAAGGTGTCGAGCAAGATCATCTGTTGGCGCTCGCAGCAAGCCTCGAGCGTGGCTCCGAACATCCGCTCGCCGAGGCAATTGTTTCAGGCGCGGAGGAACGCGGTCTCACTTTCAACGATGTCACAGGCTTCGAGGCGAAGACCGGAAAGGGCGTGCACGGTACGGTGGGTGGCAGGTCAGTCGCACTTGGCAATGCCGCCATGCTCGCTGATCTCGGCATCGATCCGGCAGCGCTTTCGAACCAGACCGAAGCGCTGCGCGGCGAAGGCAAGACTGTCATGTTCGTCACCCTCGACGGTGCTTTGGCCGGCCTCGTCGCAGTCGCCGACCGCATCAAACCGACGACCGCAGCCGCAATCAAGGCGCTGCATGACAGTGGCCTGAAGATCATCATGGCGACCGGCGACAACAGGCGTACTGCCCTTGCAGTGGCGAAAAGCCTTGGGATCGACGAGGTTCGCGCCGACGTTCTGCCCGAGGACAAGAAAGCGCTGGTCGATGAACTGAGAGCAAGGGGCGCCGTCATTGCCATGGCCGGAGACGGGGTCAATGACGCGCCGGCGCTGGCAGCCGCCGATGTGGGGATCGCCATGGGCACCGGTGCCGATGTTGCGATGGAAAGCGCAGGCATTACCTTGGTGAAGGGGGATCTCAACGGGATCGTCCGCGCAAGGCGGCTGGCTGAGGCGACAATGCGCAACATCCGCCAGAACCTCGGCTTTGCCTTCGGCTATAACGCGCTCGGCATTCCTGTGGCGGCTGGCGTTCTCTATCCGATTTTCGGCCTGCTGCTCTCGCCGATGATCGCCGCCGCCGCCATGAGCCTGTCCTCGGTCTCCGTCATCGGCAATGCACTGAGGCTGAGGGTGGAAAAACTGTAAGGAGACAATCGATGAATATTGGCGAAGCCTCGGAACGCTCCGGCCTGCCTTCCAAGACCATCCGCTATTACGAGGATATCGGCCTGATCCGCCCCGACCGGGGCGGAAACGGCTACCGCGACTACGATGTCTCGGATGTACACAAGCTGCGCTTCCTGCAGCGTTCGCGCGGCCTCGGCTTCTCGGTGGAAGAATGCCGCCAGCTTCTGGCGCTCTATGAGGATAAGGGCCGCGCGAGCTCTGACGTCAAGGGAATTGCCGAGGCGAAGCTTTCGGAAATCGACCGGAAGATCCGCGAGCTGACAGAATTGCGACGCACGCTTGAGCATCTCGTTCATGCCTGCCACGGCAATGACCGTCCGGACTGTCCGATCCTCGAAGAACTCTCCGATAGCGCCGCCTGACGGCGCGGTGCGCCCTAGGTCCGCTAGGATTTCTCGTCTTCGCGGTGTCAGGAAAGCGGCGGCTGGTCCTTGCCAGCCGTGGGGCGCCGGTCTTGCTCCTCGGCTTCCTCGTCCTGCTCATCTTCGATGGTGGTGTCATCCAGCCGGTGCTTGATCGCCAGCGCATAGATGACGTCGAGGATATTGCGATCCTTCAGATGGGGATCGGTCAGCGCCAGCAATGAGGCGCGAACGATCTTCTTGCTGGAGGCCTTCGGGCAGCGCCTGCGGACAAAATCATAGAGCGCATCACCCACTAGGCCTTCCATGGCGCCGTCCACGAGAGCCTCGTAGACCCGCTTCTTCTCTTTCATATTCCATGTCCCGTACAAATCAGCGGGCACATAGTCTGTCATGGAATTGTCATAAACAACCGCCGACATGATGTGTCGACAATTGATCAGCTGTGCAATCGTGGATAAGTGCTATTTTTCGCTTTGTACTTCTTACCCGGGAAAGCTTGGGGGCCGGCTGGGCGGGATTACTCCACCAGGCCGGCCCGGCAGCCTATTCAGCCGCGAGCTGCAGTTTCAGGGCCGTGACGCCGACCGCCAGATTGACCCCGACATCGCCTTGAAGCGAAACGGGCTGCAGCGATACAGTCTTGCTCGTTCCACCGACCAGCACGTTGGCGCCGCCGCCGACACCCACACTGGCATCGGCCGTGACACCGGCATAATTGCCCTGCAGGCCGGCCACGGGTTCGCGCGTCGCATTGAAGACGAGCCAGACCATCCGGCCCTTTTCGACGGTGCCTACATCGAGACCGAAATCGGTGATCGTGCCCACATAATGCTGGCTGGAGTCATCGGAAGCGGTTGGCGTAAAAGTGCAGTCGAGATCCTGCTTGGAGCCGACGATGACGCCGATGCCCTTGGAAACGTCGCAATCCAGCTTGCCGACATCGGCCTCGGCGGCGTTTGCAACGACAGGGGCGGCCAGCATTCCGGCTGCCAGGAGGGAAAGAAGCGTGATTTTCATGATAGGTCCTGTCCGAGGTTTGAGCTTCGTCATCTGCGGCGCAGTTTGAATGGGAGCTGCTACCGCCGATGCCGTCGACGACAGCGCGCCGATCGAGCGCAAAACTAAGTGCGTCGCCGGACGGGGGAAAATTGCCCGCTGGTCTAGGCGGGCCAATACGTAAGTTTAGTTCCGCAGCCTCCGGTATCGGCGTATCTTCCTTTCATCGCCTGAAGCCTCCTCCCCCACAGGCGATAAAATCTCGGTTACGGCTTCCCGGTGTCCCTCCCCTCCGCCTGAAGCCACGGATTGCCCGAGGATCCGCAAATGGCCGCCTTCCGCAAACCGGAGGCGGCCTCTTTTTTTGCATTGCGCGATTGCCATCGCGATTGAAGCAGCATGTAAGAACGAAAACGCAAGTCCGGGCTTGGCCGGAAGCAGCCTAGACGTAGGTATGATTCAGCAACGCCGCATGCGCGACTAACCTTTCGACCATCCGGGAACGAAGCCGGTTCGATCATCAAGACGCGAGGTGCCGTCATGTATCAGGATTCGATTGATCACTTTGCCCAGTCGGGCGAAGAGAAAGCCGAAGAAGTCCGCAACCACTTTCCTGCCTTTCTGATCGGGGCGGCCATGGCCGGCGCCTATATCGGTTTCGGCGATATCATCATGTTCACCGCCGGCGCGCATGCCGATCCCGCCTGGGCGCATCTCGTGATGGGCATCGTCTTTTCCTCCGCCCTGACTATTGTCGTCTTTGCCGGCAGCGAGCTCTTTACCGGAACGGCCATGTACATGCCGCTCGCGGTGCTGACGCGGCGCAGCCGCATCTCGGATTTGCTGCTGGTTTGGATAGGTGCCTGGATCGGCAACCTGATCGGCGCCGTGGTGCTTGCGGGTCTCTTTCATCTCGCTGGCGGCGGCGTGCTTCTGGGCGACGGGAGCCAGGCGTTCTTTTCGACTGTCTCGGCCAAGATGTCAGCCGGATCGCTAGAGCTTCTCTCACGCGGCATTCTCTGCAACTGGCTTGTTTGCCTTGCCATCTGGATGGCGGGGCGTACGGAAAACGCTGCTGCCAAGATCATGCTGATCTTCTGGCCGATCACGATTTTCGTGGCCGCCGGCTACGAACACAGCGTCGCCAACATGTTCACTTTCTCAATGGCGCTCATGGGCGACCATCCCGCAAACATCACACTTGCTGCCGCCATTCACAATCTCGTCTGGGTCACGCTCGGCAACCTTATCGGCGGCGGCGTTTTCATGGCCCTTGGCTACTGGCTACAGGTCCATGGCACAGGTCACGTCTCCTTCATCCCGGCCCCGGTTCGCGTTCGGGCAAGGACTTCCACTGACCGTAGCAAAAAGTGAAGGCTGCCATGGCCAAGCAGATCACCATCACCAGTCTTAGTCCGTCCGAGCCCGCCCGCTCGCCTCCGCCACCGGAAGCTCCCGTTCCTCCGGCTGCGCCCTCCCCGGCAGCCGCAGGTTCGTTGAGACGGCTTGCCATCCCCCTCCTCGCCATCGCGCTCGTGGGTGGGGGAGTGGCTATCGTGACCATCGACTGGAACCGCTGGGTGGCAGGTGCATCGCATCAATCGACTGACGATGCCGTGGTCAGCGCCGACGTCTCGACGCTGAGCGCCCAGATCAGCGGCATCGTCCAGAGCACCCCGGTCACGGACTATCAGAAGGTGACGAAGGGCCAGCTGCTCGCCGAAATCGACCCGCGGGAATTTGATGCTGCGGTCGCGGTCTCGAAGGCCAATCTTGCAGCTGCCAATGCATCGCTTGCCAATCTCGCAAACCAGATCGAACTGCAGAAGGCCGTCGTGCAGGTCGCTGAAGCGCAGAACGCATCAGCTCTTGCCCAGCAGACCCAGACAGAACAGGAGTTCCACCGTCAGACCAGCCTCGGCGGTGCGACCTCGCAACAGCTGCTGCAGCAGGCGCAGGCAGCCTATCTGCAGGCCCAGGCTTCGGTCAGATCGACGGCGGCCTCGATCGCGCAGCAAGAGGCACAGTTGAATGTTCTGAACGGGCAATCTCCGCTGCTGCAGGCTCAGGTAGATGCCACCCAAGCTTCGCTCGACACAGCCCTGATCCACCAGGGCTATGCCCGCATCTACGCGCCTTTCGATGGTGTCATCGGCCGCAGGCTCGTCCATGAAGGCGATTTCGTCGCAGCCGGCACCAGCCTCGTGTCTGAAGTTCCGCTTCCAAGCGTCTATATCACCGCAAATTTCAAGGAGACGCAGCTCTCACGGATCACACCAGGCCGATCTGCAGACGTTACCATCGACACGTTCCCGGGTCAGTTGCTGCATGGCAAGGTCATCGGCCTGTCGCCGGCAAGCGGCTCGATCTTTGCACTGCTGCCGCCCGACAATGCGACCGGAAACTACACCAAGGTCGTCCAGCGCGTCCCGGTCAAGATCGTCTTCGATCCCGGCCAGCCGCTGGTTGATAAGCTGAAGCCCGGAATGTCGGCCGTCGTGACCGTCGATACCAAGCCGGACCTGGAACAATGAGTGCGGCTCCGCGCGCCTTTGGTCCACTGACCAGCGGCACGACGACCAGCCATCCGCTTCTCATTGTCACGGCCCTGTTGCTCGCCTCTTTCGTCGTCGGCTTCGACACGCGTGTCTTTGCCGTGGGCCTGCCCGATCTTCGCGGCGCCTACTCGCTTGGCTTCGACGAAGCCTCATGGCTCAGCACCGTCGCCAACGCACCGCAGATCCTCATTTCATCGGCCGTCGCCTGGCTCGTTACCGTATTCGGCGTGCGACGGGTCATGATCCCGACGACCCTGGTCTATGCCTGCATTTCGCTCGTTATTCCCATGGTCCATGACGGCGCGATGCTCTTTGTGCTGCATGCGGCAAGAGCCCTTTTGCTCGGCGTCTTCATCCCGGCCACCATCATGGTGATCTTTCGCAATCTCGACATGAGGTACTGGCTGATCGGCCTTTCGATCTACGCGCTTCGCGTTCCGCTGTCGCAGAATCTCGGCTTCGTGCTCGTCGGCATCTATGACGACTATCTCGGCTGGCAGTGGGCCTATTGGCAGGATGTGATCGTCACACCGATCATCGCCCTTCTCCTCATCATCGGCGCCCCCAGGGAAGAGATCAATTTAAGCCTGCTCAAGGACGCCGACTGGGGCGGCATGATGCTGCTCGGATGCTCGATGACGATGATTTATGTCGGTCTCGATCAGGGTAACCGGCTGGACTGGTTCAATTCCGGCGTTGTCACATCGCTGCTGGCAGGCGGTACCATTCTCTTCATCGGCTTCCTCATCAACGAGAGCGTCGTTGCCAATCCCTGGGCGCATGCGAGCGTGATCCTGTCGCGCAATATCGGTATCGGCTACGCGATCATCATCGCCTTCACCTTTGCCAGTTCCGGCGCTTCGATTGCCATTCCGGGCTTTCTGCAAACGGTCGTCGGATTGCGGCCGATCGCCATCTCTGAACTCTACATTTTCGGTGCGGTCATCCCGGTCTTTCTATTCATTGCATTAGCGATCTTCCTGCTGCGCCGGATCGACGCGCGCCTCTGCATCATGATGGGACTGAGCGCGATGGCGCTCGGCTCGCTGCTGGGATCAAATCTCACAACCATATGGGCACCCCTTAACTTCCTGCCGGTTGTGCTCCTCCATACGGCGGGGCAATCCTTTGCCTTCTTCGCGACGGTCGTCTACCTGATTGCCAATTCCGACCCGAAACGCTCGACGGCGGTATCCGCTTATATCCAGGTGATCCGGCTCGGTAGCGTCGAGCTGGCGCTAAGTCTTTTGAACACCTGGCTTCGACAGCGCGAGCAGTATCATTCCAACATCCTGACCGGGCCGATCTCGGGATCGTCGATCAATCTTCACGGTGTCCTGGCAAAGCTGGAGACGCTGTTCGGGACGAGCCATCGCGGCAGTCTCCAAGCCCTCTCGGCAGTTGCGGCTGATATCCGTGCGCAGGCAAACGTGCTTGCCTATGCCGATATGTTCGTCCTGTCTTTCTGTTCCGCGATCGCCGGGCTTGCCCTTGTGGCCTGCATGGGCGCCCTGCCCTTCGGACCGCTGCATCCCGATTTCCGCAAGAACCCGCCGGCGGCCGGTGCGAATCCGGTCACAGCCCGCTGACCGGGTAACACCCAATCTGGCTTTGAACAGGTGCAGAGAACCGGTTCGAATGCCTTTTCGCGCCGGTTCTTCTGCGTGCCGCCGCCACCCGGATGCGGGAGCGTATACCTAAGGGGAACGGCAACTAGACCTGCGTATAGATGCGCCAATGCTCGCCCGGACGTAGCCTTCTCGCATTGAATTGATCCGGCAGGACACAGAAGCGCCGGTGGGGTTGCAGATAATCGGCAGCCTGACACCTGGCCCGGGCACCAACCCTTCAATTCAGGAAACAGATTGAGAGGCCGCCCATGCCGGTGGCCGTTGCAGCGTCGTTCGACCTTTAGCCCATGGAGCCGGCAGTGACATCCATCCGCATCGTGAGTGAACCCCGTCGTCGCCGGAAACCGGCGATCCTCGCTGCCATCGCCGTTCTCGCCGTTGCGGGTGGATCGGCCGCAGCCTTCTGGTTTGCAGGAACGGAGCCGACCATTGCGGCCCCGGAGCCTGGCGCGCCGGCGGTGCCGGTCGAAGTCGCCACACCTACCGTTACCAACGTACCCGTCTATCTTGACGGTCTCGGCACGGTGCAGGCGAACTATACAGTCAACATCACGACGCGTGTCGACGGAGAGCTCCAGAGCGTGATGTTCGTCGAGGGACAACCCGTCAAGAAGGGCGACGTGCTCGCCATCATCGACCCTCGCCCTTTCCAGGCAGCCGACGATCAGGCTGCCGCAAAGATCAAGCAGGACCAGGCCGATCTCGCCAATGCCCAATATCTGCTAGTCAAAGACCAGCAACTGTCCCACCCGCAGATCGTTACGCAGGAAACCGTCGAGCAGCAGCAAAGCATGGTGGCAAGTGCGCAGGCACAGCTTGCGCAGGATCAGGCCGCCAAGGAGGCTGCTGACGTGTCGCTCTCTTATACCGAGATCCGCTCACCGATCGACGGCCGCACGGGTATACGTCGGGTCGATCCCGGCAACGAAGTCCAGACGACTGATACGACACCGATCGTCACCATCACCCAGACGCAGCCGATCACTGTCATCTCCACACTGCGTGAGGACGATCTCGACGCAGTGCGTAACGCGCTGAAGGCCGGACCGGTCGAGGTGACGGCGATGTCGATGGACCAGTCGCAGCAGCTTGCGTCAGGCACGCTCGCGCTCATCGACAACGAAATCGATCAGACAACCGGTACGATCCGCATCAAATCGATTTTTGAGAACAAGGATGATGCGCTTTGGCCTGGTCAATTCGTGACGCTGAGGGTCAAGCAGCAGACGCTTCAGAAGGCCGTGACCATTCCTTCCGCAGCACTTGAGCGGGGAGAGGACGGCTTCTTCGTCTACGTTATCGATGCTGCCGGCACGGCTGCCGTGCGCAAGGTCATCCCCGGGCCGATCGAGAGCGGCCACGCCGTCATCGAAAAGGGCCTTACCGGCAACGAACAGGTCGTCACGTCGGGCCAGTATCGGCTGGATGTCGGCACTCATGTCAGCATTCAACAGGCGGCCGCCACGCAAGCCGCCAGCAAGGAATAGGTCATGTCGATCTCCTCCTGGTTCATCGAGCGGCCGATCGCCGCCTCGCTAATGATGGCAGGCCTTTTCGGCATCGGTATCGTCGCCTACCCTCTCCTGCCGGTGGCACCCCTGCCGCAAGTCGATTTTCCGACGATCCAGGTCTCGACACAGCTCCCCGGCGCCGATCCGAAGACGATGGCATCGGCGGTAACCCAGCCGCTGGAGCGGCAGTTCGGCCAGATCCCCGGCGTCACCCAGATGACCTCGACGAGCACGCTCGGCTCGAGCGCGATCACTCTGCAATTGGATCTGTCGCGCGACGTCGATAGCGCCGCCCAGGACGTGCAGACCGCAATCAACGCGGCCGGAGGGCAATTGCCGACGGACCTGCCTTCGCCCCCAACCTATCGCAAGGTCAATCCCGCCGATCCGCCGGTCATGGTTCTTGCGCTCACTTCGGATACGCTGCCGCTGACGCAAGTCGACGATTTTGCCGAAAGCGTGCTCGCGCAGCATGTCAGCCAGATCGACGGCGTTTCGCAGGTTCTGGTCTTCGGACAGCAGAAGCCGGCCGTACGGCTGCAGATCGATCCCGGCAAGATCGCCGAGATGGGACTTTCCCTTGAGGATATCCGCAGCGCCGTGATCGGCATCACCAGCAACTCACCGAAAGGCAGTGTGCAGGGTGGAGAACACACTTACACGATCTATGACAATGACCAGCTCCTGAAGGCCGCCCCCTGGAACGATTCGATCGTCGCTTATCGCAACGGCGCTCCGGTCCGCATCAGCGATATCGGCCAGGCGATCGACGGACCGGAGAACGATCAGCTGGCGGCCTGGGCCGATGGCAAGAGGGCGATCCTCCTGCCGATCTTTAAGCTCCCGGGCGCCAATATCATCGATACGGTTGGTGCGATCCGCGCTGCCCTGCCGCAGCTTCAAGCGATCGCACCGGCCGCCCTCCACCTCTCCATCCTCAGCGATCGGACGACTACCATCCGCGCCTCGGTGGCGGATGTCGAAACGACGCTTGTCATTACCATCGCCCTTGTGGTCATGGTGATCTTCATCTTCCTGCGCAATGTCTGGGTGACGGTGATCCCGAGCGTCACCGTGCCGCTGGCGCTCCTGGCCACATTGGCGCTGATGTATGTCGCTGGCTTCAGCCTCGATAATCTCTCGCTGATGGGCCTGAGTATCGCCGTCGGTTTCGTCGTCGACGATGCGATCGTGATGGTCGAGAACATCCATCGCCATATGGAGATGGACAAAACGCCGAAACAGGCGGCAATCGACGGTGCCCGCGAAATCGGCTTCACCATCATTTCGATCAGTATCTCGCTCGTCGCCGTTTTCATTCCGCTGCTCCTGATGGGCGGCATTGTCGGCCGGCTGTTCCGGGAGTTCGCAATCACCGTGACGATGACGATCGTCGTCTCGGCAATCGTCTCGCTGACCATCACACCGATGATGAGCTCACGCTTCCTGAAGCCGGAAAAAGACGCCAACCATGGCAGGCTTTATGCAATGAGCGAGAAGGCGTTCGACGGGCTTCTTGCCGCCTACCGCTACACGCTCGATATAGCGCTGCGCCATCACCGGCTGACCATGACAGTCTTCATCGCTTCGCTTGCGGCAACCGGCTTCCTGTTCGTCAATATTCCCAAGGGCTTCTTCCCAATCCAGGACACCGGCCTGATCACCGGTACACTCGAAGCCGCGCAGGATATTTCCTTCGCTGAAATGTCGCGCCTCCAGATCGAGGCGGGCAATATCGTTTCCAGCGATCCCGGGGTTGCGACCGTCGGCATGGCCGTCGGCAGCGGATCTGGCCAGACCGTCAATAACGGCCGCATGTTCATCACGCTAAAGCCTGAAGACCAGCGCGATGCCTCGGCAAGCGAAATCATCAACCGGCTTCGTCCGAAACTCGCGCAGATGCAGGGTGCAGAACTCTTCCTGCAGCCGGCGCAGGATATCAATGTCGGCGGACGGGCCTCGGCCACGCAGTTCCAGTATACGCTGCAGGACGGTAATTCCGACGAACTCGATGACTGGGCAGCCAAGCTGCTTGCCACATTCAAGACGCTGCCGGAGCTGACCGATGTCGCCACCGACCAGCAGAATAGCGGCGCTACCGTGACGCTTACGATCGACCGTGACCAGGCATCGCGCTTCGGCATTGCGCCGCAAATGATCGACGATACGCTTAACGATGCTTTCGGCCAGCGCCAGGTCACCCAGTATTTCACCGATCTGAACAGCTACCATGTGGTTCTCGAGCTTGCGCCGCAGTTCCAGAAGTCGCCGCTGGCGATCAACGGTCTCTATATCAAATCGCCGCTGACCGGCGAGCAGGTTCCCTTGAGCGAGCTCGTCAAGCAGACGACGGAGCCGACAGCCGTGCTTGCCGTCAACCACCAGAGCCAGTTTCCGGCCGTTACACTCTCCTTCAACCTTGCAAAGGGGACCGCACTCAGCCAGGCGGTTGCCGCGATCAGCAAGGCTGAGGCCGATCTCGGCAAGCCGGCAACGGTCATCGGCACGTTCCAGGGCAACGCTCAGGCTTATCAGAGCTCGCTCTCAAGCGAACCGCTGCTGGTGCTTGCAGCGATTGCCGTGATCTATCTGATCCTCGGCGTACTCTACGAGAGCTATTTCCACCCGCTGACGATCCTGTCGACGCTTCCCTCCGCAGGCCTCGGTGCTCTCGTCATGCTCTGGGCCTTCGGCTTCGACTTTACCGTGATCGCGCTGATCGGCGTGATCCTGCTGATCGGCATCGTCAAGAAGAACGGCATCATGATCATCGACTTCGCCATCGCCGCCCAGCGCGAGCAGGGACTGTCGCCGGAAGACGCGATCCGTCAGGCCTGTCTCCTGCGCTTCCGCCCGATCATCATGACGACAGCGGCGGCACTTCTTGCCGGCCTGCCGCTGATGCTCGGCCACGGCACCGGCTCGGAACTGCGCCAGCCGCTCGGCTATGCCATGGTCGGTGGCCTGCTCATCAGCCAGGTGATGACGCTCTACACCACTCCGGTCGTCTATCTCTACCTGGAAAAGCTGAGCGAATTCGTCAGCCGCAAACGGCACGCCACCACCGACGCCCCAACCCAAGCCCCGGCGGAATAACCCTCCCAATCGAACGAAAGGAAAAAAACATGGAACCTCTTTCTAGACGCACGGTTCTAGCGCTCGGAGCGATGGGCGGAACGGCACTTGCGGCGGGTGCGGCGCATGCAGCGAGCTTCGGCAATCCCGATCAGCCGGCAGAAGGCGCAATCAACGCCAATCCTGCCGGGCTCTCCGATCCCGGTCCGAAGAACCCCGCCCTTAATGACCAGTTCCCCTCATTCGGCAATCCGCCGGCAACCGATGTTGGCGATATGCAGCTCTTCTGGGGGTCGTTCAACAATGCGCCGAAGCGCATTCAGAACGGCGGCTGGGCACGGCAAGTGACGCAATCCGATTTTGCAATTTCCGAAGCGGTCTCCGGCGTCAACATGCGCCTTGGCCCCGGCGGCATCCGTGAAATGCATTGGCACCGGGCTGCCGAGTGGGCGATCATGACAAACGGCCGCTGCCGGGTGACTGTGCTTGATCCGCAGGGGCGGGCCTATGTGCAGGACGTCGAGGCCGGCGATCTCTGGTATTTTCCGGCAGGTTACCCGCACTCGCTGCAGGGTCTCGGGCCTGAAGGCGCCGAATTCGTCCTCGTCTTCGATGAGGGCGAGCAGTCCGAATATGGCACCCTGCTCCTGACCGATTGGCTGGCGCACACCTCTCCGGAACTGCTCGCCAAGAATTTCGGCGTGCCGCAGGACACGTTCAAGAACATCCCGTTGCAGGATCTCTGGATCTTCCAGGGCAAGGAGCCGGGTCCGCTTTCGGCCGACCAGGAGGCCGTGGCTTCCGGCGGCCTGCCACCCTACCCCTTTACCTATCGGCTGACGGCTTCGGCGCCGCTGAAGCAGAATGTCTCGGGCACGATCCAGCTTGCCGACAGCAGCATCTTCAAGGTTTCCAAGACGATTGCCGCTGCGATCGAGACGATCAAGCCGGGCGGCGTACGCGAAATGCACTGGCATCCGAATGCCGATGAATGGCAGTACTGGATGAAGGGCGAAGGCCGCATGACGGTGTTCGATGCCGGCCCGCGCAGCCAGACCGCCGATTTCCGGCCCGGCGATATCGGCTATGTCAAAAGGAGCCAGGGCCATATCATCGAAAATACGGGCAAGACGGACCTTCAGTTCGTCGCCGTGTTCAAGGTGGCTGAATATCAGGAAGTCGGCCTCTCCTCGTGGCTCACCCATACGCCGGCAGCCCTCGTTGCCCAACACCTCAATATCAGCGTGCAGGATATTGCGAAATTCCCTGCCGACCAGCCGGGCATCATGCCCAAAAGCGGACCCCGGGGGATCACGCTCGAAGACTGACCCCAAGGGATCATGTCAAGGCTGATCCTTCGTATCGAGACTGCACGAAACCCACCTCCGCCGTGACAAATGGCGGAGGTTTTTGGCGTTTTCCGTATAGCGGCACGCCCTTTCCCGCAGATTCGAAAAAATTCTGCATCGCCGCGGAATAAAATCCGCGATGCTTTCGTATACTCAATCATGGAACGGAAAGATCGCCCCTTCGATGTCATTGGTCAGCTCGCAGCGCTTCGGCGCTACGCACGCTCGCTGGTGCGCAATTCGGACGAGGCGGAGGATCTGGTGCATGACACGCTGGTCCGGGCTTTCGAGAAGCGCAAGAGTTTTCGCAGCGGCGGAAACCTGCGCACCTGGCTGCTTTCCATCCTGCACAATGCGCATATCGACCGCGTGCGGCAGACACGCTCGCTGACGCGCCGCCATGATGAGGCGGCGGTGGAGGCGGAACAGTCGCTGCCGGCCGCACAGGAACATGCGGTACGCCTGCAGCAGGTGCGCAACGCCTTTTTCGATCTGCCGGAGGAACAGCGCGAAGCGCTGCATCTCGTGGCGATCGAGGACCTGTCCTACCAGGAAGCGGCCAATGCACTCGGCATTCCTGTCGGCACGCTGATGTCGCGCATTTCCCGCGCCCGCGCCCAGTTGCGCGAGTTCGAGGAGAAGACACCGCGCGTTTCGCATCTGAGGTTAATTGGAGGGAACGGCAATGAAAGCGATTGATCCAATCATCGATGCCGATCTCGACGCCTATGTAGACGGCGAGCTCGATGTCTCACGGCGCATTCAGGTCGAATCCTACCTCTCAGAGAATCCGGCGATTGCCGCAAAGGTCATGGCCGATCTCAGCATGAAGGGTGAATTGCGTCTTGCGCTGGCAGGCGAAAGCGCCTTCGGACGCGCCGAGACGCGCGATGCGGCCCGCAGGCTGGAACGTGGCCTCTCTTATGGCCGTATCCTGCACTCCATGCAGCGCATCGCCGCCGTCGGCGTACTGCTTGCCGCCGGCTGGGTGGCTCATAATTCCTTCGGCGCTTTCACGGCAACGGAAGTCAATGCTTCGGTTCCGGCTCCGGCCTATGTCGAGGATGCGGTGCGCGCCTATCGCACGGCCGCCCTTCGCGAAACCATTCCGTCGCAGAAGGTTCGAGCCTACAGCGCCGAGGATATCCGTGCTGCGACCGCAATCGTCATGCCCGAGCTACCCAAGGACTGGAAGGTTGCCGATGTGCAGGTCTTCCCGTCGGAATTCGGGCCGAGTGTCGAAATGGCAATCGAGGAAGCCGACGGCAAGCGCCTGTCGCTCTTCGCCGTCAGACCGGGCGCCTTCGAGGTGAAGCCGGTCAGCCATATCGCGCTTGAAAGAACAGAAGCCGCCTACTGGCAGATCGGCGAGGTCGCTTATGCGCTGATCGCCGACAACAAAGGCACCAATCTCGATCAGGCGGCCGAACGGCTTGCCCGATCGCTCTACTAGTTTAACCGAGGAGATCAGTCATGAATCCGATCAATCCCCGCTATGGTACCGGCTCCGCCGCCAATACCCAGGTCCTTTTCGATGAAGGCCTCCGCCAGCACATGCTGCGCGTCTACAATTACATGGCGCTTGGCCTGGTCATCACCGGTATCGTCGCCTTCGTTGTCGGCTCTACACCGGCACTCTACGTGCCAATCTTCCAGTCGCCGCTCAAGTGGGTGGTGATGCTGGCGCCGCTCGCCTTCGTCTTCTTTTTCTCGTTCCGTATCCAGACCATGTCATCGAGCACCGCTCAAATGACCTTCTGGGCCTTCTGCGCCGTGATGGGCCTGTCGCTCGCCTCCGTCTTCCTGGTCTTCACCAAGACGAGCATCGCCCAGACCTTCTTCATCACTGCGGCCATGTTCGGCACTATCAGCCTCTACGGCTATACGACAAAGCGTGACCTCTCGAAGATGGGTTCGTTCCTGATGATGGGCCTGTTCGGCATCATCATCGCCTCGATCGTCAATATCTTCCTCGGTTCGTCTGCCTTGCAGTTTGCCATCTCGGTGATCGGTATCGTCGTCTTCGTTGGCCTTACCGCCTACGACACGCAGAACATCAAGGAACAGTATTCAGAAAACTACGATCAGGAATCGAACCAGAAGCTGGCCGTCTTCGGCGCTCTCTCGCTCTACCTGAACTTCGTCAACATCTTCCAGCTTCTGCTCAACTTCACCGGTGAGCGGGAATAGCAGGAATAGGGACCGCGCTTCTGGGGGCAATGGAAGCGCAGAGCGCCCGGTTCGAAATCTGTGACAGGATGGCGGATCGGGTGCTCACTCTTAGGAAACGGCCGGGCTTGATGCCCGGCCGTTTTCATTTGTCCAGATCTTGGATGGTCGGCTCAGAGAATGCCCCAGGCCCGGTAGCGGCCACGACCGGTGATTTCGCGGGTGCCGATCTCGTTGATCAGGTTCAGTGCGCCGCGCTGTGTCACGCTGAGTTCGCGGGCAACCATGGCGGCCGACACCATCGGCCGCGACAGGATGAAATCGGCAAGCTGCGGCAGACTACTGTTCGAGCGGCGGCCGCGGAAGCGTAGCTCCATTTGCGTGCGCGCCAGCGACAGGCGATCGATCTCCTTGAGGCCGGTGACGGCACTTTCCCGCATTGCATCGAGAAATGCCTGCAGGCGCGTAATTCGATCGCGCGAACGCCTGCGTTCGTGACGGATCTGTTTCAGCCCCGTGTTGAACGAAAAGAGATGCGAGGTGACCTTGCCTCTGGCACGCAGGCTGCTCGCAATCAGCAGGCCACCCAGCCAATGCTGGCGGCGCAGGGGCTCGATGCGCTCCCAGGCATCGAAGAGGATGGCGGCCGTGAGGCTCGGCGGCAGTTCGTCGGCAAGCGGGATAAGACCGCGCCACTCCTGAAGCCGCTCTTCCTCATTCCATTCATCGTCGCCGAACAGGCCGAGCGGATCCTCATCGAGCGGCGAAGGGATGGCCTCCGTCAGCTCATCCACGACGCTCTTGCCCGCGTGGCGATCGAGAAGTCTTTGCGAGCGAGCAAGCAGAGCGTCGAGCTCGGCGATTTCGGCGGCAAGCGGCGCCTCGTCGTCCTCGTCCTCCGGCTCGCTCTCGATGGGCTCTGCGCCATCCGCGTTGGGCGCCCTCTCCTGCCCTTCCAGCATGCTGGCGGTCAACACGCCGAGGCCCGCCGGGCTCAGTGCCCAGCCGGGATCGGCGGTCTCGATCCTACGGCGGGTCCGCAGCACGGAATGGGCGATCGTCAGCTCATGGCTCGGTGCCCGGCTATCCATACGGGCGTCGTGCAGAACGAGATCTTCGACATGCACAAGCTCGCCCGCCACCCACAGGGCACCGGCCGCATCGAAGAAATGACTGCGCTCGGCAAAGCCCTGCCCCACTGGGGAGCGTGCCACCCGCTCATCGAGCCGCGCCAGCGCATCTTCCGCCCCGGCAATGGCCGGAAGCAGCGTCTGGAGCATTGCGGCATCAATTTCGTAGCGCATTGTTAGGCTTAATGGATTCTCACAAAGGGAAGCGAAACCCGCATTTCCTTCCGTCAGTTATCTCACTGTGCGAAGACACGGACAACATCACCGATACAGTTGCAGCAGTTTTCACCCGGTTTTTCGGATCGAAGCGCTGCCCACATCCTGATCAACAGCAAGATCGGAGCACGCGGAAGGCTCCGATTGCTCTGCCTCAGTCGGCTTTCCCCGCCTTATAAGCCTCGTAGAGTTCATCGAGACGACCGGAAATATAGGCACCGAAATCGGGCGCGTCACCGGTCTTGAGCGCGATGGTAAAGGATGTGCCGGAACTCTTGATACGGCCGGCGATCCTGCCGCCATTAGCGGGCCGCCATTCGTATTCAGTGCTCTCGGCCTTGACCTCCTCCTTCTTCGAAAGCTCCGCGACAACGAGTTCGAAGCGCCGGTCGCTCTCGACGGCATTGAAGGTGGAAGAGCCGATCAGCTTCGTCAGACGCGCGGCGGCTGCATCCGTCCAGTCCTGAGCCAGTGCCATCCAGCGTCTGCGACCGATGCCGGGCGCAGCACCCACGGCCTGGACGATATCGGCGGGAATGGTCTTTGCCACGGAGATCAGCTTCGACAATTCCGTCTTGTCGGTCGAGAGCGCTTTCATGATGACGGGACGGTCGAACTTCTTGAGTTCGAGATTGAGTGCGAAGACGGCTCGCTCAATATAGGAGAGATTGCGCCGCGCAGAATTTTCGATGCCCTGGGCGATGACCAAATCGGTATCGTCGAGCTTGCGGATGACGGCCTGCACCTTTCGGCCGAGCAGCTTGACGGCCTGAAGACGACGATGACCATAGGCGACCTGGTAGCGGCCGTCATGATGCGGGTTTCGCCGCACAAGGATCGGCACTTCCTGGCCGTTTTCTGCAATCGACTGAACCAGCTCGTCTTCCATGTCGAGCGGCTCATCGGCGAGGCGATCACGAATGAAGGAAGAATCGATCAGATCAGGATCGAGTTCAACGATGTGTTCGCCCGATAGCAGCGCCTCTTCCATCGCCCTGCTCTCTTCCTCCATGCGGCCGAGAGTCAGTGCCATGGTACGCACCGGGCCGGCAGCACCACGCACGGAAGTCTCCTCGAAGTTGGCCGCGGCCAACTCCTGCGCCGTGTCGGTGAACAAGCCCTTCAGTCGATCTCGTCTGCTCATCTGCGGCCCCATGCTTTATGGATGCTGGCAAGAATCTCGCCATTGGCGGCGTTAACCGATTCCAGTGCCCGGTCATAGGTGGAGCGGCGAACCTGCCCCTTTTCGATTTCGTAGAGGGTCTGTTTGGTCAGACCCGCATCGGCAATCGCCGTCGATTTCAGGATCGTCGCGGTCAATACGTCATCCCCAAAAAGGCTGCGCAAGAGCGCCACGATCTGCGACTGCGGTCCGTCGAAAGGTTCATGGCGGGTGACGACATATTTGATGAAATCATGCTGCAGGTCGCCGCCGGCCTTGCGCACGACCGAAAGAAGATCCGAGGTCATCAGCAGGAACTGCGACATGGAGGCGACATCGACCATCTGCGGGTGAATGGTGATCAGGAGCGAGGTGGCAGCACAGACGGCACCGAGCGTCAGGTAGCCAAGTTGCGGCGGGCAATCGATCACGACGATATCGTAATCCTTCTCAACCTCCGCAATCGCATTGCCGACGCGACGGAAAAACAGCTCTTCCGGCTTCTGGCGATCGTTCAGTGCCCGCGGCGTCTCGTGCTCGAATTCCATGAGTTCGAGATTGCCGGGCACCAGATCAAGACCATCGAAATAGGTCTTGCGGACGATATCCTTCAGCGGGCGACGATGCGCATCGTATCGGATCGCACCATAGAGCGTATCGCCATCGGCCAGGTCGAACTCCGGCTGGACGCCGAGCAGGGAGGAAAGCGAAGCCTGCGGATCGAGATCGATCGCCAGGACGCGGTAGCCTTCCAGCGCCAGGTGCTGAGCCAGATAAAGCGTGGTCGTCGTCTTGGCCGAGCCACCCTTGAAATTGGTAATGGCAATGGTCTGCAGCTTCTCGCCATCGCGCCGCGACGGCAGGTAGGAAAGTGCGTCCTTCGGCTTGATCTTCGCCATGTGCTGGCGCAGCTCATTGATCTGGCCGAGAGTGTAGGAACGGCGACCATTCTGCGACACATCGGGTTGCGGACCTTTGCCATCAAGCGACAGTTGGCGAAGATAGCCGTCGGAGACACCGATCATCTGGGCTGCCTCTCCTGACGTGAAAGTCCGGAGGGTCTTTTGCGAAAGCGGCGGGAAAAGCTTGTCACGCAGCAGTTTGAGCTGGCGCGAAAGCTGCGTGGCATGCCGCTCGATGCGAATATCGGTAGTTGATACGCTAATGTTGTCCAAAACACTTGCCCCTTCTTAAAGCGCTTTTTCATCAACATAGCGTCAAAAAGCGTATCGAAGATGACATGATTCGGGGCGAGCCGACAATAAAGACGCTGATAACCATGTGGATAGAAAGTTGGCCGCGGCCAACTCATTCGCCACACTTGCGAAAGATCCGCGTTGACGGCAGAAACCTCTGGAATCCGAGAGGAGATAACGTGCGGCATATTCATATTATCGGCATCGGCACAGGCAATCCCGAGCATCTTACCATTCAGGCGATCAACGCGATGAACGCTGCCGATGTCGTGTTCATCCCGACGAAGGGAGCTGTGAAGTCCGATCTCGCCGCAGTGCGCCGGGACATCTGTGAGCGGTATTTGACCGGCAAAGGCGTCCGCATCGTTGAATTCGAGGTACCGAAGCGCGCAACAAAGGACCGGACTTATGTCCAGAGCGTGGACGACTGGCATGCCGCGGTCGCCCATATCTATGAAGGGCTGATCGACGACCTGTCGGAACACGGGGCCGGTGCCTTCCTCGTCTGGGGCGATCCGAGTCTCTATGACAGCACCATCCGTATTATCGAAAGAGTGCGCGGCGGCGGCGCCTGCTCTTTCGACTATAGCGTCGTTCCCGGCATCACCAGCATCCAGGCGCTCGCAGCCAGCCATCGCATTCCTCTCAATCTCGTCGGCAAGCCTGTCGAAATCACCACAGGCCGGCGACTGACTGAAACGGGGCTGACACATGAAAGCACCGTCGTCATGCTCGATGGCGAGCAGGCCTTTGCGAAGATCGACGATCCCGATGCCGAGATCTTCTGGGGTGCCTATCTCGGCACGGAGAACGAAGTGATCCGTTCGGGCCGACTTGGCGATATGGCCGACGACATCCTCCGGCTCCGGGCCGAAGAGCGAGAGCGACATGGCTGGATCATGGACATCTATCTGCTGCGCAAGGGACGCGATTTCGAGGACTGATTGTTCCGGTCGACGAATCGATCTCGCTTTGCTGCGTCCGGCGCGATCATGTAAGAGATGGGCCAAAGGATGGACGAATGCGCAGCGCCGCCGGCAAAATCTTGGACACAGAGAGGCCTGATGTCGTGGGCATGCAACGTGGCGCCTGCCCAGCGCTTGCAACTCCCATGCAAACGGGCGATGGCCTGCTCGTCCGCCTGCGGCCAGCGGGTGGCGCCCTCACGACCTTGCAATTCCGTCAGTTGACTTCGGCAGCGGCGCGACATGGAAACGGCATTGTTGAAATTACTGCGCGCGGCAATCTGCAGATCCGGGGTCTTCGCAGCGAGTCCGTCGGGCCGCTGGCTGCGGAGATCGATGTAGCAGGCATCATCCTACCTGATGGCGTGGCGATCGAGATATCGCCACTGCACGGCATCGATGCTGGCGAGATCGCCGATGCGGCGGACATGGAAGCGATGCTGCGGAGCAAGCTCAGCGACCTTCTCCGCTCTCCAGACCTTGCTCCGAAACTCTCCCTCCTGATCGATGGGGGCGGTCAGTTTTCATTGTCCGCCCTCGTTGCCGATATCCGCATCGTCGCACAGCCCGAAGGGCAGTGGCTGGTTTCAATAGCCGGCGATGAAGAGGGCGCAATCCCACTGGCCTTCGGCATCGCGAATGCCGCTGTCGACGCGGTAAGCGATCTGCTCCAAATACTGATTGCACACGGCAGGCGGGCTCGCGCCCGCGACATCAATGCGGCAATGCTACGCGCGCATTTTCCGCAGATCGATAGCATTCGATCCATCCGTCCCGCGCCAAGGAAATCGTCCTTCGTTGGCATCACGAGACTGCGGAACAGCGACGCGGTACTCGGTGTGCGCCTGAAATTCGGCCAGGCAAAGGCCGCCGATCTTATTTCCTTTCTCACTTCAGCCGAAAGCGCCGGCGCAAGGGAAATCCGGCTGGCCCCGGATCGTGGTTTCTTCCTGATTGGTTTAGCCGAGACGGCAATTCCGGACATTCAAAATGCAGCCGTCGATCATGGCTTGAGCGTCACGGCGAACGAGCCGGCCGAGCAGATCGCTGCCTGCGCCGGGGCGGGGGCGTGTGCCTCGGGCTTCTACGATACCAGAGCTCTCGCCGGCCAGTTGATCGACCAGGTTCCCGATCTCTTTGACGGCTCGCTGAAGCTTCACCTCTCCGGCTGTGCCAAGGGCTGCGCGCACCGGCGCGCCGATCTGGCGATTGTCGGTTCGGCCGAAGGCTACGGCCTTGTCATCAACGGGCTCGCTTCAGACGGACCGGCCGCAAGGATTGCTGGCGGACAGATCGATTTCGCTATAGAGAGGCTCGCCCGGCTGATCGAAGACAAGAGAGGCGCCGGCGAGTCGAGTGCCAATTGCCTGAGAAGGCTTGGGCCTATTGGTCTCGCCAAGGCGCTGCAACAGGAATAGCAATGCCAGACTACGATTATATCCGCAGCGGAGACGCGATCTACGAGCGCTCCTTCGCGATCATTCGCAGCGAAGCCGATCTGTCGCGTTTTTCGCCTGAAGAAGCCGACGTCGCCGTGCGCATGATCCATGCATGCGGCCTGGTCGAGGCGGCGCAGAATTTCGTCTTCTCGCCCGATTTCGTTCACGCTGCACGCATCGCCTTACAGGACGGCGCACCTATCTTCTGCGATGCCGAGATGGTGGCGCATGGCGTGACCCGTGCGCGCCTTCCGGCCAAGAACGACGTGATCTGTACGCTACATGATCCGCGCACCCACGAGCTCGCCCATCAGACGGGCAATACCCGCTCGGCCGCCGCCCTGCATCTGTGGCTTGATCGGCTCGAAGGCAGCGTCGTGGCGATCGGCAACGCGCCCACGGCACTCTTTCACCTTCTCGAACTGTTGGGGGATGGTGCGCCGAAGCCTGCGGCCATCATCGGCATGCCCGTCGGCTTTGTCGGCGCCGCCGAATCCAAGGATGCACTTGCCGAAAATTCCTATGGCGTTCCCTATGCGATCGTGCGCGGCCGGCTCGGCGGCAGCGCCATGACGGCGGCCGCCATCAATGCACTGTCGAGGGCAGGCCTATGAGCGGCCGTCTGATCGGCGTCGGCACCGGACCCGGCGATCCCGAGCTTCTGACCGTCAAGGCGGTGCGCGCCGTTGAGGGGGCGGACGTCATTGCCTATTTCGCCAAGCAGGGCAGAGGCGGCAACGGCAAGGCGATCGTCGAGCATCTCTTCAAGCCGGGCATCGAACTGTTGCCGCTCTATTATCCCGTCACGACCGAACTCGACAAAGGTGACCCGCTCTACCAGAGCCGCATCACGGAATTCTATAATACTTCGGCCGATGCCGTTGCCCGTCATCTCGAAGCGGGTCGCACGGTCGCGGTACTGAGCGAAGGCGATCCGCTCTTCTATGGCTCCTATATGCATCTGCATGTGCGCCTGTCGCAGCGGTATCCGACCGAAGTCATTCCCGGCATCAGCGCCATGTCCGGCTGCTGGTCGCTGGCAGGCATGCCGATCGTCCAGGGCGACGACGTGCTCTCCGTGCTGCCGGGCACGATGGGCGAGCAGGAGCTGACGCGCCGTCTTGCCGATACCGAGGCTGCCGTGATCATGAAGGTCGGCCGCAACCTGCCGAAGATCCGGCGCGCGCTGGAGGCAGCCGGCCGTCTCAAGGACGCGCTCTATGTCGAGCGCGGCACCATGGCCAATGCCGCCATGGTGAAGCTTGCCGAACGGGGCGAGGGCGATGCGCCCTATTTCTCGCTGGTGCTGGTGCCCGGCTGGGAGGCCAGCCGATGAGCGGGCGCCTGTTCGTAATCGGCACCGGTCCCGGCAATCCGGAGCAGATGACGCCGGAGGCGATGGCCGTCGTCGAAGCCGCCAGTGATTTCTTCGGCTACGGTCCCTATCTCGACCGTCTGACGCTGCGGGCCGACCAGCGCCGCCATGCTTCCGACAACAGGGAGGAACTCGACCGGGCAGGGGCCGCCCTGAGGCTTGCTGCCAACGGCGCCGATGTCTGCGTCGTCTCGGGCGGCGATCCCGGTGTCTTTGCCATGGCCGCTGCTGTCTGCGAGGCGATCGACAACGGGCCGGCAGAATGGCGTGGCGTCGATCTCACCGTCCTGCCCGGCATCACCGCAATGCTTGCGGTTGCCGCCCGTGTCGGCGCACCGCTCGGCCATGATTTCTGCGCCCTGTCGCTCTCGGACAATCTGAAGCCTTGGGCCATCATCGAAAACCGCCTGGCTCTTGCGGCACAAGCCGGTTTCGTCATCGCCCTCTATAATCCGATCAGCAAGGCTCGCCCCTGGCAGCTCGGCACCGCCTTCGGGCTCTTGCGCCGGCATCTGCCAGCCACGACGCCCGTAATCTTCGGCCGTGCGGCCGGCCGGCCCGACGAGCGGATCACCGTGCAGCCGCTGGACGCGGCCGATGCTTCCGTTGCCGACATGGCGACCTGCGTCATCATCGGTTCGCAGGAGACGCGGGTGATCCCCCGCGATGGCCAGCCGGACCTGATCTACACGCCGCGCTTCTTGGCCGGGGAGACGAGATGATCGATCGCTTCGAGCGCCGCTTCCACCGTTTCGACCGACTTCATGATGGCCGCAGGCGCGCGCGCGATCACGACGACCTTGAGCCCAAGCAGGCGTGCCGCCTCGATCTTCGCATAGGCCGCCGTACCACCGCTGTTCTTTGTAACGACGGCATCGATACGATACTGCCGCATCAGGTCGATTTCGCCTTCGAGCGTGAAGGGGCCGCGGTCGAGGAGATATTCGACATCGGCAAGGGCAAGCGGCGGATCGACGGGATCGACGCTACGGACCAGATAGAAATGCTGTGGAGCGATTTCGGCATGATGAGCGCCCTGCCGGCCGGTCGCCAGGAAGACGCGGCGCGGGGCCGGCCCAAGTGCGGCAAGCGCCGCCGGAATGTCGGCCACGATATGCCAATGATCGCCAGGTTCCGGGACCCATTCAGGACGGACGAGCGCGAGCGCAGGGATACCGGTACGTTCGGCGGCCGCCGTGGCATTTGCCGAAATGCGCTCGGCGAAGGGATGGGTGGCATCGATCAGGAGATCATAGCCTCCTTCCGTCAGGAAGGCCGCAAGACCCTCTGCCCCGCCGAAACCCCCAACGCGAACGGGAACCGGCTGCTGGGCAGGAGCCTCCGTGCGGCCGGCCAGCGACAGGAGAATGTCGAGGTCTTCCCGCGGGGCAAGCGCTGCAGCCAGCCTGCGCGCCTCGCTGGTGCCGCCGAGGATCAGGATACGGGTCTTCTCCATGTCTGACAGCTCCCCCTCCGTCCCGCGCTGGCTCACTCTTATCGGCATCGGCGAAGATGGTCCAGACGGGCTCGGCGAGGAGGCAAAGCGTCTGATCGCCGCCGCACCGGCCGTCTTCGGCGGTGCACGTCATCATGAACTTGTCGGCACACTGATCACGGGCGAACGTTTCGCCTGGCAGAGCCCTTTCGAAAAATCGGTCGAGGCGATCGTCGCGCGGCGTGGTACGCCCGTCGTCGTTCTGGCCTCGGGCGATCCCTTCCTCTACGGCGTCGGCGCAACGCTGTCGCGTCGCATCGCTGTCGATGAAATGCATACCATCCCGGCCCCCTCCGCCTTCAGTCTGGCGGCAGCACGGCTAGGCTGGCCGCTGCAGGAGACAGCCTGTGTCTCGCTGCACGGACGCCCACTTGATCTCATCCGCCCGCATCTGCATGCCGGCAGGCATATTCTGGCGCTGACCTCGGACGAGAAAGGCCCGCAGGCACTCGCCGATCTGCTTGTCGCCAATGGCTTTGCCGAGACGCGGCTGACGGTGCTGGAAGCGCTCGGCGGCGGGCGAGAGCGCATCCGCAGCGCTATAGCCGCGGGCTTCGATTTCGACGCGATCGACACTCTGAACGTCTGCGCCCTCGAGGTTGTGGCAGGTGCGGGCGCGCGTATCCTGCCCTATGCCCCCGGCATCGACGACGAACTCTTTGAGCATGACGGACAGATTACCAAGCGGGAGATCCGCGCCGTCACGCTATCGGCGCTATCGCCACGGCACGGTGAACTCCTCTGGGACATCGGCGCCGGCTCAGGATCTGTCGGTATCGAATGGATGCTGGCTGATCCGTCGCTGCAAGCAATCGCGATCGAACAGGCGCCGGAACGCGCTGCCCGCATCGCCCGCAATGCCACTGCCTTCGGCGTGCCGCAGCTTGCCCTTGTCGAAGGCACGGCACCCGCAGCACTCGCCGGCTTGCCCGTGCCGGATGCGGTCTTCATCGGCGGCGGTGGCAGCGAGGCCGGCGTCATGGACGCGGCGATCACGGCACTGAAGCGGGGAGGGCGGCTCGTTGCCAATGCTGTTACGCTGGAAATGGAAGCATTGCTGCTCAAAGAATACGGCGCGCGCGGTGGCACGTTGACGAAAATCGAAATTGCCCGCGCCGCTCCCGTCGGCGGCATGAGCGGCTGGCGACCGGCCATGCCCGTCACGCAGTGGTGCTGGATCAAGGAATAGAAGAATGACCGTTCATTTCATCGGCGCCGGACCGGGTGCAGCAGATCTCATTACCGTGCGCGGACGCGACCTGATCGGCAAATGCCCTGTCTGCCTCTATGCCGGGTCCATCGTCTCGCCCGAGCTCCTGCAATATTGTCCGCCAGGCGCGCGCATCATCGATACCGCGCCGATGTCGCTTGACGAGATCGAGGCCGAATATCTCCGCGCCGCCAATGCCGGTCAGGATGTCGCCCGACTGCATTCCGGCGATCTTTCCGTCTGGAGCGCAGTCGCCGAGCAAATCCGCCGGCTGGAGAAACACGGCATCGACTACACGATGACGCCGGGCGTCCCAGCCTTTGCAGCTGCAGCCTCAACGCTCGGGCGTGAACTGACGATCCCGGCCGTCGCGCAAAGCCTTGTGCTGACGCGCGTATCGGGCCGCGCCTCGCCGATGCCGAATGAAGAAACGCTGGAAAAATTCGGCGCGACGGGAGCGACACTGGCAATCCATCTCGCCATCCATGCGCTGGCCGAGGTCGTGACGGAGTTGACGCCGCTCTATGGCGCCGATTGCCCTGTCGCCATCGTGGTGAAAGCCACCTGGCCGGACGAGCGTATCCTGCGCGGCACGCTCGCCGATATCGAAGCAAAGGTGGCGGCCGAGCCGATCGAGCGCACGGCCATCATCTTCGTCGGTCGCTCGCTCGGATCGGAAGATTTCCGCGAAAGCTCGCTCTACGACCCGGCCTATCAGCGTCGTTTCCGCGGTCGCGAATAGGGTTCAGACCTTCGCGACGAGATAATCCATGCTCGCCTTCACGGCTGCGCCGGGATCCTTCAGTGCATGCACTTCGGATGCGAAGGGCTCGAAAGAGAAGGGGCCTTTGTAGCTTGCCTGCAGCAATGCGCGGATCTGGGCGGCATTGCCGAGCCGGTCGTCGGCATCGACCAGAACACGGTGAGGATCGCGCATATCGGAGACGGAAACCGCAGGATCGCTGACGCCGGAAATATGCACCAGCCCGGTCAGATGGGGGAAGAAGGGAGTTTCGCCGGCAAGGTGATGATGGAAGGTGTCGTGCACCAGCCGGAAGGTTGGTTGCGCATTCAGCGTCTCGATCGCATCGGCTGCTTCCGCCTTTGAGCGCAGCGAGCAGATTTGAAAACCGAGCGGCTCGACGAGACCGACGATACCGGCCGCATCGAGCATCGGCCGGAGTGCAGTCAGAGCCTCACGCAGATTGGCCTGTCGCTCGCCATTGGCTGTTCCCGTGCCGTCATTCTTCGGAACCAGAACCAGCGCCCGCGAGCCGACCGCCCTTGCATAATCGATCAGCTCGCGGGCTTCCCGCTCGCGTGTCGCGTTCCATTCGTTGAAGCGCTGCAATGCGTTGATCGAGATGATTGCGACGCCATGGCGGGCGGCCGCCTGCTTGATGACATCGGGCTTTGTCCCGTCGAGAATGGCATTGCCGGAGAGATCATTGCGGATCTCCACCGCATCGATGTCGAGCGAGGCGGCAAGTGCAAAGAAATCCTCGATCGAAAGCGAAGGTGCCGCCATATGGTTCAGCGCGAAACGGACGGATGCCATGCGAAATCTCCTCCTCGCTCCTCATGCATGAGAAGCATTATGACTGTCTGATCGAATCTCTACTGGAATTTCACGCTCAAGCCATAGGCCGGGCGGGCACAGACTCTATCATCGCTGATAGATTTTCCGGGACAATGATAGAATTCCATCATCTAGATATTCTCCGGCAGGAAGATCTCGAAGGGCAGAAATGATTGGCCGGGAACGGCAATCTCGCCCTGTTCGAGCGCACCCGTCATCAGTGACACCACTTCCTTGCAGAGTGCTGGCAGCGGCGTGCCGATCGCCATGGTGACGATGCCGTCGGCGAGACCGGCCTTGCTGTCTGCCGTCAGCTCGTTGACGATAAGCACGGTGCGGCCGCCGATCCCCTCTTCGCGAAATGCCGAAATCGCCCCCTCCATGCCACCACCGCAGACATAGAGGCCGACGAGATCGGGGTGTTTCTGCAAAAGGGTCAGCGTCGCCTCATGGGTGATCTCAGGCGTTTCGAGATTGATCAGCGTTTCGACCACTTCGAAGTCAGGCGCTTCCTCGCGGAAATAGGAGCGGAATCCCATCTCGCGCAACTCGTGACCATGAAAACGATGGCTGCCGACAAAGCAGGCCACCTTGCCCGGCCGGCGGGCCGCCTTTGCGATCATCCAGGCTGCGGTGCGTCCAACCTTGCGGTTGTTGACGCCGATATAAGCGTCCCTGACGCCGGTCGCGAGATCCGAAAGCAGCGAGAAGACCGGAATACCGCGTCCCTTCAGTTCCTCGATAGCAGCCGTGACAGCCGGATAATCCGGGCCGACAAGCGCGACCGCCTGGTTCCTCGCGCCGAGCAGTTTGATCTTTTCGATGATGGCGGCAGGTGTTGCGGCGGACGGATGTTCCACCTGCGTCTGGATGCGCGCGCTGGTCACGTTGCGCGCCGCCGTTTCGATTTCGCGGGCGAAGGCCTGGTAGAACGGCTGGGTCGGCTTTTGCAGCAAGAAGGCCAGCCGATATTGCGGCAGATCCTCGAAGACGCGCTGT
Source organism: Rhizobium sp. BK512 (assembly GCF_014194915.1). Classification (NCBI taxonomy): domain Bacteria; kingdom Pseudomonadati; phylum Pseudomonadota; class Alphaproteobacteria; order Hyphomicrobiales; family Rhizobiaceae; genus Rhizobium; species Rhizobium sp. BK512. Next base: position 242,198 of record NZ_JACIAS010000003.1, on the reverse strand, counting down.
CGGATCAGGCCGACGGCGTGATAGCCGATCGACTGGGCCGCATCATAGACCCGCCGCGCTGTTTCCTCCCGCACCCGATGGCGCCCGTTCAGAACGCGATCGACGGTCGCAACACTGACGCCGGAGGCTTGGGCGAGATCTGATATGGTCGGGCGACGCATGGTTGATCCTGATAGTTTTCAATCATGAATGAAAGCCGTTTCTGATGGCTTTTGAGAGAATATATCAAGCCTGCATTGAGGGCTCTGCGAAGTCAACCTATTCTCCGGACCAAGAGCTGTGAGGAGGAAAGCATGGCTGGCGAAGCAACAAAGCGGGACTACAGCCTCTTGGGGGCGAGCGGCAGGACGGCGGTCGAAACCGGTCTTGCGGCTGCGGAATGGTATCATACCGATGTTGCCCGCAAGGAGATGAAGGCGCTGATGCAGCGTTCCGACAATCAGGCGATCCGCGACACGGCGCTCTGGCTCGGCAGCATGGCGATCTTTGCCACTCTTGGCATTTATTTCTGGGGCTCGTGGATCGCCGTGCCCTTCTTCCTCGCCTACGGCGTGCTCTACGGCTCGGCCTCCGACAGCCGCTGGCACGAATGCGGCCATGGCACCGCCTTCAAGACGCGCTGGATGAACGATGTCGTCTACCAGATCGCCTGCTTCATGATCATGCGCAATCCGGTAACCTGGCGCTGGAGTCACGCGCGCCACCATACCGACACCGTCATCGTCGGCCGCGACCCCGAGATCGCCGTCATGCGCCCGCCGGATCTCGTCCGCCTTGTGCTCAATTTCTTCGGCATTCTCGATGCCTGGCATGCCGTGATCGACATGATCAGAAATTCGGCCGGCGTCATCAGTGGGGCGGAAAAGACCTTCATCCCCGAGATGGAGCAGCCGAAGGCGATCCGCATCGCCCGTATCTGGCTTGCGATCTACGTCGTCACCATCGCGCTCGCCATCTATATGGGTTCGATCCTGCCGCTGATGCTGATTGGCCTGCCGCGCCTCTATGGCGCCTGGCATCATGTCCTGACCGGTCTCCTGCAGCATGGCGGGCTGGCCGATAATGTCATCGACCACAGGCTGAACAGCCGTACGGTCTACATGAACCCGATCAGCCGCTTCATCTACTGGAACATGAACTATCACGTGGAACACCACATGTTCCCGATGGTGCCCTACCACGCGCTGCCGAAGCTGCATGCGATGATCAAGCACGACCTGCCGGCGCCCAATCCATCGATCTGGTCCGGCTACCGGGAAATGATCCCGGCCTTCCTACGCCAGCTTCGCAACGAAGACTATTTTCTGAAGCGGGAACTGCCGGCAACGGCGCGGCCCTATCGCGAGGAATTCCACGCCGAACTGGCACCCGCAGCCCAATAGAACAAGATCGAGGGAGGAATAGAGATGAGCGGTAACTGGATCGAAGTTTGCGGCAAGGACGAAATCGACGAGGAGGATGTCATCCGCTTCGACCATGGCGGGCGCACATTCGCTATCTATCGCAGCCCGGACGATGAGTTCTTTGCCACCGACGGGCTCTGCACCCATGAGCAGGTCCATCTCGCCGACGGCCTCGTCATGGAAGAGATCATCGAATGTCCCAAGCATAATGGCCGTTTCAACTACAAGACGGGCGAGGCCAAGGGGGCTCCTGTCTGCGTCGACCTGAAGACCTATCCCGTCAAGATCGAAGACGGCGCCGTCTTCATTGCGATCTGAGGTGCGCCATGGCCCATTTCGTCATCATCGGCGCAGGGGAATGCGGGGCGCGTGCCGCCTTCGCACTCCGGGACAAGGGATTTGACGGCGACATCACGCTTGTGGGTTCCGAGCCGCATGCGCCCTATGAGCGCCCGCCGCTCTCCAAGGCCGGCCTTGCCGGCACTGTCGACCCGAAATTCATCGCCGCACGGGAAACCTATGAGGCTGGCACTATTCGCCTCCTGACCGGTGTGACGGCAACCGGTCTCGATGCCGCAGCTCATACCGTCGCCCTGTCCGACAGCAGTCGGCTTGCCTATGACCGGCTGCTGCTTGCGACAGGCGCCAGTGCGCGTGCCTTTCCCAATGCTCCCAGTGAAAGCAGCTATATCCGGACGCTCCGCACACATCATGATGCGGTGACACTGCGCGCGGTGCTGCAGCCTGGCAAACGGCTTGCAGTCATCGGCGGCGGCTTTATCGGGCTGGAGGTCGCGGCAACCGCGCGCCAACTCGGCGCCGATGTCATCCTCGTCGAAGGGCTGGAGCGGGTGCTGAAGCGCGGCGTTCCCGAAGACATCGCCCACCTCGTTGCCGAGCGTCACCGCGCGGAAGGCGTCGATCTGCGCTGCGGTGTCTCGATCGAAACCCTGACGGAGCAGAACGGCAAAGCCGTCATCCGGCTTTGCAACGACGAGACGATCGAAGCCGATCTGGCGCTTGTCGGCATCGGCGCCCGGCCGAATATCGAGCTTGCCGAAGTTGCCGGACTTGCGATCGACAACGGCATCGCAGTCGATGACCGGCTGCGTACCTCCGCCCCCGATATTTTCGCGGCCGGCGACTGCTGCTCCTTTCCGCTCGCCCTCTATGGCGGCCGGCGCGTGCGGCTGGAATCCTGGCGCAATGCGCAGGAGCAGGGCACGCTTGCCGCCGCCAATATGCTCGGCGCCGATGAACCGGTTTCCGCCGTGCCGTGGTTCTGGTCGGATCAGTATGAGATGACGCTGCAGATAACAGGGCTTGCCGATGGCGCGGCCAGGCATCTGCGCCGCGATCTCGGCGAGGGGGCCTTCATCCTCTTCCATCTCGATGCCGAAGGTCGGCTCCTTGCCGCAAGCGGCATCGGGCCCGGCAATGCGGTCGCCCGCGACATCCGGCTGGCGGAAATGTTGATTGCCGCACGCGCGCATCCCGACCCGGCCGCACTGACCGCCACCAATGTCAAGCTGAAGTCGCTGCTCGCTGCCTGATAGTTTTCAAAGGATAATGCGATGAAGAAACATAATCGCGCCACGGTCGCCGACCTCCTGGCGCTCAAGGGAAAACGCCAGCTCACAATGCTGCGCGTCACCACGCTTGAGGAGGCGGAAGCAGCAGAAAAGGCCGGCATCGACATGGTCTCGGTGCCACCGTTCCTGCTCGGGCCGGTCTTTCGCGAGGCGGCACCGACGCCCTTTGCCGTTCCCGGTCTGGAATATGGCGATCATGTCTCGGCTGAAGAATATATGCGCGAGGCCTTCAAGGCGCTGAAGGCAGGCGGCGATGCCGTCTATTGCGCCGCCAGCCTGCAGACCATCCGCCGTATGCGCGATGAAGGCATTCCCGTCTGCGGCCATGTCGGCCTCATCCCCTCAAAGGCGACCTGGACCGGCGGTTTTCGCGCCGTGGGCAAGACGGCTGCCAGCGCTCTCGATGTCTGGCGCCAGACGAAGGCGCTTCAGGATGCCGGCGCCTTCGCAGCCGAGATCGAGGTCGTCCCCGGCGATGTCGCGGCAGCGATTTCCAACCGCACCTCGATGCTGATGATCTCCATGGGCGCCGGGCGCGGCTGCAACGCGCAATATCTCTTTGCAGATGATGTGCTCGGCACGACCAGAGACCACACGCCGCGCCACGCTAAGGTCTATCGCAACTTCGCAGCCGAACATGACCGGTTGCAACGCGAACGCATCGCCGCCTTCAACGAATTTGCCGAGGATGTCCGCTCCGGCGCCTATCCGGAAAAGCGCCATCTTGTCGACATCGACGAAGCCGAGTTGCGCAATTTCCTGCATCGGCTGGAGGCGGAGGGCTAGCGCCCGCTTTCAATTCAGAGGCGTATCGCGAGGCCGTGCTTCCACATCCATGCGCTTGTGCAGGATACGGACGATACCTGTCCGGCCACCCTCGAGCCTGCGATAGAACAGGAAGTGCGCGTTGACGGCGAGCTTGAAGATACCCGGCCAGATATCATCGACGGGCCTTCCGCTCCGCGCGCCTATCCCCAGCGCTTCACAGGCCTTGCGGATATCGTCGATATAGCGATCCGCCTGCTCCTGACCCCAGTTTTCGAAGGTGTAATCCCAAATCATGTCGAGATCTGCGACGGCGGCCCTGGAAAGGAGGTAGCCTTTCATTTCGTCCGGGTCCGGCGCTTACCGTCAAGGAATCTATCGAAATCGAAATCTTCGGCCTCGCCGCTATCGATGCCGGCGCCGATCGCATCGCGCAGCGCTTTTACTTTCGCCTCATGCTCTTCCAGAAGCCGCAGGCCTGCCCGGATGACTTCGCTTGCCGAACCGTATCGGCCTTCGACGACTTGCCGTTCGACGAAGCCAGCAAAATGAGCGCCCAAGGCGATGGACGTGTTCTTGGACATGAGAGCCTCCTGAGTTGGTACCAATATATACCAAAATTTGGTAACTCTCAATTCGACGCACGTTTCTTTGCTGGGGAGGGTGTAGGCCCATCATTGGCATCGTTTGCGCCCTATGTCAGAGAATAGATCTATCAGAAACAGATTCTCAGGCGCTGGTGACGATAGGCTTTGCACATGCGGAACTGATCGCGGTTCTCGTCGCGGTGACGGGGGATGAGCCGCGCGTCATGACGATCCAAAGTGGCGATGCGCTGCCGTCGGGGCCTTTTGAAATGGGCCATCGCACGCTACAATCGGGCCTGCGTGAATGGATCCAGGAGCAGACCGCCCATCCCGTCGGCTTCCTCGAGCAGCTTTACACCTTTGCCGATCGTGACCGGAACAATGATATCCAGGGCGGTCGCACCATATCGATCAGCTATCTTGGCCTCGTCAATGAGCAGTCGGGGGCCGGGCGGCCGGGCTGGCATGGCTGGTATGAATATTTCCCCTGGGAGGACCATCGCGACGGGCGCCCCGTCATCCTCGGTGAACTGATCGCGCGCCTGCGTCTCTGGGCCGATGCCGATCCTGTCCGGCGTGAATATCGGCATCGCCGCGCCGACTTTACGTTCGGGCTCGACGGCGGCGGCTGGAACGAGGATCTGACGCTGCAGCGTTATGAACTGCTCTATGAGGCCGGACTCGTCGCAGAAGCGGGCGCCAGCAAGGACGACAATCTCGGCCGGCCGATGTTTGCCGATCATCGCCGGATTCTGGCGACCGGCATTGCAAGACTTCGCGCCAAGATCAAATACCGCCCCGTCGTCTTCGAACTCATGCCCGAAAGCTTCACGCTTCTGCAATTGCAGCGCGCCGTCGAGGCCTTGGCCGGGCTCACCCTGCACAAGCAGAACTTCCGCCGCCTGATCGAACAGCAGGAACTGGTGGAGGAAACCGGCGGGGCGACAAGCGAAACCGGCGGCCGGCCGGCCAAGCTTTTCCGCTTCCGCCAGACCATTCTCGAAGAGCGCGCGCTCGCCGGAACGAAATTACCGCTCTCCCGCAATTGACATATGCTCACAGTGAGAATATCTCTTTGCGCACGATATGCTCAAATCGAGCATAATTAATGGAGCCGGCCATGAACCATCTTGTATCCGCGTCTTCCCTCTATGATCGCGTCAGCCGCGTCATTCCCAAAGCCGAATGGATGATGTTCCAGGACGATGTCGACGCGATCCTGGAACTGAAGCGCAGGCGCAATGCCGTTATCCTCGCGCATAACTACCAGACGCCGGAAATCTTCCATGGCGTGGCCGATATTGTCGGCGACAGTCTGGCCCTGGCGCGCAAGGCGATCGAGGTGGATGCCGACGTAATCGTGCTTGCCGGCGTGCATTTCATGGCCGAGACGGCAAAGCTTCTGAACCCGGACAAGACGGTGCTGATCCCCGATCTCGGCGCCGGCTGTTCGCTGGCGGATTCGATCACGCCCGAGGATATCGCGCTGTTGCGTCAGGCCCATCCGGGCGTGCCTGTCATTACCTATGTCAACACCTCGGCCGCAGTCAAAGCCGCCTCGGATATCTGCTGCACCTCGGGCAATGCCAAGCAGATAGTCGAATCCCTTGGCGTACCGCGCGTGCTGATGATCCCGGATGAATATCTTGCCCGCAATGTCGCCAGGGAAACCGATGTCGAGATCATTGCCTGGCACGGGCATTGCGAAGTGCATGAGCTCTTCACCGCCGACGATGTGCGCCAGCTTCGCGAAAACCACCCTGGCGTGACGGTGCTTGCCCATCCAGAATGCCCGCCTGATGTCGTTGCCGAGGCCGATTTTGCCGGTTCTACCGCCGTCATGTCCGATTATGTCGGCCAGAAGAAGCCCGCCCGCGTCGTGCTGCTGACCGAATGCTCGATGAGCGACAATGTCGCCGTGCATCATCCTGATGTCGAGTTCATCCGGCCCTGCAATCTCTGCCCGCATATGAAGCGCATCACGCTTTCCAACATTCGCACGGCTCTCGAAGAGAACCGCCATGAAGTGACGGTCGATCCGGCGATTGCCGTCGCAGCTCGCCGCGCTGTCGAGAGGATGCTGTCGATATGAGCGATATTGCCGACCAACTTGCCGGCCGCCCCGTCATCGTCGGCAGCGGCCTTGCCGGGCTGATGACGGCGCTGACGCTTGCGCCCGAGCCCGTTGTTATCGTCACTCGCGCTGCTCTCGGCGCTGAAACGTCGAGCGCCTGGGCCCAGGGCGGCATAGCCGCCGCGCTCGGCGCCGATGACAATGCCGAACTGCATCTGGCCGATACGCTTGCTGCCGGTGACGGGCTCTGCGACCCCACCATTGTTGCCGGCATCGTCGCTGAGGCGCCGGCTGCGATCACCGCACTGGAACGGGCGGGGGTCCGTTTTGACAAGGCGGGAGATGGCAGCTTTTCGCTCGGGCTGGAGGCTGCCCATAGCCGCCGCCGCATCGTGCATGCGCAAGGTGACGGCTCGGGTGCGGCGATTGTTCGTGCGCTGGTCGAAGCCGTCATCTCCACACCCTCCATCACAGTGCTCGAGGGGTTGGAGGCGCGCCGCATCCTGACGGATGAGGACGGCGTCATCGGCCTCCTCTGCGTCGGCGAAAATGGCGCCACTATTCTGCCGACACGGCGCATCGTACTCGCCACCGGCGGCATTGGCGGTCTCTATGAAGCGACAACCAATCCGACCGGCAATTTCGGGCAGGGCATCATGCTTGCAGCACGCGCCGGCGCTGAGCTTGCCGACATGGAATTCGTGCAATTCCATCCGACGGCGCTCGATTCCCGCCGCCGTCCCTTGGCGCTCGTCAGCGAAGCAGTCCGCGGCGAAGGTGCGGTACTCGTCAATGAGCATGGCGAACGCTTCATGGCCGGCATTGCCGGTGCGGAACTTGCGCCGCGCGATGTTGTGGCCCGCGCCATCAGTGCCGAACTCGCCCGTGGTGGCAAAGTGTTTCTCGACGCGCGTAGAGCCCTTGGCGATCGTTTCGCCACGCGTTTTCCGGTTATCGACGCACTCTGCCGGGAGGCTGGCATCGATGCCGCATCCCAGCCGATCCCGGTGCGGCCTGCCGTCCATTATCACATGGGCGGAGTAGCAACCGATGCCGTCGGTCGCAGCTCAGTCGCCGGGCTCTGGGTTGTGGGCGAAGCCGCCTCCACCGGCCTGCACGGGGCAAACCGGCTCGCCAGCAATTCCCTGCTGGAAGCAGCCGTTATGGGCATGCGGGCAGCGCGCGACATTCTTGCGACCCCGGTTGCAAAATCCTCGACAGCCGAGATTGCAGGGATGCTGCCTGCGGCAACCGACCCTTCGCTTGTCAGGCCAATCGTCTCACGCCATCTCGGCGTACTGCGCAATGCGGGCGCCATCCATGGCGCCGTCGCAAGCCTGCTGCCGCTTGCAGAAAACGACGGGCCGGCCTCGGATCCGGCGATCGTCGCGCTGCTGATCGCCGTCTTCGCCAGCCTTCGGGCGGAATCGCGCGGGGCACATGCCCGCACGGATTACCCGCTGAAACGGGCGGAAGCCGTGCGGCACAAGATGACACTGGCTGATACCCTGGAAATTGCCCGGGCGACCGCCTCCCATCCTCTTGCAAGGAGTGCCTGAGATGAACCTCGCTTCCCTTCCGCGCGTCATTGTCGAGCCGCTGGTGCGCGCAGCCCTCGCAGAAGACCTCGGCCTTGCCGGCGATATCACCTCTGCGGCCGTCATCCCCTGGGATCATCGCTCGACAGTCGTCATGGCCGCCCGCCAGCCGGGTGTGGTCGCCGGTCTCGATGCCGCAGAGCTTGCCTTCCAGCTCGTTGATCCCGCCATTATGCTTCGCCGGCATCTGCCAGATGGAGCAGCCGTGGAACCGGGCAGCGTGATTGCCACCATTGAAGGGCCGTCGCGCGGCCTTTTGACGGGCGAACGCACTGCCCTGAATTTCCTCGGCCATCTCTCCGGCATCGCCTCTGTGACGGCAAGCATTGTCACAGCGATCCGCGACACGAAAGCCTCGGTCGTCTGCACCCGCAAGACGACGCCGGGCCTGAGGGCACTCGAAAAATATGCCGTGCGGGCCGGCGGCGGCATGAACCATCGCTTTGCGCTCCACGACGCCGTGCTGATCAAGGACAATCACGTCGCCATTGCCGGCAGCGTTTCGGAAGCCATTCGCCGCGCCAAGGCCGGCGTCGGCCATATGGTCAAGATCGAAGTGGAGGTCGATACGCTCGAGCAGTTGCACGAGGCAATGGGCGAGGGGATCGATGCCGTCCTCCTCGACAATATGACGCCTGATCAGCTGCGCGAGGCCGTCAGGATCGTCGCCGGTCGGGCGATCACCGAGGCCTCCGGCCGCGTCACACCGGCAACGGCACCGGCCATTGCCGCTTCCGGCGTCGACCTGATCTCGGTCGGCTGGCTGACCCACAGCGCCCCGGTTCTTGATATCGGCCTCGATTTTGTCGAAGCCGCTGCCGAAAGCGCGATACCCCTGCGCCGGGTTGCTCAGGCATTCTAGGAGCGCTCAGCTTTCCGGGATCTGAAACCGTGAGGATGATCTGGTAGCCGGTTCCGGCCGGCTGCCATCAGTGCGAATTTGCGCCCGTGTTGTCTCCGAACCGTTGTCAGGACTTGCCCGAAATCCATCAGCGTTTTTCGCTGGACACAGCCCCGGGCTATTGCAAAGCTCCGTGTGCCCACTGGAGGAGTGAGGCGAATTGGAGGAAATAGATTTGCAAAAACATGATGTTATTCCGTTGATGGGATTTGGCACGTTTGGGCGCAACGGCAAGGAGGGTATCGATGCAATCCTGTGCGCGCTCGAAACCGGCTATCGGCACCTCGATACTGCGCAGACCTATGACACCGAATTCGAAGTCGGCGAAGCGCTGCGCCGTTCGGGCCTTGGTCGAGACGAGGTCTTCCTGACGACGAAGATTTCAACCGATAATTTCGGCCCCGGCGCCCTCGTCCCGTCGCTTGAAAAGAGCCTTGAAGCGCTGAAGGTCGATCAGGTGGACCTGACGCTGATCCACTGGCCATCGCCTAACGGCCGCATTCCGCTCGAGGTCTACATAACCCAGATCGCCGAGGCGCAGGCCCGCGGCCTGACGAAGCTGATCGGCGTCTCGAATTTCACGATCGGCCTTCTCGAAGAAACCGAAGCCCTGCTCGGCAAGGGAAAGGTCGCCAACAACCAGTTCGAGCTCAACCCGATCCTGCAGAACAAGAAGCTCGCAAACTATTGCCGGGAAAAGGAAATCCTCGTCACCTGCTATTTGCCGATCGCCCGTGGCCTTCTGTCCGACGAACCGGTGCTGCGCGCAATCGGTGAACAATATGATGCCACACCGGAACAGGTGGCGATCGCCTTCGAACTTGCCAAGGGCTATTGCACCATCCCGACATCGGGTCGGCCCGAACGCATTCGCTCGAACTTCAAGGCAAGTTCGATCAGGCTTTCTCCCGAGGAAATCGCCCGCATCGAGACGATCGACCGCAATCACCGGGTCGTCGACCCGGACTGGGGTCCGAAGTGGGACTGATCTTGCCCGGATCGAGGTGCGCGCGGCGGGATCTCGACCGTTACATCATTGTCTCAATCGCGTCGTAGTTTGCCCGCGGTAACGTGCACGATAGTCGGTCTGACAGAGTAATGAACCGCTGCTGCGGCAGCGGCGGAATTGCGATTGCTTGAGGCTTCGGGGGCGATATGAAAACGCCCGGTGCCTCCCCGGTACCGGAACGCGAGAGTGCCCTCATTGGGCGACGGTTTGGAGATTGGGTGTGAGCGATCGAATCCACGATATTTTCGTCATTGGTGGCGGGATCAACGGCTGCGGGATAGCGCGCGATGCCGTGGGTCGTGGTTATACGGTGGCGCTTGCGGAGATGAACGATTTCGCCTCCGGCACCTCGTCGGGTGCCACCAAGCTCATCCATGGGGGTTTGCGCTACCTTGAGCATTACGAGTTCCGCCTGGTGCGGGAATCGCTGATGGAGCGCGAGATCCTCTGGGCCATGGCCCCGCATATCATCTGGCCTTTGCGCTTCGTGCTGCCCTATCACAAGGGCGGGATCAGGCCGGCCTGGATGATCCGGCTTGGCCTCTTCCTCTATGACCATCTCGGCGGCCGCAAGCTGTTGCCGCCGACTGCGGTCCTGAACATGCGCAGCGATGCGGCGGCAAAGCCGCTGAAGGCGCTGTTTACGAAGGCTTTCGAATATTCCGACGGCTGGGTCGACGATGCCCGCATGGTGGTGCTCAATGCCCGCGATGCCGCCGACAAGGGCGCCACGATCATGCCGCGCACCAAGGTCGTCTCCGCCCATCAGGAAAAGGATGCGCAGGCAAGCAACGTCTGGCAGATCGAGACGATCAACAGTCTCACCGGCAAGAGCGAGCGCCATCAGGCCCGCATGCTGATCAATGCCGCCGGTCCCTGGGTCGACCATGTCATCCGCTCCGCCTTCGGCCATAACGAGGCCCGCCATGTGCGCCTCGTCCAGGGCAGCCACATCATCGTGAAGAAGAAGTTCGAGGGGCCGCGCGCCTATTTCTTCCAGAACCCCGACAACCGCATCATCTTCGCCATTCCCTATGAGACCGATTTTACCCTGATCGGCACCACCGACCGCGACTACACCGCCGATCCGAAGGATGTGAGGATCTCCGAGGAGGAGACCGTCTATCTCTGCAATGCGGCGTCTGAATATTTCAAGGAGCCGGTCAAGCCGGAGGATATCGTCTGGACCTACTCGGCGGTGCGCCCGCTCTTCGACGACGGCGCCTCGAAGGCGCAGGAGGCGACACGCGACTACGTGCTGAAGGTCGAGGGCAAGTCGGGCGAGGCGCCGCTTCTCAATGTCTTCGGCGGCAAGCTCACCACCTACCGGCGTCTGTCGGAACATGCGCTGGAGAAGATCGGCGAAGCGATCGGCGTCAAGGGCAGGCCGTGGACGGCGGGCAGCCATCTGCCGGGCGGGGATTTTCCGGTGCAGGGTTATGAGGGCGAGGTCGTCAAGCTCAAGAGCCGCTATCCGTTCCTGGCCGATGCGCATGCCCGACGTCTCATTCGCCGCTACGGCACGAAGGCAGCCACGCTTCTCGGCAATGCCGCAAAGATCGACGATCTCGGCCGGCTGTTCGGATCCGACCTCTACGAGGCCGAGGTCCGCTACCTGATCGACAATGAATGGGCCATCACTGCCCACGATGTGCTCTGGCGGAGAACCAAGAAGGGGCTTTATCTCTCCGCCGAGGAGGCAGACGCACTCGGCGAATACATTGTCGCAGCGCCGATGCGCATGGCGGGATGATGTTCCGATATAGGGCGGATTTCACGTCCATATGCAGTATTCGTAAAGTCTGTTGCGAGCCAGACACCGGCCGGAGCGTAAATATTCGATGAAAATCTTGCTCGAGCGAAGCAAAAGCGCTTCCAGTTGCTCACTATTCACTCTAACATCAGGTAATCGGCCGGTCCGCTCCAGGCGTTCCGGCTCTTGAAGGTGAGAACCGTGATGGACGGGTCAACCGGGGAAGTGAAGGCGAACAGATTATGTCTGCTCGGCAGGCCGCGATTGCTGGCCGCCGGGACCGAGCTTCCTTTGCCCGAAAAGTCCTATTTCCTGCTGGCGATGTTAGCGCTGTCGTCGGAACCGCTGGTCGATCGCGAAACCATCCGGTGCCAGCTCTGGCAATCCGAACTTCCCGAAAAACGGGCCGGCAGCCTCCGCCAACTTCTGTCGCGCATCGAGCAGAGCATTCCGGAGGGGCTGCCACCGCTGCTCAATGCCACGCGCACCCATCTCGGCCTTGCGCCCGGCTGGGAGATCGACCTCAATATCCTCAAGCAGAAGGATATGCTGGAACCGGGTCAAAGCGGTATCCTGCTCGGCGAACTGCTTGAAAGCGTCAAGTCTCCGACACAGGGTGCCGAGGACTGGTTGACCTTCGAGCGCCAGCGCATCGACGAAGCACGCTCGGCGCATCTTGCCCGCCTGCTGGAAAATGAAGGCGAGCGCGCGGACGAGGAGCAGATCGCTTTTGCGAAGCGCCTGATCGAACTCGATCCCGCAAACGAGATCGCGTGCCGGGCACTGATGCGTGCCCATGCCCGTATGAACGACCTGCCGGCGGCGCGTCAGGCCTATCTGAGATGCCGCAGCCAGCTCAAAGACGATTTCGATATCGAGCCGGACGAAGCCACCACGGCCCTTGCGCGCGAACTTGGGATCCTGTCGGCGGCACAGCCGGCGGCAGCGGAACGTCCGCGTCCGGTGTCGGAATTGCTGATCGACCCCACAGGCCAGCCGCGCATCGTTATCCTGCCGCCCGAAAGCATCCTCACCGACCCGTTGATGGAACGTGTCGGCCGGGCGCTGCTCGAGGATGTGACGATCGGGCTCAGCCAGCAGCGCGGCTTTAAGGTGATTGCGGCTCACACGAGTCTCGAAATGCTGAGCCGGGCGCTCGATCCGACCCGCCCGACCGTCGGCCCCCTCGACCTTTCCTTCGACTATGCCGTTTATGTGACGATCCAGAGCCGGGACGAAGATGTCTACGCAACCTGCCGGCTGACGCGCACGGCGACCTCCGAAGTGCTCTGGGCAGTCGAAATTCCTTTTGCGATGCAGAAGATCAGCGAGGCCTTCAGCCAGCTGACCCGGCGCATCGTCATGACGCTTGCCGATACGATCGAGCGCTACGAACTGGCGATGCCGCTCGGCGACGTGCCGGCGTCCGCCTATCGCCTCTATCTCGAAGGCAAGCGTCTGATTTCACAGACCGACCTGCAGCACCTGCGCCAGGCGCGCAAATGGTTCAAGTCGTCGCTCAGCCGTTACGAACATTTCTCGCCAGCTCATGCCGGCATGTCACGCGCGCTCGGCATGGAATGGCTGATCCGCGGGATGCGCGACCGGGACCTGCTGGACGAAGCCTACAGCGCAGCAAGGATGGCGCGGCAAACCGACCCGAACAGTGGCCGGGCCTTCCGTGAACTCGGCTTCGTGGCGCTCTACCGTCGCCGTTTTGAAGAAAGCCTCGATTCCTTCCAGCAGGCCCAGGATCTCAATCCCAACGATGCCGATATCCTGGCCGATTTCGCCGATGCGCTTTCCCATGACGGCGATTTCGATCGGGCTCTCGAGCTCAGCCGCGCCGCCTTCAAGCTCAACCCGCTGCCGCCGGACTACTATTACTGGAACCTCGGCGGCATCCACTTCATGCGCGAGGAATACGAAAAAGCGATCGATGCGCTGGAGCCGGTGAAGGCAAAACAGGCAACGGCCCGCCTGCTTGCAGCGGCCCATGCCATGGCAGGCGATGCCACAAAAGCCAAGAACTACGCCCGCGTCGTTTTGGAAAACTTCCCTGATTTTCGCAGCGAAGAGATCCGTCATTTTGTCCCCGATCGCGATCCGGCCTTCACGGATCCGTTGATAAAAGGCCTGCAACTCGCCGGTCTTCCCTGATACAACGCCTTTTAATGAAGCCTGTAACGCTTAAATGACGCAGGCAATGTTCTTTTCGAATGGTTAACGGCGGCAAGCCGCCCAATCATTTGGAGAGAGATCATGAAGACCGTTGAAACCAACGCTGCAGCCCAGGCCCCCGCACTCCGTTTCTCCGCAGCTGCCAAGGCAGCCGTGAAGCAGGACGAACTGACCGTTTCGGCAAATGGCCTTGAAAGCCTGACGCATGCGCTGAGGTTCCGCTAAGGAATTGAACAGCATGTCTGCTTTGGCCGACCTCGAAACGCTTGCCGCTGATCTCAACAGAGCATCGGCAGGCGTCAACAGCTATCACGACCGGTCGATGACACCGGCGCAGACCTTTGCGGCGATCAAGCCGCATCTGCGCGAATTCGGCATCACTCGCGTGGGACTGCTGACAGGCCTTGACGTGCTGAATATTCCCGTTGCCTTCGCCACGAGGCCGAACAGCCATACGCTGTCGGTTTTCCAGGGCAAGGGTATCGACAAGGAAGCGGCGATGACCTCGGCGGCTATGGAGGCGATCGAGACCCGCATCGCCGAAATCGCCCCAGCCGACCTGACGCTTGCCAGCATCGAGACCATGAGGGCCGAGCGGGCCACGATCATCGACCTCGACAGCGTCGCGCGTTGCGCGCCTGAAGAGATCGGTAATGGCCAGATCCCCTGGTGCTCCGGCCTTGATCTTCTATCGGGTAGCACTGCTTTTGTGCCCTGGTGGCTGGTAGGCCTCGACCATCGTGGCGAGCGTCCCCCGGGCTTCGAACAGTCGAGCGATGGGCTTGCCTCTGGCAATACGCCGGCGGAAGCCGTGCTGCATGGTCTATGCGAACTCGTCGAGCGTGATGCCTGGGCGCTGACCCAGCTCAAGTCGCCCGAACAGCTGAAACAGAACCGCGTCGATCCGCTTGCCTTCGGCGATGCCGTGATCGACGTAATGGTCGATCGTATCCGTCAGGCTGGCATGCGCCTCTTGCTGATCGACATGACCACCGATATCGGCGTTCCCGCCTTTCTCGCCGTCATCATTCCCGGCAACCTGTCCGATCGTGTCGATGCCCGGTGGGCGCAGGTCTGCGGCGGTTGCGGCTGCCATCCCGATCCGGTGCGCGCTGCCCTTCGCGCCATTACCGAGGCGGCACAGAGCCGGTTGACGGCCATTGCCGGCAGCCGTGACGATTTCTCGCCGAAGATCTACCAGCGGATCGACCGCAGCGCCGGCATGCGTCAGGTCGTCGATCTCTGCAATGATGATGCGGCTCTGAAACCCTTCCCGATACGCCCGCAACGTCCGGCGACGATCCAGGATACGATCCGCCACATTGCCGGCCGGCTGAGGGCCGCCGGCATTACCCAGATCATCGCCGTGCCGTTGCCGTATCCGACCCTTCCGGTTTCGGTGGTGCGCGTCATTGTGCCGGGCCTTGAGGTCGATATCAGCGGCCAATATATCCAGCTTGGCCTGCGCGCCGTCAACGTCATCAGGGAGGCCGCGGCATGAAGGTCCTTTTTGTCGGTCCAAGCCTTGCAAGCGAGATTGCGGATGCCCGAAAGCAGCATCCTGATGTCGATTTCCGCGCGCCGGCGGCCTGCGGCGACATTCTGAAAGCGGTCCATGAAGGGGCGACGGCGATCGGTCTGATCGACGGCTATTTTGGCGATCTGCCATCCGTGTGGCACAAGGAAATCCTCTTTGCGCTGGAAAATGGCGTTGCCGTTGCTGGCGGATCCAGCATGGGGGCGTTGCGCGCTGCCGAGTGCTCCGCCTTCGGCATGGTCGGCATCGGTTCGATCTTCGAAGACTATGAATCCGGCGTGCTCCTCGACGACGAGGCGGTAGCGCTCGTCCATGCGCCGCAGGAGCTCGGCTGGCTGCCGCTTTCTGTTCCCTGGGTCGATTTCGAGCCGACGATTGAAGGCCTGCATGCGAAGGGAGAGATTACCGTCAGCGAGCGCAAGAAGCTGCTCCTTGCCGGGCGTTTTCTGCATTTCTCCGAACGCACCTATGCCAAGGTGGTCGAAGAGTCCCACTTTGCCCGCAAACCGCGGCGCGAACAGATCCTGGCCGTGATTCGCGCCAATCGCGTCGAGCGCAAGCGGACCGATGCAAGGCTCGTGCTGGAATGGCTGCAAAACGGAGAGTTTGCGTCAACGATACGTGACTGGAGCTTTGCTGCGACCTCGCATTTCGAGCTATTGCAAGCCGAAGTCACGCAGCAGATGCAGCCTGTAACGCTCGAATAACGGTTCCAAGCCCAAGGTATCTCGCGTGGGGATATGACTGTTGTCGAGGGCGGAAACGATGTTTGAAAAAAGGGACCAAGGTGCAGGCAGAGAATACGCAAGACTCTTCCGGCTGCTGTCGGCAGCCAAGGAGGAAGCTGAAAAACTTCAGCTGCGCAATCTCATGCACCTGACAAACATGGCGCTGCTGCAAGTCGTCATCGATTGGGACGGCATCGATCCGGATAGGGAACTCGATGCGAACCTCGAAAAACTCCTCGGCAGCAAAGCCAAGATCGCAATGAAGGACGCTGGCGAGAATCTGATCGTGATCGACCGCCATTAGCCCTGATGAAGGGTGCGACAGAGCGCTAAAAAATCAGTCCGACGTGCTATTCTGCAGCGTCGAAGTCCGTTTGCTCGGTCGTGGCAATCGCCTGGACGAGCTTGAGGATTTTCTTGCGAAGCTGCTCGTTCTTGATCGAGAAAAAGGCAGCGTTCAGCTGGACGCCTTCACGCGAAATGACGAATTCTTCGCTCGGAGCGGGATTATCGTTCGCGTTGGCGGCAGGCGCCGTCAGGTCGTCGAAAAAGGTCCTGACATCGACGCTGAGTGCGCCGGCGATTTCGACGAGCATGCTGGCAGAAACGCGGTTGGAGCCCTTTTCGTATTTCTGGATCTGCTGGAAGGTCACACCAACACGATCGCCCAGTTCCGTCTGAGAAACCTTTCTCAGCAGTCGCTGTATGCGGATCGTCTTGCCGACGTGAACGTCCACGGAATGCGGTTCTTCTTTCATCTGATATTCCCTCCTGCGAAAACCGGACCGACAACTTACACGGCCCGCAACAACAACTTTTAGCCGAGTTAGTTCAACCTAGCAATTGTTTGGATGTAGTTTAGGTTGGGCCAAAACATCGCGCCATCCGAGAGCCACTACGGATTGCACGTCGCGACAGATCACTTCATACGAGAATCCGGCAGAATTGAACTCTGGAAGCGCGTGCCTTGGATGAAATTCAGAGCATCCACAGCCGCTGCGCATTGCCGTGCAGAAGCCTCGAACGCTCCGTTTCCGCAGTGCCTGACAGTACCGCCTGGGTGGCCGCGACCCAGGTGGAAAGGCCGTTTGCCAGCGTGCAGACTGGCCAGTCGCTGCCCCAGACCACACGATCCCAGCCGAAGCTTGATATGACGTGCTCGATATAGGGCCGCAGGTTTTCCGCCGTCCAAGTCGCCGGATCGGCATTTGTGACGATGCCGGAAATCTTGGCGACGACATTTGGCCGGCGGGCGATTTCGATTATACCCCGGCTCCAGGGCTCGAAGGCGTTCGACTTGATGTCCGGGTTGCCGCAATGGTCGAGCACGAACTGGACGTCGGGCGCAGCATCGGTGAGCGACGCCACCTTGCCGACCTGATGCGGCAGCGTGCAGAGGTCGAAAGTCAGCCCGGTGCCCGAGAGCCTTCTGACATTCTCGCGGAAGAGTGCAGCTTCCGAGACATCGTCTGGCACCACATGCAGCACACGCCGGAAGCCCTTGACGAAGGGATCGGCCTTCTGTCGCTCCAGATAGGCGGCAAAACCATCTTCTTCCGGCCGGCAGGAGACGATCGCGCCGGCCACCAGGTCGCCGAGGCGGCTGACATAGTCGGTTTCGGCCTGCATGATGACCGGATCGACATCCACCTCCATGTGCAGAACCTTGGTGATGCCGCAGCGCTTTGCCTCGGTCGCATAGGTCTCATAAAGAAAATCGCGGTCGAGAGCAGGCACATTCGCGAGCCAGTGATAATGCAGCGCCGACCGGTCGATGACGTGCAGATGTGTATCGATGAACACGCTCTTCTCCTCCAGAGAGTGGTTGGCAGCAACCTATCCCTGGTGAATGGATTGTTCAAATAGAAATTCGGCCGGCCTTAAGCCTGCACGGCAATCGTTGCGCCGGCGAGCGCCGAGAGTTCAGCGGCTGTCTTCTGCACCATGCCGATCGCCTGACTGATGTCGGGCGCTGCCGGCGCGTTCACCAGCGCGATATAGGGGCAGGTCAGCGCTGCAATGCCGCGCCCGTCCGGCCCCAGGATCGGTGCAGAGAGATTATAGACACCGGCCGTCTGGGCACTTGCCATCATCTCATAGCCGCGCTCGCGGATCTGGTTCAGCCGCTCGTAAAACTCCGCGCCGAGATCGGCGTCTTTGCGGCTGCGCACATGTTCCGAAATCATCATCTCGCGTTCTTCGTCGCTGCGGAAGGCAAGCAGCACATGGCCGGACCCTGTGTCGAAGAGACTGATGTGGGAACCGACGCGGATCGACAGGCCCCAATAGTCCGGCGCCTCCTGCTGGGCGATGACGACGGCAGCACCCCGGTCGAAGACCGCAAGATGGTTCGCCTGGCGCGAGCGCTGGGCGAGATCGCGCATCAGCGGCGTCGCATAGGAGGCGAGCCGTCGCACCGGCGCATGCAGCTGCGCCAGGCCGAAGAGTTTTAGGGTGAGAGAATAACGGTCACCATCGAGCCGCGTCACGTAACCACGCTTCACGAGACGGTCGAGCATGCGGTAGAATTCATTCGGGCTGCGCTCCAGCCGCTTGGCGATTTCCGCCTGCGTCAGGCCGCTGTCGACGCCGGCCAGAAGTTCGAGAATATCAAGACCCTTGTCGAGCGCCGGAGCGCGATAGCGATCTGACTCTTCGGTCTCCATTCTTCCCTCCTGTGAATATCATTCTGCATATACGCAGACGGGCGGACGGAAAAGAGAAAGTTCGCGCTTGACCACGAGGCAATCGTCTGTTTGTCTATAAACAGACAAATCAAGGGTGAGGATGTTGTTCGGCATGGGTCTTACGCCGGACGATTGCAGTTCCCGGAAAGGCTCGCCAAGGCGAGACAAAAATAAGATAACGGGAGAGGGAGGAGGCCATGCAGCGCATGGATATCGTGATCGTCGGCCTGATGCGACGTCGCTTGAGAGCGCGCGCAACCGGGCGCGGCCTTGCTCCCGACCAATCCTTTTGAGATCGACTTCAAGTATCACCGTCAGTGCGGGAAAATCCCCAGAGAGGCCATGACATGACAAGCAATCTTTCCGGTAAGACCGTTCTCATCACCGCAGCCGGTCAGGGCATCGGCCGCGCGACGGCGCTTGCCTTTGCCGCAACTGGCGCCAAGGTGCATGCGACCGACATCAATACCGACGCACTCGCGACCCTGGCGGCAGAGAGCAATATCTCCACCCATAAGCTGAACGTGCTCGACGAGGATGCGGTCAAGACGCTGGTGGCCGGGATCGGCGCTGTCGACGTGCTCTTCAACTGCGCAGGCGTCGTCCATAACGGCTCGGTGCTGGAGATGCCTGACACCGATCTGGAATTTGCTTTCGATCTCAACGTCAAGGCGATGATCCGCACCATCCGTGCCGTGCTGCCAGGCATGCTGGAACGCAAGGACGGTTCCATCATCAACATGTCCTCAGTCGCCTCAAGCATCAAGGGCGTGCCGAACCGCTTCGCCTATGGCGTGACCAAGGCCGCCGTGATCGGGCTTACCAAATCGGTCGCCGCCGACTACGTGACGCAAGGCATCCGGTGCAACTGCATCTGCCCCGGCACGGTGGAAAGCCCCTCGCTGCAGGACCGCATGCGCGCTCAAGGCGACTACGACACTGCGCGCGCCGCCTTCATCGCCCGCCAACCGATGGGGCGCCTCGGCACGCCGGAGGAAATCGCCGGTCTCGCCGTTTATCTCGCCGGTGCGACCTATACTTCCGGCCAGGCCTACGCGATCGACGGCGGCTGGACGATCTGAGCTTTCGCATGGCCAGCATCTTTCGAACGAAGGATGCTGGCCCCCAAAGGGAAGAATATCATGACCCGCATCACCGACCTCCGTGTTTTCGACCTTCGCTTTCCCACCTCGCAAAGCCTCGATGGTTCCGATGCGATGAACCCGGATCCGGATTATTCCGCTGCCTATGTGATCCTCGAAACCGACAAGCACGGCCTTGCCGGCCACGGCCTGACTTTCACCATCGGCCGCGGCAACGATATCTGCTGCGCGGCGATCGAGGCGATGCGGCATCTGGTCGTCGGCACCGAGCTTTCGGATGTGCTGGCCCATCCCGGCAAATATTGGCGGCATCTGACCAGCGACAGCCAGCTTCGATGGATCGGTCCTGAAAAGGGCGCGATCCATCTGGCAACCGGCGCAATCGTCAACGCCGTCTGGGATCTGCTTGCCAAGGAGGCCGGCAAACCGGTCTGGCGCCTCGTTGCCGAAATGCCGGCGGAGGAGATCGCCGATATCGTCGATTACCGGTACCTCACCGACGTGCTGACGCGCGACGAGGCCATCGCCATCCTCAGACAAGCCGAGCCCGGCAAGGCTGCGCGTATCGCGACGCTCGAGAAAGAAGGTTATGCCTGCTACACGACCTCGGCCGGCTGGCTCGGCTACGAGGACGAGAAGCTGCGCCGGCTCTGCCAGGAGGCGATCGATGCCGGTTTCAACCATATCAAGATGAAGGTCGGCCGCGATCTGGAGGACGATATCCGCCGCTTGAGGATTGCCCGCGAGGTGATCGGTCCGGACCGTTACCTGATGATCGACGCCAACCAGGTTTGGGAGGTCGGCCAGGCGATTGACTGGGTCAAGCAGCTTTCCTTCGCCAAGCCCTTCTTCATCGAAGAGCCGACAAGCCCCGACGATGTCGCCGGCCATCGCAAGATCCGCCAGGGCATTTCCCCGGTGAAGGTCGCGACCGGCGAGATGTGCCAGAACCGTATCATGTTCAAGCAGTTCATCGCCGAGGGTGCGATCGACATCGTGCAGATCGATTCCTGCCGCATGGGCGGGTTGAACGAGGTGCTGGCCGTGCTGCTGGTCGCCGCCAAATTCGGCCTGCCGGTCTGGCCGCACGCCGGCGGTGTCGGGCTCTGCGAATATGTGCAACACTTGTCCATGATCGATTATGTGGCGGTGTCAGGCACCAAGGATGGCCGCGTCATCGAATATGTCGACCATCTGCATGAACATTTTCTCGATCCCTGCATCATCAAGGATGCGGCCTATATGCCGCCGACCCGGCCCGGCTTCTCAATCGAGATGAAGCCGGCCTCGATTGCCGGCTACACATTCAGCGGCTAAGGCGGGCGGCATCACCTTTTCTCGGCTGTCCGCTGGGGATTGAGCATGCCGGTCATTGCGGAAACATCCCGGATCCTTTATAAGATTGATCTACGAGGATGGGCTTGAAAGAGCCCATTTCGGATGCTTCCGCAGGGTATTTCGCGTGTTCCTAACGCGCTGTTTTTTCTCACATCTTTGATCGAAACGGAATCAAATACGCAGATTGATTCCGCCACACCCCTGTTCGATTTTGGCACGCCCAACCATCGACAAAGGTGTCAGACAGCCTTTCGATCAGATCCGCGTTCCCGACAGGCGTGATCTCGTCTTCGGGAGTTCGAAACACAGGCGCCCTTCGCCTTCGTCGACGCCACAGAGGATTGCGGCAATAAGGCCCTTGCCCCTTTCGTCATCAGATCCTTTGCCGGCAAAGATTAGGAATCGGTAATAGCTGATTCTTCTCAATGGGATGCGCCAGGGACCGTCTGCCGGATCAAAACATCGGCTTTGCCGCATCGATCACAAAAATGATGTGAGGACGGCACAGCTTTGCAAGGCGAATCGGATTTCTGTTAACTGACGGAGATATCAGGGGAAATTGTAATCCTTCTGTCGTAAACTCGTGATCGTGACCGCCGCCGCTGAAGCCTTGTTCTGCCGGAGTACCTTGCCAGAATCGCTGCGATCGGTAATCGTCACGGATAAACAGCCGTTTCTGGTGTTTTTCCGTGATGAAAGATTAGAGCGTGAGCAAGCCACAAAGGACTTCTCGGACCCTTCAACGTAGCGTCGATGAGACGATCGGCGCCCATGCGTCGACGATCAGTTCGCAGTTGCAGGCGATCAGCGAAGCCCTGTTTCCGCCGACTGCGAGCAAGACACTGCGCCGCTTTACCTCCGGCGAGGCGGCCAAGCTGATCGGCGTTTCGGATTCGACCTTGCGGAAGATGACGCTTGCCGGCGAAGGCCCGCAGCCCGATGTCGGCAGCAATGGCAGGCGCCTCTATTCCTTGCGTCAGCTCAATGAACTGCGCGCCCTGCTTGCCGCCTCCGCCCGTGGACGTGAGGCGCATGACTTCCTGCCGCGCCGCAGGGAGAACGAACATCTTCAGGTCATCGCAGTCACCAACTTCAAGGGCGGATCGGGCAAGACCACGACCTCGGTCCATCTTGCGCAATATCTAGCGCTGCAAGGCTACCGCGTGCTCGCCCTCGACCTCGACCCGCAGGCCAGCATGTCGGCCATGCTCGGCGTCATGCCGGAGACGGATGTCCGTTCCAACGAGACACTCTATGCGGCAATCCGCTACGACGAGGAGCGGCGTCCCCTCTCTGAGGTGGTACGCAATACCTATTTCGATGGCCTGGATCTGATCCCGGGCAATCTCGAACTCATGGAGTTCGAGCATACGACGCCACGCGCGCTGATGCGCGGCTCCCGGGATGGCGAAGGCGTCTTCTTCATGCGCGTCGCCAAGGCGCTCGACGATGTTGGCGAGAACTATGATGTCGTGGTCCTCGACTGCCCGCCGCAGCTCGGATACCTGACGCTGAGCGGCCTTTGCGCCGCAACCTCGATGATCGTCACCGTACATCCGCAGATGCTGGACGTGGCTTCCATGAGCCAGTTCCTGCTGATGACGCATGACCTTCTCTCCGTCGTGCGCGAAGCCGGCGGCGAGCTCAATTATGATTTCATTCGTTATCTGCTCACCCGCTACGAACCACAGGATGCGCCGCAGACGAAGGTCGCGGCTCTTCTGCGCAATCTGTTCGACGATCACGTGATGATCAATGCGATGGTGAAATCGGCAGCCGTCTCCGACGCCGGTCTTACCAAGCAGACTCTCTATGAGATCGGCCGCGAGAACCTGACACGCTCGACCTATGACCGCGCGATGGAAGCCCTCGATGCCGTCAACGGAGAAGTCGAGACGCTGATCCGGCAGGCATGGGGGCGCACATGACGTTTCCCGCGATCGATATCAACTCCTCAGGCTTCACTGGCAATCACCACCTGTTGGGAGCTCCCAACAATGGCTGCCCCACTGTGAGCATCTCGCAAAATTTCCTCCATCTGTCGGTGGCCGATGAGCACGTTGGGAGCTCCCAACTGCGTCTTTCCGGCCTGCCCGGATTTGACTGGAAAGGAGAGAATTGATGAGCCGGCGCGATACCGTCAATTCGATCTTCATGCGCAAGGCCGAGACACCGGCGGCTTCGGCCGGCATCGAGAAGAACCCGGATCGAGTGCGCACCGGTGCCGTCTCGGCCATGGGTGCATCGCTTCAGGAAATGACAGAGGCGGCGCGTGCCGCCGGCCGTCTCCAGGCACAGATTTCCTCGGGATTTTCCGTTCTTGAAATCGATCCCTCGGATATTTCCAATTCCTCGATTAGCGATCGTATCCCGGTCGAGCGCGATGCCGACTTCGATGCGTTGGTGACAAGCATTTCCGAACATGGTCAGAAAGTGCCGATCCTGGTCCGTCCTGACCCTGAAACGGAAGGACGCTACCAGATCGCTTACGGCCGTCGCCGACTGCGGGCTGCTGCTAAGCTCGGCCTTAAGGTCAAGGCGATCGTTCAAAGCTTGAGCGATACCGAACTGGTCATTGCTCAGGGTAAGGAAAATCTCGATCGCCAGGATCTCTCCTTCATCGAGAAGGCGCTGTTCGCCCATCGTCTGGAAGAGGCTGGCTACCCCCGAGATGTCATCATGGCGGCGCTTTCGACCGACAAGGCCGATCTCAGCCGTTATATCTCGGTCGCCCGCGGCGTACCGCAGACCGTGATCCTGGCAATCGGGCCGGCACCAAAGGCAGGTCGTGCCCGATGGCTCGCTCTCGTCGATGCCGTCTCTTCGTCACCGAAGAAGGTCGAGTCGATTATCGAAGACGACGCCTTTGCCGATCTCGACAGCGATCAGCGTCTGCAACGTGTGTTGTCGAAAATGGCAGCGCGCGATCAGAAGAAGGTGGCGGGCGATATCTGGAAAACGCGGCAAGGACAGAGGGCAGCGCAAATCGAGCGCTCTAGCAACAAGACGCGCATCACGTTCGATGAGCGCATGGTGCCTGAATTTGCCGATTATCTCACAACCCGGCTGGATGAGCTCTTCGAAGAGTTCGGCGCCGTCAGGTCACAACGATAACTGTTGGCAGGCTAAGCCGCTGACAAGGATTTGACTGTTAGGAAAAGGAGCCAATAGGCAAAGAAAAAGGCCCCCGAACAAAACATCCGGAAGCCCTCTTCTCTCGTTTAGCACCTAGAGAATCGCACTTCCCGGAATCGCTGTCAAGGTTTTTGAACGCCGTTTTGGCGGGCGCTGATGATTTGCCTTTGTATAAGGTGAACCACGATGGATACGGGATTTGTGACGACGCCTTTCGGGCGGCGGCCAATGTCGCTTGCCTTGATGAGAGGTCAGCTTCAGGCCGAATCAATTAAACCAGATAAGTCCGTCGACAAGTGGAAGGTGTTTCGCGACGTCTGCGAAGCACGTCCGCTGCTCGACATTTCCGACCGCACACTCGCTGTGCTGAATGCACTTCTCTCCTTCTATCCCGAGAACCATCTCTCCGGTGAGGCGAGCATGGTCGTCTTTCCATCCAACCGACAGCTGATCGTGCGGGCACACGGCATTGCAGTCACCACTCTGCGTCGGCATCTGGCGGCTCTTGTCGACGCCGGGCTGATCATCCGCAAGGACAGCGCCAATGGGAAACGTTTTGCCCGCCGGAAAACATCCGGTGAACTTGAGGATGCCTATGGCTTCAGCCTGGCGCCGCTTCTTGCCCGCAGCGAAGAACTGGCTGCCATGGCTCAAAGGATAGAAGCCGACCGGATGGCACTCCGGCGCGCGCGCGAGCGGCTGACGATCTGCCGCCGCGATGTCCGCAAGCTGATTGATGCCGCAATCGAGGACGGTGTTCCCGGCAATTGGGACGACATCGAGGCTGCCTATGCACATCACCTCGCGTGCCTTCCCCGCAATGCGGCGGCTTCCGATCTCGACAGCGTTCGCCTGAATCTCGAAACCCTTCGCACCGACATCGTCAATCTGTTGACGAACTTCGAAAATTTCAAAAAAGTGAGCGCCAGTGTGGTCCAAAACGAACCGCACATACAGAATTCAGATATAGACTCTCTTGAATTAGAATCCTTACCGACGGCGCAAGCGGAAACACTGCGGGTTACGACCGGGAAGGTTCAGCCAAACGGACCACAGAAAATATTTCCTCTTGCCCTCATTCTGCAGGCTTGCCCGCAAATCAGCGATTACGCCCAGGGAGGATCGATCAGGGGCTGGCGAGATTTCGTGACCGCTGCCGTCACCGTACGGTCTATGCTGGGCATCACGTCAGAGACCTATCAGGCGGCTTGCGAAAGCCTCGGCCGAGAAAATGCCGCTGTCGTTATTGCCTGCATGCTGGAACGAGCAAACCATATCAACTCGCCAGGCGGCTATCTGCGTGACCTCACCCGCAAGGGAGCACGAGGGGAGTTCTCGCTTGGCCCAATGCTGATGGCGCTGGTACGGCAGAATAGTCCGGTTGCACGGAGGGCTTGAATGCTTTCGAGTAACCGGGCGATGTCCACCGTGGACCGCTCATTGGCATGGAGATGATCTCGACAAGACTGCAATACGTATTTTAGGCACTATCACTGGACTGGCTGTAGGACACGTCGTTCTTCGGAGGGCAAACAGGTATCGGAAATAATTGCTGAATTAGCTTCCGCAATGAGATGAAAGACATCTCGTATCAATAGCTTAGATTAAGAAGCGTTTCGGTAGGCGGCGACGTGATTGCCGCAAATACCTGAGAAACAACGAGTAAAGCGTTCTGAGGCCGGAAAGGATCGTTGACGTGAATTGGCTGGAGACGATAGGGCAAGGCGGGCAGTTGGAGGCCGGAACAGTGTGCAAAGAGCGAGGACGGACTTGAAGCGGGCAGTCGATCTTTTCCTGGCGATGGTGGCGTCCCTGATCCTGATCATTCCGATCGCGGTCGTGGCGCTTTGCGTACGCATGACATCTGCGGGACCGGCACTTTACTGGTCGAACCGTGTGGGGCGCCGCAACGAGATCTTCCGGATGCCGAAATTCCGCAGCATGCGGATCGATACGCCGACGGTCGCCACGCATCTGCTCGACGACCCCTCCCGCTATCTGACGCCGATCGGAGGATTCCTGCGCAAGTCGAGCCTCGACGAACTGCCGCAGCTCTGGTGTATCCTGAAGGGCGACATGAGCTTCGTCGGCCCGCGTCCGGCGCTTTATAACCAGGACGACCTAATCGCGTTGCGCACGGCAGAAGGTGTCGATGCGCTGCTGCCGGGGCTGACGGGCTGGGCGCAGGTCAATGGCCGTGACGAACTGCCGATCCCCGAAAAGGTAAAGTTCGATGTTGATTATCTGCGGCACCGCTCCTTCTTCATGGACATGCGCATCCTGGCAATGACCGTCGGCAAGGTATTGGGCAGCAAGGGCATAACGCATTGAGGCTACGACCTAAGGTTATAAACAGATTGCATGCGCGACCACTGATTATTCGGTTGCACTTGAGATCGAAAAGGACAAGAAGAAGTCAGGCTGGAATGATGGATGGGCAGTATAAACATGCATGGTGATCCTTCAAACGACGGATCAAAGACCAGCCAGTCCTGGATGTCGATGCAGGCACTGGTGGGGCCGCTCCTGGCAATGCCGCGTCCGGCAAAGCGTATTCTTGCGCTGATCGTCGATTCCAGCTTCTGTATTCTGACCATCTGGCTTGCCTATTGTTTCCGCCTGAATGAATGGACAGTGCTGACCGGCGTACAATGGCTTGCGGTTCTCGTTTCGCTATGCCTGGCGCTGCCGATCTTCATCGTCATGGGCATGTATCGGGCGATCTTCCGTTATGCCGGCATTGCTGCATTTCTGGCGGTGCTGAAGGCGATCGCGATCTATGGCGTCGCCTTCGCGAGCATCTTCACCGCGCTCAGCGTTCCCGGCATTCCACGCACGGTCGGTATCCTGCAGCCGCTCCTGTTGCTGATCGCAATCGGCCTCTCGCGCCTCGGCATCCGCTATTGGCTGGGCGATACCTATCAGCGCATCCTGCACAAGAATACGCTCGCCAAGGTCTTGATTTATGGCGCTGGCAGTTCCGGCCGCCAGCTTGCCGCCGCACTGACCAACAATGCCGAGCTCAATGTCGTCGGTTATCTCGATGACGATCCGAAGCTCAGAAACGGCATCATGGGCGGCCTGCCCATCTATGATCCCTCGGATCTGCAAGGGCTCGTCCAGACACTTAATATCCATAATGTGCTTCTGGCTCTGCCCTCGGCATCGCGCCAACGCCGCAATGAGATCCTCGAACAGATCCGCAAGGCGCGGGTGAATGTTCGCACGCTGCCGGATCTGACCGCACTTGCGCAGGGCCGCATCGCCGTTTCCGACATTCGCGAACTCGAAATCGAGGACCTGCTCGGACGCGAGGCCGTGGCGCCACGCCAGGAGCTGCTCGACAAGGCAACGCTCGGCAAGGTGGTGATGGTGACGGGCGCGGGCGGCTCGATCGGCAGCGAGCTCTGCCGCCAGATCCTGCGCAGTGGCCCGACGCATCTCATCCTCGTCGAGCAGAACGAATACGCCCTTTATGCGATCCATGGCGAGCTGCAGAAGCTTTCGGAGCTGTACGACCAGCAGAAGGTGCAGATCGTCCCGATCCTCTGTTCGGTGCGCGACCGCGACCGCATGGAGCACATCATCATGAGCTGGTGTCCGCAGGCGCTCTATCATGCCGCCGCTTACAAGCACGTGCCGCTTGTCGAGCAAAATGCCGTCGAAGGCATCAAGAACAATGTCATGGGCACGCTGATCACCGCACAGGCAGCGGAGAAATACGGCGTATCGAATTTCGTGCTGATCAGCACCGACAAGGCGGTCCGCCCGACCAATGTGATGGGCGCCAGCAAGCGGCTTGCCGAAATGGTGCTGCAGGCGCTGTCGGCCGAAAGGCAGTCCGCCACGCACACCAATTTCTCCATGGTGCGCTTCGGCAATGTGCTGGGTTCCTCAGGGTCCGTCGTGCCGCTGTTTCGCCAGCAGATCAAAGATGGCGGGCCCGTGACGCTGACCCATCCTGATATCACCCGCTACTTCATGACGATCTCGGAGGCATCGCAGCTCGTCATACAGGCCGGCGCCATGGCCGACGGCGGTGATGTTTTTCTGCTCGATATGGGTGAGCCGGTGCGCATTGCCGATCTGGCGCGCCGGATGATCGATCTTTCGGGTCTGACGGTGCGCAGCGACGATAATCCCGAAGGCGATATCGAGCTTTCGGTCACGGGTCTCAGGCCCGGCGAGAAGCTCTACGAGGAACTGCTGATCGGCGATAATCCCGAAACGACGCAGCATCCGCGCATCATGAAGGCGCGCGAGGATTTTCTCTTCTGGCCGGAGCTTTCCAAACGTCTGAAGGTTCTCGATGCGGCTCTCGATCGTAACGACATACCTGCCGCCCGGCTGATGCTCGCCGAACTCGTCTCCGGTTATGCCTCGACAGGTGAGGTGACCGATCTTGCGCTCAGCGCAGCCGAGGCCAATACGGCGGCATGATCGAAGCCCGGTTTGTGCCGGGCCTCTTCTCTTCCAGCTTCAGGCATTCGCCCCGTTGTCTATCGTCCAGGCCGCACCCGTGACCGAGCGGGCAGCTGGTGAAGCGAGATAGGCGACGACATCGGCGATCTCGCCGGGATCGGCAAAGCCCGCCGGATTGGACATCAGACCCTTCTGCGCACGCGCATGCGGGCCGTCTGCCGGGTTCATGTCCGTATTCGTCGAGCCGGGATGCACGGCATTGACCGTGATGCGGCGTGGGCCGAGTTCACGGGCGAGCGCCTGCGACAGGCCTGCGATCGCCGCTTTGCTCGCCGTATAGAGGCTGAGTCCCGGAGAGGTGGCGCGTACTGCAAGATTGCTGCCGATCGAAATGATGCGACCGCCATCCGGCATGACAGCAAGGGCTGCCCTGGAAGCGACGAAAGCCGAGCGGACATTGATCGAGAACGTCGCATCGAAATCGCTGAGCGATAGCGTTTCTATCGGCCCCGCGTGGAAAATTCCGGCATTGTTGACGAGGATATCGATGCGGCCGAAGGTTTGCGCAACCGTCGCAATGGCTGCCTCGACATCGGCCGCGTCGGACGCATCGGCCCTGAGGGCAAGCGCCATTCCGCCCTCGGCCTCTATCGCCTTGACGACATTGGCGGCCGCTTCGTCTCCATTCACATAGGTCAGTGCGACCTTGGCGCCATCGGCCGCGAGCCGTCTGGCGATTGCAGCGCCGATACCGCGGCTGCCGCCGGTCACGAGAGCCACCTTTCCGTCAAGGATAGACATGATATTCCTTTCTGTAATGATTGATACAGAATTCATGCTGCGATTGTATCCTTTCGTCAAGCGATTTATGTATTGAGCGATACAGAATTGGAATCCCGATTGCGTGAGGCAAACCTGAGATGAACGAACGCGGACGCCCGAGAAGCTTCGACCGGCAGCAAGCGCTGTCGCGCGCCATGCATCTGTTCTGGCAAAAGGGTTTTGAAGAGACCTCGATGAGCGATCTGACCCAGACCATGGGAATCGCACCTCCGAGCCTTTATGCCGCCTTCGGCTCAAAGGAGGCGCTGTTTACCGAAGCGCTCGATCTCTATCAGGCGACGGTCAACAACGAGATCTGGAGAGCGCTCGAAGAGGGGCAGACGATTGCCGCAGCGATCGAAGGCTTCCTCGTCAATACTGCCCGCGCCTATAGCCGCTCTGATCAGCCGGCCGGTTGCATGATCGTGCTCGGCTCCAATCCGGCTGCGAGCGAAATCGAGGCAATCGGCGAGGATCTCAGGCAGCGCCGTGCGGAAAATATTAGCCAGCTCATGAAAAGATTCGAGCGCGCCGTCAGTGAGGGGGAATTGAACGACACCTTCGACTGCGAGGCCGCTGCCGTCTTCTTCGCGACGCTGCAGAACGGCATGTCACTGCTTGCCCGTGACGGCGGCGGGGAGGCGGCGCTGATGGCTGTCGCTCGCAGCGGAAATCCCGCTCTTGAAGGCATGATCCGCGATCATCGCCGCGGCTGAACTGCTGTATCCGATCGTCGCGTCACCGCGCGGGATAGCAGCGGGCCGACATCCGCAGATCAGGGATCCCGTCGAAAGGTGCATGGATCCGTGCCTCCCGTTCGGTCAGAAGACCGCTCAGTCGACGAAATCGACGATGACGCCGGGCTTCACCATGCCGGCAAGTTCCTCGACATCCCAATTCGTCAGCCGCACACAACCGTGCGAACCGGCCTTGTCGATCAAGGATGGCTCCGGCGATCCGTGGATGCCGTAGGTCGGCTCGGAGAGGTCGATCCAGACCGTCCCGACCGGATTGTTGGGGCCACTCGGCAATTGCAGGAGCTTCCTGTTATGACCCTGCTGAAAATTCACTTTGGGATTATAGGTATATTTGGGCTCGCGGGCGACGCCGTTTATCTTGTGCCGGCCCGCGGGTGAAGGGTTGTCGTCGCTGCCGATCGTCGCCGGGTAGACTGCAAGAACGGATCCATCGCCGGCAAAGGCCAGCACCTCACCGCTTTTCCTGTGAGCCTCGATACGCTTGACCTTCCCCGTTCTCGGCGCACCAATGACTGCGACCGAGACTGTTTCGCCCGGGACGAACTGAGCGCCGGGATTCAGTGTTTTGAGCAGGTCGATATCCATGTGGAAGCGCTCGGACAGCCGCTCGGCGACGCTCGTGTAGCCGAGATGTGTCATCCTGGCTTGTTTGGCATAATCTTTCGGAATGTCCTCGACGAGATCGGCGGCATCATCCTGTGCGATCACGTAGGGTCCGATAACCTTCCGGTCGTCCTGGAGCCGGGCGAGCATCTGCGGGTCGGGTTTCCCGTCGACGGGAAGTCGCTGCATGATCTCGAAGCCGGCAATCGCCTTCACGACGTTGTCGCCGTAGAAGCCGTCGATCACTCCGGGCGACGAACCGGCTCGATCAAGCAGAACCTGAAGATGGATGACGGCCGGATCCGGCGACGGCGATCGTGCGCTCGGCGGGGCTGGGGAGATGTCATCAATCGACGCGTTATTGATGGTCTCGGCCGCAAATTGCTGGGCGTTGCCGACACCGAAGATTGAAAGCGATATGAAGCCGAATAGGAGCATGGATTTTATCATGCTGTTTAAACGACGGCGGACAAAAAAGTTCCTTGGAGTCTCTGTAGTAACATGAAGCGCCCTCGGTCAGGTCTTACGACCGAGGGCATCTCATATCGGCCGGAAGCCTTTATCGCAGCGCCGGGCAGCCGCGAACGTTGGCAAAGCTGATCTCGTCGGGACCTCGACGCGTCCAGCCCTGAACGATCACGCGCCGTGGCGTGACGTCGACGACGCGAGCGCGGCGGAAGCCGAAATCACGCGCCTTGTCCTCTGCCCATCGGGGATCGCAGCCACCGCGCGGCGGACGACCCCAACCGGGCGGCGAATGAGGCCGGCCCCAATCCCTGTCAGACTCGTAGCGCGGTGGCGGGCCTCTGTCATAACCGTCGTAATACTGCGCCGACGCGATGCTCGAGGTGGAGGCTGCGGTGCCAAGGGCAAGCAGAATGCCGATGGCAGATTTTGTGAAGTTGATCATCAATCCAATTCTCGTTGGGGCAAACGCGTGCGAGGGTAGGGCGCATCATGGCAAACTGATGGCCAAGGACGCTGTCGCCACGCGGCGAGATAATTTGCCGTGCAAGCCCAATGGGTTAATGTCGCTTTCCCGCCTGTGTATAACGGTGCGCATGATCACGGTTTCACGCCAGCAAAGCCTGGATACTCAATGGCAGGTCGCAATGATCAAGGACCCGCCCGAGACCGGGTGGGTCGCGTTCGCCGATATCAGCCGAGCGTTTCCGAAAAAAGTTCGAGCAGGCGCTTCCAGTGTCGCTCGGAGCCCTTTTCGCTGTAGGTCTCGCCGCGATCGGGAACCGTCCAGCCATGCGACATGCCGATATAATTCTCGATGATGTGGTCGACGCCGCCGGTGCGGAGCGCCTCGGCAAGCCGCGCGGATTGTTCAGGCGGGAAGCTGCCATCGACGCCGGCAACGCCGACATAGACGCGTGCCTTGATGCCACTGGCAAGGCGATGCGGGCTGTCAGGCGCCTCGCTTGCGAGATTGCCGCCGTGGAAGCTTGCGGCAGCCGCGATCCTGTCGGCATAAGTGGCCGCTGCCGTCAGGGCCCGGCCGCCGCCCATGCAATAACCGACGGCACCGACCGGACCGGAAACGCCTTCGGCCTCCAGCGCGTCGAGGAAGGCTGCGCTGTCGCGCCTCGTCATCTCCTGCGTCGTCTCGCGGATCATCTTCATGATCTCGGCACGTGCGGTCTCATTACCGAAGGAAGAGCCGTCGAAGGGGCCGTAGGAGCCGAAACGGTAGAAGAGATCGGGAGCAAGCACGACATAACCGGCATTCGCCAGACGTTCGCCCATGATATCGATGGCCTCGCGCGGCCCGAGCGCGTCCATATAGTAGAGAACACCGGGCAGGAGCTTGCCCTCGCTGCCTTCTGGACGGAAAACTGACGCCCTGGCAATGCCGTCAGCCGTTGTGATTTCAATACCGCGTTTCATGGGCCAATTCCTTTGATTTTATTGAAGCAGCCCGCAAGCCGCCGCCGCCAATCTGGCAAAGGCCGGCAACAGTCTCAAGACACGAATGCGTGGATTGAAACCTGCCGATACACGGGCAGGGATTTTCTCGTGCGCGGATCCCGCGCCTTCCGGCGACTGCCGTGCGGTCAGTCGAAATCGCCGGATCGCTGCAATGCCCCTGCAATCGTCCATCCACACTTTGGCGGCATCGTTCAGCGCGACGACGGTCCCAGGCGATTGCCGATTGTCCGGATCGATGGCATGAGTGGCGGGGGACCGGGTCGAGGGCGTTCCCGGATCGGTCCGGGCTGCGACAGTCGCCGGCTATCCGGGCAGGATTGCGCGATTGGCTCGAAACCCGGCGAGCTCTTGAGGGGATATGACATCGATGGCGAAAGCAGCCGCAGCCGGAAGATATATTCTTGCCTACCTGTCCTGGCCGTTGGTGTTTTTCTCCGGCCTGACGGGCGCCTATTTTGCCTTCGCCGGCGACCGGCCGATGCTTGGCTTTGCGGCGGTCTATGCGGGAGAAGTCCTGCTTCTCTTCCTGCTCGAACGCACCATTCCCTACGAGCAGCGCTGGCTGCAGGCGGATGGCGAAACGGCCAACGATATCGCCCATACGGTTCTGACCAAGGGGCTGGTGCAACTGGCAGCACTTGCGGCGGCGATCTTTCCGATGCTCGCCGCCGGCCTGCTGCAGCCGCTTGCCGCCATGCAGTTCAGTCTCTGGCCGTCATCCTGGCCGATGCTCTTCCAGGCGACCCTCGCCGTCGTCATTGCCGAGTTCGGTCTATACTGGGCGCACCGCATCGCCCATGAGCGGCTGTTCTTCTGGCGTTTCCATGCCCTGCACCACAGTGTCACCCGCCTCTGGGTCATCAATACCGGCCGTTTCCACGTCATCGATTCCCTGTTCAAGATCGCACTGAGCCAGATCCCGCTCTACCTGCTCGGAGCCCCGCTGCAGGTCTTCTGGTGGCTCGGCGCGGTCACGGCCTTCATCGGCATCCTGACCCATTGCAACGTCGACATGCGGACCGGCCTTTTCGATTTCGTCTTCTCGACGCCCCGGCTGCACCGCTGGCACCATTCGAAGGATCTGCGCGAAGGCAATACCAATTACGGCGAGAATGTCGTGCTGTTCGACCAGCTGTTCGGCACCTATTTCAATCCCGATCGCCCATCCTCGACCGATATTGGCATCAAGGGCCAGATCGCTCCCGGCTTTGTCAGCCAACTGACGCAGCCCTTCACCAAGGACGGCGTGCGGCAAATCCTCGGCCTTAAGCCCAAGCGGGGTTGAAACCCGGCCCTGGTCCGTCATCATTTCATGACAATCGGCCCGTAAGAGCCTGCAAACCTCGACGGAAACGGACAGGACGGCGATGACGACGTTGAAACAGGTTGCGCTGAGGGCAGGATGTTCCATGGCGACGGCAAGCCGGGTGCTGAACCTCAGCGGTCCCGTCAGCCGGGCCGCCGCCCTTCGCGTACGCCGTGCGGCGGCAGAAGTCGGTTATCGGGCGGCCGCGCCTTCAGCCCGCAGCGGCCGCCGTCCTGTTATCGGCGTGCTGGTGCCGAGCGTCACCAATCCGGTCTTTGCCTCGTCGCTCTCAGGCATCCAGAACCGCATGCTGGTCGCCGGTCACAGCGTCCTCATTGCGCAATCGAATTACGATCCCGATCAGGAGGCCGATGCAGTGGCAGGGTTGCTCGGCGAGCGGCCGACCGGGTTGATCCTGACGGTTTGCAACGGCGAGACGAGCCCGGCGCTGGCGCAGGACCTGCCGCCAACGGTGCTGCTCGGCAGCTCCCCGACGGCCCGATATCCGGCTGCCGTCACCGTCAACAATTATGCGGCCGGCTGCCGGTTGACCGAACATCTTCTCTCCATGGGGCACAGGCGCATCCTCTATGTCTCGGGCAGCTTCAAGGCGTCTGACCGCGCGCTCCTGCGCTATCGCGGATATCTGCAGACGATGGCGGCGGCCGGTGTCTCCCCGCTCGAGGCCATAGAGGTGCCCTTCGTCAGCGGTTACGACCAGATGGATCTCGGCCAGGCCCTGCGGGCATTCGCGCCGACCGCCATTATCGGCTCGAACGACCTGATCGCGCTTGGCGTCATCGGCGCCGTCAATCGCGAGGGCCTGCGGGTGCCCGAGGATATCTCGGTTGCCGGCTTCGATGGCATCGCCATCGGCAAGCTCATCAACCCGACACTGACCTCGATCGAAATGCCGGATCTCAGCATGGGCGCGACGGCGGCATCGCTGCTGCTCGATATCGTCGAGAATAACGCGCCGTTGAGACATCTGGAATTGTCGCATGCCTTGCGCCCCGGCGGGACGGTGCGGAACCTCCAGAAAGAAGAAACCGCCGCACCCCTCATGGGTTGCGACGGTTCCGGATCGAGACCGCGGGCCGCTTGAGCCCACGTATCTTTCAGAGCATTAGCTGCGCGGCAGCATGCCTTCGACGTCGGAGGCCGCGTCGTCGAGGGCTTCCTTCGGTTCAGCCGAGCCATCGACAATGCGCGACAGGTTGTCGACGATCGTCTGAGTGACCTTGACGCCGTTGGTGCCGGGGAAGGCATACCAGGGGATCATGCGCGGCATCTGGCTGAGGCCGGCCTGGAAGAGCGGGTTCTTCTTGTAGAAGTCGCCGAGATATTCGGCCGACTTGGCGGCAAGCTCGTTGTTCGGCACGTAGCCGGTGCCGGGAACGACGACCGAGGCGCCATAGGGGCCGGCGGCGAACTTGGCGAACTTCCAGGCTGCTTCCTGCTTGGCCGGATCCTTGGCGAGGATGACGACGGCATTGCCGCCGGTCGGCAGGTGGCCTTTTTCAGGGTCGATCAGCGGGATCTGGGCGGTGCGCAGGTCGAACTTGGCGCCGACATTCTTGATCGTGTTGACGAGCGCGCCCGTCGTCTGGAATTCGAAGCCCACCTTGCCGGCTGCAAAGGCCTGTTCGCCCGCTGCCTTGGTGAAAACAGGCATGCCGCCTTCCTTGACGAAGCGGCTGATCAGTTCGACAGCCTTCTGGCCCTCGGGACCGTTGAAGGTGACCTTCTGCTCGTCGTCGCTCAGCATCTTGCCGCCAGCGCCGAAGAGGAGGGCCGAGAACATCCAGTCGTCACCCTGCCAGCGGAAGTCCATGCCGTCGACGCCGTTGCCGAGCGCCTTGATCTTGCCGGCGAGCGCGATCACTTCGTCCCAGGTCTTCGGCGGGGTGTCGGGATTGCCGCCGGCCGCCTTCACGAGATCGGCATTGTAATACATGATCGGATTGGAGGTGGCGAAAGCGAGGCCAACCTGCTTGCCCTTGACCTGGGCGAGCTTCAGGATCGTGTCCGAGAAGCCCTGCTCGGCCATGTTGCCTTCCTTCTGGACCAGCGGCGTCATGTCGACGGCGACATTGCGCTCGTTCAGCATGCGCAGGCGGTTCAGCCCGATGAAGGTGACGTCGGGCATTTCAGACGTGCCGGCCTGGCGCAGGATCAGCTGGATGCCGTCTTCATAGGTCGCCGAAGGCGCGGCGAACTGGATCTTGATATCGGGGTTTTCTTCCATGAACTTCTTCGAGATCGTGTCCATCACGTCCTTGAAGAAGCCCGGCATCGGGTAATGGATCGTCAGCGTCGTTTCAGCGTGGGCCGGCAGGGCTGCCGCCACGGACAGAGCCGCTGCTGCGAGGAACTGGGTGAAATGCTTCATCGCTCGTTCTCCTGGGTTCAGCCGGTCAGCCTTTGAGACCGGTCATGGTGATGCCCTCGACGAAGCGTTTCTGTGCAAACAGAAAGGCCGCAACGAGGGGAATGGTGATGATGATGGTGGCCGCCATCAGCGCGCCGTAATCGTCGCCGGCTTCCGCAGCGCGGAAGTTCATCAGGCCGAGCGGCGGCGTGGCATAACCGGGCTTCGAGATGACGATCAGCGGCCAGTAGAGGTCGTTCCAATGGGCGACGACCGAGAAGATCGCGAAGGCCGTCACCGCCGGCCAGGCATTCGGGACGATGACGCGCGAGACGATGCCGAGCTCCGACATGCCGTCGAGGCGGGCGGCATGGATCAGGTCGTCGGGCATCGCGCGGAAGAACTGCAGGAACAGGAAGATCGCAAAGACCGAGATGGTGAAGGGGGCGACCAGTGCCGTATAGCCGTTGAGCAGCGACAGGCTGTCGAAGGCGACATAAAGCGGCAGGGCCGTCGCATGGATCGGCACCAAGAGGCCGAGCAGCACCAGCACCATCATCAGCCGGGCGGCGCGGAATTTCAGCTTCGCCATGGCATAGGCGCAGGGGATGGCGACCAGCACCTGAAAGACGAAGATCAGCGCGCAGACGACGAAGCCGTTCCACAAGAGCGTGCCCATCGCCACCTTGTCGAGCGCCTTGGTAAAATTCTGCACGTAGAAGAAATGTGTCGGGATCAGCGAGAGCGCGGCCGTGAATATATCGTCCTGCGATTTGCCGGCCGCCGAGATCATGAAGATATAGGGCGCGAGGAAGATGACCGCGCCGAGAAGAAGCAAGGCAAGGCGGATCAATCGGCCGAGGGTGAATGGCGTGCGCGTCTTCATGAATAGTGCACCCGCCGGTCGAGGAAGCGGTATTGCAGGAACATCATGACGACGAGGATCGCGAGGAAGGCGACCGTCATGGCCGAGGCATAACCGACCTTCATGTAGACGAAGCCCTCCTGGTAGATGGTGAAGAGCAGCACTTCGGAAGCGTGGTTCGGGCCGCCATCCGTCAGCGTCTTCACCGTCTCGAAGGTCTTGACCGCATTGATGACGCTGATCGTGGTGACGAAGAGCGCCGTCGGCCCGAGCATCGGCCAGGTGACGAGCATGAAACGGTCGAGCGGGGACTTGGCGCCGTCGATCTCGGCGGCGGCATAAAGCTCGCGCGGGATCGCGGTGAGGCCGGCGAGGAACAGTACCATGTTGAAGCCAACCGTCTGCCACACGCCGATGATGGAGAGGCTGTAAAGTGCCGTTGCCGAGGAGCCGAGCCAGTTTGGCTTCGGCAGGCCGGCGAGACCGATCAGCGCATTGAGCGGGCCGATGGTCGGGTGGAAGAGATATTGCCAGACGGTCGCCATGGCGACGATCAGCGAGACGACGGGCAGGAAATAGGCGGTGCGGAAGAAGCTCTTTCCCCAGCCCTCGCTCTCGATCAGCATGGCGACACCGAGGCCGAGCAGGATCGAAACGGGCGCGACGATCGCGGTATAGACCGTCGTGTTCCACAGCGACGTGCGGAAGGTGCGGTCCGTGAACAGCTCTGCATAGTTCTCGAAGCCGACGAAGCGGAATTTGCCGGCGCCAAGCTCGAAATCGGTAAAGCCGAGGACGAGCACGGCGACGATCGGCAGCAGCACGAAGAGTACGATGAGGACGATCGCAGGCGCAGCGAGCAACCATGCGGTCTGCGCCTCGCGCCGTTCATGCTTTGCCGCCGATGCGACCGGGCGGATCTCGCCGGCAGCGATACTAGCCATGAGCCTTCTCCCTGGCGGTATCGGCGGGAAGGCCGCTCGTGCGAAGACGACGACCATCGGCTGCAAAGACCATCGCCTTGTCGGGCTGGAAGGAGAGGGCAACCGCCATTCCGGCGGCGAGGCCTGCGGCATCGGCTGGCGCAAGCTTGGCAAGCACGGTCTCGCCGAT
The DNA here is from genome assembly GCF_014194915.1 of Rhizobium sp. BK512. NCBI lineage: Bacteria > Pseudomonadati > Pseudomonadota > Alphaproteobacteria > Hyphomicrobiales > Rhizobiaceae > Rhizobium > Rhizobium sp. BK512. The sequence goes on along the minus strand of NZ_JACIAS010000003.1, from coordinate 203,609 downwards.
CGCATTCAGCCGGCAGAACAGGATCACCTCTGACCCCAGGAATTCCAGGCGCTCGATACGGGCGGAAAGCGAGGTCTCGTCCTCGGCGGCAAGCCGCACGAATTCCGGACGGATGCCGACCGTTACCTCGGAACCGGCAGGATTGGTCTCTTCCAGCGCCAGTCGGATATCGCCGAAGGCGACTGTTCCGTGCTCGGCGCGCGCCGGCAGGAGATTGATGCGCGGCTGGCCGACGAAACGGGCGACTTCGATATGGGCGGGATCGTCATAGATGACCTGGGGTGCCGCCAGCTGCAGCAGCTCGCCGCCGATCATCACGGCGACCCGGTCGGCCATGGAGAGCGCCTCGGCCTGGTCGTGGGTGACATAGACGGTCGGCACGCCGGCGCGGCGATGCAGTTCCACGATCTCGCCGCGCGCGTGGACGCGCAGGTTGGCGTCAAGGTTTGACAGCGGCTCGTCCATGAGGAAGACGCTCGGATGGCGCACCATGGCGCGGGCGAGCGCCACGCGCTGCCGCTGGCCGCCCGACATCTGGCCGGGCTTGCGTTCCAGGAGATGATCGATCTTCAGGGCCTTTGCGGTCTCCTGCACGTCCTTGGAAATGCCGGAACGAATGGCGCGGTAGCCGGGCATGACCGGGCCGAGGAAAGGCAGGCGTTGCAGGCGGCTCAAGCGCCGCATGGCAAGCGGCACGGCGATGTTCTGGCCGGCCGTCAGGTGCGGATAGAGCGCGTAGGACTGGAAGACCATGGCGATGTTGCGGTCGGCCGCCGCCACGTCCGACATTTCCCGCCCGCCGATGACGATCTCTCCGCTATCGGCATGATCGAGACCGGCAAGGATACGTAGAAGCGTACTCTTGCCGCAGCCCGAGGGGCCGACGAGGGCGATGAATTCGCCTGGCTCGACGTCGAGGCTGATATTCTTCAGGATGGCGTTATCGCCATAGGATTTCCTGATGGCCGAAAGGGAGAGCGCACTCATTGCGCCGGCTCCTTTTGCACCTTGTGGGCCTCGTGCGGATAGACTTCGGCGACCACGTCATCGAGCACATGCGCCTTCATGCCTGATACGGCGATAATCTCGCTCGTGACATCATCGCCGAGATCGTGAAGCACGGCGCCGATGAGCTTCTCGCCCGGCATCTCGCGCTCCATCGTGCCGATGATGAAGGAGGCCGCTGGACCCCAGACGAGTGAGGTGTCGTTGAAGCGGCCTTTCCAGGCCCAGTGCAGGTGGCCGCTGGCATAAAGCGCGACGTCATGGGCAGCGATCAGGTCATAGAGCCTCTGACGCTGTGCCGGGCGGATGCTCCAGTAGCCGGTGTCGCCTTCATCAGGCGTGTCGACAAAGAGCGGCTTGTGGGCAAACATTGCAACGCGCCGGCCGGCGCGTGTGGCAAGTGCTCTTTCCAGCCATTCAAACTGCGTTTCCTGCTCGTCGTTTTCCATGCCCATCAGCAGGCTGTCGAGGCCGATCAGGCGCCAGTTGCCGGCATCCTCGAGCCAGTAATCGGGACCTACAAGGCTGCGCCAGCGGGCAAGCCTTGTCGCATCGACGGGCTGCAGCGAACCCGGCAGATGGCCGACATCATGATTGCCGGGAACGATCAGCATCGGGATCTTCACCTGCCGCATCAGATCCATGCAGAAGGTGAGGTCCCCGTCCTTGTCGGCGCCATCGACGGCGAGGTCGCCGGTATGGATGACGAGATCGGCGCCGCTGCCGTTGATGAAGTCCGCAAGCGGCTCCCAGTTGCCGTTGAAATGCGGTATCGACGGGCTGAAATGCGTGTCGGTGATCTGGACGATTTTCATGCCGGCGCTCTCCGATAGGCCCGCGGCACCTTTCCGGCGGCAGGCAAATGCTCTTGCCGCCTCTTTAGAGCCCGCCAATGTCAGGCGGGTTACAAGCGTTTCCACCCTTGTTCCATTTATGTCGTGCAATTGTCATGGAGCCGGTTGCAGCCGAAGCCAGATTAGCAATCCATCGGTCCCATCCGCCCTGGTGGGGATAAATCCACGCGCAAGGGACTGATCAATGAAAGCATTGATGGAGAACAGGAAACGGAGTTGGCCGCGGCCAATTCTTATCGGCTGCACTGGCGCAAGGACCGGAACCGACAAGCGGCGAACGGCGCAATGTGGAGAGGGCCATGTTCGATTGTTCATGCTGCAGAAGCTTCGACAATCTCGGCCGAACTGATATGGGGGAGCCACCAGCATTTTACCGATCGGCTTCTCGCGTCCTTAAGAGCTGTCTGGCAATTTCTCCTGACGACGGAGAGATCATGACCCGCAAGAACTTCGCAATATATAGCAGTGTGTTCACCGCCCTGTGGATTGCCGTTACGGTCGGTTTTCCGCTTATCCTCTTTGCGGCCGTGAAGATGACAGCCTGCGCTGCCGATACCTGCGGCGCCGTCGCTCTGATGTTCGCCCTGTTTGGCCGTATCCTCCTCGTGTTCGTCTACGCTATCGCGATGCTGATATTGATCGCAAGGCGATGCGCGCATGCCGGTTTGAGTGTCTTGTGGACGCTTGCCGGGTTGCTGTGGTTGCTTGCGGCCCGTGATGTTCTTCTTGCCGGCTTCAATTTCTGGGCCGTCGGCTTTTCCCTCGGCATATTGTCCTTCAGAGCTCCCGTAACGATGCTCTTCTTCTTCGCCTTCATCATCTTCCTTTCTGTCTGGAAGGGCGAGGACGAGAACCGCGACGGTGCGCTGACCATTCCCTGGCGGCTTGCAGGCATCAGCGCGTTTGTATCGGCGATGATCGCCGGGGTCATCTGCATCCCGATCGTCGCATCGTTCGGCTGGATCGTGGGCTTGCCGTCGGCCTCCGCGATCGATCTGATGTTTCTGATGGACCGCGTTCTGAGCCTCAGGATCGGGGAGCACTGGATCACCTATGTCGGTGAGCTATGGGTGCTTCTTGCGATCTTCGTCTGCGCCCTGGCATACCTCGTCTTCAGCCAAAGACGTGCGGATAGACGCTCAGCGCCGCCGAACCCGAAGCCTGTATGATCGCATTCCGGCGATCAGTTACCAGGCGATGGTTGCTGCTCGCGGTGCCGGGCGATAAAGGCTTTCACCGCCGGAGCGCCTTCGCCCCTGCGATAGGCGATCGCCACGTCCGAGGTGACAGCGACGCTGCCGAGCGGCCTGTAGTAGATGTCAGGCAGTTCCACGCGGCTCATCGATTGCGGCACCAGCGCTATGCCCATGCCGATGCCGACGAGGGCGGCGATTTCGGTGAAGTCGTGCGCCACCGCATCGACGGTTGGTTCGAAGCCGGCCTCGCGGCAGGCCTGTAGCGTGTTGCGGTGAAAGCCGACGTCCGGCGGCTGGCGCGGAGTGATGAACGTCTCCTGCGTCAATCGAGCCAGCGTATCGATCGGGCGCTCTGCGAATTCATGGCCGTCGGGGATCATGGCGACCAGCGGTTCGCGCAACACGACCTGTACGGAAACACCTGATGGGATCGGGGCCGGTGCGCGGATATAGCCGAAATCGAGCAGGCCGTCGGCAATGCGCTGCAACTGCTGGCGCAGTTCCATTTCCTGCAGTTCGACCTCGACATAGGGATAGTCGCGCTTGAAATCCCTGATAGAGCCGACGACGGCACCGGAATAGGCGGCCGACGCCACATAGCCGATCGAGATGCGTCCGCTTTCGCCGCGCCCGGCACGGTTGATGGCGGCAACCGTCGCCTCCGTCTGGGCGAGCACTTTCCTGGCCTCCTGAAATAGGGTCTCGCCCGAATGCGTCAGCTGCACGCCTCGTCGGCTGCGATCGAGCAGCGGTGTGCCGACAATCTTTTCAAGGCTCCTGATCTGCTGGCTGAGACCCGGCTGGGCGATGCCGAGCCTGCCAGCCGCACGTTCGAAATTCCGCTCTTCGACCAGGCTCACGAAGTATCGCAGGTGCCGGAGTTCGAAGCCGGGGTCGTTCAGCGCCATCATGTTCTCCTGGAAGAATTCAAATCTATGAGATCGGGCGCATTTCATAATCCAGACTTATGAAAAATTCGAGCCGCGTTTATTGGACCTCCGAAAAATAACATGATTATAAAAATCCAGTTTTACGGCATATAACGAGTCCCCAATGACCGGTTCTCTTCATCTCCTCAAATTTGCTTCCACCACAGCGCTGGCAAGCGCGCTTCTGGCGCCGCTGTTTCCGGCGGCCGCGCAGGATACCGGTCCGACGACGCTTGCCCCGATCGTCATCAGTAGCTCCAAGGACGAGGACCCGACGGCGCCGGTAAAGGGTTTCGTCGCCAGGACGAGTGCGACGGCCACCAAGACCGGCACACCGCTTCTCGAAACCCAGCAATCCATATCGGTACTGACCGCCGATCAGCTGAAGTCGCAGGATGCCGAAACCGTCGGCCAGGCGCTCGACTATGTACCCGGCGTCGTCGGCGAACCCTACGGCGCCGATCCGCGCTTTGATTCACCGCGTATTCGCGGTTTCGACAGCCGCCAGGCGCAGTTCCTGAATGGGCTGCGGATGATGCGCACGGCAGGTGCGCCTGCGGTCGACCCCTATCAGCTCGAGCGTATCGAAGTGCTGCGTGGCCCGGCTTCCGTCATGTATGGCCAGGGCAATCCCGGCGGCATGATCAATCTCATCAGCAAGCGGCCGGTCTTCGAACGTTTCGGCGAAGTGGGCGTGCAGGCCGGCAGCTATGATACCTACGGCACCTATTTCGACTTCGGCGATATCATTCCCGGCAACTCCGATTTCGCCTATCGCCTCACGGGGCTCGCGAGAGCGGCGTCGGCGCAGGTCGAAGAACTGGACAATGACCGCTATTTTATTGCGCCTGCGCTCACCTGGCAGCCCGACGACGATACCAGGCTGACGATCCTGACCAGCGTCCAGCACGACAATCCGAGCACGCCATCCGGCCTGCCGGCGCAGCTCACGCTGAATGCGACCGATACCAACCGCCTGTCGCGGGATTTCTTCGTTGGCGACAAGAGCTTCGATATGTCCTCACGAACGCTCACCAATCTCGGTTATGAGTTCGAGCATCGGCTGAATGATACCTGGACCTTCCGCCAGAACCTCCGCTATCAGAATTTCGACTGGAATTATAAGGCGCTCGGCATGTCGACATTAGGCCTTACCGGCGGGCGAACGATCAATCGCAACGCCACGATCCAGGACGAGCTGCTCAACACGTTCAACGTTGACAACAACCTGCTTGCCGAATTCGATACCGGGGACGTCCAGCACAAGATGCTCTTCGGGCTCGACTATCGCTATTACAGCAATAATGTCGGCACGCAGTTCTGGCGTGCGAGCCCGCTCGATGCCTTCAATCCAGCCTATGGTTCGGTCCGGCTGATCGCCCCGACGCTCAGCACCTATGTCGATTCACAGATGACACAGGTCGGCCTCTATGTGCAGGACGAGCTCGCCTATGAGAACTGGCGCGCGACGGCAGCCCTTCGGCAGGACTGGGCAAGCACCGAGGGGACATCGACGAACCGGCTGACGGGTGTGTCGCGTCCTCTCGATCAGGACGATCACAAGCTGACCGGTCGGGCCGGTCTCAGCTATGTCTTCGACAACGGCATCGCCCCCTATATCAGCTACGCTACCTCCTTCGAGCCGGTGCCGGTTTCCGCAACGAGCGGCATTCTCCAGCCGACGACGGGCGAGCAGGTGGAAGTGGGTATCAAATATCAGCCGGAGGGCTGGAACGGCTTCTTCACCATCGCCGCCTACGACCTGAAGCAGGAGAACGTCCTGACGACTTACGCTTTGCCGGATGGCACGACGAGAACCGGTCAGATCGGGGAAGTCGATGTCAAGGGTATCGAACTGGAAGGCGTCGCCAGTCTCACAGACGGCCTCGACCTGCGCGCCGCCTACACCTACATGCAGGCCGAAATCGTCGGCGGTATCGACGATGGCAAGCGCCCGGACAATGTGCCCGAGCATGCCGCAAGCCTCTGGCTCGACTACACCTTCCCCGAGGATACGGCGCTCGAAGGCTTCGGTCTCGGCGGCGGCGTGCGTTATGTCGGCCAGCGCTACGGCGATATCAAGAACACGCTCGATCTTGACGCCGTGACCCTCTTCGATGCAGCAGTGCATTACAAGAAGGACAATGTGACCGCCTCGCTGAACTTCAAGAACCTTGCCGACAAGGACTATGTTGCAAGCTGCAGCTCCTTCGGCTGCACCTATGGCGATGGCAGAACGGTGATGGGCAAGCTGACCTTTCAATGGTGAGTGAAATTCGAGACGAAAACGGACGAGGCATCAGCCGTCGGCGGGCGCTTGCGCTGCTGGCGGCCTTCGCCGTTCCGGGAAAGGCGCTTGCGGAAACACCGAAGCGCATCGCGGCGATCGACTGGGCGATGCTGGAGACACTGGTCGCGCTCGGCGTCATGCCGGTCGCCGCGACCGAACTCGTGCAGTTCCGCAAGGATGCGGTCGAACCCGTGCTCGCCCCCGCTGTTGCCGATCTCGGCCTGCGCGGATCGCCGAACCTCGAACTCCTGCGCCTGCTGCGCCCGGACCTCATCCTGATTTCGCCCTTCTATGTCAGGTTCGAGGCAAGCTTCCGGGCGATCGCGCCTGTCTTGTCGCTGCCTTTCTACAACAGGGGGGAGCCGCCCTATCAGAAGGCAATCGATGCCGTCTCCGCGCTCGCCAGCGAACTCGGCCTCGAGGAGCGAGCACGTGCGGTGGTGGAGCAACAGGCAGCGCTCGTCGGGGAGACACGCCTCAGCCTGCAGGCATTTGCGTCCCGGCCGACCTATCTCGTCAACATCGGCGATGCCAGGCATGTGCGCGTCTTCGGCGCAGACAGCATGTTCGGCGACATCCTCGGCCGCCTCGGCCTGCCGAATGCCTGGACGGACCGCTCCCGCTATACGTTTGCCGCGCCGGTGCCGATCGAAAATCTCGCGGCCGACCCCGAAGCCCGCATCGTCATCATTTCCGATATCCCGGTCGAGGCCCGCAACGGCTTGAAGGAGAGCATGATCTGGCAATCGCTGCAGCCGGTGCGCTCTGGCCGCGTGCTGATGCTCGGCAACATCAATCCCTATGGCGGCATCATCGCCGCCGCACGCTTCACGCGGCTCTTCCAGGCGGCGATGCTCTCGTCGGGGGAAATGCCGTGACGAGACCCGCCGCATTATCAGCAGCACTTCTGGCCCTTGCCGCCTCTGCCGGCCTCTTCCTGTGGTCAGCGCTGAACCATCTGCCCGTGGCCGACTGGCCGTCCCTGCCTTTCGATGCCGGGCGGATGACGACGCAGCAGATCATTTTCGCCTATGCCGTTCTGCCGCGCGGAGCGGTCGCGATATTGGCCGGTGCCGCTCTCGGGCTTGCCGGCGCCCTCTTGCAGCGCCTGCTGCGCAACCCGATCGCCGATCCCTCGACGCTCGGCGTTTCCTCGGGCGCGCAGCTTGCAATCGTCGCAGCGACACTCTTCTTTCCTGAAGTGCTCGATGGCTACCGCGCCTTCGTCGCGCTTGCCGGTGCCGCTGCGGCTATGGCTCTCGTCTTCCTGCTCGGTTGGCGTCGCAGCTTCGAGCCCATCACGATGGCCGTCTCCGGTCTTCTCGTCGGCATTACCTGCAGCGCGCTGTCGGCGGCAATGACGCTCTCGCAGGGTGAATACCTGATGTCGCTGGTGACCTGGAACGGTGGCTCGCTCAGCCAGCAGGACTGGTCGACGACGATAACACTTGGTCTGGAGCTGCTGCTCGGCATCGCCGTCACCCTCCTGCTGCTGCGTCCGCTGACCGTGCTCGGCCTCGGCGACAGCGGTGCCCGCTCGCTGGGTGTCGCGCTCGCCGGCACGCGCATAGCCGTTGCCAGCCTTGCCGTGGCGCTGAGCGCCGGCGTTGCCGCTGCCGTCGGCCTCGTCAGCTTCGTCGGCCTTGCCGCCCCGGCGCTGGTGCGCCTGGCGGGTATCCGCACGACACGCAGCGTCCTGCTTCTGTCGCCTGTTGCTGGCGGCCTCTTGCTCTGGTTCTGCGATGGCGTCGTCCAGCTCGTTGCCGCCTCGGCCGGCGAGACCTTCCCGACGGGATCGGTGACGGCGCTGATCGGCGGCCCGCTGCTCATCTGGCTGCTGCCGCAGGTGCGCGCCGTCGAACCGCCGCAACCGCCCGACAGCATCGTCGTTTCCCGTGCGCCGTTGTCGCGGCTCCTCTTCATCCTTTGCCTGCTGCCGCCGCTCGTCTGGGCGGCCCTCTGCATTGCCCGCCTGCCTGACGGTTGGATGTTGCTTGGCGGCGATCTCTTCTGGGAGCTTTTCCCCGCCCGCTGGCCGCGACTGGTTGCGTCGGCCGCCGCCGGCGGCCTGCTTGCCATGGCTGGCACCATCCTGCAGCGCCTCACCGGCAATCCGATGGCAAGCCCGGAGGTGCTGGGTGTCAGCGGCGGTGCCGGTGTCGGTTATGCCGTTGCCTTGAGTTTCTCCGCCAGTGCCGGCGCGTTCGAACTCTTCCTCGGGGCCGGCGGTGGCGCAGTCATCGTGCTCGCGCTCGTGGCGCTCTTTGCCGCCCGCCGGCATCTTCCGCCGGAGCGGTTGCTGCTCGCAGGTATTTCCGTCAGCGCTTTCAGCTCCGCGATCCTCAGCGCTCTTCTTGCCGTTGGTGATCAGCGCGCCTGGCAGATTCTTGCCTGGCTTGGCGGCTCGGCTGCGGCGGCGACGCCCGACGTTGCAGCGTTCCTCGCCGCCCTTACTCTTCTTACCCTGATCATCGGCCTGATCTTCACGCGGTGGCTGACAATCCTGCCGCTTGGAGCACCCACCGCCTTGGCCCTCGGCCTGCCGTTGGTCGGCGCCCGCATGATGATGGTGCTGACGGCAGGCATTGCGACCGCTGCCGCCTCGCTGCTTGTCGGCCCCTTGAGTTTTGTCGGCCTGATGGCTCCCCACATCGCCCACCGCGCCGGCTTCGAAAAGCCAGGCAGCCGCCTTGTCGCCTCGGCTGTGATTGGCGCTGTGCTGATGGTGATCGCCGACCTCGGCGCCCGCACCGTAACCTTCCCCTACGAGCTGCCGCTCGGCCTTTTTGCGGCCTTCGCCGGTGCGCCTTACCTTGTCTGGATGATCGGCGAGAGGCCGTGACGCGGCCTCTTATGAAAGACGATCAGCCGTTCAGGGTGTGGCAGCCGACTGTGGCCGTATGGCTTCGGTGGATGGCAATGACGAGACGAAGTCAGCCAGCGGCACAGGGCGGGAGAACAGGAAGCCCTGCAGGTCGTTGCAGCCTGCAGCGACGAGAAAATCCCGCTGCCCTTCGGTCTCGACACCTTCCGCCGTCGTCGCTTTTCCAAGCGTGCGGCTGAGGCCCAGGATCGCCGAAACGATGGCGGCGCCCTCGGCCTGTGTTCCCAGCAACCGTACGAAGGACCGGTCGATCTTGATCCGGTCGATATTGAACTGGATGAGGTGGCTGAGCGACGAGAAGCCGGTGCCGAAATCGTCGAGCGCAATCCGGATCCCCTGGGATCGAAGCCTGCCGAGTGTGCCTTGCGCACTCTCGTCGATGTTGAAGAGGGCGGCTTCCGTCAGTTCCAGTTCGAGGCGCGATGGTGACAGGCCCGTTTCCGAAAGGATCGACAGCACGTAGCGGTCGAAGTCGCGATGCCGGACCTGCGAGGGGGAGACGTTGACGGCGACCGACATATCGGCTGGCCAGCTTGCCGCTGCCTTCGCGGCGTTCCTCAGCACCCAGCCGCCAAGCTGGTCGATCATGCCGGCTTCCTCCGCGATCGGTATGAACTTGTCCGGCGACAACAGTCCGAGGGTGGGATGGCGCCACCGCACGAGGGCTTCCGCCCCCGAAAGTCTTCCATGCGCGTCAGCGCGATGCACACCCTGGAAGAAGACCTCGAGATGGCCGGGATCACTCGGACGTACAATCTCTGCGCTGTCGGAGAGGTGCGTCGGACCCTCCAGCACCAGGCGAAGATCGTTCTTGAGATTTTCCCGTGCCTCGACCCGATGATCCAGGGAGGGTTCATATTCGATCAGGCGCCCGCGCCCGCTGGTCTTGGCTTCATAAAGGGCGACGTCCGCACGCCGCAATATCTCGCTGGTCGCCTCAGCCGCATCATGAAAGGCTGCGGTGCCGATCGAGCATCCGATGCGGACGACAACGTCGCCGCCGCGCAGCTGGAACGGCCTGCTCAGGGCCTCGATGATGGTGTTGCAAAGCAGGATGTAGCTGTCGTCACCCTCCCTGACATGGGGAAGAAGCAGGGCGAATTCATCGCCGCCGAGCCTTGCAAGCGTGTCGCCCGTTTCGATCAGGGCATTCATCCTGTCGACGGCGCCGCGCAGCAGCTCGTCTCCGGCGGCATGCCCGTGGATGTCGTTCACCTCCTTGAATTTGTCGAGATCGACAAGGGCAAGGACGGCATGCTCGCCAGGTGATTTCATGGCCGCGAGGCATTGCTCGAAACGGGCCGCAAAGAGCGCCCGGTTCGGCAGGCCCGTCAGCACGTCATGCAGCGAAAGATGCCGGGCATGAAGTTCGCTGGCGCTGAGTTCCCTGAGGCTGCCGCGCAACCGGCCCATCAAGGCGAAGAACAGGCCAGCGATGACGAGACCGGCAACGGAAAGCACGGGAACGAGCCGGCCGATGACGCGTGTGCCCGGCAGGTCCGGCCTCCAGATGATGAAGCCGATCGGTTCGCCCGTCGTCGTCGCCTCGATTTCGAAGGCGACCTCATTCTGCTCCTGATCCGCAGTGCGGGCATAGCGCGCGCCTGCCAGCCCCTGTTCCCGGCTCAGCGTATCGAGCGTGGCGCCGTCGAGGAAGCGGAACGCCACGAGGTAGAGCCTGTTGGCATCATTTGCTTGCTGCGGATCCACTTTCGAAGAGCCCGTGACCGAAACGACGCCGGCGACCGAAGGCCGGCCCTCGAGACGCATCAGCTCCACCCGGCTGGGTTCCGGATCCGAACTCGGTCCCTGCGGCGCACCGTGTTGCCTTGCTTCAAGATCCTGGATCATGGGCTGAAGCAGCGGCCGCACCCATTTAAAGCGACGTTTCGTTTCGGTATCGGACTGCAGGGCGAGCTCGCCTGCCGGGGTCACCAGGAATGCTGCATTGTAGCCGAATACCGTCGTCGCGATCTTCCCGAACGCCCCGGCCGATGTCGCGCCGCTCTTGCCGCCGGTCGTCGCCGAATCCGACACCAGCAGCGAGGCGTAACCGGCGCCCATCAGCTGGATGTCCTGCGATACCCGCTGGACCTGATCCAGAAGCCGGCTGTTGACGAGCTGGCGCTGCCGATCGAGAGCGGCGGCGTCGCTTTCCCTGCCGGCCCAGATGGCAGCCAGGAACACCAGCCCAAGAATTGCCAGGCCGCTGATCGCAAGCAGCACCAGTATCGACCCGGACGATGTCCAGGCCTTTCTATGAGTGAATAATCTTAAAGACGGATCAGCAGGCACGCAGTCTTCTCCCGAGCGCGCCAATACTGACCTCGATTGTTTACAAAAAGCTTTTCAAGCAGCATCAAAATTAATGGCCCAAAATGATGAGCTTTTTAATCGTTTTGTGATTGGCTGCTCATTGCGCAACGCTTGCCGATGCAAGCTTGGCGATCGGGCTCTACGTCAAGGTGATTGATATGTTGCGATTGGGATCTCTCTACCGTTCGAAGTTCTTCGTATTTGTTTGTGCGGCCGTTGTTTCGGTCGGCATTTTTATGCCGGCGGTTGTCCGTGCTGCCGAAAGCGACAGCATCCGCATAGCTGTCGAGGGCGCGTTTCCGCCGTTCAACTATGTCGATTCCAATAACCAGCTTCAGGGCTTCGACGTGGATATCGCCAAGGCCCTCTGCGAGGCCGCGAAATTGAAGTGCGAATTCGTCATCCAGGAATGGACGGCGATGATCCCGAACCTGCTCGACAACAAGTATGACGCAATCATTTCGTCAATGTCGATGAGCGCGGAGCGGCGAGAAAAGGTCGCCTTCACGCAGAAATACTATGATAGCCCGACGGTCTTCATCGCGCGCAAGAAGTTCGACGTTGCCGGCACGTCACCCGAAGATCTGAAGAAGCTACGGCTCGGGGTGACGGCAGCGACCTCCCAGGAGTCCTACGCCAAGAAGTTCTACGGCGGTATCGCCACGACCGTATTCCAGGCCTCGCCGGATCTCTATAAGGGTCTTGCTGACGACAAGGTCGATATCATCCTGGAAGACAAGCTCGCGGTCTATGACTGGCTCGCAAACACCAAAGCTGGCAGCTGCTGCGAATTCAAGGGCGACGATATCAAGAACACCGAATATTTCGGCGACGGAGCAGGTATCGCCGTGCGTCCGACCGACAAGCCGCTGCTGGACAGGCTTAATGCAGCGCTCGAGGAGATCCAGGCCAACGACACCTACGATACGATCAACGCGAAATATTTCCCGTTCAGCATCCGCTGAAGGCGCCTAGCCTGTTTCTGGTGACCTAGCTCTCGGTAATGCGCCGATCCTCGTCGGAGCCGACCGAGAGCTGCTTCCAGTCGAGATCTTCCTGCAGTTCGAGATATTGCGTCGCGCCGATCCTGTCCTTGTCGCGCAGCTCCTCCAGGCGCTGGCGCTGGGCGATCACGGCGGCGATTGTCAGTTTGCGGCGCCGCTCGAGCGGCGAGGCTCCGTCAAGGTCCGAGGGCACCGTCCAGTGGTCCTTGCAGACAGTCCTGATCGCTTCGGCCTCGGCGCCGCCTTCCTTTTCAAGCCGCTGGAATGCCGCCTCGGCGAGCGAGCGCCTTGCTGCTTCCAGTTCGTCATGGACCTGGCGTTGCCGCCCGAGTTTCAGGAAATGGATCATCGGGGCAAGCGTCGCTCCCTGGATGACGAGCGTTGCCAGGACCACCGCAAAGGCTGTTAGCACCACGAGATCGCGGTCCGGAAAATCGGCGGGCAGCGCGAAGGCGGTGGCAAGCGTGACGAGGCCGCGCATGCCCGACCAGCCGACCAGGAAGGTCTCCCCGTGCCTGAAGGGCGCCAGGACACCGCCGCGCCGGTGACGCAAGGTGACGAACGCATGCAGCAGGAAGGCCATCGCCAGGCGCGCCAGGATGACGCCGACAACCACGATTCCGGCAAAGGCGAGCGCCCGCTCGAGCGCCTCGGCCGACATGGATTCGACGATGCTGCGTGCCTGCAGCCCCATGAGCAGGAAAGCGACGACGTTCAGCAGGAAGACGACCGTCGTCCAGACGGCGAAGGAATGCACCCGCATGCGCGGGGAATCGTCGACCGTCGACAGTGTGGCGATCGTCATGGCGCTCGCAACCGTTGCCAGTACGGCCGAGAGATGCAGATGCTCGGCGATCAGCCAGGTCGAAAAGGCATAGACGAACTGCAGCAGGGTGCCGCCGACCGTGTTTTCGGTAATCGGCCGGAGCCGCGAGACGAAAAAGCCGAAGGCGATGCCGAGCAAAATGCCGCCGGGTGCCGCAAAGCCGATCTGAAGGGCCGTCGCCCCATCGAGCCCGCCGCGCGCCTGGACCGTGAGTGCGGCCCCGAACAACAATAGCGCCGTTGCATCGTTGAATAGGCTTTCGCCCTTCAGCAGAGCATCCACGCGGCGGTCCACCGGCAGATTGGAAAGCACGGCGGTCGCCGCAGCAGCATCAGGCGGTGCAACGATGGCGCCAAGTGTGACCGCCACCGCGATCGGCAAGCCGACGGTCAGCATGCTGATCGACACCACCACGCCTGTTGTCACCAGAACGGCGATGACGGCATAGAAGATCAGCGGCAGCAGCATGCGCCGCGCAGCCCCCATCGGGAAGTCATAGGCGGAATCGACGAGGACGGGCGCGATGAACAGGGCAAGCGCCGTCGGCGGATCGATCGGGATGACAGGCGCGCCGGGCAGCATCGCCACGCCCACGCCGGCAGCAGCCAGAATACCCGGATAGGGCAGATGCATGCGCCGGGTGATCTGCAGGAGCAGGATGGCGACAGCGAGAAGGGCGACGAGGGTTTCGAAGAAGGTCATGTCGGCATAGTAGCAGGCTTTCCGTCGCATTGAAGCGGGTGCGGCTCCCATGTAAAGCTGAAGCCTATCAAGGTGATGACAAAAGGCGAGGCAAGCCGTGACGATGGACTACGATGTGGCTGTTATCGGCGCTGGCGCGGCGGGCATTGCAGCGGCGCGAAAGCTCGCCGGTGCCGGCCGTTCGGTCGTCATTCTCGAAGCCAGCAACCGTGTCGGCGGTCGTGCCTGGACCGTCGAACTTTCCGGCATGTCGCTCGATATGGGCTGCGGTTGGCTGCATTCGGCCGAGCGCAATCCGCTTGTCGCGATCGGCAGTGAGGCCGGCTTCACGATCGAGCGCGGGCCGACGGCCTGGCAGAACCAGTGGCGCGATCTCGGTTTCCCTCCGGAGGAACGCAAGGCCGCCGCTGCCGCCTGGGGCGCGCTTGAAGAGCGGCTGCGGGCCAATCCGCCGGCAAGCGACAGGGCATCGGACGCGCTGGAGCCCGGCGGCGAGTGGAACGCCTATTGCCAGTCGCTGTCAGGCTATCTGAACGGCGCGCCGCTGGAGCGGCTGTCGGTTGCCGATTTCCTTGCTTATGACAATGCCGCAACCGATGCCAACTGGCGGGTGCACGAAGGCTATGGAAGCCTGATCGCCGCTGCCGTTCCCGATGTGACCCTGCGTCTGTCGACCCCGGTGCGCCGTGTTGCGCTGACGAGTGGGGGCGTCCGACTTGAAACCGATCGTGGTCCGGTCAGTGCCAGTGCAGTGATCGTCACGGTTTCGACCAATGTGCTTGCCCGCGGCACTATCGTCTTCGACCCTGAGGCCGATGAGCATCTGCATGCCGCAGCACAATTACCGCTCGGCCTTGCCGACAAGCTCTTCATGGAAGTCCATGGCAATCACGGCCTGGAACCGGAAACCCATCTTCTCGGCGATGCCCGAAACGACCAGACCGGCAGCTATTATATCCGGCCGCTCGGCCGCCCCGTCGTCGAAGGCTTCTTCGGCGGCAAGGGCGCCGTCGTCATCGAACAGGCTGGCCTGCTCGACGCCTTTACCTTTGCGCTCGAGCAGCTGTCATCATTGCTCGGAAACAACATCCGCCGCCATCTCCGGCCCCTGACAGCGTCGTCCTGGTGCCACACGGATTGGGTTCGAGGCTCATACAGCCATGCGCTGCCGGGCAATGCGGGTGCGCGAGCCATCCTGGCGAAGCCCGTCGCCGACCGGCTGTTCTTTGCCGGCGAAGCGACGCATCAATCCGATTTCTCGACCGCGCACGGGGCATGGGAGAGCGGACTGCGGGCTGCCGACGAAGTGATCGGCAACGCTGGCTAGGCCGGGTCGACAGTCAGGATTCCAAATCGGCTGATCGCTGCTTTACAGGCCATCACGGTGGACCACGGCGTCTGCGTCGTGCCCTTGATGTGAAATATATTTCACGTGATGAATTATATTGACATTCTTTTGGCGCCAGAGTTATCTCGCTTTACCGGCGTTCGAGGAGGAAATCCGGTTTCACGAACAAGGCGCTGATTGCGCCATCGGCATTTGGGAGGGGCTTCGGCCTCGAGGAGGAACTTTGCGCAATTTTCTAGGCACGACAGCGATGGCCGTTCTGGCTGCCGCGACACTGAGCACGGCTGCGTCAGCGGCCGAAACCGAAAATCCGTTTCGCTGCAAACCCGGCGAAAAATACGTCATGAACGTCATGGTGTCGGGCGTTGAATATTGGTTCCCGGTCTATGAAATGTTCAAGCAGGCCGGACAGCAGCTCGGCTGCGAGACGGCTTATACCGGCACCCCGGAATATGACGTCAACAAGCAGATCGCAACGTTCGACCAGGCTCTTGCCCAGAACCCGGCCGGCATCCTCGTTCACCCGATGAACTCGGATCCTTTCATCGAGCCGATCAATCGCGCGATCGATCAGGGTACGGCCGTTGTCACCTTTGCGGCGGATTCACCGCTGTCGAAGCGCATTTCCTTCATTACTTCCGACAATACCCGCGAGGGCATTTATGCCGCCGACGCAATTGCCAAGAAGCTCGGGGGCAAGGGTGAATATGCGGTTCTGGAAAATCCGGGTCAGGACAACCACGACAAGCGCATCGCAGCCTTCATCGCGCGAATGGAAGAGAAGTACCCGGACATGAAGCTCGTTGGCCGGGCGGCATCGAACCAGGATCCGAACAAGGCCTATCAAGGTCTGATGAGCCTGGTACAGGCTCACCCGAACCTCAATGCGGTGTTCATGCCGGAGGCCAACTCGGCAATCGGCGCGGCCCAGGCAAACAAGGAAAGCGGCGGCAAGATCCTCGTCATGTGCGCCGACGTCAATGCCAACATCCTCGACATGATCAAGGCCGGGGAAGTTTTCGGCTCGATCAATCCCAACCAGGGCATGCAGGGCTACATGGGCTTCATGCTGCTGTGGCTTGCCAAGCATCCGGAACTGATCGATCCGATGAACGACGCCAAGCGTTCGGGTTTCAACCCGATGAGCATCCCCGTCGTCGATAACGGTCTCTCGATCGTGACGGCCGCAAATGCCGACGACTTCTACTGGGACAAGTACCTCCAGCGCCGGGGTACGAAAGGCATCGAGGAGTAAGCCTTGCCGGCCGCTGTCGGGGTCAGGAGCCGACAGCGGCCGCAAAGCGGGGAGAGGGAGAGTTATCATGGCGCAGACGCCGGCCCTGGAAATACGCAACGTCACCAAGCGTTTTGGCACGATCAAGGCGCTGACAGATGTGAGCTTCCACCTTCAAAAGGGAGAGGTTCATGCCCTCTGCGGCGAAAACGGTGCTGGTAAGTCGACGTTGATGAACATCATTGCGGGTGTGCTGCAGCCGAATGAGGGAGAAATTGTCGTTGATGGCGCGCCCGTGAAAATCGCCTCTCCCGCCGTTGCGCAGTCGCTCGGCATCGGACTGGTACACCAGGAAATCGCGCTTTGCCCGGATGCCACCGTTGCCGAAAACATGTTCATGGTGGCGACGAACCGCCGGCGGTCGCCCTTGATGAATTTCGCCAGGCTGGAACGCGACGCTCAGGCGGTAATGAACCGCCTTGCTCCGATCGACGTTCGCCAGAAGGTTGGCGATCTGCCGATTTCCAGCCAGCAGCTGGTCGAGATTGCAAAGGCGCTGACGCTCGACTGCCGTGTCCTCATCCTCGACGAGCCCACCGCGGCTCTGACGGAGGCGGAGGCGCAGGTCCTGTTCGGCATCATCAACGATCTGAAGGCTCACGGCATTTCGATCATTTATATCAGCCATCGCATGGCAGAGATCTTCAGCCTCTGCGATCGGGTCACGGTTTTTCGCGATGGACGCTATGTCTCCACCGAACGGATCTGCGACCTGACGCCCGACGAAGTCGTGCGCCGCATGGTTGGGCGTGAGATCACGCAGCTCTACCCCGAAAAGCAACCGGTGGCGGAGCAAAGCGAGCAAACCATTCTTTCCGTCCGCAATCTCGGCGACGGGATGCGCTTTAAAAATGTCAGCTTTGAATTGCGCAAGGGAGAAATTCTCGGGATCGGCGGCCTCATCGGCTCCGGCCGAACCGAGATCGCAGAGGGTATCTGCGGCCTTCGCCCGACCAGGCAAGGCGACGTTCGACTTTGGGGCAACGTGCTTAGCGTCTCGTCCTATGCCGAGGCGGTGAAAGCGGGCGTTGTCTATCTGTCCGAGGATCGCAAGGGCTCGGGTGTCTTTCTCGATCTGTCGATCGCCCAGAACATCGCTGCCCTCGATCTCAAGTCGCTGACGGGACCGTTTGGACTCTTGAACACGAGGGCAGAGGCCGAGCGGGCACAGGATCTCGCGCGCCGTCTTGGTATTCGCATGGGCGGTATCGACATGCCGGTTTCATCGCTCTCCGGGGGCAACCAGCAGAAAGTCGCCATCGCGAAACAGCTGGCGGTCGATCCGAAAGTGATCCTGATGGACGAGCCGACGCGCGGTATCGACGTTGGCGCAAAATCTGAAATTCACCGTTTGCTGCGCGAGCTTGCGCGGTCCGGGGTCGGCATCGTCGTCATCACATCCGAGCTGCCGGAGCTTCTCGGTCTCTGCGATCGGGCGATCGTCATTCGCGAAGGCAGGGTTGCCGGAGAAGTCGAGGGCGAGGCGATGACCGAACAGGCCGTCATGCGGCTCGCATCCGGCATTGGCGCAAGTCAACACAACATATCGAAGGCATCAGAGCATGCCGTCTGACGAGAAAACTGGGACGGGAGACCAGGCAATGACAGATCACGCATTGGCGGCGACAAGACAACGCGTCTCTTCCTGGAAGAGGCTGGGAACGATGCGCGAGGCGGGATTGATTGCGATCATTCTCGCGCTCTGCGTCCTCATGAGCTTTGCCTCTCCGCACTTCCTGACGATGGGCAATTTCCGTGCGATGCTGATGTCGTTCTCGGTGGAGGGCATCGTGGTCGTCGGCATGACGATCCTTCTGATCGTTGGCGGCATCGATCTTTCGGTCGGCTCGGTTGTCTGCTTCTCGATGGTCTTGTCCGGCTCGCTGTTCCTGATGGGGATGGACCCCTGGAGCGCGTCTCTGGTGGGTATTCTCGCCAGTGCCTTGATTGGTTGTGCCATGGGCTTCTTTGTGACAGTGATCGGGCTCAACCATTTCATCACGTCGCTTGCCGCAATGGTCATCGTGCGGGGCGTCTGCCTGATCATCACCAAGGGAACGCCGCTCTCGCTGTTTACGTTGCCGCCGTCATTCAAGGCGGTCGGGCAGGGCACGTTCCACGGCATTCCCTACGTCATTCTGATCTTCGTCGCGATCGTGGCGGTTTTTGATTTCCTGCTGCGCAGGGCGACAGCGTTCCGCAAGGTCTTCTACACCGGCAGCAATGAGAAGGCGGCGCTTTATTCGGGGATCAGGACGAACCAGGTTAAATTTTGGGTGACCGTCCTCTGCAGCACGCTGTCGGGCGTTGCCGGTGTCATCTACATGTCGCGCTTCGGTGCTGCGACCCCGACCTTCGGCGTGGGCATGGAACTCAACATCATTGCCGCTGCCGTGATCGGCGGCGCATCGCTCAGCGGCGGCTCCGGCACCATCCTCGGCGCCATCCTCGGTATCGCGCTTCTGTCGGTGGTCAGCAGTTCGCTGATCCTCTTGAATGTCTCGGTCTACTGGCAGGATATGATAAAAGGCTGCATTCTCCTGGCTGCCGTTTCCATCGATCATTTCTTGCACAAGCGGAAGGCTGCCTGACATGCCGATTGCCAAACCCAAGATCGTCTCTGCGCCACGCGAAGAAATCGTCATCGCACGCCAGATGCACCAGGCTCTCGTCCTGCATTTCCTGGAAGGTTTGACGCAGGCGCAGATCGCTGATCAGCTCGGCATCTCTCACGCCACCGTCAACCGGCTGATCAAGCGCGGTCGCCAGCTCGGCCTCGTGGAAATCAAGATCAAATCGCCGGTCGAGCCGCTGGTCGATATGGAAGAACAGCTTCTGGCGCTTGGCGGAATCAGCCGGGCGATTGTCGTGCCGACCGTATCCGACAATCCGCAAACCGCATTGCAGGCCGTTGGCGAGGCGGCAGCGCGGCTGCTCATCGAGGAGATCACTGATGGCGACACGATCTGCATCACGGGCGGCAAGGGCGTCAGCGCCGTCGTTGCCGGCCTGCAGCCGCCGCGGCGCTTCGACGTCGAGGTTATACCGGCAACGGGATGCGTTCAGGGCAAGCACTACACGGATGTGAACCACGTCTCGACGATGATGGCCGACCGGCTTGGAGGCCGCTCGTTCCAGATCCATGCCCCCCTCTTTGCCGACAGCGCCGCCGAACGGGGGATGCTGATGAACATGCGCTCGGTTGCCGATGTCTTCAAGCGGGCGCGTGAGGCCAAGGTCGCCGTCGTCGGCATCGGTTCGATCTTGTCGGATGATTCAAGCTATTACGACCTGCATCCGTCCTCCAGCACCGACCGGGCTGCGATCGAGCGCTCCCGCGCCTCATGCGAGCTGCTTGCGCATCTGCTCGACGATCATGGCAGCGTGTGTGACTACAGCCTCAATCGTTCGTTGGTATCGCTGACCCTTCCCGAATTCGCGTCGATCCCGATGAAGATTGGCGTGGCCAGCGGACCAAACAAGGCAGGGCCGATCTTGAGCGTCATGCGGGGTCATCATCTCGATACGCTCGTAACCGACGAGGCAACCGGCGCACGCATTCTCGCGTTGGCCGCAGGCAAAGGACAGCACGCATGAGCGGGCAACAGTTGATGCGTGAAATCGGCAGGTCGGGTGTGGTCGCCTCGGCGGTCGGGCTTGGAACCTGGGCGATCGGCGGCTGGATGTGGGGAGGCACGGACGAGGCGGAATCGATCGCAGCAATCCAGGCTTCGCTCGACGCCGGCGTGACGCTGATCGACACGGCACCCGCCTACGGACTTGGCCGATCCGAGGAGATCGTCGGCAAGGCGTTGAAAGGCCGCCGCGACAAGGCCGTCATCGCGACCAAGTGCGGGCTCGTGTGGCACACGGACAAGGGCAAACATTTCTTCGATCAGGATCGCAAGCCGGTCCACCGCTACCTCGGCCGCGACGCAATCCTTTATGAAGTCGAGGAGAGCCTGCGGCGCCTTCGCACCGATCATATCGATCTCTACATCACCCACTGGCAGGATCCGACGACACCCATCGAGGAGACGATGCGCGCGCTGGAAGAGCTGAAGGCCGCGGGCAAGATTCGTGCGATCGGTGCCAGCAACGTCAGTGCTGCCGAGCTTGAAACCTATATTTCCGTCGGCGGCCTGGATGCCATCCAGGAGCGCTTCAGCATGGTAGACCGGGAAATCGAGGCCGATCTCTTGCCGCTTACGCGGCCGAACGGCATTTCGACGCTCAGCTATTCTTCGCTTGCACTTGGCCTCTTGTCCGGGACAGTCGGTCCGGATCGGGCCTTTTCCGGTGACGATCAGCGACGAGACAATCCGCGCTTTTCCATTTCCAATCGCGAGAAGGCGATGGCCTTCGCCGCAGCCATCGGGCCGGTCGCCGGGAAGCACGGAGCAAGCGTTGCACAAATCGTCATCGCCTGGACGCTTGCGCAGCCCGGCGTGACATTCGCCCTTTGCGGCGCACGCAACCCTGCGCAGGCGCTCGACAATGCACGGGCTGGCACGATCCGCCTTGACCCGGACGATCACTCGGCCATCGATGCGGCCATTGCGACGAAACTGACGGCTATGGACAGGTAACGGATCGCATCATGAATCGCGAAGAGATATTGGACGGGCTTCGACGAAGCCCGAAGGTGGACGTGTGCGTCATCGGCGGCGGTATCAACGGCATCAGCGTCTTCCGGGAGCTGGCGCTGCAGGGGCTCAACGTCCTTCTCGTCGAGAGGCATGATTATTGCTCCGGAGCGAGTGCGGCGCTGTCACGGATGGTGCATGGCGGACTTCGCTACCTTGAGAATGGCGAGTTCAAGCTGGTGCAGGAATCGCTTGTCGAGCGCGACCGGTTGTTGCGAAATGCTCCGCACTATGTCGCCCCCTTGCCGACGACGGTCCCTGTCTTCGATGCCTTTTCGGGGCTGGGCAACGGCATCGTCCGATTCCTGGGGCTGACCCGTCGCCCCAGCCGTCGCGGCGCGGTCGCAATCAAGATGGGGCTCAGCATCTATGATTTCCTCACGTGCAAACGGGCAATGATGCCGCGCCACAAGTTTCGCGGCCGACGCACAACGCTTGCGAAGTGGCCGGCGCTCAACCCGGAGATCAGAAGTTCTGCGACCTACTACGATGCGTGGGTCAGTCACCCCGAACGTTTGGGCATCGAGCTGCTCGATGATGCCCTTCTTGCTGGCGCTGGCGCAGGAGCGCTGAACTACGCCGACATTCGTGCAGCGGGTCCCGGGCAGTTTGTCGTTCGCGACCTTGTCAGCGGCCGCTCCGCGGAGGTCGACCCCACACTCATCATCAACGCAACAGGCGGATGGATCGACATTACCAACGACACTCTTTTCTCGCCGGATGCCCGCCCGGCAACCCTGATGGGTGGCACCAAGGGATCTCACCTCATCATCGACAACGCCGAACTCTACGACGCCCTGGCGGGTCACATGATCTACTACGAGAACGAGGATGGAAGGATCTGCATCCTGTTTCCCTACCTCGGCAAGGTGCTGGTCGGCTCGACCGATATTCGCGTCGATGATCCCGAAACCGTGCGCTGCGAAGCCGACGAGCGAGACTATATCCTGCAATCGCTTGGCTTCGTGCTGCCTGGCATCAAGATCCGGGCGGAGGAAATCAGTTTTCAATTCTCGGGCGTGCGCCCGCTGCCGACGAGCAAGGACAGCTTCACCGGTCGCATCCCGCGCGACCATTTCTGTACCATCGTGGAAACTTCCGGCAGTGGGCCGGCGGTGCTGTGCATGATCGGCGGCAAATGGACGACCTTTCGCTCGTTCGGCGAACTTGCGGCCGATCTCGCTCTGGAACGTCTCGGCAGGACACGTCGCGTAACAACCGCTGAGCGGCCAATTGGTGGTGGCAGGCGATTCCCACCGGATCGCGCGGAATGGATTGCCAGGACGGCCAGGGAAAAAGGCATTTCCGGCGATCGCATGGGAGAACTCTTCTCCCGCTACGGGACGGAAGCCGAAGCGATCGCGGCCTTCATCGTGGCTGCGCCTGATGCACCCCTGCCGCAGGCGGCCTATTCGGAGCGCGAAATTCTCTTCCTCATCAGGAACGAAGCCGTCGAGCATCTCGATGACGTTCTGCTCCGGCGAACGACGCTGGCGATCACCGGCACGCTGTCGCTCGAGATGACGGATGCCGTCCTCGATCTTCTGGCAGCGGAGAAGGCCTGGACGCCAGCTCTGCGGGCTGCGGAGCGAAGCCGCTTCCTCACCCTTTTGCGCGACCGCCACGGCGTCGACGAACTCAGCCTTTCCGCACGGAACGAACAAAGGAGCAAGAAATGCGAAACAACATGAAAGTCCGGATGAACCGGCTCTTCGGTCATGGTCGCTGCCTCGACGTTGCGATCGATCACGGTGTCTGCAACGAGCCGTCCTTCCTGAGCGGCCTTGAGGACATGAAATCGGTCGTTGAGGCGCTGACGGCCGCTGGCCCGGACGCCATCCAGATGAACTATGGCCAGGCCGATCTGCTCCAGAATGTCGCCGGCAAGAACAAGCCGGCGCTGGTAATGCGGATCGACATGGGCAACCCTTATAACAGGATTCGACACCGCGACATGTGGGCGGTGCTGCAGAATGAGGCCGAGCCGCTGATTGGCGCGCTCGAGATGGACGCGGCCTGCGTCGTCGTCAATCTCTTCATGCTGCCTGACGAGCCGGATCTCTTTCGCCAATGCGTGCAGAACATCGCACGTGTCCGCGCCGATTGCGACAAGTACGGAATGCCGCTGATGATCGAACCTCTGGTCATGCAGCCGGTCTCGGAAAAGGGCGGATACATGGTCGATGGCGATGCCGACAAGATCGTCACCCTGACACGGCTTGCGCGCGAAATGGGCGCCGATATCGTCAAGGCCGATCCGACAACCAATGCGGAAGATTTCCACAGGGTCGTGGAGGCGGCGCGTTGCCCGGTTCTGGTGCGTGGCGGCGGCAAGGAGGATCTTCGGACCGTGTTCGACAAGTCTGCGGCCTTGATGCGGCAGGGGGCGGTCGGCATGGTCTACGGACGCAACATCTATCAGCACGCCAATCCAGGGGCAGTCGTGCGCGGGCTGATGGCCATCGTGCATGGCGACGCTACTGGCGAGGAAGCCTTTGCGCTCTACGAGCGCGATTGAAAATAGTTGCTGAACCTGGGGAGGAGTTCTGCATGGGAAATTATCTGTTGGGGCTCGATGCCGGCAACACCGTGATCAAGGCCGTGATCTTTGACCGGCAGGGCAACGAGGTCGCTGCCGCGTCAGCCGAGGGGCACAGCCGCATGCCATGCCCCGGCCATGTCGAGCGTGGCCTGGACGAATTGTGGACGAATGCACGTCAGGTCATCAGCAGCTGTATCGAGCAGGCCCGCATCCGGCCCGAGGAGATTATCGCGATCGGCTGCGCAGGACATGGTAACGGTCTCTACGCGCTTGATCGCGAGGGTGAACCATTGCTCGGCATCCAGTCGCTCGACACGCGCGCTGCGGCTCTGGTCGAGGAATGGCAGACACAGGGCATCGGCGATCGCACCTATCCGATCGGACGGCAGCGCCCTTGGCCATCGCAGACGCCGACGCTTCTTGCCTGGCTGAAACGCCACCGGCCGGAGATCTTCGGCAGGATCGGCACGGTATTCCTCTGCAAGGACTTTATCGTCAACCGCCTGACGGATGCCCGCGTCAGCGAGGTGTCCGACATGACAGGTTGCGGCCTGCTTGACGTTGCCAACCGCCGCTACAGCGAGACCTTGATGGATGCCTATGGCCTCGGCGATTGCCTGGCGATGCTGCCAGGATTGCTCGAGAGCTCGGATATCGCAGGTCATGTCACGGCGGCGGCGGCCGCGCAGACGGGTCTTGCCGTCGGCACACCTGTGGTCGGCGGCCTGTTCGATGTCGTTGCTTCGGCGATCGGATCCGGCGTGACCCGGACGGGTGCTGCCTCGATCATCGCCGGGACCTGGAGCATCAATCAGGTGATTATCGATGCGCCGCAACTGGCCGGGCCAGTCTTCATGTCGTCCACATTCGACCGGGAGCGATACATGGCGATCGAGTCCAGCGCCACATCGGCTGCGAACCTCGAATGGCTGGTGCGGGAGCTTTTCCCCGACGCCTCGCCCGACGAGCGCTCGCCTTTCGATCATTGCGCGGCGCTCGCCGCTGCCGTCGAGCCCGGCGCTGACGATCCGCTCTATCATCCGTTCCTGTATGGCGCGCAGCAGGATGGCAATGCCCGCGCCGGCTTCTATGGCGTTGCTGGCTGGCACACGAGGGGCCATCTGGTGCGAGCGGTCCTTGAAGGGGTCGCTTTCGGCCATCGTCAACACGTCGAGACCATGCGCAGTGCCGGGGCAACATTCGACGAAGCCGTCCTTTCCGGTGGAGGCTCGCGAAGCCTGATCTGGCCGCAGATATTCGCCGATGTTCTGGGCGTGCCGGTTTCGATCGCCCGCTCACGAGAAACGGGCGCGCTCGGGGCCGCGATTGCGGCGGGAACCGGCGCCGGCGTCTTTCCGTCGTTCGAGGCCGGCGCCGCCTCGATGGTTCGCATGGAACGCAATTACATCCCTGATAGACGGCTGGAAGCCCACTATGCGCGCCGTTATGGCCTCTATCGCGATATCGCCGAGGCAATGGCTCCGATCTGGCGGCGGCTCGTGTCGGCGAAAGCCGATGTTGCAGGAGCAGCGGCGTGAGCGGGCCTTTAACGGAAGTGGTTGCCGACGCGGGCTCTTACGACTTCATCATCGTGGGGGCAGGCTCGGCCGGATGCGTTCTTGCCAATCGGCTGTCGGCAAATCCGGCCAACCGTGTCCTCTTGCTCGAGGCTGGCGGCAGCGATCGTTATCACTGGGTGCATGTGCCGATCGGATATCTCTTCTGCATGGGAAATCCGCGTACCGACTGGATGATGCGCACCGCCGCCGAGGGGGGGGTGAATGGCCGGTCGCTTCCTTATCCGCGCGGCAAGGTGCTTGGCGGCTGTTCGTCGATCAATGGCATGATCTACATGCGGGGGCAGGCCGCCGACTATGATGGCTGGCGGCAGGCGGGCAACGAAGGTTGGGGATGGGATGACGTGCTTCCCTATTTCCTCAAATCCGAGGATAACTACCGCGGCAATTCTGCCATGCACGGGGCAGGCGGCGAATGGCGCGTGGAACGGCAGCGACTTTCCTGGCCGATCCTGGATGCCTTTCGCGACGCAGCCGAGGAGCTCGGCATTCCCAAGACCGATGATTTCAACGGCGGTGACAACGAGGGATCGGGCTATTTCGAGGTCAATCAGCGCGGCGGCGTTCGCTGGAATACCACCAAGGCATTTCTGCGCCCCGCAATGCGGCGCCCTAACCTTCGCGTGCTGACCGGAGCGGAAACGGAGCGGCTGGTGCTCGGCGGACGTCGTGTAACCGGAGTCCGCTTCCGTTTGAACGGGCAGATCCATGTCGTGCATGCCGGTCGTGAAGTCATCCTTTCGGCCGGTGCCATCAACTCGCCGAAAATCATGGAACTTTCCGGGATTGGCCGCCCGGATTTGTTGTCCTCCGTCAATATCGACGTGGCTCACGCGCTTCACGGCGTCGGCGAGAACCTGCAGGACCACCTTCAGATCCGGACGGTTTTCCGGATCGAGGGGGCAAAGACGTTGAACCAGCTCTACCACAATCTTTTCGCCCGTGCGGGCATGGGCTTGCAATATGCGCTACGCCGCTCCGGCCCGCTCTCGATGGCGCCAAGTCAGCTCGGTATTTTCGCAAGGAGCGACCCGGCAGTCGCGACCGCCGATCTCGAATATCATGTGCAGCCGCTCAGCACCGACAGGCTCGGCGAACCGCTGCACCGCTATCCCGCGGTGACTGTATCGGTCTGCAACCTGAGACCGGAGAGCCGGGGGACGGTCCACATTGCCGGGCCGGATGCGTCCGTAGCTCCCGAGATCAAGCCCAACTACCTCTCGACCAGCAAAGATCGCATCCTTGCCGCAAAATCCATCCGCCATGCCCGCAGTCTCATGCAGACGAGCGCCATCTCGAAGTTCCGGCCGCAGGAGATGCTTCCTGGCAAGGAATTTCAAAGCGATGATGAATTGATCAGCCGCGCTGGGGACATCGCCACCACGATCTTCCACCCGGTTGGAACCTGCAAGATGGGGCGTGACGGCATGGCTGTCGTCGACGAACAGTTGAGAGTGCATGGCGTGGGCGCTTTGCGCATTGTCGACGCTTCGGTCATGCCGACGATCGTCTCCGGTAATACCAACTCCCCGGTGATCATGATTGCCGAGAAGGCGTCCGACATGATTCTGCGCTAACGGCGCTTGGAACCTCGTCACGTTGGTGCTGAGAGAGCCAGGATGCCGCACCGGTGGCGGTCAATCCTATCTCTCTCAGTTGTTCGTCACCGCTGCGAGGATCTGCGTGGCGGTCAGGCGATCTTATCGATCTACTGCAGCGTGCGGTTCGAGACCTGCCCTGCGGCCAAGTTCGGCACGGCTGCGACGGGGCCTGCGCCTTCGAGCCCGGTCGCAACGACGGAGACGCGGAACTTGCCGTCGAGGCCGCGGTCGAAGATTGCGCCGACGACGATTTCGGCGTCGTCCTGGACTTCATCGCGAATGCGGCTTGCGGCCTCGTCCACCTCGAAGAGGGTCATGTCGGAACCGCCTGATATCGAGATCAGCACACCCTTGGCGCCCTTCATCGAGATATCGTCGAGCAGTGGGTTGGCGATTGCGGCTTCCGCCGCCTTCATCGCCCGTGCTTCGCCCTCAGCCTCGCCCGTGCCCATCATGGCGCGGCCCATGCCGCGCATGACGGACTTCACATCGGCGAAGTCGAGATTGATCAGTCCTTCCTTGACGATGAGATCGGTGATGCAGCCCACGCCGGCATAAAGCACGCGGTCCGCGGTCATGAAGGCATCGGCGAAGGTGGTCTTGGCGTCCGCGATGCGGAAGAGGTTCTGGTTGGGAATGACGATGACGGTGTCGGCTGCCTGGCGCAGCGCCTCGATGCCGGCTTCGGCCATCTTCATGCGGCGATTGCCCTCGAAGGTGAAGGGCTTGGTGACGACGCCGACCGTCAGGATGCCGGCTGCACGGGCGGCATGCGCAATGACCGGTGCCGCACCCGTGCCGGTGCCGCCGCCCATGCCGGCCGTGACGAAGCACATATGCGAGCCGCTCAGGTGATCCATGATCTCGTCGAGCGATTCTTCGGCAGCCGCGCGGCCGACTTCCGGCAGGGAGCCGGCGCCGAGACCTTCGGTGACATGCGCGCCGAGCTGGATGCGGCGCGTCGCCTTGGAGGTCGCCAGCACCTGGGCATCCGTATTTGCGGCGATGAAATCGACGCCCGCCAGTTTTTCGGCGATCATGTTGTTGATCGCGTTTCCGCCGCCTCCGCCGACGCCAATCACCGTGATCTGCGGCCGTAGTCCCGTAATGCCGCTCTTGGCGTCTGTCATCGAACTCTCCTTTTGTCCCTCGTGCATGCTCCGCCCCGTCGCGGATAGCGAATCGCATAATACGTTAAGCGCGCAACAAGGCAGAGGCGGGGCGGGCTTTGCAATATCCAAAGGGATTTCAGCACTCGTTCATGTTCGAAAGCAGTGAACGGTGGGATTGATCCGGAGGATCGCACCAGTATCGATCGCTTTGCCTTGAGGCGAAGTTTCGCTAAAGATGAAAGCGAAACGAAGGGAGGGCGCATGTTTCTGTCGGATCGCCAGGAGAAGATCATCGCACTTGCGAGATCGTCGGGCAGGGTGCTGGTCGATGATCTGGCGGCGCAGTTTGCCGTGACACCGCAGACGATCCGCAAGGATCTGAACGATCTCTGCGATGCACAGCTCCTGACCCGCATTCACGGAGGCGCAACCTTTCCGCGCGGGACGGAAAATGTCCGCTACGATGCACGGCGCCAGATCGCCGCGATGGAGAAACAGGCGATCGGTGTGGCTGCCGCTGATCTCATTCCCAACAACAGTTCGCTTTTCATCAATATCGGCACGACCACGGAAGCTGTCGGAGAAGCGCTCTCGGATCATCACGAATTGATGGTGATCACCAATAACATCAATGTTGCCAATAGATTGCGGCTGATCGACAATATCGAGGTGGTGATCGCCGGCGGCGTGGTGCGCCAGTCCGACGGCGGCATCGTCGGCGAGGCGGCGGTCGACTTCATCCGCCAGTTCAAGGTCGATTATGCCGTGATCGGAGCATCGGCGATCGATCCGGATGGCGCGCTTCTCGACTACGATTTCCGTGAGGTGAAGGTGGCGCAGGCTATCATCGCCAATGCGCGACACGTTATCCTGGTTGCGGATTCAACCAAGTTCGAGCGCACTGCGCCTGTCCGGATCGGCCAGATTTCGCAGGTCCATACTTTCATTACCGACCAATGCGATTCGCCCTCCATCCGCAATATCTGTCAGCAGAGCGGTGTCGTGTTGATCGAAGCAGCGAAAGCTAACCGCTGATTTTTACGGCCAATAACATTCGTTTGACATTCGGAAAATTTTCGATTTAATCACCCTCACTTTCGCAACGGTTGGAGGAACTGTTGCGCTGTCTTGGCTCGAACGGGGGGAATATGGGCCGAATCCACGATATTTTCGTCATTGGTGGCGGGATCAACGGCTGCGGGATAGCGCGCGATGCCGTGGGTCGTGGTTATACGGTGGCGCTTGCGGAGATGAACGATTTCGCCTCCGGCACCTCGTCGGGTGCCACCAAGCTCATCCATGGCGGTTTGCGTTATCTCGAACATTACGAGTTCCGCCTGGTGCGGGAATCGCTGATGGAGCGCGAGATCCTGTGGGCCATGGCCCCGCATATCATCTGGCCTTTGCGCTTCGTGCTGCCCTATCACAAGGGCGGGATCAGGCCGGCCTGGATGATCCGCCTCGGCCTCTTCCTCTATGACCATCTCGGCGGCCGCAAGCTGTTGCCGCCGACTGCGGTCTTGAACATGCGCAGCGATGCGGCGGCAAAACCGCTGAAGGCGCTGTTTACGAAGGCCTTCGAATATTCCGACGGCTGGGTCGACGATGCCCGCATGGTGGTGCTCAATGCCCGCGATGCCGCCGACAAGGGCGCCACGATCATGCCGCGCACCAAGGTCGTCTCCGCCCATCAGGAAAAGGATGCGCAGGCAAGCAACGTCTGGCAGATCGAGACGATCAACAGTCTCACCGGCAAGAGCGAGCGCCATCAGGCCCGCATGCTGATCAATGCCGCCGGCCCCTGGGTCGACCATGTCATCCGCTCCGCCTTCGGCCATAACGAGGCCCGCCATGTGCGTCTCGTCCAGGGCAGCCACATCATCGTGAAGAAGAAGTTCGAGGGGCCGCGCGCCTATTTCTTCCAGAACCCCGACAACCGCATCATCTTCGCCATCCCCTATGAGACCGATTTTACCCTGATCGGCACCACCGACCGCGACTACACCGCCGATCCGAAGGATGTGAAGATCTCTGAGGAGGAGACCGTCTATCTCTGCAATGCGGCGTCTGAATATTTCAAGGAGCCGGTCAGACCCGAGGATATCGTCTGGACCTATTCGGCGGTGCGTCCGCTCTTCGACGACGGCGCCTCGAAGGCGCAGGAGGCCACGCGCGATTATGTCCTGAAGGTCGAGGGCAAGGCGGGCGAGGCGCCGCTTCTCAATGTCTTCGGCGGCAAGCTCACCACCTACCGGCGTCTGTCGGAACATGCGCTGGAGAAGATCGGCGAGGCGATCGGCGTCAAGGGCAGGCCGTGGACGGCGGGCAGCCATCTGCCGGGCGGGGATTTTCCGGTGCAGGGCTATGAGGGCGAGGTCGTCAAGCTCAAGAGCCGCTATCCGTTCCTGGCCGATGCGCATGCCCGACGTCTCATTCGCCGCTACGGCACGAAGGCTGCAACGCTTCTCGGCAATGCCGCAAAGATCGACGATCTCGGCCGGCTGTTCGGATCCGACCTCTACGAGGCCGAGGTCCGATACCTGATCGACAATGAATGGGCCGTCACTGCCCACGATGTGCTCTGGCGGAGAACCAAGGCCGGCCTGCACATGACACCACAACAGATAGATATTTTGGAGGAGTACATCGCCGCTCTGCCCGCGAAACTCGCAGGCTAAGCCGGCATGTGGTCCCCGTCTTGAGGAGGCACGGGAACCGGAATGCTCGAATTGCGCCATGCCGCAAAGATGGTCGGCGGTGAATACCATATTCACCCGACGGACCTGACATTTGAACGGGGATCGCTGAACGTCCTGCTCGGACCGACGCTCTCCGGCAAGACATCATTGATGCGGCTGATGGCCGGCCTCGATCGGCCGACCAGCGGTTCCGTGCATTTCGACGGCGCCGACGTCACCGGCATGCCGGTGCAGAAGCGCAATGTCGCGATGGTCTACCAGCAGTTCATCAATTATCCCGCACTCAGCGTCTATGAAAACATCGCCTCGCCGATGCGCATTGCCGGGCACGATGCCAAGACGATCGATATCGAAGTGCGCAAGGCCGCAGAGCTTCTGAAGCTGACGCCCTATCTCGACCGCACGCCGCTCAATCTTTCCGGCGGCCAGCAGCAGCGTACCGCCCTTGCCCGCGCGCTCGTCAAGAATGCCAGCCTCGTGTTGCTCGACGAGCCACTCGCCAATCTGGACTACAAGCTGCGCGAGGAACTGCGCGAGGAACTGCCGCGTATCTTCGCGCAATCCGGCGCCATCTTCGTCTATGCGACGACCGAACCTTCCGAAGCCCTTTTGCTCGGCGGCAATACGGTGACGCTGAGCGAAGGCCGCGTGACGCAGTTCGGCAAGACGATCGAGGTCTATCGCCGCCCGGTCGATCTCGTCACCGCCAAGACCTTCGCCGACCCGCCGCTGAACTTCATCGAGGTGGAGAAGAACGGCAGCATCTTCCGCCATGGAGCTGGCGCTGAGATCGTCGTGCCGGCGCATCTTGCCGCCACGCCGGATGGCGCCGTCACGATCGCCTTCCACCCGCATCATCTGTCACTGCAAGCCCAGACTCCGGCTTCGCCGCGACTGACGGCGCGCACGCAGATTTCCGAAATCACCGGCTCGGAAAGCTTCGTGCATGTCGATTTCAACGGTGTGCGCTGGGTGATGCTGGCGCATGGCATTCACGACATCGATCCCGATACCGAGATCGCCGTCTTCCTGGACACCCGCCATCTCATGGCCTTCGGGCCTGATGGGCGGGCAATCGCAACCGGCAGCCAGGCGGCATAGGAGGTTTCAATGGCACGAATCACGCTCGACCATATCCGCCACGCCTATGGCCCCGATCCGAAGTCGGACAAGGATTATGCGCTGAAGGAAGTCGACCACGAATGGACCGATGGCGGCGCCTATGCGCTGCTCGGTCCCTCCGGCTGCGGCAAGACCACGCTGCTCAACATCATTTCCGGCCTGTTGCAGCCCTCGCACGGACGCATCCTTTTCGATGGCCGCGATGTCACCAATCTTTCGACGCAGGCGCGCAATATTGCGCAGGTCTTCCAGTTCCCGGTCATCTACGACACGATGACCGTCTACGACAATCTGGCCTTTCCGCTGCGCAACAGGGGCGTTGCCGAACCCGAGGTCGACCGGCGCGTCCGCGAAATCCTCGAGATGATCGATCTGACCGACTGGGCAAAACGCAAGGCGCAGCGCCTGACGGCCGATCAGAAGCAGAAGATCTCGCTCGGCCGCGGCCTCGTGCGCAATGACGTCAACGCCATCCTGTTCGATGAACCACTGACCGTCATCGATCCGCATATGAAATGGGTGCTGCGCTCGCAGCTGAAGCGCCTGCACAAGCAGTTCGGCTTCACCATGGTCTATGTCACGCATGACCAGACGGAAGCGCTGACCTTCGCCGAAAAGGTGGTGGTCATGTATGAAGGCGAGATCGTCCAGATCGGCACGCCGGCCGAACTCTTCGAGCGGCCAAGCCACACATTCGTCGGCTATTTCATCGGCTCGCCCGGCATGAACGTCATGCCCGCGAAGGTCGCTGGTTCCAGCGTCAGTGTCGGCGGAGAGACCATCAATCTCGATTATGCGCCCGACACGTCGCGGGCCGCCAAGGTCGAGCTCGGCATCCGTCCCGAATTCATCCGGCTTGGCCGTGACGGAATGCCGGTATCGATCTCGAAGGTCGAGGATATCGGTCGCCAGAAGATCGTACGCGCCCGTTTTGCCGGCCAGCCGCTGGCGATCGTCCTATCGGAGGACGCCGAGATCCCGGAAGATGCGCGGGTCAGTTTCGACCCCGCGGCGATTAGCATCTACGCCGATTCCTGGCGTGTCGGCAGGGAGGCCTGAGTCATGGAAAAGACATGGAACAACAAGGCCTGGTTTCTGGTTCTGCCTGTCCTGGTGCTCGTCGCCTTCTCGGCGGCCATTCCGCTGATGACGGTCGTCAACTATTCGGTGCAGGATACGTTCGGCAATAACGAGTTCTTCTGGGCCGGCACGGACTGGTTCGTGCAGACCCTGGAGTCGGATCGCTTCTGGGCAGCCCTGCAGCGCAACCTGCTCTTCTCGATCATCATCCTGGCGCTCGAAATTCCGCTCGGCATCTTCATCGCGCTCAACATGCCGAAGAAGGGCATCGGCGTGCCTGTCTGCCTCGTCCTGATGGCGCTGCCGCTGCTGATCCCGTGGAACGTCGTCGGCACCATCTGGCAGGTCTTCGGTCGCGTCGATATCGGCCTGCTCGGCCATACGCTGGAAGCGATTGGCCTCGACTACAACTATGTCCGCGATCCGCTCGATGCCTGGATCACCATCATCGTCATGGATGTCTGGCACTGGACGAGCCTTGTCGTGCTGCTCTGCTATGCCGGCCTCGTGTCGATCCCCGACGCCTATTACCAGGCGGCCAAGATCGACGGCGCCTCGCGCTGGTCCGTCTTCCGCTACATCCAGCTGCCGAAGATGAAGCGCGTGCTTCTGATCGCCGTGCTGCTTCGTTTCATGGACAGCTTCATGATCTACACCGAGCCTTTCGTCGTTACCGGCGGCGGGCCGGGCAATTCGACCACCTTCCTGTCGATCGATCTCGTCAAGATGGCCGTCGGTCAGTTCGATCTCGGGCCTGCGGCGGCAATGTCGATCGTCTACTTCCTGATCATCCTGCTCCTGTCGTGGATCTTCTACACGGTCATGACCAGCAGTGACGCAAACGCTTGAGAAAGGAGAGATCCATGGTTTCAAGAATGAAATACAAGCCCGCTGGAAACCTCTCCTGGGTGGTCACGACGATCTATATCCTCTTCCTGCTGCTGCCGATCTACTGGCTGGTCAACATGAGCTTCAAGGAGAATGCCGAGATCACCGGCACCTTCTCGCTCTGGCCGCAGAACCCGACAATCAGGAACTATGCCGTCATCTTCACCGACCCGTCCTGGTATAACGGCTATATCAACTCGATCATCTACGTGGCGATGAACACGGTCATCTCGGTGCTTGCCGCGCTGCCGGCCGCTTACGCCTTCTCGCGCTATCGCTTTTTAGGCGACAAGCACCTGTTCTTCTGGCTCTTGACTAACCGCATGGCGCCGCCGGCCGTATTCGCGCTGCCATTCTTCCAGCTCTATTCCGCCTTTGGCCTGATCGACACGCATATCGCAGTGGCGCTTGCCCATTGCCTCTTCAACGTGCCGCTGGCGGTCTGGATCCTCGAAGGTTTCATGTCCGGCGTGCCGAAGGAGATCGACGAGACGGCCTATATCGACGGCTATTCCTTCCCGCGCTTCTTCGTGAAGATCTTCATGCCGCTGATTGCAAGCGGGGTCGGTGTCGCCGCCTTCTTCTGCTTCATGTTCTCATGGGTCGAACTCCTGCTTGCGCGTACGCTGACGACGACGGCGGCGAAGCCGATCTCGGCGATCATGACGCGCACGGTCTCGGCAGCCGGGATGGACTGGGGTGTGCTCGCGGCAGCCGGCGTGCTGACCATCATTCCCGGTGCGCTCGTCATCTATTTCGTTCGCAACTACATCGCCAAGGGCTTTGCCCTGGGCCGCGTCTGAGGAGGACCGGACATGACCCTTTCGTGGATGGCCTGGACGCTGCCGACGGCGCTCTTCTTTCTCACGATCCTGACCCTGCTCATCGCCATGAGCGTCTGGGAATATTTTTCGCCGGGCGGCTCGCCGCGCGTTGGCTTGCTTCGGTTCGAGACGACGCGCGGCGACCGGCTCTTCATCTCGCTGCTCGGCGCAGCATTCATTCATCTCGCATGGTTGGGTCTTGTCGGACCCAGCCTGTGGTGGGCTCTTGGCATCTCCGTGATCTACGCCATCGGCGTGTTCCGTTACGTGTGATTCCAAGCTGATACGGATGGCCGGGGGTACTGGCCGCCTGAGACGTAAGGACTGCAATCGCTAAACCTGGGAGGATATTATGCGACGGCATCTACTAGTGACGACAGCAGGCATTTTGCTGGCCATGGCGGGCTCCGCCTATGCCGGCATGGATGAGGCGAAAACCTTCCTCGACAAGGAGGTCGGCGATCTCTCGACGCTTACGCGCGCGGACCAGGAAAAGGAAATGCAATGGTTCGTCGATGCGGGCAAGCCTTTCGCCGGCATGGACATCAAGGTCGTGTCCGAAACGCTGACAACGCATGAGTATGAATCGAAGGTGCTGGCGCCTGCCTTCACCGCGATTACCGGCATCAAGGTCACCCATGACCTGATCGGCGAAGGCGACGTGGTCGAAAAGCTGCAGACGCAGATGCAGTCGGGCGAAAACATCTACGACGCCTATGTCAACGATAGCGACCTGATCGGTACCCATTGGCGCTATCAGCAGGCCCGTTCGCTGACGGACTGGATGGCCAATGAAGGCAAGGATGTCACCAATCCCGGCCTCGATCTCGACGACTTCATCGGCACCAAGTTCACGACCGCGCCGGACAAGAAGCTCTACCAGCTTCCCGACCAGCAGTTCGCGAACCTCTACTGGTTCCGCTACGACTGGTTCAACGACGAGAAGAACAAGGCCGATTTCAAGGCGAAATACGGCTACGACCTCGGCGTTCCCGTCAACTGGTCGGCCTATGAGGACATTGCCGAATTCTTCACCGGCCGCGACGTGAACGGCAAGAAGGTCTTCGGCCATATGGACTATGGAAAGAAGGACCCGTCGCTCGGCTGGCGCTTCACCGATGCCTGGCTGTCCATGGCCGGCAACGGCGACAAGGGCCTGCCGAACGGTCTTCCGGTCGACGAATGGGGCATCAAGGTCGACGAGAATTCGCGTCCGGTCGGCTCCTGCGTCGCACGCGGCGGTGACACAAACGGCCCGGCTTCCGTCTATTCGATCCAGAAGTATCTCGACTGGATCAAGGGCTATGCTCCGCCGGAAGCAGGTGGCATGACCTTCTCCGAATCCGGCCCGGTTCCGGCGCAGGGTGCGGTTGCCCAGCAGATCTTCTGGTATACGGCCTTTACCGCTGACATGGTCAAGCCCGGCCTGCCGGTCATGAACGAAGACGGTACCCCGAAGTGGCGCATGGCCCCCAGCCCGCATGGCGTCTACTGGAAGGACGGCATGAAGCTCGGTTATCAGGACGTCGGTTCCTGGACGCTGATGAAGTCGACGCCTGACGATCGCGCCAAGGCCGCATGGCTCTATGCGCAGTTCGTCACCTCGAAGACTGTGGACGTGAAGAAGAGCCATGTCGGCCTTACCTTCATCCGCGAATCGACCATCCGCGACAAGAGCTTCACGGAGCGCGCTCCCAAGCTCGGCGGCCTGATCGAGTTCTACCGCTCGCCGGCCCGCGTCCAGTGGTCGCCGACCGGCACCAACGTTCCTGACTATCCGAAGCTCGCGCAGCTGTGGTGGCAGGCAATCGGTGATGCCGCTTCCGGTGCAAAGACCGCGCAGGAGGCCATGGACTCGCTGTGCGCCGAACAGGAAAAGGTGCTGCAGCGCCTCGAACGCGCCAAGGTGCAGGGCGATATCGGCCCGAAGCTCGCCGAGGAGCATGATCTCGCTTACTGGAACGCAGATGCGGTGAAGAAGGGCAACCTCGCTCCGCAGCTGAAGATCGAGAACGAGAAAGAAAAGCCCATCACCGTCAACTACGACGAGCTCGTCAAGAGCTGGGCCGACGCCAAGAAGTAAGCGTCATCGGCCGGGTGCGATAGCACCCGGCCATTCCCGATTTTCCAAAACAATAATGGGGACAGAGCTGCCGTTCCGGCGGAACGATAGCTGTTGCGCAGGAAGTAAAGTCATGAGCGGCCATATCCTTGCCATCGATCAGGGCACGACATCGTCGCGGGCCATAATTTTCGACCCTCAGATGCGGATCGCATCCTCGGCGCAGACTGAGATCACCCAGCATTTCCCGCAGACCGGATGGGTGGAGCATGATGCGAGTGAGATCTGGGACACGGTACTGTCGACCGCGCGCGACGCTCTGGCAAAGAGCGGTGTGGCGCCAGGCGCAATCGCTGCCATCGGCATCACCAATCAGCGGGAAACGACCGTCGTCTGGGAAAAAGACACCGGCAGGCCGCTGCACAGGGCGATCGTCTGGCAGGACAGGCGCACCGCGGAAATGTGCGACCGGCTGAAGGTGGATGGCTACGAAAAGCTCTTCACCGCGAAGACCGGCCTGCTTCTCGATCCCTATTTCTCCGGAACGAAACTGCGCTGGCTGCTTGACAATGTCGAGGGACTGCGTGCCCGAGCCGAGGCCGGCGAGGTCTGTTTCGGCACGATCGACAGCTGGCTCATCTACAAGCTGACCGGGGGGCGGGCGCATGTCACCGATGCGACCAACGCCTCGCGAACCCTGCTCTACAACATCGCCGAGAACTGCTGGGATGACGAGCTTCTCAAAATCCTGCGCATCCCGCGGGCGCTGCTGCCCGAGGTCAAGGACAGCGCCGACGATTTCGGCACCGTCGATCCCGGCATTTTCGGCGCCGCGATCCCGATCCTCGGTGTCGCCGGTGACCAGCAGGCGGCGACAATCGGCAATGCCTGTTTCGAACCGGGCATGGTGAAATCGACCTACGGCACTGGTTGTTTTGCACTTCTGAATACGGGTGACGACCGCGTGCATTCGAAGAACCGGCTGCTCACCACCATCGCCTACCGCCTGAACGGCAAGAGCACTTATGCGCTGGAAGGGTCGATCTTCATTGCCGGTGCTGCCGTGCAGTGGCTGCGTGATGGTCTCGGCATTATCGGAAATGCGTCGGAGACCGGCGCGCTGGCCGACAGAGCCGATCCGCAGCAAAGGGTCTATGTCGTGCCCGCTTTCACCGGGCTCGGCGCCCCCTATTGGGATCCGGAGGCCCGCGGCGCGATTTTCGGCCTGACACGCAACAGCGGCCCGGCGGAACTGGCGCGCGCCGTCCTGGAATCGGTTGCCTACCAGACGCTCGACCTGCTTGTGGCGATGCGAAGCGACTGGGGCGACCACCCGATTGAGACGGTACTGCGCGTCGATGGCGGCATGTCGGCATCCGAATGGACCATGCAGCATCTCGCCAATATTCTCTCAAGTCCCGTCGATCGGGCAGCGACCCTTGAAACGACGGCGCTCGGCGCAGCCTGGCTTGCTGGATCGAAGGCCGGTGTCTGGCCGGATCGGCAGGAATTTGCACGCGCCTGGGCGAGCGATCGCAGCTTTGAGCCTGATATGGCTGACATCGACAGGCAGGCGAGAATTGTCGGCTGGCGCAACGCGATTGCGCGAACACTCAGTACGGTGGCCTGACTGGGGCGGACCGCCACCGTAAACAAGGAGCCGGGCGGTGTCAGGCCGCCCGGCTCGTCGCTCCATCCATGACCGTCCTAGGCATCAAGCCGGTTCTGCGTCTGCCGGTCGAAGAAATGCACTTTCGGGGTCGCAAAAGACAGTCTCACCCGCTGTTCAGGCGTCAGGTTCACCCGTTCGCGCAGGACCCAGGTCAGTTCCTTGCCCTCGACCTCGACGGCGACATGGGTTTCCGACCCGGTCGGCTCGATCACCTTCACGATCGCTTCGACACCTTCCTCGCCACCGAGCGAAATATCTTCGGGGCGGATGCCGAGTGTCAGTGGCCTGCCGGCGGAATTCTCAGGCGCCTGGGAGAGTTTGACGCGTGCGCCGCCGGGAAGAGCGAGGTTCGGGCTGCCGCCAGTCTCGAGCGTGCCTTCGAGGAAGTTCATCGCCGGCGAGCCGAGGAAACCGGCGACGAAGATATTGCGCGGCCGGTCGTAGAGTTCGAGCGGGCTGCCGATCTGCTCCACCTTGCCGCCCTGCAGCACGACGATCTTGTCGGCCATGGTCATGGCTTCGATCTGGTCATGTGTGACATAGACGATCGTCGTCTTCAGGCGCTGGTGCAGGGCTTTGATCTCGGCCCGCATCTTGACGCGCAGCTTGGCGTCGAGGTTCGACAACGGCTCGTCGAAGAGGAAGACTTTCGGATCGCGAACGATGGCGCGACCCATGGCGACACGCTGGCGCTGGCCGCCGGAAAGCTGTGCCGGCTTGCGCTCCAACAACGGCTGCAGGCCGAGGATGGCGGCAGCTTCGGAGACTTTCCTGTCGATCTCCGGACGCTTGGCGCCGGCGAGTTCCAGCGCAAAGCCCATATTCTGGGCGACCGTCATCTGCGGATAGAGCGCGTAGTTCTGAAAGACCATGGCGATGTCACGGTCCTTTGGCTGCAGATTGTTGACGACGCGCCCATCGATGCTGATCTTGCCGGCGCTGATATCCTCAAGACCGGCAATCATGCGCAGGAGCGTTGACTTGCCACAGCCGGACGGGCCGACGAGGATGACGAACTCGCCATCGGCGATATCGACATCGATGCCATGGATGATGTCGACCGCGCCGAAGGATTTCTTGACGTTCTGGATGTTCAAGCCGGACATGGGCTCCTCCTTAAATCCCTAGCGCTTTCTGCGCACACGCAGCGCCTGATGCGGCTTGCGCGGAAGCTTGACGCCGAAAGCCGCGTCCGGCTTGCCGCCACGCACGATCGCGCCGTGGCGAGTGGGGTGCGGGACGGGTGCGGCAACCTTCTCGGCCGGCGTGATCGTCATCTCCCAGGTGTCGATGATATCGACCTCGTAATTATCGTCGTCGAGCGGCAGGCCTGATGACCAGATGACGGGCTGGTGCTCGCCGAGATAGATCAGCCGGAAATCGCCGTCGCCATCCCTTGCGCCAGAGACGCGTGACCAGGGCCATTCTCCGAGGACGCCGAGCGGTTCCAGCCCGTGCCTGACGTCGGCCTCGAGCAGATCGCGCAGGAAGCCGATGCGCTTCCAGGCCTCGCCGCGCAGTTCGCCGCCCTTCGCCCACCAGATCAGATCCTCGGGATGGGAATAAGTCTCGCCGTGGCCGGCATAACCGCCGCGCGCCATGGTTATCCAGTAGCGATGCACCAGCTCCTGGGCGGAGAGATTGCCCCAGGACTGCACGATGTCGCCTTCATATTCTGGCTCGTCGTTGACGACCGGCTTGCCATAGGCGTTGCGCCATTCCTGCGTGCGCTTGACGTCCGGATTCTGGATGCAGGTATGGGTGACCCACGGTTTGCGATGATCGAAATTTGCCGTCACGTCGCCATTATGGATCGAGCGCAGGTGCTGGTAGGGGTCGTTTTCCTCAAGGATGTGGAAATAGCGGTCCCATTGTTCCATCGGCTTGGTGTCGATCAGGAAGTCATATTCGTTGGCGAGCGACCACCAGACGTTCCGATAAGCAGAAAGCCGCGCCGCCAGATAGGCGACATAGCGGAAATCCTGCTCGGCCGACATGTCGGCATAACCCCAGCGGTCATAGGGATGGAAGATGATGATGTCGGCCTCGATGCCGAGCGCGCAAAGGGCGGCCACCTGCCGGTCGAAATGCTGGAAGAGGGCCGGGTTCGGCCGGTCGAAATCCTCCTTGCCGTCAGCATCCTTCTCGAAGCAGGCGTGCAGCGGCTCGTTGGTATTATAGGGATAGTCCTTCGGGAAGACGCCCATGCGGATCTTGTTGAAGCGGGTCTTCTTCAGCGTCTCCAATGTCTGTTGCTGCATCTCCAGCGGCTGATGCGTCCAGGCATAGCAGGTCGTGCCGAAGGAGAAGAAGGGCGAACCGTCGGCATAGCCGA
The DNA here is from genome assembly GCF_014194915.1 of Rhizobium sp. BK512. Classification (NCBI taxonomy): domain Bacteria; kingdom Pseudomonadati; phylum Pseudomonadota; class Alphaproteobacteria; order Hyphomicrobiales; family Rhizobiaceae; genus Rhizobium; species Rhizobium sp. BK512. The sequence goes on along the minus strand of NZ_JACIAS010000003.1, from coordinate 162,801 downwards.
AATGGAATTTGTTGCGCACGCGCACCGGGCCGTGATTGCCGGCGGAAGGTGCGGTTGCCGTAAACTGCCCCGTCTTGCCGTCCAGGGCGGCGGTCTTCGAGCGCGTCCTGAAGGACCATTCGCCTTCGACATCGGGCATGAAGCGGATGCGGTAGGTGCCGTTGCCGTCGTAAAAGCCAGGCACACGGACCTCGCGGCTCTTATGCGTGAACACGGCATCGAATGCCACGTCGAGATAGGGATTGCCTTCGGATGGGCCGGCGAAACCCGCTTCGAACACACCCCATTTTTCGACTGCTGCATCGGACATATGTCTCTCCTCGTAGAACAGATTTCGGTATCAGCCCTTCACGGCGCCGGAGGTCAGTCCGGATACGAAGTAGCGCTGGAACATGAGATAGACGATCGTCGCCGGAAGCACGGTCATCACGATCGCGGCGTTGAGTTGGCCGTAATTGCTGGAAAATTGGCCCTGGAACGACATCAGGCCGAGCGGCAGGGTCCACATATGCTGGTCCTGCAGAAGGACGAGCGCCATGGCGAATTCGTTCCAGGTGGAGACGAAGTCGAGGATCAGCAAGGCGGCAAGAACTGGCAGGCAAACCGGCAGGAAGATCCTCCGGAAGATGGTGAAATGCGTCGCGCCATCGATGAGTGCCGCTTCCGACAGTTCTTTCGGAATACCCTTGAAGAAGCCGTGCAGGATGAAGACCTGATAGGGTACGCCGAAGGCGATATAGGGCAGGATGACGCCCGGATAGGTGTCGATCAATCCGAAGGAATTCACCAGCGTGAAGAGCGGCGCCAGCATCACCTGGAAGGGGATCATCGTGCCGAAGACCACCACCAGCAGCAGCGCCTTGCTGATCCTGAGCTTGATCTTGGCAAGCGCATAAGCCGCCATTGCCGACAGCGCCAGGCCGAGCGGCACCTTGATGACGGTGATGATCACGCTGTTGAAAAAGGAGCTTGCGAAATTGCCGCGGCTCCAGGCATCAGCATAGTTCTGGAAGGCGAGTTCCGTCGGCGGCATGAAGGCGCCGGTGCTGGTGACCGCAGCCGGTGTCTTCAGCGACGTAAAGACGATGAAGACAAAGGGCGCGACCCAGATCAGCGCCACAAGGATCAGCGCAATCCACAAGCCGACGAGGATGGGATCCCGCTTCAGGCGAAGCGGCTTGGTATCGATGTCGAGATCATCGGCTTGCGCTCCGAGAACTGTCACGATTCGACCTCCTCATGCTTTTGCGTCCAGCGCAGATAGGGGATGACGATCGCCATGGTGATCAGAAGCAGGACGACAGAGATCGCTGCACCGCGGCCGAAATCGAAGATCTGCATGGCCTGGGTAAAGGCCCAGAGCGCCAGCATCTGTGTCGATTGGGCAGGACCGCCGCCGGTCAAGCCGTAGACGATATCGAAGGCCTTCAGCGAGGAGATGATTGAGAGAACCAGAACGATGGTGATCGTCGGGCGCAGCGCCGGCAGGGTGACATGCTTGAAGACCGCCCAGCGGCCGGCACCATCGATGCGGGCGGCTTCCACCAGCGTCTGCGAGACGTTCTGAAGACCTGCCAGGAACAGCACCATCGAGAAGCCGACGGTCTGCCAGAGGTAGGCGATGAAAACGGAATAGAGCGCGATATCCTTGTTGCCGAGCCAGTCCTTGATCCAGGTCTGCATGCCCCAGGAAGTCAGCATCTGGCTGAACAGGCCGAAGAAGGGATCGTACATCCATTTCCACATCGTGGCGACGGCGATCGGCGCGATGATGACGGGCAGGTAGAAGATGGCGCGCAGGCTGTTGCGGCCAAAAATCTTCTGGTTGAGGCTGAGCGCGAGCAACAGCCCGACCAGCGGCGGGAAGACCAGGCTCATCAGCGTCCAGATCACGGTATTCTTGAAGGCGACCCAGAAGACCGGATCGCGCGTGAAGATCGCCGTGTAATTCGCGAGGCCGACGAAGGGCCGCTGCGGGTCTAGCCCGTTCCATTTCTGGAAGCTGATGACGACCACGTTGAGCATCGGGTAGAGCGCGAAGATCGCGTAGATGGCCAAAGCCGGGACGAGCAGGATGAAGGCCTGCACGCGCGGATCATGCGTTGTTTGGCGCAAGGACATTCTCACCTCCGGGGCAGGATATCCACCCTGCCGGTCTTGCGGATGCGGCGCCAGCCGACCGACAAGGTGTCGGCCAGCCGGCGTCTCGGGAGGGGTCAGGTTCTGCCGGCGATGAAGGCCTGCATCTGCTTGGCGGCGTCGGCCGGTTCGATGCTGCCGGAGGCGACATCGTTGATGACGCGGAAATATTCCGTCGTCACATCAAGCGGGAAGGCCTGGTCGCCGTTCATGTAGATCTTGTCGTAGGTCTTGAAGATGTCCAGCCACTCGGCTTCCAGAGGCTTCTGGTTGGTGTACTGGACGTTCTTGTTGACCGAGATCGAGCTGATCTGCCCGACGAGATCCTGCTGCACCTTCGTCGACAGGAAATAGTCGACGAATTTCGCAGCCATGTCCGGGTTCTTGGTTTTGGTGCTGATGTAGTTGTATTCGGCGAAACCGTAGAGGCGGTTCGTATTGGTCGGGAAGGGGAAGATCCCGTAATCGTCGAGATTGGCGCCGCTGCCCGAGAGCTGGCCGACCAGCCAGTCGCCTTCCAGCATCATTGCTGCGCGGCCGGCGGTAAAGAGACTATAGGACTGCTTGTTGTCGATGCCCATGAAGGGCTGCAGCGTATAGTCCTTCGTCCACTTGGCGAATTCGGCGAAACTGTCGGTGGCGCAGGGCTCCTTCGACCAGTCGAGCTTCATCAGCTTCAGCTGGTCGTGCTTTTCGGCGCCGCACTTGGTTTCGAGGATCACATCCATTAGGCGCATGACGTGCCAGTTGACCGTCCCGCCAAAGGTGAAGGCCGGGATGCCGGCTGCCTTCAGCTTGTCGGCTGCGGCCAGAAGCTCTTCATAGGTCTTCGGCTCCTCGGTGATGCCGGCTTGCTGGAAGAGTTTCTTGTTATAATAGACGGCCTCACCCTTGAAGGTAAAAGGCGTGCCGTGCTTGCCGCCCGGATAAAGGTCGGCAAAGGCCGCTGCCGAGGGAAGCAGCTCGTCGTTCCACTTGTATTCGGTGTAGTACTTGTCGAGCGGCAGCGACAGCCCAGCCTTCACATATTCACCGCCGAGGCCAAGGCCTGCCCAGCTGAAATAGATGTCCGGGCCGCGGTTGGAGCCGGCGGCAACGCGCAGCGCCGTCTTGTGTTCGTCGACAGCGCGCTGGACGATCTCGATATGGGTTCCGGGGTTTGCCGCTTCGAAGTCGCTGGCAACCTTCTTCAGGGCCACATTGGCGGCATTGTTGTCGAAGTTCAGCGTCCAGAGCGTGATGTCTTCAGCCTTGACGGGGGTGACTGCAACGGCCGCAACAGCGATGGCAGCCATGCATGAAGACTTCAATTTTGCAGAAAGCGTCAGCATTACGTCCTCCTCTTGTAAGCTGGGGCCTTTCTTGCCGGATGCTCATTGACATGTCAACTGGTATGATGAGCTAACCATGAGAATAGGCGTCTTGTGATCGAGGCCAGTTTCATTGAGGCCCTGCGGGGGAGGGCGGCAGCGGCCGGGAGGATCCGTTTGTCGGAATGGTTATCTCGGGTTGGAAAACGTGGCGCCTTCTAGCTTCGGTGTCCGGATTCGTGCGTGCACGGTAGCGCGTTTGAAACGGCTGTCCGCGACACGATCGAAAGCGATCTGGCGTTGAGCCATGCGCTGCTCCCGCTGTTGCAAGCCAGGCAAATGCTTCTGAAGTATGACCCCCGTGAACGATCAGGTCGATGATGCGCCAGGCAGACCGGAGCTTGACGAGGCAATGCTCAAATCCTCAGACCTCGACTGCAAAAGATAGTCGCGTCGTCTTCCGCTCAGCGGAAGATGTCTCTTTCTAGATGCGATCGTGGTCGAACTTTGTAGCGCCTGGGCAGCGACACGAAGAAACCCCTCCTACCGTTCGAATGAGATCGTCTGTGGGTGGGCAGAAACAGGGGCTGCGAGAAATTGATCAAGCAGGGCGATAACCTCGTCGGGCGCTTGCAGTGGCGGTACATGCGCACAGCCCTTGAGTATGGATAATCTGGCATCGCTAAGCCGTCCGACCAGATCATAGGCCATCTGTGAGGGTGTTGCCCGATCTTCATCTCCGACAATGACCAGTGTCGGGCAGCGCACCGCCGAAACGCCGGCCGACAGATCAAGCGAAGCGAGTATGTCGCAGGCCTCGCAAAAAACACCCACATTCGTGCGGAGAAACGCCTGTCGACGATCCTGCATTAGATCGGGATGGCTCTCTTGAAATTCGGCGGCAAACAATCTGTTCATCGCGGTTTCGGCAACCGCAGCAAGCCCGGCCGCAGATGCGACCGTCGCCATTTTTCGAAACGCCTCCCTGCCCTCGTCCGAAAATCTTGTCCCACAGCCTATCAGAACGAGACGGGATACTAGCGTAGGATGCCTGATCGCAGTCTGGAGCGCCACAAACGCGCCGAAACCATTTCCGAGCAGGGCAGCTTCCTCATTCGCCGCAAATCCTTCGATCAGGTTTGCGATACGATCGGCGGTTTCGTCAAAACCTTCCACGCTCGCGGGCGATCCGCCAAAACCTGGAAGATCGGGGACGATCACTCGATAGTGCGCAGTGAGCGCGGGCATTATTCTATCGAAACTTTCACGGTCGGACAGCAACGAATGAAGCAGGATCAGCGGCTGTCCACGACCGGCCACGTAAAGGTTCATTTTCTTGTCCATCACAAATCCCTAACTGCGCAGGGTTTGATATTTCATAAATCCCATTTTTGTGTATTGCAAGTCGTTATTTTTCAGGCGTATGACCCATATCGTGAAATATCACGAAATACGGAAATGCTAGAAGCGAGATACGAACTTGCTGCTCAGAGAAAATATCTACGACGCGCTTCGCACCGAAATCTTGACCTGCCGCTTGATGCCGGGCGAGGAAATCCGCGAACAGGATCTCGCTGCCCGTTATGAGGTCAGCCGACAGCCAATCCGCGAAGCGTTACTGCGGTTGCAGCAGGATCGCCTGGTGACCGTGCAGCCGCGCCAAGGCTATCAGGTCAATCCGATTTCGATGAAAGACGTCCGGGATCTCTTCCAGTTTCGCCTTGCGCTGGAGCCCGCATGTGTCGCCGCTGCGATCGAGAGCGCCGACGATCAGACACTGTCGGCCCTGGATCGTTTTCGATCCATCGGACCCGAAGAGGAATTTATCGACTACAACAGGGCCTTTCATGATGCGCTCGCGGCCGCCTCCGGCAATAGCCGGATGGAGGCCGCCATCCGGGATGTTCTTGATCAGGCCGACCGCCTCGTTCGCCTTTCCGTCAGCGCCATCAAGGGACGAGACCCGCAAAAGCTCGTCGATGAACACGGCGATATCATCGATGCCGTGCAGCGGCGCGATGCCCGCGTGGCGCGTAAACTCATCCGTGCCCACGTGATTGATGGCCAGAAGCGTGTCCTATCCGCCCTCGGGCGGAGCGCTGTCAGGTCTTGATTGGAGAAAAGTCATGAACCAAACGACCCGTGATCCTGCCGTGGAGACCCACGGTAATTTCGTAGATGGCAAGGAAATCGACGCTGGCAACGGCGCGTTCATCGATGTCCGCAACCCGGCGACCGGAATGGTGATCGCGCGCATTCCGAACTCGACGCCTAGCGATATCGATTGCGCGATGAAGAGTGCGCGTGCGGCTTTCGAAGGCCGCGAATGGGGTGGAATGGATATTCGCGCGCGAGCCCGCCTCGTCAACAGACTGGCGGATGCTTTTGAGGCTAACCTTGAAACTCTGTACCGCCTGGAGACGCTGAACAACGGCAGGCCGCTCAATGAGACTCGGGCGCAACTCTCCCGGCTTCCGGATTTCTTCCGCTACTTTGCTGGCCTTGCAATTGCCCGCCGCGACGATGTCATTCCGGTCGAAGGGTCCTATCTCAACTACACGCTGCGCACGCCGATCGGCGTCGTCGCCAACTGCACGCCGTTCAACCATCCGCTGATGATCATGTGCAAGTCCCTTGCCGCGGTTTTGGCATCTGGATGCACGACCGTCGTGAAGCCGTCGGAATATACCCCGCTGACCACCTTGAAACTTGCGGAGATCTTCGTTGAAGCCGGACTGCCGAAAGGCGTGTTCAATGTCGTCCTTGGCTACGGCCCCGAAGCTGGCCGATTCCTGGCAGAGCACCCCGACATCAACAAACTCGTGCTGACCGGCGGCACGGAAGCTGGCCGGATTGCAGGCAGCGCCGCCGGGAAAGTGTTCGCGCATCAGACGCTGGAGCTCGGCGGCAAGACCCCCGTCATGGTCTTTGACGACTTCGACGTCGATCAGGCAGTGAACTATGCCGCGTTTGGCGCCTTCATCGGGGCGGGCCAGACATGCGTGTGCGGCAGCCGCCATCTCGTCCAGGAATCGATCTACGATGCCTTTGTCGAAAAACTTGCCGCAAAGGCGCGTTCCCTCCGGATCGGAAACCCGTTCGATCCTGAGACCCAGCTTGGCCCCGTTATTTCGGCCAAGCAACGCGAGCGTGTCCTGAGGTATTCCCAGCTCGGCCGGGAGGCCGGAGCCCGTGCGGTCGCGGGCGGCGACATCGCAAACGTACCGGGATTTGAAGGCGGTTATTTCGTCCAGCCGACCGTGTTTGCCGACGTCAAGGCGGATATGCGCGTCTTTCAGGAAGAGGTATTCGGGCCATTCACCAGCGTTACGCCCTTCAAGGATGAAGCGGAGGCGCTGCGCCTCGCCAATGATTCGCCCTTCGGTCTCGGAGCTGCAATCCGCACCCGCGATGTTGCCCGCGCGCACCGCGTCGCTGCTGGCGTCAAGGCCGGAATTGTCTGGGTCAACGACCACCACCGCCTGGATCCGGCCTCTCCCTGGGGAGGTGTCGGTGAAAGCGGCATTGGTCGTGAGTTCGGACTGGAAAGCTTCAACGATCATTTCAGCGTCAAGAGCGTCATGGTGGCAACCGCAGACAAGCCCTTCGACTGGTATAGCGCCACCGCAACGCAAACCCGTCTGAACTGACGGACAGCGCGAGGCGGCAGCGGAGGAATTCTCCGCCTCGCGATCACAATTGATCTCAGGAGGAGATAATGTCGACCATCGTCAATGCAGGTGGGCGCCTCGATCGGCTGCCCACCCCGAGCTGTTTCCGATAGAAGTGCGCCTGCGCGCTACCGGATATGCCAGAACCTGGGGCGAGGGGCCAGCTCGCAACGCCTTCATCGTCGTCTCGCTTTTCCAGTCGCATGGAATATCCACGGCACCCATACTGAAGCCCAACGGTCTGCGCGATGTGCCTGTAAATCCTAGACGGCAAGTTTGATCGACGCCGTACCAAAAGGCGCCAGTGCCATGCTCGTGCCTTGCGAGGCTGACCTGAAAGCACTGATATCGATGCTTTGCTCTTCCGCGGTCAGGTTGACGATGTGCAGCGTCGCAGCTGACGATTGCCGGGAGACGAAAGCCAGGAGTTCCGACGGGCGCGAAGAAATGCAGTTGCTCCATGGCGAGCCGGCAAGACTCGACAGTAGCTTGACGACTTTGAAGAGCGGCCGATTGCCGCCTTCGTCCGTTGGCTCTCCCTTGCCGGCAATGAGGCCGAAAGGACCAGCGAGTGCCGCGAGCGTCAGGCATTCGATATTGGCATCAAGTATCCGGATGGCATAACCGAGCGCAAACGCCTCCGCGAAGCGGCCATTATGACGCGGATCGCGGTTTGCCATCGGAATGCGTCTGCCGGAGGGATTGTCCATTGTGCGGCTGCCATAGGGGTTCTGCCGCATGGGAATGGTCGAGGGGCCGATCCGGTAGGGTTTGTCGCCATAGATGGCGCGCACCGAACCGGTGATGAAGGGGAGCGCCTCCAGCGTCTGCATGACACTCAGATCATCGGCGGCATGGACGATGGGATTGGTGCAGTGGCTTACGAAACCGAGCCGATCGGCCGGCACCCGTTTCCGGTTGAGCTCGGTGAAATAGCTCAGCATGCCGCCGCCGATACGAATGCCGGCAAAGGCTTCGTGGGCCGCGGCATAGACCTCCTCGAGTGGTGGGCATTCCGGCCATTTGCTGCCCGGAGGCGTCGACTGCCGATCAACTGAAGGCGATATCAGGATGGCGTCTGGGCGGAAGCCTGCATCCTGCATCTGCCGTGCGATCTCTGCCGTCTCGATGGCTGGCGCCTGCTTGCAGGGCAGGGCGATTTCCAGCGTCGATCTGCCGCCACTGATAGCGGCGACGGCAGCGAAGTCCACTAGAGCCCGCATCCCGTGGCCGGCACTCGGGTCGAAGTGGAACAGCAGTTCCTGCGGAGCGATCTCGGAAAGCAGATTGCGGGCTTCAAGCGTCGCTATCGCTTCATCTGGGGTAACGACCAGGCCGATCGCCGGCATGGTGCCGCTACGCTCACCCGGTTCGAGCCGGATGTCGGCAACGGTCGAGCCGAGGGCTGTCGCTTGCCCGCTTCTGGTATCGCGGATGGAAAGGGCGATCCTCTGCCGCACCGGTTCGTGCGCGGCGATCTGATAGGGCCAGGGCAGCGCCAGCGGGCGCACATAGGTCTTGTAGGAAGCGTCGGACCAGTTGCGCTGGTCCTCCATCTCGAACGTATCGCCTTCCATCCGACATTCGGCCGAAATACCCGGCAACACCTGATGGCTAATTGCCCGCATATCCTTGAAAGGTTGCCAGGGCTCGATCTGATCGGGAAAGCGCGTCTCGTTCACGTTGCCGTCGACATGCTCGACCTTGGCCGGGCTTCCGGCAATGCCGACGATCGGGTGCAGGATGCAGAAGCCGCAGCGATTGGTCTCGAAACCAGTTGGCGAAAGGGCTCCCGCCTCGAAGGTCAGCTCCCGCTCGGTGGCTGCAATATGCACCGAAATGGCAAGCCTTGTGTCTTCCGGTCCCTTGCAATGGGCGACATAACGGACGGAAAAGCTGTCCTTGCCCTGTTCGACCCAGAGATTGTCGATTGTCGGACTGTAGGTCCCCCAGTCGCGGTCACGCACCAGATAGGAGACGGCACGCAATACTTCTACGCCGTCATAGCGGATCGTCCGCAGATTGCCCTTGGCAAGATCGACCGAGAGGCGCCCGGCAGCCAGGCGGACCGGATGCTCTTCGGCCTCATGCGTGCCGTAGAGGGCAAAGGCGTCCGTCATCATTTCAGCATAGCCCCCACGTCGATCGTCTTTCCCGATGCGGCACTGTCATACGCCGCTTCGACAAGGGCGAATGTCTTGAGATTGTCGGCGCCCGAGGTTGCCGGCTCGCCGCCGTTCTTCAGCCGGTCGACCCAGTGCTTCTGGATGGCGTAGACGCTTTCCTGAATATTGTGCCAGGGTCGCGATGCCCAGGAGAGGAGCTGCGGCGACGCATCGGAAACGACCGTGCCGGCAGCATTCGTGACCTCGAGCCGGTAGCCGGACGAAAGGCGGATCGTGCCATCGGTGCCGTCGAGCTCGATCAGCGTTTCCGGGAAAGGCTCGGCGGCAAGCTTCGTCGCGTAGCTGACGTCGACGATTGAGGTCGCCCCACTTTCGTGGTCGAGCAGGATCGTTGCCACATCCTCGCCTTTGATCCTGGGATTGACGCGTTTTGCGCGCGCCGTCAGCGTCTTCACGTCGCCAAGGATGAAGCGGGCGATATCGAGCGTGTGGATGCCGAGATCCTCGATGATGAAACGTTCGCCTTCGGCGAGGTAAGGCTGTCCGGAAAAGACGTCATACCCTGAGCGGAAGGAGAAACGGCCCCAGAAGGGCGTGCCGATCGCCTTGTGGTCGAGCAGCCGGCGGACGGCCTGGATCGGCGTTTGCCAGCGGAAATTCTCATGCACCATCAGCGGGATGCCGGCACTTCGGCAAGCCTCGACCATCGCCTTGGCGTCGACAAGCGTCTTGGCGAAGGGCTTCTGGCAGATGGCGGGGATCTTGTGGCTCGCCGCCATCTCCACCAGTGCCCGGTGGCTTTGGACCGTGGTGGCGATGTCGACGAAATCGAAGCCGCCATCGGCAAACATGGCCGCGGCATCCGTGTAGCGCCTGTTGATGCCGAACTGTTCGCCGACAATTTTCAGGCGCTCGGGATCGCGGTCGCAGATCGCCACGATCGAGGCGCCGTCGACATCCTTCCACGCGTGCATCTGGTTGATCGCAAAGAAGCCGCAACCGATCAAAGCACCTTTCAAGTCAGCCATTTCAACCTGCCTTTGCCATCTGCATGAGGGTCACGCGCTGCTGCAGCCGACGCTGCGCCTGATCGACGACGACGGCGATGATAATCACCAGACCCTTGATGACCATCTGCCAGAAGGAGGAAACCCCCATCATGACCAGACCGTCGGAGAGAATGCCGATCACGAAGGCACCGATGATCGTGCCGCCAATCGTGCCGCGTCCACCCGACATCGAGGTGCCGCCAAGAACGGCCGCGGCAATCGCGTTGAGTTCGAAGCTCTCGCCTGTGGCTGGATGTGCGGCCATCAGCTCCGAGGAGATGACGATGCCGACGATCGCGGCGCAAAGACCGGAGAACATATAGACGAAGATTTTCACCAGATCGACGCGGATACCCGACATGCGCGCGGCGCGCTCATTGCCACCGACAGCGAAGATATGTCGCCCGATCGGCGTCGAGCGCGCCACGTAGGCCGCAAGAAGCGCCAGCACGATCAGAATCCAGATCGAGACCGGCAGGCCGAGAATCCGGCCGGCACCGAAGAAATCGAAACCGGTCGTCGCATATTCCGGTCGGCCGACGAGGTTCGGGAAGGTCTGGCCGTCGGAGGAAAGCAGCGCCAGGCCTCGGGCGACATAGAGCGTGCCGAGTGTGGCGATGAAGGGCGCGACGTTGAGCTTGGTAATCAGCAACCCATTGATCAGGCCGATGAAGAGACCGATCGCCAGCGTAATCAGCACGATCTCGGCGAGGTTGAAATAGACCGTATAGCCGATCGGCAGTTCGATGCCATAAAGGATCAGGCCGCCGGCAACCATGCCGCAGAGGCCGACGATCGAGCCGACCGAGAGGTCGATGCCACCGGTGATGATGACGAAGGTCATGCCCATCGCCAGGAAAGCGTTCAGCGCCACATGCTTCGACATCAGGATCATGTTTGCGGTCGAGGTGAAGTTCGGCGCGAAGATCGAGAAGAAGATGATGACGGCAAAGAGCGCGATGAAGGTTCGAAGCTTCATCAGCGTCAGCAGGAAGGAGCCGTTCGCGCCCTTCGGCGCGGAATTGGATGCGGTAGCCGCCGTCATGACGCGAGTTTCCCTTGATGTTCGTGCCCCTTGGCGGAGGCCGCGATGATGGCTTCTTCCGTTGCTTGAGCGCGGTCGAAGACGGCGATGAGATGGCCGTTGCTGAGCACCGCGATGCGATCGGAGAGCGCCATGACCTCTTCGAGGTCGGAGGTTGAAAACAGGATGGCGAGACCGTTGGCAGCAAGCCGACGCATCGTGCGGAAGACATCCGCCTTGGCGCCGACATCGATGCCGCGGCTCGGTTCGTCCATCAAAAGGACCTTCGGATTGGTCATCAGCGCCTTGCCGATGACCACCTTCTGCTGGTTGCCGCCGGACATGGAGGTCACCTCGAAGTCCGGATTCGGTGCTTTGATGGAGAGATCGCGGATCGCCTCCGCGATGGCGTTCTTCTCCGCCTTGGCATTGATATGGAAGAGACGGGTGAACCGGCCGAGGCTCGCTAGCGTCAGGTTGGAAGCGATGGAGAGAACCTGCACCAGGCCCTCACGCTGCCGGTCCTCGGGAATGAGCGCGAGACCCCGGCGGATGCGTCGCGTCGTGTCCCGAGCGCGCACTTCCTTGCCGTCGATGAAGATCTTGCCGGTCGAATGCGCATGGCGACCGATGACGCATTCGAAGAATTCGCTCCGCCCGGCGCCCATCAGGCCGTAAATACCGAGGATCTCGCCGGCCTTTACGGTCAGCGAAACATCGTCGACGGCAAGCCCGCCGGTCGGGCGCGGCAGGCTGATGTTCTCGGCCCGAAACATTTCCTTGCCGACTGCATGTTCGACGGATTTGGCGAAATCCTTGGCGTCCGAACCGATCATCGAGCGTACGATCCAGCGCGTGTCTATATCCCTCACCATCGCCTGGCCGGTAATCTGCCCGTCGCGCAGCACGGTGATGTAATCGCCGATCCGCATCAACTCTTCCAGGCGATGCGAAATATAGACGATCGCCACCCCTTGCGCCTTCAGTTCGCCGATCACCTTGAAGAGGATCTCGACTTCCGCTGCCGACAGCGCCGATGTCGGCTCGTCCATGATCAGGATGCGGGCATTCAGCGACATTGCCTTGGCGATCTCGACAAGCTGCTGCTGGCCGATCGGCAGGTCCTCGACCATGGTCTCGGCATCGATCCCGGCATCGAGTCGCGCAAGGAATTCATTGGCCTTGCGGACCTGTTCCTTGTGGTCGATGCCAAGCACGCCGCGGGTCAGTTCGCGCGTTGCAAAGATATTTTCGGCAACCGACATGTTGGCGAAGAGATTGAGCTCCTGGAAGATCATGCCGATGCCGTGCGCCTGCGCATCCGCGGGGCTCGCGAATGAAACGGTTTCCCCATCAAGGATGATATTCCCGAGCGTGGGCCGTTCGACGCCGGCGATAATCTTCATCAGTGTCGATTTGCCGGCGCCGTTTTCACCGACCAGCACGTTGACGGCACCGCGGCGCAGTTCGAGATTGGCGCGCTTGACGGCGACGATGCCGGAATAGACCTTCGACACATCGTCGAGGCGCAGGATGATATCGTCCTTGGGAGCCTCGGCCATCGTCATGGTGCCACCGTCAGCGCCGAAGGGGTCACGAGTGGGAGGTCGCTGCCTGATGGCAACGGGAAAGCGCCTGTTACGGTCACCGTCTTGCCGACCAGCCCGTCGCGCGGAACCGCCGACAGGAAAGCGCTGTTGGCCTTCTCATTGAAGGACTTGCCGAACTGCGCCCATTCGATCTGGTTCTTGAACTCGTTGAAATTGACGAAATCCAGCGTGTCTCGCAGCGCCGTGCCACGAATGGCCGGTCCGATCTGCACTTTTGCGTCGGCCTTGCCGTCGCCATCGGCATCGACATCAAGCGTCGCCGCCCGTGACGCCGTATCGGCGGCAATGACCTTGCCGCTGAACTTGACGGCATAGGTCCAGGGAGAGCTCGCCTGTTTGTGCGGATTGCCATATTTTTCGCCCGCCTGATCGGGGCTTGAAGCGGCGAGTGCCACGACGTCCTTGAGCCCGCCGGCACGCTTTTCATAGTAGGGGACGACCTCGGACTGCCAAATGGCCTCGACCTTGGCATTCGGATCGAATGCGCTCTTGGCCGTCGCTGCGGCTTTTTCTTCCGCAGTCGGTGTCTTGATGATCTTGCATCCGGGCAAAGCTGCCACGACGATTGCGGCAATCAGGACGCCCCTGATCCTCAACATGCTGTCAACCTCGAAATCAATGGAAATAAGTTGCAGGGAGCGTGGTCGCCCACGCTCCCTGCAACAGTCGGTCCGCCTTACTTTGCGATGGCAAAGGTCTCGAGCTTGCCGGCGTTGTCGGCATTGATGAGAACGCAGTCCATGAGCTGCTTTTCTTCCTTCGGTGCCGTCTTGTTCTTGATATAGGCGTCGGCCTGTTCGACAGCCATCTGGGCCTGTGCGTAGGCCGGTTGCAGCACGGTCGCCTTGATGCCGCCCGACTTGATGGAGTCGCGGACATCGTTGGAACCGTCGAAGCCGACGACGATCACGTCCTTGCGGCCGGCAGCCTGGAGGGCGGCGATTGCGCCCATGGCCATCGTATCGTTGCCGGAGATCACGCCCTTGATATCGGGATTGGCCTGCAGGATGGTTTCCATCTTGGCATAGGCTTCCGTCTGGCTCCAGTTGGCCGACTGCTTGGCGACGGACTTCAGGTCCGGATAGTCGTCGATGACGTCATGATAGCCCTGCGAGCGGATGCCGGCATTGGTATCGGACTCCTTGCCGACGAGCTCGACATAGTTGCCCTTCTCGCCCATCAGCTTGACGAATTCCTGCGCGCCGAGTTGGGCACCCTGATAGTTGTTCGACACGATCTGGGCGACGGCAACGCCAGTCGCATTGATTTCGCGGTCGATCAGGAAGGAGGGGATGCCGGCATCCTTGGCCTTCTTGACGGCGGCAACCGAAGCGTCTGCGCCGGCATTATCGAGGATGATCGCCTTGGCGCCGCGGCCGATCGCGGTATCGATCATTTCCGACTGCTTGTTGGCATCGTCGTCATGGGTCATGACGAGGGCTTCATAGCCGAGTTCCTTGGCCTTGGCTTCGGCGCCGACGGCCTCCGCCTTGAAGAACGGGTTGTCGTGGGCCGGCGTGATGATCGCGATCAGGTCAGCCGAAAATGCCGGCATGGCAACACCGAGCGACAGGGCGCCGGCGAAGGCTGCAAGGGTCAGTCTACGCGTAAAATTCATGGTTTTCCTCCCAGGTTTGACGCATGGCCGAACCAACCCCGGTTCGGCTGAATCCATGCGAAATGAAACCGGCCCGTCTTCAAAGTCCCCCCGGGCCGGCAAGGCGGCAAGGCCAAGCCCTGCCGCAGCACTGTCAGGTGATGCGCCGGATGCTGTCGGCGATCTCCTGAGGTTCGAAGACCTTCTTCCAGTCGTCGCGCACAAGGGCTGGAATGCCGAACTCGATCGCCTTGTTGCAGGCATCCGAGAACACACCGTCGACTTCCTTGAAGATGACGGCGCCGAGCACGTTCATGTGGCCGAGCAGGAAATCGCGGGCGGCTTCCGCCGGAACGCCGCGTGCGATGCATTCGTCCATCGCCTGGCGCATGATGACGAGCAGCGAGGCGCAGACGGTTTCCGAAAGCCCGGGTTCCAGCATCGCCATCTGATCGACAGTGACGCGGTGCGAGCGCATGACTGGCGCCCATATTACCTTGGCAATCTCTTCGCCGAGGCTATAGGCGCTTTCCGGCCCCTGCATCAGCGCCGAGACGATGTGCTGCTTGGCAAAGAGACCGCCGAAATGGTCCTTTTTCGCCTGCATGTCCGTCTCATCGTTGAAGATCGGCGGATGGCAGGGGTGGGTGACGAAATAGGTGAGATCGTCACGCTTGGGCAGGTGACCGGCGAACGGAGCGGCGGCGTCGAGGGCCACGACCATGGTGCCGGGCTTCAGCCTGTCGACGATACCGGCGGCAACCTTGCCGATCGCTGTATCCGGCACGGCCAGGATCACGACCTCTGCGCCGTCTAGCGCTGCATCGGCGGGCGTGCAGTCGATGCCGAGATCGTTCTTCAGGCGCGCCTTGCCGACATCGCTGACCTCGACATGGCGCACATCAAAACGGGAACCTTTGAGATTCTTGGCCAGCCGGTATCCCATTTTTCCGCCGGCGCCAAAGAGGGCAATTGCAGTCATTTTTCCTCACCTTCGTATGTGGGATTGGTATCGTAACTGGTATGATGAGTCGATCACCATTCCATTGGCATTCGAGGGGCCGATCACACCTGATCGATAATCAGGATGTTCGTCCGTCCCGGATCTGCGCGAAGTAACCATCGGACCCGACCTGCCCGCCTTTCAGGGCAATCTGCAGTCCGTCCGTCGGCCCATGGCCGCCATGGGCCGTGCAGAGCGGCGAACCAGGGGTCTGGGGCAGCGGCAGCAGGGTCGTCAGCGCATCGACGCGCAGTTCCTTCAGCGCGTGGCTCGACGTGTCGCCACCGGCGATGACGGCCCGCGAAAGCCCTTCGGTTTCGACAAGACGGCGCAGGATGGTTCCGAGCGCGCGACCGAGCCGATGACGGGCGCCTGGCAGCTGATCAATATCGGCGCCGCGATCGGCCGAGGGGCCAAGTGCGGTATGCAGTATGACACTGCGGCCGGCTTTCAGAGCGGCGAGACCCGCGGCGACCGCGACGTCCAGTACCGCCTCGGCATTCGCGCCGACCAGTGCCAGAGGATCGAGTGGAATATCATGGAAACCGTCGGATATTGCCGTGCGAATCTGTCGCTCCGTCGTCGGCGAAACGCTGCCGGAAACGACGGCGAGCCGATCCACCTTGCC
This sequence comes from Rhizobium sp. BK512, assembly GCF_014194915.1. NCBI lineage: Bacteria > Pseudomonadati > Pseudomonadota > Alphaproteobacteria > Hyphomicrobiales > Rhizobiaceae > Rhizobium > Rhizobium sp. BK512. The sequence goes on along the minus strand of NZ_JACIAS010000003.1, from coordinate 146,644 downwards.
CGGCGACGGGAACTCCACACTCTGTCCGATCAGGCCTTTTTCGCGCCACGCGTTGAGAAGTGCATATTCGATGCCGGAGGAACCGGCGACGAATCCGCCCTTGGCAGCCGCGATGCGCTGCAACTGTCGTCCGGCGGAAGACTGGCTGTCGCCAGAGTCGACGTCGAGAAGCAGGATGCCTGAGCCCTTGTTCGTCAGCTGGTCGATCCTGGCATCGGCATCGGATGATGCAAGCATTGTCAGGTCGGCGAGCGAAACGGCAAGCTCGGTCTGCTTGCCGAGATGCAAGGCAAGATCCGCCTCATGCATCGGTGTAACCGGATGGCGGCTCATGACCGGATGCCGGTCGATGCGGAAGACACGTCCCTGATAGGCAGCAAAGAGGTTGCCGAAGGCCGTATAGCGCTTGAGCTGCGGCGCGCCGACGATGACGGGCACGAGCTCTTGCTCGAATATGTCTTTGCCGATCTCAATCGCCTTGCCGATATTGCCGACCTCAGGCGCGGAATCGAAGGTCGAGCAGACTTTGTAGTGGCAGATGCTCGCCTGCAGCCCCTTCAGCCATTGGAAGGCCGGTGCAAGATGTTCCTGCATCCAGGCCGGGCTCTCACTGCGGCTCGTTCCGGCAATGCCGATGGCCCGGCAATCCTGGAAGCGATCGAGCAGCGCCTGATCGGGAATGCCGAGGAAGAGCACGGTCGGAATACCGTTGCTGGCGAGCGCTTCCATCACATCGGTGGAACCGGTGAAGTCGTCGCCGTAGTAACTGACGAGCAGGTCGCGCATCGTCACGCAGCCTTCCCGTCGCCGAACTTCGCGATCGATGCCGCAAGTTCCGGATGATCTTTGGCATAGTCGTCGAGCGGAATATCGGCAACCGCCGCCTGCCAGGCCTTTTGGACGGCGCGCACGCCGGCGGCCGGCCCCTGCGGATGGCTGACGATGCCGCCGCCGCAGAGATAGAGCAGATCTGTGGTCCGGCCGGTGCGCTGATAGGTCTCCGGCGCCTGGCCGCCCCACTGGCCGGAGCCGGCGACAGGAAGCGGGCAGTCGGAGGGGCTAAAGAGCGGCGTGCTGATCGCCTTGAAGGAGGCAACGAAGCTTTCGTCCGGCTCCCAATATTTCACGCGAATGCCGTTGATCTGGAACTGGTCGACGCCAAGCAGCCGCCAGAGCTGCTGATAGACCTTGAAGTCGAGGCCGATGCCGGGATGGCGCGTCAGCACGTCCCAGCCATTGCGATGTGCATGCAACACGAGGCCGGAGCGCTTGCGCAGGAAGCTCATGCCGCCGAAGCCGATGGAATTGATGTTGACGACGGCGCAGTTGCCGCCAGCCTCAAGCACGAGATCATGGTTGCGCATCATCTCGTCGGGATCGGCATGGGAGATGCCGAACGCATACATGACCTTCTTTCCGGTCTTCTGCTCGTGATTGAGAATGCGAGGCATGATGGCCGCCACGCGCTCTTTCAGCGGCGAATAGGCGGGGCTCATCAGCTTCTCGTCGTCCTTGATGAAGTCGACGCCGGATTCGATCAGTTCGCCGACGAGCTCGGCCGTCTCATATGGACGCAGACCAAGCGCCGGTTTGACGATCGTGCCGATGATCGGCCGTCCCTCGACGCCGGTCAGGCGCCGGCTGCCGGGAATGCCGAATTGCGGGCCGGGATGGGCGTCCCTGAAGGCCTCGGGAAGTTTCATGTCGATGACGCGCAGGCCCGTCATGCCCTTGATGGAGAAGGTTCCGCCGATCGCGATCGTCATCAGCGCCGAAAGGTCGGTGCCAATTGCATCGAGCGGGAAAGCGATATCGGCATCGGCGCGATTGAGCCGCACTCCGTCGGGCGCTTCCGGCCAGGACGGGTGACTTGCATCTTCCAGCGGCCGGATGGCGAGCACCCGGGCGGCGACACGCGACTTCAATTCCTCAGTCTCGCCCGGAACCGGGACGAAGGTTCCGGTCGATTGATCGGAAGCGATCTTGTTCGCCATCGCTTCGACGCTGCCGGGCGTCTCGATGCGGTAGGTCAGGACTATCATCATGAAATTGCCGGTTGCTCCTCTCGCCACATAAAGAAGCCATGGCGTCAACTTGTAATCTGGTATAATGAGTATTCCATTTTCTGCAACGGAAATTTTCAACAGGTGTGAATTTCGCGTGGCGCGCTTTGTCGTCGGTCGGTGGAAATGCTAAGGGGAGAGAAGATTTGAGCCAGCGAGACGCCATGACCTCAGCCATCGAGCCAATAGTCCGTCGAAAACTGTCCGATGAGGTTTTTGACCGGCTGGAACGGCTGATCACGTCAGGAGAGTTGCAACCGGGCGACGAGATGCCCTCCGAGCGCGTTCTGATGGAACGCTTCGGCGTCGGCCGTCCGGCGATCCGCGAGGCGATGCAGTCTCTCGCCAACAAGGGTCTCGTCAGCATCTCGCACGGCGAGCGTGCGAAGGTCCTGAAACTGACCGCCCAGTCGATCTTCCGGCAGGTCGATCTGACGGCGAAGATCATGCTGGCGCAATCGGCCGATTCGCTGGAGCACCTGAAGAGCGCCCGTATCTTCTTCGAACGCGGCATGGCGCGTGAAGCGGCGCAACGCGCCAAGCGGGCTGACGTCGAGGCGCTTCGCGAGATCATCGACCATCAGCGCGCATCGCTCGGCCATGCCGAGGAATTCATCTCCGCCGATATGCGATTTCATACGCGCATCGCCCAGATTTCCGGCAATCCGATCTATGTGGCCGTCAGCGAAGCCATGCTGGCATGGCTGAAGGAATATCACACGGAAATGCTGATCTGGACCGGCAAGGAAAAATATACGCTCGCCGAACATGAAGAGATCCTGGAGCAGCTTGCCGCCAACGATGCCGACGGCGCCGAAGCCGCGGTGCTCAAGCATCTGGAGCGCTCTCGCTCGCTTTACATGAAGTAGACAGTCGCTTGCGGCGAACGGCGCGCCAATGCCGTTCGCGCGCAAACAGAATGTCAGTGGTGGCAGCAGTCCTGAGCCGTTTCAGCTGACGGCGGAACGTAGGCGGCAAATTCCTGCTCGAGAACCTTGATGACGCCGGTGCGCCAGCGATCGGCAAAGCGTTCGGAATAGGGATCGGGAAAGATATCCTCCTCGCCTCTTTCGAAGCCGTCGAATATTCCTGACGCCACCAGGCCGGGCGGCGACTTCGGCACCTCGAAGCCGCGCGTCATGTCGGTATCAACAGGCCCGGTGAAGCAGCTGTGCACCGCCACGCCACGCGCCGACAGGAGCGCTCGGAAGGCCTGCATCAGGTTATGGGCGGCCGCCTTTGAAATCGAATAGGCCGGTGTGGACGCGACCGGCACGAGCGCCGACAAAGAGAGGTTGTTGATGATGGCGCCTTTCGATCGCACCAGTGCCGGGAGAAAGGCCTGGGTCACCCTTAGCGGCCCGAAGAAATTGACTGCCAGATGGCGATTGATGATGTCCGTATCGCCGAGATCGTCGGGCATGAAGATGCCGGCATTGTTGATGAGGATATCGAGGTTCTCGACAGCGGCGGCCGCTTTCTGGACGTCCCACTCGTCGGTAATATCGAGGTTCACGAAGACCACGCGATCATCCTCATGGTGCTGCTCGCCGCGCGATCCCGCATAGATGCGTTTTGCGCCGCGCCGCAGCGCTTCGTCCATGAGAGCCCGGCCGATGCCGCGATTGGCGCCTGATATCAGGACCGTTTTGTTTTCGATGTTCAAGGCTTGCTCCTGTAAATGGTCGTGCCATCAGGAGGGGTTTCCGGATGGTCATCGTGGAGCCTAGGCCCAGGTATGGACACGCGGGAGTAACAAGTCTGGCGGGATTTCAGCACCTAAGCGGATCGCCGGACCGCCGCGCAAGCGACGGTCGCACGGGCGGCAGGAGAGCGAACCAAAGCAGTCGATCAGTTTTCGATCTGCTGCTCCGAGACGACGCTGACGATGACTTCGTCGTGCCCATTCGGATACAGGGGCAGGTCGAGCGTGATCGCTTGCTTGCGCTCGGAAGACGAGGCCTCGAAGAATTTCCTGATGCGCCCCTGACCATTCTTCGTGCCGGACGCCTTGGCGCGCGTCTCATCGACCAGGCGACGTTCAAATGCCGCAGCGTCGACTTCCGCATAAGCCATGGTGCAGCTTTCCACCTTGCTGTCGCCTACAGACGCCCGTGCGACGACGAGGGCCTCGAATGATCCATCTCCTTCCGTGGTCAGATTCCAGCCTTCCAGCGCGATGGGATTTTCCACCGGCGTGAGGCTGGTGGTCATGTCCGTTGCGAGAGCTGGCCAGTCCCGGCCCTTCGCAGCGGCGACGGTGCGCTGGAAATCCGGCCCCCGCCCGAGGCAACGTTCGCTGAATTGACCATACGGATCCGGCTGGTCGGCCGCCGCAACGCCGGCAAGGCCGGTGAGAAGGATCGCCGTCGAAAGGCAGTCTGTTATCCTGCGCTTGCTTGCCATATGTCAGCCCAATGCCTCCCGGGATGTTTCGCGCTGGCGCGATCCACCTTACCATTGCAATGAAAAGGGAGAAATAATGGCCGCCGTGCCCCAGGAACTTGCCATGGGTGCATGTCGATCGCGGCGAGAAGGCCCGATCGCGGCGTTAACCATCCACGGCCTTGCCCCTGGCAAAGATCGTCAACTCGCAATATTCATGCCCGGAGGGGATCACCATGAAGAAACTTATTTCGATCGCGGTCAGCATGCTTTTTGTCGGCGCGCCCGTGCTTGCGCAGTCGAGCGTGACCGGCACGCATACGAACCGCCCCATTGAGCACTACCGCGCCTATATCGGCGAGGCTGATCTCTTCAATTCGAAAGGAACGCGGCTCACGCGACCTTGGCAGATCATCCGCCAGGATCGAGCGAATTTCCATCAATACGGTATCCGCGACAATGATGACCAGTCGGACTCCTTCTTTGCCGATCCCGCCAATCGTCAATCCCTTGAAGTCATGCTCCGCAACGGGACCATGACCAGGGAAGCTGCCGCAATGATCGTTCAAGGCAATGTCTGGATTGACGTCGATATCTATGGCAGCCAGGGGACCGGACGCTGGATCGATGTGACGGTTTCCGACTGACGGTCCACCCGGCCAGCCGACACAGGCGAGAAGGCACGGGCGGCGATCACTACGAGGCGCATTGATCAGCGCCTTGTTTCGTCGTTAGCCGGCCTTAGCCCGCAAGGCGGCATTCTCGGCTTCCAGTTCTGCGAGGCGCTGGCGGAGCGGCTCGACGGCGACAGCAATTTCCGCCTCGGTATAACGCGGCGTTATATGCTGCGGGCAGTTCCAGTCGAAAGCCTCGAGGCGCAGGCGGAAGAGGCGTTCCGGCTTTGCCCGATAGCCAGGCGTGGCCAGCAGGTCCGTCAGTTTGGGATCGGCGTCGAGCGAGAGCTTTTCGGCATGCGCATAAATCTTCAGCCTTGCGCGACGGGCATAGTCCATCAGAAACAGGCAGACCTTGTCATTGGCAGCAATATTGCCGGTGCTGATGTATTGGCGATTACCGCGATAATCCGCAAAGCCAAGCGTGCAGTCATCGACCACTTTCAGAAAACCCTGCGGACCGCCCCGATGCTGCACATAGGGCCAGTCCGTTTCGGAAACGGTGGCCATGTAGAAGCTGTCGCGAGAGGCGATAAAGGCTCTTTCGTTTTCCGTGAAGCGGTCGAAGCTCCGGTCCGTCGGCAGATTGGTCCAGAAGTCCTGGAGACCCATTTCTGCCTGGGCGGCGCGCACACTGGGTGTCGAGGCTATGTCGAGAAATCCGTAGGACATGATCCATCTCCTCAAGGTTGGACGGAGCGGAGCCTCACCCCGCTCCTCATCCGTCAGGCCGCATCGGCGGCCGGCACAGCCGGGAAGTCGATATCGGTCTTTGCAACTTCGTTCAGATAATTGGTGAAGGTGTTCTCCGCGACCAGAGCGACGATTTCGACGATCTGCGCATCTGAAAAGCCGGCAGCGCGCACGGCGGCAATGTCGGTGTCGGCGACATGGCCGCGAGCCTCGGCGATCTTGGCCGCAAAGCTGACGGCAGCACTCGCCTTGGCATCGGCGGACGCACCTTTGCGGTTCAGCGCGATTTCTTCCGGGCTGATTTTTGCAAGATTAAGGCCGAGATAGGTATGGGCGGAAAGGCAATAGTCGCAGCCGTTCACTTGTGCGACGGCGAGCGCAATGCGTTCACGGGTCTTGACGTCGAGCGTCTTCGACAACGCCCCCTGAAAGCCGGTGAAAGCCGTCAGCGCTGCCGGGCTGTTGGCAACCAGGCGAAAAATGTTCGGAACGAAACCGAGTGCCTTCTGGATGCCGTCAAGTATCGGCCTCGCCGCATCAGGGGCTTCGTCTTTCGCGGGAATGGAAATGCGGGACATGAAAGATCTCCTTCGGAACGGGGCAAACCGTGATTGGCTTGTTGATACGAATGTGTCGATTTCCACTCACAAAGAGAATATGCTTTAAATGAAAGTGATTTTACCAGAAATTGGAAGAATGTTTTGGACCGGTTCGAAGCCATGTCGATCCTGCTGGAGGTGGTGGACAAGGGGAGCCTGTCGGCGGCCAGCCGTTCGCTGAAGATTCCGCTGCCGACGCTGAGCCGCAAGATTACCGAGCTCGAGGCTCTGCTTTCAACGAAACTGCTCACCCGAACTACTCGCAAGATCGCCCTCACAGATGCAGGGGCTACCTATCTGGAAGCCGCAAAACGCATTCTTGAACAGGTCGAGGAAGCCGAACGCCAGGCATCGGGAGAGTTTGCGATGCCGAAGGGTGAGTTGGTGATCACGGCGCCGGTGCAGTTCGGCCGCCTTCACGTCCTGCCTGTCGTGACCGATTTTCTGGCCGCCTTTCCTGCGATCAACGTGCGTCTGATGCTGGCCGACCGGAATATCGATCTCGTCGAAGAGCATGTCGACATGGCAGTACGGATCGGCAATCTGCGCGATAGCGCCATGGTCGCAACACGCGTCGGCTCGGTTCGCCGGGTGGTTTGCGGCAGTCCTGGTCTCTTTGCCAGTCGTGGCGTGCCGAAGGAGCCGGCCGATCTCCTGGATCTGCCCTGCATTGGCGTTGAAGTGCTGACCCCGTTTGCAGGCTGGCAGTTTCGGAAGTCCGGCATCGGCAAACCGATCGAGGTGGCGGTCACGCCGCGGCTTTCCGTCACCACGACGGAAGCAGCTGCGGAGGCGGCGATCCGCGGTGCCGGCGTCACCCGGCTGCTCTATTATCAGGTGGCACAAGACGTTTCCGCAGGCACACTGAGGCTGGTGCTCGAGGATTTCGAACCCGAACCGGCGCCCATCCACCTCATTCATCTTGCGCGTGGGCAGATGCCGCTGAAGATGCGTCATTTCCTTGATTTCGCCGCACCTCGGCTGCGGGTGAGCATCGCGGCCCTTCAATCCTCGTCGCAGCAGCGAAACGCCGCATCACATTCTTCGTGACGTCGCATTATGGACGCTCCATACCGATGAAATTTGCATTCGTCAGAATATCGTTTGAATCCTAACTATTTTGATGCTATTAAAGAGCCCATGCAATCGCTCACCTCCCTGCAGCGCGTTTTCACCGCGAACCTCTTGTCGACCGGCCGCAACTGGCGCCGGGCGGTGGATCTTGCGCTGACTTCCCACGGCATTTCGGAAGCCTGCGCGGCGCCGCTGTTGTGGATCGGACGTCTCGGCGGCGGCGTGCGTCAGATCGTGCTGGCCAATCATGTCGGTATCGAAGGGCCGTCGCTGGTGAGGCTGCTCGACCAGCTGGAGGCGCTCGAGCTCGTGGTGCGCAAGGACGACCCGATCGACAGGCGGGCAAAAGGTCTCTGGCTGACGGAGGAGGGCCAGAGCCTCGCAACCCGCATGGAAGCCATTCTCGACGACCTGCGCGGCAGGATCCTCGCAAATGTCAGTGAAGCCGATCTCGAAGCGGCGGTGCGCGTCCTCGCTGCCTTCGAAGAGATCAGCCCGTCGCAGGTTGCGGCCGTAACCCAGAAGTTCGAGGAGACGCCGTGACCCTTCCCTCCTGGCGGGACTGGCTCTTCTCGGCCAAGGCCTTTCTCGCTTCCATGCTTGCCCTTTTTGTCGCCCTGTCCCTCGATCTGCCACGGCCTTACTGGGCGATGGCGGCCGTCTATGTCGTTGCCAATCCGCTTGCAGGTGCGACCAGCTCCAAGGGCCTTTATCGCGCGCTCGGCACCCTGCTTGGTGCCAGCGCAGCGGTCTTCTTCGTGCCGCTCTTCGTCAACGCGCCGGAGCTCTTGAGCATTGTTATCGCGCTCTGGACCGGCACGCTGCTCTTCATTTCGATGCTGGACCGATCCTCGCGCAGCTATGTCTTCATGCTGGCAGGCTATTCCCTGCCGCTGATCGCCCTGCCGTCGGTCGGTTCGCCCGACACCATCTTCGATACGGCGCTCGCCCGCTCGGAAGAGATCATCATCGGCATCGTCTGCGCGAGCCTCGTCAGCGCCGTCGTCTTCCCGACCAGCGTGCGCAGCGTGCTCGGCCAGCGCATCGCCACCTGGCTCGACGATGCCGGAAGCTGGGCGAACGATATTCTGCGCGGTGAGGGCGCCACACCGGCTACACCCCTGAAGCGGCAGAAACTGGCGGCTGACGTCACCGGCCTCGATCTCATCATCAGCCAGCTCGGCTATGATGCCGGCAGCCGCGATATCGTACGCCATTCGCGCGAATTGCGTGGTCGTCTCCTGATGCTTCTGCCGCTCTTCTCCTCGCTTGCCGACCGGCTACATGCCCTGCGGGCCGAAGGCGAGACGCTCCCAAAAGACCTGATCTGCCTCTTGAACGAGGTTGCCGACTGGCTCGGCCGCGGCGCGAAATCGCAGGCTGACGATACGGCCGAAAAACTGGTGCGGCAGATCGAAAGCCTGCGCGAGATCGATCCGGACCGCCGCTGGAGCGACCTGCTTTTGTCGAGCGCGCTGGCGCGTCTGAAGGAGATCGTCGATCTCTGGCAGGATTGCCTGACGCTGCGCGACGAAATCGTCAGCGGCACACATTCCGGTCCCTGGCGGCCAGCCTTTCGCCATCGCCAGATCGTCGGCCGTATCAGGCATTTCGATTATGCGCTGCTTGCCTTCCAGGCAGGCGCCGTTGTTGCCGGCATTCTCGTCGCCTGCATGTTCTGGATCTATAGCGGCTGGCAGAACGGGGCCGGTTTCGTCACCATGGCGGCCGTTGCCTGCTCTTTCTTCGCCTCGCTCGATCGGCCGGCCCCCTTCATCACCTCGATGTTCATCTGGTGCGGCGTCAGCCTCGTCATCTCCTTCGTCTACATTTTCGGCATCCTGCCGATGGTCAACAGCTACGAGCTGCTTGTTCTGGTCTTCGCTCCGCCCTTCCTGCTGCTCGGCCTGATGATCCCGAAGCCGCAGTTCAATATGCTCGCCATGCTGCTCACCGTGAACAGCGCCTCCTTCATTGCGCTGCAGGATCGCTATGCCTCGGATTTCACCACCTTCACCAATGAGGCCATCGCGGCCCTCGCCGGCATCGGCTTTGCCCTGATCTGGACTCTGATTGCCCGCCCCTTCGGAGCAGAGCTTGCGGCCTGGCGCCTGGTGCGGGCGGGCTGGAGCGATCTTGCCGAGACGGCTGCCGGCGAGCGCCGCGCCGATCACGAGAAACTCTCCGGCCGCATTCTCGATCGCCTCGGCCAGCTCGTTCCGCGCCTTGCCGTCGTCGAGGATCGCGAGCTCAGGAAAGTGGATGGCTTTGCCGAAGTGCGCATCGGTTTCAACGTGCTAGTGCTGCAGAACGAGCGCAAGAAACTGCGTGGCGCCAGTGCGGCTTCGCTCGGCGCTGTTCTCTCCGGCATTGCCGATTTCTACCACGGCCGTATCGAGGCCGGCCGAGCGGTCGATCCGCAGGATGGCCTGCGCCAGTCGATCGACGACAGCCTGAAGATCATCGCGCTCGAAGACGACATGCGCGGCGCCGAGAGTATCGACGCGCTTGTCGGTGTCAGGCGCGCACTTTTCCCTGACGCAGCTCCGCCAGCAAGCTGGCAGGCGGCCGAGGCTGCGCCGCAACTTCTACCGCTTGCCGCTGAGTAATTGTCATGCCCGCAGAATTTGATGTTTACGGCGTTTATGTGCCACGCCTCCTTGTTCTCATGGTGCTAAGCCTTCTCTTGATCATCGTCGTCAGACGGATGCTTGCCTGGCTCGGTGCCTATTCCCTCGTCTGGCATCGCGGTCTCTTCGACCTTGCCCTTTACGTGCTCGTCCTCGGAGCCGTCTCCTCCATCACACGCTGGTACTTTGCATGAACGCCCTGAAATTCACTGGCCGCCTTATCGTCACCCTTGCCGTTGTCATCGCCGCCGTCTTCGTTGGCCGCGGTCTCTGGGGCCACTACATGGACGAACCCTGGACGCGCGACGCGCGCCTGCGCGCCGATGTCGTCGGGATCGCGCCTGATGTTTCCGGCCTTGTCAGCGACGTGCTCGTTACCGACAACCAGATGGTCAGGAAAGGCGATGTCCTTTTCCGCATTGATCGCGAACGGTTCGCGATCGCTCTTACCCAGTCTGAGGCAGCGCTTGAAAGCAGCAAGGCAGCCCTCGACCAGGCGCATCGCGAGCGCGAGCGCCAGGGCCGCCTCGGCGACGCCGCCTCTCTGCAGCAGAAGGAACAGGCGCAGACGGCCGAAGAACAGGCAGAAGCCGCCTTCCGCCAGGCGAAAGCCAACCGTGATCTCGCTGCGCTCAATCTCGACCGTTCCGAGATCAAGGCGACGGTCAACGGCACGGTTTCCAATCTCAGCCTTCGACCGGGCGACTACGTCAGCGCCGGCAGTGCCAAGATCGCGCTGATCGATACGGATTCGCTGCGCGTCGAAGGCTATTTCGAGGAAACCAAGCTGCCGCGCATCCACCCCGGCGATAAGGTTTCCATCCACCTGATGGGGCATTCGCAGAGCCTTGACGGCCATGTCGAAAGTATTGCGACCGGCATCGAGGATCGCGAACGCACTTCCGGCACCGGTCTGCTTGCCAATATCAACCCGACCTTCAGCTGGGTGCGTCTTGCCCAGCGCGTGCCGGTGCGCATCAGCATCGACAACGTTCCTGACGATGTCAGGCTGATTGCCGGCCTGACGGCGACTGTCGAGGTGGATAAGAGCTGATCGTAAGCCGCCACGCTCTCGCCTAGCCTTCGAATCTGGACAATAGTCGAGGCTGCATCAGATCGAAATGACACCACGGAGTTCCGTCAGAATGGTAAAATCCGCTTTCAGGCATGCGCTTGTCGCGGTTGTGCTGATGTTATCCGCGATTTCCGCGATGGGGCACAACCAGGCCGTCGCCACCTGGAGCGATTTCATCAGGGGCAGGCACGATCTGACCGCCCTCAATGAGCAGAAGCGGAAGAAAATTCTTAGTGAACTCGGCGCGGCGATTATCGCCGATCCCGCCGGCGTGAGTGATGAGATCGAGAGGAGCAGCGGCGCGCCGGCTCTTTGCCAATATGTGCGTCTGATGTTCGCGAGCGATAGGGCCGCCGAGGTGGTTGATCAGCTTGATGCTGTGCTCCATTGGGGCAAACGGGATAAATCCATCCAGGAGAGGCTTGGCGCCCCGACCTTTGACGACGGCAGCGCCTGGTTTCCGAGGGCCAAGAGAGCCGGCTATTTCACAGGCTGTGTGGCTGGAACGCTGGATAGGAGGAGGAAGGGCGGCCCAAACCTTGCGGGTCGGCTGGCCCTGCTCTTGAAAGCAAGGGATCAGACCGCCATCACCCTGCAGATCGCAGAGCGCCTGAAGATTGGGCCACTCCCGAAGGGCGATACCTACGGCAAATGGATACTGGATGGCCTGGCGAAGAAGGAACTCTTGTCGGATGATGCGCTTGACTGGTTCGAGCTCGGCTTTGACAGATCCTATTGAGCGGCGTCGGAGCTTCAACGCATGCGCAAGTCTGGACTTCAATCCAGGTGAAACACCTCCGGCATCATTGCCCACCATTCGCCTTCCTTGCGCGTAGCAAGCGGCTTCTGGCAGGGCATGCAGGCCGCCCACCATTCCTGGTTTTTCGGGTCGGCGGCCATCTTTGCCATGTCGGCATCGAAATCGTCGCCGACATATTCCCAGTAGCCGAAAAGCAGGTTTTCCGGCTCCTTGAGGTAGATTGAATAGTTGGTGATGTTGCACGCCGAGAGCAGCGCCAGGACCTCCGGCCAGACGGCGGCATGCAGTGTCTTGTAGTCTGCGACCTTGTCGGGCTCCAGGCCGATCACCATGCCCATGCGCTGCATGTTCTACCGCCCTTGCGTGATTTCCGTGGTGAACCCGGCGACGCTGCGGGCCTTCACTGCATCCCAATCCCATTCGATGCCGATGCCGGGTTCGGAAGGGGCGACGGCGCGACCGTTTCGGATCTCCATGCCCTTGGCCGTCAGGTCGTCCAGCTGCGGAATGTATTCGACATATTTGCCGTTCTGGATGGCGCAGACCAGGCTGACATGCAGCTCCATCAGGAAATGCGGGCAGACGGGGATATCGAAGGCTTCGGCCGCGTGCGCCACTTTCAGCCAGGGCGTGATACCGCCGATGCGGGCGACGTCGACCTGCACGATCGAGCAGGCGCCCTTCTGCATATATTCGCGGAAATGCCGGATCGAATAGAGTGATTCACCGACGGCGATCGGCGTCGGGGTCAAGCGTGACAGCCGGATATGGCCGTCGAGATCGTCGGCCGGCAGCGGCTCTTCGATCCAGGCGAGATCGAGCTCTCTCAGCCGCGCCGCGCGGCGAATCACTTCATCGACGGTAAAGCCCTGATTGCAGTCGGTCATGATCTCGAAACCGTCACCGCACGCCGCACGCATCGCAGACAGCCGGTCGTAGTCCTCGGCGCCGTGCGGCTTGCCGATCTTCACCTTCGAACCGGAAAAGCCCTTGGCCTTCGCCTGCAGGGCGTCTTCGACAAGCGCTTCCTTCTCGATATGCAGCCAGCCGCCTTCGGTCGTATAGAGCGGGCAGCTTTCCTTGGCGCCGCCGGCCAGTTTCCAGAGCGGCAGACCCTGCTTTTTTGCCCTGAGATCCCAGAGCGCGGTATCGACGGCGGCGAGTGCCAGCGCTGTTATCGCACCGATCGTCGTGGCATGTGTGGCAAATTCCAGCCTGTGCCAGATCGCCTCGATGCAATCGGCATCCTCGCCGATCAGGAGCCGGGCCAGATGGTCCGACAGAAGCCGCATGACGGAGGAACCGCCTGTCCCGATCGTATAGGAATAACCGGTGCCGGAAGCCCCGTCGGAATCGGTGATGGTGACGATTGGTGTTTCCTGGCTGACGAAGCTCTGGATCGCATCGGTGCGCTTCACCTTCGGCGGCAGGTCCACCATGAGCAGTTCGATCTTTTCAATGCGGGCCATGGTTCCTCCTAGCTTGCCGTACGGGCCTGAGCGGGTTCGGCAGCGTGGATCGCCGACATGATGGCGCGGCTGGCCGTTTCATACTTGTGGTCGTTTTCATGTTCGTGGACGATCCTGAAATCGTGCATGACGAGAATGCGGTCGGCGAGCGCCACCATTTCCGGCATATCGCTGGAGATCAGCAGGATCGCCATGCCCTTGTCGGCAAGGCCATTGATCAGCTCATGAATATAGGCCTTGGCCTTGATGTCGATGCCGACGGTCGGCTCGTCGATGAAGAGGATATCGACATCGGCGGCGAGCCATTTGGCGAGCGAGACCTTCTGCTGGTTACCGCCCGAGAGGTTGCCGACGAGCTGTTCCAGGCTGGGTGTTCGGATTTCCAGCTGCCGGGCGAGCGGCGCGGCAGTCTTGCGCTCCTTGCCCGCGCCGATCAGCCCAAAGGTCGAGGCAATCCTGCCCCAGACGGTCATGGCGATATTCGAGCGGATCGGATGGGCGAGAATGACGCCCTCATGCTTCCTGTCCTCGCTGACATAGCCCATGCGGAAGCGCTTGATCGCCTCCTCAACCGAGCGGATGCGGACGGGTTTGCCATCGATCACCACCGTTCCCGATGTCAGCTTGTCCTTGCCGATGACGGCACGGACAAGCTCGGTCCGGCCGGCGCCGACAAGGCCGTAGAGGCCGAGGATTTCGCCGCGATGAACCGAGAAATTGACATTGTCATGGCCGACGGCGGTGGCGACATCACGCAGCTCGAGTTTCGCCACCCCGTCCTGCGGCTTGCGTGAGCGCGCGATGACCGGGCGCTCAGCGCGGCCGATCATCGCCTCGATCAGCGTCTGCCGGGTCATGCCGGTCATCGGCGCACCGCGCAGCGTGGTTTCGCCGTCGCGCAGGACCGTGACCCGATCGCAAAGGCTCAAGACTTCCTCCAGCTTGTGGCTGACGAAGAGGATCGCCGTTCCCTGATCGCGCAGCTGTCGCACGAGGCGAAAGAGGATTTCAGTCTCGGCATCGGTAATCGATGCGGTCGGCTCGTCGAGCAGAAGTACCTTGGCCTGATGGCTGAGCGCCTTGGCGATCTCCACCATCTGCATCTGGGCGACGCTGAGGCGTCGCACCTCCGTTGCCGGATCGACGTCGAGGCCGACCTTGCGCAGATGCATGCGTGCCTCTTCATTGGCTCGGCGGAAATCGACGAGGCCGTTGCGAACCGGCAAGCTCTCCAGAAGAATGTTTTCCGCCACCGAGAAGCGCGGAATGAGGTTGCGTTCCTGGTGCACCGCGGAAATGCCGAGCGCGATCGCGTCGCGCGGCGAGGCAAGCGACAGCGGCGTACCATCGAAAGTGACTGTCCCGCTGTCTGGCCGGTGGACGCCGGTGATGATCTTGATCAGCGTCGATTTGCCGGCGCCGTTTTCGCCCATCAGCGCGTGTATCTCGCCGCCGTTGAGGGTCAGCGATGCATTGTTGAGCGCCCGCACGCCGGGGAACGATTTGCCGATCCGGTCCAGAATGAGTGCCATCTCAATCCTCCCCGACCCGGATCGCCCGGTAGCGATTGATCCAGACGGCGGCAAGGATCAGCGCACCGAGCAGGAAGGTGACCCAGTAGGGATCGACCGCCAGCAGCACCATGGCATTCTGGATCAGCCCGACCAGCAACACGGCGATGAGGGTGCCGAGAATGGAGATGGAGCCGCCGGCAAGGCTGGCACCGCCGATGATCGGTGCCGCAAAGGAAATGACCACCCAGTCCGCGCCGATCGTCGGCTGGGCAGAGCCGAGCTGGGCGACGGCCAGCACACCGGCGGTCGCGGCCAGCAGGCCTGACACGACATGGGCCATGATGGTGGCGCGGGCGACCGAAATGCCCGAAAGTTCCGCCGCATGGGCATTGCCGCCGACCGCCAGCATGTAGCGGCCCTCGACCGTGCGGGCAAAGAAGATGACGAGCAGCACGGTCACCAGCAGCGGCACGATGAGCAGGAGCGGAAAGGGTCCGAAACGGCCGTTGCCGAAGGCGACGAAGGCAGGCGACAGATTGTAGAAGGGGATGGCCTTGGTGATCCCGAGATTGATGCCGGCAAAGGCCGATCCAGTCGCAAGTGTCACGATGAAGCCGTTAATGCCGGTCCTCACCGTCAGCCAGCCATTGATAAAGCCGGCAAGGCCGCCGAAGACGATGCCGATGCCGATGGCGACGATCGCCGGCAGGCCCCAGACATCCATCAGCCCGCCGGTAACGACCGCGACGAGCCCGCCGAGCGCGCCGACCGAAAGGTTCATCTGGCCGACGCCCAGCATGACCATCTGGCTGAAGGCGACGAGCAGCGAAACGCAGATGCTGCGCAGCATGACGAACCAGTTGAATTCGGTCATGAAGGCAGGCGAGGCGAAGGAAAGTGCAATACCGCCGGCAATGACGCCGACAAGGATGCCGGACCATTGCGTGCGCGCTGCGAAGGAAAGCAACGTTTTCATGCGCGCCTCGTCTGTTCGCGGATGGCGAGTTTGGCGCGGTAGCGCTCGAAGAGGATGGCCGAGAGCAGGAAGACGCCAAGGAAGAGCTGCAGCCAGAAATTCCCGACCTGCAGCACAAGCAGGCCGCTGCGGATGGTGGCAACCAGCAGTGCTCCGAGGATCGTGCCGATCACTGATACCATGCCGCCGGCAAGTGCGGTGCCGCCGATGACGGGAGCGAGGAAGGAGGGCAGCAGCCAGTCGTCACCGGCAACGGCGGGCATGGCGGCCGAAAGCCTTGATGTCAGCATCAATGCGGCGGCACCGGCAAGCACGCCCGAGAGGACATGCACGAAGATCGCGATCCGCCCGACCGGAATACCGGACATTTCCGCCGCGCGCGCATTGGCGCCGACGGCGAGGATCTGCCGGCCGAGAACCGTATGTTTGAAGAGAATGTAGAGCAGGGCACCGATCAGGAGGGCAACGATTGCGAGCGACGGAACTGGGCCGACGCCGCTGCGCCCGAAGGCGCCGAAGGTTGCCGGCAGGCCGTTTAGTGGCACGCCCTTGGTGAAGATCAGCATGCCGCCGGAAAACAGGCTGGCGCTCGCAAGCGTCACGATGAAGCTGTTGACGCCGGTCTTGACGATCGCCAACCCATTCAACGCGCCGAGCAAACCGCCAAAGGCGAGCGTGAGCAAGATCGCGACAGGAATAGGCAGGCCGGCCGCCTGCATGAGATAGCCGGCAATCATGACGCAGCAGACGCCGATCGCACCGACGGAAAGGTTCATGCCGCCGGTCGCCAGCACCACCATCTGGGCGAAACCGACGACGACGTCGATCGCGACCGAGCGGCCCATGGAATTCAGGTTGAAACGCGACAGGAAGCCAGGCGCCAGGCTGGTGAAAACGAACCACAGGATCAGAAGGATGATCAGCAGGCCCAGCTGCGCGGGTCCTCTGGTCAGCAGTCCCAGCAGGCTGTGTCTGCCTGCATCGGGGACGGGACTATCATTGTCGATGGGTGCCATGCGCTCGGTCGACCGGTCTCGTGGAATAGGAATGGTCAGGCGCGGGGTGGATTGAACCCCGCGCCGCTCCTGTTACTTGCAGGAAAGGTAAGTGTCCTTGAAGCTTGCCTGCAGCTTCTTCGTCAGCGCCTTCAGATCGTCCTTGTAGCTGTCGACGTTCTTGGCAGAGATCAGCAGCGTCCCGGAATCGACGAAATGCGCTGTCTGCGGCGTGGCGATCCACGGGGCATCGGCCTTGACGCTGCAGCCGCCGGCCATCTGGTCCAGCGCATAGGCGCCGATATAGGCCTGACCATAGGGGTTCTGCGCCATGGTGCCGGCGACGAAGCCATCGCGGATTCCATCGAGGATGATCTTGTCGTCATCGATGCCGACGAGTTTGATCTTCTTGTCCCCGAGGTTCTTGAGCGCGGTCGCAGCCACGACCGAGGAAATGTAGCCTGTGGCGATCAGGCCGTTGATCTTGTCTTTCTGCGCGGCAAGCAGGGCATTGATCTTCTGGTCGCCCTGTTCCTGGCTGTCGGTATCGCCGACGGTCTGCAGCAGGGTCACGGCGCCATTCGTTTCGCCGACGGCCTTTTCGACCGCCTTGACACGCAGCGTCGTGTTCGGATCGACGAGCAGGCCAGCAAGATGGACGATCGTGCCCTTGCCGCCCATCGCCTCGATCAGTGCCTTGGTCCCAAGGTAGGCCGATTGCGAAACGTCGGTTGCCAGGCAAAGGCCGACATCGGTTGGATCCTGCGCGCAGCCGCCGAGCGCGACCGAGGGAATGCTGTTGCTCTTCATTTCCGACAATATGGCGTTGACGCCGACCGCGTCACCCGGAAACACGCCGAAGCCGTTTGTGCCTTGCGCCGCGAGGCTCTCCAGAAGCTCGGTCTGGGCCTCCAGCTTCCATTCGCTCGGCACTTTGTATTCGACCGCGGCAATGCCGAAATCCTTGGCGGCATCGGCGGCGGCCTGTTCCCAGGGCGCAAAATAAGGGTGCGGACCGCCGGGAACCAGGGCGATCTTGTTGTCCGAGGCGAAAGCGCCGAGCGGCGCAAGTGCCACAGAGCATGCAAGGCCTGCAGCAATGAAACTGCGAATTGTCATGACATCCTCCCGTTTGGGCAAGCCAGTCCTCTTCCAGCATTGCCATACCCAATCGCTAACACGATCGAATATCGCATGCAATATTCGATTATTGACTTTTTTGTCATCTTCCGGTTCCATCTCGGCAGGCAATCGGCGGGAGGAGTTGATGAAGCCGCAAGAAAACCAGGCCCCGGTCGATCGATCGAGGCTTCTGCCGGAATATCGAACCCTGCTGGAGGAGATCGACGCATTGGGCGGGCCGGCTCTGGAAACGCTTTCGCCCCAGGAAGCGCGTGCCGATTCCGAGGTTCGGCTGGCGCTTCTTTGGGGGGCAAAGGACGAGGTTGCGGGTATCGAGAACCTCGAAATCCCAAACGATGAAATGAAGCTGAAGGCAAGGCTCTACCGCAGGTCTGACGCCAGGCGGACCATCCTCTTCTTCCATGGCGGCGGCTGGATGGTCGGCAGTATCGAAACCCATGACGGGCCGGTGCGAACGCTGTGCAATGCGACGCGGGCCAACGTGCTTTCGATCGAATATCGCAAGGCGCCGGAGGCGCCGTTTCCGGCGGCATTGGAGGATGCCGAAGTGGCACTCCTGTGGCTTCGAGCAAAGGGGGAGGCACTCGGGCTTGATGCAGAGAGCCTGATCCTTGCAGGCGACAGCGCCGGCGCCAGCATCTGTGCATCCCTGGCAATCCGGGCGCGGGATCTCGAAATCCCGCTTGCCGGCCAGGTTCTGGTCTATCCGGCGACCGACCTCGCAGGCACGACGGCGAGCCGGGCTGAATTTTCGAACGGTTTTTCGCTGCAGCAGTCGACGATGATCTGGTTTGCGGAAAACTATCTCTCTGGCGGCACGCCGCCTTCCGATCCGCGTGTTTCGCCGCTGCTTACCGCCGACCTCTCGAACCTGGCGCCGACCCTGCTGATTACCGCCGACCATGATCCGCTACGGGACGAAGGTCGTGCTTATGCACAGCGTTTGATTGCCGCCGGAAATGACGTCTGTTACGAGGAGTGGCAGGGGACCATCCACGGTTTCTTCATCATGGATCGCGCAGGCAAGACCGCCCGCAAACTGATCGGGCACATCGGGGAATGGGCAGAGAGCCTCTGGAAGAGACATGACGATGCCGAGCGAGGTGGAGACTGAAGCCGCCGCTGCGGTTCGGTCGGAGCCCATCTACCTGACGATCTATCAGGTTCTTCGAGACCATCTGGAACGGCGCGTTCTGACGCCGGGCCTCGTTCTCGGCCAGGCGAATGTCGCGCGCGCCTTCAATGTCAGTCGTATTCCGGCCGGTATTGCACTGGGGCGACTCCTGGGGGACGGCCTTATCCACACCTTCGAAGGGCGCGGCTACATCGTACCGGGCGGCGAGCCGCAGCGCGGCGACCTTTTTGCTGCGGGCCTCGACCTGCCTCGTTCACTCACGGTGCCGGTGGTCAATCGCCGGGAACAGATCTACCCGGAAGTCGAGCATGCCGTCGCCGTCTGTCTTGCCTATGGCCGCTTCCTGTTGAACGAGACCGCACTTGCCCAGCACTATGACGTCAGCCGCACCATCGCCCATGAGGTGCTGACACAGCTTGAGCGCAGCGGCGTCATCGAGCAGGACAGCAATAACCGGTGGTACGCCGGACCGCTCAGCGCCAAGGTTTTCCGCCACCATTACGACATGCGCCGTCTGCTGGAGCCGGAAGCTCTGCGCCAGGCCTATCCCTTGCTCGTGAGTAAGGATCTGAAGGAACGTAGGCAAAGGCTTGTTACCCTTGGTCCCTACCCGCAGGCGCCGGAAAAGCTGGAGCAGGCGGAAGCAGATCTGCATCTGGACTCGCTTGCGCCTTGCCCCAACACGGTACTTCTTTCCGCCGTGCGCCGAAGCCAGCGTGTTCTGATCGCCACCCACTCGACCTTCGCCAAGCTCCGCACCAAGGAAGAGATTTCGATGATGATTTCGGAGCATACACGTGTCTATGATGCGTTGCTCGCCAACGATATCGAGAAGGCCTGTTCAGCACTTTCCGATCACCTTCGCCGGGCGCTCGATCCCAACCTGAAGATCCTCCAGCACCTGCCCATCATGCCTTCCGGCCTGACGCCGCCCTACCTGATCCAGGTCAAGGGAGAGCGCTGACCGCTTGCGCCATCATGGGCTCGGGGTGATCGGCGCGTAAGCTGCGCCATCGACCATTGCCGGGCGCCCGGCAAGGCTCAATTCGGCAATACGCGGCGCCGAGCGGGCAATGATCTTGCCGCGGCGAATGACGGTCAGCCGGTTCGCCTTCAGCCTGAGCGCTTCCACCGGATCGCGCGCCTGCAGGATGACGAGGTCGGCATTCCCACCCTTTTCCAGGCCGTAGCCTTCGAGGCCCATGGTTTTTGCCGAATTGACGGTCAACGCATCGAAGATCTTCTTCTTGTCCTCGATGCCGGCCATTTGTGCCACATGGATCGCCATATGGCCGACCTCCAGCATGTCGCCGGAGCCCATGGAATACCAGGGGTCCATCACACAGTCATGGCCGAAGGAGACATTGAGACCGGCTTCCATCAGTTCGCGCACCCGTGTCATGCCGCGCCGCCTCGGGTATGTGTCGTGGCGTCCCTGCAGCATGATGTTGATCAGCGGATTGGGGATGACGTTGATCTGTGCCTCCGCCATCAGCGGAATGAGCTTGGAGACGTAATAATTGTCCATCGAATGCATGGAGGTCAGGTGCGAGCCGGCGACCCGGCCCTGCAGGCCGAAGCGCACCGTCTCGGCGGCAAGCGTCTCGATATGACGCGACATCGGATCGTCGGTCTCGTCGCAATGCATGTCGACGGGCAGGCCACGATCGGCGGCGATGCGGCAGAGTGCTGCGACCGAGGCTGCACCATCGGCCATGGTGCGCTCGAAATGCGGAATGCCTCCAACGATATCGAGACCCATGTCGAGCGCGCGGTTCAGGGCGTCGACGCCGCCGGGCGAGCGATAGTAGCCATCCTGCGGGAAGGCGACGAGCTGCAGGTCGAGATACGGAGCGACCTTCTCGCGCACTTCAATCAGCGCCTCGGCGGTCACCAGCCTGGGATCGCTGGTATCGACATGGCTGCGGATGGCGAGAAGCCCCTGCGAGACAGCAAGATCGCAATAGCGAAGCGCCCGCTCCACCAGGGCTTCGCGGGTGAGGATCGGCCGCAGTTCCCCCCAGAGCGCGATGCCTTCGAGAAGCGTGCCGGAGCGGTTCATGCGCGGCAGGCCGAGCGAGAGCGTCGCGTCCATGTGGAAATGCGGATCGACGAAGGGTGGGCTGACGAGCCGGTCCGTCGCATCGATTTCCTCGCCGGCACTGGCCT
This sequence comes from Rhizobium sp. BK512, assembly GCF_014194915.1. Taxonomy (NCBI): domain Bacteria; kingdom Pseudomonadati; phylum Pseudomonadota; class Alphaproteobacteria; order Hyphomicrobiales; family Rhizobiaceae; genus Rhizobium; species Rhizobium sp. BK512. The sequence goes on along the minus strand of NZ_JACIAS010000003.1, from coordinate 125,290 downwards.
CGATCCTCGCCGCAACCTCGACGATTTTCCCCTTCTCTATGGCGATGTCGATGCCGTTGCGGCCATCGGGAAGATTTGCGTTTCTGATGATCAGGTCAAACATGGCGGCACCGGTCTGTTGTGGTTCTAAAGGATGGGATCACCGCTCGCCGCGGCGATAGGGCTGCATCAGCGCCTGCGGCACGCGGGCGCGTCGCGCCATCACGGCAAGAGCTGCGATCGACAGGAGATAGGGCGTCATCAGGAAAAGCTGATAGGGCACGACCCCGCCGAACACCGTCTGCAGCCGCAGCTGGAAGGCATCGAAGAAGGCAAAGAGCAGCGCGCCGAGCAGGGCCCGGCCGGGCCGCCACGAGGCGAAGACGACGAGCGCAATGGAAATCCAGCCGCGCCCCTGGACCATGGTCGGGAAGAAGCTGTTGAAGGCAGAGAGCGTCAGAAAGGCGCCGCCGACCGCCATCAAGGCGCTTCCGGCAATGATTGCACCATAACGGATCCGGATCGGGTCTATGCCCTGCGCCTCGGCGGCATGCGGGTTTTCGCCGGTCATGCGGATCGTCAGGCCGAGTGGCGTTCGGAAGATCAGATAGCCCATCGCGAGTGCCAGGAAGATCGCCAGATAGGTCGGCGCCGTCTGTGCAAAGAGCGCAGGGCCGAGGAAGGGCAGACCGGAGAGGACGGGAATATCGATCGGCTGGAAGGGCACGATCGTCGGCGGTGTGCCGGCAAGCGGCACGACCAGGCGGAAAATGAAATAACTGAGGCTGGAGGCAAAGAGCGTGATGCCGAGGCCCGTGACGTGCTGCGACAGGCCAAGCGTGACGGTCAGCAGCGCATGCAGCAGACCGAAGATCGCGCCGGCAAAGGCTGCGACCAGAAGGCCGGTCCAGAGATCGGCGCCATGAAAGACCGCGAGCCAGCCGATCATCGCCCCGAAGGTCATGATGCCTTCGATGCCGAGATTGAGCACGCCCGCCCTTTCGCAGAGCAGCGCGCCGAGCGTGCCGAAGATCAGCGGTGTCGCGATGCGCAGCACGGCGGCCCAGAGGCCTGCAGAGGAGACAATGTCGATCAGAGCCATCATCTGCGGATCCTGTATTGGGTGAAGAACAGGGCGATCAGCATGGTGAGCAGAGAGACGGCGACGGTCACGTCGGCAATATAGGTCGGTATGCCGAGCGCCCGGCTCATGCCGTCGGCGCCGACGAACACCGTGGCGGTGAAGAGGGCCGCGGCAATCACGCCGATCGGGTGCAGGTTGGCAAGCATGGCGACGATGATGCCGGAATAACCGAAGCCGGGCGAGAGATCGGTCGTTACATAACCCTTGACGCCCATCACCTCGATCGCACCGGCGAGACCCGCCAGACCGCCGGAAAGGCATGCGACTTTCACCAGCGTCATGCCAAGCGGGACGCCGGCAAAGACGGCGCCGGCAGGATTGAGACCGGCGGCGCGCGAACGCAGACCGAAGACAGTGCGCGACTGGAGAAAATATACGGCAAATGCGATGACGATGGCGATGATGAAGCCGACATGCAGCCGCGAACGCGCCACCAGCTTCGGCAGCAGCGCATGATCGCTGACCGGCATGGATTGCGGCCAGCCGAAGGCGAGCGGATCCTTCAGGACGCCATCGATCAGCATGGAGACGAAGAGCAGGGCGACAAAATTCAACAGCAGGCTGGTGACCACTTCATCGACCGAAAAGCGTAGCCGCAGCCAGAGCGGTACGAGGATCAGCACCATGCCGGCAACGGCGCCAGCGACCAGCAAAGCAGGGATGAGAAGTGCCGCCGGCAGGCCTGCCAGGAGCTTGGAGCCGAGTGCCGCAACCGTGATGGCGCCAAGATAGAACTGGCCTTCGGCGCCGATATTCCAGAGCCGGGCGCGGAAGGCGACAGCTGCGGCAAGGCCGGTCAGCATCAACGGCGTCGCTCGCGTCAGCGTCTCGGTCGCCGAAAGCCGCGTGCCGAAGGCGCCGGTCAGAATGCGCCAATAGGCTTCGAAGACAGGGGCGCCTGCGAGCGCAATCAGAATCCCGGCAATGGCGAGTGCGGCGATGACGGCACCGACAGGCGCTGCCACGACCAGGTAGAGCGGACGGTGATCGCGACGTTCAAGACGCATGCCGGGCCTCGGACATCCATTCACCTGACATCATCAGGCCGAGTTTTCGGGGATCGGCACTTTGTGCATCGATGGGGGGCGACAGACGCCCCTTGACGATCGCCTGGATGCGATCGGCAAGGCCGATCACCTCGTCCAGATCCTCCGATATCAGAAGCACGGCCGTGCCCTCCTTGCGTGCCTGCAATATCCGGGCATGGACGGCGGCGACCGCGCCCTCGTCGAGCCCACGTGTCGGCTGCGCCGCAATCAGGATCTTCGGCCTGTCATGCAGGTTGCGTCCAAGGATCAGCTTCTGCATGTTGCCGCCAGACAGAAGCCGCGTGCGCGTCGACGGGCCGCCGCCGCGAATATCGAACTCCGCGATGATCTCCTGGGCAAAGGCCATGCCGGCCTTGCGGTCGACCAGCCCATGGCGAGAGAAGCGCGGCGAGGCGATGCGCTCCAGCACGGCATTTTCCCAGACCGCGAGTTCGCCGATCGCCCCTTCCTTATTGCGGTCCTCCGGAATGCGGCCGATGCCGGCATCGATGAGACTTTCGACACTGACGTCGGTGACCGGCTGCCCGAAGAGCATGATATCGCCGCGGCTCCAGCCCACCAGTCCATTGACGAGATGGCTGAGTGTCGCCTGGCCATTCCCGGAGACGCCGATAATGCCGAGTGTCTCGCCGGCATGGAGCTGAAAGCTGATATCTCTCAGCCGCTCCTGGCCGCCGTCAGTGACGGTGACACCGACAGCCTCGAAAACGACCGCGCCGGGCGTAGACGCTTCGCGCACCGGGCGCGTCACCCGGCGGCCAACCATGAGTTCGGCGAGTTCCGCCTTGCTGGTCTCGCCGGTCCGCCGCTCGGCGACGACCTTTCCGCCGCGCAGCACGACGACGCGGTCGGCTGCACTGATCACCTCGTCAAGCTTGTGTGAAATGAAGATCAGCGACAGGCCCTGCCGGGCCATTTCCCGAAGCGTCTGGAAAAGGCGCTCCGCCTCGATATTGGTCAGCACCGCCGTCGGCTCGTCGAGGATGAGAATTCGGGCATCGTTATAGAGCGCCTTGAGGATTTCGACGCGCTGCTGCTCGCCGACCGAGAGGTCGCCGAGCCGGGCATCGGGGTTGACGCCGAGGCCGAAGCGGGATGCGATGGAGAGAAGTCTGGCGCGGCCGGCCGTTCTCTCCGATTTGAAGGACCAGAGCTTTTCCGTCCCCGTCATGACGTTTTCGAGAACGGTCAGGTTGGGCGCCAGGGAGAAATGCTGGTGCACCATGCCGATGCCGGCGCGGATCGCCGCGCGCGGCCGGCCGGCCGGCAATTCGCTGCCTTCGATATGGATCGTTCCGGCATCCGGCACATAATGGCCGAAGAGGATGCTCATCAGCGTCGTCTTGCCGGCGCCGTTTTCGCCGAGCAGGGCCAGCACTTCGCCCTTGGCGAGGCTCAGCGAAATATCGTCATTGGCCTGGATTGCGCCGAAACGCTTGCTGATATTGTCGAGCTGGAGCACGGGAGCTGATGTCATGAGGCAAGTCCCGCAATGGCATGGGGGTGGATCCAACGTTGCTCTGCTTCCAGCCGCGAGGCAAGGGCAAGCAGCAGTGGTTCGCGGCCCATCGGTGCCAGCAATTGCACAGGCAGCGGCATTCCGTCCGCATCGCTTCCAAAAGGCAGTGTCAGCGCCGGAAAGCCGGAAATATTGGCAAGACAGGCAAGTGGCGCAAAGCGCGCCATGCGGTTCAGATGCAGGTCGGTATCCTGATGGTCAGTCGGGAAGGAGCCGATCGGCAGAGGGGCTGTCGCAAGCATCGGCGTCAGCAGGCAATCGATATCGTCGAACAGGTGCCAGAGGTCATGGCTGACATGCGGCATGGTGCTGAGGCTCTGCCAGAGCGCAGTCGGCGCAAGTCTGGCCCCGCGCACCGCAAAGGCTGCCGTCAGAGATTCGGCCTTGGAGAGGTCAAGATGGAAGCTATCAACGAGCCATGCCAGATTGATTGCAATGATATCGGCGAAAATGGCGGCACTCGCGATGACACCTGCTTCAAGCCGCTGCCAGTCCACGATGACGATCTCATGTCCGTCCCCCTCGAGGCTGCGGGCCGCAGCCCCTACGGCTTGCTGCCGTGCAGCCTCGGTCGGAAAGTCGCTGCCGGTATCCGTTAGCAGGCCGATGCGCGGGCAGGGTCTTTCGTTCCTGTCGAGCGCCGGCTCCGCGTAAGGGCCAGCGGGTTTTCCATGAAGCGCGTCGAAGATAGCACCGGCATCGCGGACCGAGCGGCAGACTGCCAGCTCACTGGCGATGCCGCTAAGATGATTGCCGAAGCCCGGGCCGCCCGGAATGGCGCCGCGGCTGGGCTTCAGGCCGATTAGACCGCAACAGGCGGCGGGCACGCGTATGGAACCGCCGGCATCCGTTGCGTGGGCAATCGCCACGATCCCGGCAGCAACCGCAGCGGCAGCGCCACCGGAGGAGCCGCCCGCCGTACGGGACGGATCGAGCGGATTGCGACAGACGGGTCCGCACATGGGTTCGCTTGCGAGGGAGAGGCCGACTTCCGGGCTGGTGGTGAGACCGAAGAGGCTGAAACCGGCCTGACGAAAACGATCTGCCAGATCGGAATCGGCAGACGGATCGAGCATACCGTCGAAGAGATGCGAGCCGGCACGAACCGGAAGACCCTTGAACGGGCCGCCGAGATCCTTGGCAAGCGTTGGCACGCCGGCAAACGGCCGGACGGAGAATATGGCGGGATTGTCCCGATATTCGCGATCAAGCGCGGCGGCATTCGCGAGACCCAGATCTTCATCGAGATGACAGATCGCGCCCAGCGCATCCTTCGCCCTGGCGGCGGAAATCGCAGCTTTCATCGCTTCGGTGCAATCAAATGCACCGGTCCCGATCCGGGCGGCGAGCGCAATCGCGTCGCCGCCCGGTATAGAGCCCTTGCTTTTCTCAATCCCGTTCATGCAGATGCCGGCTTACTTCGGCTCCTCGGGCATGATCGGAACCTCAAAGGCGCCGGACTTGATGGCAGCGCGCTTGGCCTCCATCGCCGCTTCGGCTTCGGCCGGTGCGACACCCTTGACGTAGACGATATCGCTGCCGCCTTCCTTCATCAGGCCAAAGCGGGTGTAGTTGTTGCCGGTCGGCTTGCCAGCCTTCACATCGGCGATCGCGGCATTGAGGATCGGCCGGAAACCCCAGATGGCATTGGCAAAGACGGTGTCGGGATAACGCGGCGTATAGTCGATCAGCGAACCGACCGACTTGATGCCGCGCTCCTTGGCAGCGTCTGCCGTGCCGATGCGCTCGCCGAACAGGATGTCGGCACCGGCATCGATCTGGGCAAGGCCGGCCTCACGCGCCTTCGGCGGATCGAAGAAGGTGCCGATGAAGGCGACGAGGTGCTTGGCATCCGGGCGGACTTCCTTCACGCCGGCAGCAAAGGCATTCATCAGCATGTTGACTTCCGGGATCGGCAGCGCGCCGACCGAGCCGACAATGCCCGACTTCGTCATCTTGCCCGCGAGCATGCCGGCAAGATAGGCGCCGTCATGGTTCCAGGTGCCGAAGACGCCGAAATTGTCGCCCGACGGCTCGCCGCTGGAGCCCAGCATGAAAGCGGTCTTCGGATAGTCGGCGGCAACCTGGCGGGCTTCGCGCTCGACGGCATAGGCCTCGCCGACGATGAGGGCGTTGCCCTGCTCGGCATATTCGCGCATGGCACGCGGATAGTCGGTGCCCGAAACGCCTTCGGAGAAGACGTATTCGATCACGCCTTCCGAAGCGGCGTCCTGAAGGGCCTTGTGCAGACAGGAGTTCCAGGCATTTTCTACAGGCGAGGCGTGAATGCCTGCAACCTTCAGTTTTTCCTGCGCCCAGAGCTTGGGTGCAAAGGCGGTTGCACCGAGTGCCATGCCAGAGGCAAGCACCGTGCGGCGAGACATAATGATCTGATTTTTCATGAGTTCCCCTCTTTTTTACCAGATGGATAAAACTCTATGGATCGCCCAAAATTGTGTCAAGTAATGCTGCTGCGCAAAAACTAGACAATAGATGTGAGCGGCTGCACTCTGAGGCCACGGAGAGGGGCCGCTCCTATTGGTGCTGCATGACGCTCAAACCGCCATCGATCGTCAGGCAGGTGGCGTTCATGAAGGTGCACTCATCCGAGATCATGAAAACCGCCGCCATGGCGATTTCCTTCGGCGTGGCGATGCGACCGCCCGGATGCAGTTTCATGGTCTCAGCCTTTGCCTTTTCGGGATCGGCAAAGCCGTTCCAGTAATCGATGACCTTCTGGGTCGAGACGTAGCCGGGCGCGATCGCGTTCACACGCACGTTTTGAGACGCATATTCGATGCCGAGGGACTTGGTCATGCCGAGAAGCGCATGTTTGGCGAGAGGGTAGGGGAAGGTGTGGGGAATGATGGTGAAGGCGTGGGTCGAGGCGATATTGAGGATCACGCCACCACCTTCTGCGATCATCTGCGGCAGCACTGAGCGGCAGCAGTGCCAGGCACCCTTGAGATTGATGTCGAAGCATCGCTGCCACTCTTCGTCTGTCGTCTGCAATGGTTCGGCAAAGACATTGACGCCGGCATTGTTGACGAGGGCATTGATGCTGCCGATCTCGCTTGCCGCTTTTACAACGGCCGCCTTGATCGCATCGCCATCAGTGATGTCGGCTGCCTGGTAACCGAGCACGGCCCCCTTTGCAGCAAGGGCGGCAGCGGTTTCCTCGAGCAGCTTTTCATCGCGGTCGACGAGGAAGAGGCGGGCATCCTCTGCTGCGAATGCCTCGGCGATCGCCTGTCCGATCCCCTGGGCGGCACCCGTGATGAAGACCCGTTTTCCGGAAAGGCGGTTTGGCATCGTCTGTTTCCTCCTTGTGCGCGTGATAATCAGCCGATTTCCTGTGGCTGCAGACGGATCGAGCCCGCGAGGCTTTCGCCTGGCCGCAGGACGGTGAGGTCGCCGAGACCAGGAAGATTGTGCCCGTTGGCGAGATGCGACATCGGCTCGAAGCAGAAATAGTCCCTGCGAAATCCCGGGTCGAAACGCTCGTCCGACAGGAAGAGGACGGCGTGGCGGAAGATCGGGTCGGCCGTCAGGTCGAGCACTGTGCTCGTCTCGGGCCAGGTGATGCGTGCCGTACCGTTCCAGCCCTCGAATCCATTGTTGATCCAGCGCTGCGGCAGTACGGCTGCCCGCGAGAAATCGAGATCCGCGGGGATTTCGGCGGGCTCGCCCGGCAGCCAGCCCTCCGCTTCGGTCCAGAAGCGATCGGCCTTTGCCAGAAGCGTCGTGCGCTCGCTCAGCGGAAAGAAGGGATGCCAGCCAAGCCCGAAAGGCAAGGCTTCGTCACCGGTATTTTCCACCCGCATGCAGAGTTCCAGCCCGTCTGGTGTCAGTGCGAAGCTCTGCTCTGCCTGGTAGCTATAGGGCGTGCCGTCGGCTCGATGACGAAAAGCAATCCGCGCGTTGCTGCTATCCCTGGAAAGAAGGTCCCATTCCGCCAGCCAGCCATCGCCATGCAGGTAATGCGGATCCCAGTCCCTGTTCGGCCGCAGGCTGTAGTCGTGCCCCTTGAAGGTGAAGCGGTTGCCTCTGACGCGATTGCCAAAGGGCACGAGCGGATAGCAGGCAGAGGAAAGTGCATCGGCACTATCGGCCGCCGGCCGCAGAAGCGGGATTGTCAGGCCGTCCCGCAGCCAGGAATAATGAAGGAGCAGGCCGCCTGTCGTAGAAATGCGGGCCGAAAGCGCACCGCCCTGCAAATCGATGATGGCCATGAAGCGACGTCTTCTCCGCGAGATCGAGGCTGATCCGGACTGTGGCGGCACCCTATTATCGGTCACTCGAATGTCAATATATATAGGATTTATTTTCCGGCTCAGAGACGGTCAAGAGCCTGTTTCGTACCAATTTGTCGATCAACTGCGCCGCGTCGGAGACTTCAACTGCCTTTTCACCCGCGAAATCGCAGAAATAATCATACACAAATATTGACTGGTATGATGTTTGTTCATATTCAGTAGTCGCTGCCGAGTGAGCGGCAGATCAAGATTTAGGGAGAGAGATTATGCGCTTCTTCAAAGCAGCCGTCCTCGCTGGCGCCTTTGCCGTTCTGGCCGCCGGCTCCGTATTGGCGGAGGATGTCAAGATCGGGTTCATCGTGAAGCAGCCGGAAGAGCCCTGGTTCCAGGACGAATGGAAGTTCGCTGACCAGGCCGCCAAGGAAAAGGGTTTCACCGTCGTCAAGATCGGCGCCGAAGATGGCGAGAAGGTCCAGTCGGCGATCGACAACCTCGGTGCGCAGGGCGCCCAGGGCTTCATTATCTGCACGCCTGACGTCAAGCTCGGCCCCGGCATCGTTGCCAAGGCTGCCGCCAACCAGCTCAAGCTGATGACCGTCGACGACCGTCTGGTCGGCGCCGATGGCAAGGCGCTGGAAGACGTGCCGCATATGGGCATTTCCGCCACCAAGATCGGCGAAGGCGTGGGCCAGGCAATCGTCGATGAAATGAAGAAGCGCGGCTGGGACATGAAGAATGTCGGCGCGATCCGCGTTTCCTACGATCAGCTGCCGACCGCCGTCGACCGCGTCGAAGGCGCGATCTCGGTTCTGAAGGCTGCCGGCTTCCCGGCCGAAAACATCTACGACGCGCCGCAGGCCAAGACGGATACGGAAGCAGCGCTCAATGCCGCGACCACCGTTCTCAACAAGCATGCCGACGTGAAGTACTGGATCGCCTTCGGTCTCAATGACGAAGCCGTTCTCGGCGCCGTGCGCGCATCGGAATCGGTCGGCATTCCCGCGGACAACATGATCGGCGTCGGCATCGGCGGTGCGGAATCGGCGATCAACGAGTTCAAGAAGCCGTCCGCAACCGGCTTCTTCGGCACGGTCATCATCTCGCCGAAGCGTCACGGCTATGAAACCGCACTCAACATGTATGACTGGATCGCCAACGGCAAGGAGCCGGAAAAGGTCACCCTGACCTCGGGTTCCCTCGCTCTTCGTGGCGACTACGAAAAGGTTCGCAAGGACCTCGGCATCGAATAGTCATCCTCCGATGATGATTTCATCCCGGCGGCGCTATCCGCCGCCGGGCCTATTCTCGACGGAGCGATGATGGCCTTCCTCGAATTCAATTCCATTTCCAAGGGCTATCCGGGCGTCCAGGCTCTGTCCAACGTCTCCTTCGGTGTCGAAAAGGGCGCCGTGCACGGGCTGATGGGCGAAAACGGTGCCGGAAAATCCACTCTGATCCGCGTGCTCTCCGGCGACCAATCGGCTGATGAAGGCAGCATTCTCATCGATGGCGTCGAGCAGAAATACAGCTCCGTCCGCGATGCCTTCCATGCCGGCGTCATCGTCATCCATCAGGAGCTGCAGCTCGTTCCGGAACTGACGGTTGCCGAAAACCTCTGGCTCGGCCGTTTTCCCGGCAAGGCTGGTGTCATCAACGGCAAGACGCTGATCGAGACGGTGCGCGCCAGGCTCGACGAGATCGGCATCGATGTCGACCCTTCCGCAAAAGTGTCTTCTCTTTCTATCGGCGCCCGCCAGATGGTCGAGATTGCCAAGGCCGTGATGCTCGATGCGCGGGTGATCGCGCTCGACGAGCCGACCTCGTCGCTCTCCTCGCGCGAAAGCGAAATTCTCTTCACCTTGATCGGCAAGCTCAAGGCCAAGGGCACGGTCATCCTTTACGTCTCCCATCGCCTCGACGAGATCTTCCGTCTCTGCGACAGCCTGACGGTGTTGCGCGACGGCAAGCTCGCCGCCCATCATCCCAAAGTCGCCGAGACGACGCGCGAGCAGATCATTGCCGAAATGGTCGGGCGCGAGATCAGCAACATCTGGGGTTGGCGCGAGCGGCCGCTTGGCGAGGTGCGCCTCGAGGTCAAGGCCCTCTCGGGCTCCAAGCTTCGCACACCCATCGGCTTCTCCGTCCGCAAGGGCGAAATTCTTGGTTTCTTCGGCCTGATCGGTGCGGGTCGAAGCGAGATGGCGCGGCTGCTCTATGGTGCCGACCATCGCCATCAAGGCAGCGTCACAATCGACGGCGTGGCTGTTTCCCCCAACAACCCGAAGGCGGCGATCAGCGCCGGCATGGTGCTCTGCCCGGAGGATCGCAAATTCGACGGCATCATTCAGGGCCGGTCGATCGAGGAAAATATCGCCATCTCCTCGCGTCGCCACTTCTCGCCCTTCGGTGTCCTGAACCCGAAGAAGGAAGCCTCGGTCGCCGAGCAGTTCATTGCCAAGCTTCGGGTGCGCACACCCTCGCGCAAGCAGGACATCATCAATCTCTCCGGCGGTAACCAGCAGAAGGTCATCCTCGGCCGCTGGCTCTCCGAACAGGGCGTCAAGGTACTTGTTGTCGACGAGCCGACGCGCGGCATCGATGTCGGCGCCAAGTCGGAAATCTATGAAATCCTCTACGAACTCGCCGCCGGCGGCATGGCGATCGTCGTCATCTCCAGCGAGTTGCCCGAGGTCATGGGCATTTCCGATCGCATCATGGTCATGTGCCAGGGCCGCGTCGCCGCCAGTGTGGCGCGCGCCGATTTCGACGAACGCAGCATTCTGACCGCGGCGCTGCCCGACAAGAATGCCGCCGGCACAATCTAATTTCAGGAAGAGCAGTCATGAACGCGTTGAAAAAAATCCTTCTCGGCGAACAGGGTCTGGTGGTGATCTTCGCGATCGCCTTCGTGATCGTCTCGCTGACCGTGCCGAGCTTCCTGACCGAACGCAATATGCTGGGCCTCCTTCAGTCCGTGGTGACGATCGGGATCGTTGCCTGCACCATGATGTTCTGCCTTGCCTCGCGCGACTTCGACCTCTCGGTCGGCTCCACTGTCGCCTTTTCCGGCATGATCGCCGTGATGGTGTCGAACTCGACCGGCTCCATTCCGCTTGGCCTGCTGGCAGCTCTGATCTGCGGCAGCATCGTCGGCGTCGTCAATGGCGTGGTCATTGCCCGCTTCCGCATCAACGCGCTGATCACCACGCTCGCCACCATGCAGATCGTCCGCGGTCTCGCGTTGATCGCGTCCGATGGGCGCGCCGTCGGCATCAACGATCCGGCCTTCTACCAGCTGGCGCTGTCGCGTTTCCTGACGGTGCCGACGCCCATCTGGATCATGATCCTGCTCTTCATCGTCTTCGGCTTCGTGCTGAACCGCACCGTCTTCGGCAAGAACACGCTGGCGATTGGCGGCAATCCGGAAGCTTCGCGCCTTGCCGGCGTCAATGTCGTCAACATGCGTATCTGGATCTTCGCGCTGCAGGGTCTCGTCTGCGCCATCGCCGGCATCCTGCTCGCATCGCGCATCACCTCCGGCCAGCCGAATGCGGCCACCGGGCTTGAGCTTTCCGTCATCTCGGCCTGCGTGCTCGGCGGCGTGTCGCTTGCCGGCGGACGGGCGGCGATGACTGGCGTGATCGTCGGCGTGCTGATCATGGGCATTGCCGAAAACGTCATGAACCTGCTCAACATTCAGGCCTTCTATCAATATGTGGTGCGCGGTCTTATTTTGCTGATCGCCGTCCTGCTCGACAATATGCGCTCGTCGGCTGCCGGGCGCGGCAGCCGTGCGTGATGATCGGATTTCTTGGGAGAAGCCTGCTGAGCCTGAGGTTGTCCATTGATGAGAAAGCATGACGCTGCTCATGGTGACAACAAGACCAGCGGTATGGGGGACGTTATGAGCACGCGATCGGGACTTCTGCGAACGGGAAGTGCGGTGGCCAAACCCGAACAGGGACGCCGCACGGTGCGGGAAGAGCTTTTGAAGAAGCTCATCGGCCAGATCGTGTCGGGCGATATTGCCGAAGGATCGTTGTTGCCGAATGAAGCCGAGCTCTCCGAGGTCTATGGTGTCAGCCGCACCAGCCTGCGCGAGGCCATGCAATATCTCTCGGCGCTCGGCATGGTGCGCTCGCGCACCCGTGCCGGCACCAGCGTGCTGCCGCGCGAGAACTGGAACTATCTCGATCCGCTGGTCCTCGATGCAACGCTCGAATTCAGCGATGACCGCGGTTTCTACGATTCCCTGCTCGACGCTCGCCAGTTGCTGGAGCCCGCGGCTGCCGCACAGGCGGCTGCGAACGCCACAGCCAAGCAGCTCGCCCAGATCGCCGCAGCCTTCGAGGACATGGTGGCGGCCAACGCCCGCGACAATGAGGCCTGGAGCCAGGCCGACCTCGAATTTCATACCGCCATCATCAATGCGAGCGGCAACTGGGTCTTCCGCCAGTTCGCCACCGCCATCCGCGCCGCCCTGCTTGCAAGCTTCCGCCTTACGAACCGGGCAAGCCAGAGCCACGACTACGCCATCGCCCGGCACCAGGACGTGCTCGATGCGATCCGCATGCGCCGGCCAGATGCGGCGCGCTTTGCGATGGAGCAATTGATCGGCACGGCCCGCATGGAGTTGAGCGACGCTCTTCGCGTCAGCAAGCCGGGCAAGCAGGAATAGGTGCTGACACCTCAGTCCGGCAAAGGAACATTCAAAATTCCGTCTGCCGACAGAAAGTATATAGTGTTTGAAGTCGCCTGACGGATTCGCTAGTAGACGGGTATAAACTCGGCTGCTTGAAAGGAAAACCGAAGCGTGGACGAGATCGAAAAACTGCAAACGCACCGGCGCGGCTCCGGCGTATCGACGGTTTACGAGACGCTTCGAAACGAGATCATCGAGTTGAAGCTGCCGCCGGGCAGCCCGATCGACGAACAGCAATTGTCCGATCGGTTTGCGCTATCGCGAACACCGATCCGCGAGGCACTCGTACGGCTTGCCGCCGAAGGCCTGATCACGACGCTCACCAACCGCGCGACGATCGTCTCGAACATCGATTTTCTCGGCCTGCCGGAATTTTTCGATGCGCTGACGCTGATGTATCGGGTGACGACGCGGCTTGCAGCCGCCAACCACTCCGAAGGTGATATCGCCGTCATCCGCGTTCAACAGAAGGCCTTCGAGATTGCGGTCACCGACCGCGATGTCGTCGGCATGATTTCGACCAATCGCGACTTCCATATCGCGATCGCGCAGGCCGGCCGCAACCGCTATTACGTCGAACTCTTCACGCGGCTGCTGGACGAAGGACGTCGCATTCTCAGGCTCTACTATTCTTCCTTCAACGATGTCCTGCCGCGCCAGTATGTCGGCGAGCACGAGGAGATGATCCAGGCGATCATCAAGCGCGACCTGGCGCTCGCCGATAGTCTCGCATCTGCCCATGCCGACCAGATCGTCCGGCAGATTCGCTCCTACATTACCGCCGATTCCCGCCACAATGCCGGCCTGGCGCTCTAGCCGCTCACTTCCGATTATTTCCCTGCCGCCGGAACCGACCCAGGTCATGGTTATGAAAATTCCTGTTTGTATTTTTCTTGTCGACAAGAAGTCGGCAAACTGTTAATTCCTTATCAACCCCGCCATTGGGGAGTTTCCAGAGAACGAGAGATTGACGATGACTGGTTCCGTATTCCAAGGCTGCATCCCGGCGCTGATGACGCCCTGCAAGGATGACCGTACCCCTGACTTCGACGCGCTCGCCCGCAAGGGCAAGGAATTGATCGACCTCGGCATGTCCGCCGTCGTCTATTGCGGCTCGATGGGCGACTGGCCGCTGCTGACGGACGAACAACGCCAGGAGGGTGTCAAGCGCCTCGTCGAGGCCGGCGTTCCGGTCATTGTCGGCACCGGTGCCGTCAATACCAAGTCTGCCGCAGCCCATGCCGCCCATGCCGCGGCGGTCGGCGCCAAGGGACTGATGGTCATTCCGCGCGTCCTGTCGCGTGGCTCGTCCGTTTCGGCCCAGCGGGATCATTTTTCGGCGATCCTGGAGGCTGCGAAGGGCCTTCCGGCAGTCATCTACAATAGCCCCTATTACGGCTTTGCAACGCGCGCCGATCTGTTTTTCGATCTGCGCTCGCGCTTCTCGAACCTCGTCGGTTTCAAGGAGTTCGGCGGCAAAAGCGACATGACATATGCGGCCGAAAACATCACGTCGGGCGATGATGCGCTGACGCTGATGGTCGGTGTCGATACCGGCGTCTATCATGGTTTCGTCAATTGCGGCGCAGGCGGCGCCATCACCGGCATCGGCAACGCGCTGCCGAAGGAAGTGCTGCACCTCGTTTCGCTTTGCGAGAAGGCCGCCAAGGGTGACGCAGTGGCTCGCAGCGCCGCCCGCGAGCTTGAAGAGGCGCTGACGGTTCTGTCGACCTATGACGAAGGTCCAGATCTCGTGCTGCACTACAAGTATCTGATGGTGCTGAATGGCGAGAAGGAATACACGCTGCACTTCAACGAGACCGACAAGCTGAGCAACTCGCAGCGCCGTCATCTCGAAAACCAGTATCGCCTGTTCAAGAGCTGGTACGCAGCACGTTATCCGAACGCCGCCTGAGCCTGCCGGGAGTGCCGGAGGCCCCGCAGCTTCCGGCGAGGCCAAAACGGGCGGCGCCCTGTCAGGTGGGCGTCGCACCGGCGGCAAATGAATTGACCTTGGTCAGGCCGCTTGATGCCGGTCAGTTTGCCACATCGCTGGCGGCCAGGGAGTGGACCAGCATCGTCAGATTGCGTCGGATCTTCACATCGGAGATCCGTCCGATTTCTTCCACGAGATGGGCTGCCTCGTCCTCGACGCCAGCGCCCGCCTCCGTTTCGACGCCGTTGACGAACCAGCCGGCATCCACCTTCATGAAGTCGCATAGCCGCAGCATGACTGCGACGGACAGTCGGTTTGTACCATTCTCGTATTTCTGGATCTGCTGAAACGCGACGCCGATATGCGCGGCGAGTTCGCTCTGCGTGACGCCGCGAGCGGCGCGCACCGAGCGTAATCTTTGGCCGATCGCCAAATTCAGTTCCTGATCTTTCATACCTGTCCTTGAGAATACTTCCGTCGACTGCAGGTCTTTCGGGCTCTCTTTACATGATCGGCTTTTGAGGTCCACCTCCATCTGTCAAAAGCGTCAGTTGTTCTTTGAGTTGCCGTTGTTCTGTTTCGGAAAGCCGCGCAATCTCATTTTCGACGAAGCTCGCAATGGCCCGCGGGTCGTCGCCGAACCGGCGTGCCCCTTCCGCACAGAGCGCAATAATGGTTGCCATCGGACTGGCAGGGTCCGTCATATTTGAAATCCCCCCTGAAATCTTCGTCCTTCGCGCAGCACGCGTTCTGCGGTTGAAGTGGGTTGTACAGACAAAGAGGCGGACCGATGGTGAACAAATATCCTAATCTTCGATGCCAAGTCGCAACGACCCCGGATCACGTTCGGGATGCGATGATCTTGAGAAGCATCTGCTTTGTCCATGAGCACGGTATCTCGCCCTCCTTCATCTTCGACGGCAACGATCATCAGGCCACGCATTTCGTCTTTTATGATGGCGAAGAGCCGGTTGGTTCGCTTCGCATCCGCTGGTTCGCTGATTTTGCCAAGTATGAACGAACCTGCTTCCGCGAAAAGTACCGGCACCCTTTTACGGTTAAGCGTTGCATTCAGATGACCTTCGATCATGTGGCGCGCAAGGGCTATACGAAGGTTCTGACCCAGGCGGAGCAGCGTCTTGCACGGTTGTGGACCATCCTCTTCGACCTGGAGATCGTCGACAGCCCGCCGGTGGAAATCGCCGGCCATCCGGAGCCCTATCTGACCGTCGTCGGCACGATCCCCGCATCATCTGATCCGATTACCATGGAAAGCAGCAGCGCCCTGCTGTTGCGCGTCGAAGGTCAATGGGACGCCCCAAGTTCGTTTGAGACAGCATGACAATGGCAGGTTTTGGCAATGCGGGCGACAGGTCCGCAACGGCTGCGCTACAGGAAGAAATCCTGACGCGCACGAAACTCCACACCGAAATGGTACGTCGTCTCATCAATGATCCGACCGTACAGCCGATTGAGCTGGCCGGCTTCCTGGAGGACGTCGCGAATGCCTATCTTTCGATTTCGGAAGAGCTCAGCCAAATTGTGAAGGCGGCGGAGGGGCGATAGTTTCGAGCATCTTGCGCAGGCTTTCTTCCTGCTCATGCTGCCCGGACGGGAAGGTCAGGCCGGTGCTGAACGACGGATTGCTCCTGAAGATATCGACAATCCAGTCATAGACGGCGGCTACCGGCCTCGATTGCCGTCGATTGGCAACCGAGATCAGATAGATGGGCAGGGCGACATGCACGCCGAGGTCAAGCGGCACGAGTTCAGGATCTGCAAGCACGTAGTTGCCGAGCAACCCCACGCCGGCGCCGTTACGGACGAGAGCAAAATAGGCGAGCGAATTTTCGCAATTGTGCGTCTGGTGGCCGGCTTCGACAAGGCGGCGCCAGCCATCCCAGATCTCCCGTTCGGAAGCATAATAGTTGCACTGCACGTAGACATGCTGGGAAACGAACTGGCGCTGCGGAACCCCGGATTTCTTCAGATAATCACGGCTGGCAATCGGAACGAGATGAAGAGTGCCAATCTCGACGCAATCGACATCCGCCCGCGAAATCGGCGAGAGCGAGATCATCAGATCGGCCTGGTTCTTCTCGAAGTTGACGAGCGACACCTGTTCCCGGATGTCGAGGTTGAGCCGGGGATAGTTGTCGTTCAGACGGGGCACGGCGGGACCGACGATGGCGACGGCGAGGCCGGATGTTACGCTGACGGCAACCCGTCCGGTAACGGCGTCCATCTCGTCCTTCAGGTCGTTGGAAAGGGCAAACAGCTGGAAATCAAGCTCTGCAACCTGGATGGCGAGTTTGCGCCCGGTTTCCGTCAGCGTGACGCCGGAAAAGGTCGAGATGACAAGCTGCGAACCGATCTGGTCCTGGAGGCGCTTCACGTCGCGACTGACCGTCGGCGCACTCGTGCCGAGCAGCTCAGCTGCCTGGGCAAAGGAAGGGCTTTTGGCGACGGCGAGAAAGGTTCTGAGCTCGCGCCAGATTGGCTGCGAAAGCAGACCCCTGATTTCGAGTGGCGATTTATCCAGATCGGCACGTTCGCTGCCGAATGGAAGAGGAGGGAAGGGTTTGTTCACGACCGTCTCGCGTATTAGTGGAGGCGCAACAATATACTTAATCTGGGATTACGGGCAATTGTTGAAGAATCGCAGCTTATCGGTGCGCCGGTCGCCGTTTAGTGGTCGCGATCGCTAATTCTAGTCGCAACTTTTGGGACGCTACTTATAGGGTGTGTAGATATACTTCGGAGATCGGGAAATGCTATCGTTTATCTATCCACAATCGCATAAAGCATTTCGTTTACGCAACTCATAGGGTGTGTTAGCGTTTTCGTAGCGGGCAAGATCCGATTCAACATTCCGTTTCGAGATCGATGCAGGCGGACCTGCTCGATCGCGAAACTTTCGCCAGGCTCGGAGGCAAATCAAGGCGATGGCCGATGGAATTTCTGATATGAATGACAGCAATGGTCCGGTGGGATTTCTGCGACTTTTCCGTCTCATTTCTGCGGCGAGAAAGAGCGCCTCATCGTTGGAGCTCATGGATCTCGTGCGGCTGATGGACATGGCGCTCATGCAGACGGCGCTCGATTGGGAAGGGCTTGATGCCGAGAACCTGGATGAGCGGGCTTTCCTCAACCTCATCCGCGAGAAGCGGGAAATTGCCGACAGGCCGCATCTACACGCTGTCCCGAACTGACGTGATCATCACCAGCTTCCGAGGGTCGCAGGAGCTGTGTTCAGATCTTTGCAAAGGAAAAGGCGTTGATTGGGAGGTCGGTCTGCCCATCGATGGCAAGATCCGCCAGGATTTCGCCGATGACGCTCGTGAACTTGAAGCCGTGGCCGGAGCAGGGCGAGGCAACGACAACGTTCTTTTCGCCGGGCATGTGGTCTAGAAGAAAATCCTCGCTCGGCAGCATCGTATAACGGCAGGTCGTTGCCTTCACGCGAAGGCCGGCCGCGCCCGGAACCCGCTTTCTGATAAATCCGTCAAGCAGGGCCCTGTCGGCGTCATTGACGGGCGGGTTCGGCTGGTCGGGATCGATCGGTTCGCGGAAATGTGCGTGTTTGCCGATCTTCACGCCGTCAACCCCGATGGCCGGGAAACCGAAATAGGAGCCCTCCGTACCTTCATCCCGCAGGAAGCAGGGCATCCTCTGCGGCTGAGTGGCAAAACCATCCTGCGGCTGATACCAGGCGACCACCTGACGGATCGGTACGGCTGCCCGCCTGAGCTGCGGCACGAGTTCGGCAATCCACGAGCCGGTCGCCACCACGATCTTTCTTGCCCGATACTGTCCGGTCTCGGAGATGATTGTCACGCCGCCGTCATCGGGCTCGATTGCCGTGATCTTCTCACCGAAGTGCAGAACCGCGCCACCCTGTGCGGCGAGCTTCAGATAGCCCATGACTGCGGCTTCGGGGCGAAGATAGCCGCCCTGCGGATCAAGCAGGCCGATCTCGTGGTCATCTAGCTGGAAGGCTGGAAAGCGCCGCGCCATTTCCGCCTTGTCCAGCGCCTCATGGGCAAGACCGTGCAGCTCGCAGGAGGCACGCGTACCGCCGACGACCTTGCCGTCGGGGGCGCCGATCTGCAGCACGCCCGTGATCGTCAGGATATCGGTGCGCAGCCGCGCTTCCAGCGATCGCCAGTTCTGATAGGCGCGTTTGAGCAGCGGCACATAGGAAGGATCTTCGAAATAACCGAGCCGGATAAGGCGGCTGTCACCATGCGACGAACTCAACGCATGGGCGGGGAAATACGCGTCAAAACCAATCGCCTTGACACCGCGATCCGCAAGAAAGGCGAGCGCAGCACTCCCCATGGCGCCGAGGCCGATAACGGCGACGTCGAAGCTGGCGTTCATGAAGTCTCCTCAGGGAATTGCCGGTGCAGCGGCCTCGCGCAGAAACCCGCGCAGGGCCTCGATGTCACGCGAAAGAGGCCGATCATCGGCATAGGCAGGGACGATGGCGCGCACCGCTTTATAGATTGCATCCGTTCCCGCTGCCCTCGATGCGGTGCCGACAAGGAATTCGTGCGCCTGTGCAGCCGCCATCAATTCGATCGCCAGAATGTATTCGGCATTGTCGATCAGCGCGAGAAGCTTATTGGCGGCGGCCGTCGGATGCGCCAGGAAATCCTCCTGGAGGCCCGATGTGACGCCGCCATCAGTGGAAGCCGGTGCGGCGAGCCGCCGGTTCTCGTTGGCAAGGGCTGCTGCCGTATATTGCGCGATCATGAAGCCGGAATTGCTGCCGGCATCGCTTGCGAGGAAAGGCGGCAGGCCGCTCACCAACGGATTGACGAGGCGGTCCATACGCCGCTCGCTCATCGCGGAAATCTGTGCGAGCGCCGTAGCAAGGCCATCGGCAGCCAACGCGAGGGCAGGGGCTACGGCATGTGCCTCGGAGGATACGACCGGCTCCTCCGGCGTGCCCGATATGGCGGGATTGTCGGTGACGGAGGCAAGTTCCTGATCAACAACGAGGGCCGAGGCATCAAAGACATCGCGCGCAGCGCCATGGGCATGCGGGATCGAACGCAGGCTGAGGGCGTCCTGCGTTCGTTTGCCTGTCGCAGCTGATATCAGCCCGCTGCCGGCAAGTCGGGCGCGCAGCGAAGCGCCAACGCCGGCGATGCCCCTGGAGGGGCGCAGGGCGAGAACAGTTGCATCGAAGGCCGCCACCTGGCAGCCGGCCGCTTCAAGCGTCAGTGCTGCGATCGCATCGGCCCAGTCGAGCAGCCGCTCGGCACGTGCGAGCGCAACGCTTGCGAGACCGGTCGCACAGGCCGTGCCGTTGACGAGGCTCAGGCCCTCCTTGGCGCCGAGTACCAACGGCTCGAGGCCGATGGCGACAAGCGCATCGCGGCCGCTCATAGGGCTTCCCTTGATGCGGGCGCTGCCTTCGCCGATCAGCACCAGCGCGTTGTGGGCATTATGGGTGAGGTAGCCCGCCGAACCCTTGGAGGGAACGTCGGGAATACAACCTTTTTCGAGAAACGCGGCGAGATGGCGGACGATTTCGGGGCGCACGCCGGAATGCCCGTGGGCAAAATTGGCAATCTGTGCGGCGATGATGGCGCGCACCTCGCGCGGCGCCAGCAATTCTCCGACGCCAACAGCATGGCTGAGAATGATATTGCGTGACAGCCGGCTCTGCGAGGCCCGGTCAACCACGGTGTCCGAAAGCGCGCCAACACCGGTATTGATGCCATAGGCCCTGACGCCGCTCTCGACGATGCGCTCGACGATGCGGCTCGCATGCGCGACACGATCCCAGGCCGCTTGCGATAGGGCAAGCGTCTCCCCCTCAGCCACGCGTGCAATATCGCGCCAGCCGACAACTTTATCGATGGTGATGATCATTGGCCGTTTCCGAAATGGCCGATGAACTGGCGGAAGGCCGGTGATGCGCCGCCGCCGAACATTTCGTCCGGCGTGCCACTGCTTTCGACCAGCCCTTCGCGCATGAAGACCACACGGTTCGACACATTGCGGGCAAAGCTCATTTCGTGGGTGACGACGAGCATGGTCATGCCCTCTTCGGCAAGCGCGCGCATGACGCGCAGGACTTCACCCACTAGTTCCGGATCGAGCGCCGAGGTCGGTTCGTCGAAAAGCATCACCTTCGGCTTCATGGCGAGCGAGCGGGCAATTGCTGCACGCTGCTGCTGGCCGCCGGAAAGATGTGCAGGGTAGGCATGGCGCTTGTCGGCAATTCCGACCTTTTCGAGCAGCGCTTCGGCTTCGGCAACGCATTCGGCCCGCGGCCGCTTCAAGACATGGACCGGCCCTTCGATGACATTCTGCAGGATGGTCATGTGGGACCACAGATTGAAGGACTGGAACACCATACCGAGTTCGGAGCGGATATGATCGACCTGCTTCTGGCTCGCCGGCTTCGTCTTGCCGTTCTTGTGGATCATCTCGATATGTTCGCCGTCGACCCAGATCTCACCATCGGATGCGATCTCCAGCAGGTTGATGCAGCGCAGGAAGGTGGATTTGCCGGAGCCGGAGGCGCCGAGCAGCGAAATCACGTCGCCGTCCTGAGCGTCGAGCGATATGCCGCGCAGCACCTCATGGGTGCCGAAGCTCTTTCTGATATTGCGGACCGAAAGTCGGGTTACGCCGGGCATGGAAGCTCCAATCACGTTCAGTCGGGTTCAAGCCTTCAAGGCCGGCGGAATGGCGCGGCGATGACGGGAAAGCCAATATTCCAGTAGGGCCATGGCCTGCAGGATAACGAAATTCAAAACAAGGTAGATGATGGCCGCGCAGAGGAACACTTCCATCGTCCGGTAGGTCTGCGAGATCAGCCGCTGCGCCACGCCCGTCACTTCCCAGACCGTCACCAGGCTGGCAAGTGCAGTCGATTTCATCATCAGGACGATTTCGGTCGAATAGGCCGGCAGCGCATGTCGGAAAGCGATCGGCGCCAGGATGCGGCGCACCATCAGGAAGCCGGACATGCCGATGGCGCGGGCCGCCTCGATTTCCTTCGGCGAGACGGCGCGGATGCCGCCACGGAAGATCTCGGCGGAATAGCCGGCGGTGCAGAGTGCGAGCGACAGCACCGCGCAGACCATTGGCTCACGCAGAAAGGGCCAGAGGAAGGAGTAGCGGATGACGCCGAACTGGCCGAGACCGTAGAAGACCAGGAACATCTGGATCAACAGCGGCGAGCCGCGGAAGACGAAAATATAGCCCTTGGCGAAGCCTGACAGGATCGGATTGCCGCTGACACGCATGGAAACGATGACGAGCGCGAGCAGCCCGCCGAAGAAGATCGACAGGAAGAACAGGATCAGCGTCGTCGGCACAGCCTTGAGCAGCGTGACCATAGTGCTGGAAAGGAAGGCGATATCCATTTGGTCCTCCCTAAGCCTGGCCCATGGCCGAAGCCGGCATGCTGCGATTGGCCTTGCGCTCGGCGCCGTTGAAGACGCGGTCCGACAGGCTGGTGAGGATCAGGTAGAGAGCGCCGCCGACAATGTAGAACAGGAAATATTGTCGGGTCGAACCGGCCGCAACCTGGCTCGAACGCATCAGCTCGGCAAGGCCGGTGACGGAAATCAGCGCGGAATCCTTCAGGCTGAGCTGCCAGACATTGCCAAGGCCGGGAATGGCAAAGCGTAGGACTTGTGGAATGACGATGCGGCGGAAGCGTAACCCGCGATGCATGCCGATTGCCGAGGCAGCCTCGAGCTCGCCCTTGGAAATGGCAAGATAGGCGCCGCGATAGACTTCCGCCTGGTAGGCGCCGGAGATGATGCCGACGGCAAGCGCACCGGCAGCAAAGGACGGCAGGCCGAGGAAGCCCTCATAGCCCATGGACTGGCCGATGGCGGTGATCGCCGTAGAGCCGCCGAAATAGATCAGGTAGATGATTAGCAATTCAGGCACACCGCGGAAGACGGTTGTGTAGATATGGCCGATCGTGACGAGGATGAAGTTTCCGGAGAGCTTCGCCCCGGCGATGATCGCGCCGAGCACGGCGCCGATGGCCAGCGCCGTGGCGGTGACACTTAATGTCAGCAACAGGCCGAGAAGCAAAAACGCTCCCCACCCGGTTGAACCGAATCCGATGAGTTCGAGTGTCGCCATGGGCCTTCCCCAGCGCTGTCGTCGTCAAAATGACGGGCGGTCAGAATAGCACGTGGTCCCCGATCAGAAAGCGGAGACCACGGAACGCGGCTTTGCGTCGAAAGCTTAGTTCTGCGGGCTGACGTCGACCTTGAACCATTTCATCGAGAGGTTCTTGACCGTGCCATCGGCGAGTGCGGACTTGATCGCTTCGCTCAACTTGTCGCGCAGGTCAGTATCGGCCTTGCGGATGCCGAGGCCTTCGCCTTCGCCCCAGATCGAGCCTACGATTTCAGGGCCGGTGAAGGCGAGCGTGTCGTTGGCGGAAGCAAAGGCATTAGCGAAATAGACGGCGTCGTCGAAACCAAGGTCGATACGGCCGTTCTGCAGGTCGAGGTCGCGGTCGGCGCCCGTTTTGTATTCGCGGATCTCGGCGATGCTGCCGAAATTGTCATAGACGAACTTGGCATAGACGGTCGCAGCCTGAATACCGATCGTCTTGCCCTTGAAGACTTCCTTGAGCGCGTCGATTTCCTTCACGCCGGTCTGGCCAGGTGTCATCTTGATAATTGCGCCGGTGCCGGCAGCATTCGCAAGCGGGCTATCCTTGGCGGTCGCGAAGGCTGCTGGCGTTGCTGCATAGGGAACGGTGAAATCGATGACCTGCTTGCGCTCTTCTGTAATCGACAGTGCATCCATGATGACATCGAACTTGCCGGCATTCAGGGCCGGGATCATGCCATCCCAGTCGGATGCGACCAGTGTGCACTCGATCTTGGCGCGTTCGCACAGAACCTTGGCGAGTTCCGGTTCGAAGCCGCCGAGCGTGCCGTCGGCATTGGTGAGGTTCCAGGGGGCGTAGGCGCCTTCGAGCGTGATGGTCGCCTTCGTCCAGTCCTTGGCAGAGGCAGGCGCCGCAAAGGCCGCTGCCGTCATCGCGCAGGAAAGAAGAATCGTGCTGAGCTTCATTGATGTGATCTCCTCTGAGATTGGACAGACCTTGCGGTATGAATGCCGATCTTCGCCGGCTTGCCTGCTATTTTTTGATCGGCAGGTTGTATAGGGTACCATATGAGATATTTTGTGTTATGCAAGTGGAAAGTCGATTTAGAAGGCAGATTCCACCGGTGCAAAGGGAATAGGCAATGAAGCGTTCCGGCGAGATGAAGCGTGAACTGGCGGAAAATGACGGTGGCCCGCTTTATGCTGGCGTCAAGCAGGTCATTCTCGACCGGATCCGCAGCGGCGAATGGCCGCCGCGACACCGCGTGCCCTCGGAAAACGAGCTGGTGGTGGAGCTCGGCGTCAGCAAGATGACCGCCAACCGAGCGCTCCGGGAACTGGCGAACGAAGGCGAACTCCTCCGCATCCAGGGTGTCGGTTCCTTCGTTGCGGAGCGCAAGGGCTATTCGGCGCTCTTCGAGGTGCGCAATATCGCCGACGAGATCGCCGAGCGTGGCCACACACATGAAGCGACAGTCATCGTTTTGGCCGAAGAGACGGCTTCTCCGGAGGTTGCCGACGCGCTCGAACTCGATATCGGCGCGCCGGTTTTTCACTCGCTGATCGTCCACAGCGAGAACGGCGTGCCCGTGCAGATCGAGGACCGCTTCGTCAATCCGGGAGCGGCGCCCGACTATCTGGCGCAGGACTTTTCGACCTTGACGCCCAATGCCTATCTGACGGCGGCAGCGCCGCTCAGTGCATCGGAGCATATCGTCGAGGCTGTGATACCGCGCGCTTGGGAATGCAAGCTGTTGACAATCCTGCAGAGCGAACCGTGCCTCGCCATTCGCCGTCGCACCTGGTCGGCCCGTCAGGTGGTTTCGACCGCGCGTCTCGTCTATCCCGGACATCGCTACAGACTGGAAACGCGTAGCGGCAAAATGTTCGAGGAGTGATCCAGTTGTATATGGAACCTGTCGCGAAAGGGCCCTATTGCCGGAAGGTGTCATTGCTTTTCCGCCCAGCCGATTGAAATGGCGTAGCAAAGCGCCCGGCCGTCGAGGCTGAGCCCATCGCTTCTGCCTTCCTCAAATAACAACGCATCACCGGCACCAAGCTCGATCCTCTCCGGACCTGCGTCAACAGTCACGGTTCCGTTGGCGCAGAAGAGCATGAAGCTCCCTCGCGAAAACTCCTCCCGTTTCTCACCATCGATCTCGATCCGCGCAACAGCGTGCCGGAGCGTGCTGCGTCGGGTCATGACATTCAGGTCGGTGATCGCTCCATCAGGCAGCGTTGCCGAGACCGCAATATCTGCAGCAAAGGCAAGCGGATCGCTTTCCCGCGTCAGGACCACCGGATCACGCCCCTCGATCAGGAGCCGCATGCCATTCCCTTCCAGGATCGACAGCGTGCGGTCGATCCCGGGAAAGACTGAGAAAGGGCCGTCGGAGGCGACCGTCGCCATACTGATTCGCCAGTCGAAATCGGCAAGTCCTGCGCCCTGAGGCGAAATGGCGATTTCCACCGTTTCGCCGCCGCCGTTCTTCCACGGCATGCGCTTGTGATCGGCAGAGCGCAGGATTTTCATGGCTCAGTTCCCGAGGATGCCGGGCAGGCGCAGGCCCTTTTCCTTGGCGCAGTCGATGGCGATGTCGTAGCCGGCATCCGCATGGCGCATGACACCGGTCGCCGGATCGTTCCAGAGAACATTTCCGAGGCGACGTGCCGCATCGTCAGTACCGTCAGCGCAAATGACCATGCCGGAATGCTGCGAGAAGCCCATGCCGACGCCGCCGCCGTGATGCAGCGATACCCAGGTGGCGCCCGACGCGGTGTTGAGCAGCGCGTTCAGAAGCGGCCAGTCGGAGACGGCATCCGAGCCATCCTTCATCGCTTCCGTCTCGCGGTTCGGTGAGGCGACGGAACCGGAATCGAGGTGGTCGCGGCCGATGACGACGGGGGCTTTCAGCTCGCCGTTCCTGACCATCTCGTTGAAGGCGAGGCCGAGGCGATGGCGGTCACCGAGGCCGACCCAGCAGATGCGGGCCGGCAGGCCCTGGAAGGCGATGCGCTCCCTGGCCATGTCGAGCCAGTTGTGCAGGTGCTTGTTGTCGGGCAGCAGTTCCTTCACCTTGGCATCGGTCTTGTAGATATCTTCGGGATCACCCGAGAGGGCCGCCCAGCGGAAGGGGCCGATGCCGCGGCAGAAGAGCGGGCGGATATAGGCCGGCACGAAGCCCGGGAAGGCGAAGGCGTTTTCGAGACCCTCGTCCTTGGCGACCTGGCGAATGTTGTTGCCATAGTCGAGCGTCGGCACACCAGCGTCCCAGAAGGCGACCATGGCCTCGACATGGGCCTTCATCGAGGCGCGGGCTGCGGCTTCGACCGCCTTCGGATCGCTTTCACGCTTGGCCTTGGCTTCGGCAACGGTCCAGCCAACCGGCAGGTAGCCGTTGCGTGGATCATGGGCGGAGGTCTGGTCGGTAACGATATCGGGGCGCGGGCCACCGGCCTCCATGCGACGCACCAATTCCGGAAAGATTTCCGCGGCATTGCCGACAAGACCGACCGACTTGGCTTCACCAGCCTTGGTCCAGCGCTCGATCTTTTCCAGCGCCTCGTCCAGCGTATGGGCCTTTTCGTCGACATAGCGGGTGCGCAGGCGGAAATCGATGCGGGTCTCGTCGCATTCGACGGCAAGGCAGCAGGCGCCGGCCATGACGGCTGCGAGCGGCTGGGCACCGCCCATGCCGCCGAGGCCGCCGGTCAGGATCCACTTACCCCTAAGATTGCCATTATAGTGCTGGCGTCCGGCTTCGACGAAGGTCTCGTAGGTGCCCTGCACGATGCCCTGCGTGCCGATATAGATCCACGAGCCGGCCGTCATCTGGCCGTACATGGCAAGGCCTTTCTTGTCGAGCTCGTTGAAATGATCCCAGGTCGCCCAGTGCGGCACGAGATTGGAATTGGCGATCAGGACGCGCGGCGCATCCTTGTGGGTGCGGAACACGCCGACCGGCTTACCGGACTGAACGAGCAGTGTCTCGTCTTCGTTCAGCGTCTTCAGAGTTGCCGTGATCCGGTCGAAATCGTCCCAGGTGCGGGCGGCGCGGCCGATACCGCCATAGACGACAAGCTCATGCGGGTTTTCGGCGACGTCGGGGTCAAGATTGTTCATGAGCATGCGCAGCGGCGCTTCGGTCATCCAGCTCTTGGCGTTGAGCTGATCGCCGCGTGGGGCGCGGACGTCGCGGATATTGTGGCGCGGGTTTACGGTCATGATGATGTTCCCTTGTTTTAGCGTTTCAGACCGAGCGCGATCTCTTCGATCCGCGTCAGGATAGATTTGAGATGGATGCGCAGCTTGTCAGCCTTGGCGTCGTCATAGGCGAAGGGCGATGCTTCGGTTGTCAGATGCGTTGATTGGGCGAGCTCCATCTGGATGGCGTGAACGCCGGTTTCCGGCCTGCCGTAATGGCGGGTCGTC
The DNA here is from genome assembly GCF_014194915.1 of Rhizobium sp. BK512. Lineage (NCBI taxonomy): Bacteria > Pseudomonadati > Pseudomonadota > Alphaproteobacteria > Hyphomicrobiales > Rhizobiaceae > Rhizobium > Rhizobium sp. BK512. The sequence goes on along the minus strand of NZ_JACIAS010000003.1, from coordinate 98,164 downwards.
CAGCCACCCTTGAAGCGGCCGTTCAGAATGCTGTCATAACCCGTCGCAGCCGCGGCAATGGCGACGGTCGCCTGTTCGATTGCCGGATCGCAGGTCTTGCCCATATCCGTGCCGATATTGAAATCCGGCAGCTTCCCGTCGAAGAGGAAGGAAATGTGCGAGCGGATGGAATGGCAGTCGTAGAGCACGACGACACCGTGGATGGCTTTCACCCGCTCGATCTCGGCCGCAAGGGCGGCATGGTAGGGCGCATGGTATGTGCGCAGTCGTTCGGCGATATCGGCTTCGGTTGGTTCTGCCCCGGTCTTCCAGATCGGCTTGCCGTCGAAATCCGTCTCCGGGATCAGCCCGGTCGTGTTCTGGCCGGGATAGAGGCTCGTACCGGCGGGATCGCGATTGGCGTCCAGCACATAGCGGTGGAAGGTGGCGCGCACGACGGTTGGGTTGTCGAGCAGGCCGTCATAGAGATGGTGGATATGCCAGTCGGTATCGGCAAGCAGCCGGCCGGTCTCGTTCAGGCGCTCCCAGATATCGGCGGGAACATCGGTGCCCGTGTGCGGAAAGCCGAGGATGACGGGGGAGGTGCCTTGCTTGACCTCGAAAACAGACATGTCAGACCTCCAGAGCCGGCAGGATGCCGCTTGAAACGGATGCGTTGAGAGCACCGCCGCCAACGAGAATGCTGGCCGCCTTCAGGTCATTTGCCATGTAGCGATCCTCCTCAAGCGAGGGCACGACGTTACGGATCGCGGCGATTGCTTTCGTCAGTTCGGGGCTGGTCGCAAGCGGCGCGCGAAGCTCGACGCCTTGCGCTGCGGTCAACGCTTCGATGCCGACGATGGCGAAGAGATTGTCGGTCATCGGCAGAAGCCGGCGTGCGCCGTGGCAGGCCATGGAGACGTGGTCTTCCTGATTGGCCGATGTCGGCGTCGAATCGACGGAAGCCGGGTGCGACATCTGCTTGTTTTCGCTCATCAGCGCCGCGGACGTTACTTCGGCAATCATCAGGCCGGAATTGAGCCCTGGCTTCTTGGCAAGGAAGGCCGGCAATCCGTACGAAAGGGCGGGATCGACGAGCAGCGCGATGCGGCGCTGGGCAATGGCACCGATCTCGCAGACGGCGAGCGCGATCTGGTCGGCGGCGAAGGCAACGGGCTCTGCATGGAAATTGCCGCCGGAGACGACCGAATTATCCGAGAGCACAAGCGGATTGTCCGTCACGGCATTGGCCTCGATTTCCAGCGTGCGTGCAACCGAGCGCAGCAGATCGAGGCAGGCGCCGTCGACCTGCGGCTGGCAGCGGATGCAGTAGGGATCCTGCACGCGCTCGTCGCCTTCGATATGGCTCTGGCGGATCGGCGAGTTTTCGAGCAGGGCGCGAAGTGCTGCTGCCGTATCGATCTGACCCCGATGACCGCGCAGCGTATGAATGTCAGGATGGAACGGTGCGGACGAACCCATGGCGGCATCCGTCGACATGGCGCCGGTAATCAGCGCCGATTGCGCCGCCCGGTGGGCGCGGAAGAGACCGGCGAGCGCCAGCGCGGTCGAGGTTTGCGTGCCGTTGATCAGCGCCAGGCCTTCCTTGGCGGCGAGCACGATGGGATGCAGCCCGGCTTTGAGCAGCGCGGTTGCGCCATGCAGCCTCTCGCCCCCGAAGAACGCCTCGCCATGGCCCATCATCACTGCTGTCATATGGGCAAGCGGCGCAAGGTCGCCGGAAGCGCCGACCGAGCCCTTTTCCGGAATGACCGGGATAACGCCGCGCGCCATCATCGCTTCGATCAGCCGCACAAGCTCCAGACGCACGCCGGAGGCGCCGCGGCCGAGCGAAACAAGCTTCAGCGCCATGATGAGGCGCACGACATTTTCCGGCAGCGGTTCGCCGACGCCGCAGCAATGCGACAGGATGAGGTTGCGCTGGAGCGTCGCCACATCGGCGCTGTCGATCTTGATCGAGGCGAGTTTGCCGAAGCCGGTATTGATACCGTAGACCGGCGCATTGCCGGCGGCGATCTCGGCGATGCGGTTCGCCGCCCTGATGATGCCGGCGTCGAAGGATGGGTCGAGCTTTGCCGGGACGCAGGTCCAGTAAATCGTTGCGAGATCCTGCAGCGAGACGGAGCCCGGATGGAGGGTAATGGTCATCGGTCGATCCTCTGGCCCTTGAAAATATGTGCGTGAAGTGGGTTGAAGCCGATGCGGTAGACGAGCTCGGCGGGGCTTTCGATATCCCAGATCGCCAGATCAGCAGACTTGCCGGCCTCGATCGTGCCGGTCTCGCTAAGCAGGCCGAGTGCACGGGCGCCTTCGCGGGTTGCGCCGGCGATGCATTCCTCCACCGTCAGCCTGAACAGCGTCGCCGACATGTTCATGGTGAGCAGCAGCGATGTGAGAGGCGAGGTGCCGGGATTGCTGTCCGTGGCGATGGCGATGTGCACGCCGGCCTGCCTCAAGGCCTGAACCGGCGGCTTCTGCTTCTCGTTGATGGCGTAGAAGGCACCCGGGAGCAGAACCGCAACCGTGCCGGCCGCCGCCATTGCCTGCGCGCTATCTTCATCCAGATATTCCAGATGATCGGCCGAAAGCGCACCATAGGAGGCTGCGAGTTTCGCGCCGCCGAGATTGGAGAGCTGTTCGGCATGGAGCTTGACGGGAATACCGAGCGAACGGGCCTTGTCGAAGACCCGCGCGATCTCGTCGACTGAGAAGGCGATGCCTTCGCAAAAACCGTCGACGGCGTCGACGAGGCCTTCGGCACGTGCCCGCTCCAGGCCCGGCAGGACGACATCGGAAATGTAATCCTGGTTCCGTCCCTTGTATTCGACGGGTGTTGCATGGGCGCCGAGATAGGAGGTGATGACCCTTACCGGCCGGTGGTCTGCAAGTGCGCGCGCGGCGCGCAGCATCTTCAGTTCCGCCTCGATATTGAGCCCGTAGCCGGACTTGACCTCGATGGTGGTCACGCCTTCCGAGATCAGCGTGTCGAGCCGCGGCAGGGCGGCCTCGACGAGTCCTTCGACGGACAGCGCATTGGTTGCCTTCACCGAGGAGACGATGCCGCCGCCGGCGCGCGCGATTTCTTCATAGGTTGCGCCTTCGAGCCGCATCTCGAATTCCCGCGCGCGGTTGCCGCCATAGACGATGTGGGTATGGCAGTCGACGAGGCCGGGCGTGACCCAGCGGCCTTCGAGATCGGTAATGTCGGCCGCCTCGATCAGCCAGGACGGCAGTTCGGCTTCCGGCCCTGCGTAAAGGATGCGCCCGCCTTCACAGACGACGGCGCCTTTTTCGATAATGCCAAGGCCCGGCAGATCCTCCCGCAACGTCGCAAGGCGCGCATTGCGCCATAGCGAGCGAGCGCTGGAATTGCGGCCCGATCCGGAAAATTTGTTCCCACTCATCAGCTTTACGCCTTTCCTTATGGCTGAATATGTATATACATAATAAAAAGGGTGACAAGTAGAAATTTATGGCCTTTCGCATAAAGGCAAGCGAAGCGGTCAATTGCGAAACGGGAGAGCGATCATGACGAAACTTCATGCGGCGGCTGCCTTGTTGGCCGAAGGCTGGCGCAAGAATGTGCGCCTGACGCTTGCGGACGGACGCATTGCCGCAATCGAAATGGATGTTGCGCCTGACGCCGATGACGAGCGTCATGCTGTCCTGCTGCCGGCAATGCCGAACCTCCACAGCCATGCCTTTCAGCGGGCGATGGCGGGGCTTGCGGAAGTGCGCGGCCCGGCCAATGACAGTTTCTGGAGCTGGCGCACCGTCATGTACAAATTTGCGCTCTCGATGACGCCAGACCATGTCGAAGCTGTAGCGGCGAAACTCTATATGGAAATGCTGGAAGCCGGCTTCTGCCGCGTCGGCGAGTTCCACTATCTGCATCACGACAAGGATGGCAGCCCCTATACGAATATCGCCGAAATGGCCGAAAGGATTGGTGCGGCGAGTGCCGAAACCGGCATCGGATTGACGTTGCTGCCCGTTCTCTATGCCCATTCCGGCTTTGGCGGTGCGGCGCCCATCGAAGGGCAGCGCCGCTTCATCAATTCCGCCGAGAGTTTTGCGCGGCTGATGGAAGGCTGCCGGCAGGTCGCAGGAAGGCTCCCTGGTTCGCAGATCGGCGTCGCGCCGCACAGCCTGCGCGCCGTCACGCCGGAGGAACTATCTGTCGCCATTGCGCTTGCCGATGACGGCCCCATCCACATTCATGTCGCCGAGCAGGTCAGGGAGGTTGAGGATTGCCTCGCCTGGTCCGGCGCAAGACCTGTCCAATGGCTGCTCGACAATGCGCCGGTTGATCAGCGCTGGTGCCTCATCCACGCAACCCACATGACGGCGGACGAAACACGGCGGACGGCAAGGAGCGGCGCCATTGCGGGCCTCTGCCCGATTACCGAAGCCAATCTCGGCGACGGGACATTTTCGGCACCGCTATTCTTGTCCGAAGCCGGGCGCTTCGGCATCGGGTCCGATTCCAACATTCTCATTTCCATTGCCGGGGAACTTCGTCAGCTCGAATATTCCGAGCGTCTGGCGCTGCGTGCCCGCAATGTCATCGCCACCACTGGCGGTTCCACCGGCCAGGCCCTCTTTGAACACGCGCTAGCCGGCGGTGGTGCGGCAATGAAGGCACCGGCGGGTCTTGCTGCCGGCAATTATGCCGACATCGTATCGCTTGATACGAGAGCGGTTCCCTATCTTTCCGAAGGCCAGGTTCTCGATCAGTGGATCTTTGCCGGTGATGTGGCAGTCGACAGCGTCTGGGCGCTCGGCCGCAAGCAGGTCGAAGACGGCCGGCATCTGCGCCGCGACCTGATCGACCGGCGCTTCATCGCGGCGATGAACGAGCTCTTGGCAGCATGACGATCTTTCCTCCGCGCTTCCCAGGCGCTACAGCGGGAGGGAAGCCGGAGCGTAATGATGAATGAACCCAAGGAAACGACCTTACACCAGCGTATCCTCAGTGATATCGAGGGCCGTATCGTTTCGGGCGAATGGCCACCTGGCTACCGCATTCCCTTCGAAGTGGAGCTGACCAAGCAATACGATTGCTCCCGCATGACGGTAAACAAGGCCCTGACCCAGCTGGTGAAGGCCGGTCTTATCGAACGCCGCAAGAAATCCGGCAGCTTTGTCATGCAGCCGCAAGCGCAGGCCGCGGTGCTCGAGATCCACGATATCAAGGCGGAGGTTCAATCCCTCAATCTCGCCTATTCGTACAAGGTCGCGAAGCGCGTTCGCAGAAAGGCGCAGTCGCAGGATCGCCAGATGCTGGACCTCCAGCAAAATGCAAGCCTGATCGAAGTCATCTGCACGCACTATGCCGGATCGAAGCCTTTCTGCCTGGAAAAGCGGTTGATCAATCTTCAAACGGTGCCGGAAGCAGCAGACGAGGATTTCGAGGAAACGGCCCCAGGCCCGTGGCTTCTGAGCCTGGTTCCGTGGAGTGCGGCGGAGCATAAGATATTTGCAGTTGGTGTCGATCAAGAGGAAGGCGACATGCTTTGCATCCCCGAGGCAACTGCTTGCCTCGTCATCGAACGACGTACCTGGAACAAGTCCGGACCGGTAACGCATGTGCGCTTCGTCTATCCCGGAAATCGCCACGCGCTCTACGCGCGCTTCACCCCCGAAGCGGTGAAATAGGCCTGATTTCCCGCAGAAAAAGCGTCCGGTCACCTCGTATGACCGAACGCCTGTTTTTGCCGCCGCACTGGGTCGACCGCTTCCCATAGAGAGCGATTTTCCCGGCGTCAACATCCCTAAAACAAGGGTATTGCGAAAGTCGACGCTTACCTTAAAGCTACAGAATGTTGGGGATTTCTGTCAGCACCTCGCCGACAGGATCGTCGCCTGGCCCGCAGCGGACAGCGCTGCCTAGGCTTCCTGCGCTTCCGGAATGAGCGGTGGCACCTGGATGACGACAGGCTTGTCGGCACCGGATTCGATGAGCTCGAAAACCTTGTTCAACATGCCCGGCACGTCCTGGCGCACCATCTCGATGCCATTGCCGAGCAGGGTCACAAAAGGGTCCCAGTCGAAACAGCCGAGCACAAGGCTGCGGTCGTCGAGATGGCCTGAGCGGCGGATCCAGCGCATGACGCCTTCGAGCGAGATCGTCGAGTTGACGAACATGCCTTTGGGTAGGGCATTGCCGCGCAGCGCGCGCTCGTCCAACGCTTTTTCGGCCTTTTCAGGGGCATAACCGCAGGCGAGGATATTCTCCTCGTGCACGGCGACACCGAGATCTTCATGCGCAGCGCGAAAGCCGCGGATGCGCTCGGCCGTGTTGTGGTCGCTGCCGCGCCCGCCAATGAAGAGCAGCGGCTCCATCCTGCCGAGCCTTTGCTCGCTGTTTTTCAGGATCCGGCGTGTCAGTTCCCGCGCGCCGGCGAAATTGTCCGAGATGACCGAAGGGGCAAGCGCGCCTGGAAGGTCGAGGTTGAAGCTGCGCACGCCGGCCGCCGCGCACATTTCAGTGATCCGGTCGGGATCGGTCGCGCCCGTCGCGATCAGGCATTCGACCTGGTAGGAGAGCATGGTGCGCGCCGCCTCGACCTCCAGCTGCGGGTCGCGGCGTGTACAGGTGATGATCGGAAAAAGGCCGCGCGCACGCGCCATGTCCTCGAAGAGCTCGACGATCGATCCGAAATAGCGGTTGTCGTATTTAGGCACGATCATGCCGATGATATGGGATTTTTCGCGCCTCAGCAGGCTCGCCTGCATGTTCAGCGCATACCCCTGCTCCTCGGCGATCCGGATGATCTTTTCGGCAAGCTGGCTGCTGATCCTGCGCTTCTTCCAGTTGCCATTGAGCACGGCGCTGACGGCGCTGGCCGATGTGCCGGCAAGCTCCGCCAGATCATAGATCGTCGTCCTCTTCGTCTGCTTCACCTGATTCAAAATGCCTTCTCCGTTTGACGGTAACTTGACATCAATCTGCGGAAGTGGCAATTCTTGCTTCATCGATTGAGCAAGCTTGCGCAATCGATGATACAAACCGGTTAATCGGCCGGTACAGGGAGGCATTTCTAAGGGCTGCGGAGAGGCTGTCCTTTTGCAGGGGCGCTTTGCTCGCCGGTTTTATGGCGGCGAGAGCGGCGAGCGGGCAAACCGCAGTGACTTCCAGCAATGCCTGGTCCTGGCTTTCGATCACACCAAGGAGGAGAAAATGAATTATCGCAATTTGCTCATGGCATCCGTGACAGTTTTCATGGGGCTTGCCGGTGCGGCTTCAGCTCAGGAAGCTGCGACCGTCGCTTTCCTGATGCCTGACCAGGCATCCACACGTTATGAGCAGCACGATTTCCCCGGCTTCAAGGCTGAGATGGAAAAGCTGTGCCCGAAGTGCACGGTCATCTATCAGAACGCCAACGCCGACGCCTCGCTGCAGCAGCAGCAGTTCAACTCGGTGATAGCCCAGGGCGCCAAGGTCGTCGTGCTCGACCCCGTCGATTCCGCCGCCGCCGCTGGTCTCGTCGAGATAGCCCAGTCGCAGGACGTCAAGGTCATCGCTTATGACCGCCCGATTCCGGACAAGCCGGCTGACTACTACGTCTCCTTCGATAATGAAGGCATCGGCTATGCCATCGCCAAATCGCTCGTCGAACACCTGAAGGCTGCCGGCGTTGCCGATGGCGCGGGAGTGCTCGAAATCAACGGCTCGCCGACCGATGCGGCCGCAGGCCTGATCAGGGATGGTATCCATCGCGGGCTGAAGGAATCGGCTTATAAGACGCTTGCCGAATATGACACGCCGGAATGGGCGCCGCCGAAGGCACAGGAATGGGCTGCCGGCCAGATCACCCGCTTTGGCGCCGACATCAAGGGCGTGGTCGCCGCCAATGACGGCACGGCCGGTGGCGCGATTGCCGCCTTCAAGGCCGCCGGTGTCAAGCCGGTTCCCCCGGTCACCGGCAATGACGCGACGATTGCAGCGCTTCAGCTGGTTATTTCTGGAGACCAGTACAACACGATTTCCAAGCCATCGGAAATCGTCGCGGCAGCCGCTGCCAATGTTGCGGTGCAGATGATCAAGGGTGAAAAGCCCGAGGCCAAGACGACGCTTTACAATACGCCGTCTCAGCTGTTCATCCCTGCCGTCGTGACGGCAGAGAACATCAAGGCAGAAATCTTCGACAAGAAGATCCAGACGCCCGAGCAGATCTGCACCGGTGAATATGCCGAAGGCTGCAAGAAGCTTGGCATTACCAACTAAACGCGGTTGAGTGAACTCCGGCCGCGCCCGTCGCGGCCGGATGCCCCTATGGCAAGAAGGACTGCCCCATGAGCAGGGATCTGAAGGATATGCCGGAGAAGGGTCAGACGATCCTCCGGTTGAGCAATATTTCCAAAAATTTCGGCGCCGTGTCGGCGCTTACCGACATCGAACTGGACGTGAAGGCCGGCGAGGTCGTGGCGCTGGTCGGTGACAATGGTGCCGGCAAGTCGACCCTGATCAAGGTCCTGGCGGGCGTGCACCAGCCTTCGTCCGGAACGATCGAGTTCTGCGGCCAGAACGTCACGCTCGACAGTCCCGGCAAGGCGCTGGAACTCGGCATTGCCACTGTCTTCCAGGATCTCGCGCTCTGCGAAAACCTCGACGTCGTCGCCAATCTTTTCCTCGGCCATGAAATCTCTCCGTGGGGCCTCGACGAAGTGGCCATGGAAGTGCGAGCCTGGACTTTGCTCCGGGAACTTGCCGCCCGCATCCCCTCGGTGCGCGAGCCGATCGCCTCGCTTTCCGGCGGTCAGCGCCAGACGGTTGCCATCGCGCGTTCGCTGTTGCTCGATCCGAAGATCATCATGCTGGACGAACCGACCGCAGCGCTCGGTGTCGCCCAGACTGCGGAGGTACTGAACCTGATCGAGCGCGTCCGTGAGCGTGGCCTCGGTGTCATCATCATCAGCCACAATATGGAAGACGTGCGCGCGGTGGCGGACCGCATCGTCGTGCTGCGCCTTGGGCGCAACAATGGCGTCTTCACGCCGGATTCGTCCAATCAGGAACTCGTCGCCGCCATCACCGGCGCCACCGAAAACGCCGTCTCCCGGCGCATCGAGCGCAAGACGGGTGCTGCCCATGAAACCAGCGGGAGGCCCGCATGAGCCAGAAGATGTCAGAGACTATCCGCCAGCCGGCTACCCTTGACCGCAGCGACGAGCGCGTCCGCCACGACGACAACATTACGGGCATGGTCAAGGCCTTCTTCGACCGCGTACGCTCGGGCGATCTCGGCATGCTGCCGGTTTTTGTCGGCCTGATCGTCATCTCGACGGTCTTCTCGCTGCTCAATCCGGTGTTTCTGGCACCGAACAACCTCGTCAATCTGCTGTTCGACTGCGCCACCGTCGGCGTTATCTCGCTCGGCATCGTCTGCGTGCTGATGCTCGGAGAAATCGATCTCTCCGTCGGTTCGATGAGTGGTCTTTCCTCTGCCATCCTCGGCGTGCTTTGGGTCAACATGGGCTGGCCGATTCCTCTGGCGATCCTGGTCGCGATCGTTGCCGGCATTATCGTCGGCGCGCTCTACGCTGTTCTCTACAACAGGCTCGGCATGCCGAGCTTCGTCGCCACACTGGCCGGCCTGCTCGCGCTGCTCGGCATGCAGCTTTATATCCTCGGACCAACCGGCAGCATCAATCTGCCTTACGCCTCGCCGCTCGTCCGTTTCGGCCAGATCCTCGTCATGCCGGACTGGCTGTCCTACGTGCTTGCCCTGCTGCCGGGCGTGGTCCTTGTCGTCAATGAAATGCGAAAGCGCCGCCAGCGCCAGGCCTCGAATCTCTCCTCGCCACCGGTTGGCGCTCTCGCGATCAAGGCGATCGTGCTCACTGCCGCGCTGGAATTTGCCGTCTATTATCTCAATCTCGGCCGTGGCGTGCCGTGGATGTTCGGTCTCTTCGTCGCCATCGCCGTCATCCTCAACTACGCGCTGACGCGCACAAAATGGGGACGCTCGATGTTTGCCGTCGGCGGCAATCGCGAAGCGGCACGCCGCGCCGGCATCAACGTGCGTCGCATCTATCTCAGCGCTTTCGTGCTTTGCTCGACGCTTGCCACGATCGGCGGCATCCTGTCGGCCTCGCGACTTGCCTCTTCCAGCCAGCAGGCCGGCACCGGCGATGTGAACCTGAACGCCATAGCGGCGGCGGTCATCGGCGGCACCAGCCTGTTCGGCGGGCGCGGCAGCGCCTATTCGGCTCTGCTCGGCATTATTGTCATCCAGGCGATTTCCAACGGGCTGACGCTGCTCAATCTCAGCTCGTCGCTGCGCTACATGATAACAGGTGCTGTTCTTGCCATCGCCGTCATCGTCGATTCGCTTGCCCGCCGGTCCCGTGTCAGCCACGGCCGCGCCTGACCCGCATTCTCAAGGAGTATTCACGTGACTGATCTCATGAAAGGCAAGGTTGCCGCCATTACCGGCGCGGCATCGGGCATTGGCCTGGAATGCGCCCGCACGCTTCATGCCGAAGGCGCAACCGTCGTGCTCATTGACCGTGCCAAGGACAAGCTCGAGTCTCTCTGCAAGGAGATCGGTAAGGGCGCCCTGCCGCTCGTCGTCGATCTTCTCGACGGCCCGCAGGTCTCCGGCATGTTGCCGCGCATCCTGGAAGTTGCCGGCCGGCTCGATATCTTCCACGCCAATGCCGGCGCCTATATTGGCGGGCCGGTCGCCGAAGGCGATCCGGATGCCTGGGATCGGATGCTCAACCTCAATATCAATGCGGCCTTCCGCTCGGTCCACGCCGTGCTGCCGCATATGATCGAGCAGAAGACGGGCGATATCCTGTTTACAAGCTCGATCGCCGGCGTCGTGCCGGTGGTCTGGGAGCCGATCTATACGGCCTCGAAATTTGCCGTTCAGGCCTTCGTCCATTCGACCCGCCGCCAGGTCGCACAGCATGGCGTGCGCGTCGGCGCCGTATTGCCGGGACCGGTCGTCACCGCGCTGTTGGATGACTGGCCGAAAGCCAAGATGGAAGAGGCGCTCGCTAACGGCAGCCTGATGCAGCCGAAGGAAGTGGCCGAGGCCGTGCTCTTTATGCTATCGCGGCCGCGCAATGTCACCGTCCGCGATCTGGTGATCCTGCCGAACAGTGTCGACCTCTGAGGTTGACAGGTCCGGTTCCGGATTGCTCTAGAACCTGAAACTGCCGATTTGAAACGAGAGATCATGAGCGACACTTCACGCACGCCACCAGCGGGTGCCAAACATGTTATCGGCGTCGATGTCGGCACCGGCAGCGCCCGTGCGGGCCTGTTCGACCTTGATGGGCGGATGCTTGCATCCGCCAAGCGGGATATCACGCTCTTCCACGAGACCGGTTCGATCGTCGAGCAATCGAGCACCGAAATCTGGGCAGCGGTCTGTGCCGCCGTTCGCGAAATCGTGGCGACAAGCGGTGTCGATCCGGCTTCGGTTGCCGGCCTCGGTTTCGACGCGACCTGCTCGCTGGTCGTGCTCGGCAAAGGTGGCGGACCGCTGCCCGTCGGTCCTTCGGACGATCCGAACCGGGACATCATTGTCTGGATGGATCATCGCGCCGTTCCGCAGGCGGAGCGCATCAACGCGCTTGGTCATGACGTCCTGCGTTATGTCGGCGGACGTATCTCGCCCGAGATGGAAACACCGAAACTGCTTTGGCTGAAGGAAAACCGGCCGCAGGTTTTCGATGCCGCCTGGCAGTTCTTCGATCTCGCTGATTTCCTGACCTGGCGGGCAACCGGCGACCTGTCGCGCTCGACCTGCACGGTCACGTGCAAGTGGACCTATCTCGCCCACGAGAAACGTTGGGATGCCTCCTATTTCCACCAGATCGGCCTCGGCGTACTTGCCGACGAAAGTTTTGCCCGTATCGGGCAATCGATCGTCGAGCCGGGTTCGGCACTCGGCCAGGGACTGACCGCGGCTGCGGCCGGTGAACTTGGTCTCCTGCCGGGAACGGCGGTTGCCGCCGGTCTCATCGATGCGCATGCCGGCGGTATCGGAACGGTCGGGATCGGCGCCGGCCCGCAGGCCAATCTCGGCTACGTCTTCGGCACCTCGTCCTGCACCATGACATCAACATCGCAGCCGGCCTTCGTTCCGGGCGTTTGGGGTCCCTATTTTTCGGCCATGGTGCCGGGCATGTGGTTGAACGAGGGCGGCCAGAGTGCGGCAGGCGCGGCCATCGATCAGCTGCTCTCTTTCCATCCGGCTGCCAGCGAGGCGCGAGAGCTTTCGAAACGTGCGGGTGTTCCGCTGCCGGCCCTGTTGGCGGATATGGCGGTGCGGAAGGCAGGGCGCTCCTCCGATGCCGTTGAGCTTGTCGCAGGCCTGCATGTCGTTCCTGAATTCCTCGGCAATCGCGCACCCTTTGCCGATCCGCATGCCCGCGCCGTCATCGCCGGCCTCGACATGGAGAGGGATATCGACAGTCTGGTCGCGCTCTACATCGCCGGTCTTTGCGGCATAGGCTATGGTCTGAGACAGATCATCAACACGCAGGCCGATGCCGGCGTTACCATCGAGAACGTCGTGATCAGCGGCGGCGCCGGCCAGCATGATTTCGTCCGTCAGATGCTTGCCGATGCGAGCGGCAAGCCGGTGATCGCGACGAAGGCCGAGGAGCCTGTCCTTCTGGGCGCGGCGATCCTCGGCGCCGTCGCGGGCGGTCTGTTTTCCGATATGCGCGCGGCGATGACGAAACTCTCGGCCGTTGAGAAGACCTATGAGCCGGAGCAAGGTGCGATCGCGGATCTTCACGCAAAGCGTTATGAGGGTTTCACGCAGTTCCAGACGCTGACGCGTGAGTTGCGGAAATTCTGAACGGCCGTCGTCCCAGTCGCGAGTGTCTCACGGCCAGGCGGCAAAGGACGGGACGAGGTCTTTCTCCGACTGCGCGGCGATCTTGCGCCGGTAGGCGCCTGGCGGCTCGCCGACACGGCTCTTGAAGAAGCGGCTGAAATAGCCGGGATCGCGAAAACCGAGCCCGAAGCCGATCTGCTCGACCGACTGCTGCGATTGCCCAAGCCGCAGTTTCGCCTCGGCGATCAACCTTTCGTGGATCAGTTCCAAGGGGCTTTTCCCGACGCCCGCGATACAGACGCGATGCAGATGGTCATAGGTGATGCCCATGGTGCGAGCGATATCGGCAATCGCCGGCTGCTCGCGATAGCGCAGTTCGACGATCTGCCGGAACCGCTGCAGCGTCATTGCCCCGGTGCCAGACGTCGTCGGCAAGGAGGCTCCGGAGGCTCGCCAGAGCCGCAATAGCAGCACGGAGAGATAGGCGCTTACGATGGCAGTTCCTCCTGGTAGAAGATGCTGTCCTTCCTCGGTCATCACCGCGAAGGCGCGACCGATGTCGGCTGCATGCCCGGCAAGGTTTTCGCCTTGAGCGACGACGATCCGCTCGATCATGTCGTGCAGCTGGACGGCAGCCGGACTGTCGCCGACCGTCCTGTGGACGACATTTTCGGCGGCCAGCAGCATCGCCCCTTCACCGCCGGCGGCAAGGACGAATTTGCCCGCAACCCGTCGGGGCAGCCAGAGCAATGCCGGTGCTGCAAGCCCGAGTTCCTCCTGCCCGTCGATGAACAATGTCGCCTTGCCGCGGGAGACGAAGAAGGCCCTGTAGGAGGGGCGGCTGTCACGGGTGCCCAGGCTCCAGGTCTGGCTACCGAGACCGGCGGCAATCGCCGCCGCGATGACAGACAGAGCTGGCGTATCAACCGATCTTTCGGCCATGTCTGCCTCGAAACTTAAAACGGTAGTGCTGCCCTTCTTGCTCGGCAAATTCTCGGAAAAAGTACAATAGACTGCCAGAAATATCCATTCTATTTCGTGGCGGATTGGTTCCTACTGGAATGCGAGGAGAACCTGATATTCAGGCAGCAGGGTGAGGAACTTCCCGTGAAAGACGTCGATTGCCGGGCGTGAGCGCCGGATTCGCATGAGCCCGGCATATGCCGGAAACCAGCAAACATCATCGCGCCATCCCTTGGGAGGGACAGCAGGCGCATATCGGAAAGGGAACGAGATGGTAGACCTGATGCTTCTCATTGGGGGCCGCACCATGCCGGCTTCGAACGGCGTGACTTTCGAACGGCTGAACCCGATTACCGGTCAGGTGGCAACCACGGCCGCTGCGGCAACGCTGGACGATGCGCATGCGGCCGTCGTTGCAGCAGCTGCAGCCTTTCCGGCCTGGTCGGCGCTCGCTCCGACTGAACGGCGCAAGCGCCTTTCAAAAGCTGCCGACCTCCTGGATTCCCGCACGGGCGAATTCATCGCCGCGATGGCCGAGGAGACCGGCTCGACTGCCGCCTGGGCAGGCTTCAATGTCTATCTCGCCGCCAACATGCTGAGGGAAGCCGCCGCCATGTGCACCCAGATCAGTGGCGAGGTCATCCCGTCGGACAAGCCGGGCCTGATGGCAATGGCCGTGCGGCAGCCGGCCGGCGTCGTCCTCGGTATCGCTCCCTGGAATGCTCCTGTCATCCTCGGCGTGCGTGCAGTCGCCCTGCCGCTTGCCTGTGGCAATACCGTTATCCTCAAGGCATCCGAGCTTTGCCCCAGGACACATCACCTGATCGGCGAGACATTGCAGGAAGCAGGTCTTGGTGACGGTGTCGTCAATGTCGTGACCAATGCTCCTGCCGATGCCGCGACCGTTGTCGAAAAGATGATCGCCCATCCGGCGGTACGCCGCGTCAATTTCACCGGTTCGACCCGTGTTGGAAGGGTGATTGCAGAGGTTTCCGCGCGCCATCTGAAACCCGTGCTGTTGGAACTCGGCGGCAAGGCCCCCTTCCTGGTGCTTGATGACGCCGATATTGGCGAAGCGGTGAAGGCCGCGGCCTTCGGCGCCTTCATGAACCAGGGTCAGATCTGCATGTCGACCGAGAGGATTGTCGTCGACGAGACGGTTGCCGACGAGTTCGCCGATATGTTCGCCCGCAAGGCCTCGACGCTCGTCGCCGGCGATCCGCGCCAGAGCAATTCGCCACTCGGCTCGATGATCGGTCTTGATGCGGTGGAACGCGTCAACGGCCTGATCGAGGACGCGGTTTCCAAGGGGGCACGCCTGCTGGCAGGTGGCCGTGCAGTCGGAACCCTGATGGATGCGACGGTGCTCGACCACGTGACGCCGTCGATGCGGATCTATGGCGAGGAGAGCTTCGGTCCGGTTGCCTGCATGGTGCGCGTGCGCGGTGTCGATGAGGCGGTCCGTGTTGCCAATGATACGGAGTATGGCCTGTCTGCCGCAGTCTTCGGCCGGGACGCCACCCGCGCGATGGGGGTCGCAAGACGGATCGAAAGCGGCATCTGCCATGTGAACGGTCCAACCGTTCATGATGAGGCACAGATGCCGTTCGGCGGCGTGAAGGCCTCCGGATATGGCCGCTTCGGCGGCAAGGCCGGCATCAACGAATTCACCGACCTGCGGTGGCTTACCGTGGCATCGCAGCCGGGGCATTATCCAATCTGATGCCAGGACTTCGTAGCCGGGCACGCCTTACAGGCGATGGCAGACGGTCACGAAATTCGTGCGTGGAATATAGCGGTATTCCACGATCATGTCCGTGCAATCGAGACATCGACGCTGCACATACCGCGCACGAACGATCGGCTTCGGTCGATGCTTGGCGACATGGGGTCGTTCATAACTTTGAATCATGTCGGCAGAATTGACCGGGCCTGTCGAAATGGCGGCTACGGCCAACGTCAACAACGATACCAGCAAGGCGCGCATGCAGCTCTTCTCCTCGGAAATAAAGGTGGGCGCGCATATGTGCGCGCCTCCTGGGCTTAATGTGTGCTCAGCTTCGCTTCTGCTGCGGCGGCGAGAAAATCGTCCCTTGCGGTTTCCACGCTGATGCGCCCTTCGACGGCACCCTTGCAGGCGTTGCTTGCCTTCACGAATTTCGCTCCCGTGCGTCGCGGCCACATGTCGTGGAGATAGATGAGCGCATCGAACGGGCCTCTGACGGTCCGGGATCCGGCGTTGTCGAACTCGATCTCGACCGGCTCGCTCCATTGGGTATTTGGCATCGGTTTTCCTCCTCCTGTCGCGAGCGCCACAACGTCGCGAACGGGAATTTGTTCCCGCGCTGGAGATCGGTTGGTTAATCGCGGCTTTACCGCAGGTGTGCAAACGGTAGCTCTCGGCCGTGCCGAGTTTCTGGACGCCCGCCATCGCCTGCTATTAGCCCACCTTGTCCCGCACGGGTTGGCAGTTCCCACGGGATCCTCTCATGTCCAGCCATTACTGAGGGTTGCGCGTAGTGACTGCGCACCGCACGTTTTGCGGCGCAATTGAACAGCCCGTCTGGACTTCTAAATCCCAGCCTTATCTTTCTTGATCGGATGCATACTTTATCAGTGAATGCGATACAGGTTATTTGAACACCCGCGATCCTGCTCTCGAAAGGACCGGGAGGATCGGTCCGGGACAAATACGCAGCAGTTCTCGGCGACCGGTCGATGAAAAAGAGGAAGTAAATTGAGCATTTCAAGCGGCAGAATTGCCTGGGAAGAGGTCATCGAGGCCAAGGCTTTCATTGATCTTGCGAGGGTCACGCCCCAACCTTTTAAAGACAGCGTCGAGTTTACCTGCCTGCCGGTGGCCCAAGGCTGCGCCATTTCGCTGCCTACAGCTCCTGCGGTTGGGCTCAATCGCATTCTTGCTTTGAATAGCAAAGACGAACTCAATGTCGCATTCGAATGGATGAAGACCAGAACGGGCAGGCGGCATGTTCAGATCAGCGAAACCTCCGCCTCCAACGAATTGCGTGACTGGATCCTGGAGCAGAAACTGGTCGAAGATGGTGCCTGGGCAAAACTCACGCGGCCTGCACCATCCGCTCCGCTTCCCGTCGAAGGGCCTGTGCGGGCGCGGCTCGCCGGTATCGAGGACGCGCCGATTGTCGGCAGGCTGATGTGCGCAGGCTTTGCTTTTCCGACGGCGCTTGAACCACTGTGGTCATCCCTGGTCGCCAAGAAAGGCTGGGCCTGCTTCATCGCGGAACTGGACGGCACGCCGATTGGAACCGGGGCGATGTTCGTTGAGGACGGATGTGCCTGGCTGGGAGTCGGAACGACGCTTGCCGAATATCGGAATCTCGGTGCGCAAAAGGCGCTGATCAATGCGCGATTGAACGAGGGCCTTGCTCAGGGTGTCTCGCTGTTTGCGGTGGAAACAGCCAAACCGGAAGAAGGGCAACCGAACATATCCTTCGGAAACCTCACGAAGGCAGGCTTCAAGCCATCCTATATTCGCAAGAATTATCTCCTGCCGAATTAAGTCCTTCCCGCCGATGCTGATTGCCGCACCGATGCCATATCCCGTGACTAGATCAGAACAAGCCTCGTGAAGCGGCCGGACTTGAGAAGGAAACGAGATGCAGTTGAACGGCGAACTGAACCCGAACGATCCCGAATTCTTTGAGCTTCTCACTGGGAGCTTCAGGCGCCTTCTCGGACGAGACCTTCTCCCCAGGGATCGGGGGCCTGAATGGCTCTACGGCGATGCCCCGTTTGTGGTTCTTGCCCATAATACTGCGCCCGATCCGGTCTTCGTCTATGCCAATGGTGCAGCACAGAGGCGGTTCGGGTACTGCTGGAGTGAGTTCGTGAAGCTGCAGTCGCGTTTATCCGCTGGCCCAAGCGAGCGGTCAGAGCGCCAGGCGTTGCTCGATGCGGTGGTACGCAACGGATTTATGACGGGCTATCGGGGATTGCGGGTCACAAAGTCGGGGAGCCGGTTCTGGATGGAAGATGGAATAGTCTGGCAGCTTCGCACCGCAGACGGACAGGATTTCGGCCAGGCAGCGACCTTCTCGCAGTGGGCCGAGGTGCCGCCCTCCTAAACCGCCGTCTTGTATTGCCCTGGTACGTGGAGGCACTTCTCGCGATGAACAGGCATCGGGGCTGCGCGCGCCGGTCGCCTCCCATAGACGCAGGCACGGCACCTCAGCTCATCCGTCCGCCAGCAACGCCCTTGCGCTCTCCTCATCCGTGATCAGCACGGTTGCGAGTCCGGCGCGTACGGTGGCGCTGAGGATGGCGTGTTTGTGGGGGCCGCCCGAGGCGACGATGCGGCAGGGGATCTTGCGGTAGTCGGCGAGGTCGGGGGCCAGCACCTGTGCGTTCAGCGGGTGGGCGACGGGGCGGCCCTCTGTATCGATATAGCGGCCGAGCAGGTCGCCGACGGCGCCGACAGCGATGAGGTCACCGACGTCGGTTCCGGCCGGCAGGCCGTAGCGCACCTGCAGGGACTGCCTGGTTACGTCGCCGACGCTCAGGTAGGAAATATCCACTTCGCAGGTCTGGCGGAAGATGCGCTCGAAGACCGATTGCGTGATGATCGCCTCGCGCGATTGCGGGCTCTCGGCATAGATCGGTGCCGCGAAATAGTGGCATTGGGCCTTCAGAACCTGCGCGAAGGCGCGCACGACCTCGAACGTGTTGATCTCCGAGCCGCGCGTCAGGCCGCCCATCATCGAGCGCAGCTCGATCCCGGGCTCGCTTGCCGGCGTCATGTGAGTAATGGTCTCGCGCAGCGTCGCGCCCCAGCCGACCCCGATGGAGCGGGGCTTGCGGGCCTGGATCAGCCGGTCGAGATAGGCAGCCGCGCCGCGGCCGAGCGCCTGGTGCAGAAGCTGCGGATCGGCAGGGGTGGGCACGACGACTGCCGCCTCCAGGCCAAAACGTTCCTGCAGACGCGATTCCAGCTCCATGCCGGCGGCAAGCGGCGAGGTGAAGCTCACCCTGACGATGCCTTCCTCAAGGGCTGCGGCCAGGAACTCGTTTACCCGGCGACGGGTGAGGTACATGCGCTCGGCGATCTGCGCCTGCGTCAGCCCCTCGACGTGATAGAGCCAGGCCGCCCGGATTTTCAGTTCATGCGATTCCATCAATCCCCATCCCAAATGTATCCTACATGCCCCGACGTTACATATTTCACACTGGTGTAACATATGTAACGTAATGCCGTCTGCATGACGATAGAACTTCTGATCTTCGATTGCGACGGCGTACTGATCGACAGCGAGCCGCTGGCAAGCGGCGCGCTGGCGCAGGCTCTGCAGCGGGCCGGCGTTCCCTTGAGCCACGCCGAAGTCCACCGTCGCTTCACCGGTCTTTCGGGCGAGGCGGCCGGCCGCCTCTGTCGCGAGGAACTCGGCCTTGCCGATCCGGCTCATGTCTTCGCCGATGCAAAAAGCGCGCTCTACGCGGAATTTTCCCGTTCGCTGCGGCCGATGGCCGGCATCGAAGAGCTGGTGCGGAATGTGAGGCAGCGCAAATGCGTCGCGTCCAACAGCGACATGGAGAGGCTGCGTCGCAGCCTCGGCCTTCTGGATCTCTGGGCGGAATTTGACCCGCATATCTACAGCGCCGAGATGGTGGCGAGGCCCAAGCCTGCGCCTGACCTGTTCCTTCTCTGCTCCGAAAATCTCGGCGTGGCGCCGCATCGCTGCCTTGTCATCGACGACAGCGCGCTCGGGATCGCGGGTGCCGTGGCGGCCGGCATGGCGGCGATCGGCTTCGTCGATCCGGCCGATCCGCGCAGCGGACGCCACGAGGCGCTGAAAGCGGCAGGCGCTCTGCAAACGGTCGAGGGGGCGGGGGAACTGGCGATCGCTCTCGAAGCGCTCTCTTCATCATCCGCAAAGGAAGAGGCGGCTCATGCCGCCGGGCCCGCAAGGAATCCGGCGGTGGAGACCGCTGGCTAATCTCGCGCGGGCCGATGCTTCGCGCGCTGGAATGGCTCTTCGCGGCGTCCGCGACGGGCGGCTGTAACCGAAACTTCATGAAGCCGTCAATCAGGCGACATGGAGCTGATCCTAAGAACCAAGACCGCGAGCCGGGGGCCCGCCGGTCAAGACACAAGGAGTTTCCGATGATATCGATCAATCGACGCAGCGCGCTCGGTCTGCTCGGCGCCACCGCCGGCACGCTCATTCTGCCGCGCATGGCTTTCAGCCAGGCAAAGCGTCCTTCCATCACCATCGCGGTGCAGAAAATCACCAACAACAATTCGCTCGACGTCTATCACGAGCAGTCGAACGTCGGCGAGCGCATCTTCTTCCCGAACCTCTGGGAAGGCCTGATCCTGCGCGATTGGATGGGCAACCAGGGGCCGGTTCCAGGTCTTGCGACCGAATGGAAGCGTATCGACGACAAGACGCTCGAACTGAAGCTGCGCCAGGGCGTCAAGTTCCACAACGGCGACGAAATGACCGCCGAGGATGTCGCCTTCTCCTTCTCGAAGGAGCGCGTGTTCGGCAACACGGAACCGGCCGGCGGCAAGACCATTTTCGAAGCCGACCACAAGCCTGCGACCGCCAAGGAACTGCCGGCAACCGTTCCCGGCGTCGGACGTCGCCTGTGGCCGGCGCTCGCCGGTATCGAGATCGTCGACAAGTACACCGTGCGCCTGCACAACGCCACGCCTGACGTGACGCTGGAAGGCCGCCTCTATTCCGGCGGCAGCCAGATCACCAACCGCCGCGCCTGGGATGAAGCCGCAACCTTCACGGAATGGTCGCGCAAGCCGATCACGACCGGCCCCTACATGGTCGGCGAGTACAAGCCGGACGTTTCGCTGACGCTTGTCGCCTTCGACGAATATTGGGGCGGCCGCCCGCCGCTCGAACAGATCCGCTTCGTGGAAGTTCCTGAGGTCGCCTCGCGCGTCAACGGCCTGCTGTCCGGCGAATACGACTTCGCCTGTGACCTGCCGCCGGATCAGATCGCCGCCGTTCAGGCCGCTCCTGGCTACGAGATCCAGAACTCGACGATCTGGAACCACCGCATTTCGGTCTTCAACACCCAGAACGAGATCCTCGCCAACCCGCTGGTTCGCCGTGCCATGACCCATGCCATCGACCGCCAGGCGATCGTCGATGCACTCTGGGCCGGCAAGACGGTCATCCCGGCAGGCCTGCAGTTCGAATCCTTCCGCAACGGTGACATGTTCATCGATGGCTGGGCGCCCCCGGCTTACGATCCCAATCTTGCCAAGGACCTCCTGAAGCAGGCCAATTACAAGGGCGATGCGATCCCCTACCGCCTGCTCAACAACTACTACACGAACCAGACGGCCAACGGCCAGATCATGGTCGAGATGTGGAAGCAGGTCGGCCTCAACGTCGAGATCGAGATGAAGGAAAACTGGGCACAGATCCACGACCCGGCAGGTGTCAAGGGCGTGCGCGACTGGTCGGCCTCCAACACGATCAACGATCCGATCACGCCGATGATCGTGCAGTTCGGCCCGAACGGCGAAGTGCAGCAGAAGAAGGACTGGACGAACGAGGAGATGAACAAGCTCGCCGTCGTCATGGAAACCTCCACCGACCGTGCACAGCGCAAGAAGGCCATCGCCCGCATGCTGGAAATCTGCGAGCGCGAAGACCCGGTCTATCAGGTCCTGCACCAGAATGCCGTCTTCACCGGCATGAAGTCCTCGCTGAAGTGGAAGGCCGCTCCGGCCTTCGCCATGGACTTCCGCGCCGCAAACTGGTCGATCTGATCGGTCCGTCACTCCGGTCTCCGGCGGCTGAAGCGCTGCCGGGGATCGTCTTTTTGGTGCAAGCGAAAAGCGGGGATGAAAGATGGGCGCGACCGGCTCCAATCTCGTGGAACTGCGTGACCTGACGGTCGCCTTCGACGGCGTGCAGGTTCTCCACGGCATCGATCTCGATGTCGGCAAAGGCGAGGCGCTCGGCCTCGTCGGCGAATCCGGCTGCGGCAAGTCGGTCACGTGGCTCGCGGCCCTCGGCCTGCTGCCCGGCAAGGCCCGCGTTTCCGGCTCAGTGCAAATCGAAGGTCGCGAACTCATCGGCGGATCGCGCGCGGTGCTCGAAAGCGTGCGCGGCAGCCGCATCGCCATGATCTTTCAGGACCCGTCCAGCTCGCTCAATCCGGTGCTGCGCATCGGGCGGCAGATTTCCGAGGCGTTGTCGGTCCATCGCGGCCTGCGCGGCGAGGCGGCAAAGGCCGAGGCGCTGCGGCTGATCGATATGGTCGGCATTCCCGATTCGCGCCGCCGCTTCGATCTCTATCCGCATGAATTTTCCGGCGGCCAGTGCCAGCGCCTGATGATTGCGATGGCGCTGGCCGGCCAGCCCGACCTTCTGATTGCCGACGAACCGACCACCGCGCTCGATGCGACGATCCAGGCGCAGATCCTCGATCTCTTGATCCGTCTGCGTGCCGAAACAGGCATGGCGACCGTTTTCATCAGCCATGATCTCGGCGCCGTCAGCCAGGTCTGCGAGCGCGTCTGCGTCATGTACGCCGGACGCATCGTGGAGGAGGGCAGTGTCGAACAGCTCTTCTCCGAGCCGCGCCACCCCTATACGCGCGGCCTGTTCGATGCCATTCCGCGCCTCGACGGCGGCCGCGAAAGGCTGATCCCCATTCCCGGAACCGTTCCCAATCCGAAACATCTGCCGGAGGGCTGTTCCTTCTCGCCGCGGTGTCCGCGCGCCGTCGAGGCCTGTCGCAGCGAGCAGCCGCCGCTCGTTTCGCTCGATGGTGGCCGCAAGCTCGCCTGCGTACGGCCGGTTCCTGTCGCGGCTGCCGTCGAGACCCGGTCGTCCCGTATCGCCGAGGGCCTGCTGCAATGACGCCGCTCATCGAAGCCCATGATCTCGTCCGCATCTATCAGATCCGTCACGGGCTGTTCGGCCGCCCGGCGCTGGTACGCGCCGTAGACGGCGTTTCGCTCTCGGTCGTGGCGGGAGAAACGCTCGGCATCGTCGGTGAATCCGGCTCCGGCAAATCGACGCTCGGGCGGATGCTGCTCGGCATCGATGATGCGCAGCAAGGAAGCCTGCGCTTTCAGGGGCAGCCGATGCCGATGCGAAATTCGGCGGAATGGCGGGCACTGCGCGCGAAGATGCAGCTCGTGTTCCAGGACCCGCTCGCCGCACTCGACCGCCGCGTGACGATTGCCAGGCAGATCGCCGAGCCGCTCGATATCCACAAGCTCATTCCCAAAGAGCACCAGACTGACCGGGTGACGGAACTGATGAGGGCCGTCGGCCTGCGCCCCGACCAGGCCGATCGTTATCCTCACGAGCTATCGGGCGGCCAGCGCCAGCGCGCCGTGATCGCCCGGGCGCTCGCGTCGCGGCCGAAGCTGCTCGTCTGCGATGAGCCGGTGTCGGCGCTGGATGTTTCCATCCAGGCGCAGGTCGTCAACATGATGCGCGATCTGCAAGAGAAAAACGGCATCGCCATGGTCTTCATCAGCCACGACCTGAAGGTGGTGCGCAACATCGCCGACCGTGTCGCGGTCATGTATCTCGGCCGTATCGTCGAGGAGGCTTCGTCCGACGTTATCTTCCGCGCCCCGCAGCATCCCTATACGAAGGCGCTGGTATCCAGCGTGCCCGTTCCCGGCAAGCCGCTCGAAGGCCGTGTCGTCCTGCAGGGCGAGCCGCCGAACCCGGCGAGCCGCCCCTCCGGCTGCGCCTTCCACCCACGCTGTCCGCTGGCGCGGGAGATCTGCCGTTCCGTCGTGCCGGAACTCAAAGATATCGGCGGGGGCCGTACCGCGGCCTGCCATGTCGTGGCGGGCGAAACCACGCCGGTCGCGGCATAGGGGAGGGTTCCATGATCCGTTTCGTTCTCGTGCGCCTGTTCCGTGCTCTCCTGACCATCATGGCGGTCGTCACCTTCGCCTTCGTCGTGCTGCGCATGTCGGGCGATCCCGCAACTGTCATGCTCGGGCCTGATGTGCCGAAGGAGGCGGTCGATGCCTTCCGCAAGGCATGGGGCCTCGACCAGCCGCTGTGGATTCAATATCTCGCCTATATCAAGTCGATCTTTACCGGCGATTTCGGCGTGTCGATGCGCGACAAGGCGTCCGCACTGAACCTCGTGCTGGAACGCGTGCCGGCGACGCTGCAATTGACCATCCCGGCGCTCATCCTCAAGCTCATCTTCGGCATTCCCTCCGGCGTTTATGCGGCGCTGCACCGGCAGAGTTTTTCCGACCGTGGCGTCATCCTGCTTGCCGTCCTTGGCTTTACCATTCCCTCCTTCGTCATGGGTCTGCTGCTCGTGCTGATCTTCTCGGTCATCCTTGGCTGGTTGCCCTCGGGCGGGCAGGATACCTGGATGCACGGCATATTGCCGACGCTGACGATGAGCATCGGCGGCATCGGCATCCTCGCCCGCTTTTCGCGCAGCGCCATGATCGAGGTGATGGGCCAGCCCTATATCCGCACCGCCTCGGCCAAGGGGCTGACATGGCGCGACGTGGTCTGGAACCATGCATTGCCCAATGCGGCAGTGCCGATCGTCACAATCGTCGGCTTCATGGTCGGTTCGCTGATTGCGGGTGCAGTCGTGGTGGAATCGATCTTTTCCTGGCCCGGCATCGGCCGCCTGCTGGTAGTCTCGGTCACCAATCGCGATCTCGCGGTCGTGCAATGCATCCTGCTGATCATCGCCGTCGCCATGGTCGTATCGAACCTCGTCGTCGACCTGCTCTACGGCTGGCTCGATCCGCGCCTTCGCTCGCATGCGGCCGGACATTAGGAGAAAACCGATGGCTACTGTCGATCTCGCCGCAACGCCGGCTTCCGGAAAGCCCAACCGGCTCATCTCCTTCCTGCGCCGCAACGTCCCGCTGTCGGTGGCCTTCGGTCTGCTGTGGCTTGCGGCAATGGTCCTGACCGCCGTGTTCGCCGACTATATCCGCCCGTTCAACATCACCGCCATGGATCTCAGCAGCCGGCTTTCGGCGCCGGGCGGGCTCAAGCATCTGCTCGGCACCGACGAACTCGGCCGCGACGTACTTTCGCGCCTCATCCAGTCGATCCGGGTGTCGCTCGTCATCGCCTTCGGCGCGACGATCCTCTCGGCGCTCTTCGGCACACTGCTCGGGTTCCTCGCGGCGCGGTTCCGCGGGTTCGTGGAGCATCTGGTCCTGATGCTCGCCGATTTCCAGGCCGCTCTTCCCTTCCTCATTATGTCGCTGGCAGTGCTGGCCTTTTTCGGTTCCTCCATGCTGCTGCTCGTCTGCCTCATGGGTTTCTACGGCTGGGAACGTTATGCGCGCATCGCCCGCGGCCTTGCGATCTCCGCCGGCGCCCAGGGCTATGCGGCGGCTGTAGTGCAGCTCGGTGCGACCCCTTCGCGCGTCTACCTGCATCATATCCTGCCGAACGTCGCCTCGACGCTGATCGTTTCCATGACCCTCACATTCCCGGAAATCATCCTGATGGAAAGCGGGCTCTCCTTCCTCGGCCTCGGCGTGCAGCCGCCGGAAACCAGCCTCGGCAACATGGTGGGCTTCGGACGCGAATATCTGACGCGCGCGCCCTGGATTATGCTGGCGCCCGCCGCCGTCATCATGCTGACGACGCTTTCTATCTCGCTCGTCGGCGACTGGCTGCGCGACAAGCTCGACCCGACGATCCGCTAGTGCTGTAAAATCAATATACTGAAGGAATTTCCATGACGCTCATCACCGGCCATCGCGGCGCCCGCAACCTCTGGCCCGAAAACTCGCTCACTGGTTTCCGCAACGCGATCACGCTGGGCGTCGACGCCATCGAATTCGACGTGCACCTGACGCGATCGGGCGAGCTCGTCGTCATCCACGACGCCACATTGGAGCGCACTGCCGAAGGCGCAGGCCCGGTGCAGGACCTGTCGGTGGAGGCCCGCAAGGCGACCCTGCTGAAAGGCACGGACGAGGTGATCCCGACGCTCGCCGATGTGCTCGGCGTGCTTGCCGCAAACAAGGGCATCGACCTGCATGTCGAGATCAAGATCGACGAGACCGGCACGCCCTATCCTGATATCGCCGCACGCGTCGCAGCCGAGCTTTCTCGCTTCGGTGTCGGCGAACGTTCCTACCTGACCTCCTTCGATACGTCGGTGCTGGAGGATTGCCGCCTGCATGCGGCTGATGTTTCGCGCCTCGTTTCCGTCAATGCCGTCTGGGCCGAAAAGCAGGGCGGGCTTGCCGCCTTCATCGACCGCGTGGACGAACTGGTGGAGATCATCGCCATCCATCACGAGCTGATGGAAGCGGAATGGGACCTGATCCGCAGCCGGCTGCCGATGGAACGGCTCTGCGTCTGGACCCTCAACGACGAGCCCGGCATCCGCCACTGGCTGGAACGCGGCATCGGCAGCTTGACCTCGGACAGCCCGGATCTGGCGCTGAAACTGCGTGCCGGCATCGCTGCGTGAGCTATGGCTTTGCTTCTTCGCCCTAGCGGGGGAACGGCCCACTAAGCCTGTGCCACTGGATCAATGACACGGTCATGTCGCTGTGCTTTTTGCGGGTAGGCTTGGACATCATGTGAAATGGTCGACGGCCAGCTTTCGTCCTCATATCGAAAGCAGTGCCACCGATGACATCATTCACTTAGGCTCTATCATCAAGCCAGGCTGCTCGCAGTCTGGCCAAGATATCATCAATGCGAACCCAACGGATTTAGGTCAAGGAGCTAGGGTAGGAGCAGGATTCCCTGTTGCTCCAGCCCCTGTTTGTGGCATCAGTCGCAGCGAAGCGTTCATGGCTGGCGGCATTTGCAAAACGACTTCGTCATCGGCGTACGTTTTTCGGGTATGCGGTGAGGCCGGCACCCGGCGACACCCTCGTCAAACATCGGTCAGTTTCCCCTATCGGTTCAGCAAAGCCTATCCGGGAAACGCAGTTTTATAGTGCTAAGCCTTGGTTGCATAAAATGTGATCGTTTCTTTTAGAACGTTGTGAACATTCCGGCGATACTGCTTCCTCAGGTTGAATAATTCGGTGGATGAGGTGTGTTTTGAGAGGTCTCGCGATCGGACGATTTCGTGCGTCTGAAGAGGGCGCCACTGCCGTTGAATTCGCGATCATTGCTCCCATCCTGATCTTCATCATGTTCGCCATTATCGAGACGGGAATCGCGTTTGCCGCCGACATCCTTTTGAAGAACGCGACTTATGACGCTGCAAGAACGGGCAGGACGGGCTTCATCTCGGAAAAGTCCACGCAGGACGCGACCGTGAAGCAGAAAATCAGATCTGAAGCTGGCGTCATAATGGATGCCGACAAGCTCGTTATCACGAGCCTCTCCTACAAGAGCTTTGACGCTCTGAAAAAGCCGGAGCCTTTTATCGATAAGAATGGCAATGGTGTCAGAGACAACGGCGAGAACTTTACGGACGTCAATGGTAACGGCGTCTATGACAAGGACCAGGGCGCCAGCGGCTATGGTGGCACGGCACAGGTCGTTATCTACACGGTGACCTATCCCTGGTCGTTCCACACACCTTTTCTCAATCGGCTCATCGGCAACAACGGCACCGTTGAACTGACGGCAACAGCGGTCGTTCAGAATGAGCCCTATTGAGATCGTATGCCGTGCGGCCAGAGAGTGGGCTCTCCTCATCCGCCGCCTTATGCGCGATGACAACGGCATTGCCGGAATCGAGATGGCCATCATAATGCCTGTGTTGCTGCTGCTCTTTTGCGGCGGGGGCGAAATCGCCCTTTATGCGCGATCTCATTTCCAGGCCTCGCAGATGGCGTCCACGGTCGCCGACGCGGTTTCCCGCTACGAGACTCTGACCGCCTCCGACGTTGCATCGATATTCACGGTCACGTCCGAGATCATGGGAACCGACGACTTCGGCAAGAACGGTTATGTGATCCTGTCCTCGGTATCGCGTACGGGGGGAGCCACTTCTATCGTGGCCTGGCAATGTAAGGGCGGCGCACTTCCAAACACGAGCAAGATCGGCATCGTGAACAAGGCGGCGACGCTGCCTGGTAACCTCACGCTAGACGCTACCGACAACGTTATCGTCGCCGAGGTTTTTTACCGGCATACGCCGATATTCTCGAACTTCATCTCCATCGAACCGCAACTCTATGAGACAGCGGTTTTCCGTCCCCGTCTCGGTAGCCTCACAAGCGCGCCCGGATGCTAGCCGCAAGAAAGATTGATCCAATGGGATTGGGATCCATGATCACGGGGTTTTGCCGGGACAGAGATGGCGCGGTATTGCCATTCGTTGGCATCGTCAGTCTCGTACTGATCGGTGCTACCGGCTTCGGCATCGATGCCGCCCGGCTGATGCTCTTGCATTCGACGCTGCAGCGTTCGATCGACGCGGGAGCGCTGTCTACCGTTGCCAAGCTCGACACCGCGACGATCGATGTCCAACTGCGCAAGTTCACGGTGGCTAACTTCGGAGACGGGCAGATCGGCGCGACGCTCGACAGTCTCACCTGGACGATCTCGAGCGACAACAAGACACTGACCGTAAAGGCGAGCGCCAGCGCACCGGCATCGCTCATGAAGATTCTCGGTATCCAGACGATCAGCACCAGCGCAGAGAGCGTGATCGAGCGTTCGACGAGTGGCCTTGAACTGGCGCTGGTGCTGGACAACACTGGCTCGATGGCCGGCTCAGGTATTACCAGCCTCAAGAGTGCTGCCAACACGCTCGTCGACATTCTCTATGGCGACAAGCCCATTGCCGAAAACCTCTATGTCGGAATCGTTCCTTTCTCGCAGACGGTCAATGTCGGAAAGGCGCACACGGATTGGCTGCAGGCGGGATCGCTCGCCGCGCTCGACTGGGGAACAACCTCATGGGGTGGATGTGTCGAGGCGCAGAGCGCAACCGTGGACGATGTCTCGGACACAGTGCCGTCCACCAATCCAATTGTGCCCTACTACTGGGAAGACAGCGATGGCAACGACTGGATCAGCGTCAACAGCAAGGGCAAGAAGACTTATGACGCGACACTCGATGAAACGAACGGTCCGAACAAGAACTGCCCGGCCGAAGTCACGCGGCTGACACCCGAAAAGGCGAAGGTCGTTTCCGCGATTAACGCCATGAAGGCGGTCGGCAATACGCACGTCAACTTCGGAGCCGTCTGGGGATGGCGGATGCTCTCACCCAAGTGGCGCGGTCTTTGGGGTGGCGACATGACGACATACAAGCTTCCGCTGGACTATTACACGCCGCATATGAGCAAGGCGGCGGTAATCATGACCGACGGTGCAAACACGATGTCAGAGCAGGTCTACAGCGCCTATGGCTGGCTTGCCGACAAAAATCTCGGAACCAGCAATTCCAGCACGGCAGTGACCGAACTCAACAATCGACTGAGCAAGGTTTGCACGGCCATGAAGAATGCCGGCGTTATCGTCTACACGATCGCGTTCAACAATCCCGGCACCAGTACGCAGAATCTCCTGCGTGGTTGCGCGAGCCAGAACGCATTTTACTTCAACTCGCCTAGCACCGCAGCGTTGCAATCCGCCTTCAAGCAGATTGGCAACTCACTATCGAATCTCAGGGTTAGCAGGTGAGACGCTGGCTCGATTTTCGTGCCTTCAGCGGGGCGCTTCGGCTATCGGGGAGTATCTCGGGCGGCTGAGGACAAAAACGAGATCGCACGCCGGACCGCACTTTAGTTGAATTTGCCACCAAAAAGCTTTCTTGAGACAGCAGTTCCTTCGCTGAAGCAGCTTTGCCGAGCAGCTAACAATGGTTTTTGAGGCCAAGGGACCCGTATGTCGTTGAGAGGCAGGATCTTCATTGCGGTCATCGCTGCTGTTTCGATCGTCGTGATGGGAGGTTCCGCGTGGTTATGGGATCGGTCCGGCGCTTACGGCTTCAATGTGATTTTGCGAAGGGGCGGGACCTACTGGATCAGCGTTAAAGCCAACGATCCGCGCTTGTCTCCCGCCATGCAGCTGTCTCTGACCAATCCCGAGCCGGTCGCAACAGCCGGTCAAGTCATTTGGCGCGAAGTCGGGAAGGGCTTCGAGGTGGCGGAACTTCCCGTCATGGTCGGCGGCCACGAAATCGATACCATCCTGCTCAATCGGATCGATCCCAGGCTGTATCGTTTCGTGGCGAGGAATGCGTCTGCCGGCGACCGGGGGATCGACGAATGGGAGAAGGCTGTCCCACAGGCGGTGCTGATCGTTAACGGCAGCTACTACGATCACAAGGGCGAGCCTGACACGCCGATCCTCAGCGACGGCGTGCCAATGGGACCGGCGGACTATGACGCCAAGGCAGGAGCCTTCGTCTCCGGCGAAGGCTTTGCGGATATCAAGGGTCTGTCTGCACAATCATGGCAAACGGCTTTTCAGGGGGCGACCAACGCAATGGTATCCTATCCCCTGTTGCTCGGCGCCGACGGTCAGACGCATGTGCCAGTCAAAAGCCGGTGGCTTGCTAACCGGACTTTTGTCGCCAAGGACAACGATGGGCGCGTGATCATCGGCACGACAAAGGAGGCCTTCTTCTCGCTCACCGGCCTTGCCGATTTCCTGAAGGACTCGCCGTTGAACCTAAAGGTTGCTCTGAATTTCGACGGTGGCCCGATCGCTTGCCAGAGCGTGCGTTTGACGGGATTTCAGCGAAAGTTCTATGCGCGATGGGAGGCGCAGGTCGAAGGCGACGAGGTGCGGCTGCTGCGGTGGCCTCTTGGCAGTGCAAGTTGGGCGATGCCTATGGTGCTGACAGTTGAACGACGTACAGACGGTTAGGACTGTAACCTGCAACCTGGATTCCGCTGCACATGGGGGTGCTCATTCGTATCCGCTCATTGCAACGGCATGCCCCGTGACGGACGCCGAAGTCATGTTTCGATGAGGCGGCGAGGTCGCATTCGGCGCGGCCGATAAGTGAGCCGCCTGTAAGCGAAGTCGAGGAAGGCCGGTTTCGCGCAGCCTTCTTCGTGCCTACCCTATTGCGTCCTGCGGGTACTTTCCAAACGCGGCAAAGCCGCGCGTGCGAAGGATATAGACACTAAGTTTGGGTTGTCTGTGGGTCTGGGAGGCGCGCAAGTAGACCCCGCGGCATTTGAGCGCCGCGAATGCCGGCAGCACGGAGGAAAACGTCATGGATGTGTATGAGGCAGTGACAAGCCGCCGGTCTGTGCGAGGGTTCAAAGACGAGCCTGTGTCGAGGGAGATACTGGAGCGCGTGCTCGACGCGGCTTCTTGGGCGCCATCCGGATCGAACATCCAGCCGTGGAACACTTACGTCATTACCGGCGCGCCGCTGGTCGAGCTCAAGACGTCCGCTGTCGAGCGCGTCGCCCATGGCGATCCCTGGGACGAGCGACAGTACGAGATGTACCCATCCTCGCTGAAGTCCCCGTATGCGGATCGCCGGTCAGCTTTCGGACGAGAACGCTACAGCGCGCTCGGTATTGCACGTGAGGACTGGGAGGCGCGCCAGCGCGCAGCCATTGCCAATTGGAACTGTTTCGGCGCACCCGCCGCCCTGTTCTGCTACATCGACCGCGACCTAGGGCGACCTCAATGGGCCGACGTCGGCATGTATCTTCAGACAGTCATGCTGCTGCTCCGCGCCGAAGGCCTGCACAGTTGCCCGCAGATGGCGTGGTCGCAGGTTCGCGAGTCTGTCGCGGAGATCCTATCGCCCCCGGATGGGCTGATCCTCTACTGCGGCATGTCGATCGGATACGAGGACCCCACCGTCAGCTATCCCCGGACGGGTCGAGTTCCGCTCGCCGAAACGGTCACGTTTGTGGGGGATTAGTCCAAAGGTGCAGCGCCGAGCCGGAAACGGGCAAAATGATCAAGGTTCAATTGGGAATGATCCACCGGCGCCAGGGTGCTGATTCCGCGACCTGCGACTCGACTCATTTGATTCCCGTCCCATGTGAGTCTGTCGAGACATCGAGAGGTACTGCGTCATGGACAATCTTCACAGCTCGACACCGATCCGCCCGCTTCACGTCGAGATCGACGGCGCGGCGAAATATCGCCAGGCCCATAGCGTCGAGGATCTCGCCGCTTTTCTGCTGAGCGAAAAGTGGCCGCATCTCGAAAACGATCCCGCCGCATTCCACCGTGCGCTCGCGACCTCGATGGATGCCATGCAGCTCTACCTCGATCCGGAAATTGCACGCCAAGCCTTCGTGGCGGCGGCACATGCATCGAGAATGCATGTTCTGCCGGATGACATGAAAGAAAAGAAGGCCGGCAAACGATGACAAAAGTCCCCCAGGTCGGCGACGGCATCCGCGATATTCCAGGTTGCCGCAGCAGGCTTGCATGAGCAGCGTGCCGCTGGTACCGATATTCAACCCTTGGAGATGCCTATGCTTGCCGCCCGCCTCACCTGCAATTCGCCGGCCGTGTCGCCGGAGATTTCAGCCCGCTGCCTAGCCCAAGGCTGAAGCTCAAGCGCGTCTCGGCCAATGATCGCCTTCGAAAGGCGTCATCTCCAAGCTGAGAAACTCAT
The DNA here is from genome assembly GCF_014194915.1 of Rhizobium sp. BK512. Lineage (NCBI taxonomy): Bacteria > Pseudomonadati > Pseudomonadota > Alphaproteobacteria > Hyphomicrobiales > Rhizobiaceae > Rhizobium > Rhizobium sp. BK512. The sequence continues at coordinate 65,891 of NZ_JACIAS010000003.1, read as the reverse complement.
GATCATTTCCCTTACATCGAGCGCCTTCGATGCGCTCGCCGATGGCGTTGTGCCGTCGGGCCTTCGTCTCCTGCAGGATAGCGCCATCGCATCGCGGGAGGTCCTGCGCATGCTCTCCGATCTGAACCGCGCCATCGCGGCCGATTTCACTCCGTCTGCCTGGATGATCGTCGATGGCGACGAGGTCGTCGGCCTCTGCTCGATCATCAGACCTCCTGAAAGCGGCGAACTGCATATCGGTTACGGCGTCGCGCCCTCGCGTGAAGGCCGGGGGATGGCGACCGCAGCCGTCGCGGAACTACTGGACTGGGCGCGCAGCGACCCTCGAGTCAAAAGCGTGTCTGCAGAAACGGCCGTCGACAACGTTGCCTCCCAGCGCGTGCTGGAGCGCAATGGCTTTTCACCGACGGGGCGGAGGAGCGACCCCGAAGACGGCCCGCTCATCCGCTGGGCGGTTGCCACTTTGTGACGACGTCGATGAGGGAGTGGCATTGTCCTCTCCCTCGGGACGGTCGGCGGGATTGGCAGACGCTCCAACCGACACCGTCAAGCTGATGTCGGCGGCTTGCGGAGGGGACAGGCCGCCTGATCCGGCGCTCAAAAACAATTGCTGAGGAGTGACGCGGGCGCCGCTCGTTCCGTCGCTTTGTTGCGGCCTTCCGCTTGCATATCCGGCCGCTCGATTTTCTGATCATCCAAGGACGGATGACAGAAATTCGCGTGTCCTCTCCGCTTGCGGCGAACCGAATATCTTGTCCGGCGCGCCCTGCTCGCAAATGCGACCCTTATCGAAGAAACAGACGCGATCCGATACTTCTCGGGCAAAGCGCATTTCATGGGTGACGAGCAGCATGGTCAGATCATGTTCATGTGCCAGTCCGCGGATGACGGACAGCACTTCGCCGACCAGTTGTGGATCGAGCGCCGAGGTCGGCTCATCGAAAAGCAGAACGCGTGGACGCATGGCAAGCGCCCGGGCAATCGCCACGCGCTGCTGTTGCCCGCCGGAAAGCTGTACCGGATAGTGGTCCTTCTTATCGGCCAGCCCCACCATTTGCAGCAGTTCAATCGCACGTGCTTCCGCTTCCGCGCGCGCCATTCCCAGCACCCGCACCGGCGCTTCGACAACGTTGCGAAGGACCGTCATATGAGGAAAGAGATTGAAGCTCTGAAAGACCATGCCGACGTGATTGCGGATCTGGCGCAGGTGCTTTTCCGAGGCTTGGAAAGGACCTTTGCCGCCCGCCTCGTGGTAGGACGTGCCGGCCAGTGTGAGCGTGCCCTCCTGGAACGGCTCGAGCGTCATCAGGATGCGCAAAACCGTGGATTTACCGGAGCCGGATGGGCCGATCAGGGTGACCTTTTCGCCTTTCGCAACACTAAAATTGAAGTTGTCGAGTACGGTCAGGATACCAAAACGCTTGGTGACGTCGCGAAATTCGATAATGGGTTGCTCGGAGGTATTGGTCATCGCAAGGGTATTCCTGCTTTGGGAAGAGCTCTCTGCAAGCGGTGGAGGCCGGCCGAGCAGATCAGCGTCAGGAGAAGGAAGATCACGCCGACAAGGGTCAGCGGCACAAGGTATTCGAACGTGCGCTCGCCGATCATGTTGGCAAGCCCCATCATTTCGAGAACGGTCACGACGGAAAGAACCGGCGTTTCCTTGATCATGGCGACGAGATAGTTGCCCATGGCCGGCACGATGCGCGGAACAGTCTGCGGAATGACGACATCGCGATACGTCTGCATGCGCGACAGGTTGAGCGCGGTTGCTGCTTCCCACTGCCCGCGTGGTATGGCTTCGATGCCGCCGCGATAGACTTCCGACGTATAGGCCGCATATTGCAGACCGAGCGCCAATGCGCCGGTGAGGAACGCGGGCAGCACGACACCGAAATCGGGCAGCACGTAGTAGAGAAAGAACAGCTGCACCAGAAGCGGCGTGTCGCGCAGGAACTCGACGATGAGCGCGGTTGTCCAGGAGATTGCTATGATGCGGCTGCGACGCAGCAGAGCGAACACCAGGCCAAGCACCAGCGCAATCCCGAAGCCGGCAGCGGCCGCCTTCAATGTGACCGTCAACCCGATCAGGATGATCGGGAGGATCGAGGTCGTGTAAGTGACCCAGGTCGTTGCGTCCCACTCGTAACCATACATCATTGCTATCCTTACGAATGGCCGCCGCGGGGAAAGACATCGCCGCGTCGTACAAAGTGCTCGATCACGCGAACGGCTGCCATCAGGACAAGCGACATGGCGAAGTAGCACACGAGCGTGACCGAATAGATGCTGGCGCTGTCTAGCGTGATGTTGCGGATGGATTGGGCTGCGAACGTAAGATCGGCAATCGAGATCAATGACACCAGCGAGGACAGCTTCAGCGTTTCGATGGCGAGGTTGCCGAAGGCCGGCATCATCTCGACGACGGCCTGCGGCAGCGAAATGCGAAAGAGCGTCTGGACGCGGTTGAAGTTCAAGGCTCGGGCGGCTTCCAGCTGCTGTACCGAGACCGACAGGAGCGCCCCGCGGACGATTTCGGCGCCATAGCCGCCGACATGGGCGGCCAATACCAGGATGCCGGTGGTGATCGGATCGAAACTCAGGCCGACCAATGGCAGCGCGTAATAGAACCAGAACAGCTGAACGAACAGCGACGTCCCGCGAAATACTTCCGTGTAACACAGCGCGACGGCCGACAGGACCGGTCCTCCCTCGACACGCAGGATGCCGAAGACGAAGGCGAGCAGCGCACCACAGACGATCGCTGCCACGGTGATCGTCATCGTCACTATAGCGCCGTGCCAAATCATGGGAAGATAGGCTGTCCAGCTCATCTGGCATTCTCTCCGAATGAAAGCAGGTGGCGCCCAGTCCGGGACCGGGCGCCTTTGTCGTTACTTCCCGGCGCAGAGATCGGCGACGTTCTTCTCAGCTGCTGCCGCAATGCTCTGTTCCGACAGACCGTACTTCATGAGGATCTTCTTGTAGTCGTCCGTCTTTCGGAACGCGACAAGCGCAGTGTTGAACGCGTCGCGCAATTCCTTGTCTTCCGGACGGAAGGCAAAGCCGCCGTAGTTGCGGACCGGTGCCTCCTTGACGATCGGGTCCTTGAACGGCGCGACCTGCTCGACATTGGCTTGATCCTTGGCGAGCGCGGAGACCGTCAGCTCGGTGGCCGCATAGGCATCGACACGGCTCTGCACGGTTGGGATCGCATCGGCATTCGCCGGAATGAAGACGATCTGGTCGTCTTTGACGCCGACGGCACGCAGGAAGTCGACATTGTTTGCGCCCGAAACCACCGCAACTTTCAAGGACGGGTCCTTGGCGATGTCGGCATAGGTTGTCAGGCCCTTCGGATTGCCCTTCTTGACCAGCAGTCCCTCGCCGTAGGACGAGTTGGGTTCGGTAAAGGCGACCTGCTTGCAACGCTCGGGGGAAATGTTCTGCTCTGCAGCGGCAAAATCGAAGCGACGCGCCTTAAGGCCCGGGATGAGCGTGCCGAAAGGTGTCACCGTCCAGTTGATTTCCTCGATGCCCATGGATTTCAGGACGGCATTGGCAACGTCGGGGCCGATGCCGGCAGAGGTGCCGTCCGGCTGCATATAGGAGTAGGGGACCTCGTTGGCTGTGGCGGCCCGGATAAATCCCTGCTTCTTGGCCTCTTCGACGGTCAGCGCGCTGGCCGAGGTGACGCCGATGCCGAGCGCAAGCGCGGAAAGGCAAATGGTTTTTGAGATGCGCATTCGAATTCTCCTCTGGTTAAGGTTTTGTGGTCCGTTTTCGGATCTCACGTCTTTCGTCTGGTCAGGTTTTCTCCGTGATCGTTGCGATGACGGAAAGGCAGTCGCCGGCCTTGATCAGGCCGGGCACATGGCGGGCCGCGAGCACGCCGTCCATGGCGGCGCGGTATTCGATTGGCGCAACGCCTGTCTTCCCGACGGAATACACACGGGCGACGATTTCGTTCCTTTTGACCGGCTCGCCCAGATCAAGGGCAAAGGCGATAAGTCCGTCTTCCTCGGCAAAGGTGAAGCAGTCGGCCGATGGCATATCCAGCCAGCGGGTCGGCCGAGCGTCTGGCGCGCCCGTCAGGATTCCGGCATGGCGCAGGAGATTGATGCTGCCCTTCCGCGCGATCTCGATCGTGCGCGCGCTTGCCGTGCCGGCCCCGCCGAGCTCGGTGGTCACGAAGGTCTTTCCCATTTCCTCGACCGTCGTATCCAGCATGCCGACAGCATCGATCTCCAGCATCCTCATTGAATAGGGGGCAGCGAACGCCGCCACCGCTTCAAAACAACGCGCTTGCTGATCCTTGTCGGGCAGTTCGTGGGCTGCGGCATAGGGCAGGAAGTCGAGCGTCCTGCCGCCGGAATGGAAGTCGAGCACGATGTCGGCGAGCGGGATCAGGTGACGTGTCACGTAATCGGCGATCTTCTCCGTTACCGTGCCATCCGGGCGACCTGGAAAGCTGCGGTTCAGATTTCCGCGATCGATCGGCGAGGTGCGTGTACCGGCCCGGAACGCCGGGTAATTGAGCGCCGGGATTATGATGATGCGTCCGCTGACCTCCGAAGGATCGAGCGATTGCGCCAACTCGAAGAGGGCGGCTGGTCCTTCGTATTCGTCGCCATGATTGGCGCCGGTCAGTAGAGCGGTCGGGCCTTCGCCATTGGCGATGACGCAGACCGGGATCATGATCGAACCCCAGGCGCTGTCATCGCGGCTGTAGGGTAGGCGCAAATGCCCGTGCTGCACGCCGTTCGCGTCGAAATCGACGGAGGGGGCGATTGGCGAGGGACGAGGCGTGCCGGTCAGCATCCCATCAGCCCTTCACGAACAATTGGCGCGGCACGTTCGACAGGCATTCCACGCCTGTTTCGGTGATCGCAATGCTTTCGGTGATTTCGAGCCCCATGTCCTCGAGCCAGAGACCGGTCATGAAATGGAAGGTCATGCCAGGCTTCAGTTCCGTGCGGTCGCCCGGGCGCAGGCTCATGGTGCGTTCGCCCCAGTCCGGCGGATAGGAGAGACCGATCGGATAGCCGGTGCGGTTGTCCTTGATGATCCCGTATTTCTTCAGAACGGCGAAGAAGGCGTTGGCAATGTCCTCGCAGCTATTGCCCGGCCTTGCTGCGGACAGGCCCGCTTCCATGCCTTCGAGCGTCGCCTTTTCCGCGTCGAGAAAGGCTTGGGTCGGCTTGCCGAGAAACACGGTGCGCGAAAGCGGGCAGTGGTAGCGTTTGTAGGCGCCGGCGATCTCGAAGAACGTCCCTTCGCCCGAGCGCATCGGCTTGTCATCCCAGGTCAGGTGTGGCGCGGAAGCGTCCGCACCCGATGGCAGCAGCGGCACGATCGCCGGATAGTCACCGCCGAATTCGTGCGTCCCGCGAATGCCTGCGTCATAGATTTCGGCGACGAGATCGCATTTGCGCATGCCGGGCTCGACGACCTCGACAATGCGCTTGTGCATCAGCTCGACGATCTTGCCCGCCTTGCGCATGTAGTCGAGCTCGGTCGAGCTCTTGACCGCGCGCTGCCAGTTGACGAGACCCGCCGCATCCTTGAAGCGGGCATTGGGCAGATGCTTTTGCAGAGACGCGAAGGCGGCGGCCGAGAAGTAGTAGTTGTCCATCTCGACGCCGACAGTCAGGCTCGACCATTTCCGCTCATCGATGATCTGCGCCAGGAGATCCATCGGGTGGCGCTCGGTCGACTGGACGTAGTGATCCGGGTAGCCGATGATATTGTCATGGTTCAGATAGGCGGTGCGCTTGGCGCCATTGGCATCCTGCTTGCGACCGTACCAGATCGGCTCGCCGCTCGGCGGCACCAGAACGCATTGATGCACATAGAAGGACCAGCCATCATAGCCGGTGAGCCAGTGCATGTTGGACGGATCGGTGACGATCAGGAGATCGATCCCCGCCTTTTCCATCGCCTGACGGGTCTTCGACAAGCGCGCGGCATATTCCTCGCGCGTAAAATTCAGCGTCACGCTCACGCTGCATCTCCCATTTTGATGTCGTTTTCGATCGTCCGGCCGCTTCCTGCGTCTCTTGCGCGGACAAGTGCCAGATTGGCGATGGCAGTGTCCTGCACGCCTGTGCCTGTGAGGTCTGCGAAGGTGATTTCGTCTGCGCTCGACCGACCGACCGCCGTGCCGGCGATCACGGTTCCGAGTTCGGCAAACTGCTGGTCCAGCGTCACTGCGCCGGCCTTGATGGCATGGTGCAGTTCGCCGAGAATGCGGGTCTGCGAGAGCCGATCTGCAACGTAAGCGGCGCGAGCAAAGACGGCGGGGTCGATCTCGTTCTTGTGCTCTGCGTCCGACCCCATTGCTGTCAGATGCTGACCGGGTTCAAGCCATTCGGCCATCAGGATCGGCTTTTCTGCCGGTGTCGTCGTGACAACGATATCCGCGCCTCGGATGGCTTCACGCGGATCGGCAATGGCGGCGACTTCGATTGCGTGGTCGCGCGCCAAATCGGAAGCGAGCGTATTGGCCTTTGCGCGGTCGCGTGCCCAGATCCGGGCCGATTTGATCGGCCGCACAAGCATGAGAGCTTCAAGCTGCAGTCGCGCCTGCATGCCTGCACCGAAGATCGTGGCAACGTGGGCGCCTTCACGCGACAGATGGCGTGCGGCGACCGCACCGGCCGCTGCCGTGCGCACATCCGTCAGATAGCCATTGTCGAGAAGAAGGGCTTCGACCAGCCCGGTCTTCGCGCTCAACAGGATCATCAGTCCGTTGAGGCTTGGCAGGCCGATCTTGGGATTATCGAAGAATCCGGGGCTGACCTTAATGGCGAAACCGTCGAAACCCGGCACATAGGCCGTCTTGACGTCCACCTCGCCACGAAACTCCGGAATGTCGAGGCGCAGGATCGGCGGCATGGCAACGGCTTTGGTCGCGAGCGCAGCGAAGGCCTGTTCGACACAATCGACCGCGGAGACATCGAGCTTGACGACAGCGCGAAGGTCTTTTTCCATCAGAATGCTGATGCGGCTCATGTGGCAGCCTCCGCGAGGATTCTCTGGTGCAGGGCCGGATCAATGTTGCCGCCCGAGATGATGAGAGCGGCAGGGCCGGAAACTGCGATCTTGTTTGCGAGTATGGCGGCAATACCGACCGCGCCGGCACCCTCGACGGTCATGTCCTCCTGTCTCGCCGCATGTCGGATCCCCTCGGCGATCTCGTCTTCAGTGAGAAGGACGATATCGTCGAGCAGATCGCGGCAAAGCGTGAAGGTCACATGGTTTGAAAGACCGATGCCGCCGCCCAGCGAATCCGCCAGCGTTTCCTCCTCTCGGATCGCGACAGGCTTGCCGGCGGCGATCGCCGCATGCATAGCCGCGCCACGCTCCATCGATATACCGATGACGCGAGCTTGCGGCTTCAAGGCCTTGATGGCAACGGCAACGCCGCCAGCAAGACCACCGCCGGAAAGAGGCACGAGCACGGTTGCGAAATCGGGAAGGTCCTCGACAATTTCGAGGCCGATCGTGCCTTGACCGGCAACGACGTCCGCATCGTCGAAGGGCGGGATCGGCGTGAGGCCACGGCTCTCGGTCAGGCGCTCGGCTTCCACCTGAGCATCGTCCTGAGATATGCCGATGATGCGGATCTCGGCGCCCAGCGCGCGGATCGCTTCGACTTTGTTGACGGGAACGAGCGATGACATGCAGATGGTGGCGGGAACGCCGAGTTCGCGTGCGGCATAGGCGACGGCGCGACCGTGATTGCCTGTCGAGGCAGTGACGAGACCACGCTTGCGTGCCGCGTCATCCAGCGAGAGGATCGCGTTCATCGCGCCGCGCAGCTTGAATGCGCCGATCGGTTGGCGCGTCTCGAGCTTGAGATGGACGGGCTGACCGGTGCGCTCAGACAGAGAACCGGAGTAAATGAGCGGTGTGCGCGTCACTCGGCCGAAGATGCGGGCGGCAGCCCGCTTGATGTCCGCCAGCGTGACTGGCAGCACCTTTTCTTCTGCTGATCTGGACAGGAATTCGCTCTTCATGATTGTCATGTTGAGAGCGAAGTAAAATCATGTCAATTATTATATTGTAATGATTCAATGATTGTCTTAGGCGGGCTCTATCCGATGGCGCCGATGTCATAGACCGGTGGCAATTGCTCGAAGGCCTGCCGTACGATCGTCAGGGCCCTGGCCAGGCTTGCATGGTTCATGCGTCCGCCCAAACAGATGCGAATGCCGCCGCCATGGCCGGGGCCTGCAATGAAGGGTTCGGACGGCGTGACCGCGACATTCTGGTTGGTCAGTGAACGGACCAGCCCGTCCTCGGTCCAGTACGGCGGAACCTTGAGCCAGGCGCAGAGCGAGAGCGGATGACTGGAGGCGATATGGTCTCCGAGGATTTCACTGGCGATAGCTTGGCGCGCTCGCGCTTCGTCACGCTGGATTTCGACCAACCGCTGAGCCGTGCCGTTCTCGACCCAGCGCGTGGCGATTTCGCCGGTCAGATAGGTGCCGCTCCAGCTCGACACACGCAGGATCGAGGCGGCGCGAATGGAATAGGCGGGTGGAACAACGAGATAGCCAACGCGCAACCCCGTCAGCACCGCTTTGGTGAAGCTCGTGACGAAGAAGCCGAGGTCGGGCAGCATCTCAGTGATCGACGGCAGGTCTTCCTCGATCAATGGGCGATAGACCTCATCTTCGATGACGAAGACGCCATATCGCGCCGCAATCGCGGCTATCTCGCTCCTGCGGGCCGCGCCCGTGACATGACCTGTCGGATTGTTGAGAGTCGGGACCAGCACCAGGGCTCGGACACCGCCTGCAGCACAAACGGCCTCCAACGCATCGGGCAAAATGCCTTCACTATCTGTCGGCAAACCCTTCAGGCTGAAGCCAAGGACGTTCGAAAGCCCGATGATGCCATGATCGGTGAGATTCTCACACAAGACGACGTCTCCGGAGCGGACAATGCAGCTTAAGGCGAGAAAAATGGCATGGGCAGCACCATTGGTGACGAGGATGCGCTCTACCCCGGCAGTGACGCCGAGCATGCGCAACCAGGCGCGCGCCGTTTCTCGGTGGCGATCAAGGCCTGCGACGGGGCGGCACGGGCGCATGAAGCTTGCATTGTCGCCATCGGCGAGCTCACGAAGAATCTCGCGCGATGCGGTCTCATGTGTATCGAGATAGACGCCGCGGATAATGGAAAGATCGAGCACCTCGTTGGCGCTATGATCAAGCATCATGCGCCCGGCCCGGTCCGTAACCCGTGTCTTCACGAAAGTGCCGCGACCGATCTCACCGCTCAGATAGCCGAGCCGTTCAGCCTCCTTGTAGGACAGGCTGACGGTCTGGACGGAAAGGCCAAGTTCACGCGCCAGATCGCGATGCGTCGGCATGCGATCCATTGGCTTGAGCACGCCGGCATCGATATCGGCGATGATGCGCTCGGTGAGGACTGCATGCTTCGTCTCGCCTTTTTGCTTGGCGAGACTTGGTCGCCAGACCACCGGCTTCGTCGCCGTTGTCGGAGAAGTGTTCAGCGGATTGGCTTGACGTCGCATGAAATTGTCTCGTTTTGAGGACGATCATTTCATGACATTATGCACGCTTCTTCTGAAAAGATGAAGCGCTATGCATGTCGAGCCGTGATTGCTTCAGAAATAATCACGATCATCTCGACTTTGCTCGCAAATCGGCAGTTGCGGGCGAGAGTTTCTCGCCCGCCGGCCATGCTTCCATCAGATCTTCTCGCCAGCCTTGATCAATTCGTCCATCACGGAACGGACGGCGGATTCAGCAATGGCGACGATTTCGTCGACTTCTTCCTTCGTCGTGACGAGCGGCGGGGCAAAACCCAGGATATCGCCATGCGGCATGGCACGGGCAATCAGCCCCCGACTGCGCGCCGCCTTCGAGATCCGTGCACCGACAGTCATGCCGGGCGCAAAGCGTGTCTTCCTTTCCCGATCGGCCACGAATTCGATGGCGCCCATCAGGCCGACGCCTCGCACTTCACCAACGATCGGGAGCTGAGCAAACTTGGCCTTGAGCTGCTCCTGGAAATAGCTGCCGACGGTGCGGGCATTCCCCGGCAGATCCTCCTTCTCGACGATGTCGAGAACGGCGTTCGCCGCTGCGGCGCCGATCGGGTGACCTGAATAAGTGTAGCCATGCGAGAAAGAGCCGACGCGATCAGCCCCTTCTTCCATCACCTTGTAGACCTTTTCGCCGACGATTGCGCCCGACAGCGGAAAATAGGCGGAGGTGAGACCCTTGGCGACGGTGATCAGGTCGGGTTCGATGCCGTAATGCTGCGATCCGAACATCGAGCCGGTGCGTCCGAAACCGGTAATGACTTCGTCGGCGATGAGCAGGATGTCGTATTTCTTGAGGATCTTCTGTACCTCCTCCCAATAGCCCTGTGGCGGCGGCGTGATGCCGCCGGTGCCGAGCACGGGTTCGGCGATGAAGGCACCGATCGTGTCCGGGTCTTCACGCAGGATCAGGGCTTCGAGCTCGTCAGCGCGGCGTTTGGAAAACTCGCGTTCCGTTTCGCCGGCTTCGGCGCCCCAATAGAAATGCGGTGCACCGGTGTGGATAATGCCCGCACGCGGCAGGTCCATATGGTCATGGTAGAAACTCATGCCGGTCATGGAGCCGGAGACGACGCTGCAACCATGATAGCCCCGTTCGCGGGAGATGATCTTCTTCTTGTTCGGCTTGCCGCGCAGGTTGCTGTAATACCAGACGAGCTTGGCTTGCGTTTCGTTGGCGTCGGAGCCTGACATGCCGTAGAAAATCTTGCTCATCTTGCCGGGCGCCATTTTCACCAGCCGATCGGAAAGGATCGCGAGCTCATCCGTCGTGTGGGCGGCATAGGTGTGGTAGTAGGCGAGGCGATAGGCTTGGCGCGAAATGGCCTCGGCGACCTCGGTACGGCCATAGCCGATATTGACGCAGTAGAGACCGGCGAAGCCGTCGATCAGCTGCTTGCCGTGCGCATCCTGAATACGGATGCCTTTGCCGGTTTCGACGATCGTCGGATCGCCCATCTTGCCGCTGGCGAAATCCTTGAGCTGCGTGAAAGGGTGCAGGACCGAATTACGGTCCATCTCGGCGATCTGATTGGGATTGACGGTCATGGCGCGGATCCTTTCATGCAGCGAGGTTGCCGAAGCAGACATATTTTGCTTCGAGATATTCCAGGAGGCCGTGGCGCGAACCTTCGCGACCAAGGCCCGATTGTTTCCAGCCGCCGAATGGTATCGGGGCGCCGGTGAATTTCGGTGTGTTGACGGCGATCATGCCGTATTCGAGCCGGTCGGTCAGACGCATCGCGCGGCTGAGATCGTTGGTGTAGACGTAGGCAGCCAGCCCCATTTCCGTGGCATTGGCACGTGCGAGCACTTCCTGCTCGTCATCGAAGGGCAGTATCGCTGCCACCGGGCCGAAGGTCTCATCGCGGGCAATCAGCATCTCGTCAGTGACATCGGCGAGCACGGTCGGTGTCACGAAATTGCCGCCAAGCGGGCTGTCCTGTCCGCCGCAGACGAGACGCGCACCGGCCGAAAGCGCCTGCGCGATCTGCTGGCGGCATTTTTCGGCAACCGAAGCGCGCGTCATCGGCCCGATATCGGTGCCGGCTGCAAGGCCATGACCGACGTTGAGCTCCATGGTCGCCCTGGCGAAGGTTTCGACGAAACGATCATAGTGCCCACGCTGGACGTAAATCCTGTTGGCGGCGAGGCAATCCTGTCCCGACGTCGCGAATTTTGCGCCCACACAGCCCCTAACAGCCTTGGAAAGCTCGGCGTCGTCGAACAGGATGAAAGGTGCGTGGCCGCCAAGTTCCAGCGAGGCCTTCTTCACGGTCGCCGCCGATTGCGTCAGCAGGATCCGCCCGACTTCCGTCGAGCCGGTGAAGGAAAAGGCACGCACATCCGTGTGTTCGAGCAGGCGGCGCGCAAGCGGGGCCGCCTCCCCGGTGAGAACCTGGAATACGCCGGCGGGCATCCCGGCCTCCTCAGCAAGCTTTGCCAGAGCAAGAGCAGACAAAGGTGTTTCCGGGGCGGGCTTGACGATCATCGTGCAGCCGGCTGCGAGCGCGGCACCCGCCTTGCGGGTAATCATCGCAGAGGGAAAATTCCACGGCGTGATCGCAACCGTCACGCCAAGCGGCTGCATCTGCACTGAAAGGCGGCTGCCCGGCAGGTGGCTCGGTATCGTTTCGCCATAGGCACGCTCGCCTTCAGCCGCGAACCAGTCGAGAAAGTTTGCGGCATAGGAAATCTCGCCAAGCGATTCTGCCAGCGGCTTTCCCTGTTCAGCGGTCATGATGACTGCAAGGTCCTGCGCGTTGTCGCGCATCAACTTGCTCCAGGAACGCAGGATCTGGCCCCGTTCGACTGGAAGCCTGTCACGCCAATCGAGAAAGGCATTTTTCGCGGCGTCGACGGCGGCATCGGCATCTTCGAGCGAGCAGGCCGCGACATCGGCGAGGTGCTCACCGGTTGCCGGATCGATGACGCTGAGCGTCTCTCGCCGGTGTGCCCAGTTGCCGTCGAGAAACGCGCGGCGCTCGATCAGATCGGGTCGTTGCAGGTTTTTCAGCGCAGTGCTGGCGATACCCTTCATGCGGAGCTCCAGGTGGGTTTACAAGGAGACTAGCCGTGCATCATGATCGAGAGGCTGCATTGAATTGACGTTCTGTGCAGGAATTGGGCTTAATTTGCACACTTAACGCAGGATTTCTGCATGACCACTCTCGATAGGGCCGATCGCGCACTGCTTGACGCCGTCCAGAAGAACAACCGCCTAACCTCGGAAGAACTGGCACAGATCGTCAATCTCTCGCCAACTGCCTGTCAGCGACGACTGAAGCGGCTGCGTGAGGAAGGAGTGATCGAGGCAGACGTGTCCATCGTCTCGCCCAAGGCTACCGGGCGCGGCATCACCATGATTGTTCTTGTCTCTCTGGAGCGCGAACGGGCAGACATCGTCGATCGCTTCAAGGCGGCGATCCGCGCCACCAAGGAAGTGATGATCGGCTACTACGTGACGGGTGATGCCGATTTCATCCTGGTGATTACCGCGAAGGACATGGAGGACTACGAAGCCTTCACACGCAGGTTCTTCTATGAGAACCACGATATTAAGGGTTTCAAGACCATGGTGGTGATGGATCGGGTGAAAGCTGGTTTTTCATTTCCGATAGAAGATTGACTGTCGGCTGTCGCGCCTTCGAACGTATTTTACAACAGCCTTATCGTTCCAAGCCTGCCGATTTGCGGCATCCTCCACCGGTGCCGAGAAGGTGCCGTCCGCCTGAAGGTGACGGCTCTCGACGTTGCAAGACGTGCCCTCATCGTCTCCACCAGATTTCCATTGCTTCAGTTCGTTGCGGTCGAGCCCGAAATAGGCAAGCGTTTTGACCGGCGCGGAAAGTTCGCGCTTTCAGCGTTGCTTTCGCGGAATGCGCGCACCGCCAATGACACGGTTCGCCATACCCGAGGCAGACTTAGGATTGCGCCTGGATTGAACGCAGCTCCGGCAAGGGCGGTATGCGATTGGAATTATACTCCACCCATGAGAGTAATAGCCATAAATGGCTACATAGACAGGAAATTAAATTGCGAATACAAATTAAGCAATTACTGGGTACAGGGTGCATAACATGAGTCCAATCTCAGTAGCGTTGGTCGACGACCATCCGCTAATGCTGGCAGGATTGACGGAGATCCTTAGGAAGCAGCCGGCGTTTGCTGTCGCGGCGACCGGGTCGAGCGCTGAGGAGGCATTGGAGATTGGCCTGCGCCTGGCGCCCGACGTTTTTATCGTCGATCTGATAATGCCGGGAAACATGTTCGACACAATCTCGAAACTTGTCGAAAAAATACGAACAAAGATCCTGGTCTTCACAGCCATGACGGGCAGCGATTACGCTGTGCGAGCACTCAATGCCGGCGCTAGCGGCTATGTGCTCAAAGGCAGTAGCGCCAAGGAGCTCATCCAGGCCATCGCAACCGTCCACCGAGGCGATATGTTCATCACTCCCGCCTTTGCCTGCAAGGTCATAGAAGAGCTCAAGATAGCCTCGCTGCGAAAAGTGACGGGTACGGAAGTGAAGCTCAGCATCCGCGAGGGCCAGATCATCCGCATGCTGTTGCGGGGATTCACGAACCGTCAGATCGCAGCCGACCTGCAGATCGGCGAGAAGACCGTGAAAAACTACATGACGATACTCATGCAGAAGCTGAACGCGCGAAATCGGCTGGAAGTCCTACTCGCCGCTCAAAAGCTTGAGAGTGGAACAGACACCATTCAGCGCCACTAGATACTGTTGCCTTCCATCGGCACGACGACCTCAAGCTCGGTTCCCGAGCGCGGGCCGTGGCGAATCTGAACACGGCCGCCGAAGGCCTCAACGCGATTGCGGATGCCCTGCAGGCCGAGCGGTCTGTGGTTCCCTCTCGGGGTGCTCTTTCCAAAGCCCGGGCCGCCGTCTGCAATGACGACAGTGATGGCCGACAGGTCTGCCGAAGCAGAGACCCGCTGGTCACGGCCGCCGCCATGCCGAAATGCGTTGCTGAGCCCCTCTTGGACCACCCGATAGAGACAGATCTTCAAAGGATGCGCGACACGCTCGGGCAACTCGTCGCACTCCGATGTAACTTTCGAACCGGTTGCATATTCGTGCCGGTCGATCGCCATGCGCAGGGCCGCCTTCAGCGGCAAATGTTCTATCTCCGGCAAGACCAGCCCTGTCGACAGTTCACGCAACTCTGTAAGCACCTGGCTTGCGATACGTGAGGGAGCAAGATCGGCCTCTTGCACCCCGGATGCGTTCTCGACGGTCGCGGGGGTCGATGAAACCGGTGCCTCTGTATTTTCTCCAAGCTTGAGGATCAGCAGGCTGAGCAGCTGAACAGGACCATCGTGAAGATCCGCACCAATGCGGTTGAGAAGCTGCTCGTTGGACTTAGAGGCATCCATGCGCGCCCGATCGGCGGCCTTGCGAAGCTCGGTGTTCTGCTTGGCCAGCGTCTGAGCCTCGGCCAGTTGTGATTTCAGCGTCATCCTTTGATTGGCAATGATATTGCTCGCGCGTCGAACGATGAGGAACAGCAACGCCATGATGGCCAATGTTGTTGCGCCGACGATTGCCCAGGTCTGGCGTTGGACCCGGGCTCGCTGGACGACGAATTCGGCGGCGTCCTCGTAGAGTTCTCCTACGGCAATGATGTCGCGCGTGCCGGAACGATAGATCGGCGCGTAGATTTCGATTAACGGTCGGCCGGTGGTCGCCTCTCCTTCCTCACCGTCGTTATGGCCGTCTTCAAGCTGGGCGACGACCTGGCCCGAAAAAGCCAGGTCGATATCCGACGACGGGAAAGTTTTCCCGATGAGAGACTTGTCGGTGCTGTAGATCACTGCCCCATCACTGCGCCAGATCCTGAAGCCTTCGACACGGCGCGCGAGATCGGTGCCGATCAACAGATCGTCGAGTTCCTTGCGGCGGGCTTCGGCCACCTGGGGGTCGCTCGACGTGCCCTCGATGTGACGAGCAAGAAAGCCCTCCATGTAAAGGGCGCCGGATTCGGCCCGACTTCTCAGCTGATTTGCCGCAATCTGGCCGTTCAGCCACTCTCCCAGGATTGCCATCGAACTGCAGATGACGAGTCCCGCCACAATCAAAAATTGCTTCGTCAAATCAAGGCTGTGCCAAGTTGCCAGGATCTTGGAACTCAAGCCGCCGCAGATCTTCGTGAACGGGACGAAAGTCACTTTTTCTTCCGGGCCTAACGTCCCGGCCTCCTGAAGACCAAAGTCCGTGAATGTCTGCGGACCTTTGGAACTATCTCTTCGCCTTGCCAAAAGACAATATTTGATCGTCGCAGACAATCCTGAAGATTTTCTATCGGCTTTCGCAAATTCATCTCCGAAACGCCGGTAGAAGATCTGCAGCAGAGCTGCCTCTGTCTGCCATCGCAGGCCGGAAAGAAGCATTGCCGGAACGAACCGTTTCCTGAGCAATCCAAAGGGGGGAGTAAAATGGTCACCTATATTCGATCGGATCTCGATTTCATCTTGAAGCAGATCAAGATTGCGGAAGCCGATGCCGCTTTCCGGCAAGGCACATCGACCGGCGATCCGAACAACGTGGCAAAGCCGCTTTTCGGAGTTGGCGGCTCGATCCCGACCTATAATCTCGCCTGGGGCCTGCGCACTGTCGACGGCACATACAACAATCCGCTGCATCCGGAATGGGGCGCGGCCGACAACGAGTTTCCCGAAAACCTCGGTACGCAGTTCAAGACGGTCATGGTGCCGGGCGGACCGGGAGGCGCCCTGGTTCCCGTGACCTACCAGCCAGGTGTCGACAATGACGGACCCGGCACGGCGGGGCCCAGCGACGTCTTCGACCCCACGGTCCGCACGATCTCCAACCTGATCGTCGATCAGACGCTCGGCAATCCTTCGGCGATCCTGACGGCTCTGCAGCGCGCCGGTATTGTCCCGGCAGCGCAGCAGATGACGGTGACCGCCCAGATCACGGCGGCCTACGAGCCGCTGCGTCCATTGTTCAACGACGTGGGCACGGCCGAGCGGCTAAACGCCGAGGCACAGGCCGCCGCGTCCGCAAGCCCCGGTAATCAGGCCCTGCAGGACGCCGCCGCCGCGACCGCGGCCAATCTGGCGACCGCGCAAGCGGCGCTTGATGCGCAAGATGACGCTTTGATGGCTCTGCTCGAGGCAAACGGCGTCGAACTCGAAGGCGTCAATGTTGTCATCACCAACGCCGCGCCTGACGAGGGCCTGTCGGCGCCGTTCAATTCCTGGTTCACCCTCTTCGGTCAATTCTTCGATCACGGTCTCGACCTCGTCGCCAAGGGCGGCAATGGCACGGTCTTCATCCCGTTGATGCCCGACGATCCGCTCTATGTCGAAGGAAGCGACACCAATTTTATGGTGCTCACACGCGCCACCCTTGCCGGCCCCGGCGCCGACGGCATCATGAATGACGACCCGGCAACGGCCGTCAACGAAGCTGCCGACAATACCGATCGTCCGGTAAACACGACGACCTCATTCGTCGATCAGAATCAGACCTATACGTCCCATCCGTCTCATCAAGTCTTCCTCAGGGCCTATGTATTCAACGCTGCCGGCGACCCGGTCTCGACCGGCAAGCTCATCGAGGGCGGCAATGGCGGCATGGCGACATGGGCGGACCTGAAGGCGCAGGCCGCTTCCATGCTGGGCATCCAGCTTGCCGACGCCAATGTCGGCAACGTTCCGTTGCTCGCCACGGACCCCTATGGCGAATTCATCCGCGGACCGAATGGTTTCCCGCAGATGGTGACCACCACAGGCCTTGTCGAAGGAAATCCTCTGGCCAATGGAGGATTGGGCGTTGCCGTGCCGGCAAATGCGATCCTGACTGGCCACGCCTTCCTTGCCGATATCGCGCATAATGCGGTGCCGGGTGGACTGGCCGACGGCGACATCGAGATCGGACTTGATAACCCGGGCAACGAGCCTGGAGTCTACGACAACGAATTGCTCGATGCGCACTATGTCGCCGGCGATGGCCGAGCCAACGAGAATATCGGCCTGACTGCGGTGCACCACGTGTTCCACTCGGAGCACAACCGGCTGGTGGAACACACAAAGGATGTTGTGTTCACGGATGCCGTTGCCATGCTGGGCGGCGGCGCGTCACAGGCAGAGGCAGTGGCCTTTCTGAACGAATGGCTCATTGACGACGTTGCCGAGGTTCCAGCCACGGCGGCTGGCCTCGTCTGGGACGGCGAACGCCTCTTCCAGGCTGCCAAGTTCGGCACCGAGATGCAGTATCAGCATCTCGTATTCGAAGAATTCGCCCGCAAGATCCAGCCGAACATCAACGTCTTCCTGGTTCCCGACGGCTACGACGTCACCATCGATCCGTCGATCGTCGCCGAATTCGCGCATGTGGTCTATCGTTTCGGCCACTCAATGCTGACGGAATCAATCGACCGTTTCGATCCGAACTTCAACCCAGACCATATCGGCCTGATCGAAGGTTTCCTCAATCCCCTACAGTTCGAGAACAACGGCGGCACGGAAACTGTCGATGCCGATATTTCGGCAGGTGCCATCGTTCGCGGCATGACGCGGCAGGCGGGCAACGAGATCGACGAGTTCGTCACCAGCGCCCTGCGCAACAACCTGCTCGGCCTACCGCTCGATCTTGCCACCATCAACCTGGCCCGCGGCCGTGACACCGGCGTACCGTCGCTGAATGCGGCCCGTACGCAGTTCTACAACGCGACCAATCAGGATGTCTTGCTCAAGCCCTATGAGAGCTGGGTCGATTTCGCCGGCCATCTGAAGCACGAGGCCTCGATCATCAACTTCGTCGCGGCTTATGGCACGCATTCCCTGATCACCGACGAGACGACCCTTGAGGGTAAACGTAACGCCGCACTTACCCTAATCACCGGCGTGTCGGTCGGTGGAATGGAGGTTCCGCTCGATCGGCTCGACTTCCTCAACGCAACCGGGGCCTATGCCGGCGGTTCGCTTGGCGGCCTCAACGATGTCGATCTCTGGATCGGCGGCCTGGCCGAAGCGATCATGCCCTTCGGCGGCATGCTTGGCTCGACCTTCAATTTCGTCTTCGAAATGCAGATGGAAAAGCTGCAGAACGGCGACCGTTTCTACTATCTGCAGCGCCTCGATGGCTTGCATCTCTTCGGCGAGATGGAGAACAACTCCTTCGCCGCGATGATCATGCGCAATACCGATGCGACCCACCTGCCATCCGATGTCTTCTCGACCCCCGGTCTCATTCTCGAGGTCAACCAGACCAGGCAGTTCAACGATCTCGACGGCGACGGTACTCTGGAGAGCACCGATCCGGTTGGCGACGGCATCCTGACGCAGCTTGTCATCCGCAACAATCCGGCAACACCGGGCGCAGACACCAACTACCTGCGCTACACCGGCGGCGACCATGTGGTCATGGGTGGCACTGAAGCCAACGACACCATAATCGCAGGTATCGGTGACGACACGCTGTTCGGCGATGGCGGCAACGACCGGCTCGAAGGTGGCTTCGGCAACGACATCATCAACGGTGGCGACGGCGACGACATCATCGTCGACAGCGGCGGCGACGACAATATCAAGGCCGGCAAGGGCAACGACGTGGTTCACGCCGGCCCCGGTCTCGACCTCGTCATGGGCAATGACGGCCAGGACTTCATCTTCCTCGGCACGGACATGGGCTCGGAAGTCTTTGCCGGCACCGGCAACGACTTCATCTACGGCAACAAGAATGCCGAACGCATCCTCGGCAACGAGGGCAATGACTGGATCGAAACCGGCACATTCGACGGTGCACCCGGGGATAACTTCGACGAAATCTTCTCGCATGACGAGATCGATGGCCACGATGTGTTCCTGGGCGATGGCGGCTTTGACGAGTTCATCGGCGAGGGCGGCGACGATATCTTCGTCGGCAGCGCCGGTCGCGGCAAGATGGTGGGCATGTCCGGTTTTGACTGGGCGACCTACAAGGACAACCCGAACTTCGTGAACGCCGATCTGTCGATCCCGATCGTCTTCGACGAGGCACCAACGCTGCCCCAGAATGCTGCGCTCGACGAATACGAGTCGGTCGAAGGTCTGTCGGGCACGAAATTCGGCGATGTCCTGACCGGCACGAACACGCTCGCAGCAGAGCGGCTCCCCGCAACTCAGGGCGGCACCGAGGGCTATCAGGGCAGTGCGCTGACGGCCGAGGGCATCGCTCTCATCCAGGGCCTCCAGGAAATCCTTGGCGCGGGAGTGACGGAATTCAGCGCCGGCGACATCATCCTTGGTGGCGACGGCAGTGACATCATGAAAGGCCTTGCCGGAGACGACATTATCGACGGCGACAAATGGCTCGACGTCCAGATCGGTGTCTTTGCACCAGGCGACACGCAACATACCGGTCAGCCGATCGCGCTGCACAACAGCATGACGACGCTGGCTGCCGCGATGTTCAACGGTTCGATAAACCCTGGCCAACTGGCGATCGTGCGGACCATCCGGACCGATACGACGGCTGGTGATGTCGATACGGCAGTGTTCCAGGGTGCGAGGGGCGACTATACGTTCGGCGCGACTGCCGATGGGCAGGTCACCGTCACAGACGTTACCGAGCTCAACCTCGATGGCTCCGACCGGCTGCGAAATGTAGAGCGCCTGCAATTTACCGATGGCAGCGTCGGCATAATCGTCGGTACCGAAGGCAACAACGTTCTCAATGGCACAACCGGCGACGACCTGATGCTAGGCCTCGGCGGCAACGACGTCCTCAACGGCGGCGACGGCAACGACATCCTCGTTGGTGGGCCGAGCACGGCAGGCGCCTCAGGCACTTATGCCGATAATTTCGACAACACCGTGCTGAATGGATCGACTGGGACGGCAGTATGGGCGACGTCTTGGGTTGAAACAGGAGACAACGGCAATACGAACAGCGCAGCCGCAGGCCAGATCCGCATTGACGACGGTACCAACGAGTTGCGCCTGCGCGATGATGACAACGATCCGGGCAACGGCACGGCGACGATCACCCGATCCGTCAATCTGTCGGGCGCATCGAGCGCCACCATCAGCTACACCTACAATGAGAGCGGCTTCGACGCGGGAGAAACGGTCACGGTTCTGTTTGCCGCCGATGGCGTCAACTTCAATCAGACGATCCAGACCATAACCGGCGCATCCAACACAGGATCGATAATCAACTTGCCATTGAACGGACCGTTCGGTGCCAATTCGGCAATCAGGTTCGTAGTGGCCGGCACTAATAACAGCGGCGACTTTGTCGGGATCAATAACCTGTCGATCGCCTTCTCCAGCGCCACCGAGACACTGAACGGCGGCGCTGGCAACGACACCTATGTCATCAATCTCGGCGACGGCATCGACGTCATCAACGAAACAGCCGGTACCGACCGCATCACTGTCGGAGGCACCGTGCCGCCGGCACTACCGGCCGCTCTTACCGGGCTCAACATGTTCGAAGTGACCGCCGGCGGCGGCAACGACGACCTGATCATCCAGTTCAACGGCCAGCAGGCAACCGTCACCGATCACTTCGACACCGCCGGCGAAGCGGTGGAGTTCATCAACTTCAACGGCAGTACCTTCGAAGGCTATGTTCTGACCGGCGACTATGCGCTTAGCACGGATGACAACGGCGAGCGGACGGCGGCTGTCGGCATCAACACGGCACTCGCAGGCACGACGGCTAACGATACCCTGACCGGCAATACCGGCTTCGACCTGCTGTTCGGCCATGAGGGCAACGATACGCTCAATGGCGGGCTTGGTGAGGATCTGCTCGTCGGCGGCGCCGGTAACGACACGCTCGACGGCGGCGACGATATCGACACGCTGGTCGGCGGCGCCGGCAACGACACCTATATCGACGATACCGGCGAGGATCTGATCGTCGAGGCCGCGGCTGGCGGTACCGACACGGTCGAGACGACAGCGGCACTCTACACATTGGCCACTTTCGCCAATGTCGAGAACCTGACCTATACGGGTGTCGACGCCGACCAGTTCGTCGGCACCGGCAACGATGGCAATAACGTCATCACCGGTGGCGATCTTGCCGATACGCTGACGGGGCTTGGCGGCAATGACACGCTGAACGGCGGCCTTGGTGCCGACGCCATGCTGGGCGGTGTCGGGGACGACATCTATTCTGTCGACGATGCCGGCGACGTGGTGACGGAACTGGCGGCAGGCGGCACGGACCGGGTCGACTCCAGCGTCGACTACACGCTCGGGGCCGAGGTGGAGAACCTCAATCTCATCGGCGCGGCGGTCACCGGACGCGGCAACACGCTCGCCAACACGATCAACGGCAATGGCGCCGCCAACCAGCTCTTCGGCGGCGGCAACAACGATACGCTCAATGGTGCCGCCGGAGCTGACCTGCTCGACGGCGGCGACGGCAACGACACGCTGAATGGCGGTGACGACAACGACACCATCATCGGCGGTGCCGGCAACGACACGATCGATGTAGGCGGCGGCGTCAACACCATCATCTACAATTCGACCGGCTTCGGAGCCGATGTCATCAACAGCTTCGATGCCACTGGCGGCACGCCGGCAAACCAGGATCGCATCGACCTCAGCGGGCTGGGGATAACGGCGGCGAACTTCGCCAATCGGGTGTTCGAATCCGCCAGCGGCGGCAACACGATCATTACCATCCGGGAGAACGGGCCGGCCTCGACCATCCAGGGCACGATCCAGATCAACGGGGTCAACAATGCCGGTATCGACATCTCCGACTTCACGCTCGCAACTGCCGGAAACGTGATCAACGGCGCCGCAGCCGGCCAGACGCATAATGGTACCGCTGGTGCGGACACGATCAATGCGCTTGGCGGCAACGACACCGTCAATGCCGGAGCCGGCAACGACATCGTCAACGGCGGCACAGGCAACGATACCCTGAACGGCGATGCCGGTGACGATACGTTCAACTGGAACGCCAACAACGCGACAGCGACGTCGCTGGCCAATTCCGACGGGCGCGACATCGTCAATGGCGGCACGGAAGGGCAGGCCGGGGACACTTTCGTGATCACAGGCAACAGCGCGGTCGCAGAAACCTACCGCATCTATACCCGCGCTGCATGGGACGCATTGGCCGGCAACAATGGCGCAAGCCTGAATGCCGCTACAGAGATCGTCATCACGCGGGGCGCCAATACCGATTTTGCCACCTCTGTTATCGCCGAGTTGCGCGAGATCGAAGAGATCCGGATCAACGGTATCGATCCGTCCGGACCCGGCTCTGCCGGAGGCGATACGTTCCAGGTGATCGGCGACTTCTCGGCAACAAGCCTGCGGCTGAACACGATCACAATTGATGGCGGCGCCGGTGATGACACGATCGACATCTCGGCACTCACCTCTGCGCACCGCATCGTGTTCCGCTCGAACGGTGGCAATGACACGATCGTCGGCACCTTGCGACCGCAGGACGTCATCGACCTGCCCGCGGGCACGAGTGCCGATGATTACGAAATCACGACGGATGAAAACGGCGTGACCACAATGACAAGCAGCCAGCACAGCATTCGCTTCACCAGCGAAGGCGGCCTGCCGCAATTCAACGGCGAGGTCGATGCAGAAGAAGAGGTGCCGACGCCGGAAACGCCGACACCACCCGTTCCCGAAGCAGCAACGGGAACCACGATCGTCGGCACTGTCGCCGCCGATGTGCTTGTCGGCACGGCAAGTGGGGAAATGATCGTAGCATTCGCCGGCAATGATGTGGCGACCGGCGGCGCCGGCAGCGACATCATGCGGGGCGATGACGGTGACGACCTCCTCAGTGGGGAGGCAGGCAACGACATGGTCTTCGGCGGCGCCGGAAATGACGACCTTATGGGCGGCGGTGGAAACGACATGCTCTATGGTGATGCGGGATCCGACCGCATCTTCAGCGACGAGGGCGCCGACATGGTCTCCGGCGGTGCCGGCAACGACACGGCCCATGGCGGCGACGGCGACGATACGTTCATCGCCGAGGCAAGCGACGGCGACGACATTTATTATGGCGATGCCGGCAGCGACACACTGGACATGGCAGCGATAACCGCCAACCTGACGGTCGATCTCGGAAGCGGCTTCAAGGGCAGAGGAAGTGCATCGAGCAGCCAATCCGGCAACGACACGCTCTGGAGCGTAGAGAACGTCGTCACGGGCTCAGGCAACGACACGATCACCGCCAATGCTTCCGTCAACATCATGGATGGCGGGGCCGGAAACGACAGGTTCGTGTTCCAGTCCGAAAAGGATGCCGATGGCGATACAATCATCGGCTTCCAGCCTGGAGACAAGATCGACCTCAGCGCCACGGACGCCAACAACGGTGTCTCCGGAAATCAGACGTTCACACTGGTCGCCGGATCCACGCTCAGCGGCGCTGCGCAACTCATCGTCACCCACGAGACCCGTGACGATGGCGATTACACCGTCGTCCAGGCAAGCGTTGACGGCGACAGCAGTGCCGAACTCCGCCTCAGCGTAAAGGGGAACCACAACCTCACCACTTCGGACTTCAATCTGTAATGCGCCAAACGCGGCGCGCCGGTCAGACCGGCGCGCCGCTTAGCTCAATATAAGCAGGAAGTGGTGAACGATATGCGTCCCAAAACTCCGCTCACCGGCAGCAAGCGCAAACAGATCGGGAAACTGACCCATGGATTAAGGGGCATATTGGTGTTCCTGGTCATCACGTCGGGGGTTATCAACGTTCTGGCGCTGACCGGTTCCTTCTACATGCTGCAAATCTATGACCGTGCGCTGACCAGCGGCAGTGTCCCAACCCTCCTTGGACTTTCGGCACTGGCAATCGGCCTCTATCTGTTCCAGGGATTCTTCGACATCATCCGATCGCAAATTCTGGTGCGCATGGGTGCGCGGCTCGACAGTCGGATCGCTCCCATGGCGCATCAGGTCGCGATCGACATGCCGCGGTTCGGCTTTTCGACAGCTGAATCGCTGGAGCGTGGACGCGATGTCGATACGGTTCGTGCCTTCCTCGGCAGTCAAGGCCCGGTTGCCCTCTTCGACCTGCCATGGGTGCCGCTCTATCTGATCTTCGTCTACATGCTCCATCCCTATCTCGGAGCTCTCACATTCGCCGGCGCGTTCATCCTCTCGATACTGACGATCGTGGCAGAACTCATGACGCGCCGTTTGGCGAGCGCCACGCATAAATCGGGGATAGAGCGCAACGCCATTGCCGATTCCAATGCTCGCAACGCCGATATCCTCAAGGCGATGGGCTTTGCAGGGCGCGCGGTCGATCGCTTCAACCGCGCCAATCAGGACCATCTCGAGCTGCAGACCCGCACCAACGATATCAGCGGTACGTTCGGAGCGATTTCGCGTGTGCTCCGCATGATCCTGCAGTCTGCCGTGCTTGGCCTCGGCGCCTGGTTGACGATCAAGGGAGAGCTGTCGGCGGGTGCAATCATCGCCGCTTCGGTTGCCTCCGCACGCGCGCTTGCGCCCGTGGATCTCGCAATTGGCAACTGGAAGGGTTTTGTCGCCGCCCGTACGGCCTTCAACCGGCTGAAGGAGACGGTCATCGCGCTTTCGGGCACAGTTGCGCCGATGGCGCTGCCAGCGCCTGCCCACTCGCTGAAGGTCGAGAAGATAACAGTCGCTGCGCCTGGCTCGGGAAGGGTCCTTCTCAGCGAAGTCAGCTTCGAGATCGCCGCAGGCCAGGCGCTTGGCATAATCGGTCCAAGCGGTGGCGGCAAGACGACGCTCGCACGCGCCTTGACCGGTGTTTGGCCGACCCTTCGCGGCAGCGTCAGGCTCGACGATGCGGAACTCACGCAATGGTCGGATGCGGATCTCGGCCAGCACGTCGGATACCTGCCGCAGGATGTGGCGCTTCTGGACGCGACGATCGAGGAAAACATCTCGCGCCTGGAGCCGCAGGTCGATCCGCGCGCGATCGTCGAAGCCGCTCAAACCACGGGTATTCATGAGATGGTCGTGCGCATGCCCGATGGCTACCGCACAGCCCTCGGGCCTCAGGGCATCTCGCTTTCTGCCGGGCAGCGCCAGCGCATCGGTCTTGCAAGGGCGCTCTACCGCAATCCCTTCATCGTCATCATGGATGAGCCCAATTCGAACCTTGATGGCGAGGGCGAGATGGCACTCACCCAGACGATCAGGGCAGTGCGCGCCCGCGGTGGCATCGCAATCGTCATCGCTCACCGGCCGAGCGCACTCGCCGCCGTTGATATGGTTGCCGTCATCCAGAATGGAAAGATGATAGCGTTCGGACCCAAGGACGACATCCTCAAGCCATCGGTTGCGGACACTGGCAGCAAACCTGCGGCCGCAACACAGGTCGGCTCGCGTATGACAGCGAGGATGTCAGAATGATCGAGGTCAAGGCAACCAAACCCGTCAAGGAAGATCACGACGCGCACGATCGCTATGTTCTCAAGAATGAGGACAAAAGCAGCAAAGTGCCGATGTTCCTGACGCTCTTTCTCACGGGATTCGCGCTCTATCTGAAGAGCGCGCTGTCAGCGCAGCACGAAGGTCTGCCGGCAGGAGAGACGGCTCAGCGCCCGTCCATGGATGCCGACGAGGGCCTGCCTGCGACCGATCCCGCCAGCGCTGGCTCCTTGGCAGGAACAGCGATCGAGGAGGAAGCGGCACCGCCTCCAAGAAAGGCGGGAGGAGTGCATCTGTCCAACCACAAGAACGCTGTGAGCTACCTGCAATCGGACTCGCCGCCGATCGAATTCGGCAGGCTGAACCTGCCGAGCCTTGCTCTCCTGAAAACGTCAGGCGGGATCTCCGTTTCCTTCCACGCATCCAACGACAATGCCTGGACCGTCGGCAAGCCAGCATCAATCGTTCCCGTGCGCATGTCCAAGGATCAGGCCTGGACAGGTGCCGACAGAGCCGCTTCAGCGACACCGCAGGCGAAAGAGGACAAGCCGGTTCAGCAGGAGAAGGCACACAACCGTGCGCCACGGGTCGGCAACCCGGTGACACTCGCCGATGTTTCCGGCTGCACGATTGCCTTGATCGGCTTGGCCGATTTTTTGCGCGGCACATCGGACCCCGATGGGGACGCACTGTCGGTCAAGGACATCAAAGTCTCATCCGGCAAGCTGGTGCAGGCAGACGGTGGATGGTCTTATCAGGCCGAAGGGCTTGGTCCCGTGACCATCCACTACCAGATTACCGACGGCACCGCCTCGGTGCAGCAGACTGCCCATTTCTCCGTCGTCGAGACTGCACCAATAACCGGCACTGACGGAGACGACCTGCTGGTCGGTACCAGTTGCATCGATGATATCGACGGATTGGCCGGCGATGACAATATCGACGCCAGAGACGGAAGCGATACCGTGGATGCCGGCGATGGAAACGACAATATCGTTGGCGGCAGCGGAGACGATACGATCTTTGCGGGCAGAGGCAATGACATCGTTCTCGCCGGTCTCGGCGACGACCACATCTTCGGAGGCGCCGGCAATGACCGCCTGTATGGCGAGGAGGGTCGCGACAGTATCTTCGGAGACGCCGGCGACGATCTGCTGAGTGGCGGTGCCGATGGCGACATCCTGCACGGCGGCGCCGGCAATGACGCTTTGAAAGGCGATGACGGCAACGACGTTCTCGAGGGGGGAGATGGAAACGACAGCCTAGCCGGCGGCACCGGCAACGATGTGCTGCGCGGCGGCAGCGGCGAGGACACGGTCAACGGCGAGGATGGCAACGACACGGTTGCCGGTGATGCCGACCGGGTGAACGATACTTACGACGGCGGAGCCGGGACCGACAGCCTCGATTATTCTGCGCTTGTGGAGGTAGCCGAGATCAATCTGGCAGATGGCATCGCTTCCGGAGCCGAGATCGGCACCGACTCGATTTCGAACTTCGAAATCGTACGCGCTGGCGCAAACGATGACATGGTTACTGGCAGTGCCGGGGCCGAAGAAATTCATGGCAACGGCGGCAATGACCATCTGAGCGGCGGAGGCGCTTCGGATGTCGTCAACGGCGGCGATGGCGATGATGTCGTCACAGGCGACCTCGATTGCGTGGCAGATAGCTACGATGGCGGAAGCGGAACGGACACGCTCGATTACTCAGCCGCACTCATGTCCGTCGTCGTTGATCTCGCTGCTGGTAGCGCATCCGGTCAGGAGATCGGCACCGATGGAATTAGCAACTTCGAGATCATCAGCACCGGCGAAGGTGACGACCTCCTGCGCGACGGCGACGATGCCGATTGTTTCCTCGCCGGCAAGGGCGATGACACGGTCGCCGCGGCTGCCGATGCGGCGGATGACGACTTCCGGGGTGAGGACGGTTTCGACACGATCGACTATTCCCAGGCCGCCCACGGCGTGCTTATCGACCTGACGACCGGCAAGGCCACCGGTTTCGATGTCGGTCATGACAGCATCGAGGGATTTGAAAAAATTATCGGTGGTTCGGGCGATGACGTCGTCCGGGCCGGACCGGTGGCTATTGTCGTCGAGGGCGGGGCGGGCAGCGACACGTTCGAGTTCAGCGTTCCTGCAAGCCAAAGTGCCGAGGTCGTCCATCAGATTCTGGACTTCATGGTCGGGGACCGTATCGACGTGTCCAAGTACAAGATCTTCGAGGAGGTCATGGACGGGCTGGAGGATCGCTTCGAGGATATTTACGGCGAGAAGGCCGACTCCGAGCCCCTGCCGATACGTGTACGTCATGAGGGAACGGATGACATGAGCCGCACCTTCATCGAAGTCGATATGGACAAGGATCAACATTACGAAATGACGATCAATCTGACGGGGCACCATCTCCTCGTGATCGTCGAGAATACCTGAGGGGGAGACAAGACGTGTCTGCAAAGCAACCGAAAACTCAATCTACTCCCTCACCCGAGGTAAACAACACTTTCCCTGTCACATCGCGAGTTCTTGCCGGCATAGCGCTCGGCCTCCTGCTCTTTGCAGGAGCAGGCGGCTGGGCAGCGACGACCCAGCTGCAAGGCGCGATCATCGCGTCAGGCGTCATCAAGGTCGATCGAAACCTGAAGTCGATCCAGCATCGCGATGGCGGGATCGTCAGTGAGATCGCAGTCAAGGAAGGGGACGTCGTGAGCAAGGGGCAGGTCATGCTGCGCCTCGACGATGCCCAGACGCGCGCCGAATTGTCGATCGTCAAGACGCAACTCGTCGAGCTCGCGGCACGCCAGGCGCGCCTGATCGCCGAACGGGACAATCTGGAGGAACTCGTTTTCGAGCCGGCGTTCAGCGCCGAGTTTCCCCTTATCTCATCCGGCGAGCTGCGATTGTTCGATGGCAATCGTCGCAACCGGCAAAATCAGAAACAGCAGCTCCAGTACGGAATATCCCAACTTGAGGAGGAACTGAAAGGCCTCGTCGCGCAGCATCAGGCAAAGGCCGACGAACTTGATCTCGTGAGGGTCGAACATAGCAAGATCAAGGGCCTGGCGGACAAGAAGCTGGTCGACACGTCCCGCAAATACGTGATCGACCGCGAGCTCGCGAAGCTGACGGGAGAGAGCGGGGAGATCCAGGCCAATATTGCACGATCGCGAGCGCGGATGAGCGAGATCCAGGTCCAGATCATTGCCATCGATGAAGCTGCGCGCACCGAGGCGCAACGAGAGCTGAGTGTCGTCGAACCGAAGCTATCCGAATTGCGGGAACGACGGATCGCTGTCGAAGACCGGCTGTCACGGACAGATATTCGGGCGCCACTGACCGGGACAGTGAACGAGCTTTTCGTGCATACGATCGGCGGCGTCATTACACCGGCTGAAAAGCTGGTGACACTGGTGCCGGCCGACGCTTCGCTGAAGATAGAGGCGAGGCTCTCCCCCACCGATATCGACCAGGTTTTCATCGGCCAGGACGCCAGGCTGCGTTTCTCCGCCTTCAACCAGCGTGCAACGCCGGAACTTGACGGCAGCATCGCTTATGTCTCCGCAGCCACCAGCACAGATCCAGCGACAGGCCAGATATTCTACCTTGCCGACGTAGCCGTGACCGCAACAGAGCTCGCAAGACTTGGAAACAAGAAGCTTCTTCCCGGCATGCCTGTTGAAGTTTTCGTCTCGACCAAAGAACGGACAGCGATGTCGTTTCTCGCCAAACCGCTCACTGATCAGTTCAGCCGGGCATTCCGCGAGGAATAGTTCCTTATTCGATCGCCCCGCCGCAGGGAGTGACAAGACGAAATATCCCCTCGTGTTTGACCCTGCAGAACTGGGCGAAGCCCGTTCGACTTGCAAGCCCGGACCTGCAGGTGCAAAATCACTATGGAGCGAAAAAGGGACGTCGCAGAAGCGTCCTGGAATCCGGTGCTACGGCGCCTGGTCCCCCGAACTCGATGAAGCCGGCGCATGTCGCGGCGGCCGCGAGAAAGGGTGACCAGAATGTCCTCGCAATCCAATTCCCGTTTCGTTGTCGTTCACGAAGACGACGTCGGCATCAGCCACGGCGCCAATACTGCTTTCCTCGAGCTCGCCCGCCTGGGGCTGTGCACCGCCGGCTCGGTGATGGTGCCGTGCCCGTGGTTTGCCGAAATCGCTGCCATCGCCCGCGACAATCCGGAACTCGATCTCGGCGTGCACCTGACCCTCAACTCGGACATGAAGCCCTATCGCTGGCGTCCGCTGACCGGTGTTTCGGATAAGGGCCTCACCGATCCCGACGGTTATTTCTGGGCCGAGGTCCCCGACGTGCGCCGCAACGCCGATCCGGCGGCGGTGGAGCGCGAGCTGCGCGCCCAGATTGAGGCGGCGCTTGCTGCAGGCATCGATGTGACCCACCTCGATTGCCACATGGGTACCGCGATGATGCCCGAGTTCGTTACCGTCTACGAGCGGCTGGGTGCCGATTACCGCCTGCCGATCCTCTTGATGAAGGACTACATGACGTTCTCCGTCATGGACTATGTCGGTCCGGTGACGACTGCGGAATTCGACGCAGCATCGAGAAGGGCGCGCCAGCGCGGGAATCCGATTGTCGACCTACAACTGGAAACGCCCTGGGCATGGCCGCAGGGCATCGAGGCGGCCTATCGCGACCTGTTCTCACGTGTGCGAGAAGGCGTGAGCTGGCTTGCGCTGCATTTCAATGCACCCGGCGAGATTGAGCACATGGCGAGCGATGCGGCGTTCCGGACGGGAGAATATGAGTTCTTCCGCAGCCGGCAGGCCGCAGAGCTGATGGCCGAATTCGGCATCGTGCCGATGGGTGTGCGGAATTGGCGGGACCGGATGCGCGGAAAGGAGACAATCCATGGCCAAATCAACGAGGTATGATCCATGGACATTTTCATGGTCGTTCTAGATCGTGCGAAAGTGCGCTGCCGGATGCGCGCTGACACCGCGTGCAGCTACAGATGTGATTATGCAGAGGATCGCCGCCGACTTCGAGGGAACGAGCGCCACAGGGACATTCCTGCATGCTAGGTGGCAAAAGGCCAATTCCGCATTGCCATTGGCTGCCGGTCCTACGATCCGGAATCGGCATGGCCTATCACATTCGAGCTCATGGCCTCGGAACCGCGTGGGCGGCTACCAGAATACCTGAACGGCGACGACAACGACGATAAATGCAACCACGACCACTGAAGCCATCCGTAAAACAGTGCGATTGGCCTGGGCGAGTACCTGTGGCTTCGGGTCTCGCTTGGGATTGAATTTGTGGCGACGTTTCTGTGGTGCCGCCGCCTGGGATGGTTTGTTTCCTGCTGCCATGGCTGTTTCGCTCGACGTGGTGGATTTCTGCAAAGCTAATTTAGCATGAAAGCTACTTGACGCGGCGGTGACGTCAAGCATTGCGGCGAACGGAGAGCGCCGCCTGCCGAGACGAAGAGGAACAAATGAGAGCTTGTGCGGTTCATGCCTCACACAACAAAGGAGGAATCTCATGGACCATAGCAATCATGTTCGGCTGACACCGGATGAACTCACCCCGACAAACCTCGAAGGCGCGACCGTCTACGGAGCTGATGACCAGAAGGTTGGAACGATAGATCACATCCACGGGACCAGCCTCGCCGTTATCGACGTCGGCGGGTTCCTCGGTATTGGAGCCAAGCCAGTTGCCGTCCCATTCAAGGATTTCGACTGGATGAGAGATGAGGACGGCGTCATTCACGCCGTGACTGGCTGGACCAAGGATCAGCTCAAAGACATGCCCGAGCATCGGGATTGAAGCAAAGCTCGGCCCAAGTGCCGGGCTTTCCGCTCCGCGGGTGTATTATTCCGCATTGTTCTTGTGATGGGGGAAGACATGGAAGCGCAAACGATCTTTTTTGATAAAAGCGACTGGGTGCCCAACAACCAGACGCTTCCGGTTATCGTCTATCGTGAAATCTTCATCTGCGATGATGGTTGTGAGGAATTCGCGCGTCTATTCACCTCGCACGGATGGGAAGGTGTCTGGCGCGATGGTGTTTTCGATTATCAACACTATCACGCGGGTGCTCACGAAGTGCTTGGTGTCGGAAAAGGAACGGCGAAACTTCTGATCGGCGGCCCTACCGGTAAGGTGTTCGAGGTGCACGCTGGAGATTGTCTCGTCCTTCCAGCGGGGACGGGACATCAAAACCTGGGCGCAAGCAGTGACTTTCGAGTGGTTGGTGCCTACCCACCAGGCCAACACGCTGACGTTCAGACAAGCGCTGCGACCGCAGAATTCCTCAAAACGATCGCCGAGGTCGCGCTGCCCGAAACCGATCCGGTGCAAGGCGTCTCTGGCCCGTTGTTCGAGGCCTGGCATCTCGGCGATAGGTAGGGCAGCCGATTCAGGCGTTGATTCAACCCGCATCGGCTTCGTGCGGGTTCGACCCGGAGAAGGTCAGGAGTGTTGAATTAGGGCTCGGGACCACCTGGAACAGGGAAGATCCGACCACTGGCCGCGAAGACATCATCGATGTCGCTCGCTTGCGCAACCGGGCAGGTGATATAGAACGCGCGTGCATGGGCGGTGTCTACCAGCGCCAAAATGCTCGACGAAGAAGGCCCCGCGGCTGGTGAGGCCTTCGATCTTTATCATCCGCGCCTCGTCACAGCCGAGACCGGATTTCGGATCAGAACGTGCGCTGCAGGCGCAGGAAGCCCGACGTGACGTCTTCGGCACCATCCGGATCGAGATACTGAAGGGAGATCTTCGCAGCAAAATTGTCGACGAACTGGTAGTCGATCGTCAACCCGACCTTCCAGGCATCGTTGTCGTCGTTGAATTCGTCACCGACGATGCCGTAGTGGCCGTAATACTGGAACGCCGGAGTGAACTTCAGCTTGTCGGTCGCCTTGACAGCATACTCGCCAGCGACAACCCACTCAGCCTTGTTGTAATAGGCATTCGGATTGCTGGAGTAGATACCGGCGAGGCTGAGAATGCCGGGGCCGATAGGAACCGTACCCATGGCGCGAACGGCGCCTTCTTCGTTGTCGGTGTCGTAACCAGCCGTGACCTGATACGTGAACACACCTGCCCTGCCAGCCACGGCGACTCCTACGC
Source organism: Rhizobium sp. BK512 (assembly GCF_014194915.1). Classification (NCBI taxonomy): domain Bacteria; kingdom Pseudomonadati; phylum Pseudomonadota; class Alphaproteobacteria; order Hyphomicrobiales; family Rhizobiaceae; genus Rhizobium; species Rhizobium sp. BK512. Next base: position 32,797 of record NZ_JACIAS010000003.1, on the reverse strand, counting down.
CCCAGTTGTTGGCGGCTTCACCACGGTAGAATGGGCTGTCTTCCAGTTCGTCAACGCTGATGCCGGCGTAGAAGTCGCTCGTCTCATACTGGTAACGGATGGAGTTATGCAGGGTGACCGGGGAGCCGATGTCGTCGGTTTCCCCGGTGAGACCATCGTCCCACCAGGAGTAGAAGAGACCAGCGCGGAAGCCGGCGATATCGATATAGGCGGAGTCGAGCTGGGCCTTCTGGTCTGTCGCGTTGTCGGCATTCGTCTGGATGACGATGAGACCGGTGAGCGGGCCGTATTCGGTATCGCTCTTTGCCGTGAACTGAACCTGGCCTCGCGTGCGGGCGTCCCAGTCGGAATCGTTCGGAACGGAACCGCCGCCGCTCGCGCTGATGGAGCTTGCGTTCGGAGCAACGTCAACCTGAAGACGGATGTAACCGTTGATCTTCAAGCAGGTTTCCGTACCCGGGATGTAGAAGTAGCCGGTGCCGTAGGCGTCGCAGACGCGGACGTATTCAACCGGTTCCGGTTCTGCAGCGACGATCGCGTCAGCAGCCTGAGCGCCGGAAACCACTGCCATAGCGGCTGCAGCGGCAAGGAGGATACTCTTGATGTTCATGATGATCCCTTTTCGTTGAGGCGCCGATCCTTGGGAAAACGAGGCGTCACGATAACGAGATCGGATCGCATGGACTATGAGCTCACGCAACAATGTGACAGTTTATGACAGGTCGAGCGCAAGTAGTGTATCCGAAACCACACATCACACTCACCGACGGAAACGTCGTTGATCGGGAGAGCGTTGCGCTGCAAAAACTTCGTCTGAACCGGGCGCGCCTCCGGAAATGCCTGTCACCAAAGCCTCTTCATATCGAGAAACTCGTCCACGGCGCCTTGTGCTCTGGCGGTCAAATCGGCTTTCTCGGGGTGAGGAGCAGGCTGTCTGCAGCTGATATGCCAGGATGGCTTAGTCCTCGATGACCTCGATCTCTGGTAGGCCGGCGAGCGACAGGCGTAGGCGGCCGCGCTCGGCACGTTCCAGCACGATAGGCCCGGCCTTCTCCTCCAGCCGCCGGCGAAGAAGGATGAGCCGGGTCTCAAGGTTGTCCTTGAAATCCGGCAACTGTAGGCGCCGGTCGCGGCGGAGCTCGCGGTTCAGGAAGTCCTGCTTGCCGCTACGCCGGTAATCTTCAAGAAAGTGCAGTAATAACCGGCCCGGCACGCCGCGGATCAGGTATTCATCGTCAACGAATAACGAGCCGTCGCGCTGATAGAAGCGCACTGCGATCCGCCGACCGGCCGGCACGTGCTCCACCGGCGAACCGCCCTCGGCGCCCCGGCTCGTCTCGGGCCGCTCTGGTCCATCAGACAGGAAGGAGAGGGCGGTGGCGAGGTGTGCTGCCACCACCGTCAGCGCTTCTTCGTCTCGGTGCCGAAAGGTGAAGCGTTCTGTCGATTCCAGGAAGAGCACGCCCACGAGCGTTCCCCGTGCGGCGAGCGGCAGCGCGATCTGGCTGAGCGGCTTGTCGAGAGCCGGAAGCGGGATCGGCGTCGCATCGTCGACGCCCGCCATGGCCCGCACCGCCTGGATATAGCGCAGGCCGCGGCTGAGGTCGGTGATCCGCACGTTGCGCTGCTGTTCGGCTGCGGCCCCGATAATGCCGCGCCCGAGCGGCACCTCGGCACCGAAGCCGAACTGGTCGTAGCCGCGGCTGGCGATCGTCGTCAGGCCGCCGCGTTCGCCGTCCGGCACCAGCACCATGGAATGGTGATAGCCGAAGAGCTCACCCAGGCCCTCGAGCGTGGCGTCGAGCAGGGTTTCCGGATCGATGCAATCCGACATCCGCGCCGTCAGCCGCGCCACCTTGCCCATCAGGTCGGGCAAAAACAGTGGCTCCGGCTCGACCAGCGGATGGGCCGCAGGCACGGCCCGACAGTCCTCCACCCGGTAGATGTCGACAGCGCGCAGCTTCATGATCCCGCTCATCCGGCTTTCCAGTATCGCCAGATGGATCGCTACCCGCTCGAATGTCTCGCCCTCTGTTTCGGAGCGTGTGAACACCAGGTCGAGCACGTGCTGCTGGCCGCTATAGCCATCGACCACCATCACGGTCGCAAGCCCGTTGCGCGCCACATTGATGGCGGTCTTGGAGAAGAACTGGTTGGAGAGCGCGACATGCGTCTCGTCGACGTAATGCACGTGCGAGAGGTAGGAAATATTGGGCATTCCGTCGTCATCGGTAGTGGCGATGACGGAGGGGATGACGCCTTCAAAACTGTCCCGCAGCCTATCGAGCGGGATCATGCGGCAGCTTCCGGCGTCAGCCTGCGTCCGGCGCCCGGCCCCGGCGTCTGCTCGAAGATCGCCTGCGGTGCGATCGTCAGGCAGACGAGTTCCTGATCCGAGAGCGTGCTGGAGAGCTGCATCCGGGTGACACCGAGCGCCATCATGCGCGCGAGCTGCTCTGCGACATAGGCCTCGCCCCGTGCCCGATGGGCCTCATCTGCCGGCCCCGCCTCCACGACCCGGCCCTTGATCTGGCAGGCCTTGTAGTCGGTGGCCCGCACATAGGTCGTGGCAATCGGCCGGCCCACCAGCGCCTCCCCCACGGCTCTTGGCCATTGGCTGCGGGAGGCGAGAAAATGCAGATGCCCGCTCTGCCGGTCGACACGCACGCCGGAACCGCGGCCGATCATCGGCCGGCCGGCCTCGTCGCGCGTCGCAAACAGTATCATGACGGGACTTTCTATGAATTCCACCAGTTCCGGCCCGAGCAATGCTTCCCTCCCTGAGACCAGGCGATGATAGTTAGTTAGGATATTCTTAGCAATCGTTCCAATTGCTTAGGATGGTTTTAGGAAGCGCCTCGCAGTGGCCTCGGCTATCTCCCGCTTATCAGCCCGGCGCAGAGAAAGAGGCGCCGGCCAACGAGAGGAAGACCAACATGAGCCATGAATTCTCGCTTACCAGCATCCCCGATCTCAACGGTCGTTACGATATTTACGGCGCGATACACAAAGGCCTGCGCAAGGCCGGCTGCGACCTGCTCGCCCGCCTCGGCACGGCCGATTTCCAGAACGTCGAGGAGACGGTCTTCCTGATCGGCGACCTGCGCCATTACCTGATGCTTGCCGCTTCCCACGTCATGCACGAGGACGACAACATCCACGTGGCACTCGCCGAAAAGGGTGTCTCGACCGTCACGCTGGATGAGCAGCACGACGACCACCGCACCGCCTTCCGGGAGCTGGAAGAACTCGTTGTCGCCTGGGAAAAGGCCTGGCCGCTGCACAAGTCCGCCTGCGGCCGCAAGCTCTATCTCGCCTTTGCCGCGTATCTCGCAGACGATTTCGCGCATATGCACGAGGAAGAGGCGGTGACCGGCCCTCTGCTGTGGCGTCACTTCAACGACCAGGAAATATTCGGCATCGAGATGCGCATCATCGGCTCCCTGCCGCCGGAAAAGAGCATGGCCTTCATGCGCATCATGATCCCGGCGATCAATCCGGCCGAGCGCGCTGCACTTTTGGGCGCCATGAAAAAGGATGCGCCCCCGGAAATCTTCCAGGCCGTCATCGACTTCGCCGTCCGTCCGGGGCTTTCGGCCGGCGATTTCGCCAAGCTTGCCGATGCACTGAAGCTGGCAGCCTGAGAGGCGGGCGGCGGGCAGTCGACAGATCGCCCGCTGCTTGCCCGCAACGCTAGGAGAAAATTCATGTGCAAACCGAATGGCGCGGCTGCCATGCCGGTCGAATGTCCGTATCGCGGCGATTGTCGTCTCTGTCCGACGTTATCCGTAGTTCCGGCGGCGGGGGAGACAGCCGAGCACATTGGTGGGATCCTCCGGCAAAATGATCCGGATTCTCAGCTTCGCCTGGCGCTCGTTCAGATGTTTTGCGCCACCTTGAACACGGATGTGAAAAGGTAGCCGAGGCTTTTGGCAGCAGAGGCGGTGATGTGATCGGCATCCATATAGAGCGGAACGCCGGCGCGCGACGCATGACAGCGGGCGTTATCGCAGAAGGAAGGCAGCGGATCGACGATCATCGCGTCGTATTCGGCGGCAGATTTCTCCAGCACGGAGCGAGCAAGCGCCTGCCGTTCTGCGATGTAAGACAGAGGCGGGGCAATGTCCGGTGAGGTGCCTTCAAGCTTGGCCTTGGCAAGTGCTTCTGGCACAAAATGCCCCATCTCAGGCACGTCCATGACCAGGACGACCTTGACGCCTTCCTGCTTCAACTGCGCCAGGGTGTTGTCAAGCGCCGTTGCGACGGGCTTTGAATAATCAGCGAGGTTCGGGGGAATGGAAGCGTCGAAATAATCGCCCTGGTTCGGCAATTCGGACTGGTGAACGTATTTGGGCCAATAGGCCAGCATGAACACGAGCGGGATATGCTTCTCGCGGATCAGGTCACGCACCGAGTCATTAAAAGCGGCGCAACGGCGCGTGTCGCCCTTGGTCGCAAGTGGTACGTCGTTAAGCGGCGGGCAGGAGGCGTGGGCAGCAAACATGCCGCCGAAGCCTCCGGCGGCCGCGGCGGCATCGATTGCCGGCGCCATCGCGGCGGCATGGGAATCGCCCCAGACGAGGAAGTCAGGACCGAGATCGCTGAGGTCACCGAGGGCGCAGACCCTGCCGCTTTCGACATCGGCATCGGATGGCCCCTTGTGATCGGATTCGCTGAAACAGCCCGCCTGATAGAAATGGCTGCGGTCATAGGTTGCCGCATAGATGGCGCGGACATCGGCCGGCAATCGGCCGGGCGCTCCGCCGCTCATGACCACCAAGGCCCCGGCACCCGCCGTTACCCCGACGAGCAGAACCGCTATTGCCGGAAGAAGCCTGCCCGTAAGCAGGACACGGCCCTTGCGGAACGGCCTTTCGACGAAGTGCCACGAAGCGACGGCGACAACGAGCGAGGCCAATATAACGACGAGACGCAGCGCGGGCGTGAGTTCATGATCCGTGAAATACCGCGTAAAGACGATGATGGGCCAGTGCCAGAGATAGAGCGAATAGGAAATCAGCCCCACGAAGACCATCGGCCGTAGCGCCAGAAGTCGGCCGACGATGCCGTTGCCGGCGCGCGCATGGATGATGCAGGCCGCGCCGAGACAGGGCAGCAATGCGGCAAATCCCGGGAAGGCCGTTTTCTCCGTAAAGACGAAGACCGCAATGCCGATCAGCACGAGGCCGATCGCCGCCAGAACTTGTCGGCCTGTTTCGCTGCGCAGCTCGGGAATGGCCCCCAGGCCCAGGATGACGCCGATCAGAAGCTCCCAGACGCGATACTGCGAAAGGTAGAAGCCCGCCGTCGGATTTTGGTTCAACACCCCGATGCTGGCAGCGAAGGATGCGGCCAGCGCGACGAGCATGACCGGCATGATCTGCCGCGGCGCCAGCCTCTGCAACAGGATCATGAGAAGAGGAAAGCCGATGTAAAACTGCTCTTCAACCGCAAGTGACCAAGTGTGCAGCAACGGCTTCATCTGGGCACCGATGTCGAAATATGCCGCCTCCTTGGCAAACTGAATATTCGACGCGAAGAGGGAGGCGGCGGTCATGCTTCGGGCGAAATACAGAAGCTCCTGTGGCATGAAGGCGAACCATGCCACGACAGCGCACGTCAGCATCATGGCAAAAAGGGCGGGAAAGATGCGACGGATGCGCCGTTGATAAAAGCCCGCGAGACTGAACTTGCCGAGTGCCATCTCGCCTGTGATCAGGCTGCACATCAGGTATCCCGAGATGACGAAAAACACATCGACGCCGACAAAACCCCCACCAAAACCGGGTACGCCAGCGTGAAAGAGGACGACCGGCAAGATGGCGATAGCGCGCAATCCGTCGATATCGGCCCGATAGGGTAGATGATTTTCACCGTTCCGAAGAGAAGATCGAATGGGGTTTTCTCCCCTGCTGAACATTATACATCCTCGGTGGTGTCGGCTGAGATCGAGGGCGGACCTATCCGACTCAATTAAGGTATTTTGAGGCAAACCATCCCAAAAGCAGCGCGCCGGCTAGCCAAATTGCGATCGCGATCAATCCGGCCCCCGCTAACCAAATGGGAGGCAGGTTCCGTCAAGGGCTCATCGGTGGAACTTGCCATCTCGAAGAAACGAAAGGGCTTGCGCCCACATGATTTTACTTGATGGAATGAAAGTGTGATTGGCCACGATTGCGATATGGTCGGCAGCTCCGACAAGTCGCGTGCTTTCTACCGTCACCTTACCGTCGTTGGCGTTTCGATGGCCAATGATCAAGGACGAGACGGGATCGATGGTTCGGGTACCCGCGATGATACCCAGTTCGAAATCGACCGGACCGAAAATATGGGCGAATGTACTCTGATCGGTAACGAGCTGCTGGCCGGCAGGGCCGTAGGCTGATTTATACAGCGGCACCTTTTTCAAGAAATCTGCGACCTGACTGCCATTATTTGGAGTCCCGATCATCACCACCCGCCCGAGATTTGATGGTCGATAGTTCTTCAACATGGCCCTGATGACCAATCCGCCCATGGAATGTCCCGCCAGGTGAAGACGGCCTTCTTCGTTGCTCTCAGACGCATCTTCGACTTCCTCCGCAATGATCTCTGCCAGCCGTTCAATGGGGTAGCGGGACGAAGGGTAGTCAACGTTGCGAGTAATGTAGCCTTGGGTCTGCAGGTAATTTTCGAACTTGCGCATGGAAGCGCTAGTCCTCCTGATGCCGTGAAGGAGAACAACGGTGTCGGTCATGTCAAATGCCGTGGCTCTGTCGATGGTCAGGATCTCGACGTCTCATCAACTTCGTTCTTAGCCTTGACCACAGTTCAGCCGGTACACGCCGCTACTTGCCCAGCAACATTGTACCAAGGACTCCATCGCGGCGGACGAGTCCGTGAAAAAGGGCTGCGGCGAGATGCAACAACACGAGAGCGAAGAAGGCGAAGGCAAGATACTGGTGCGCGGTCCAAAGGAGTGTGTGCAGGCTGTCGCTCTGCGGCAGGATTGCCGGAAGCCTTATTCCGCCGTACAGCACGATAGGATAAGCGGCTGCGGACATCATGGCCCACCCGATCAGAGGCATGCCGATCATCAGCGCGTACAAGGCGAGGTGAGACAGATACGCGGCAAGTTTCATCGGTTCGGGCAGATCTGCAGGCAACGCAGGTGCGCCTGATATGAAGCGGACCACAAGACGAACCAAGGCAAGAACGAGAATGGCAATGCCCAGTGTCTTGTGTGTCACCAGCAGCGGCAGATATTGCCGTCCGACAGTGGACACCATTCCGACGCCGATGAACAGCATTGCTAGGATGGCGATCGCCATCAGCCAATGCAACAGACGCTGGACGATGGTGAAGTGCGTGTTGGTGCCCGTCATGGCTTTGCGCTCGCTGTCGTTCGGGGATAATGGCTCGCTTCCGAGGTACGCAGATCGTAGGATCTGGCATAGGCGGCCGAACGGGCTGCCGGGAACGGATCATCGGAAACCTTTATGCCGTCAGGCAGAATAGTCGGATCGAAATTGATGTCCCGGCACGGGCCGTCGGCCTCCGGCTCGATTTTCTGGACAATTAGTGTACCGGCATCCACGGTTCGCCGCTCAGGCGGCCACGCTTTGGTCGGATCCGCCGTGGGATCGGACGGCTCGGCCACCGTCAAAACGAGCGTCCAGCGCTGCGGCGACTTCGCGACGCGTTCGGCAATTTCGTCTTCGAGATGGTTGGGGCCGAGCTTTGCAAAATCCTCGCTCGTAATCGGTATCGCCTGGGCTTGCGCACGCAGCGACCAGCGCACTGCATGCTCGGCGCCGTCACGATTCGCGAAAATGAAGGCGTTTAGGCTGTTGAACGTCTCTTCGGCGTAGCTCGCGGTCCAAGGAGCCGTCGTCGCCCATGCGCCGAACGCTGCGAACTCCGGATGGGCCGTCACGAAGCCCTTCATCGCTTCGGGATCCTTGCTCTTTGACGCTTCGAGCAGTTCGTAGAAACCTTGAGGAGTGGAGACCGCGAAGACGGGGGGATCGATCAGGGCCATGCGCCAGACGTCCCTGTCCGGTGTCGAGATCTGCACACCGAGCCCGCGCACCCGCACTGTCGGATCCGCCGCATCCGGGTCGGGAGTTGCCAGATTGAAACGACCGAGGACCGGATATTGTCCGGCGGCGAACACCATTGCCCGCGAGAGTTCAACGCCGTTCCCGTTCGCTTCGAACACGCCCGTGAAACAGATGCCCTTCGCGTGATTGCGCCGATGCCCCAGAGCGGCCCCGTCTGGAGGCGCCAAGGCGTCAACGAGCTTTGTGGAAGTAAGGCGGCCGGGCGAAAGCCACCCTGCAGTATAGGCAAACGCGCCGACGCCGAAGGCGACAACGGCAGCGATCAAGACAATCGATCCTAGAGCGGAACGCTGCGGGCTTGGCATCCAAGACTCTCCGTTCTTGTCAGTATCTGCGATGCTAGGAAATAAATTTCAGTGCAAGAGCGGCATTGATCCAGCGTGTAAGCAATCGAGATCTGCCGCTTGTATCGTTGTTTCCATCGCGGAAGATGGCACCCGCGAGCGACTTGGTCAATTCGTTCTCAGGCTGGAATTTACCCCTGACTTCACTGGAATCAAGCGATGTCATGCTTGTGGTTACGGAAGCCGGCGCTTCCTGTCGATCACCTTTAAAAACCCCTTCCACGAATGGCTTGGCGCCGTAATTCCTCATGCAAAACATAGACCATCATCGAATCGCAGAACGGGCAGGGGGTGTTGATCAGAATGCGGACGAAAGGTGGGGCGGACGACGAGATGTCCCAAACGATCGAAAGCGAAACTGGACTCGTCCATCCTCAGTCTGTCCTCGGATTGGGGGACTGAAACTCTACAGGATGAACGATATGAAGAATGCGGTCGGCTACGAAGGGCTCGCGTTTTTCGACGAGCTTCGTAATGTCCATTCTGGCATGACGACGGCAGCGATTCGATGGCAATCCTCTTCAAGACTGTAATCACTGAAAATTCGGCTTTCGAGATGATCGAACAGGCGCTCTCCGGCGCCAGTCAATATGACGGCTACCTCAATGTCGCCAGCGATGCGGGGGAGACCGCAACGTCCTGGGGGCCGGCAATGCACGCCGAAGAGTTCAAGAGCGAAGTCAGCGAGATCTTGAGAGCGACATGGGATGCAGCCCGCTTCTGGGTTATCTACGAGCGCCGCGAGGAGCGGAAGGATGCCAAAGCCACCGACATCCGAAACGCCGCCTTCCATCTCACGCGCGGCTACAGCGGCGTCATCGTCGTCACGCTAAGCCTGCTCGGCAAGCGCGACAGCGACAATGACCTTGAACTCGTCTTCGTCTGCTTCGAGCAGGATTTTCACAGGCGGAATTTTCGGGTCCGCTATGAAGGAAAGCCGGTCCCAAGCCGGGATTGACGCTGTAGCCCGATTCTAGGTCGAGATAATCCACTTCACGCCGTGCACGGCCATGGCGATGCAACCGAAGAGTATTGGCACGCCAGTCGGAGCGAAGCGCCGTCATGCCGAGCCACCATGGAGTGACCCGAGCCAATTGTACTGAGGAGCCTTTCCACGCGTTCGATGGTCCAATGGGACCTAAGTCCGTCTGGCAGGCTTTGGCCGGGTCACTCATATTAGTATCACGATAGATACGATGTTCCTTTGAGGGGAGGAACCGGGAGGTAGTATGAAATTTGGTTCTGACATTTTCGGCCACGAACAGTGCTGCTCGCAAGGCCATAGTTCTGCGTCGACCATCGCTGCGATCCAGGCCGCCCTATCAGCGGAGCCGGATATTGACAGCAGTGCCATCACGATCCGAATGCTGGGACCGGTCGCCCTCCTCGAGGGCTACATCACGAATGCGGCTGACCGGGATAAAGCGATTTCGATCGCTGCCATCATCGTTGGCTTTCACAATGTCCAGGACCGGATGCTGAGCCGCTTCCCGAGCCAATAAGGGCGCCCGGGGCGATCAGACCAAGGTCCTAATCCGCACGGACTGAAGTCCCTGGTCTGGAACACTCGCCTCCTTTTTCGGTTTGATCCCGCAGCGGAAAAAGACCGCTTTAAAGGAGGAAACAAATGAATATCAAAGCAGTAGGAATTGCGGCCGCCCTTCTGATGGTGTCCGGCACTGCGTTTGCTCAATCATCGACCGTCACGGGCGCAGCCGGCGGTGCCGCCACCGGCGCTATCGTTGGTGGTCCGGTCGGCGCCGCTGTCGGGGGTATTGTCGGCGGTGTAGCAGGCAGCGTCATCGATCCGCCACCGCAGAAGGTGGTCACCTACGTGCAGCAAGCGCCCGCGCCCGAGACGCACGTCGTCGTGAAGGAAAAGGTCGTCGTCGGGCAGCCGCTCCCCGAGACCGTCGTCGTAACGCCGATCCCCGATGAACCCAAATACTCTTATGCGATCGTCAACGATGAGCGCGTAATCGTCGAGCCTTCTTCGCGGAAGGTGATCCAGGTCATCCAGTGACCTCCATGTCACCAAACTGACCCCCAGGCGGCGCTTGCCGTCCATTCCTAAAAACAAGGACACGCATTCACTTCGCAAGGACGCGGAGACGAGATGTCGTGCCCATTACCCGGAGATCAACCATGAGAACCAATCATCTCGCCTTGGTCGTGGCGGCGTTGTCGCTCAGCGTATCGCCACTGGCCACCCTGCCTGCTGCAGCACAGGGCAGCGGTACGACCCAGTCTGGCTCGCAGGCCGAAACGCAATCGGGTTCCGGTTCGAAGACTGACACCATGTCGGGTTCGCAGACGGAACAGTCGAAATCCGGCGCAGCAGCCACGGGTAGCGACTGTACCCCGGACGCTTCGGGCGCGTGCCCGAAGGGCAAGGGCCAGTCGTCGGAACAGAAGGGGAGTGGAGGTTCCGATACACAGAAGTCTTCCACGGAAACGAAATCCAAGTCCGGTTCGCAGGACGCTTCTGGCGCCGTCACGACCGAGCAGAAGTCCAAGGAGGAAACGAACGAGAGCGGCGGATCCGCCACGACAGGCTCGAAGAGCGACTCCAATTCGTCCGGCACTATGACGAAGAGCGGTGAAACGTCGAAGCAGTCGACCGATCAGAACACGTCGACGTCCAACAAAAGCTCTACCGAAACGAACGTCAACAATACTACCACGAACAATACCAGGACCAACGTCAACGTCACAGTCGAGCAACAGACTGAAATCAGAGAGGTCGTGAAGGAAGTTCATGTCCAGCCTGTGAAGCAAGCCGACTTCACGGTGTCCGTCGGAACCAGGATTCCGAAGAAGGTCCGCCTCGAACGGCTACCGCCGCGTATCGTGAAGATCGTGCCGGCATACGAAGGCTACCGCTTCTTCCTCCTTGCGGACGGCCGGATCGTTATCGTCGATCCCGATGCTCTCACGATCGTCTACATCGTCTCGGCCTAGCAGGCAGCACCCGGCGGTGTCCTCGACACCGCCGGGGCCGCAGGAGGATTTCCATGATCCACAATGAACCCAAGCCTTCCGGATTCGCGTTTCCACTTATCCTTGTTCTGGTCGTCATGGCGGCGATGATCGGCGGCTTGGCGATGACGGCCGGTCATACGCCAGCCACCCGGGTATGGGTTCCCGCTACTTCAACGGCGCTTTGAAGGCGGCTGTGCCGCTGCGATATCGCCTCGTTTTTCGCAAGTCTTCAGGCGGCTATCGCCGTGATTGGCCGTCGCGTTGTGCTCCGACCCGCCGCCGGCAAAGCGAAGGCCGCGTGGCTTGACACCGGACCGACGTCGCCCCCCAATACTTTCGTCATAGTCATCGAAAGAGAGCGTCATGGTACATTTGCTTTCGGTCAACGTTGGCCTGCCGCGTGATGTCGAGTGGCAGGGGCGGCTCGTGAATACCGCGATCTGGAAGATGCCCGTCAAGGGGCCTTGCATGGTGCGCCGCCTGAACATCGACGGCGACGGCCAGGCGGATCGCGCCGGCCATGGCGGTGAGCACCGCGCTGTTTATGTCTACCAGACCGATTCCTATCGGTATTGGCAGGAGCAACTGGGCCGACATGACTTCGTCCATGGCCAGTTCGGCGAGAATTTCACGCTCGACGGTCTTCCGGACGCCGAAGTCTGCATCGGCGACCGATACCGTATCGGCGAAGCTATCTTCGAGGTGAGCCAGCCGCGTGTCACCTGCTATCGGCTCGGTATCCGGATGGGATTGCCGGAAATGCCTGCCCTTCTCGTCTCGCATCGAAGGCCAGGATTCTACCTCCGTGTCCTGAAGGAAGGGAAGGTTCAGGCGGGCGACGAGGTCGAACAGGTAGAATCGGCAGAGGAGCGCATGACGGTCGCCGATATCAACGATCTGCTCTACAAGCCTGGCCACCCTCGCGAACAATTGGAACGTGCCTTGCGGATACCGGCGCTCAGCCCCGGTTGGCGGCGATCGTTCCAGAGCTTGCTGGCGCAATCTAAGGAGAACGGATCTTCGCCTGGAAACGCCGGCCTTACGGGAGCGGAATCCATCGCGCCGGCGTGGGACGGACTTCGTTCGTTCAAAGTGTCGCGAATGACATCGGAGAGTGAAAGCGTGACGTCTCTGGAGCTTGAGCCAGCCGACGGAAAGCGATTGCCGGACTTTCTCCCAGGCCAGTTCATTGTTCTCGGCTTCCAGCCCAGAAAGGCTCCGCTCCTGCTGCGGAGCTATTCCCTGTCAGGCTCGTCAAATGACAGGTCTTACAGAGTAAGTATCAAGCGGCAGGATCACGGCGTCGCCGGCGCCTACGTCAAGGACGAGCTGCGCATCGGCGAGACCGTGCAGGCAAGCGCTCCGCGGGGCAGCTTTACCCTGGCAGAGGGCGCGACGCCGCTCGTCTTCCTCAGTGCGGGGATTGGCGCGACGCCCCTCCTTGCCATGCTTCATGCCCTGGCAATCGACCGTTCGGGCCGGGAAATCTGGTGGCTCCATGGTGCGCGCAACAAACGAGAACACCCGTTTGCGGATGAAGTGACAGGGCTTTTGCAACTCCTTCCAAATGCCCAACGTCTTGTCTGCTACAGCGCACCCGATCCGGCCGATAAGACAGGAATTGATTACGATAGGCGATCTCGCCTCGACCTTGCAGCGGTCCAGTCGCTGCGGCTCCCGCTTGACGGCGACTTCTATCTCTGCGGGCCGCCAAGCTTCATGGACGATCTTGCCGCGGGGATTGAGAAGCTCGGAGTGGAGCGCAGCCGCATTCACACCGAAACGTTCGGATCGGGCCGCTCCATCACTCCGGGGATCGCGGCTTCGTCGGGCCGGCAGCCGCACCAACCGGCCGGACCTCCAGGCGCAGGTGCCGTGATCTCGTTCGCCCGCAGTGGTGTGCGCGTTGCTTGGAACCCGAAGTTCGACAATCTGCTCGAGCTTGCTGAGGCATGCGACGTGCCTGTGCGCTGGTCTTGCAGGACAGGTGTTTGCCACACTTGCGAGACAGGCTTGATTTCCGGGGCAGTGCGCTATCGTCCTGATCCCATCGACGCTCCTGCCGCTGGCAACTTTCTCCCATGCTGCTCGCAGCCGGACGGCGAGCTCGTTATCGATTTGTAGCGGGGAATTGACCCGCGAAGGCAATTCGGGATGGGCATGCAGCTCTCCTTCCGATTCAACGGCCGCGTTTCAGGGTCGTGCTTGGGCGAGACGTGAGGCCGACAATGAATATTCCGAAGGTAATCCAGGTTAGGACGCGCGGCGCGGGACCGAGGGCAGCTGCGCGAGTTCGGCTTCCAGTTCACCGCGTTCGCGAAGTTGCGAGATCCCAAGCTGGACGACTTTGATCAGATCGGTCATCCGCTGGCCATGGCTGTTCTGATACTCTTCCAAGGTGGGCGTGCTCAGTATGACATAGGTCAGCGCTGTGACGCGATTGTCCTTCACCGCCTTGGCGCCGAGAGCCCATACGCGGTTGAACAGAATTCGGTCTGAGTCCTTGATCTGCATGACGCTTCACGAGCTGGTTGCACCCCAACCTGACATCGGTCGGGAGGGGTGAGGTAGGGGCACAGGTGCGTTCATCAACCGGACTAAAGTCCGATGCATGACAACAATCGCCGGTTGGTGCGATAGCGTACATTGGCTGCAAGCCGCCTCTACTCGTGTCCGATGATGCTCTGGTCGAAATCGGGGTGCATCCACTTCAGGGTGCCGTGTGGCATCAGAGCGTGATCTGCACGCGGTAGCCGACCGGGCTGGTGAGGAAAAGGCCTCGCGTCGGCCGGGAGTGAATGACGCAGCAGTTCGATTTTTTCGTGTCGGATGAGGCCCGGTCAGAGAAAGCGCCAGGTACCACCAAACCGAAGCGCCCGCGCGTGGAGACCGTTTGGGCAGCCCGTTGGCTTGATCAGGTCGAATGGTCACAGAGTTCGACGAGCGTCCGCTTTCGAACCAGCCGAGTCACTTGCGAACGGCTTTGCGATCTGTACCGAAGGAGAAAAGGTCCCGACAGTTTGAGCGTCTGCATTATCGGTCCTCTGGTCGAGCCATAATGAAGCCCATACCAATGCGCCAAATGCAACTGCCAAAAAGCAAGCCAAGCCTGCTTCCAGCCAGCGGGGTCTCGTTTTGATCAAGCGTTTGTTAGTGTTGAGCCTGATGATCATCGAATATCAATCCTATTGGAGAAGCCTCAATGTAGCTTGCTCCGGGGTAAGCGTGAGCTCTTTGGCCGCAGCGCCAAATCCAATTGGCGACGCAAGGACCGTCGGGTGGCCCTCCTTAGGATAGACATCACGTCGGGCAGGTCGCCGGCTGGGCAGGCGACCTGCCGATGGTCCGATTTCGTCGGCCTCGGCGGGCGGAGAACCAAGTTGCCGGAGCGAGATCGGGTCCAGTGTGCCCTCGGTGGGAGGACCCGAGAGACCAGTTTAATTTAGATCTTTGTAACGGATGTCGGAACTACACTTAAGTGTGGGCCAACTGAACTTGCTTTCGCGTCTGGAGCTTCCGGTCAAACCCTAAGTCTAGTCTTCGCGGACCAGCGTATGATTTCTCGCAAGCCTTCCCGCCAATAAGCTTCTCGGGTCGCCGAAGTCCGGCGATGAACGGGAAACAAGATCGGCCGCAGTCCCAAGTTGCGGCTCGTGACACTCATCGGAAGGATATACAATGAGCCGCTTTGGGCAATTTGCAGTGGTTGCTGTCGTTTCCTCGCTCGCCTTCGCAGGCGTGAGCCGAGCCGACAGCCTGGATATGAACGATGGCGCCAAGATCGAAAAAGCGCTGCAGACGTTCAGCAGCAACTTTGACGTCCGGGATATCGATGATTACGCAAACTACAGGGATCAGCCGGAAGGTTCTGACGCCGCTCAACCGCGCACCGATGCGGGGGTTCAGCACATCCAGGCTTCCATCAAGGGAAACAAGGATCTGGTCAGGCGTCTCGGCGAGCGCGGTGTCAAGATCGACGTCGTCAATGCCGAGCAGGCAGCCGACGGCAGCATGACATTCTGGGTTCGCTAACCCTGAAGGCCTGGAAGATCGCAATTCCGGGCCTCCTTCATTCGATTGTAGAGACAGAAGCAGGTGAATGGGCGAATTCATGCATGCTCCGATCACCGATTGTAGCTGTCGTTGCCGCTCTTAGACCACATCGGGGTCGCGGCCGCCGTCGTGGCGAGCATGGCTTAGGGCACCCTATGCGAACCGATCCAATTTACGACGCCCGCAATGGAGCTGAATTCGTCGATACTTCGGCTCGGGAAGTCGGGGTAAGACGAAGCCACCATTTCGCTTAGAGCTCTCCCGGGACCGAACTCGAGAAACGATGTTGCCCCCGCTTCTACACAGCTGCGGAGACACTCTGACCACAGGACAGTCTGCGACACCTGTCGCGCGAGTTTGGCAAGACCTGTCCGGGCATCGACGACGGTCGTGCCATCGATCCCGCTTAACAGGCGAACTCCCGGAGATTGCGGAGAGCAGACCGCCGCAAGCAGGACATCGCGGAAATCATCCGCAGCCTTGCGCAGCAAGTTTGTGTGAGACGCGACCATGACCTGTATGAATGCAACTCTTTGAGCATTTGCGGCACGAGCTGCCTCGGCAATGGCGTCCAGGGCAGGTCGGCGACCTCCGACGATAAAAGCGTCACCGGGATTGATAATCGAGATTGCTGCTCCGTAACGAGCGCAGAGAATGTCGACCGCATTCCGTGAAAGGCCACGTATGAACAGAAGGCCGTCACCCGGAGTACTTTCGGCGTCCATGATCTCTGCCCGGCGCGCAACGAGGTCCAGGGTCTCCTTGGGTGAGAACAGCCCTGCTATGCCCCAAGCCGCAACTTCTCCGACGCTATATCCGGCAACGATCATGTGCGAAGGCAGGTACGACTTAAAGGTCTCGAATGTCGCCAGCGCCTGCAGCGTGCAAAGTATCTGGCCGGTTCGATTGCCGTGAAGCGTCTCGATCGATTCTCGTTTGACGAGTTCGCGAGGGTCGACGCCGCCAAGCAAGTTCGCGCAATACGCAAAAAGCTCATCGGCTTCCGGTGCACTTTCCGTGAGAGAAAACATCGCAGAATTCTGGTGTCCTTGTCCGGAACACAGGATGGCGACTGGCATGGCGGGCTTTCACCTCGGAAAGAGGATGGCCACAGCGATGGCCAATGTGACGATGCTCGAGACCGTACTTGCGATCACCATCGATCCCGTCGCACGCGAGTCAAGGCGATAGTTGACAGCAAACAGGATCCCGAAAAAGCCGGAAGGTACAGCCGCCAGCAAGATGGCGACTTTGGCTGCGTCCCACGGGATCGACAACACCAGTACGACGCCAGTCGTCAGGATGGGGCGCACCAGGTTCGACATGACGGTCGCGCTTATGACCTTCCTGTCGAGTTTGAAAGCCTCCGCGGAAAGGACCACACCTGTCAGGAACAGCGCTACGCCGGGGGCTGCGTGACCAATTAGAAGCAGACTGGCATCGACGACATCACCCGTTTTCAGCCCACTGAGTGAAAATAGTATTCCAAGCAAGGGGGCGACGACGACAGGCTTCGTCAGGGCATGCCACAGACTGTGCGAGATCTTGGGCCGCTGCCCGTTATTCCCGCCGGGCTTGTCGACATGCATCTCGACGAGAAGCAATGACAGCGGGCTAATGATGATCGAGCCACTTGCGAGTACGATCGCGAGCGGCACAGTCCCACTGGGACCCAGCACGTCACTAAGAATAGGAAGACCTACACCTGCCAGATTCGGAAACGCGATCGTGAGTGCCTGCAGCGAGGCGTCCGCCTTGCCGATCTTCATGTAGCGTACTTGAAGTAGATACCAGGCGGCAAACACGACGAGCATGACGCCGCTGCTGATGAGGAAAAGCGGTGCTTGCGCGAGCATTTCGCTACGCGGGGCGGTCGCTGTCGCTGCGAACAGCGACGCGGGCAAGGCAAAGGTCATGACGAGGACGTTCAGTCCCTCAACATGATGATTGTCGACGATAGCCAAGCGCCCAGCAAGGTAGCCAAGCGCCATGACAAAGAAAATAGGAAGCAGGGCGAGTAAGATCGTATGTGCCATCAGATTTCCCGTCTCTCATGCACGTCGACAAACAACGTCATCGCAAGGAGATCTGCCGAACCGCCGGGGCTGAGCCAGCGATCGCGAAATTGTCGATGGATCAAAGCGGCATGACGTTTCCACTGCGGAGCACGGATTCCGCCGTCGTCCAGAAACTCCTGCGCGAGTTGCTTCGCGTAGAGAAGGCCATCCGGGCCGCCCCGATGAAGCAGGTTGGTGTCGTCGAGAGCCGCAATCAGCGCGAAACAAGTCTGGACGCGAGCAGCCTCCGCATCATCCGGACGCGCCTTGATGGCATCTCGTAGGGCGGGCAAACCAACCCGATAGACGGTCGGAAAACCCTCCGCCGCTTCGAGGCGCGCACCGCCGGCGCCAAAGCGACGTCTCGCCCTGTCGCCATGGCTGTGCAACAGGATAGGACCGTCGAGAATGTCATGCCCCCAGCGTTCTGAGACGATTGCACCAAGCGAAAGGTCGTCGGCGACAACGCCGCTTGCTCTCGCACCCGCTGCCGCGCACAAAAGTCCCATCCCGAATATCGCACCCCTATGGGTATTGATGCCGGAGGTGGCGGCACGCATCGCGGCTTCCGCCTCGATGCCGATGACCCGCAGGCGCCCCATTTCACAGTCCTGGGCCCCGGCTTCCGCCAGCGCTCCGAGGAAGGGGCTTATTGCTGCGGCGCTTTCACGAAACGTCTCGCAATTCATGTCGTCGTGGCTGCCGCAGTCAATGTGACTGACGAGCCCCGGTTTCGGCCAGGTTTCGAGCTCCAATAAAAGGCAGGCCGTCGCTGTGGACGCGATGTAGTTGAGGTTTGCTGGCCGCCTATCTCTGGCATGTGATCGTTCGTGCGTGGCGGGAGGGGGCATCAGGAAATTTCTCATAGGTGCGTACCCCCGTTCAGAAATGCCGTCGGGTGACACAGCATCGTTCCCGAGATGGATTTGACGAGAATGTCGCCAGTTGAGCCAAGAAACTCCCGCCAGTGAACTCCGGCGCCGTCATCGCGGATGAACTCTCCATCCAATCGCATCGGAGCCATCGACTGGATGCCCGCCAGATCGTTGGCCAAGGAAACGGCGTTCGTATTTCGATGGAGATAAAACAGAAAATCGAGATCGGAGCTGGAGGTCAGATAATCCAGACCCGTAATGACACTCCATCCAAGACTGCCAAAGACCCTGACTTCGATCGCGTGCCGGGACGCCAAGTCGCCGATTTCCCGCAGCGTCGGAATCCATTCACTGGGTGATTTGGGGTGGACCGCTTCCAGAACAGGAGGGCGATCAACTGACAGGATCTGATGTTCTTGAACTACCAGGGAGAGCCGTTTCTTTCCGGCAGATGGAGGCAAGGGCAGGCCGACGGAAATGCCTGCCGGCCCTCCCGCCTCCGGCCTGCGAGCGACCACGGGCCAACCGCGTCTGCGCCATTCAGCAATCAGCGGCTCGGAAGAAAGGCAAGGATTGTCCTCGATTATCGAGGTCCATGACTGCGGATCCAACGATACCAAATCGTGCCGCCTCGGCGGCACGATGTTACCGTGCGAGTGCGAGCGCATGAACCCGCTCCGCAATTTCGGCAGCCTTTATACGGCCCTTGCGTTCCTTGCCCAATGAATCGCGAATATCACGAATGTCCGGCAGATCGGCCAACAGTGCATTGAGCTGTGCCGCAAGAGAGTCGGTCTCACTCCATATTCGGTGAACCGCCCCTGTCTGTGCCAGGTTTTCGAGGCCGGGCGCGAAAACCGGCGTCGATTTCGCTTTTTCTTCGAGAACCTCGACAGAAAGCTTTGTCACCTTCGACATCGAGGGCAGGTCCATGACCGCAGGAGATGCCCCCGGTAGCCCGACCAACACCCGTGTTGCCAATGCCGTCGCGAGGAACGCCCCGGCCGCGGAATGGCCGTAGAGGATGCCGATGGTCGGCCGACCGTGTATGTCGGCATAAATCAGGCATTTGGCGAGGTGCGCCAGGAATTCATTCAGGCCCAGCAGCTCGTCGCGCTTGCTCATCCGCTGACTGTCGCTGTCGACGATAACAAGAATCGGGCCGCTGCCCGTTTTCAGGGCGCCGAGGACGAAGCTTGAAAGGCGGATCGCCTCGTCTACGCCCAATGCGGTCCGGTCCGAAACCCCGATCACCAGGCCCTGGCCTCCAGCTTGGAGGGAGCCGTATCCGGTAAGGATACCGTTGTCGTTCTCCACCTTGCAGCCGTCGGGAAAAAGCGAGGCCAAGATTTCATCGAGCGTCATGGTGGGTGCTCCGCAGTTTGTCGGCGAGGGATATGAATTTTTCAGTTGGCATTCCGGGCACCGAAGCGGCCTCGGGCACACCGATCGCCTTCCAGATATCGAGCGCGTCGCCAGACGCGCCAAAGCTTTGCAAGCGCTTCTCGAGGCGAAGCTGCTCGTTCAAAAGGGTCTCGAGGGTGAGACCCGCTACGGTTTCTACGAGTGTCGACGCCGCCTCTCGAAACGCTTCTGCCGTGTCGTCGACAAAGACATCGGCTGCGCCGATCAGATGTCTGTGTTTTCCGCCCATCGTTCGCCACACCAAAGCGCGATCGCGGGCATCGAATTCTTCGATCCCTCGGTTCGTCTCGATGACTTCCGGTCCGGAAACGGCAATGCGTCCTTGTTCGGAGACGACGAGAGCGGAGCAGCAGCCGGCTGTCAAACCGCCTCCGCCGTAGCAGCCCGCGCGGCCGCCGATAAGTCCGATGATCTTCACGCCGGCGGTCCTTGCTTCGACAACGGCCCGCATTATTTCGGCAATCGCCAGCTCTCCGGCATTTGCCTCCTGAAGCCGCACGCCGCCAGTATCGAAAAGGATCAACAAGGGTATCGACTTCGCATCCCGGGCCGCGCGCAGGAGGCCTGTCAGTTTGGCCCCATGGACCTCGCCGAACGCGCCGCCCATGAAACGGCCTTCCTGGGCCGCAATGAACACAGGCGATCCTGCGAGCAGGCCACGTCCGATGACTATGCCGTCGTCGAATTGCTCGGGGAGATCGAAGACGCGAAGGTGGGGGCTGACCTCCCGCATTTCCGGTCCGAGGAATTCCTGGAAGCTTCCTGCATCCAGCACAAAGTCGACACGCTGGCGCGCCGAAGCCTCATACCAGCTCGAAGACATATCCTGCGGTTTTGCAGGCCGCGTTTTTTCTCCAGAGCTCATTCTTGTTCCTCCATCACGCTGACCGCTTGCGCCAATCGCAGCATCACCGTATCCGGCCGTGCGCCCCCATCGTTGATGGACAACTTGAGCCCACCGGGCGCGTATCGCTCGACAAAGTCATCGATGACAGCGGTCCAGACTTCTCTGAACCCTTCGGCTGCCGTCCTGATTTCGACCTGGCAGTGGTTGTCGGGCAGGACACGCTCGGCGAGGACTTCGAGATTTCCGGAGGCCACTACACCAACGATTGCGAGTCTTCTGTCGCCGGAAGCCCGCCTGTTGGTCGTGTGGTGAAAGGTAAGATCTTCCATCACGTGTTCCTTTCACCAGTTGCGAAACTTCGAGGGAGGGGAATAAAGACCGCCCGACCATCGGACGAGATCCTTGATGGAGCGAGCTGCCAGCAGATTTCGATCCACGTCGAGAAGGTCGATGCCGAGATCTTCCGGGCGTCGGATCACGCCTCGTTCCCTCAGGTGCTGGACCATCTTCTTGTCGCGCGCGCGGCCGACGTCGGTATAGCCTGCCACTCCGCGGATGGCCTGTTCACGCTCCCGGCTATCCCGGCACAGGAGGAGGTTTGCTATGCCTTCCTCCGTAACAATATGCGTCACGTCATCGCCGTAGATCATGACTGGCGCCAGATCGAGCTTGAGTTTTTCAGCGAGGGCTAACGCGTCCAGCTTCTCGACGAACAGGGGGACGTTTTTTTCTCCAAACGTTTCACCGATCTGAACGACGAGCTTGCGACCGCGGCGCAATGGTGCAGGGATATCGGGATCCGCTTCCTTGCCAGCCTGGAGCCATGGCTCGCTCGGATGACGCCGACCCCGCGGGTCGGAACCCATGTTCGGCGCACCGCCGAAGCCTGCGATACGTTGGGTCGTAATCGTGGATGAGTTGCCGTCGAGGTCGATCTGAAGTGTCGAGCCGATGAACATATCGCAGGCATAGAGACCAGCTACCTGGCTAAAAGCCCTGTTAGAACGCAGGGAACCGTCCGCTCCGGTGAAGTAGACATCGGGTCGGGCGCGGATGTAGTCGTCCATCCCCACTTCCGAACCGAACGAGTGGATCTGTTGGACCCAGCCTGATTCAATCGCCGGAATCAACGCGGGATGGGGGTTCAAAGCAAAGTGGGATGCGATCTTGCCCCTAAGGCCGAGCTTGTCTGCGAATGTGGGAAGAAGGAGTTCGATCGCGGCAGTACTGAATCCGATCCCGTGGTTGAGACGTTTCACGCCGTATGGAGCATAGATCCCTTTAATGGCCATCATGGCCGTCAGAATCTGCGTTTCCGTGATAGCGCCCGGATCGCGCGTGAACAATGGTTCCACAAAAAACGGCTTGTCGGCTTCGACGACGAAATCAATGCGATCTCCGGGGATATCGACACGGGGGATCCGATCGACAATCTCGTTGACCTGGGCGATTACGACCCCGTCCTTGAAGGCGGTCGCTTCGACGACGGTGGGCGTGTCTTCCGTGTTCGGTCCCGTATAGAGGTTGCCGTCGCGATCAGCGCTGACTGCGGCGATCAACGCGACATTGGGCGTGAGATCGATAAAATACCTGGCAAAAAGCTCGAGATAGGTGTGAACCGCGCCCAGTTCGATCTTGCCGCCGAACAACATTTTCGCAATGCGTGCCGATTGGGGACCTGAGTAGGCGTAATCGAGCCGCTTGGCGATGCCGTGATCGAACAGATCGAGATGGCTGGGAAGAACCACGCCGGACTGTACCATGTGAAGGTTGTTGACCTTTGTTCGGTCGACGGCCAGCAATGCGCTGCTGAGCAAATCAGCCTGCTTCTGATTGTCACCCTCAAGGCACACGCGATCGCCAGGACGGACCACCGCCTCCAACAGCCGGGTCGCGTCACGTGCCTCGACGATTTTTCCCTTCGCCAGAGCACTTCCCGCCTTGATGCGGGCAAGGTGCTCTTCGCGGTGTCGTTGCCAGTTCATCGTCTTCTGGGCTCCTGCTTGTCAGTCGGTCGACAACCGCGTGGTTTCGATTTGACCGATTGGGATCTGCGTCCGGAGGAATGTCTCCGCATCTGTGGGCGAGCGGTTGCGGCTATATGGCAAGGCGCGTTACTTCTTGGCGGTCGAGGCGTCTTGCTCAGCCTCGCGGGCAGCTCGGATGATCACGTCTGCCACTTGCCGGGGATGGGATTCGTATACGGAGTGGCTTGCTCCCTTGATCTCGATCGTGCGGCTCTTCGCTCTTTCGTAGTACCAGCGCTCCAGATCCGGGTTGATGATCTGGTCATTCCCCGCGACGATTGCCCAACTCGGCTTCGTTTTCCATGCCGCTGCAGTCAGCGGTGTGGTGAACACTTCGGCTGCCGCAAGCACCTGCGACCGGGCCTCGAATTCTGCCTGCCCTCTTGGCATGTCCGGAGCGAAGAGCTTCGGGAAGTCGACCGGGTTCAGGTACGTATAGCCGTCAGGCGTCTTCTTGATTGCGCCTTCGGTCTTGGCCAGGACGCTTGGAGTTTTCTTTCCAAGGGTGCCTTCGTCTTCGCCGACATCGGGTGCGTGTGCGGCGACGTAAACCAGCGCTGTCACGTTCGGGTGGACGCCCGCCTCGGTGATGATCGAGCCGCCGTAGCTGTGACCGACGAGAAGTGTCGGGCCGTCCTGAAGGTCGAGAACGCGCTTGGTTGCAGCCACGTCGTCCGCGAAGGACGTCTCGGGCTCCTGGGCCATCGTGACTTTGAAACCCTCCTTGGTCAGGATTTCGTAGACGGGTTTCCAACCAGAGCCATCCACCCAGGCGCCGTGCACCAGAACGATATTCTTGAGCGTTTCAGCGTTCGCGGGCGCCGCCAGCGCGATGAATGGAAGGGTGGCTGCAAGGGTGACATAGGTCTTGAGCTGTTTCATGGCTATGGCTTCCTGTGTGGTTGCATTGAGACAGGGCTCGGCATCTTGCGAGCACAAAAAGTAAGTCATGCGACTGAACTGGAATTCTGTTGCAGAAATCCGATCACGCCTTGCTGCAGTCACCGACAACGGCATCAAACCGCGTCGCTACCTGGTCGTGAAATGGGCATGTGATTGGGTAGGCTGTTTTCTCCGCATGAAAACTAGCTTCGATGGTCCCGTTCGAGAATCACACCTAGGTGTAGGACGGGCACGACCATTGCATGGAAAGGACAAGGAGACCGACATAGCCTTTCGGCCGCTCTGGGAACCGGTTCCGGACCAGACATCCATGGGGGGCGTCCGCTTGTGTGCACGAATTCGCCATGTGCCGTGCGACGACATGGTCGCACAGCACCACCAGCAGGTGCAGCGAGCCCTCTAGGCCAGATAGTCCTTGAGTATGGGAAGATCGGAGACCGAGTACGACATGCCGAAGCGAAATCCTCGCCCCACCTCTCGCGGCGCCAGGGCATCCATATCCTCACCTTCGACATGGGGTATCGAAAGTTCTGCGGACCCCGTCCAGAAATCCGAAAACGTAAGATTGTCCATCAGCGACAGCGTCAATTCGTCGACCGCGGGTCTGCCCTGCTGGCTGGCGCTCAGCGATGGGAAATACCTCCGTATCGTGGTCGGCCGATTGAACACCTTTGCCGGGTCCATCACCTTTTCCCGGAGTTCGATCCGAGCTGTTGCCATTCGCTCTCCGTGAGATGAAACACTCGCGCCGAAACGGCTTCCCGGTTCAAGCGGGCAGGCGGCGGCACCCGGCGCAGAAAAGCTCCTTGTTTGATAGATGCTGCCAAGTTTCTTGGGATAACCCTGAATCCAGCCGCGTGCGATCGCCGCATCGTTATCGACAAAGATGAAAGGACAAAAATTGACTGGGCGGCCTTCGAGACGTGCTTCCACCAGAATGAACGCCTCGCGGTACTGATAGCGGGCCGGGTCCGTGTGCTCGTCGTTCGAGCCTGTGAACTGCCAGTCGAGAAACCAGAAGAACGTGCGCCCCTCCGATTCGTCGTCCGGCGTCAGACCCATAGGAAGTAGGGCCGCGACAGCGGCGGGATCCGCCCAGTATTCGACGGCGATGCAATCGCCGGAATAGTGCCAAGGTGGCGGCGGGGTCAGTGAGGACTTACCGTCCGGCGTCAGCGGAACTGTATATCCCGAGAGCATTCGTCGCGCCTCCATCAAATGGCCGGTCGGAAGCACGAGATCTCCCGTTCTCTCGCATGGAACACACCTATACCGGGAAATACGAGTTTAGATTTGTGAATCGTTGTGAAGGTCCGAAGCGCTGCGGCGAAGCGATCCCAAATCGAGGCGCACGGATGTTACCGGAGTTCGTCGAGCAGCTGGCGTGCCGAGCTGACTTCCCAAGCCTCAACGTCGCCGTTGAACCGGGAATGCACAGCTAGAATAAGAGACTTTGCCTCCACGGATTTTCCTTTTTGGGCCCAGATGCGAGCGAGCGAGGTCGCTGCTCCTAGTTCCCAGCTCAAAGCATTCTGCCGGCGAGCAATCTCGATGGAACGGGTGAGGCAAGCTTCTGCTTCGGCGGAAGGTGTCGAAATTGCCATTAGCACTTCGCCTTTTGCGTGCAGTAGGGCTGGCAGCCAAAGTGTGGCGCTTGCCTGATCGGCCTGGTTTAGGGCGTCGTTGATCATGAACAATGCCTCGTCGTAATCACCTAGCCGTCTCAGGCCTTCGGCGAGCGCACGCCGTGTCGCCAGTGTCTGCACGTGATATTGATTATCGCCCATTGTCTTCAGCGCATCGCGTAGCATGTTGACGCCTGGTTCGACCTCACCGCGCGCAATCATGAGCTCACCACGTAGCGCAAGGCCGACAGCTTTTTGCGCATGGAGCGAGTATCTGAGGGCGTGAGCAATAACCTGTTCGCAAAACGAAAACGCCTCTTCAGATTGGCCACCCCAGTGCAGAACCGGAATGGAATCCAGGAGGACCGCGCAAAACAGCACCGGGTGCGATGAATCAATCACGCGCGAGATCGCCTCGCGTGCCTTTGCGATACCCTTCGTCTGCGCGCCGCTGATCCAGAGCGAGCGAGCATATGTGCCGAGCGCCCGGACATGGTAGTCGTACCCAAAGTACACAAATTCTGATGGGGCGGTGTTAACAGCAAGTCTAAACCCCCGCTCACCGTGCATGACAGCAGCGGACTGATTTCCCGCAATGTGGTGGGACGCCGCCAGGGCCCATTCGCTCATTGCGTTCTCCGCCACCCCCCCAAATTTTTCCGACAGGGCTGCAGCGCGCTTTGCAACGCCCAGGGCCCTCGTAAACTCGCCACGACGGGTAAAGAAGACATTCAAGCCGAGAAGCAGGTAATGCTGAAGCCGATCCTCGCCAAGCTTTTCAGAAAGCTCCAGGCCACGTTCGAGAGCTGCTTTGACTTTTTCGCTGTCATCCCACAGGTACATCGATGAAAGCGCGAGTGCTTTCTGCAGGTAGAGTTCTCTTCGTTGGCCGCGATCGCTCGGCAGAAGTGTCGCCATCGCTTTGCTGCACCAGTTACTGCATTCGGCGAGCAGCGGGAAAGATGCAAGGAACAAGGGAGCGGCATGGGACGTGAGCTCAATGCCGATGCAGACACTTCCAGAACTGGAAAAACACCAGCCCAACGCCTGGCGGATATTGCCGATATGCGGCGCGTATGCCTCGACATTGTGCCCATGCGAAACGAGATCATCGGTTTCATGCATTTTCAAAAAGTCGGCGAAATATTGTGCGTGTCGCATCGCCACCGCGTCCGTTTCGCCGCTGGCCGCAAGTTTGGCGGCGGCATAAACGCGTGTCGTGTCGAGAAGCCGATACGTGACGATCCCGTTGGCGGGCGATATCCAGATAAGAGACTTGTCCACCAAGCTCGCAATGGCATTGGTGGTCCGGGTTGTGTCTTCCGAGGACCCGGCGACTTCGATAGCAGCCTCAAAGGTAAATTGTCCGACAAAAATCGAAAGCCTGCTCAGCACCTCCTGCTCAATGTTGGACAGGAGATTGTAGCTCCAATCGAGCATACCCTGAAGCGTTTGGTGACGAGGTACGGCATTGCGGCGCCCCTGCAACTGGAGCTCGGCGTCGTTACCCATGAGATCGAATGTACCCTGGATGCCGAAAGTGCCGACACGGCTTGCGACAAGCTCGATCGCCAGGGCGATGCCGTCGAGGCGGCGGCAGATATTGGCGACCGTCGGTGCCTCTGCGTCAGTAAGGCTCAACCTATGCCCAGAAGATGCAGCTTTCTCCATGAAAAGTTTGACAGCAGGAGAGCCAAGGGCCTGGGAAGCCGTTGTCACTTCGCCGCGCGGCGTATCAAGAGGCAGAAGCAAGTGCACGTTCTCACCCTCTACGCGCAACGCCTCACGACTGGTGGCCAATAAATGGAGCGATGGCGCAGCATGGAAAAGGCGTTCCGCAAGGGCTGCGGCGGCCGAAATGACATGCTCACAATTGTCCAACACCACGAGGATCTTCTTCCCGGATACAAACGCCAGGATGAACGGTTCTACCTCAGGGCCTTGGACAAAACAGCCGAGAGCTGAGGCGACTGCATTTGGAACCTGCTGGGCATCTTGGACCAGAGTGAGATCAACGAAATAAATCGCGCTCCCTTCGAATTCCTGGCGAAGCGAATGAGCGACCGCCACAGCGACGGTGGTTTTTCCGATGCCTCCTGGACCTACGACTGTGACAAAGCGGCGTGACAAAACCAGCAGCGACAGGACATTCACTGTCTCTGTTCGACCAAAAAGAGATGGCAATGCATGGGGAAGGCTCTGAGAACGCAGCTCGCTCGTCTCAGCAGTCGGTGATCTCTCAGGTGTGACCGGCCCTCGACGGATTGGTGCTGCGAAAGTATATCCGCGCCCTGCTACGTTCAATACATAGCGTGTGTCGTCCTCGCCGTCTGCCAAGGCCTTTCTCAGGGAGGCGATGTGAACCCTGAGGTTCGACTCTTCGACCGTGAGGCCCCTCCAGACGAGCTTTGTCAGCTCGTCACCCGTCAAGATCTCGCCGGGTCGTTGGGTCAGCGCGATGAGGATATCAAGCGCACGGCCGCCAATTGCAACCTGTTTGCCGTTCTTAGCCAGCAAACGTTCGGAGGCGATTAATTGAAACGGACCGAAATAGAGACCCTTGCTGGTGTCCGGATCGCTCTCATTCCACATGACAACCGTCCTGGAAGTCTCTACCCAGCGTGTCTGAGTCACCGTCCGCTATAGCGCAACCGATCACAAGAATAAAAAATCCGTTTTGTAGCTGCTTCAATTTCGTTGGCCCCATTACATCCTGTTGCCGGCGATCATCCCGACCGGGTGAGGTCGGCAATACAGCTGTAAAAGAAAGCTTGCCGCGGCCTTTCTTTGAGGCCCGCATCTCAATGCTGCGATGTGGTCACAATAAATGAATGAGAGGAGCGTCTCCGCTCAAAGTCCACTTAGAGGCCTGCATTCGTCGGCCCCGTCTGTCAGACGCCGGCAGACATCGCTTTTGCCGATCGCTTAACCCAGGTGCTCGTCTCATCGGGCCTGTTGGGTCACGAGCTTGATTGGCAGCGATTAGAAACCGAATGCTGCCGTTTGTCCATGGGACATGCCAGGCAGTTCCGCAGGACTTGACCTGCATTGATATTTTGAAAGCGTTGGATTTTAATCGCGTTTCGGACACAAAATGGGCTCTCCTGATGAGTTTGTTTCCCAAAGCCGCGATTTTCATAGGCTGTCTGGTGGGCGTCGCCCTAGTGTCCGTTGATGCGGGCATCGCCAATGCGAAAGACATGTTCATCGGTGCGTTGATTGAAGCATCGGGGCCGATGTCGGAAATGGGGCCGTCCGTTGAAAAAGCAGCGAAACTTGCGGTGTCGGTGAGTAACATCGCTGCGAAGGAGGCCGGACTTGATCTTTCGGTCTATCTGGTCAGCGCGGATTCTCAAGGAAACCCTCAGGCGGCCGTCTCTGCTGCGCGGACGCTCGTGGACAAGGGCGTCTCGTGCATTCTCGGACCGGCAACCACGCCCGAGTCAATCGCCGTCCTCAACGGCGTGACATTACAGCGAAGGATTACGTTGTGGCCGCAGGCATCCAGCACGCGGCTGCGCGCTGTCGAAGACGGCGGAACGATTTTCCGCACACTCGCACCGGATGACCTCCAGTCGAAGGCGTTGGTCCGGGCAATCGAGACCTATGTCGGTGCCCGCAAGAGGGTTGCGATCCTCTTTCGAAACGAGCCATACGGCGACGCTCTGTCTCGCACGTTCAGATCGGATTGGGAGGCAAGCGGTGGAACGATTGTCTCGAGCATCGCATTCGATCCCACGCAGCAAGCCTTCGATTCCGAGGCTGCTCAACTTTTCGACGAAAATCCCGACGCCTACGTCGTCATCGATTATCCCGACACTTACGCGAGGCTCGGGGCAGCACTCGTCCGCAGCGGTAAATTCGACCCAAACAAACTGTTTGTTGCGGATGCGTTGTCTTTCGCCAGAGTGCCCAAGAGCATTCCGGCGCGGGCCATCAACGGGGCTTACGGCGTTGCCGGCGGATCCCCCCGTGGAACCCCGGCATACCGATTATTCAACGAACTTTGGCGGCAGGCGGGAGGGGCGGAAGCCGGTTCCTATGCGGCGAACGTGTTCGATGCGGGCATTCTCTGTGTTCTTTCGGCCATTGAGGCTGGTGCAACCGATCCAGAGCTCATTCGCCAAAAGGTCCGAGAGGTGACAAGGGAAGGGGCGAGGCAATTCACCCTTGAGACATTGGCGGAGGCCGTGAAGGATGCCGCGGCGGGAAGACCGATTGATTATATCGGGGTGTCGGGAGCATTTCGCTTTGCGCCGAACGGAGATCCCACGAGCGGTCTTTATGATATATTCCAGTATCGGAACGGCGAGCAGGTGACGGTCAGGCAAATCGACGTGAGGTAAGCTTTGACGAACCGGAGGAGTGGCCGAGGCTTGAGAGTGTCAGCTACCGCGCAAGCCTACTTCACGGGAGTGCCGAAACCGGCGAAACTGCTGGTATCTCTCTTCTTTATCTTCCTCTGCTTGATTGCATTTTTTGGAACCGTGAAAGTCTCGCAAGCGACGATCAACGGATTTGTAACTGGTAGCTACGTCGGCCTCGGTGCAATGGGGCTGACGCTCATAATGGGCGTCATGAAACTCGTGAACCTCGCATACGGTGATTTTCTCGTGGCTGGGGCATACTTCACGTTGATGTTCACCGCGCTGGGTACGCCACTGCCGCTGTCGGTGCTGCTGGCCATCTTGGGGACAGCGCTTCTCTCGATTCTGGCCGAAAAACTCGTTTGGCGCCCATTACGGAATGCTGGCGCAAGCACACTTCAATGCTTCTTGTCCGCAATAGGATTAAGCTTTCTCATTCGCTTCACGATTCAGTTTTTTGGCGGCAGCGAGTCACGATCGTTCGATATTGACGTCCTGTCGACGATGGTTTTAGGGCCTTTTCGCGTGGGGACCCAACAGGCGCTCGGTTTCGTCATGGCCCTGGCAGCTTTGTCGATGCTTGCAATAGGCCTGTGGATCAGTGGTGCGATGAAGACGATGCGGGCGGTTTCTGACAATCGTCTGCTTGCCGAAGTTTGCGGTATCGGTGTCGGGCACACCATAGATCTCACATCGCTCTTGTCGGGCCTGCTGGCTGGCGCCGCCGGCATTGTCTATGCGACAGCTGTCGGAAGTTTCAATCCAAATTTCGGTCTGACCTTGTTGCTCAGCTTGTTTGCCGCGGCCACGCTTGGCGGAATTGGCAATATCTACGGCGCAATGCTCGGGGGCTTGGTGATTGGCCTCTCGCAGGAGTGGTCTGCTTTGTTGCTCGGCGCAAAATGGAAGCCTCTCGTGGCTCTGGTTTTCCTGGTTCTCATGCTCCTTGCTGTACCTCGTGGCATCTTCGCTCGCGCGCAGCGCCGCCCATGAGCGTGGATTTCTGGATCAATGTCGGGGTGATCGCGGGCATCTACGGAATACTCACGCTCGGGCTCCAGCTTAACACCGGATTCACGGGTCTGCTGAATTTCGGCCAAGCAGGGTTTATGGCAATCGGTGCCTACGGGGCAGGGATACTGGTCGCCGAAGCCGGGTTTTCCCTATGGTTGGCATTTTCGGCGTCTCTGGTTTTATCTGCCGTTGTCGCGATGGTAATTGGATGGTCAACGAGCAGGCTCGGGCCGGATCAGTTCGCAATCGTGACGATCGCATTTGCCGAGATCGTTCGGCACATCCTGCAAAACACTGACTTCAGCGGCGGCAACCAGGGCCTGATCGGTTTCGATGTGGAATGGCGATCGGCCAGTGAGTGGATCACTTCATTATTCTCAGGGATCGGTCTTGGTGAATACAAGCAAATCCCTCTCTTGCTGTTTGTGTGGATCACGTTCGCGGCACTAACGGGACTGATGAAGATGCTCGAACGGACGCCGTGGTCCAGGGTCCTCCGTGGCATTCGCGATGACGAGACAGCGATCGCCGCGTTGGGAAAAAACACCCTGTGGTTCAGGATGCAATCTTTGGCAATAGGCGCAGCACTCGCCGCGGTGGCCGGATTCTTCATCGCTCTCGATGTGACATATTTATATCCAGGCATCTTTGACCCGACCTTTACGTTTTTCGGGTTTGTCATCCTGCTTATTGGGGGCCTCGGAAACTACTGGGGAATAATGTTGGGAAGCGTGGTGTTCTGGACGCTGATGGAGGGGTCACGGCTCATCGAGACGTCGCTCTCCGCGACCGAACAGGCGTCTCTCCGCTTCTTGGTGGTTGGATTTTTGCTGATCGTCCTAAGTCGCGTTTACCCCCATGGTTTCTTGGGCAACAGAAGAGGACGGGCACGCGACCATGACTACTGATATGCCCATCTTGCGAGTAGCAGGTATCTCCAAAGCTTTCAGCGGACGTTGGGCCGTCTCGAATGTAAACTTCGACATTCAGCGTGGATCTGTGACAGCGCTCATTGGCCCGAATGGCGCGGGGAAAACCACGCTGTTCGATCTGATCACCGGACATTCCCGGGCAGATGAGGGCAAAATTCTTTTCAACCAGCAGAGTATCGTGGGCCTGCCGCCCCATCGTATTGCGCGTCTCGGCTTGGCACGGTCCTTTCAATTTCCGCGAGTTTTCTCTGGAATGACCGTGATCGAGAACTTGATGGTGGCATGTCCGGGACAACCGGGAGAGCATTTGGCGTCACTCTTCGTCGCGCCGCGATCCGTCCGTGATCGGGAAACGATCGGACGCGCCGCCGCCGAAGGAATGCTGGAGAAACTGAGGCTTGAAAAGAAGGCGGATCAATATGCCGGCACGTTGTCTGCCGGTCAAAAAAAGCTTCTCAACCTCGCTCAGGTGTTGATGACCGAGCCGTCCATGGTCCTGCTTGACGAACCAATGAGCGGAATGAACGAAGGGTTACGATCAACGATTTTCGAAACGATAATTTCCCTACAGGGCCGGTCGAAGACCACGTTTTTATTTATCGAGCATGATCTCGAGGCGGTCATGACCTACGCTCATCATGTCTTGGTGATGGTTGAAGCCTGTGTGATTGCCTCAGGCACCCCGGAAGCCGTCTCCTCGGACCCACGGGTCATCGACGCCTACATGGGCGACCTGCAATTCGGGTCGCTGTGATGACGGAGCTCCTCGTCGCCGAGAAATTGACAGTCGGCTATGAGGCTGATCCTGACATCTTGAATAATATCAGCCTGACTGTCTCCCATGATGAGATCGTGGCAGTTGTCGGATCCAACGGTGCCGGCAAATCAACTCTTCTAAAGGCTTTGATAGGGTTGGCCCGGCTGCGTAGTGGCAGCATCAGGCTAGATTCGACGTTTGTAGAAGGCATGGCGCCCAGCGAGTTCGTGAAGCGCGGAATGGGTTATGTCCCCCAGAGCGACAATGTGTTTGAATCGCTTTCCGTGGACGAGAACCTCGAGATTGGCCTCAGGTCGCGATCCGACATAGCCCTTCGCCCTCGCCGCGAAGAATTATACTCTCGTTTCCCCGCACTGGCAGAACGGCGCCGCCTGTTGATTTGCGCTGAGAGTTGACCCGGGATTTGCACTGAGAAGTGACCCGCCTTTAGGTATTGTTCGTGTCGGTCGTTGTGGTCAAGTTCCTG